>CAVUAI010000054.1:0-26838 GCA_963739385.1 uncultured Alphaproteobacteria bacterium
CGAGATTTGAACTCGGGACCCCCAGTCCCCCAGACTGGTGCGCTAACCGGGCTGCGCTACGCTCCGCCAGAACGGCACGTCTACGCTCGCCCTGCCCAGTGCGCAAGGGTGCGCGCTCCGACCTGAGACGCCCCCGTTGGCGCGCCACCTCGCCGCGAACCGCACGGCGGTCGCGGGCAGTATGCCCTAGGCCCGGTCAGGCCGCGACATCCAGCGCACCAGCGGCAGCGCCGGCAACACCCAGCCGAGGCCTGCGAGCACGTAGTAGATCACCTCGATCACTCCGTTGGCCTTGATCGCCGGCAACTGCGCCAGCGCCATGGCGACCAGCGCCCATGTCAGCACGAGGACGATGAGCACGACCCCGCCGAGGAGCTTGCGCAGGCGGACGGGCATCACGTTTCCGTTCGTTGCGAGGCTTGACCGGCGATTATATGGTCCGCCCCGTCGCAGCAGGCAATGATGCATGAGCCCGGTTCCCGTCTCGCAGGACAATCCGCCCGCGGTCCGATGGTGGCTGATCGCAGTTGCCGCCCTGATGTTCGTCACCGTGGCGGTCGGCGGCGCGACCCGGCTGACCGAGTTGGGCCTCTCGATCGTGGAATGGAAGCCGGTGACCGGCGTCGTACCACCGCTCGATGCGGCTGCCTGGCAAGCCGAGTTCGACAAATACAAGGCCATTCCGCAGTACCGCGAGCGCAATGCGGGGATGAGCCTCGATGAATTCAAGACCATCTATTGGTGGGAATGGAGCCATCGACTGTTGGCGCGGCTGGTCGGCGCGGCGTTCCTGCTGCCGTTTCTCTGGTTTCTCTGGCGTGGGCGGATTTCGCGACAGCTCAGATTGCGGCTGTGGACGATCTTCGGCCTGGGGGCCGCGCTCGGCGCGGTCGGCTGGTGGATGGTTGCCTCGGGTCTGTCCGGCCGGGTCACGGTGTCGCAGTATCGCCTGGCCTTCCACCTGACGCTCGCCTGCGCGATCTTCGCCGCCATCCTGTGGACGGCGGCCGGGCTCGTACGGCGCCCGCCGGTTGCGGCGCCGCCGCGCATCCGGGCGAGCGCCGTAGCGCTGCTCGTGCTCGTGCTCGTGCAGATCTATCTCGGGGCTCTGGTCTCCGGTTTACGTGCGGGCCTTATCTACAACACCTGGCCGCTGATCGACGGCAGCCTCATCCCGGCCGGCGCGAGCCTGTTCTCGCAGACGCCGGCGTGGCGCAATTTCTTCGAGAACATGCTGACCGTGCAGTTCGATCACCGCATGATCGCCTATGCCTTGTGGCTTCTGGCGGTGCTGCATGCCGCTGACGTGGCGCGCACGGCGGGGGAAGGGGCACTTCGCACCGGGGCGTTTGCCCTGGCGGTGGCGGTCACGCTCCAGGCCGCGCTGGGCATCGCGACGCTTCTTCACGGTTCACCGCTCGGCCTGGCGCTGCTGCATCAGGCCATGGCGATGGTCGTGCTCACGATTGCTGTCGTGCATGCCGCGCGGATGGAGCGGCGCACGAACTCAGGTCGCGGCCGGCCACGCCCTGATGCGCCAACGGAAGCCTGCCACGTGATCGAAGTTGCCGACCAAGAGGGCGTCGCGATCCTGCACATGGCCGACGGCAAGGCCAATGCGATGAGCCTCGAATTCTGCGAAACGCTAACCGCGCATTTCACGGACGTCTCGACCGCGCGCGCCGTGGTCTTGACCGGAACCGGCCGGATATTTTCCGCCGGCGTCGATCTCAAGCGGCTGCTCGATGGTGGCGCGCCCTATATCCGCAGATTCCTGCCGGCATTGCGCGCGATGCTCGGCGCGGTGTTCTCCCATCCCAAGCCGGTGATCGCGGCGATCAACGGCCACGCCATCGCCGGCGGCTGCGTGCTCGCCTGCGCCGCCGACAAGCGCATCATGGCGCGCGACGCCGGTCGTATCGGAGCAACCGAACTTCTGGTCGGTGTTGCCTTCCCGTCGGTTGCGCTCGAGATCATGCGCTGCGCGGTAGCGCCGCATGCATTCGAGGAAGCGCTCTTCAGCGGCGCGACCTATACCCCGCCGGAGGCTGTTGCACGCGGCATGGTGCACGACATCGTCGATCCGCATGCGCTGCTCGATCATGCCCTTGCCGCCGCGCAGACGCTGGCCGCGCTTTCGCCGGCGGCCTTCGCATTGACCAAGCGGCAGACGCGGCAGCCGGCGTTGGAGCGGCTTGAGCGTGACGTGAGTGACGGCGAGGTGGATCGGATCTGGATCGCGCCGGAGACGCTCGCGCGCATCCGCGACTACGCCGAGCGCACCCTGCGCAAGGTCTGAATACGAAGGCTCGAGCGATGGCGCGATCTCGGGGCGGCTCAGGCGGGTTGAGCCGCTGCATCGTTTCATGAAAGTGGATTACGCTGCGCTGGAGCGTGTGCGATTGAAATGAACGCGGCCTCTAATCCGCCCTACATGCGAGTCGTTGGCCTTCCCCCATCTCACGCCGCCGCGAGGCCTTGATCGAGGTCGGCGATGATGTCGTCCGTGTCCTCGAGCCCGATCGACAGCCGCACGACGTCGGGCCCGGCGCCGGCCTGGACTTTTTGCGCGTCGGTGAGCTGGCGGTGCGTGGTCGAGGCGGGATGGATGATGAGTGAGCGCGTGTCGCCGATATTCGCGAGATGCGAGAACAGCTTCACATTCGAAACGAGCTTGACCCCGGCGTCGTAACCGCCCTTAAGGCCGAACGTGAAGACGGAGCCGGCGCCCTTGGGCACGTATTTCTTCGCGAGGTTGTGGTAGCGATCGCCCGGCAGTCCGGGATAGCTCACCCACGCCACCTGGGGCCGGTCGACGAGCCATTGCGCCACCGCCAGCGCGTTGTCGCAGTGGCGCTGAATGCGCAGCGGCAGCGTTTCGATCCCGGTAAGGATGAGGAACGCATTGAACGGCGACAGCGCCGGACCGATATCGCGCAAGGCCAGCACACGGCACGCGATCGCGAAGGCGAAGTTGCCGAAGGTCTCGTGCAGCACGATGCCGTGATATTCCGGCCGCGGCTCGGAGAGCATCGGATAGTGCTTCTCCTGCGACCAGTTGAAGGTGCCCCCGTCGACGATCATGCCACCGATCGAATTGCCGTGGCCGCCGAGAAATTTGGTGAGCGAATGCACCACGATATCGGCGCCGTAATCGATCGGCTTGCACAGGTAGGGCGTGGCCAGAGTATTGTCGACGATCAGCGGGACGCCGGCTTTCTTCGCGATCTTGGCGACGGCTTCGATGTCGGTGATGACGCCGCCGGGATTGGCGATCAATTCGATGAAGATTGCCTTGGTCTTGGGACTTATGGCGCGCTCGAAGGTCGAAATGTCGTCGGGCTCGGCCCACACCACGTTCCAGCCGAAGTTCTTGAACGCATGGTTGAACTGGTTGATCGAGCCGCCATAGAGCTTCTTCGCGGCGACGAATTCGTCGCCCGGTCGCATCAGGCAGTGCATGACGAGGACCTGAGCGGCGTGTCCGGATGCGACGGCCAGCCCCGCGGTGCCGCCTTCGAGCGCGGCGACGCGCTCCTCCAGCACCGCGTTGGTCGGATTGCCGATCCGCGTATAGATGTTGCCGAAGGTCTGCAGGCCGAACAACGAGGCTGCGTGGTCGACATCCTCGAACACGAAGGATGTGGTCTGATAGATCGGGGTGGCGCGCGCGCCGGTGGTGGGATCGGGTTGGGCCCCGGCATGGATCGCGAGCGTGGCAAAACCTGGGATGCGTTCGGTCATGGCCGGTCCTTGTGTGCCGGGACCGGGCGGTCCGCGGGTCCGAATGGTGGTTTATCCAAGGGTATGGGGGCGCTCAAGACGAATGCGGGTTATCGCGCCTGTGCTCGGCTATTGGCTGCTGTCGCCCTGCGTCTGCGCGCGCATGCTCGCGTCGGTCGCGCCACCCGCCAGCGTAACCCGGTTGAGTGCCATGCGCTGAATGCCGCGACCGAAAAGCTTGGCTCTCTTGGACGTCAGCGTCCGGGTGTTGACGCCCATCCAGGCAATCTCGGACGATAGGCGGCCGTATTCGATCTTCGGACAGCGGTTCATCACTACCTTGAGGCCGTTCGCCTCCGCGAGCCGGGCGGCCTCGTCGTTGCGGATGCCGAGCTGCATCCAGATCACCTGCGGGCGCGGGTTCAGCGCGAGGGCCTCCTCGACGATCCCCATGGCGTAGGGAGAGGCACGGAAGACATCGACCATCTCGATCCTTTCCGGCACGTCGGCGAGCTTGCCGTAGGCTTTCTGTCCGAGAAGCTCCTTGCCGGCCAGTCCCGGGTTCACCGGGATCATGCGGTAGCCGCGTTCGAGCAGGTATTTGAAGGCAAAATAGCTCGGCCGGCTCGTGTTCGCCGAGACCCCGACCATCGCGATCGTCTTCACCGTGGTGAGGATGCCGCGGATGTAGCTGTCGTCGTAGCTGTCGTGATTCATGCCGGCCTGCCGCGTTTGCCTCCCAACATAAGAGCGCGGGCGCGGTTGGGAAAGCGTCATTGTCCCGGCAGTTCGCCGGCCGCCGCACGCAGCCGCGCGTTTTCCGCTTCGAGCGCGGCGATCCGCTCGCGCAGCGCAAGCGTCGCTTGCGCCACCTCGGTCTCGGTGAAGCGTGGAGTAATATGCTGCGGGCAATTCACGTCCCACGCTTCGACCGTGAACAGGATCGCGCGCTCGGGGCGGGCGCGATAGCCGGGATGCGCGAGGCAGGCGAGCAATGCCGGATCGTCCTCGACCACGCGCGCGCGACCCCATACCTTGATGCGGCGCCGGGCGGCGAAATCGAGCAAGAACAAGTAGGCGCGATCATTATCGGCGAGATTGCTGACGGTGATGTATTGGCGATTTCCCGCGTAGTCAGCAAAGCCGAGATTCTTGTCGTCCAGCACCTTGATGAAGCCCCTGGGCCCGCCGCGGTGCTGGATATACGGCGCTCCCGCCGGCGACACGGTTGCCAGGAACGCGGTATCGAGTTCGGCGATGAACGCGGCCAACTCGGGGGTCACCCGATCCGGGAAGCCCGCGGCAACGCGCTTGTCGTACAGGCCCGCCGAACCGCGGCGGGCCTGGGCCTGTCGCGCGGCGGGCGTCAAGACAATGTCGCTATTGTTGGTCATGGCACGATCTGTTGCGTTCGCGCGCCCGGCCCGCGCCGTGCTCCCAGTGTGTTCACCTTTATCTTCCCGCTTGTGCTGTATGTCGTCATTTCTGGACCCATGATAATCCTTCTTTATCGCAACTTATTATTGCGCTATTTGGAACAATATGGACCGGATCGATGCTATTGCTGCCTTCATCGAGGTTGCCGAACGGCGCAGCTTCGCCGCGGCGGCACGACGCCTTCGGCGTTCACCGACGGCCATCACGCGAGCGATTGGAGAACTCGAAGCTCGGCTCGGCGTAAGACTTCTCAACCGCACCACGCGCGCGGTCAGTATCACCGAACCTGGCGACCGGTTTCTGTCGGGCGCGCGTCGGGTGCTGGCCGACCTCGATGAGATCGAGCAGGCGGCGGCGGGCGAGGGCACCGCGCCGCGCGGCGAGCTACGCCTTACTGCGCCGATCCTGTTCGGGCGCCTGCACGTCGTCCCGATCGTGACCGAATTTCTCGCTCGATTTCCCGACGTAGCGATGGCGCTCACCTTGGCGGACCGGCCGGTCGATCTGGTCGAGGAGGGGCTCGATATCGCGGCGCGCATTGGCGTGCTCGCGGAAAGCTCCGCGGTGGCAATCCGGGTCGGGGCGGTTCACCCCGTGGTGGTTGCATCCCCGCAGTATCTGGCGCGGCACGGAACGCCCGATAAGCCTGCGGAGCTCAGTGGCCATGCCGTCGTCGCGTTCTCGGGTATTTCGGGGATCGAGCATTGGACGTTTCGGGTCGGAGCCCGCGATGCGGACGTTGCCATAAAGCCCCGCCTTGTAGTGACAACGGCGGACGCCGCGCTCGACGCCACCAGGGCCGGCTTTGGCGTCACGCGTGTGCTGAGCTACCAGGCCGCGGAGGATATTGCCGGCGGTTCATTGGTTCGGTTGCTGAGGGCCTATGAAGGCGACGAGCTGCCGATCCATCTGCTCTATCCGGGAGGACGCCACCCGCCGCCGAAATTGCGGGCCTTCCTCGATTTCACCATGCCTCGCCTTCGCCGTCGCATTGAAGCAATCAGGCGGAAGATAGGGGCAGCGTAACACCTTTGCCGGTGCCGCGGAGCGGGCCGCCACGCTCCCAGCATCGCGCCGCGCTCACAGCATGGCGAGAATGGCGCTCGCCGTTGCCAGGCCGCGCCTCGGATCGCGCCCGTCCGCAACGCGCCAGACCGCGGACAACACACCCTGCGCGAATGCCCATCGCAAGACGCGGTCGGGATCCAGCGCGAGCCGCTCCGACACGATGCTGATCCGCCGCTCGATGATCGAAGGCAAGGCGAAGACGGCTGGATCGCTGGTCGGATTGCGCAGCGCCGCTCCGATCTCGTAGGCGGTCTCGCCGATGACGCCCTTGGGGTCGATCGCGATCCAGCCGCGGCGATCGTCGGAGAGGATGTTGTGGTGGTGCAGGTCGCCGTGCAGCAACCGGCGCGGACCTTGCGAGCGGGCGAGATCGCGGAAACATGAGATGGCGCGATCGATCAGATCAGGCGGGATTACGCCTGCGCCGTCTCGGCAGGATTCAAGTTCGCGTCCCCAGTCCTCGATCAGGGGGAAGCGAGCGGCGATATGAGCCGGCAGGTCAACACGGTGCAGGGCGGCAACGACATCGCAGATGATGGCGGTTGCCTGGTCGTCCCGTCCGGCCGTGACGAGGTCGGTCAAGGGCCGGCCCGGGGTCGCGCGCTCCAGCAGCATGGCGCCGTGTGCATGAGCGAGGACGCGAACCGCTCCGCTGCCGCCGAAATGCAGCAGCGCCTTGGCCGAGTGGGCTTCGTCGGCATCGGAATTTGGAAGCTTCAGCACGACGGAATCGCCGGCGCGGCGCCCGAAGCCGACGCAGCCCGTAGGCGTCTCGAGGATCTCACCCTCGAGCACCACGTCCCACTGCTGGGCAAGAGATCGGAGCGTGTGTTGCGGCACTCACGCGCGCCCGGGGTCGCCGTGCGTGCCTTGCGACTTTCTCACGCCACCGAGTTGCGACGAGCGAAGCCGTACCGTACTCCCGGGAGCGACCATCAGCGATCCTCCCACGTCGGCGTGCGCTTTTCGACGAAAGCGGAAATGCCCTCCTCGGCGTCGTGCGCCATCATGTTTCTCACCATCACCTCGATTGCGTAGTCGTAGGCATCCGTGACGCCCATTTCGAGCTGACGGTAGAATGCTTCCTTGCCGAATTTCACCGCCGCCGCCGATTTGGCGGCGATCTTGCGCGCCAGCTTCAACGCTTCGGCGCGCGCCATGCCCGGCTCGACTACGCGGTTGACGAGGCCGAAGCGCCAAGCCTCCTCGGCGGATACCATATCGCCCGTGAGCAACATTTCCATGGCATGCTTGCGGGTCACATTGCGCGACAACGCGACCATCGGAGTCGAGCAGAACAAGCCGATATGCACACCAGGGGTGCAGAACCTGGCAGTCGTGGAAGCGACCGCAAGGTCGCAGGTCGCCACCAGCTGGCACCCGGCAGCGGTAGCGGTCGCCTCGACGGCGGCAATCACCGGCTGCGGCAGCCGCAGAAGAGCGAGCATCATGGCGCTGCAGCTCTCCATGATGTGCCTGGTGTAGCTGCGGCCGCCATCGGCCTCCGTGCGATGGGCGGTCAACTCCTTGAGGTCGTGGCCAGCGCAGAACGCGGGGCCGTTGGCGGCGAGCACCACGGCGCGGATGCGCTTGTCGCTGGCCAGGCTTGCGAGCTCTTCCCGCAGCGCCGCCAAAACGGCCTCGGACAGGGTGTTGCGTGCCTGCGCGCGATTGAGCGTGAGAACGGCGATGCTGCCGATATTTTCCCGCACGAGCGGGGGCTCGGAACCAGCGGCCAGAGCAGCGCTACGTGCAGAGGACTGGGATTTCATTTTGCCTCGGTCCGACACCTTGGCGACAGTCTACTTAACCCGAGCGGCGGCTCGGCGCAAGCCTTGCCGCGGAACGGGTGGTAAACCCGCGCGTTAGGATTTCGTTGAAAGTCCATTTCCAGCGTGGTGGGGTGATGGCACGAAAGACGACAGCATCTTCCGGGCGACGGAGTCCGCGCAAGCCGGCAAGCCGCGCCCGAAAGTCACGCGCGTCCCGCCCGGCCACCGCCGATGGCCGCGCAGGACGGCGATGGTCGCGCCGAGTTACCGAGCACAGCGACGCTTTGACCCTGGACACGGGTGTGTTCACGTTGCGCGATCCCAGGCGCATTGCGGCTTCGTTGAAAAGGTCAGCCGAAAAGAGCCGCCGTCGCAAGGCCGATCCGTTCCGCTCCGCGCTTTCCATGCTCACCTTCTACATCAATCGGGCCGGCAAGAACCTCCCGTCCTCCCGCCGGAACATCCTGATGCGAGCGAAGGACGAACTGCGCAAACAGTTCGGCAAGGAACGATAGACCGAACCGGTGTCCCGAAATGTGCGGCGGGGCGATGCTCTGCTCACCGCGAGGCAGACAATCTTTTTCATTCACCCGCAATCGTCCTATTCTGGCGTCGCACAGGAGTGGGCGATGCCGGTCGTGATGACGGTCGAAGAGCTTGAGCGCTTTTTGGCCGTCGAGTTCCCGCAAGTCTTTCATCGCGACAGCGGTCTGGCGATCGAGTCGGTGTGGGACGGCGGCTGCAGAGTCCGGCAAGCCTTCCGCGGGGCCTCGATACGTCCGGGAGGCACGATCTCCGGCCCCACCATGATGGCGCTCGCAGATTTCACCATGTATGTCGCGGTGCTGGCGGCAATCGGGCCGGTACCGTTGGCCGTAACCATCAATCTCAACATCAATTTTCTACGCAAGCCCGCGCAACGCGATCTACTTGCGCAAGCGCAGTTGCTGAAGCTTGGCAAGCGGCTTGCCACCGGCGAAGTGGCTATCCGGTCGGACGGGGAGGAGCCGCCGGTTGCCCATGTCACGGCAACCTACTCGATCCCGCAAAGTGATGGGACTTAGTTCGAGGTATTATAGAACCATTTATTCAAGTAGTTGATTTATATGAGGTATTATATCGTAGGAGGCGTTGACCCCAAAGGGGGCCCTGGTGTATCAGCCCCAGCGTAAGAGCGCGTCCAGCTCGCTGCCCACGGAAGTCGTGCCATGAAGACTTTTTCGGCCAAACCAGCCGACGTCGAGAAGAAATGGGTGATGATCGATGCCACCGGGCTTGTGGTCGGCCGGCTTGCCAGCATTGTGGCGATGCGGCTGCGCGGCAAGCACAAGCCGAGCTTCACCCCGCACGTGGACGACGGCGATAACGTCATCATCGTCAATGCCGAAAAAATTGTGCTCACCGGCAAGAAGCGGGAAAACAAGGTCTATCGTTACCACACCGGCTATATCGGGGGCATCAAGGAGCGCACCGCGCGCTCGATCCTCGAGGGCAAGTTCCCGCAGCGGGTCGTCGAGAAGGCGGTCGAGCGCATGCTGCCGCGCGGTCCTCTCGGCCGTGTGCAACTCGGCAACCTGCGTGTCTATGCCGGCCCCGACCATCCGCACGCGGCGCAGAATCCCGAGACCCTCGACATCGCCGCCATGAACCGCAAGAACACGAGGAGCGCGTGACCGTGGCCGAAACCATGCAGTCGCTCGATCAGCTGTCCGCCCTCAAGCCGGCGGCGGCGCCCGAGACTCCGAAATACATTCAGAAACTGGACAAGCAGGGCCGCGCCTATGCCACCGGCAAGCGCAAGGACGCGGTGGCGCGCGTATGGGTCAAGCCAGGCGCGGGCAAGATCGTCATCAATACCCGCGACATCGAGATCTATTTCGCGCGACCGGTGCTGCGCATGCTGATCCAGCAGCCGCTGGTGGCCACCAGCCGGAACGGTCAGTACGACGTCACCTGCACGGTCTCGGGAGGCGGGCTGTCGGGCCAGGCGGGCGCGGTACGGCACGGGCTTTCGAAGGCGCTGATGAATTTCGAGCCCGATTTGCGGGGCGCACTCAAGCGTGGCGGCTTCCTCACCCGCAACTCGCGCGTGGTGGAACGCAAGAAATACGGACGCGCCAAGGCCCGCCGCTCGTTCCAGTTCTCCAAGCGTTAGCGCGTCGGTCCCCGATCGCACGGAGCTCGCCGCCACGGGCGAGAGCATACGCGTGCGTGACGGCGCGCCGGCGAATTCGTCAGCAGTGACACTCGTCTGTTTGGTCAGGATCGTCTGCGGGGGGCGAAAAAACGAGGGGCGCCCGCAGGCGCCCCGTGAGATCGCATCGCGGATGCGATGCTGGGAGGACGCTTACGCCGAATAGTACATTTCGAACTCGACCGGATGCGGCGTGTGCTCGAAGCGGATCACCTCGGTCATCTTCAGATCGATGTAGCTGTCGATGAAGTCGTCGTCGAACACGCCGCCGGCCTTGAGGAAAGCCCGGTCCTTGCTGAGTTCTTCCAGCGCCTGGCGCAGCGAGCCGCACACGGTCGGGATCTGCTTGAGCTCCGCCGGCGGCAGGTCGTAGAGGTCCTTGTCGATCGCGGGCCCCGGATCGAGCTTGTTCTTGACGCCATCCATGCCGGCCATCAGCATCGCGGCAAAGCCGAGATACGGATTCGCGAGCGGGTCGGGGAAGCGTACTTCGACGCGCTTGGCCTTCGGATTGGTCGTGTACGGAATGCGGCAGGAGGCCGAGCGGTTGCGCGCCGAATAGGCCAGCAGCACGGGCGCCTCAAAGCCCGGCACCAACCGCTTGTACGAATTCGTCGTCGGATTGGTGAAGGCGTTGATGGCCCTGGCGTGCTTGATGATGCCGGCGATGTAAGACAGGCAGGTTTCGGACAGATCCGCGTATTTGTTACCCGCGAATACAGGCTTGCCGCCCTTCCAAATCGATTGATGGCAGTGCATGCCCGAGCCGTTGTCGCCGTAGACCGGCTTGGGCATGAAGGTCGCGGTCTTACCGTAGATCTGGGCGACCTGGGTGATGCAGTATTTGTAGATTTGCAGCTGGTCGGCCATGATCACCATCGGCGAGAACTTCATGCCGAGCTCATGCTGCGCCGATGCCACTTCGTGGTGGTGCTTCTCGACCTTCACGCCCATTCGCGCCATGGCGCCGAGCATCTCCGAGCGCATATCCTGCACGGTGTCCTGCGGCGGTACCGGGAAATAGCCCTTCTTGTAGCCAATGTGGTGGCCGAGATTGCCGCCCTCGTATTCGGTATCGGAATTGGTCGGAAACTCGACCGAGTCGAGCCTGAAGCCGGTGTTGTACGGCGTGACCGAATACCTGACGTCGTCGAAGATGAAGAACTCGGCTTCCGGACCGAAATAGATGGTGTCGCCAACCCCCGAGGCCTTGGCATAGCCTTCGGCCTTCTTGGCGATGCCTCGCGGATCGCGGTTGTAAGGTTCGCCGGTGGTCGGCTCGAGCACGTCGCAGATCAGCGACAGCGTGGTTTCGGCGAAGAACGGATCGATGGTGGCCGAGCCCGGGTCCGGCATCAGGCACATGTCGAACTCGTGGATCGCCTTCCAGCCGGCGATCGAGGAGCCGTCGAACATCTGCCCTTCGGCGAAGGTGTCCTCTTCGATGAGGCTGATGTCGAAGGTGACGTGCTGCCACTTCCCGCGCGGGTCCGTGAACCGGAAGTCGGCGTATTTCACGTCGTTGTCCTTGATCATTTTCATGACTTCTTTGGCGGTGGTCATGGAAAGCATACCTTTCGTATAGGCTGGGCCTTGGGGCTGGAGGGGAGGCCGACGTACGGGAATCCGCGGCTCAGATGGCGTCCAGTCCGGATTCCCCCGTTCTGATCCGAATGGCTTCTTCGATATTGGAGACGAAGATCTTGCCGTCACCTATGCGCCCGGTCTGAGCGGCACGACGGATCGCCTCGATGGCTTTCTCGACCATGTCGTCGCCGAGCACAATCTCGATCTTCACCTTGGGCAGGAAATCCACGACGTATTCGGCGCCACGATAGAGTTCAGTGTGTCCTTTCTGCCGGCCGAATCCCTTCGCCTCGGTGACGGTGATGCCCTGCAGTCCGACCTCTTGCAGGGCCTCCTTAACCTCGTCCAGTTTGAAGGGCTTGATGACCGCCTCGATTTTCTTCATCGCGTTTCCTTCCCTTGGCCTGTTCGGGCGGACGCCGACTTGGCGCGCTACCGGTTAGCAGGGTCCGTGCCAAGCCCCACCAGAGGTTAAAACCGTCACCCGATCAGCTATTTGACGGGCGTCCATGGGTCTGCAGCCATCCCTGAGCGCGAGCCTTGGATTAGAAATTGAGCAATTTGCCTATTTCGTGATCGTTATCGCATATCCCCTGCTGCGGGCGAAAGAATTGGCGGCGGCATCGCGCCAATTCCACGATGCCGTTACTCTCGGTCCGCCATGATCGAATTGCTCACCACCGCCGAAATGGGGGAGGCCGACCGGCTCGCAATTGCCGGCGGAATCGCCGGAATTGATTTGATGGAAAATGCAGGTCGGGCGGTCGCCGAGCACGTTGCCACGCGACACGCTCCGGGTGCCCGGGTCGCGGTGGTGGCCGGACCCGGCAACAATGGCGGCGACGGCTTCGTTGCCGCGCGGATCCTGGCCGAATGGAGATATCGGGTGCGCGTACTCCTGGTTGGGGACCGCAGCCGGCTCAAGGGCGATGCGGCATTGGCGGCGCAACGCTGGCGGGGACCGTCCGCGCCGGCCACTCCTGACGCGATGCAGCCCGCCGATGCCGTGGTCGATGCCCTGTTCGGGGCGGGTCTTGCCCGGCCAGCGGAAGGCACGTCGCGCGCGATGATCGAAGCGATGAACGAAGCGGCTTGCGTCTACGCGGTCGATCTGCCGAGCGGGATCGACGGCACGACCGGCGCGGTGGTGGGGCTCGCGGTCAAGGCCAGGGAAACGGTGACGTTTTTCCGTCGCAAGATCGGCCATCTGCTGCTGCCCGGGCGGCTCCACTGCGGAGCGATCCACACCGCCGATATCGGGATTCCGGCGCGCGTGCTCGCTGCGGTCCCCCCGCGGACATGGATCAACACTCCGGATGTTTGGGCTCGAGACTTTCCCATTCCACGTGCGGACGGACACAAATACGCCCGCGGTCACGCGGTCGTGGTGTCGGGCGGGATGGCGTCGACAGGCGCCGCCAGGCTCGCCGCGCGCGGCGCACTGCGGGGAGGCGCGGGGCTCGTTACCATCGCGAGTCCGCGCGAGGCCCTCGCCGTCAGCGCGGCAAGCAACCTCGCCGTCATGGTGCGGCCGGTCGATGGGGTCGATGAGTTTGCCGATTTCCTGAGCGATCCTCGCCGCAACGCCGTGGTTCTGGGCCCGGGCGGTGGGGTGGGCCGGCCGATGCGAGACATGGTCTTGGCCGCGCTGGCGGGTCGGCGCGCGGTCGTGCTCGATGCCGACGCGCTCACGAGCTTTGCCGACACGCCGGAGCAGCTGTTCGCGATGATGAGGGGGCGTTCGCAGGCCACGGTCCTGACCCCCCATGAAGGCGAATTCTCTCGTTTGTTCAGTGGAATAGAAAAGCAATCTCGATCAAAACTCGAGAAAGCGAGGGCAGCTGCGGCCGAGGCCGGGGCAATTGTCGTGCTCAAGGGGGCGGACACCGTGGTGGCCGCTCCTGACGGACGGGCAACCATCGCGGACAATGCGCCGCCCTGGCTTGCCACCGCTGGATCGGGTGACGTGCTCGCCGGCCTCGTCGCGGCGTGCCTCGCCCAAGGCATGGCGGCGTTCGAAGGCGCCGCAGCCGCGGTCTGGCTGCACGGTGAGGCAGGCAGCGAGGCAGGTCCAGGTCTGATCGCGGAAGACCTCCCCGACGTCATCCCCGCCATCTATCGCCGCCTGTTCGCCATCCTCGCTGCTCGGAACTGAACTGGCGCGCTCAGTCGAAGTAGCTGCGTTTCCCGGTGCCGATCAATTCGTAGAGCGCCCTGATCTCTCCTTCGAGCCGGCCATAGTTCCGCCAGTCCTTGTACTGCGGCAACGTGAGCGTCCCGAGCGCATCATCGAGGCTCGTACCCTTGGCGATCGCATCCTTTACGGTCACGTATTCATCCGCCAGCATCGCCGCCAATTCCCTGACGTCCTTGCTGCTCGATACGTCGCCATGCGCGGGCAGGATCTTGTCCACATCCATGGCCGCCAGTTGGTCGAGGAGCTTGATCCAGTGCTCGACCGAGGGCGTGAAAGCCATGTTCGGCATGCTGCGCGGTCCGAACATGCCCGTCGTGAACACGGCGCGTGCGTGTGGGAAGAACACGAAGGTATCGCCAGCTTGCTGGCCGGGACCGAGGTAGACGAGGCGGACTTCGCGCCCCGCGAGGCGGATGGTCATCTCGTTGTCGAAAGTGACGTCCGGCAGGATGAGCTTGACCTCGCCCGGATCGAAGCCGCGGCTTTTGAAGAAATTGCCGCGCCGTGCCATCTCTTTGGGCTGAACCTTCTCCATGAGGCGCGCCGTCTCCGTTTGCGCAACGAAGGTCGCGCCGGCGGCTCTGAAGGGTGCGTTGCCGAAGTGGTGGTCGCCGTGGAAATGACTGTTGATCACCCACTTGATGGGCTTGTCGGTCACCTTGCGAATGCGCTCGAGCAGATCTTGGCCGTCGCGCGGATGCTGGCGCGTGTCGATGACAAGAACGCCATCGTCGGTCGTGAGAACTACTGCGTTCGACGAGTTAAAGTCGAACAGGAAATAAAGGTCGGGCGCGACCTGCCGAAATGTGACCTCGCGCGCAGGCGAGGCGGCCTGCTGCGCGGCGGCCGGCACAATCGCGGACAGCAGCACGGCAAGCAGCAGGAACGTCGCGGCTCTCGAACGGTCCCGTAGACCTACAATCACGCGGTGCGGGCACGTCATGCGGTTCTCCTCTCCGATCGTTCTGCGGCATCGGACAGCCTAGCTCACCAGGAACCACGCCCCCGCGTCGTTGCTCGCCTGCTCGAGCGGGCGGGATTCGATGAGCCACTTGCCCGGATTGTCCGCGACGAAGGCGATGCGCTCGACCTGGTCGCCGACAACAAGGCTGTCCATCCAATACGGCTTCCAGCCGTCGTCAAGCCGGTCGAGCAGGCGGAAAGAGTGGCCGTGCACATGGATAACGTGCGACCGCCCACTGGTATTACGTACCGCCAGTGTCACAGCGCGTCCGCGCTTGACGACGAAGAGCGGCGGCGTCGAGGGCTCAAACGACTTCGCACCTGCAAGCGCCATCTCGACCTTGAGCGAGCTCTTGAGGTCGATCCTTGCCGGCAGCGGGTTGGGCGGTAGCGCCAGCGGATCCGAGCGCCGCGCGGCGCGAGTACGTTCCCCGCTGTCATAGATCAGCCGTGCAATCGGCTCGGAGCGATCGCCCGCCACAAGCTGCGCCACCGATCCGGGATCCTGCATTGTGTCCACGAAGAGGTCGACGCGACTGCCCGGTCCGAGCCCGACGCGGCCGTCGCGCGCGAGAAAGGGTTCTGACGGTTGTCCGTCGATCGCCATGACCCAGGGGGCATGGCCTTCCACGCGGAGCACGAGTCCGCGGGCGGCGGTTGCATTGATCAGCCGCAATCGCAACCGGTCGCCGCTCCTGGCTGCGATAGCGGGAAGGGCGGATCCATTGACGAGCGCGGGGGGAAGGGAGCCGCCTTCCGGACCGGGCGTTGCCAACACGAGCGCGACGTCGCGATCGACCTGCACTGGTTCGGCCTCTTCGACGATCAGCGCGCCGTGCAAGCCTTGATCGAGCTGGGCAGCACCAGGAGCGTGGTACCAGAACGTGCCGGCATCAGGCGGGCGGAAGCGGTAGTCGAAGCTTGTGCCGGGCACCACCGGGGGCTGGGTCAGCGGCGGCACCCCGTCCATGGGATTGGGCACTCGGACGCCGTGCCAATGCACGCTGGTCGGCTCCGCGAGATCGTTGAAAAGGCGCACGCGCAGGTCTGCGCCGCGCTTGATGCGCATGGTTGGCCCGGGCACGGTGCCCTCATAGCCCATGGTCGAAGCCGCTACTCGCGCACCGTGGAGGGTGCGAACAGGCCGCGCGCGCAGCTCCACGAAACCATCGGAGACAGGCTGCGCTTCAGCGCGCGGCGGCAGGCCTAAATGCGTGGCTGCAGCCGCCGCGCCGATGAGGATACCCCGGCGCGAGAGCGGCAGGCCGCTGGGCGTCATGGGCTTCGGATCAATTCACCTTGATGCCGGCGGCCTTCACCAGTTGCGTGTTAGTCTCGATCTCGTTGCGTACCAACGCCTCGAACTGCTGCGAGGTGAGCGGCATCGGATCGGCGCCGAGGCTGGCGAGCTTGCCGCGGATGGCCGGCTCGTGCAGGGCCTTCACGATCTCGGCGTACAGTTTGGCGCGGATATCTGCAGGCGTCTTGGCCGGCGCGAACACACCGGCCCAGAAATTGTATTCCGAGTTTGGATAGCCGGCTTCGACGGTGGTGGGCACGTCGGGCAATGCGGAGGCGCGCGACGAGCCGCTCACGGCCAGCGCCTGCAGCTGGCCGTCCTTGAGCAGCGGCAGCGCATTCACCAGCGGCGCGAAATAGAAATCGGCGCGCCCTGCAATTACTTCGGTGAGCGCCTCGGGTGCGCCCTTGAACGGCAAATGCACGGCCTCGAAGCCAGCGGCCAGGCGGAATCGCTCGCCATTGAGATGCGATGAATTTCCGGCGCCAGCAGAGGCATAGTTCACCGAGCCGGGCTTCGCCTTCGCGGCGGCCACGAAGTCACTGAGTTTCTTGTAGCCTTTTGACGGATTGACCACCATCACCACCGGCATGTTGCCGAGCGGGGCGATAGCCGCGAGGTCCGTCATCTCAAATCCCAAATTTGTGCGGGTCGCAGGCGTCACGGTGTGGGTCGAGGAATTGGCGAGCAGGGTGTAGCCGTCGGGATCGGACTTTGCGACCGCGCCCATGCCGATCGTGTTGCCCGCCCCGGGGCGGTTTTCAACGATGATAGGTTGCCCGACCTGGGCAGAGACCTGATCCATCACCACGCGGCCCATGACGTCGGTCGCGCTGCCGGGGGTGAGCGGCACGACCAGGCGGATCGGCTTTGCCGGCCACGACTGCGCCGCCTGCGCCCAGGTCTCACCCGAGGTGCCGCCGAGGCCGGCGAGCAACAGGGCCGGGGCGAGCAGAAAGCGATGTATGTTGATTCTCATGTGCCGTCCTTCAATAAAAGGCTGGTCAGCGCTGGTGGGCGGTCGCCATCGAGCTATATCATGCCGGCGCAGGTATCGGCGCGTGGCTTCACGTCACCGTGGTCGCCTTCGACCGAGGTTGAGGATGTCGCGGGTGCCCATTTTTGTCGTGCGCGCCGTGCTTTGACCGTGATATAAGCCGCGCCGCCCGGCCGCAGCGCAGGTCGGCGATCGCCGAACTGCGTATCCACAAGCGCCGGTATCGGGTGGCCCCCGAGACCGGTTTCGGCGCCGACGGTGCTCGTTGCGGGCGTGGCGGAACTGGTAGACGCGCGGGATTTAGGTTCCCGTGATGAAAGTCGTGGGGGTTCGAGTCCCTCCGCCCGCACCACGCCACAACGAAGGCACCCTCGACGGATCAATCCACGGTCGCGGCGCGCGCGGCCAGAACATGTAGATTGCTACGATGGAAATCACAGAAACTCTTTCCGACGGTCTCAAGCGCGAATTTCAGGTCCAGGTTCCGGCCGCCGATCTCGAGGCGCGGGTGACCGAACGGCTGGGCGAGCTCAAGGACCGCGTCCAGTTGCGCGGTTTCCGCCCGGGGAAGGTGCCGGTCGCGCACCTGAAGAAGATCTATGGCAAGGCCGTGATGGCCGAGACCATCGAGACCATTATCCGCGAGCTCAACGCCAAGATCGTGAGCGACCGCGGCCTCAAGCTGGCCATGGAGCCCAAGGTCACGATCCCGAACGAGGAAACCGAGGTCGCGAAGGTCATCGGCGGCGAATCCGATCTCGCCTACACCGTCGCGCTGGAGATACTGCCAAAGATCGAGCTTGGCGATTTCAAGGGCCTCAAGCTGGAGCGCGAGGTCGCCGATGTGGGCGACGCGCAGGTCGACGAAGCGTTGGGCAAGATCGCCGAGCAGAACCGCCCGTTCGCGGACAAGGGAGAGGGTGCAAAAGTCGAAAGCGGCGACCGCGTCGTCATTGACTTCACCGGTTCGCTCGACGGCGTGCCGTTCGAAGGGGGCACCGGCGGCGATGTCGGCGTCAACGTGGGCTCGGGCACCTTCATTCCCGGTTTTGAGGATCAGCTGATCGGCATCACCGCCGGCGAGAAGCGCAAGGTGAAGGTCACGTTCCCCGCCAACTATATGAATGCCCAGCTGGCAGGGAAGGACGCCGAGTTCGACGTAACCGCCAAATCGATCGAGGCGCCGGGTACGGTCACGTTGGACGACGCCTTTGCGAAATCGCTCGGGCTCGAGTCGCTGGACAAGCTCAAGGAAGCGGTCAGGGGACGCATCCAGCAGGAGCATGCAGCGCTGAGCCGTCAGCGTCTCAAACGTCAGCTCCTTGATAAGCTCGATGAGATGCATAAATTCGCGCTCCCCCCGACCCTCGCCGAGGACGAGTTCAAGAACGTCTGGAACGCGGTCGAGAGCGATCTCAAGGCGCAGGGCCGTACCTTCGCCGACGAAGGCACGACCGAAGAAAAGGCGCGGGAGGAATACCGCGGTATCGCCGAACGACGGGTGCGGCTGGGTCTCGTGCTTGCGGAGATTGGTGAGAGAAACAAGATCACTGTGACCGAGGAAGAGATCAGGCGCGCGATCGTCGAGCGGGCGCGACAGGTGCCTGGGCGCGAACAGGAAGTCTGGGAGTATTATCAGAAGAATCCCGCGGCGGTGGCGGGCATCCGGGCCCCGATTTTCGAAGAGAAGGTCGTTGATTTTCTGGTCGAGCTCGCAGCGGTGACGGAGAAGCAGGTTTCGCGCGAAGATCTCCTGAAGGACGACGAAGACGAACAGCGTCCCGCAAGTTGAGATCCGACGTCTGGCCTTGGCCGCGGCCCGAGCTTGCAGACCGCATCCGCGGAGTAGGGCAAGGCTGTCTTGCCGGCGCGAATCGTGGAATAGAAGCGTGGGACGGCCCATGAAGCTTATCGGCATGGCGCGATTGCTGCGGTCGCGGGCGAGGCTCCGGTGCTCGTTCTGCGGACGAAGCAGCGATGAAGTCGGACGGCTTGTGGCCGGCCCGTCCGTGTATATCTGTGACGAGTGCATCAAGACATGCGTCGCGGTTTTGGAGCAGCATGGCGGTTTTCCGCCGTCGCCACCCGTCGACCGAGATAGGTTGGACAATGCGTGATCCCTACCAGACCTACATGAACACCCTCGTCCCGATGGTGGTCGAACAGACCAATCGGGGTGAGCGTGCCTATGACATCTTCTCGCGGCTCCTCAAGGAGCGCATCATCTTCATCAGCGGCCCGGTCGAGGATGTGATGGCGACTCTCGTGGTCGCCCAGCTTCTATTCCTGGAAGCCGACAATCCGAAAAAAGAGATCGCGATGTACATCAACTCGCCCGGCGGCGTGGTCACGTCCGGGCTCGCGATCTACGACACCATGCAATTCGTGCGTCCCGCGGTCTCGACCTTGTGCGTTGGCCAGGCCGCCTCGATGGGCTCGCTGCTGCTCGCGGCCGGGCACAAGGACATGCGCTTTGCGCTGCCCAATTCCCGCATCATGCTCCACCAGCCCTCCGGCGGGTTCCAGGGCCAGGCGACCGATATCATGCTGCACGCCCAGGAAATCCTGAACCTGAAGAAGCGGCTCAACGAGATCTACGTGAAGCATACCGGGCAGCCGCTCAAGAAGATCGAGGACGCGCTCGAGCGCGACTACTTCCTGACCGGGGAAATGGCGGTGGAGTGGGGGGTCGTAGACAAGGTTATCGACAGGCGGCCGGAGGACACGTCCAAGCCCTGACCGCCGTCCGCTGGGGCGACGGACGCCTCTCCGGCGCAGCTTGGAACCGGTCAAAAAGTCGCCACGGGCTTGAAATTTCATCATTAACAAAATCTTGATTATCCCCGCACTACCGTGGTTCGCTAGGGGTGATTTGGCGGGGATGCGCCGAAAAGTACGGAGAGCCGAAAAGTACGGAGATATGTGACTTTGGTGCTACGGACTCTTAAAACACCCCCTGTTATGCTTTGCTGTGATGCGGCCGGTTTGCCCGGACGGCAGCTGGCCGACGGAGAGATGGAATGAGCAAGGTCGGCAGTAGCGACTCCAAGAACACGCTCTACTGTTCGTTCTGCGGCAAAAGCCAGCACGAGGTGCGCAAGCTCATCGCCGGCCCGACCGTCTTCATCTGCGACGAATGCGTCGAACTGTGCATGGATATCATCCGCGAGGAGAACAAGTCCTCGCTGGTCAAATCGCGCGACGGCATTCCCACTCCGAAAGAGATTCGCAAGGTCCTCGACGACTACGTGATCGGACAGGATCACGCCAAGAAAGTGCTCTCGGTCGCGGTCCACAATCACTACAAGCGGCTCAACCACCAGACCAAGCACAACGACGTCGAGCTGGCGAAGTCGAACATCCTGCTGATTGGTCCGACCGGATCCGGCAAGACCCTGCTCGCGCAGACGCTCGCGCGCATCCTCGATGTGCCGTTCACGATGGCGGATGCGACGACCCTTACGGAAGCCGGCTATGTCGGCGAGGACGTCGAGAACATCATCCTCAAGCTGCTGCAGTCGGCCGACTACAATGTCGAGCGCGCACAGCGTGGCATCGTCTACATCGACGAGATCGACAAGATCAGCCGCAAGTCCGACAACCCCTCGATCACGCGAGACGTCTCGGGCGAGGGCGTGCAGCAGGCGCTGCTCAAGATCATGGAGGGAACGATCGCATCGGTGCCCCCGCAGGGCGGGCGTAAGCATCCGCAGCAGGAGTTCCTGCAGGTCGACACCACCAACATCCTGTTCGTGTGCGGAGGCGCTTTTGCCGGGCTCGAGAAAATCATTTCCGCCCGCGGGCGATCGACCTCGATCGGCTTCAGCGCCAAGGTGCTGGCGCCGGAGGATCGCAAGGCCGGCGAGATTTTCCGCGAGGTGGAGCCCGAGGATCTCCTGAAATACGGCCTGATCCCCGAGTTCGTCGGCCGGTTGCCGGTCGTTGCCACGCTGGAGGACCTCGACGAGCCATCGCTCAAGCTCATCCTCACCCAGCCCAAGAATGCTCTGGTGAAACAGTACCAGCGGCTGTTCGAGATGGAATCGATCGACCTGACCCTGGCGGAAGAAGCCCTCGGCGCGATCGCCCGCAAGGCCATCGACCGCAAGACCGGCGCGCGCGGACTGCGCTCGATCATGGAGGGCATCCTGCTCGACACCATGTTCGACTTGCCGAGCCTCGAAGGCGTGGAGGAGGTCGTGATTTCGCGCGAGGTGGTCGAGGGCACGGCGCGGCCGCTCTACATCTATGCCGACAGGGCCGACCGGACGAGCGACGCGAGCGCTTAGGTGCACTGCAACCGCAGGGGGTGATCCCTGCGCCGATTCGTCGCCGGCCGTTGTGGGCGACGGTGCCAACTGCGCTATTTGCTTGAATTTTCGGGTTTACTTGACACCCGCCCGACCCGTCGCCACCTATTGTGTGCGAACGAAGACGCGTACGAAGGACTGCATCGAAATCTCCGGGGAGGGTTTCGTACCGACCCTCCGGCGCATGGCAAGCCTTGCAGGCGCGCCATGTTTCCCCTTCCCGGCCCGCCTCTGCACTCGACCCTGGCGCCGCGTCTGCGGGTCATGGACGAGGGGCACAACAACAAGGAATTTGGGCCATGACCAGCGCCAAGCCAAAGCCGCCTCTCATCCCCGGCGAAACCCGGGCCTATCCCGTGTTGCCGCTGCGCGACATCGTCGTCTTCCCGCACATGATCGTTCCGCTCTTCGTCGGGCGGGAGAAGTCGATCAAGGCACTGGAAGAGGTGATGCGCTCGGACACCTTCATCCTGCTCGCCACGCAGAAGAACGCGTCCGATGACGATCCGGCGACGGCGGCGATCTACGAGGTCGGAACCCTGGCCAGCGTGTTGCAATTGCTCAAGCTGCCCGACGGCACCGTCAAGGTGCTGGTCGAGGGCGCGGCGCGCGCCAAGGTCGAGCGCTATACCGACCGTGCCGAATACTACGAGGCCGATGCCGTCGTGCTCGCGGATTCGAGCGGCGAGCAGGTCGAGGCAGAGGCGCTCGCGCGCTCGGTCATCAACGAGTTTGAGAACTACGTGAAGCTCAACAAGAAGGTGTCGCCCGAGGTGGTCGGCGTGGTCCAGCAGATCGAGGACTATGCCAAACTGGCGGACACCGTGGCTTCGCATCTCGCAGTGAAGATTCCCGACAAGCAGGTGATCCTGGAGACGCCGTCCGTCACCGAGCGGCTGGAAAAGGTGCTCGGTCTGATGGAGAGCGAAATCTCGGTGCTGCAGGTCGAGAAGCGCATCCGCACGCGCGTCAAGCGCCAGATGGAGAAGACCCAGCGCGAGTACTACCTCAACGAGCAGATGAAGGCCATCCAGAAGGAGCTCGGCGACGAGGAAGGCAAGGACGAGCTCGCCGAGATCGAGGAGAAGATCAAAAAGACCAAGCTCTCGAAGGAGGCGCGCGAAAAGGCCACTCACGAGCTCAAGAAGCTCCGCCAGATGTCGCCGATGTCTGCCGAGGCGACGGTGGTGCGCAACTATCTCGACTGGCTGCTCTCGATCCCCTGGAACAAGAAGAGCAAGGTCAAGAAGGACCTCAAGCTGGCGCAGGACATCCTCGACGCCGATCACTTCGGCCTCGAGAAGGTCAAGGAACGGATTGTCGAGTACCTCGCGGTTCAGCAACGCGCCAACAAGCTCACCGGTCCGATCCTCTGTCTCGTCGGCCCGCCCGGCGTGGGCAAGACTTCGCTCGGCAAGTCGATCGCCCGGGCCACGGGCCGCGACTTCGTGCGCGTGTCGCTTGGCGGCGTGCGTGACGAGGCCGAAATCCGCGGCCACCGGCGCACCTATATCGGCTCGATGCCGGGCAAGATCATTCAGTCGATGCGCAAGGCGAAGTCGTCGAATCCCCTGTTCCTGCTCGATGAGGTCGACAAGATGGGTGCCGATTTCCGCGGCGACCCATCGTCGGCCCTGCTTGAGGTGCTCGACCCCGAGCAGAATCACACGTTCAACGACCACTACCTCGAGGTCGACTACGATCTCTCCAACGTGATGTTCATCACGACGGCGAACACGTTGAATATCCCGCCGCCCCTGATGGACCGCATGGAGATCATCCGTATCGCCGGCTACACCGAGGACGAGAAGGTCGAGATCGCGCGCAAGCACCTGATCCCGCACGCGATCGCCAAGCACGGCCTGGACGCCAAGGAATGGGCGATCGACGATGAAGCGCTCCTGCTGCTGATCCGCCGCTACACGCGGGAGGCGGGGGTGCGCAATCTCGAGCGCGAGCTCTCGACCCTGATCCGCAAGGCGGTGAAAGAGCTGACGCTCACGCGGAAGAAGTCGGTCACGGTCGAGGCGAAAACCGTCTCGGACTATCTCGGTGTGCCCAAGTTCCGTTACGGCGAAGTCGAGGACGAAGATCAGGTCGGTGTCGTTACCGGCTTGGCGTGGACCGACGTGGGCGGCGAACTGCTCACCATCGAGGCTGCCATGATGCCCGGAAAGGGCAAGATGACGGTCACCGGCAACCTGCGCGACGTGATGAAGGAGTTGATCTCGGCGGCGGCCTCCTATGTCCGCATGCGCTCGATCGCCTTCGGCATCGAGCCGCCGAGGTTCGACAAGAAGGACATCCACGTGCACGTGCCGGAGGGGGCCACCCCGAAGGACGGCCCGTCGGCCGGCGTCGCCATGGTGACGGCGATCGTCTCCGTCATGAGCGGCATTCCGGTGCGCCGGGACGTGGCCATGACCGGCGAGATCACGCTAAGGGGCCGCGTGCTGCCCATCGGCGGATTGAAGGAGAAGCTGCTTGCGGCGTCGCGCGGCGGCATGAAGACCGTCCTGATACCGGAAGAGAACGCCAAGGATTCCGTCGAGATCAGCGACAGCATCAAGAAAGGGCTCGAAATCGTTCCGGTGTCGCGCATGGACGAGGTGCTCACGCGTGCTCTCACGCGCAAGCCCGAGCCGATCGAATGGGACGAAGAGAAGGCCAAGCCGACGGAAACGTCGGTCGCCACCGAGCCGGCGGTCGAGGGAGACTCTTCGACCCTGACGGCCCACTGACGTCCAGTTAAGCAATTATGATAGCGGCGGCGCCCCGGGGTGCCGCCGCTCTATTTTGGCTGCAGGAAACGAGCGAACTGCTTCGTTCGGCTCTTGACAAACGTAGAACAAAAAGAGAACATATAGCTGCTGCCGGTAAGACCTGCACATTCCGGTTGCGGACTCCAAACGCGGCAGTTGGCGTTCTGACGCATGCACCAGATGACGGCGCATGCGCTCGGCGAATCTTTGGGAGGATGAGTGATGAGGAGACTGGGCATCGCGGTTACATGCGCGGCATTGGTGGGATTGTTGGTCGGGTCACCGTTCGCGTCGGCGGCCCCGGCCAAGGCGGCGACGGAACCTGCCAAAGGGCAGTATTCCAGCGAAGCGGAAGCGAAGGCGAGTTGCCCAACCGATGCTGTGGTGTGGGTCAATCTGCAGTCGAAGATCTATCACGTCGCCAGCAGCAAGACCTACGGCAAGACCAAGCGGGGTGCGTATATGTGTCAGCAGGACTCGATCGCGGGGGGATTCCGCGCACCCAAAGCTCCCGCCAGGAAGTCGAGCGCGGCCTGATCCTGACGCATCAAGCGCTCGCGAACGACGCATCGGCCGATACCGATGCGGAAGTCGAAATAGGGTGGTGGCGCCTTGCCAGGCGCCGCCACTTTTTTCAATCTACGCACAGAGTTGCTGGCGGCCGTTGCGCGCGTCATTGCGCGCGTGGCTGTGCCAAACATCGGCTACAGGGGAGGGATCATGATCTCCGCCGTGCGGCTTTTCGTCGGGGCTGTTGCATTGGCGTCCTTGATCCCTCTGCCGGCGCCGGCCGAGAACTTCCCGGCCAAGCCGATCACCATCATGGTGGGGTTGGCGCCCGGGGGCATCACCGACGTTACCGCGCGCCTCTATGCCGAGGTGGTCTCCAGAAACCTGGGCCAGCGCATCACGATCGAGAACCGTCCAGCCGCGGCCGGTGCGCTCGCTGCGGCCGCCGTGCAGAACGCGCCTCCTGACGGCTACATGCTCCTGGTCTTTTCTGGTTCGCAGCATGCCACCGTAGCGGCCATGGGCTCGGCGCCGTACGATCCGGTGAAGGGCTTCGCGTTCATCACCGTGCTGTTCAACAGCGTGGTGGCGTTCACCGTCCCGCCCGACAGTCCGGCGAAGACGCTCGACGAACTGTTCGATCTCGGACGTAAGCGGCCCGGCGGTCTCTCGATGGGCACACCGGGCTTGGGCTCGCCCTCCCATCTCCTCGGTGCGAGGGTCGCGCTCGCGGCGAAGGCGCCGCTGCAGTCGATCCACTACCGTGGCGGCGCCCCGATGATGGCCGATGTCCTGACCGGGCGGGTCGATTTCGCTGTTGCGACTCTGTCGACCTCGCGCGCCTTCCTGGCAGACAAGAAACTACGTGCCCTTGCGCTCGACGCCGATGCGCGCTGGTCGGGCCTGCCGGACGTACCGGTCCTGGCGGAGCTCGGCTACGGCAAGGAGAAGGTGGCGAACTGGTTCGGCGTGGCGGCGCCGGCAGGGACGCCCGCTGCAATCGTGGAGAAGCTGCGCGCGGAGTTCGTCAACGCATCACAAGACCCGGAGCTGCAGAAGCGGCTGGCCGAGAACGGGACGCTGATCGCCACCAGCACCTCCGACGAGATGCGGAGCCTGATGGTCGAGGAGGTGCCGCCATGGAGATGCTGGTGAAGACGCTCGGCCTTCGCCCGCAATAGGGCTGACGACGCGCTTGCTTCGTCCTGTGGCACGGCGATAAAGCTACGGGCAGGGCGGTTAGCTCAGTTGGTAGAGCGCCTGCTTTACACGCAGGATGTCGGCGGTTCGAGTCCGTCACCGCCCACCAGTCTTCGCGCATCGGTTGCTTCGAGGCAGTGCCGCCAGATCCATCGACCGCTCGGGACACAGACGACGGAATTCACAAGCCCCTTCCGTCGTCTGTGGTCCGTCTTAGTCGGTGCGTCACACCGATTCCTTGAGTTCCTTGGCGGGACGGAAGGCCACCTTTTTGCTGGCCTTGATCTGGATGGGTTCGCCCGTCGCGGGATTGCGGCCCATGCGCGCCGCGCGCTTGCGCACCACCAGGATGCCGAGCCCGCCGATGCGAATGCGGTCGCCCTTCTTCAGGTGCTTGGTCACCAAGCCAACCAGGTCGCCGAGCACCGCCTCGGTCTGTTTTTTCGACATCTCATGGGATTCCGAGAGATTTGCGGCGAGATGCTCAGAGTCACGGTCGCCTGCGCGCCCGGTTTCTTTGCCATGGCTGGCCCTCCTCGTTGCTGAAGTGGCTTCAAAGCCACTCGTCACGCTGTCGCATTAAACGATTCGGATAGGGTCTGACCATGACTTATTGGCGAAAAATGTGGGTTTTTTCAATGCCGAGCTTCGGAAAGCGGCCAATGACGGGCTCTTGCGGGGTATGCGGGGCCGTGGAAGCCTCTGATTTGGCCATGAATATTGGCTTTTCGAAGGGTGGCCCAGTTGCTTGACTTGTGCCCGGGGGCTATTTAACTGCGCACCGCGCCCGCGGGGGCGTAGCTCAGTTGGTTAGAGCG
>CAVUAI010000055.1:0-130689 GCA_963739385.1 uncultured Alphaproteobacteria bacterium
AGCTGCACACTGAAGGGAGGGCAGCGTGGCCAGAAAACTGAGCTTTTCGTACTACCCGTGGATTTCCCAGAGACTTTCCGGCGAGCCGCTGAAGCAGGCAATCGCCAGGTTCGTCCAGTTGCTCAACGATGCCTTGCGCTCGATGCCGGGAAACGACCTCGAGATCGACGCGCCGGTCGTCTTCGATGTCCCCAAGCAAATGGAAGACATGAAGACCCCACCCGTCGGCGTGGTCGGCAAGATCGCGCTGATGAATCCCCTTGGGTACGTCCTCGCCCGCAAGAACAAGACCGGACAGGTCGATGAGCAGGTGAAAGCGATCGCGGTCGTGTTACGCCCGGAGATAGGCAAGCCGCCAAACGAAGCCAAGGCCGTCCCGAAATACAAAGCGCAGCTGTATACCCACGAGAGAACGGGCATCAAGACGCTGGAGCAGATACGCGGCCGGTTGCTGGGATTCGGCAGTTCGCATTCGACGAGCAATTTCTTGGTGCCCGCGGCGCTCCTGCACACGAAGGGAATCCACCCGCTCAGTGCCTTCAAGCGAGTCGAGTTCACCGGCGGGCACAGAGAAGCGGTGCTCGCGGTATACAAGGGCGAACTGGAAGTGGGGGCGGGACACGATGGCGTCATCGTGGATCTCGCTGCTGTGAAGGAATTCAAGGACGCCACCAAGGTGCTCAAGACCATCGAGTGGTCGGAGGAGATCCCCAGCGATCCGGTCGTGATGAACGCTCCGGACGCCGCACGTGAACGTATTTTCGAAGCGCTGGTGAAAGTTGCCGCGCCCAACAAGCCGGACAGCGAGGGAAACGCTGCCGTTGACAGCTTCTGGGGGACGAAGCAGGGATTCGAGACGATTTTTCCGGATGCCTACGATGTTCTCTTCAAAAGCATGGCGTTGCTCAATCTGGAGCAGAAGGACCTGATGAAATAGGGATCCGGGAGGGACGCCGACATGGCCGTCATAGTCAACTTCAACTTTCCGCGCGAGATCCGTTCCGCCCAACCAAGGCGGCTGGTCAGGTCCTCGGACGGGGACACGACCGTCATCGAACAGCCGATCCGGATGGTCTCGTGCGACACCCCGGAGAAGTCTGGATACGCCGGCAAGCCGGAGGTCAGCCAGCCGAAGCTCGACAAGTGCCGCCAGCGCCTCCAGGGCGGGTTTTACAACCAGCTGCCGCAGGCACTTCGCGACTATCTTGTCGCGAGGCTCACCAACATTGCAGCGCAACGGCACATCGAGGCCGGGGAGCGCGCGAGCGAGGCGTTCGGCCAGCTTCTTGCGACCCGCCTCACCCGCCCCAATGGCACCACACGAAGCGTAGCGACAATTCCGACCGGCGAGATCATCGACTCCCACGGCCGGATGCTCGCGTATATCGCTCCCTGGTTCACCGGGTCGCAGTCCGATCCGCTGCCGCCGCCGAACGACCCCGGGCGGCGAACACTCAACCTCGACATGATCGCCACGGGCTGGGCCGCCTTCTTCCCGATCTACCCGTCGCTGCCGAAGAACAGCGACATGAATGTCGCGATCGCCGAAGCCCAGGCCGCGTGGGACGGGAACAGGGGGGCGTGGACGCTGCCGAGCGGCCGCAACCTCTTGCTGGGCTACGAGTACCGCATGTGCATCAAGCTCGGGGAGGTGAAGAAGGATGCGGCGGGAACCATCGTGCCGGACCAGAACCTGAATCCGCGGGATTTCATCGACGAAGCGTTCCAGAGAAGCTGCGTGAACCTGCAGACAATGACGGAGGTGGGCCTGTTCGGATTCCACGCCGTGCCGCCGTGGGCGCGATTGTGGTTCTGGTGGACGGACCGCAAGCTGGCGCGGCAACACCTCGGTCTTCCCGCGGTCAACGACTGAGCGCGCTTCTATAATCTCTTGTGCCTGGCCTATGGTGCCGACCCGGTGATGTACACAAGAGGGCGCGCTCACGATCTGAGCGCGAGGGGCGACCTCGTGCGCGCCCGGCTGACGATCAAGATCCAGGGCTACGACGTCATGTAAGCGGCCCGTGCGCGAGCGGCATGAATGGCGTGTGCGTGCCAAGGATTGATTGCGAGTTGTGCAACGGACGAAAGTCGTTGGCTGCGTATCAGGGCCAACTCGCTTGCGAGGCACCGTCTTAAGCAGCCTGCGGCGCCGCGCCACCGGAGGTAAGGTAGAGGGTGCGTCGCTACCTTTGTACTTAGACCGAGACTCGAAGCGACAAGGGGGAAGGATGTGCGACAGATCTATCCCGACTTGTGGCAGACAACACCGGAGCATCCGCTTCCGGGCTTTCCCAGCTCGGTCTGCCATGCCTATCTGCTGGTGAGGCAACCGGGCAACGTCCTGTTCTACAGCACCGGTCGCGAGGCGATCGGCAAGGTCGACGATCGGGCCGATCACGACCGCATGGAAGAGCTTGGCGGTGTTGGTCACATTCTTCTCTGCCATTGGCACGAGGCGTCGCGCTCAATTCGTACGATCAAGGAACGCTTCGCCGCGACGATCCTCAGTCACGCCCGCGACGCGCCACCGATCGAGAAGGAGAGCGGAGTGGCACCGGACCTGACATTCTGGGACCGTCAAATGCTCCTCGGCGATATCGAGGCGATTCCGACGCCGGGGCATACGGTCGGTAGCGCCTGCTACCAATACCGTTCGCCGCACGGCAAAAACTATCTCTTCACGGGCGATACGATCTGGCCGGCGCGCGGGAGCTGGACTTCGGTCACGTTCGAAGACGATGCGAAGCAGTCGTCGCATAGAGCGAGCCTGGACCTGCTGGCGACGCTGGAGCCCGATGTGGTGCTCTCGGCTATCGCCCCAGGTGAGACGTTCCAGGAGATTGCACCCGCCAAATGGCCGGCCGCGACGGCGGCCGCAAAGGCAAGTCTGGGCTAGTCAGCGCTGATCCAAGGCACTTATCTTTGATTCCGTCGCCGACGCGCTGCGCCGGCCGCTCGAGATCGGCGAGGTCGCGATCGCGCGGACGAACCGTCGCGTGACCTATCTCACGCGCTTCATGCTGGTGCCCGCCATGAACCCGTGCCGCTGCGGGCGCGCCAGCGAAGCGGGCTCACCTGCAAGCGCGCCGCCAACGTGCGCTGCGCCACCGACTATCAGGGTGCTGGCCACGCACGACCCACCCGGTTTGTTCTCTAATTGTTCTTGATGCCGTGCGAGCCTTCCGCTACCTTTCCACCGAGCAGGGGCACCCATGGTCCAGCGGGTCGCGACAGTGGCGTTCGAGGGCATCGAGGCGCGCGCCGTCGATGTCCAGGTGCAGGTCGCCCCGGGTCTGCCTGCCTTCAACGTGGTGGGTCTGCCCGACAAGGCGGTGTCCGAGGCGCGCGAGCGGGTGCGTGCGGCGCTGGTCGCGTCGGGGCTGGCGCTGCCGGCGCGCCGCATCACAGTCAATCTCGCCCCCGCCGACCTGCCGAAGGAAGGCAGCCACTACGATCTGCCGATCGCGCTCGGGCTGATGGCGGCCATCGGCGCGATCCCGGCGGATGCGCTCGGCGGCTTCACGGTGCTGGGCGAACTCGGCCTCGACGGGTCGATCGCGGCGGTCGCCGGCGTATTGCCGGCCGCCATCGGCGCCAATGCCCGCAACGAGGGCCTCATCTGCCCGGCCGCCTGCGGCGCCGAGGCCGCCTGGGCCAGTCCGGAGATGGAGATCATCGCCGCCGGCTCCCTCATCCAGCTCGCCAACCATTTCCGCGGCAGCCAGGTGCTGGCACGTCCGCAGCCCAGGATCCGCGAAGCGCCGGGTGCGCTCGTCGACCTCAAGGACATCAAGGGCCAGGAGAGCGCCAAGCGCGCGCTCGAGGTCGCCGCCCCGCCGGCGGGCACAATCTGCTCATGGTAGTTGCTTCGATGTCAAGCCGCAGCTATGGTGCAGCGGCCTTGCACACGGAGCAATTTCGATGAACGGGACAGCACTTAAGGACCTAACGAAGCTGGCGGACCTGTCACGAGAGGCGTTTGCGCTGGGGCTGCGTCTGGGGGTACTTGCTGAAGAGGTTGAGGGCACGATTGATAGCCTTGCAGCGAAGGCAGGTGTGTCCGTTGAGGACGTCTATCGAGCACTGCACGAGAACGAACGCGCTGACGCGGAAGCCGCGCCGGGTGAGGGCAGCGCTACACACAGCACCAGCAAGGATCGCTAAGACGATCCAAAGAGCGTCACCGAGCCCCGTTGAGTTGCCTTAGAGAAGTGCACAACGGGCTCGGTCCGGCGCTACCGGCTCCTGCGCGGGCAAAAAGTGAGCGCAGCATCGCGATACGCCGAGGGGATGATGTCGAGGACAACAACAACTGTGGCTGGAGCGGGCAGCACCGTCTCAGCGTCAGCAGAATTTCAGCCCAGGAAGGCGTATTCCTACGTGCGCTTTAGTTCACCAAAGCAGCGCGAAGGTGACAGTTTGCGCAGACAGACGGAGAAGGCGGCCAAATACGCAAGCGACAACGGGCTGGAGTTGGACACTGAGTTGAACCTGCATGATCTAAGCGTGTCAGCGTTTCGGGGTGACAACGCTAAGACAGGAAAGCTCAGCGCGTTCTTAAAGGCCGTTGATGACGGCTCAGTGCCACCGGGGAGCTTTTTGCTGATTGAGAACATTGACCGCCTGACGCGCGATGACATCTTGGAAGCGAGCGAGTTGTTCCTAGGCATCATTCGGCGGGGCATTGTCGTGGTCACGCTCACGAACGGAATGAGCTACTCAAGAGCGGAGCTTAAAGACACCCCACACTTGATGATGATGATTGTGCTGGAGTTGATCCGTGCGAACCTGGAAAGCGCACGCAAGGCGCAACTATCGGCAGACAACTACCGTCAGAAGCGCGTGGTCGCGGCACAGAGTGGTGCAGGGAGTAAACCATTCACGCGAATGTTGCCAGCGTGGTTGCGCTTCAACACAGACACCAAGATGATTGAAGCGGACACCGCGCGCGCGGAGGTCGTTGGGACCATCTTTGAGAAGGCGAGCGAAGGATGGGGACAGCACCGCATTGCGCACTGGTTGAACGAGAGTGGCGTGCCAACATTTGGGGGCGTGGGCGCACAGCGCAGAGCGCAAATGTGGAATAGGAGCTATGTGAAAAAACTACTGAGCAACCGTGCGGTCATTGGGACCTTCACGCCACAACAACGCACTGAGGACGGAAGCGGTAAGCGGAAGCGCAAGCCCCTTGAGGCCATCGAAGGCTACTTCCCGGCTATCATTGACCGGGATGTCTTTGAGCGCGTCGCAAGCAGGATGAAGGCAACCGCAGCGCGGGGACGGAACGCGAGCGCGGAACCTGCGTCTATCTTTGCTGGAGTGCTTCAGTGTGCGCGGTGTGGTGGGGTGGCCACAAGAGTGGCGAAGGGAGCCCACGTTTATCTAGTGTGCTCAAAGGCGCACCGGAAGAGCGGGTGCAAATACTTGGCGGTGCCATACAAGGACGTGGAGAAAGCGTTCCGCCGCAATGCTAGGGCGATCATCAAGGACGCACCACGGGGCAAAGGAGCGGAGGAGATTGACGCAGCAATCGCGAACCTGGAGGGGGCGGTGGATGTCATTGCGGATAGAGCCAGAGAGACTGCTGAGGAATACGTTGCGACGAAGAGTGAAGCTCTGCGGCGGCTGCTTGGGGAGCGTGAAGCAGAGCTTGAGAAGGCCAAAGAGGAACTTAGGGCACTGCGGGTGAAGCGCAACACGGAGGTAGCTCCGTTTGTCTACAGGAGGCTTGCGTACCTTTGGGAGACACTGAGACGCAAACCATTCAACGTGGCTGAGGTCAACAAGGCGCTCAAGGAAGCTGTGAGCAAGATCGTCCTTGACCCCGAAATAGGACGGCTAGCGATCTACTGGCATCACGCCACCGAGCCCTCGGAGGGCGTACCGTTTTTCTCAAGGCACTCAAGAGCCTTCAGTGGCGACGCACAGGGAGACAACAAACAATGAAGCCGCATAGCGGGGGCTACACAGCAGCGCAGCGCGAGCAGGCGCTCAAGGACGCTGAGGAACATTTAGTGCGGCCCGGGCCGGAAGACGTGAGAGAACTGTTACTGCGGCCGGATGAGATTACAACGCACATCGTACTCTTCCAGCCACGCGCGTTCCTGTCGGCGCGTGTAGGGGGCAAAGAAGGGCTCAACGCAGACTGGGTTAAGAGACTTAAAGGCCGCATAGGCTCGCACGGTGAACTCGATCCGGTCACTGTCATCCAGTTCAAGGTATTTGATTGGAGTGGCGATGACGGTAAATGGGAACGCCCCCAGTGGGTGCTTGTGGACGGTCACCACCGGCACGCAGCGTATCAGGAGTTAGGATGGAAAGAGCCGTTGCGGTGCATCTGGTTCGCTGGCAGCGCGCGCGAGGCGATGGACGCGGCTGGACAGAGCAGTACCGAACTGAAGCTTGAAGCGAGCCGCGAGGACCGCGAAGAAGAGGTTTGGAAGCGGGTTTTGATTGGAGGATGGGCGCGTGAGGAGCTACGCAAGCTGTTCCATGTAAGTCCGAACCTCATTACGCACATGAGGCGGGTGATCCGGTGGTACAACAACAAACGCGTCCGAAGCACAGCCCGGCGAGAGTTCCGCAAGCAGTACCCGGACCTAAAGGATGCGAGTTGGTATGAGGCAAGGCTTGCGTTCCTCGGAGCCACTCCGAAGGAGCGTTCAGACGAACAGCAAATGCAGGCGCTCGCAAGGCGGCTGCGAGAGCGCTTTGCGCCGAGCAGTGTCCACTCGCTCTCGCGGGACCCTAAGATCACAGCGGGAGCCCTTCAGCGTTATGACAGGAAACTACCAGAGGCGCTGACGGAGGAGTGGGAGACGACGCCATCAGCGGCCGTGGCGGCCTTTAGGGACGCAGAGGCGTATGCGGACCTTGAGGACACAGGTGTAACGCACGATGGGGACGCATGGGGAGCCCTGGAGGACCCTGAGGAAGACGACGGGAACCATGGGGCCGCAGAGACCTCTGTTGAGGAAGGACCTCGATCTGTACAAAATGCAGAGTGTATCCCGATACAGAATTTCCCTAAGTGCCTGTGAGAACGCACACTTCCCGGCCGGCAACGGAATAGCGCGCGACGACAAATCAGGAGTTGAAACAGCTCTATAAGTGGTTGTATGGCGGTTGTACTGTGGAAGTGAGATTTAGAAGGTTTTCCTGCGACAGGACAACGAGATAAGATCAAACAAGGCACGAGGACTAAAGTGAGTATGCAATTTCAGGTTGTTAGCATCAGATTTGACAATCAGTGAGGGGCTACGGGACCCCACGGACCCATTTGAGGCCCGCGCGCGCGAGGGACCCTGGGGGACCTAGTCTAGGGGCTCATGCGGCGCACGCCCCAGCGGACGGGGGGGGCCAAGGGCACTGGAAGGACCCTAGAGAGGGTGCGTGTGCGCCCAGGGCGGCGTTCTCTACACGCCAAAGTCAAACTAATTGCCCGCCCTTTAGCTCGATTTTGAAAGTGGGGTGAGGGGGGTTCAGCGCCCATTTCACGGGCTCAGGAGGGACCCGTTCGCCCCTGCACCGCAGCCCTCATACGCTCGCGTGCCTGTGCCTTCCTTTGTCATTGACGGGATACCCTGCTGAACCCCGGGAGCGCCTGGAGAAAGCGCCAGCACAAGCGCCTTCAGTTCACGGCGGCCGGAGAGGCTGTGTGGCTGCGCTGTGGTGCCTCAAGGCGCATTGGGGCGTCCCGCCTGGCGGCGGTGCCAGAGCCAAAAAGGCCAACTCGGGAGTAGCCGAGAAGGCCTTTGAGACGAACCCCCGGAGCGCTCCTTTTTTCTCTGTTATCTGGAGAGAGTGCGCCGGTTCTGTTCCAGGCACTAACGAACACGGATGCGATGGGGTTCCGCACCGTCCACCCGATACGAGTGAGCAATTTTATACAGACTGCTGCGACTTACCGCGCGTAAGGTTCTCGCTCTCAATGCCAGGGCTGGGAGAGCGACCGATGCCGTCACAGGCCGACTTGTACGAATACTTCGCCAATGATTGCATTCTTGCAACCGGTCGGACGGATGATCCCAAATCTCGCGAGATGCTGCTCAAACTGGCGCGCGAGTGGACGGCCGCACTGCAAGCATTGGCGCAATCGAAGCCGCCGAGCACAGGCGTCGGTGGCTGAGAGACCGGTCGGGCTCCCGCCTGCAATCAAGGGGGGTTTGCTATGTCAATCACCCACTCTCTGGAAGCCGGTTCATTCGACCCGGTGACTACCAAGGCGATGGGCACGGCCTTCGACGCTGCGTGCCAAGAGCTTCACAACAAGGGCCAACCAAATATCGTCCGCGAACTCGTCGCAAAGCAGATAATTGCCGCTGCCAAGACGGGCGAGCGCGATCCATCCCGCTTATGTGATGTGGCCTTGCAAGCCGCAAGGATCACCCCTCGATAGGTCTCTGCGGCTTTGGGAGGGAGAGTTCTGGTCCGTCTGAACCCGGGCAATCGTGGGCTATCGGGGTCCTCTACATGCCAAAGTCAAACCAACAACCGCGGCTTTAGCTCCATTTTTGAAGACTGGTGGCGGGGTCTTTCCTGCTGATTTCTCGAAGGAAAGGGACCCGTTCCAGGGTGCCGGACGGCCCAGGCGGCAATGGCTAGCTGCCGGAGAAAGGCGTCAAAATCTAAAATCTTTAGTCAAACGCACCGATGTGCGGGTTGCGGCCTCTTGGGTGACGTTCACAGCCTACGAGCCTGGAGGCCCTGTCCTGCATTTGTCATTGACAAAATAATATGCTGACGGCTTGGCGATACCCAGCCTGTCCGCGTGGCTTGGCTGCTTCCCAAATTGCAACGACTGTTGCCCTAATGCTACAGCAATTCTGAGGCCGCCGATGTAGGGTTGGCCATCGTCAAGGGGATGACATTGGGGGGGCTCTGCTATGAAGAAGTTCTTACTTGGAAGCGTGGGGCTTGCGGCGATGCTCGCAGGGCCTGCAATGGCTGCGGATATGCGGGTCGCACCGCCGCCTCCGCCGGTGGTGTACTACGATTGGTCCGGTGCCTATGTCGGCTTCAACGCCGGTGGCGTGTGGACCCAGATTGATCAGCATTATCGCGATCCGGGCGTGACCGGCTTCGGCCAGTTTGGCGGTTTGGGCCCGGTGGCGGGTCAGGTCGCCAACGACGTCAATACCAACAACAACGAAGGCATCTACGGCTTCCATGCCGGCGCACAGTGGCAATGGGGCGCCTGGGTTCTGGGCGCCGAAGCGGCTCTGAGCGGATGCTGGAATGAGTGCCGCACTCTAACCGGCGCGCTGGCTCCTGGCTTCACCAACAATACCGGCGTCGAGCACAAGATGACCAATCTGTTCACGGCTGGCGGCAAGATCGGCTATGCCTGGGACCGTTGGATGATCTTCGCCACGGGCGGCTGGGCTTCGGCCAACCTCAAGAACTCGTATTGCAACACCGTCACTGGCGTCTGCGGCCCCACGGCCTCGCCTATCCAAAACGGCATCCAGGACGGCGCCTCGCGCAACGACGGCTGGTATGCCGGCGGCGGCCTCGACTTCATGGTGCACAAGGGCGCCCTGGTCGACGTCCTCCTCGGTGTCGAATACCAGCACTTCGATGTCGGCAGCGAGCGGGCATTCTGCGCCCAGCCCGGCTGCAACGTCCCGAACGTTGCCAACTACGATCTGTCAGCCAAGGGCGACCTCGTCCGCGCCCGCCTGACCATCAAGAGCCAGGGCTACGGCTGGTTTGCCTTCAGATGAGCGCCGCCTAATTGATCCAATAGGAGCGAATGAACCCCCCAGGTTCCAGTTGCTCCAGACAGGCCCTCGGCGGGATTGAACCCCCTGCTGAGGGCTTTTACTTTTGCAGCACGGCCAGCTCTAAACTAGCTCGCTAGATGCCTGGATCAACCGAAACGATGTACGCTTACTTGGCTGGTGTGATCGATATCGCCGGTCATATTAATATTAGTCCGAGGGTAGGATACCGCCGCCGTACTGACGGACGTGACATGACCTATTACTTCGCTACAATTGCGCTATCAGACGCGTCTCCGGTCATTCCCGATCTATTGCAAGCAGTCTTTCCTGCTCGACGCTCACAATACAAGGCCAAGAACCGAAAGCAAACAGAGTGGCACATGTGGGAAGCTGTGAATGAAGGCGCCCGCGAACCGCTGCTTCTTCTCGCTCCGTACCTAAGGCTTAAGCGCCGACAAGCCGAGCTTGCACTTTCCCTGATAAGTTTGATCGAATGCGACGCGGCCGGGCCGTTAAGACCGCTGACCGCTGAGCAGGAACAAGCAAGACGCTCCTTGTACGAGGAAGCCCGGGCTTTCGATGCTGTGCGACCGCGTCGAGTATACAGGTAAAGATTTTCCTGAGAGGCTCCGTGGGTCGTCCGTAATTCAACCGGTTTGCGAGAATGACAGCTCAACCGGTTTGCGAGAATGACGTCACGATGCCGGTGCTTCCAGCCAACAACGAGCCTGAAGGCTGGCAAGCGTCTGAACCCCGGCAATCGTGGGCTATTGAGGTCCTCTACATGCCAAAGTCAAACCAACAACGGCGGCTTTAGCTCCATTTTTGAAGACTGGTGGCGGGGCCTTTCCTGCTGATTTCTCGAAGAAAAGGGACCCGTTCCAGGGTGCTGGACGGCACGCGGCAATATGCAAGCTGCCATTGGCATTGACGAAATAACATGCTCATGGTGGGGCCGCCCGGCGGGGGGGCCGGCAAGTCCATGCTGGCGGCGCGGCTTGCCACCATTCTTCCGCCGCTGACGCCCGCCGAGCTGCTCGAAGTCTCCATGATCGCCTCGGTCGCGGGCGAGATCGAAGGCGGCGCGCTCACCAATTGCCGTCCGTTCCGCGCCCCGCATCATTCCGCCAGCATGCCCGCGCTGGTCGGCGGCGGGCTGCGCGCGCGGCCGGGCGAGGTCTCGCTCGCGCATCACGGCGTGCTCTTTCTGGACGAGCTGCCGGAATTCCAGCCGCAGGCGCTCGACGCGCTGCGCCAGCCGCTCGAGATCGGCGAGGTCGCAATCGCGCGCGCGAACCATCGCGTGACCTACCCCGCGCAGTTCATGCTGGTCGCGGCCATGAACCCGTGCCGCTGCGGGCGCGCCAGCGAACCCGGCTTCACCTGCAAGCGCGGCGCCAACGCCCGCTGCGCCGCCGACTACCAGGGACGGCTGTCGGGCCCGCTCATCGACCGCATCGATCTGCACATCGACGTGCCGGCGGTGACCGCCGCCGATCTGATCCTGCCGCCGCCGACCGAAGGCAGCCGCGAGGTGGCGGAGCGCGTGGCGCGCGCGCGGGCGATGCAGGCGGAACGCTACGCCGCCATTGGCCTGCCGCAGGTGCGCACCAATGCGGCCGCCCATGGGCCGGTGCTCGAGGACGTGGCGCGGCCGGATGCCGCCGGGCTTGCACTGCGCGCGACGCCGCCGACGCCATGCGGCTTTCGGCGCGCGGCTACCACCGCGTGCTGCGGGTGGCGCGCACGCTCGCCGATCTCGATGGCGCCGAGCGGGTCGGCCGCGTGCATCTTGCCGAGGCACTGTCCTATCGCGCGCTCGCCGACGAGGTGCGGCGGGCGGCGTAGGGGATCATCGGAATGCCGGACGCATCGGCATCCGTATGGCGCCCACCTCGCCTGATGTTCGTGCGGACATGCGCAGCGTGAAGCCTATTGCCGTCGAAACGGCTACACTGGGCATGGCAACGGCGGCTCGCCCCTGATGTTTGCGTGCAGAGCGGGAGGAGCCGCGCAAAACGACGGAGGCACGAGATGAAGTACCGGCTGAACATCATCGCCAGCGGCCTCGCTTGCATCGCCTTTCCCGCCTCGATCCTGCCCGCCGGCGCACAGAGCGCGCTGCCCGCCCCGGTCGACGCATTTGTCGTCAGCGCCAACAGCCTGGCGAAAGCGGCGGCCGAGCGCGCGGATCTCGGCCGCGCGACGGCGCGCCTCAATCAAATCCGCCAGGAGGTGACCGACAAGCTCCTTGCCGCCAGGACGGGCGATCCGATCCGCCTGGCGATCGTGCACGAAACGCTGCTGTGCGAGCCGCGCGCGGCCAATGTCGAGGTGGCGGTACGACGCAACTACATCCAGACCGTTGCCGCCAATTTCCAGCAAGTGGGCAGGCCGTCCAGGATCGACAATCTGTCGTCGGCGATAAGCTCGCTGTTCGCCAGCCAGAGCCTCGACATCCGGGCGGAAATTCCGTCGGCCAGCGAGCTCGAGGACGCCAAGAGAAAAGTGCGCGACCGCTGCCAGACCGACGTCAAGAGTTTTGATCGCGCCTATTACGGCCGCAACCTCACGTCGCCGGCACAGCCAGCCCCGCGCGACGTCATCGGCCTGGAAGCGGTGCCGGTCTTCGGCGCGATCGGCGCGCTCATCGATACGATCGTGAGCGTGATCACCCCGGTGGTCGTCGAAGGGGCGAAGATGGTCGACGAGGAGCGGCGCCGCCAGGCCGTGCTCGGCTTCCTCAGCGATCCGGCGCAGGTGAAGCGAATTCAGGATTCCGGACTCGCACTGGCAACCGAAGTGTCCGCGTTCACCTGGGACAAGCGGCTCAAGCTCGCCGGCGCATTCATCGAACGGACGGCCATCCTCCGCGCCAGCGCCATCGACCCGTCGAGGAACGAGAGCTGCAAGCGATACATGGCTGCAGGCAAGCCGACGGACGAGGCCGGAACCAGCGTGACCGACGATTTCATCCTGTGCTGGCGGTTCGTCTGGGAGCAGCTCGAGCCGGACGTGGGCGCAACCCTGAAAGCGGCCGAGGACTACGACGGCATCGCCGACGCCGGCGACACCGACAATGCCTACAACGCATTCAAGCCGCTCGGAGAGTCGCTCGCCGCGGTATCGACCACGAATGAAGGCGATATCAGGAAGTTCTGGAACTGGGCGACCCGGCTACTGGCTTTCGCGCAAAAACTCAAATCCGGCCACAGCGAGAACCGGCAGAAGGTCCAGAAATCGATCGACGACCTGGTCAAGGCGTTCTAGCGCTGCTCCCTGCGACCGGCTTGCGCCGCGCGATAACAGGCCGGGAACTTCCGGTTACAATCGTCGCAGCGCCACTTCCTCGACCATGTGACTCTCGACCTTCTTCAGGATGAGGTCGGCGCGCTGGCGGGTCGGCAGGATGTTCTCGTGAAGGTTGAGGAGATTGATTCGCGTCCAGATCGTGCTCGCGGTCGCCACGGCCTCATCGTCGGACAAGGTCGCGTAGCGGTGAAAGTACGACTTCGGATCGCGGAACGCGGTGCCGCGCAGGGTCAGGAACCGGTCCACGTACCAGCTCCGCAACACGTCTTCGTCGGCGTCGAGGTAGATGGAAAAATCGAAGAAGTCCGAGACGTAGGGGATCGCCTTGCCGTCCTTGGGCGGCGCCCCGGTCTGCAGCACGTTGAGGCCTTCGATGATGAGGATGTCGGGGCGATCGATCTCGACCCATTGATTGGGCATGACGTCGTAGACCAGGTGAGAATAGATCGGCGCGCGCGCCGGCCGCCGCCCGGCCTTGATGTCGGAGAGAAAGCGCAGCAACGCCGGCAGATCGTAGCTCTCGGGAAAACCCTTGCGCTCCATCAGCCCTTCGCGCGTGAGGATCGCGTTGGGATAGAGAAAGCCGTCGGTGGTGACGAGGTCGACCTTGGGAACGTTCGGCCAGCGCGCCAGCAGCGCCTGCAGCACGCGCGCGGTGGTCGACTTGCCGACCGCCACCGAGCCCGCCACCCCGATGATGTAGGGCATCTTGGCGTCCTCCGTGCCGAGGAAGTTCTGCTGCGCGTGGAACAGGCGCTGGGTGGCGGCCACGTAGAACGAGAGCAGCCGCGACAGCGGCAGGTAGATCTCCTCGACCTCGGTCATGTCGAGGCGGTCATGCAGCGAGCGCAGCCGCGTCACCTCCTCCGCCGTCAACGTCATCGGCGTGTCGTGACGCTTTGCCGCCCATTCGGCCCGCGAGAAGACGCGGTAGGGCGACAGGCCGTCTTCGGTACGCTGCTCCATCGACCGTCCCTGCTCAGCCGCGCTGGCGCGATGCCTTTTCCTGCAGGCCCGACTGCGCGGTGCGCTCGGCAAGCGCCGCCTCAACGTCCGCGAGCGCAATCCCGCGCGCCGCGAGCACGACCAGCAAATGGTAGATCAGGTCGGCCGCCTCGGCGGTCAACCGTTCGCGATCCTCCCCGACCGCGGCAATCACGGTCTCGATCGCCTCCTCGCCGAGCTTCTTGGCGCAATGCGCCACGCCCTGGTCGAGAAGCCTGCGCGTGTAGGAGGCGTCAGCGCCGGCGGCGCCGCGCTCCTTCACGCGCTGTTCCAGGTCGTAGAGGGTAAACTGCGCCATCGGTTTTGCTCCTCTGTTGCATATCACCTCCGCCCGCCGCCGCAAGCGGGGCCGCGCGACTTGCGCAACCGAAGGCACGATCCCGACAGGCCCCGCACGCTGGCCGACGCGCCAGGGCGCCCGCCGCTTCACATTCGGGGCCGGGGCTAGTGCTGGAGCATGATCTTCGAAAACCGGTGCCCACCCGGATAAGTTCAGGGCAGGCTTTTCGGGATCATGCTCAGCATTCCATGCCGGGCGCCGTCCTCGATTTCTGGTTCGATTTTGCCTCGACCTATTCCTATCCCGCGGCCATGCGGATCGGCACGCTGGCCGAACAGGCGCACGTGCGGGTGCGTTTCCGGCCGTTCCTGCTCGGGCCGATCTTCAAGCTGCAGGGCTGGACCACGTCGCCGTTCAACCTCTACCCGGCCAAGGGCCGCCACATGTGGCGCGATCTCGAACGGCTGTGCGCGGAGCTGGGACTGCCGTTCCAACGGCCCGCGACCTTCCCGCAGAACAGCCTGCTCGCAGCGCGGGTGGCGCTCGCCGGCCTCGACCACGGTTGGGGCGAGGCGTTCTGCTGCGCGGTGTTCCGGGCCCAGTTCGGCGACGGCCGGGCCATCGACGACCCCGCGACCATCGCCGCGGTGCTGAGCGGCCTCGCGCTCGATGCCGCCCCGGCGCTGGCGGCGGCGCAATCGGATGCGATCAAGGCACGCTTGCGCGAGCAGACCGAGGAAGCGCAGCGGCTCGGCCTGTTCGGCGCCCCGAGCTTCACGACTGCGGACAGGGAGCTGTTCTGGGGCAACGACCGGCTCGAGGGCGCATTGCGGTGGGCGAAAGGAGTGAGCTAGACCGGGATGACTTTTCTTCGAATCGTCATCCCGCTCTATCTATGGCGTGTACATAAATCGCAATCGATAGAATCGCTGGCTGACGTCCGCTTTGCCCCGAAGCAGCCAAATAGCAGACATCTCGGTAGGGCCGCTAAGTGCCATGTGTGGACGGCTCCGAGTTGGCAAGGAGAATCTTCACGGCGCGTCGCTAGTCGGTGCAGCCATGTGTTCGGCCTGTTAGTGCGGTTCACATGACCGCTGGCCATAATGCCCTCCGCGGATCAGGTCCCGGTCAAAAGCCCGCATTCGACAATGCACTGGCACATGTGGGTTGTCCTGATCGCCGGATCGACCGGCTCTGCATTACGTGCTGTTCGCCCTCCCAACCTTCACATCACGCCGGATGATTCCCAGCGCGATCTCTATTACGCCGCGAGTGCGACGGGTTCCTTGTATCGCTCGCCCCTGGCCATCAGGGCCCAAGCCATTCTGGCGATCTTGTTGGCAAGCGCGACGGCAGCGACCTTCGTCGGCCGCCGCGCTAACAATGCCGTGAGCCAGGGCCGGTGCTTGGCGCCGTGGATTTTGGCGTAACGGATCACGGCCAGCGCGCCGGCGGTGAACAGACTACGCAGGTATCGATCGCCTTGCTTGCTGATACCGCCGAGCTTGTCCTTGCCGCCGCTCGAGTGTTGCTTCGGCACGAGCCCGATCCAGGCCGAGAAGTCTCTTCCTGATCGGAACGCCCTCGGATCAGCAACGCTGGCGACCAGAGCCGTGGCCAGCGCCGGACCGACACCAGGAATCTCATCGAGCCGCTTGCTCGTCTCGTTGGATCGGTGCCAGGCGTTGATCATGCGGTCGAACTCCAGGATCTGCGCCTTGAGCATCCGCAGCTGGGCGCCGAGCGCGGCGAGGCAGGCGCGCGCAATTTCCGGCAACCGCTTGTCACTTGCGTCAGCAACGACCTCGAGTAGTTCCTCAACACCATTGCGACCGACCGGCGCGACGATCCCGAACTCGGCAAGATGGGCACGGATCGCATTGATCACCGCGGTCTGCTGGCGGATGAATAGATGGCGCGTGCGATGGAGCATCAGGCAGCTCTGCTGCTCGGGCGTCTTGGTCTCGACAAACCGCATGTTTGCCCTGGTGACTGCTTCGCAAATGGCCTCGGCGTCAGCGGCATCATTCTTCTGGCGCTTGACGTAGGGCCTCACGTAGGCCGGAGGCATCAGGCGCACCTTGTGCCCGAGCGCCTGCAGCTCGCGCGACCAATGATGCGATGAGGCGCAAGCCTCGATGCCGATTAGGCAGGGTGGCAGCTTCTCGAAGAACGCCAGGACATAGCGACGCTTCAACTGACGGCGGACGACCACTTGCCCGGCAGCATCAACGCCGTGCACTTGAAAGACAGACTTGGCGATGTCGAGACCGATTGTCGTGACCGTTTGCATAACTGGCTCCTCCGAATCGTGGGAGCCTTAACAGCGCCCACATCCGTGGCACTCACGTGCCGGTGGAGGAGCCGTCCACAGCATCATAAGCGGAAATTATGGGCGGGGCGCTGCGATTTCGCGGAACGGACAATATGGAATTGTTACTCTGGCTTTGCGCCAGAGAATTTGACCACCTTGGCCCATTTTTCGGTTTCGTCAGCCACGAGCTTGCCGAAGTCGGCAGACGAGCCTGCCAGCGTCGTGCCGCCCAAATCGGCAAGCCGCGCCTTGATATCGGCGTCGGCGAGCGCCGCATTGATCTCCTTGTTGAGCTTGTCGATGATTTCGGCGGGCGTGTTCTTGGGCGCACCAATGCCGTTCCATCCGCTTGCCTCGTAGCCAGGCACAAACTCGTCCACGGTAGGAACATCCGGCAGTGCCTCCGAGCGCGTCATCGTCGTCACCGCGAGCGCGCGCAGCTTGCCGGCCCTGACAAACTCGATCGATGGAGGCAGCGGTCCAAACATCACTTGCACTTGTCCGCTGATCAAGTCGGTCAGCGCCGGCGCTGCTCCGCGGTAGGGTACATGAACCATGTTGACGCCGGTCATCATCTTAAACAATTCGCCGGACAGATGTTGTGTGCTCCCGATACTGGTTGATGCAAACGTAATCTTCCCAGGATTGGCCTTGGCATAAGAGATGAATTCCGGAACCGTCTTCGCCGGAAACGATGGGTTGACCTCCATGAGGTTGGGAAATCGGATGATGCCAGCAACGGGGGCGATGTCCCTTATGAAATCGAATTTGAGCTTTTCGTAGAGCGTTGCATTGACCGTGTTCACAGCGCCGCCCAAGAGGAGCGTGTAGCCGTCGGCGGGTGCACGAACAACCGCTTCGGTAGCTATGTTGGTGCCAGCGCCAGGCCGGTTTTCGACGACAAATGGCTGCCCGAGCCGGTCCGACAGCCACTGACCCACCAGGCGCGCAGTAATGTCAAACGCGCCGCCAGCGGCGAATCCGACGATGATGCGCACCGGCCGCGTCGGATAGGTTTGCGCCCAACTGATGCGTGAGACCGCTGGTAGCGCGGCAGCCCCCGCTGCCAAGTGCAGAAGAGTTCGGCGAGGAAGTTTCATTCGATCACCTCGTCGGCGCGGGCGAGCAGCGTCGGGGGCACCTCCAGGCCGAGCATCCTGGCGGTCTGGGCGTTGATTACGAGCTCGAACTTGGTTGCCTGTTCGACCGGCAGGTCTCCCGGTTTGGCGCCCTTGAGGATGCGGCCGGCATAGAGCCCAAGCTGACGGATTGCCTCCGTCAGGCTCGCCCCGTAGCTCATAAGCCCGCCAGCTTCGGTAATTTGTCGGCCAGCATAGATGGCGGGAACGCCGTAGCGTCCCGCCAAGAGTGCCAATTGTGTGCGTCGGCTGCTGAACAAGGGGCCGCTTCCGACGAAAAGAGCGTCGGGCGGCTCGTGCACAAAACTGGTGAAGGCTGCATCAATCTCGCGGCTGGTGCTGGCGTTGATGACCCGGATTTGTAATCCCATAGTGCGGGCAGCGGCTTCCACGTCTCTCAGCGTGGCCTCGGTGTTCTCGGCATTCGACGGATTAACGAGCACCGCAACACGAGTGGCGCTAGGCACAAGTTCGCGCAGCAACTCGAGCCGCTTTGCCGCCAACTCGGCCGCGAAAAAATTGATCCCTGTCAAGTTGCCGCCTGGACGAGCCAGGCTGGTCACAAGACCAAGCCTGACGGGGTCGTCGCCGATCAAGAAGACGATCGGGATCGTGGTAGTTGCCGCCTTGGCCGCCAACACCACAGAGGGACCTCCGCTCACGGCGAGGACAGCAACCCGCTGGCGTACTAAATCGGCGGCCAGCGCCGGCAGCCGATCGAGTTGATTGTGGGCGAAGCGGTATTCGATCGCCACGTTCTCGCCCTCAACATAGCCTGTGTCACTGAGGCCTTGGCGAAACGCGCGCAGCCGATCCGTCTCGGCGTCGAACGATGTTGGGTAGAGAAATCCGATCACTGGCATCCCCGCCTGCTGCGCGCGCGCCGCGATGGGCCACGCCGCCGCCGCGCCGCCGAGCAGCGTGATGAACTCGCGCCGCCTCATTCGATGACCTCGTCGGCGCGCGCGAGCAGCGTCGGCGGCACGGTGAGGTCAAGTGCCTTGGCTGTCTTCAGGTTGATGACCAGCTCGAACTTCGTGGCGCGGTCGACCGGCATGTCAGCGGGCTTGGCACCCTTGAGGATGCGGCCGGCATAGATGCCGACCCGTCGATATGCATCGGTTACGTTGTTGCCGTAGCTGATCAGGCCGCCGGCTGCCGGGAGCTCACGAGCCGTCGAGATCATCGGAACCGCATGCCGCGCCGCCAGCACAGCGAGTTGCCGGAGGCGCGCCGCATAAAACGGATCAGAGCCGATAGCCACAGCATTCGCCCCTTGCTCCGCGAGCGTTGCGAACGCCGCGTCGATTTCGGGTGCTGTGCCGGCTTTGAGGACAAGCAGTCGCCGTCCGAGAGCGCGTGCGCCGTTCTGCGCGGATTGCTCGTAGAACGCCCCTTCTGGATTGTTTGGATTTAGCAGCAGGGCAATCAGTTCGGCTTTGGGAACGAGCTCATGCAGCGCCTCAATGTGCTTCTGCCCAAGCTCCGCCGCGAACCAGCTCACGCCGGTCACGTTCGCTTCCGGCCGGTTGAGGCTCGCGACTAGACCAGCCTTGACGGGATCGACGCCGCTGGTGAAGAGGATCGGAATCGTGGAGGTTAGCGTCTTCGCGACCAAGGCCGTATTGTTGCCCGCGACTGCCGCGATGACGGCGACCTTGCGAGCGATCAGGTCGGCCGCCAGCGGCCGCAGCTGATCCATTCGATTGTCCGCGTAGCGGTATTCGATCGTGACGTTGCGGGCCTCGGCATAGCCGGTCTCGTTCAGGCCTTGCCGGAACGCCTCCGTATGGTGGGGGCGGTCCGCGGCCGAAATGCTGCTGAGGAAGCCGACCAAGGGGACCGGCTGCTGCGCCTGCGCCGCCAGCGGCCATGCCGCCGCGCCGCCGAGAAGGCTGACGAACTCGCGCCGCCTCATGTCGAGCATGGGGCTCCCTCCCAAGGGTGCCGCCGCCGATCATACCACCTCGGGGACCACCGGGTGCGGGCGGTCTGACGCATCAGGAGCCTGCCGGGGGAAGGGTGAGCCGGTCCTTGGGGCAGACCTGAATCGTTCTGAATCGAGGTCGCTGCCGTTGGCGCGCGAGCAGGCCGATAGCATGATCTTTTCCGAAAACCGGTGCCCACCCCGGATCACGTCCGGGGCAGGCTTTTTCGGGATCATGCTCAAGGCAGCCGCTCAGGGATCGAGCCGCATGGGGAGGCCGGCGCGCGCCATGTATCGCTTGGCTTCGCCGACGCTGTGCTCGCCGAAGTGAAAGATCGAGGCGGCGAGCACGGCGGTGGCATGACCGTCGCGGATGCCGGCGACCAGATGCTCGAGCGTGCCCACTCCGCCGGAGGCGATGACCGGCACCGGCACCGCATCGGCGACCGCGCGGGTGAGCGCGATATCGAAACCCTGCCGGGTGCCGTCGCGATCCATGGAGGTCAACAGGATTTCGCCGGCGCCGAGCGCGGCGACCTCGCGGGCATACGCGACCGCATCGAGCCCGGTCGGATGACGGCCGCCATGGGTGAAGATCTCCCAGCGTTCGGGCGCGCCCGGATCCGAGACCTTCTTGGCGTCGATCGCGACCACGATGCACTGGTCGCCGAACTTTTCCGCCGCCTCCTTCACGAACGCGCGGCGGGCGACCGCGGCGGTGTTGATCGACACCTTGTCGGCGCCCGAGGCCAGGAGTCTGCGAATATCGTCGACCGTGCGCACGCCGCCGCCGACGGTGAGCGGCATGAAGCAGGCTTCGGCGGTGCGCCGCACCACGTCGAAGATGATGTCGCGGTTTTCGTGGCTCGCGGTGATGTCGAGAAAGGTCAGCTCGTCGGCGCCGGCGGCATCGTAGGCGATCGCCGCCGCCACCGGATCGCCGGCATCGCGCAGCTCGAGAAACTTCACGCCTTTGACGACGCGGCCGTCCTTGACGTCGAGGCAGGGAATCACGCGGACCTTGAACATCGCGGGCTATTCTCGTTCGGCAATCGCATTCTGGGCGCGCGCGGCGCGGATGAGCGCGAGCGCCGCCGCCGGATCAAGCCGTCCGTCATAGAGCGCACGGCCGGCGATGGCGCCGGCGAGCTTCCTGGCGCGCGGATGAAGGAGCGCCTTCACATCCTCGATCGAGGCAAGGCCGCCCGAGGCGATGACCGGGACGCTCACCGCTTCCGCGAGCGTGAGCGTGGCCTCGAGGTTGAGTCCGGTGAGCAGGCCATCGCGCGATATGTCGGTGTAGATCAAGGCCGCCACGCCGGCATCCTCGAACCGCCTGGCAAGATCGAGGGCGGTGAGCTCGGAGGTTTCGGCCCAGCCCCTGACCGCGACCATGCCGTCACGCGCGTCGAGCGCCACCGCGACGCGGCCGGGATAACGCCTGGCCGCCGAGGTGACCAGCGCGGGATCGCGCACCGCCGCGGTGCCGATGACGACGCGGGCGACGCCCTTGTCCAGCCAGGCCTTGACGGTATCGAGATCGCGAATGCCGCCGCCGAGCTGCAACGGAATATCCGTCACGGCGATAATGCCTTCGACCGCGGCGACGTTGACCGGCTTGCCGGCAAAGGCGCCGTCGAGATCGACGACATGGAGATATTCGAAACCCTGCGCCGCGAAGGCGCGCGCCTGCGCCGCCGGATCGCGGTGAAATACGGTGGCGCGCGCCATGTCGCCCTGCTCGAGCCGCACGCAGACGCCGTCCTTGAGGTCGATGGCGGGAAACAGGATCACGACAGGAACTCGTTCGCCGGCGCCGCCGGGGCATGCGGACACGCGCCGGTCACGCCGCGTTCGGCCGCTCCCGCCCGGCCGTGCCGGGCGCCGCATCACGGCTTCCATTTCAGAAAATTGCCGATCAGCTTGAGACCCAGCCGCTGGCTCTTCTCGGGATGAAACTGGGTGCCGGCCATGGTGTCGCGGCCGACGATCGCGGTGACCGGACCGCCGTAGTCGGCTTCGGCGACAAGATCGGCACGCGTGGCTGCCTTGAGATGGAAGGAGTGCACGAAATAGGCGTGCAGGCCTTGCGGCCCAACGGCGATCCCGTCCAGCAACGGGTGTGGGCGGCGTTCATCGAGCGTATTCCAGCCCATATGCGGGATCTTGAGCGCCGGATCCGAGGGCTCAATGCGGTCGACCTCGCCCGCGATCCAGCCCAATCCATCGACCACTTCATATTCGCGGCCGCGCTCCGCCATGAGCTGCATGCCGACGCAGATGCCGAGAAAGGGCCTGCCGCGCGTCCGCACGCTGTCATTGAGCGCCTCGACCATGCCGTCGACGGCATCGAGCCCGCGCCGGCAATCGGCGAACGCGCCGACGCCCGGCAGCACGACGCGGTCGGCGCGCCTGACCTCCTCCGGATCGGACGTCACCACGATCGGCTCGGCCAGCCCCTCCTCGCGTGCGGCCCGCTCGAACGCCTTGGCCGCCGAGTGCAGATTGCCCGATCCGTAGTTGACGATCGCAACCGTCACCGCGACGCCCCCGGCTCCGGAAACAAGCCGATGACCTCGGGCGAGGTCGGCGGCCGGCGCGCCACCGCTGCGGCTGGGCGTTGCGCTGACGGCTGCATCCCGCCCCCCGGCCCGTCCACATCGGGGTGGCGAATCCACGCATCGAAAAACCGCCGTTCCGCGGATTCGAGGTCGTCGCCGACGACGACGCCGACATTGCGCCAGCGGCGGCGCGACAGCGTAAAGCGGCGCAAGGTCGCGGCTTCGAAACCGATCAGCAACGACAGCAGCACGGCGACGATGATCCTGACCGTGGACGACGCGCCGATCAGGACCAGCCCGACCTGGAGCGCTACGGCCACGGCGACGTAGCCGACGAAGACCAGCCACAGCCGGTGCCACAGCATCCACAGCGGCGTCAGCAGGAAGGCCCAGAACGCAAAGCCGTCGCGCACGAACACGAAGCGATCCGGATCCGGCATCGATTCACTCGCCTTCGGCGGCGGCTCGTGCACGGTGTAAATCGACATTGGCTTTCCTCTCAGCCGCCGAGCGAACCTTTGGTCGACGGAATTTCGTTGGCGGTGCGCGGATCGATCGCGATCGCCGCGCGCAACGCCCGCGCCAATCCTTTAAAGCAGGATTCGGCGATATGATGGTCGTTGGCGCCGTAGAGCGTGGCGACGTGGAGCGTCAGCCCGCTGTTCATCGCGAACGCCTGGAACCACTCCTGCACCAGCTCGGTGTCGAAACTGCCGACCTTGTCGCGCACGAAGTCGGCCTTGAACACCAGGAACGGCCGGCCGGAAATATCGATCGCAACGCGGGTGAGCGCCTCGTCCATCGGGACATGGACGTCGGCATAACGGGTGATGCCGCGCATGTCGCCGAGCGCCTGTTTCACCGCCTGGCCGAGCGCGATACCGACGTCCTCGGTGGTGTGGTGGTGGTCGATGTGCAGATCGCCCTTGGCCTTGACGGTGAGGTCGATGCGCGAATGGCGCGCCAGCAGGTCGAGCATGTGGTCGAGGAAGCCGATGCCGGTCGCGATCGAGGACGCGCCGCTGCCGTCGAGATCGACCACGACCTCGACGTCGGTCTCCTTGGTGGTGCGCTTGACCGCGCCCTTGCGCATGAACGGGTCTCTTCGGTTGGAGCGTGGCGCCTTTTATCAGGGGGCGACCGGCTTCGCCACTGCGGCGAAGGCCGCGATTGCACGCCTGTCACGCTATGCTTAAATCATGCGCAGGCACGGACACGCACATGCAGCCCTCTCCCGCTCCGGATCTCTGGCACGGCACCACCATTCTGACGGTCCGCAAGGGCGGCAGCGTCGTGATCGGCGGCGACGGGCAGGTTTCCATCGGCCAGACCATCGTCAAGGCCAATGCGAAGAAGGTGCGGCGCCTGGGCAAGGGTGACGTGATCGGCGGCTTTGCCGGCGCCACCGCAGACGCCTTCACCCTGTTCGAGCGGCTGGAAGCGAAGCTCGAGCAGTATCCGGGCCAGCTCACCCGCGCCGCCGTCGAGCTCGCCAAGGACTGGCGCACCGACCGCTACCTGCGCCGCCTCGAAGCCATGATGATCGTCGCCGACGCCCAGGTGTCGCTTGGTTCTCACCGGCACCGGCGACGTGCTCGAGCCCGAGGCCGGGGCGATGGGCATCGGATCCGGCGGCAACTACGCGCTCGCGGCCGCGCGTGCACTGATCGACGGACCACTCGACGCCGAAGCGATCGTGCGCAAGGCGATGGACATCGCCGCCGACATCTGCGTCTACACCAACCGCAATATCACGGTGGAGAAGCTCTGATGAGGGGCGCGGTGACGGGCAACCCGGCAAGCGTGGTCGAGGCGACCGCGACCTCACCGACGGCGATCGCGGTCTGACCGGGCATCGCCTTGAGCTCCCCAGCGAGCATTCGGCCAGCGATTGCGTGGTCGGTCGTACTGGCGATGCTCGTGGTCCAGGCGCTCGTTCTCCTCGCCATGGGCCGCCCGGCCATCTGTGCGTGCGGCACGGTCAAGCTGTGGCACGGTACGGTGCAGAGCTCGGAAAATTCCCAGCACATCTTCGACTGGTACACCCTGACCCATGTCATCCACGGGTTCGGCTTCTACTGTCTCGGCTGGCTGTTGCTGCGCGGGCGTCCGCTTGCCTTGCGTCTGATGCTCGCGGTTCTCATCGAAGCGGCCTGGGAAATCATCGAGAACAGCGATTTCGTGATCAAGCGCTACCGTACCGAGACGATCGCGCTCGACTATTACGGTGACAGCGTCATCAACTCCGTCGCCGACAGCGTCGCCATGATCTTCGGCTTCTTGCTTGCCTGCCGTTTGCCGGTTTGGAGCGTCGTCGCGCTTGCGGGTGCGATCGAAGTGATGCTCCTCTATCTCATCCATGACAACCTGACGCTCAACATCATCATGCTCATCCACCCCTTTACCGCGATCAAGGCATGGCAGGCTGCGCCACTATTGCGCTAGGACACGGCGAGGGCCAAATACAGCCGTCATGACAGACTTTTCGCCCCGCGAGATCGTCTCCGAGCTCGACCGTTTCATCATCGGCCAGGGTGACGCCAAGCGCGCGGTCGCCATCGCGTTGCGCAATCGCTGGCGCCGGCTGCAGCTCGACGAGAAGCTGCGCGAGGAAGTGCAGCCCAAGAACATTCTGATGATCGGCCCGACCGGCGTCGGCAAGACCGAGATTTCCCGCCGGCTCGCCAGGCTGGCCGGCGCTCCCTTCATCAAGGTCGAGGCGACAAAATTCACCGAGGTCGGCTATGTCGGGCGCGACGTCGAGCAGATCATACGCGATCTGCTGGAGGTCGCGATCGTGCAGACGCGGGAGCGAAAGCGCAAGGATGTGCAGGCGCGCGCCCAGCTTGCCGCCGAGGAGCGCGTGGTCAGCGCACTCGTCGGCGAGAACGCCAGCGCCGCGACCAAAGACGCGTTCCGCAAGCGCCTGCGCGCAGGCGAGCTCAACGAGAAGGAGATCGAGATCGAGGTGCAGGCGGCCTCGGGCGGCATGCCGCTGTTCGAAATCCCCGGCATGCCGGGCGCGCAGATGGGCGCGATCTCGATCGGCGACATTTTCGGCAAGCTCGGCGGCAACCGGACCAAGACCCGCCGCGTCACGGTCTCGGAATCCTACGATATCCTGATCAACGAGGAATCCGACAAGCTTCTCGACAACGATCAGTTGCTGCAGGAGGCGGTCAAGTCGGTCGAGCAGAACGGCATCGTGTTTCTCGACGAGATCGACAAGATCGCCGGTCGTGAGGGTCGCGGCGGCGCCGACGTATCGCGCGAGGGCGTGCAGCGCGACCTGCTGCCGCTGATCGAGGGCACCACGGTCTCGACCAAGCACGGCGCGGTGAAGACCGACCACATCCTGTTCATCGCATCGGGCGCGTTTCATCTGTCGAAGCCGTCGGATCTGCTGCCCGAGTTGCAGGGCCGGCTGCCGATCCGGGTGGAGCTGCGTCCGCTGACCCGCGACGATTTCCGCCGCATCCTGACGGAAACCGAGGTGTCGCTGATCAAGCAATATATCGCGCTGCTGGCGACCGAAGGGGTGAAGCTGGAATTCACTCCCGATGCCATCGACGCCATTGCCGACGTGGCCGTCGCGGTCAACTCCAGCGTCGAAAACATCGGCGCCCGGCGGCTGCAGACGGTCATGGAGCGGGTGCTCGACGAGATCTCGTTCGCCGCCCCCGACCGTTCGGGCGACACCGTGGCGATCGACGCCGCCTACGTGCACAAGCACATCGGCGATCTCGCCAAGAACGCGGACCTGTCGCGGTTCATTCTCTGATCCGCTATCATCCAGCCTTGACCGCCCCGCACCTCTGACAAAACAAGGGGCGGCGAGGGAGGCTGGCATGAAACACACCGCGGGATGGGTGGGACTGATCGTCCTTCTGACGACGGCCGCAGCGGACGCGCGGGTGACGCGCATCGACATCGCCAGGCGCGAGCCGTTCGTCGGCAGCCAGCCATTCGGAAGCGTTGGAGCCTACGAACGCGTGATCGGCCGCTTCCACGGCGAGCTCGACCCCGCGCATGACCTCAACGCCGGCATCGTCGATCTCGACAAGGCGCCGCGCAATGGGCGCGGGATGGTGGAATATTCGTCGGACTTCGAGATTCTCAAGCCCGTGGACCTCGGCAAGGGCAACAACGCGCTGCTCTACGACGTCAACAACCGGGGCAACAAGCGCGCGTTGATCCAGTTCAACAATGCACCGGCGAGCAACAACCCGGTCGCGCCGGACCACGCCGGCAACGGCTTCCTGATGCGCCAGGGCTTCACCGTGGTGTGGAGCGGATGGATCCCCGGCCTTCCCGCCGCCAACGATGCGCTGCGCATCGATGTGCCGGTCGCCTCCAGGGCCGGCGGCCCGATCGAGCAGAGGGTGTGGGACGAATTCCTCTTCAACGTCGACGGAACGACGCAGGGACGGCTCACCTTCCGCGCCACGGACCTCGATCAGGCCACGCTGCTGGTGCGCGCCCGCAACGCCGACGAGCCCACGACCATACCGCGCGACCAGTGGGAATTCGTGGACGCACAGACCATCCGGCTCAAGCCTCCGGCCGCTTTCCGGATGGGCGCGATCTATCAGTTCGTCTACACGGCAGCCAATCCGCCGGTCGCGGGGATCGGATTTGCGGCAACGCGCGATCTCGTGTCCTTCCTGCGCTACGCGGCGGCGGACGATGCCGGCACCATCAATCCGCTCGTCCTCGCTGGACGTCCGGGCATCGATCGCGCGCTCGCGCACGGGACCTCGCAAAGCGGCCGCTACCTGCGCGACTTCGTCTATCGCGGCTTCAACGAGGACGAAAGCAGCCGCATCGTGTTCGACGGGATCAACCCGCATGTCGCCACCGCGCGGCTGTTCCTGAACCATCGCTTTGCGCAGCCCAATCGCATGGTGCACATCGCGCACGGCTTCATGTTCTTCCCGGACGTGAGCTTTCCGTTCGCCTACGAGACGCAGACCGATCCGTTCAGCGGCGCAAGCGACGGCATCCTCGCCCGCTGCACCGCGCGTGGACACTGCCCGAAGGTGATTCACACCAATACCGGCACCGAATACTGGCAGTCGGGACAGTCGCTGATCACCACCGATCCGCTTGGCCGCCGCGACGGCGCCGTCCCGGAAACGGTCCGCATCTATCATTTCGCCGGCACGCAGCATGTCGAAATCCAGACCATGCCGAAGGGCGTCTGCGCCACGCCGTACAACACCGTCGACTATCGCCCGCTGTTGCGCGCCACGCTGACCGCGCTCGACCGCTGGGTGAAAGACGGCACCACGCCGCCGCCGAGCCGGCATCCGCGCATTGCCGATGGCTCCCTGGTGGCGGTGCTTGCGCCGCCGGCCGGGATCCCGGATTTCCCGCCGGCGAAGGGACCCAACCCGCGGCCGCGCTTCGACTATGGGCCCGACTTCGGCAAGGGCATCATCGGCAAGACCTTGCCGGTTGCCCTTGCGGACACCTACGGCGTGCTGGTGCCGGCCGTCGATGCCGACGGCAACGAAGCCGGCGGCATCCGGCTGCCCGACGTCGCGGTGCCGACGGCGACCACGGCGGGGTGGGCGGTTCGCCGCGCGGAGGCGGGGGCTGCAGGGGAACTGTGCTACCTCGACGGCTCGTCGGTCCCGTTTGCGCGCACCAAAGCCGAGCGCGAGGCGAAAGGCGACCCGCGGCCATCACTGGCGGAGCGCTACCGCGATCCGGCCGACTATGCCGCCAGGGTGCAGAACGCGGCCAACGCCCTGGCGCAGGAGGGATACCTTCTACCTGAGGACGTACAGCGCATCGCCGATCGAGCCGCCTCAAAAGCCTGGTAGCTGAGGTCTATCGACCCAATAGGGTGGGTGGTCGACACCTGATCAAGCGGACGAGGACGAACCAGGACAAAAGCTTTCGCCCCGCCTCCCCGCGTGAGAGGCGGATCGTTACGTTTGTCGCCGTCCCGGCGTCGACCGCTGTGCCTCAGAAATCCGAGGCGATTCCTTTGACTTCCCAGTCCCCGTAACGGACCGGGTCGTGCCCACGGCGGTCCGGGTGCTCTTGCGGGGGCTTGCTGCCCGCACGATCGCGCTCGTTGCGTCGCGCGGCGGCCTCCGCCAGCGCCCGCTCAGCCGCCGCCGGGATCGGCTTCTTGGACGCGGACGGCGCGTCCGGCGGTTTGGCGTGCTCCGGTGCCATGCAGGATTAATTGTACCGCCGCCCGACAAGATCAAGCCTGCCGGCGCCTGCGGCACGACGAACCGCCATCTGGCAAGGCGCGGGTGCCACCCCAACATGTCACGGTGCGACCATGGATCTCCGAGGGACGCGCGGGCGTTCCTTCGGCGAGCGGCAACGAGGAAACGGCCATGAATTACCTGCGTACCGCCATGCTTCTGGCGGGGCTGACTGCCCTGTTCATGGGCGTCGGCTATCTCATCGGCGGCGAGGGCGGCGCCATCATTGCGCTCCTCGTTGCCGCCGCCATGAACCTCATGACCTACTGGAATGCGGACAAGCTCGTGCTCTCCATGCACGGCGCGCAAGAGGTCGACCAGCGGAGCGCGCCCGACCTGGTGCGCCTGGTGCACGATCTCGCGCACCGCGCCGGCCTGCCGCCGCCACGCGTCTACGTCATGGACAATCCGCAGCCCAATGCGTTCGCGACCGGGCGCAATCCCGAGCACGCGGCGGTGGCGGTCACGACCGGGATTTTGCAGACGTTGTCGCGCGACGAGCTTGCCGGCGTGATCGCCCACGAGCTGGCTCATATCAAGAATCGTGACACGCTGACGATGACCATCACCGCGACGATCGCCGGCGCGATTTCCATGCTGGCGCAGTTCGGCTTGTTTTTCGGCGGCAATCGCGACAACAACAGTGGGCTGGGAACGATCGGCACCATCGCCATGGTGATCCTCGCGCCGATCGCAGCCATGCTGGTGCAGATGGCGATCAGCCGGACGCGGGAATATTCCGCCGACGAGCTCGGCGCCCGCATCGCGGGACGGCCCGACGCCCTCGCATCGGCGCTGTTGAAGATTTCCAGCGCCGCCGAGCATATCGAGAATCCTACCGCGGAACGTGCGCCGGCGAGCGCGCCGCTGTTCATCGTCAATCCCCTGACCCACCACGGCATCGACAACCTGTTCGCGACCCATCCGTCGACCGAGAACCGCATCGCTGCGCTCCAGCGGCTGGCGCGCGAGATGGGGCAGAGCGGGTTCGGCACGCGTTCCCCGGTGCCCGATTATCACGGCCGCCCGGCAGGCCCCTGGGGCCAAGGCCGCGGTGGTGCCGGCGATCGCAGCCCCTGGGGTTGACGTCCAACCCGGCCAGGGCGAACGCGTTGCCGCGGCTCGCCGCCTGTGACGTTTCGTGCCAATGACGGCCATGGCTCGTGCCGCTTCCGCCGTCGACCCTCCCGGCTTTACCGCCCGGCGGCTTGCCGCCGACATCCTCGACGGCGTGTTGCGCCGGCACCGGCCGCTCGACGAGCAGCTCGATGACCAGGCGGCGCATCCGGACTATGCCGCGCTGGCGGATCGCGACCGCGCGCTGGTGCGCGTGCTTGCAACGACGGTGCTGCGCAGGCTCGGAACGCTGCGCCATCTCCTCGGACGTCTGCTGGAACGCGGCCTTCCCGCCGACGCGCCGCGGGTGGAAACCGCGCTGCTCCTCGGCGCCGCGCAGATCCTGTGGCTCGAGGTGCCGGACCACGCCGCCGTCGATCTGGCGGTGCGCCTGGTGCAGGCCGACCGGCGGGCGGCGACGTTATGCCGGCCTGGTCAATGCCGTGCTGCGGCGCGTGACTCGCGACGGCGCGCAATCCCTCGCCATCATCGATACGACGGCGCTCGACACTCCCGACTGGCTGATGTCACGCTGGGAGCGCAGCTACGGCACTGACACCGCGCGCGCGATCGCCGTCGCCAATGGCCGGGAGGCGGCGCTCGATATCACGGTGAAGAGCGATCCCGAGCGCTGGGCCGAGATGCTGGGCGGACGGGTGCTGCCGACCGGCTCGGTCCGCACCATCGCGCACGGACCGATCTCGCAGCTGGCGGGCTATGCCGACGGCGCCTGGTGGGTGCAGGACGCCGCGGCCGCGCTGCCGGCGCGACTGCTGGGTGATGTCCGCGGGCTCGCCGTCGCCGACCTCTGCGCCGCACCCGGGGGGAAAACCGCCCAGCTCGCCGCCGCCGGCGCGCGCGTGGTGGCCGTCGATCGCGCGCCGGCCCGGCTCGAACGGCTGCACGGCAATCTGGCCCGTCTGCATCTGAGTGCGGAAACCGTGGCGGCCGACGTCACGCAGTGGCGCGCGGGGCCGTTCGATGCCGTCCTGCTCGACGCCCCCTGCTCGTCGACCGGAACGATCCGACGCCACCCCGACATCCCCTGGCTCAAACGCGAGACCGACATTGCGACCCTTGCCGCCTTGCAGCGGCGGCTCGTTGCGCGGGCTGCGGAGCTGGTCAGGCCCGGCGGCCTCCTGGTCTATTGCACCTGCTCGCTCGAGCCCGAAGAAGGGATCGAGGTGGTGCGCGATCTCCTCGACCACACGCCGGACTGGCAACGCCAGCCGGTCTCGGCGGAGGAAATCCATGGCCGCGGCGAGTGGCTCACGCCCGACGGCGACCTGCGGACCCTACCCTGCCATCTCGATGACCCCGATTCGCGCTGGGCCGGGCTCGACGGCTTCTACGCCGCCCGCCTGCGAAGGATTTGAAGGACTTAACGGCGTTGGCCGGGGGGCCCCCCTTCCGCTATGGTCGCGGAACCAAGAACACCGCCAGGAGGGAGCCAGCGCCTCGATGTCGCGCGTTTCGGTCGCGGAACGTACCAGATTGTCCGTGTTCCTGGCGCGTGGGCTCCTGCGAAGGCTCGCTTGCCGCGTCACCACGCATCCGGTCGTCAACTGGCCGTTTTCGTTCGGCAAGGCCGACCGCGTCGTCATCGCGCCGCAGGACCTGCGAACGAGCGACGCCACCCGCGCCAGTGAGATCTATGCCGGCCGCTTCGTCTTTGCCGGCAAGGTCGTCGTCTGCGATTCGCGTTCACCGTTCGAGATCGCCCCGCCGTCCGAGGACTGGGCGGTCGCGCTGCTGGGCTTCGGCTGGCTGCGCCACCTGCGCGCCGCCGAATCCGCGATCGCCCGCGCCAACGCCCGCGCACTGGTCGACGAATGGATCGCGCTCAACAGCTCGCAGGACCCGATCGCCTGGCGGGCCGACGTCGTGGCCCGCCGGGTCATTTCCTGGCTCAGCCAGGCACCGCTGGTGCTGGACGATGCCGAGGTGCAGTTCTATCGCCGCTTCCTGCGCAGCCTGACGCGCCAGGTCCGCCACCTGCGGCACACGGTGTCGGAAGCGCGCGACGGCGTGCCGCGCCTGCAGGCGGCGATCGCGCTTACCTATGCGGCCCTCTGCATGGCCCGCCAGCAGCGCTACATCCGCCCCGCCACCAAGCGCCTTGCGGACGAGCTGGCGCGTCAGATCCTGCCCGACGGCGGCCACATCAGCCGCAATCCCGGCGCGCTCATCGAGCTGCTGGTCGATCTGCTTCCGCTGCGCACCGCGTTCACCGCGCGCAACGTCGCGCCGCCGCCGGCTCTGCTCAATGCCATCGACCGGATGATGCCGATGCTGCGCTTCTTCCGGCACGGCGACGGAAATTTCGCACTCTTCAATGGAATGGGTCCGACCCCGACCGACCTCATCACCACTATCCTCGCCTACGACGATGCCCGCGGCGCACCCCTCGAGAATGCGCCCCATTCCGGCTATCAGCGCCTGGAGAGCGCCGGAACGCTGGTGCTGCTCGATGCCGGCGCGCCGCCGCCGATGGCGGTGAGCCAGGAAGCCCATGCCGGCTGCCTGTCGTTCGAGCTTTCGGCCAAGCAGAACCGCATCGTGGTCAATTGCGGACTGCCAGCCACCAGCCGCGAAGGCTGGCGGCAGGTCGCGCGCGCCACGGCCGCGCATTCCACCGTCACGTTCAACGACACCTCGTCATGCCGCTTTATCGAGTTCGGGGCCGATCCGGCGCATGCTGTACGGCACGCCGATGCTGGCTGGTCCGCGCAACGTCACGGTCACACACGGGGAGCCTGAAAACGGCATTTTGTTGCGCGCCTCCCACGACGGCTACCTCGACATTTTCGACGTCATCCACCAGCGGGCGCTGCTGCTCTCGCCCGACGGGCGCAGGCTCGACGGCGAGGATGTCTTCACGCCGGCGAAGGGCGAGTCGATCCCCGCCGGCCGCGATCAGTTCGCCGTGCGCTTTCACCTGCATCCGACGGTCAAGGCCAACCGGCTGGCCGATGGGCACGGGGCCATGCTGATGATGCCGAACAAGGAGGGGTGGATCTTCAACGCCTACGAGGATCGCGTCGACATCGAGGAGAGCGTCTATCTCGCCGGGCCCGATGGGCCGCGCCGGACCGTGCAACTCGTCGTCTACGGCCGCGCCGGCAAGGTGATGCGGGTGCAATGGACCTTCAGCGCGCAGACCAGTACAGGTGCCACCGGCACCCGCCGCTCGCGCGACGACGAACCCCAGCTGCCGCTGTGAGTGTTGAAACTCCGTCGCCATCCCCGTACACATCGGCCCGGCTCCGCGACCCGCGCTGACATCATGACCGATCATCTGCGCCGCATCTCCCGCGCCCTCATTTCCGTTTCCGACAAGACGGGTGTCATCGATTTCGCGCGCGGGCTGAGGGAGCACGGGATCGAGCTCATTTCGACCGGAGGCACGCGCAAGGCGCTGGCGGATGCCGGCCTCCCGGTGCTCGACGTGTCGGACCTCACCGGTTTTCCCGAGATGATGGACGGCCGGGTGAAGACGCTGCATCCCAAAGTGCACGGCGGCCTGCTGGCCATCCGCGACAACGACGACCACGCCGCGGCGATGCGAGGGCATGGCATCCGGCCGATCGATCTTCTGGTGGTCAATCTCTATCCGTTCGAGGCCACGGTCGCGCAGGCCGCCGATTTCGAGACCTGTATCGAGAACATCGATATCGGCGGGCCGGCCATGATCCGCGCCGCGGCCAAGAACCATGCGGACGTGGCGGTCGTGGTCGATGCCAGCGACTATCCGCGCGTGCTTGCCGAACTTGCCCAGCATGCCGGCGCGACCACGCTGACGCTGCGGCGCGCGCTCGCCGCCAAGGCCTACGCCCGCACCGCGACCTACGATGCCGCCATCTCCAACTGGTTCGCGGACACGCTCTCCGATCCCGCGCCGGCATTCCGTGCAATCGGCGGCAGCCTGATCGAGCCGATGCGCTACGGCGAGAACCCGCACCAATCGGCGGCGTTCTACCGCACGCCGGAACTGCGCGCCGGCGTCGCCAGCGCGCGCCAGGTGCAAGGCAAGCAGTTGTCCTACAACAACATCAACGACACCGACGCCGCCTTCGAATGCGTCGCCGAGTTCGATCCCGCCCGCACCGCCGCCTGCGTCATCGTCAAGCATGCCAATCCCTGCGGCGTTGCCGAGGGTGCGAGCCTGGTCGAGGCCTATCGCAAGGCGCTCGCCTGCGATCCGGTATCCGCCTTCGGCGGCATCGTGGCGGTCAACCGCCGGCTCGATGTCGAGGCCGCCCGCGCGGTCACCGAGATCTTCACCGAGGTCATTATCGCGCCGGAGGCGAGCGACGAAGCGATCGCCGTGGTCGGCGCAAAGAAGAACCTGCGCCTGCTGATCACCGGCGCCCTGCCGGATCCGCGCGCGGCCGGCACGATCGTGAAGTCGGTCGCCGGCGGCCTGCTGGTGCAGTCGCGCGACAACGCGGTCGTGGACGACATGTCGCTCAAGGTTGTGACCCGGCGCGCTCCGACCAATGCCGAGCTGGCCGACCTCGCCTTTGCCTTCCGGGTCGCCAAGCACGTGAAATCGAACACCATCGTCTATGCCAGGGATCGCGCCACCGTCGGCATCGGCGCCGGCCAGATGAGCCGCATCGACTCCGCGCGCATCGCGGCACGCAAGGCCGAGGATGCAGCAAAGGAGGCGGGCCTGTCCGAACCGCTGACGAAAGGATCGGTGGTTGCCTCCGACGCCTTCTTTCCCTTCGCCGACGGCCTTCTGGTGGCGATCGAAGCGGGCGCCACCGCCGTCATCCAGCCCGGCGGCTCCCTGCGCGATGACGAGGTGATCAAGGCCGCCGACGACCATGGCATCGCCATGGTGTTCACAGGCACCCGGCATTTCCGGCATTAATTGCGTGTCCGGGCCGAGCGACGGCGAAGCCGGAGCGAAGAGCCGGGACCCAGGGCGACACGACAACTCTCGCAAGCGTCTGCGGAGGCCTGGGTCCCGGGTCTCGCTCCGCTCGCCCGGGACACACTAATTCTTCGCCAGATCCCCGAGCAGGCTCGCCGCCACCGAGAGCTTCGAGAGCGTGAGCCCGGAATTGGCGATCTCGTTCACCGACATGCGAATGCGCTCGACCTCGGCCTTGCGTGGCGCGACCCAGGCTTCCACCGCCTTGGCGCCGGCGGCGCCGTTGCCGGCCATGGCGGCGGTGATCCGCCGCTCGGCGTCGCCGATCGAATCGAGCGCACGGTCGAGCGCCAGCCGGTCGAAATAATCCGCGATCACGATGCCGCGGGCGGCGCTGGTGATGTGATCGAGGCGGAAGAAAGCCTCCGCCGCGAAATAGATCGCCGCGACCTCGGCGATGTTCTGGCCGGTACGGTCGGCGACCATGACGATGTCGGGAGCGGCCATGAGCGCGGGCAGTGCGGCGAGGCGGCGCGCCAGCTCGACGGGTACGCCCTCCTTGGTGAGATCGCCCTCACGCGCACGGCGCGCGGCAGCCGCCGCCTCGGGGAGCGCCGCGTCGAGCGCAGCCTCCACCGCCGCGATGCCCTCGCGATAATGCGCGACGATTGCGGCAAGTCCCTGGGTCACGTCGACGTTGCGCAGGAACCAGACCAGGCGGTCGAGCAGCAGCTCCTGCACCGCCTGATAGAGCTCGAGCTGCAACTTTCCGGAAATCTTGTTGTCGAGCGCGTCGATCTCGCCGTTGAGCGCGGTCATGCCGTAGCTGTCGCGCACCGCGGCAAATGCCGCGGCGATGCGCGCCGCTGAAGCTCCGGTCTGATCGGCGATGCGCACCAGGAGCGAAGGGCCGCCGCGATTGATCATGGAATTGGCGAGCTGAGTGGCGATGATCTCGCGCCGCAGCCGATGATGCTCGATCGCGTCGGGGAATTTTTCCGTCACCGCCGCAGGGAAATAGCGGGCGAGCTCGCGCCCGAGATAGGGATCGTCCGGCACGCTGGATTGCAGCAGCTCGTGGTTGAGCGAGAGCTTGGCATAGGCCAGCAGCACCGCAAGCTCGGGCCGCGTGAGCGCCAGCGAGCGCCGCCGCCGCTCGGCGATTTCCATGTCGTCGGGCAGGAATTCGACCGCGCGGTCGAGCTCGCCGGCCGTTTCCAGGGTCTGCATCAGGCGCTGCTCGAAGCCGAGGTCCTCGAGCCCGCGCCGCTCGGCCAGCGAGATCGCCAGCGGCTGCAGATAATTGTTGCGCAGCACGAGCGCCGCCACGTCCTCGGTCATCGCGGCCAGCAGGGCATTGCGCGCGTCCCGCGTCAGCCGGCCGTCGCGCATCGGCGTCGCCAGTGCGATCTTGAGATTGACCTCGACGTCGGAGGTGTTGACGCCCGCCGAATTGTCGATGGCATCGGTGTTGAGCCTGATGCCGTGGAGCGCGGCCTCGATCCGGCCGCGCTGCGTCATGCCGAGATTGGCGCCCTCTCCGATCACCTTGGCGCGGATCTCACCGCCAGTGACGCGCACCGCATCGTTGGCACGGTCGCCGACCGCGTCATCGGTCTCCGACGACGCCCGCACATAGGTGCCGATGCCGCCGAAATAAATGAGGTCGACCGGCGCCTTGAGGATCGCCCTGATCACCTCGTGCGGCGTGGCCCTGGCCTTGTCCATGCCCAGCACGGTGCGCGCCTCGGGCGAGAGCGCGATCTCCTTCAGCGACCGGGCGAACACGCCGCCGCCCTTGGAGATGAGCGCGCGGTCGTAGTCCTGCCAGCTCGAGCGTGGCAACTCGAACAATCGTCGGCGTTCGTCGAAGCTTTTTCCCAGATCGGGATCGGGATCAATGAAGATGTCGCGGTGGTCGAAGGCCGCGACCAGCCTGATCGTCCTCTCCCGCAGCATGCCGTTGCCGAACACGTCCCCTGACATATCGCCGATGCCGACGACCGTGAACGGCGTCCGGCCGATATCGACGTCCATCTCGCGGAAGTGACGCTTGATCAACTCCCAGGCGCCGCGGGCGGTGATGCCCATTTTCTTGTGGTCGTAGCCGGCGGAACCGCCGGAGGCGAAGGCATCGTCGAGCCAGTAGCCGTGCTCCTGTGAGATCGCGTTGGCGATGTCGGAAAAGGTCGCGGTGCCCTTGTCGGCGGCGACCACCAGATAGGGGTCATCATCGTCGTGGCGAACGACATTGGCGGGCGGAATGACCCCGTCAGGTCCGAGATTGTCGGTGATGTCGAGCAAGGTCGAGATGAACAGCTTGTAGGCCGCCGTGCCCTCGGCCTGCACCGCTTCGCGCGCCCCGCCCTTGGGCAACAGCTTCGGCACGAAGCCGCCCTTGGCGCCGACCGGAACGATGACTGCGTTCTTGATCTGCTGCGCCTTGGCCAGCCCGAGAATTTCAGTGCGAAAGTCCTGCGGGCGGTCTGACCAGCGGATGCCGCCGCGCGCGACCTTGCCGAAGCGCATGTGCACACCCTCGACCCGTGGCGAGTACACGAAAATCTCGTAGAGCGGCCGCGGCAGCGGCGCGGCGTCGAGCGTGCGGGTTGCGAACTTGAGCGCGATGAGCTGCTTGGGCTGTCCGTTGGTGTCGATCTGATAGAAATTGGTGCGGATCGCCGCCTGCACCGCATTGACGAAGCGACGCAGGATGCGATCCTCGTCGAGGCTTTCGACCTTCTGCAGCGCGGCTTCGATCGCGGCCACGACCTCGCTTTCGCGCGCCTTGCGCGCGTCCATGGAAATCGCGGTGCGCGGATCGAAGCGGGCCTGGAACAGGCGGACGATGTCGACGGCGATGGGCGCATGCTTGACCAGCGTCGCCCACATGTAGTCCTGGGAAAAGGGCACGCGGATTTGCCGCAGAAAGCGGGAGATGGTGCGGATCAGCGCCACGTCGCGCCACATCAGCCCGGCGGCGAGCACCAGTGCATTGTAGCCGTCGTTCTCGGCGCCGCCGCGCATCACCACCAGGAAAGCCGAATTCGAGCCCCTGCTTGACGGAGTCGAGATCGACCGCGCGGCCGTCGGCGCGCTCGAGCAGCATGTCGTGCAGCCAGACGTCGGCCTTGTCCTGCGCTTGGCGGGTGATCCGATAGGTGCGTTCGTCGACGACCTTGAAGCCCATATTCTCGAGCACCGGGACGCGCTCGGAGAGCGGAATCGGCCGGTCGTGGCTCCACACCTTCAGCCTGACGGCGTTGCTCGGATCGCCGGCGCGGCGATGAAAGTCGACCCCGAGCGGACGGCCGGGCGACAGCCCTTCGATGAGACGGATGTCCGCGGCCGCGGTGACGGGTGAGTAGGTCTCGCGGTATCCATCCGAGAAGGCGTCGCGGTAGCGCTCCAGCAGGGCATGTGCGCGGCCCGGATCGTAGACACGCGTCAATTCGTCGGCGAGCTTGTCTCTCCAGGTGCGCACGATCGCCTCGATCTCGCGTTCGAGGCTCGCGCGATGCGGATTGGGGACTTCGCCCGCCGACAGCGCGATGATGAAGTGGACACGGACCAGCGGCCCTTCGGGGAAAAATGGATGAAAGGCGCTCACCCGACCGTGGTAGACCTCGGCGAGATAGTCCCCGATCGCCTTGCGCACGTTGCTGTCGTAACGCTCGCGCGGAACGTAGACCAGGATCGAGACGTAGCGATCGAAGCGGTCGCGACGCGGCAATACGCGCACGCGCGGCCGCTCGTCGAGTTGCAGCACCGCCAGCGCGAAATCATAGAGCGTGTCCTCGTCGAGCTGGAACAGCTCGTCGCGCGGGTAGTTCTCCAGCACGTTGACCAGCGCCTTGCCGGAATGCCCGTCCGGATCGAAGCCGGCGCGGGTCAGCACCGCGTCGACCTTGCGGCGCAAGTAGGGGATGGTCCGCGTCGAGCGCGTATAGGCGGTGGAGGTGAAAAGGCCGACGATGCGGAACTCGCCCACGAGCTTGCCGGCGCGATCGAAACGTTTCACGCCCACATAGTCCATGTAGACGCGCCGATGCACGCGCGAGCGCACCGCCGCCTTGGTGACGATGAGCAGCGTCGGCTCTTTCAGCAGCGCGCGCATCTCCGGCGTGAGAACGAGCGGCTGATTCCAGCGCTGGATCACGTTCATCTCGCGCGCGCGCAGGATGCCCAGCCCGCTCTCGAATACCGGTTCGAGCATTTCCTCGCCGGCGGTGAAGTTGTAGTTGCGGATACCCAGGAAGGTGAAATTGTTGTCGACCAGCCATTCCAGGAACGCGATGGCCTCGGCAATCTCGGGCGCCGGCAATGGCGGCGGATTGGCCTTGAGCTCGGCGATCTCGGCGGCCACGCGCGCCATCATCGCCCGCCAGTCCTCGACGCAGACGCGGACGTCGGCCAGCACCCGTTCGATGGCCTCGACGATCTCGGCGCGTCGCGCCTCCTCCTCGATGCGCTCGGTATGAATGTAGATGACGCTCTCGCGCAACGCGCCGGCAACGCCGGGTTTCGCGCCCTTGAAGGCCGTGAGCCGTCCGGCCTTGTCGCGCTCGACAATAAGGACCGGGTGCACTACGAAGCGGACATCGATGCCGCGCTCGGCGAGCGCCGCCAGCACCGAATCGACCAGGAACGGCATGTCGTCGTTGACGATCTCGAGCACGGAATCGCCGCGCTCGCGTTCATGACCGGCGACGGCGCGAGGCGTGTCGAGCCGGATTTTTGCCTCGCCCGGTTTGCGCACGGCGAGCAGGGACCAGGCATTGGCGGCCAGCTCGGCGAGCTGGCGCGGGTCGTAACGCATGAGATCTTCGGGCACCGCGTAAGCGAACAACCCGGCGATGAAATCCTCCGGGACACCGCGCTTCTCGCTGCGCAGGATTTTGCCGGCCGCGGCGATCAGCGCCGCTTCGGCGCGCTCCTCGTCGGTGCCGGCAAGATCGGCAGCTGCCATGGCGTCTCTCTCGGCGCTCCCCGCGCGATGAAGTCGTTTGGCCTCAAGGGCTCCGGCAACCTGGTCTCTAGGCCCCAACTCCCTCGGCCTCAAGTCTTTCCCATCGCGCCTGCGGCGTCGAGGGCCAAATGCGATTGCATCGTCGAAGCAATACCGCTCCGCAATCAAAGACGATAGGATTGCTCCATTCCACGCAAGGAGACGACGCCGTGCGCCAGCCCGCGAAGGATGCCGCCAAGAAACGACCGGTCCCCACCAAGCGATCTCCCGTCGTCAAGGGGGCAAAGGCGCCCCCGGCTGCCCACAGCGGGGCCGAGGATGACGTCAGGATCACGGCGCTGGCATTGGCGCCGGGCAAGCTCTCGCCGGAGATGGCGGCCTATTTCAAGAAGTGCGACGAGAAGCTCGGCTTCGTGCCCAATGTGCTCAAGGCATTCGCGTTCGACGATGCCAAGCTGCAGGCGTTCGTGGACTATCGGCAGGAGCTCGTGCAGAACGCCGAAAGCCTCTCCAAGCTCGAGATCGAAATGATCGCGACGGTGGTCTCGGCGCAGAACCGCTGCTTCTACTGCATCACCGCGCATGGCAATGCGGTGCGCCAGCTCGGCGGTCCGGTGCTCGGCGAGATGATGGTGATGAATTATCGCGCCGCGCGGCTCGACAAGCGCCAGCGCGCCATGCTCGACTTTGCGGTGAAGCTGACGACGCAACCGTGGGAGATCGAGGAGGAAGACCGCGAACGCCTGCGCCGCGCCGGTTTCACCGACCGCGACATCTGGGACATCGCCTCGGTCGCCGCCTTCTACAACATGACCAACCGGCTCGCCTCCGCCACCGACATGCGGCCGAACAGCGTCTATCACGGGCAGGCGCGGTAGTGTGGCGGTTCAGAAGTCCGCATCATTCCGCGGCAAGTCCGAAATGCGGACTTCTGAACCAAAGCCACACTAGGTCAATAAGTTGCTAGTGTCCTTCGATTCCGAAGTTCGCAAACGAGCGTGCCTCACAATGATGCGAACTTCGGAATCGGGACACTAGCGCGGGCGAACATGCGCATTCCGGCCTGCTGTCCACGGCAGGGCCGCAACAAACGGAGGAAACGATGAGGTGGGCGATGATGATGGCGGCGGCGGCGACCGCGATGGCGAGCGGCGCGTTGGCTCAGACACCGCGGGTCGTCATGGAAGAGATGACGGTGACGTCGGAGCCGGGCATCGAAATCTACGTCCGCAACAAACGCCCCGCCGACATGACCGCGTTCCGGCCCGAGCGCACGCTCCTGTTCGTGCACGGCGCCACCTACCCCGCGCACACCTCGTTCGATCTCAGGCTCGACGGCGTCTCGTGGATGGACCACATCGCCGCACGCGGCTACGACGTCTATCTGCTCGACCTGCGCGGCTACGGCAAGTCGACGCGCCCGAAGGAGATGGACGAGAAGCCGGAGGCCAACGCGCCGATCGTGCGCGGCGCGACCGCCGTCAAGGACATCTCCGCCGTCGTCGATGCAGTGCTCGCGCGCCGCGGGATTCCACGCCTCAACCTTTTGGGCTGGTCCTGGGGCACTACCTTGATGGCGACCTACACCACGCAGAACCCCGGCAAGGTCGAGCGGCTCGTGCTCTACGCGCCGGCCTGGATTCGCACGACACCGTCGCTCTCCCGCCCGCCGGGTCCGCTCGGCGCCTACCGCTTGGTGGCGCGCGACCAGGCGAAGGCGCGCTGGCTCACCGGCGTGCCGGAGGACAAGAAGGCGACCCTCATTCCCGCCGGCTGGTTCGAAAGCTGGGCCGACGCCACCTTCGCCACCGACGCTGTCGGCGCGGCGATGACACCGCCGGCGCTGCGGGCGCCGAACGGGGTGCAACAGGACGGCGATGAGTTCTTCTCCGCCGGCAAACCGTACTACGATCCCGCGAAGATCACGGTGCCGACGCTGCTCGTCCACGCCGAATGGGATCGTGACACGCCGGCCTATATGGCGCAGACCCTGTTCCCGCTCCTGGTCAATGCACCGGGCAAGCGCTACGTGCAGCTGCCCGAGGGCACCCACACCATCATGATGGAGAAGAACCGCCTGATGCTGTTCGAGGCGGTGCAGGCATTCCTCGACGAGTCCGGGAAGTCGTAAGACCTCCACGCGCAATGGGGTGACTCGGACCGGCGGGCATGGGCACGCCGGTCAAATCTCCACGAGCTTGTTCGGCAGTTCGTCGCGGTTGAGCACGCCGGGCGGGAAGTGCTGCGCCAGCACGGCGCCGCACTGCCCGATCGCGGCCACGAAACCGTCGGCGGCGCGGCCGTCCCTGATACCTGCGATCAGCGCCCCGATGGCGTTGTCCCAGACCTCGCGCTGCACCTTCGCATTGATGCCGGCATCCGCCACGATCTCGGCATAGCGCTCGGCGACCGACGCGAAGATCAGGACGCCCGTGCGATTTTCCGTCTGGTGCAGACCATGCGCGACGAACTGCTGCATGGCCTGCGCATGGGCGCGCTGATGCTTGGTGCGCGTCGGCACGACGTGAATGCGAATGGCGGGCAGCGAGAGCACAAACGTGGCTGCAATGAATGCAACAAGCTGGCTGAGATAGATGAGCGAAGCGGGCCAGAGCGTGAAATAGATCAGCGGCGCCGGCACCATGAGCGCGAAGGCCGCTGCCCAGGCCAGGGGCACCAGGCGGTAGTCGCTCGCCTGCCGGGCGATCACGCAGAAGATTTCGCCCGACGTTTTCGCCTCCGCGCTGCGGATGGCCTCGGTGATGCGCGCCTTGTCGGGCTCGGAGATCATGGCGACCCTACCAGCTTCCCGACGACCCGCCGCCGCCGAACGAACCACCGCCACCGGAAAAGCCGCCACCCCCGGAGAAGCCGCCGGACGAACCGGAAGACCAGCCTCCGCCCGGACCATAATACGGACCGCCGCCCCATCCGCCCCGGCCGCGGCGGCCGCGATCCCGGGGGATCGAGCCGATAAGGATGAGGAACACGACGCCAAATACCACGAAGAGCAGAATCAGGGACAGGATCGAGTCCCAGCGCGTCACCTGCTCGGGCCGCCTGGCCGCGCGCGCCTTCCATTCCTCGGCATCCCCGGTAAGCACGCTGATGATGTCGTCGACGCCGCGGGTAATGCCGCCGGCGAAATCGCCGGCGCGAAAGCGCGGGACGATCGCGTTCTCGATGATGAGCCGGGAGACCGCGTCGGTGAGCGTGCCTTCGAGGCCGTAGCCGATCTCGATGCGCACCTTGCGCTCGTTCGGCGCAACGATCAGCACCACGCCGTTGTTCTTGTCCTGCTGCCCGATCTTCCAGCGCCGGCCGAGCTGGACGCCGAAATCCTCGATCGAGGTGCCCTGCAGCGATTTGAGCGTCACCACCACCAGTTGGTCGCTGGTCTTGGCTTCCAGGTCGGCAAGCTTCTGGGTGAGCGCCGAGCGCGTGGCGGCATCGAGGATGCCGGCGTCATCGACCACCCGCCCGCTCAGCGCGGGGAAATCGAGTGCGAGCGCGGATAGCGCAAGAACAAGGGTGAGCCACGCCCCGAGCCCGCCGGCGAGGAGACCAGCGAACGACCTGTGCCCCCTCAGTCGCTCCCGCACGGTTTGGGGCACAGACATCACACACAGCGCCTAGAACTTGACTTGCGGCGGCCTGCGCACGTCCTCCGCCACGGTGAAGGTTTCCATCGGTTTGTTGTTGCGGTAGAGCGTCGACGCCCAGATCACGCCGGGGAACGTGCGCAGCTCCGTGTTGTATTGCCGCACGGCCTCGATGTAGTCGCGGCGCGCCACCGCAATGCGGTTTTCGGTCCCTTCGAGCTGCGACTGCAGCGCGAGGAAGTTCTGATTCGATTTCAGGTCCGGATAGCGCTCCGACACCGCCAGCAGCCGCCCGAGCGCGCCGGTGAGTTGCGCCTGCGCCTCCTGGAATTGCTTGAACGCTTCCGGATTGGTGAGGATGTCAGGCGGAACCTGCACCTGGACCTGGGTGGCGCGCGCGCGCGCATTGGTCACCTCTTCCAGCACCTGCCGCTCCTGCGCCGCGTAGCCCTTCACGGTCTCGACCAGATTGGGGATGAGATCGGCGCGCCGCTGATACTGGTTCTGCACGTCCGACCACTTCGCTTTGGCGTTTTCTTCATAGGTCGGAATGGTATTGACACCGCAGCCTGCGACCAGGAGGCCGAGACACGCGACCAGGACGGGGACGCGGGCGAGACGCAATGCGCTCCATGCGTGGCTCATGAGGAGGTCTCCATTTCAAGCTCCCGTTACAGTAGCACGGGCGCCGGTGTGGCTGCGTAGCCCTCGCCTCGGCGCGGGCAAGGCATTATAGCGAGGATGCGGCGGGCGTTGCGCGGCTCGTTCACGGGTGGTGGAACCCGTGGTGTGCCGGAACATGGTGTGTCGGAATGCGGATTTCCCGGCGTGACCTGTTGATGCGTTCGATCGGCGGCGCAGCCGGGGGCGCGTTGCTGGCGGCAGCCTTTGCTCTGTCCGCACCCGCACCGCTTGTCGCCCAGACGCCGACCCTCCCAGACGTCGCACTGCCGCGCAGCGGTCCGCTGCTGCCGGTCACGGCGCGGCGCGGCATGGTGGTGGCGCAGGAGGCGCGCGCGGCGCGGATCGGCGTCGAGGTGCTGCAACGGGGCGGCAATGCGGTCGACGCCGCAGTCGCAACCGGCTTCGCGCTGGCGGTGACGTATCCGCGCGCCGGCAATATCGGTGGCGGCGGCTACATGGTCATCCACCTCGCCGACCGCGAGCTCGATACCGCCATCGATTACCGCGAGACCGCCCCAGGGGCGACCACCCGCGACATTTTTCTCGACGACAAGGGCGAAGCCGACCCGCGCAAGTCGCGCGACTCCGCGCTCGCCATCGGCGTGCCCGGCACGGTCGCCGGGCTCGCGCTTGCCTATGCCAAATACGGTTCAGGCCGTCTTACCCTCGCGGAGCTGATCGCGCCGGCGATCGCGCTGGCGCGCAACGGCATTCCGATCGAGGATGATACCGCCGACTCGCTCCCGCGCGCGCGAATGCGGCTCGCGCGCTGGCCCGCCAGCGCCAAGATCTTTCTCAAGCCCGACGGCAGCGCACTCGGGCCTGGTGAGACCCTGGTGCAGCGCGACCTCGCCGACACCCTCACGGCCATAGCCCGTGACGGGCCGGCTGCCTTCTACACCGGTACCATCGCGAACAAGATCGTCGCCGCCGTGCGCGCGAGCGGCGGGATCATGACGGCAGAGGACCTCAAGGGCTATCGGCCGGTCGAGCACGCGCCGGTGCGCGGCACCTACCGTGGCTACGACATCGTATCGATGCCGCCATCCTCGTCCGGCGGCGTGATTCTGATCGAGATCCTCAACATCCTCGAAGGCTATGGCAAGCTCGCCCGCGATGACGTGCGCCGCGTTCACCTCATGGCCGAGGCGATGAAGCTCGCCTACGCCGACCGTGCCGTGTTTCTGGGCGACCCCGCCAGCGTCGAGGCGCCGCTCGCGCGCCTGATCTCGAAAAGCTATGCCGCCGAGTTGCGCGGGCGCATCGACCCGGTGCGCGCCCGACCGTCGTCCGAGATTCGCTCCGGCGGCGCGACTCTGCGCGAGGGCAACAACACCACGCATTTCTCCGTGGTCGACCGCTTCGGCAATGCGGTATCCAACACCACGACGCTCAATTTCAGCTACGGGGTCGGCCTCGTCGCCGAGGGAACGGGCGTCCTGCTCAACAACGAGCTCGACGACTTCGCCGCCAAGCCGGGCGCACCGAACGCCTTCGGTCTCGTCGGCGGCGACGCCAACGCGCCAGGGCCCGGCAAGCGTCCGCTCTCGTCAATGTCCCCGACCATCGTGCTCAAGAGCGGCAAGCCCTTCCTGGTCACCGGCTCGCCCGGCGGCAGCCGCATCATCACCACGGTGCTGCAGGTGATCATGAACGTGATCGACCGAAAACTCTCGATCGCGGACGCGGTCGCCGATCCGCGCCTGCATCACCAGTGGCTGCCGGACGAGCTTCTGGTCGAACGGGGATTTTCACCTGATCTCGTGCGGGCGCTGCAGGCCCGCGGCCACACGGTCGTGGAGGGCCTGCCGCCCACGTCGGCCAATTCGATCCTGGTGACGGCGGACGGCCTCGTCGGCGCCGCCGACAACCGCAGCCGCGGCGCGCTGGCAGCGGGGTACTAGGCCCCCTTCGGCGGCTCCCCGTCTCCGGTTCCTATAAATAGAAGCGGGTCAGGAGCAGCACGATTGCCGGCCGCGCTCACACGAAGGTCCACTTGGTGATCTTCGTGCCGTTCTTGCGCTTGAGTGTCGACGGCTGTTCGAAGAACACGATGTCGCCCGGCTGAGTCACCCCCGCTCCGGCGGGGATGTTGCAACCATATAACTACAGATCGGAGATGTTATTTCAATGACGCACTTTTGGCGACCTCGGCCCATTTGGCGATCTCGTCGCGGAGGAAGCGCTCGAGCTTGTCGGGCGGGCCGCCGACATAGCGATAGCCGAGCGTGACGCCTTTCTCCTTCACGTCCGGCAGCGCGAGGATGCGCTCCACGTCGGCGTTGACCCTGGCGATGATTTCCTTCGGCGTGCCCCTGGGCGCAAACAGCGCGTACCAGCTGGTCTCGTCGACGAACTTCACGCCGAGCTCGCTGAATGTCGGCACGTCGGGAAGCTGCGCCGCGCGGGTCGCACCGGAGACCGCGAGCGCGCGCATGCGCCCTGCCGTCACGTTGCCGATGTGCCCGCCGAGCGTGGGCAGGAAGATCGCGATGCGGCCGGACATGACGTCGGTCGCCGCCTGCGACACCGAGGTGTACGGAACGTGCTGGAGCTTGATGCCGGCGAGATCGCTGAACATGACGGTCGCAAGGTGTCCGCTGGTGCCGGTGCCGAGCGAGGCGTAGTTGAGCTCGCCGGGATGCGCGTGGGCGTAATCGATCAGCTCCTTGACGCTGGCAAACGGGGATGTCGGCGGCACCAGCAGCACGTCCTGCGCGGTCGCCACCAGCATGATGGGGTCGAAGTCCTTGACCGGATCGAACTCCTTGCTCGGCTGCAAGGTCACGTTCACGCCGAGCGTCTGCGCACCGAGATGAAGCGTGTAGCCGTCGGGCGCCGACTTGGCCGCGGCGGCCGCGCCGATGTTCCCGCCGCCGCCGGGACGGTTCTCGACCACGACGTTCTGGCCCCAGGCCTCGGTGAGCTTCTGCGCCAGGATGCGCCCGAGCGTGTCGATGGTGCCGCCGGCGGGGAACGCGATCAGCATGCGCACGGGGCGATCGGGATAGCCTTGCGCGGAAGCGCCGGCGCTCGCGGCCAGCGCTGCGAGCATGACCAGCGCGCCGGCGAGAGACTTTAACCGCATGCAATCCTCCCGATACTTTCTTTGGCTCTCGCAAATCCTCGTCACTGGCTGCTGCCACTAACGGTGCCTCGTACTCGGTGTGCTCCCTCCCCCCTTGTGGGGGAGGGTTGGGGAGGGGGGTGGTGCGTGGGTCACGTCTGGCGCATCAAGCTGGACCCCCACCCCCAACCCCTCCCCACAAGGGGGAGGGGAGTCCCACCGCGTTCGTGGCAGGACTGCGAATCATTGCAATCACCGTAGTCACCGCACTCACCGCAGCGATGCGCTGTTCGCCACCTCGGCCCATTTGCCGATCTCGTGCGGAGCATGGCCTCGAGCTTATCCGGCGGTCCGCCGATGAAGCGATAGCCCAGCGTCGTTTCGCGCTCCTTCATGTCGGGCAACGCGAGGATGCGGGTGAGGTCGGCGTTGATCCGCGCAATGATCTCCTTCGGCGTGCCCTTGGGCGCGAACAGCGCGTACCAGCTCGAATTCGTCGACGAATCCGATGCCGAGCTCGTTGAAGGTCGGGACATCGGGAAGCTGCGCGGCGCGCGAGCGGCCCGACACCGCCAGCGCGCGCATCTTGCCGCTCTGGATGTTGCCGACGGCGCCCCCGAGCGTGGTGATCCACAGCGAGATGCGGCCCGAGATCATGTCGGTCACGGCCTGGCTGTAGGACGTGTACGGGACGTGCTGGACCTTGATGCCGGCGAGATCGCTGAACAGCGTGGTGGCGAGATGGCCGCTCGAGCCGATGCCGAGCGAGGCGTAGTTCAACTCGCCGGGATGCGACTTGGCATAGTCGATGAGCTCCTTCACCGAACGAAACGGCGAGCCGGGCGGCACCATGAGCACGTCCTGGGCGGTCGCGACCCACATGATCGGCGCGAGGTCCTTCACGGGATCGAAGCCCGCGATCGGCGCCAGCGTCACGTTCACCGCGAGCGTCTGGGCGCCGAGATGGAGCGTGTAGCCGTCGGGCGGCGACTGCGCGGCCGCCTGCGCGCCGATATTGCCGCTGGCGCCGGGGCGGTTCTCCACGAACACGGATTGGCCCCACGCTTCGCCGAGCTTCTGCGCCACGATGCGGCCGAGCGTATCAATGGTACCGCCGGCGGCGAACGCGATGATGATGCGCACGGAGCGATCGGGATAGGTCTGCGCCGCCGCGGAATTATGTGATCCCAGCAACGCAACCTGCGCAACGACGACTGCAACGGCCAGGAACGCGCGCCGCATGGACCCTCCCCAGGCTGTCTTCAACGCCGGCCGGTCTCGCGCCGGCCTTACTGGGTCACCAGCGTACATCATCCACTGCGGAAAGCGCAGCGGCGCGACCAATGAGAGACGGCGGTGTCAGATGCCGGATACCGAGGATCGCGGAGCGCGAGGACGCCGCTTCGTCCACGACGTGGCGATCACGCGGACAGCGCGTGAACGAATCCGCCACGGCTTGACGAACGGGCGGAGCCCTCAGTCCAACGCCGGACCGGACCTTATTCCTCGAGCTCGGCGACCGTGGTTGCCCACCGGTAGCCGTGCGGATCGTGCGGAAATCCCGCCTGCGCGGCGAGGTAGCGCTCGAAAGGACTGCTGAAGCCCAAGGCTGTGGCCCCCCGCTCGTAGTCGTCCCACAGGCCAACCAGCACGAGAAACGCAAAGAACAAGGCCGCGATCGCGGCCAACCGGATTAGAATACTGCCGAGCATGTCCCCGTCCCCCGACGTGAGTACTTACCGAAGCGTTAATGCGGGATGGCTCGTTCGGTTCCGCGTCGCGCGTGGCGGAACAGGCGCAAACCGGTGTCGTCGGGTGCGTGTCATGTTACCTGCGGCCGAGCGCGGCCGAGCGCGCGGGTGCATACGTGGTCGCTCGCACGGGCATACGACCAACTTGGAATTGTTCGTGACATCCCTGCGGGCCAGACTGGGACGAAAAAGCAGGAGGAGGGCTCAAATGCAGCACAGCACCGATCGCATTTTGACGACGCATGCCGGGAGCATCCCTCGCGGCGAGCCGCTGGGCGCGATGCTGCTGGACCAGGAACAGGGCAAACCGATAGACCGCGCCAGGCTCAACGAGCTTGCCGACGCGCGCGTTGCGCATGTGCTCAAGAAGGAAGCCGAGGCGGGGATCGACAGCGCCAATGACGGCGAGCAGGGGCGCGTCGGTTTTCAGACCTACCTTCCGCAGCGCATGGACGGCTTCGGCGGCGTATCGAAGCGGCCATTCGGCAAGGAGTTCATCGAGTTCTCCCAGTTCACGCAGCGGATGATGGCCCGCATCCCGAAGACCAGCCGGGTGTTCGATGCTCCGCAGGCGATCGGCGAATTGAAGTATCGCGGCACCGAGGACATCGACGCCGAGATCGCGCGCTACAAGAAACTATCGACGCCGATGAAGTCGCAGTTCAGCGAATTCTTCATGAATGCGCCCTCGCCCGGCATCGTCGCCACGACCATGCTGAACGCCTACTACAGCTCGCACCAGGCGTATCTCGATGCGATCGCGCGCGAGCTGCGCGTCGAATATGCGAAGGTGGTCGAGGCGGGATTTGTCCTGCAGATCGATGCGCCCGATCTCGCGATGGAGCGCGTCCTGCTTTACCAGGACCTGTCGGACGGAGAATTCGCCAAGCTGGTCGAGCAGCACGTGGGGGCCCTCAACCGGGCCTTGGGCGATCTTCCACGCGACCGCGTGCGGCTGCATGTGTGCTGGGGCAACTGGGAAGGGCCGCACAACTACGACGTCGCGATGAGTGTGATCCTGCCGGCGCTTTATCAGGCGAATGTCGGCGCGCTCGGTCTCGAATTTGCGAATCCGCGACGGCAGCACGAGACGGCGGCACTGCGCCGGCACAAGCTGCCCGACCACATGCTGCTCATCCCCGGCGTGATCGACTGCAAGAGCAACTTCGTCGAGCACCCCGAGGTGGTGGCGCAGCGCATCGAGGGCGTGGTCGCGGCGGTGGGCGACCGCGAGCGCATCATCGCCGGCGTCGACTGCGGCTTCGGCACCTTCGTCGGCTGGGAGTGGGTGACCGAGGATGTGGTGTGGGCGAAGCTGAAGACTCTGCGGGCGGGCGCCGATCTCGCTTCGGCCCGGCTGTGGGGAAAGCGGCAAGCGGGGTAGCGCAGCGAACGCTGGTCCATCTCCGCAAGAGGCGAGCGAGGCTCGCCGCGGTCGATTGTCGCGCACAGGCATCCGAACCCGCGCGCGGGCACGGGGAAAGGCCCGCGGCTCCGCTCTTTTTATCCCGAATGCCAGCGTTCAGGACCCGAACTCGAGCCTCCTTGACAAGAAAATTTGTCAATGCGATTGAGAGGCATGGTCGAGGTGGAAGTCATCGGGAACCCGGACGCAGCGGCAGTGGCTCTCGACCCGATCCGGAGCCGGCTACTGTCCGAACTGGCGGAGCCCGCATCCGCCGCGCAGCTCGCCGGCCGGGTCGGCCTCACGCGGCAGAAGGTCAATTACCACCTGCGGGCGCTCGAAGCGCACAAGCTGGTCGAGGTTTCCGCGCAGCGCCAATGGGGCGGACTGACGGAACGCCTGTTGGTCGCAACCGCGGCGTCCTATGTCGTATCGCCGACCGCCATGGGCCCGGTCGCCGCCGATCCGAACCGGACCACTGACCGGCTGTCGGCCAGCTATCTGATTGCGCTCGGCGCCCGCATCATCCGGGAGGTCGGCGATCTCTGGCGGCGTGCGCGCGCGGCCGACAAGCACCTGGCGACACTGGCGATCGATACCGTCGTCTGCTTTCGCTCCGCGCCGGAGCGCGCGGCCTTCACCCGCGAGCTGACCGAGGCGATCACCGCGCTCGCGGCCCGCTACCACCATCCCGCCGCACCGGGGAGCCGGCCGCATCGGCTGGTGCTCGTGGCGCACCCGCTGCCGGCGGACAAGCCAGCGTAGGAGCCATCATGCCAGTGAAGAAGGATGCATCCGGCCGCCGGTCGGTTCAGGCCGAAGTCGAAGTGCCGGGCACGCCCGAGGAGGTCTGGCAGGCGATCGCGACCGGACCCGGCATCTCGTCGTGGTTCGTGCCGAGCGAAGTCGACGGGCGCGTGGGCGGCACCGCGGTCTCGCACTTCGGCCCGGGCAACAGCATGGACTCGGCCGGCACCATCACGACGTGGGAGCCGCCGCGGCGCTTCGTGGTGGAGACGAAGGAAGGTCCCGGTCCGGTGGCCAGCGAGTGGACCGTCGAAACCCGATCGGGCGGCACGTGCGTCGTGCGCGTCGTCCATAGCTGGTTTGCGAGCTCCGATGACTGGGACAACCAGTTCGAGGGCCACGAGCATGGCTGGCGTGCCTTCTTCAATATTCTGCGACTCTTCCTCAAGCACTTCCGCGGCCAGCCGTGCGCGTCCTTCCAGCTCATGGCGGTTGCGTCCGAGCCCAAGGCCGACGCCTGGAAAGCGCTGGCGGGTCCGCTCGGAATCGCTGACGCGTCGGAAGGCCAAGGCGTCACCGCGCCCGCGGATGCGCCGCCGCTCGCCGGGATCGTCGAGCAGGCCGGCCCGCGCGAATATCCCGAAGCCCTGCTCGTGCGCATCGAGAAGCCCGCGCCCGGCCTCGCGCATGTCTTCGCGCTTCCGATGGGCGGGCAGGTCTTTCTGGTCGTGCGTCTCTATCTCTACGGCTCCGGCGCTGCCGCGGTTGCCGCGCGCGAAGAAACCGTGTGGCAGTCGTGGATGGCGGCACGGTTTCCGGCAGCCGGCGGAGCGCAGTGACGATCGGCGATCGGGTCGATCACCAAACCTGAGTGGGACGCCATCATTCCTGGTGTGCGACGCGCGCTCGGCGCACGAAGCGTCGGCAGGTCGATAGCCCGTTCAGCGAACGGCCGGCTCCATGCCGCTCTTTCGGATGAGCGGCGCGGCTTCCGGTGCGGACATGAACTTCACCATCATGGTCGCCGCCTCCGGCTGCTTCGATACCGCCAATACGCCGGCGGCGAACACGACGTAATCCTGCAGGTCGGGCGGCAGCGGCCCGACGTAGTCGATGCCGGCGATGGGCAGAATGACGTTGATCTGCTGCAGTCCGATCTCGGCTTCGCCTTTGGCCACGACTTCGGCGACCGGCACGCCTTCCACCAGCCTGGTCCTCGACTTCATCTCATCGGCGATGCCGAGCCGTTCCATCAGCCTGGCGGTGTAGAGGCCGCTCGCGCCGGCACGCGAATAGGCGACGGACTTGGCGGCCAGCATCGAGCGCTTGAATGCATCGGCCGAGCCGATGTCGGGCTTCGGTGCGCCCGCCCGCACCGCGACACCGATGCCGGCGCGGGCAATGACGGCACCAGTACCGGCCAGCACTTTCCCCTTCTTGATGAGGTCATCGATCATGTCCGGGTAGTGGGTGACCACGTCCGCGGGCGCATCGGAATTGACCTTGTTCATCAGCCCGGGCCCGACCTCGAAGCTGACGACGACCTTGTGCCCGCTCGCGCGCTCGAACGCGGGCGCGAGGTCGCGCACCGCCGACACCACGCCCTGGCCGGCGAGAATGGTGATTTCGGCCGCTTGAATCATTCCCGGAGTCAACACGCCCAGAACCGCAACAATGCCCGAGATTGCCGCATGCGACGCTGCCCTCATGACGTCCTCCGTTGAAATGGTTCAGGATGCTTGTCGGCGAGCCAATCCTTGCAACCGCAACGGTGCGAGCCCAATTCTACCTTACCTGATCCTCCACTTGTTCGACTATTCAGGCATGACTGCCGCCGCCAGCGCGTGATCTGGGCGATGGATGGTCGTGGCGCTATGACAGCGGGGAGCGCAGCGAGCAGCGCGTGTTTCGTTCGGCCGATACTTGCCGGCGGCGAAGTCAGCGCTTCGCGCAATGCCTCTGTTGTCGAAGAGATTTGGAGCGGGCGAAGGGATTCGAACCCTCGACCCCGACCTTGGCAAGGTCGTGCTCTACCCCTGAGCTACACCCGCATCCGAGCGCCGGCAGGCCATAGCCGCCGGAACACGCGCCACCTATGCCAAATGGGGGCCGCGTTGGCAACCATGCCCCGTCCGCCACCCGCTTGATCGCGCATCCGCCCTTGCCGTGCATCCGTGCGCGGGCCATGAAACCCGCGCCCGCACGACCGCAACGGGGGGACGGGCGAGCCGCAACCGCAACTTCAGGACCTCAATCATCCGATGACGCCACCGATCACACCGACCACGCCGCCCGCTGCCGCGACCAAGCCGCGGGCGCAAAGCCCAAGCAGGCCGGGCACCGATTACATCCTCGCAGCACTCGCGGCAGAGGGGCTCGGCCACCTGTTCATGGTTCCGGGCGGGCTGGTGGATCCGTTCCTGCCGGCGCTGGCGCGGCAGAGCGCGCTCAAGCCGATCGTCGCGGCGCACGAGGGCGGCGCGGTCTACATGGCCGACGGCTATGCGCGCGCCAGCGGCCGCTTCGGCGCCGCGCTCGGCATCGGCGGGCCGGGCGCGTGCAACATGGCGACCGCGGTTGCGGCGGCGAAAACCGACGGCTCGCCGGTGCTGGTCATGACCGGCGAGGTGCCGCTCGACATGGAGGGCCGCGGCTTCTTCCAGGACGCCAGCCAGGCCACGCTCGAGGACACCGCCGTGCTGCGCTCGCTGACGCGCATGTCGAAGGCGGTCGAGACCGCGAAGAACCTCAATCACTGGTTCCGGCACGCGCTCACCGCGATGTGGGAGCAGCCGCGCGGCCCGGCGCACCTCTCGCTGATGCACGATTCGCTGGTCGGAGAAACGAGCGCCGACTACGTCAAGGTGTTCGATCTGTTCACCGACGCGGAGCCGCTGAGCCGCGCATCGGCCGACAGAGCCCTGGGCGCGCTCGCCGACGCGGCGGCCGGCCGCACCCGCATCGCCGTGCTCGCCGGCGCCGGTGTCGAGCACGACGCGGCCGCCGCGCGGCTCAAGGCGCTGGCGGAGCGCTGGTCGATCCCGGTCGCCACCACGCTGCGCGCCAAGGGCGTGTTTCCCGAGGATCATCCGCTGTCGCTCGGCGTGTTCGGCTATGCCGGCACCCGCCACGCCACGCAAGCCATTCTCGACGGCGCGCTCGACTGCCTGATCGTGCTCGGCTCCGGCCTCAACGAGCGCGACACGATGCACTGGACGCTCCGCGACCGCACCAGGGCGCTGATGATCCACGTCAACACCGACATGGACGAGCTCAGCGCCCACGGCGATCTCGGCCATGTCGTGGAGGGAAGCTGCCGCGCCTTCCTCGAGCTGATGGAGGAGCGCGCGCCGGACCTGGCGCCTGCGCTGCAACGGGGCGAGGCGGACCGCCGCGCCTGGCTGGCGGCGATCAAGTCGAAGCCGCGGCTCTATGACGTCGAAAACCTCACCCGCACGACTGCGCCTATCCATCCGGCGGCGGCGATCGCCGCGCTGCGCGACGCCTTCCCGCGCGACGGCATCGTGCTGGTCGATTCCGGCGCCCACCGCGCCTTCGCCGGCCACTACTGGACCGCCTACGAGCCGCGCAGCTACATCTCCGCCACCAATCTCGGGCCCATGGGCTGGGCGATCCCGGCGGCGGTGGGCGTGCAATGCGCGCGGCCGGACCGGCGCGTCGCGGTCATCACCGGCGACGGCTGCATGCAGATGCACGGCATCGACGTGCAGACCGCGGCCCGCTACACGCCTGCCGATCATCTATCTCGTGATCAACAACGGCGCGCTCGGCAATGTCTGGCTGCGCGCGCACCAATACGGCGCGCTGCCGGCGGAGCTCACCAGCATCCCCGACCACGACTGGGCGCAATTCGGCCGTGCGCTCGGAGCGGAGGGCTTCACCGTGCACGACCCGTCCGAGCTCGCGAGCACGTTCGACAAGGCGCTGGCCGCCAATACGACCGTGGTGATCGACGTCAAGGCCGACAAGAATTGTCCGACGCCGGTCTACGACTTCAATGCCGGCGCGCGCGCCTGGTCCTATCACGAATAGGAAACGAATAATGACGGTCCTGGACATGCAGCCCTCGACGCTGCCGCCCGATGCGCAGGCGCTCTACGAAACCATGGCGGCGCGGCGGAAGGCACGCGGCGAACATTTCGGCGGTCCCTATCTGGCATTGCTCAACCATCCGGAGCTCGCCCGCCGCGTCGAGGAGCTGGGATTCTTTCTCAAGTTCGAGGGCGCGCTGCCGCGCACGATCTACCAGTTCATCGTGCTCACCGTCGCGCGCGCGACCGGCGCCGGTTTCGAATGGCACGACCACATCGCGCACGCGCGCGCCGCCGGCCTGCCGGAAGACGTGATCGACTGCATCGACAGCGGTCGCACGAATGCGCTGCCGCAGCCCTATGCACTCGCGCATGCGATCCTGACGAAGACCATGGCCTGGCAGGTGGTGCCGGACGATCTGCAGGCGCAGGCCGCCGCGCAATGGGGCAAGCAGGGACTGGTCGAGATCGTGGTGCTGTCGGGCTTCTACCAGATGTTCGCGGCCATCAACCAGGGCTTCGACATCCGGCCGGAGGGATGAACAACGCAGCTCGTGTCCCGGATGCGGTGCAGCGCGGAGCGCACGCGGGTCGAGGTGATGCCGCCTGCACCGGCTTGACTGCGCGTGCGCGGAGTGGTGCACCGCTGATCCGGGACCGCCAGAGACTGGAACGGTCAACGCAAGTCGGGTTTACCCGACTTGCGCGCGTTAAAACCCAATTCCGGGTAAACCCGGGATCGGGTGTCTGCAGCGCGTCACTCCGCAAGCGCTTCGTGCCGCGCAGCACCCGGGACACGAATCGGATATCGGTCACCATCGTCTCTCATTGCCTGCCTCTCCTGTCTCATGCCCGCCACCCCCGCCGAACTTTTCGCCTATCTCGACCGGCTCGGCATCGCGCACCGCACGGTCACCCATCAGGCGCTGTTCACCGTCGAGCAATCGCGCGCGCTGCGCGGGACCATCCCGGGCGGCCATACCAAGAACCTGTTCCTCAAGGACAAGAAAGGCGCGCTCTTTCTCATCACCGCGCCCGAGGACGCCGTGATCGAGCTCAAATCGCTGCACCGGCGGCTGCAGGCCTCCGGCCGCTTCTCCTTCGGTTCGGCCGAGCTGATGCGCGAGACCCTGGGGATCGAGCCCGGCGCGGTCACGCCGTTCGCGGCGATCAACGACACCGACCGGCGCGTCCAGGTCGTGCTCGATGCCACGCTGATGCAGCACGAGACCATCAACTGCCACCCGCTCACCAACACCATGACGACATCGATCGCGCGCGCCGATCTGCTGCGTTTCCTGGAGGAGACCGGTCATCCGCCCCGGATCGAGGCGGTGTAAGATCAAGCGTCAGTGGGACCGATGCCCGGCAGGCCGTGCTCGGACCCGCGCGGGGAACCGCGTTTCGTCATTGCAAACACCCCCGTGGACACCATTTAATCGGCCATATTGCGGTTTTCGGCGCGGTTCATGTCGGGCTCATCCGAGATGAACGGTTGCATTGGCGGGGTCGGGTTGCCGATCCCGGGTAGCGCGGACGAAGGGCGGACAGGATGACGATGTTGCAGAGCGGCGAAGCGGCGGCCACGACCGACGCGATCAAGGACACGACCACCCAGACCTTCGTCAAGGACGTGATCGAGGAATCCAAGCGCCAACCGGTGCTGGTGGATTTCTGGGCGGAGTGGTGCGGGCCGTGCAAGCAGCTCACACCGGTGCTCGAAAAGGTGGTGCGCGCGTCCAAAGGCAAGGTGAAGCTCGTCAAGATGGACATCGACAAGCACCCCTCGATCCCGGGGCAGCTCGGCATCCAGTCGATCCCGGCGGTGTTCGCCTTCGTCAACGGCCAGCCGATCGACGGCTTTCTCGGGGCACTGCCGGAGAGCCAGGTGCTCGCCTTCATCGAGCGCGTCACCAAGGACCGTATCGGCGGCGAGGAAAAGGATCTGCTCAAAGCCGCCGACGAGGCCCTTGCCAAAGGCGACGCCGCCGGCGCCGCCAATCTCTACGCCCAGGTGCTCGCGGAGGACAGCGCCAACGTCGCGGCGCTCGCGGGCCTGGCGCGCTCATACGTGCTCACCGGGGCGGTCGAGCAGGCGAAACAGACGCTCGCCCTGGTGCCTGAGGCCAAACGCAACGATCCGGCCGTGGCCGCTGCGCGCGCCGCCCTCGAGGTGAGCGAGCAGGCGAAATCGGTCGGACCCGTGGACGAGCTCGAAGCAAAGGTCGCGGCCAATCCGCTCGACCACCAGGCACGCTTCGACCTCGCCGTGGCCCTCAACGGCAAGGGACGCCGCCAGGAGGCGGTCGACAATCTCATCGAGATCGTCAAGCGCGACCGCAAATGGAACGACGACGGCGCGCGCAAGCAGCTGGTGCAGTTCTTCGATGCCTGGGGTCCCACCGACGAGGCCACCGTCAGCGGACGAAAGCGGCTGTCGTCGATCCTGTTTTCGTGACGCTGGGCGCGATCGGCGAGTGCGTTCGCGGCCGGCGGAACCGGCGGTTCCGGTAGCATTGCCGCGTTGGGAGAGCGACGTGCCGATGAACCCGACCTATGAAAAACCGGCCGACGTCGCCGCGGTGATCCCGGTATTCCCGTTGCCGGGCGCGCTGCTGCTGCCGCGCGGACAGATGCCGCTCAATATTTTCGAGCCGCGCTACGTCGCCATGATCGATGATGCCTTGCGCTCGGGCCATCGGCTGATCGGCATGATCCAGCCCGATGCGGCGCATCCCGGGCCCGAGAGCAGACCCAATCTCTACAAGGTCGGCTGTGTCGGGCGCATCACCCAGATCGCCGAGACCGGAGACGGCCGCTACCTGCTGCAGCTCACCGGCATCGTCCGCTTCCGCGTCGAGGAAGAGCTCACCGTGACGACGCCGTATCGACAGTGCCGCGTGACCTACGCGCCGTTCGTCGACGACTTCACGGCGCGCAAGGGCGAGGAGGATGTCGACCGCGAGAGCCTGCTGCGGGCGCTGTCCGACTTTCTCAAGGCCAATGATCTCAAGGCCGACTGGGAAGGGATCGAGAACGCCCCCAACGAGGCGCTGGTCAATGCGCTGGCGATGATGTCGCCCTACGGCACTGCCGAGAAACAGGCGCTGCTGGAAGCGCCAGACCTCAAGACCCGCGCCGAAATCCTGGTCGCCGCCACCGAGATCGAGCTCGCCAAGAAAGCCACGGGCGGCGAGACGCCGCTGCAGTGAAAGCGCGAGCGCGCGTCTAGACCGACATGCGGTACCTGCCAGCGATGGTTGAGGGAACTTAACATCCGCTCGGTGGTCATCGTCCGCGAACGCGGACGATCCAGTAACCGCTGGACTTGAGTAACGGCACGCCTCGGCCGCGATCTCCCTTCACGGATTACTGGATGCCCGCTTTCGCGGGCATGACGACAAAGAGTTCGCCGCGTTGGCGGATCCCGGCCCCCTTCACGACATGGCCCGCAGCATGGCCCTCCAGGGGCCTTGTAATTACCACATTGGGTTGCTATGTGACCGGTCGTTGAGATTAACGGCCGATCGTCGATGCCATAGCCGATAGGGGCCGTTCGCGGGTCGCGTGCACGAATTCCACGTCTTGGTTTTCGACCCGTCTCATTCAGCATCCAATCATTGACAACCCAGACCACGCGGGGTGTCCAAATTGACCTCGCGACACGTGGCTCGCCGCCGATCGGCGACGGCCCGTCTCGCCACATGAAAGATTCTACCTTGACCTCTTTTCTTGAACTCGGACTTGCCGAAACCCTCACCCGCGCTCTCGCCGACCAGCAATACGCCACCCCAACGCCGATCCAGACCCAGACCATTCCACAAGTTCTCGCCGCGCGCGACGTCGTCGGCATCGCCCAGACCGGAACCGGGAAGACGGCCGCGTTCGCGCTGCCCATTCTCCATCGCCTCGCCGCTGCGCCGCGGCGGCCGGAAGCCCGCAGCTGCCGCGTGCTCGTGCTCAGCCCGACGCGTGAACTTTCCGCGCAGATCGTCGAGAGCTTTCAGACCTACGGACGCTATTTGCGCCCGCGCGTCGCACTCGTCATCGGCGGCGTTCCGATCAATCGCCAGATCCGTGCACTTGCCGCCGGCGTCGACGTCCTGGTTGCGACCCCGGGCCGGCTGCTCGACCTGCTTCAAAGCCGCGCCGTCCAGCTCGATCGTGTCGACATTCTCGTCCTCGACGAAGCCGACCGCATGCTCGACATGGGATTCATTCATGACATCCGCAGGATCGTCGCGAAGCTGCCGGCCAAGCGCCAGACGTTGTTCTTCTCCGCGACCATGCCGCGGGAAATCGCCGAGCTCGCAAACCACATGCTGCGCGACCCGGTCCGCGTGGCGGTGACGCCCGCCGCCACCACCGTGGAGCGCATTGTACAGCAGGTGGTCCATGTCGATCGCGCCGGCAAGCCGGCGCTGCTGGTGGAGGTCCTGCGGCAGGAAGCGGTCGAGCGCACGCTGGTCTTCACGCGCACCAAGCGCGGCGCCGACAAGGTGGTCAAGGCGCTGACCAAGGCGGGTCTCGCCGCCGAGGCGATCCATGGCAACAAATCGCAAAACCATCGCGAGCGTGTGCTCGCGGCCTTCCGCGACGGGCGCGTGCGCACGCTGATCGCCACCGACATCGCGGCGCGCGGCATCGACGTCGAGGGCATCAGCCACGTCGTCAACTTCGACCTTCCGAACATTCCGGAAAGCTACGTGCATCGCATCGGCCGCACCGCCCGCGCCGGCGCCGACGGGATCGCAATCTCGTTCTGTGACGCGGAGGAGCGCACATTCCTGCGCGACATCGAAAAGCTGATCCGGATGTCGATTCCGGCGACCGACCGCCGCAGCGATCGGCGCGCTCCACCGGTGCAGCACGCGAACGGCGCCGCCGGCGCGAAGCAGCCGCAGAGACAGCGGGACCGTCACCGCCAACAGCCCGGTCGCCAGCAGCGCAACGGCCGCGCCGATCAGAAGCCGGTGCAGGGATCGAAGCCGCACCGCGCCGAGCGGCCCGCTGCCGCGCCCGACGGCGGCATCGGGACGATCGCCTTCATGCAGCGCAAGCAGGGCGCGGCCCGTCATGCCGGTGCAAGACGCGCCGCGGACGCCCCGCGCTAGTCGCAATCGGATCGGAGAGCGCCATGGCCAAGGAAGAGCTGCTCGAATTCGACGGCACGGTGACGGAGGTGCTGCCCGACGGCAACTACCGCGTCACTCTCGACAACGAGCACCAGGTCCTCGCGTACCTGTCGGGCAAGATGCGCAAGTTTCGCATCCGAACCGGCGTGGGCGACCGGGTCATCGTGGAAGTCTCACCCTATGATCTCACCCGCGGCCGCATCAATTTCCGTCACAAGGGAGACCGAGTCGCGGCGGCGGCGCCCGCGCGGCGCCCCACTTTCCGGCGGCACTGAGCGCGGCCGCATGTTATAGGTCGGGAATCAGAAGGGAGCGGATTCGGCGAGCCGGCTCGCCGAACGCCACCGTGCAGGTGCATCATGACCGCCACGCCCACCGACCGCGTCGATCCGAAGCTGCTGGAGATCCTGGTCTGCCCCCTGACCAAGGGTCCGCTCGAGTACGACGCCGAGAAGCAGGAGCTGATCTCGCGCTCCGCCAAGCTCGCCTACCCGATCCGCGCCGGCATTCCGATCATGCTGCCCGAAGAGGCGCGCCGCCTCGACTGATGGGGGCTTGCGGTCCAGCCGCGGGCTCGCTCGGTGTCATCATCCGCGCAAGCGGATGATCCAGTAATCACCGGCCCATCGACATGACGCTTCCGCGCATGATCTAAAGCGGCGATTACTGCCCGCCTTCGCGGGCATGACATCGCGGAGGGACACATGCTCAAGGTCTGGGGGCGGAATACCTCGGTCAACGTGCAGAAGGTGATGTGGGCGGTGGGCGAGCTCGGCCTGCAGCATGAACGCATCGACGTCGGCGGCGCATTCGGCAAGAACAACGAGCCCGCCTATCTCGCCATGAACCCCAACGGCCTCGTGCCGACGCTCGAGGAAGATGACGGCTTCGTGCTGTGGGAATCGAACACGATCGTGCGCTACCTCGCGGGCAAGTACGGCCCCGGCACGCTCGAGCCCGCGGACCCGCACGCGCGCGCCCGCGCGAGCAGCTGGATGGACTGGCAGGCCACGGTCGCAGCCCCTGCGCTCACGCCGGTGTTCTGGGGCCTGATCCGCACCCCGCCGGAAAAGCGCGATCCCGCGGCGATCGAAGCCGGCAAGACCAAATCGATGGCCGCGATGAAGATTCTCGACGCTGCGCTGGGCAAGACCGCGTTCGTCGCCGGCGACACGCTCTCCATGGGCGACATTCCGGTGGCACTGATGGCCTACCGCTTCCGCCGCCTGGTCGAGGACCGCAAGGGCCTCGACAACCTCGAGCGCTGGTTCGCCGCCATCGAGCAACGCCCGGCGTTCAAGCAGCACGTGCTGGCGATTCCGTTCGTGTGAGCCCAGCGGCACCGACCGCTGCTCCGTCATGCGCGGGCTTGACCCGCGCATCCACCTTCTTGCGACAGAGCGATAGATTGCCGGGTCAAGCCCGGCAATGACGCGGTGGCGAGACCTACAACGCCTGGCCGCGCAGGAGCTTGGGCACCTCGCCGACAAGGCCCGCGGCCTCGCGGATGAACAGCTGCTTGAGCGAGGGCAGGCGGTCGACCAGCCCGAGCCCGACGTCACGCACGAGCCGCAGAACGTCCGACTGGTTGGAGAACAGCCGGTTGAGGCCGTCGGTCGCGATTCCCATCGCCATCGTGTCGAAGCGCCGCCAGCGTTGGTAACGCTCGAGCACCGCGAGCGAACCGGGATCGAGACCGAGCCGGACGGCGTCGACGATGACCTCGGCGAGCGCGGCGACGTCCTTCAATCCCATATTGAGGCCTTGTCCCGCAATCGGATGAATGACGTGGGCGGCGTCGCCGACGAGCGCGAGGCGATCGGCGATGAACGCGCGCGCGACCGAAAGGCCGAGCGGGAGCACCCGGCGCGGCCCGACCGCAGCGATCTCGCCGAGATGCAGTCCGAACCGCTGCTCGAGCTCGTCATGAAAGCCCTGCTCGGACAACGCGACGATGCGCTGAGCGTCCTGCGCCAACTCGGTCCAGACGATCGAGGAGCGGTGCCCGCCGGCGGCATCGCGCGTGAGCGGAAGGATGGCGAACGGGCCGGCGGGCAGGAAATGCTCCTCGGCGCGGCCGTTGTGATCGCGTTCGTGAGCGACGGTCGCGACGATGGCAGACTGGCCATAGGCCCAGCCATGGCTGGCGATCCCGGCACAGTCGCGGATGCGCGAATGCGCACCGTCGGCGGCGACCAGCAGCCTGGTGCGGACCGTCTCGCCGTTGGAGAGCTTCACGTCGATCAGGTGCGAGGGTGCGCGCGACACCCGCTCGCGCTCCCGTTCACGGCGAGGCGTGAATCCGCTGACCGCGACCGGCCGCAGCCCGACACCTGCGTCCTGCGCGCGTTCCACCAGCGCCGCGAGCAGCGGGCCATTCTCGATCATGTGGGCGAATGGCTCGCGCGCGGGCGAGGCTTCGCCGTCGGCGCCGGAGTGGCCGCGCGGCTCGACGTCGCCGTCGAAGGTGAGAAAGACCGGCCGTACGGCGTGATCGAGCCTGCTGTCGGTGACCACCATGTCGAGGATGGGCTGGGCCTCGATCCGGCCCCACACGCCGAGCGTCTCGAACAGGCGGCGCGCGGCGGCGACGATGGCAGAGGCGCGTGCATCGTTCGCTGGCTGCCCGAGCGTCGGATCGGCGACCGTGACCGAGAATGACGGGCCCAGGGCCTGGCGCAGCGCGATCGCCAGCGCAAGGCCGGCAAAACCCGCGCCGCCGATCAGCACGTCGACCCGGTCCGCATGGTGCGGCGATGACTGCACGATCACCTCCGTCCTGACTATACCATTGTCATGTCCGGCATTCGCGGACGATGATGCGGCCGACAGCCGCGAAAGCCCCCTGATGCCCTCTGCCGTCGAAGAACTCCTCGTCATTCTCGACCTCGAGCCGCTCGAGGTGAACCTGTTCCGTGGCCGCTCGCCGCAGGTCGGCTGGCAGCGCGTGTTCGGCGGTCAGGTGATCGGCCAGGCGCTGGTCGCCGCCTGCCGCACGGTGGCGGACGTCCGCGGCCGCCCGCCGCACTCGCTGCACGCCTATTTCCTGCTTCCCGGCGACCCCAAGGTGCCGATCATCTACGAGGTCGACCGCATCCGCGACGGCAAGAGCTTCACCACCCGGCGCGTCGTCGCGATCCAGCACGGGCACGCGATCTTCACCATGGCGGTCTCGTTCCACCATGACGAGCCCGGCATGAGCCACCAGGCCCCGATGCCGAAGGTGCCGATGCCGGAGGATCTGCCGAACGAAGCCGACATCCGGGAGCGTGTGTTGCCGCTGATGCCGGACCCGGTACGGCGCTATTACGAGCGCGAGCGGCCGATCGAATGGCGCCCGGTCGAGCTCGACCGCTATCTCGGCAAGAAGATCGCCAACGAACGCTTTCATGTGTGGATGCGCGCCACCGGCCGGCTGCCCGACGAGCCGGCCATCCATCAATGCGTGCTCGCCTACGCCTCCGACATGCTGCTGCTCGATACGGCGCTGATCCCGCACGGGCGCACCGTGTTCGAGAAGACGGTGATGGCCGCGAGCCTCGACCACGCACTTTGGTTTCACCGTCCGTTTCAGGCCGACGACTGGCTGCTGTACGCCCAGGACAGCCCCAATCTCTCGGGCGCGCGCGGCTTTTCCCGCGGCCTCATCTTCGCGCGCGACGGACGGCTGGTCGCCTCGGTGGCGCAGGAGGGATTGTTGCGCGAGCGCCGGATAGAGGACAGGTAGCTGACGGTCCGCACCCGCGCCAAGAGTGGCCGGACAGCCTTAGGACAGCGTTGCTGTCCTGATCTGCCCACAGCTTAATCCAGCCGCCCGCAGAGACGGCAAACTAATCGCTTAAACTTTCAGCGTAACGCCGATATCGTGCGCAAGCGCGCAGGGGGAGCATCCATGAAATTCGTCATCGCGATCATCAAGCCCTTCAAGCTGGAGGAGGTTCGCGACGCCCTGGTCGCAGTCGGCGTGCACGGCATGACCGCCAGCGAGGTCAAGGGCTACGGCCGCCAGAAGGGCCACACCGAGATCTATCGCGGCGCCGAGTACGCCGTGAACTTCCTGCCGAAAATCCGCATCGAGGTGGCGGTGCCGTCCGACCGCGTCGGTCCGGTCGTCGAAGCCATCATCGCATCCGCCAAGACCGGCCAGATCGGCGACGGCAAGATCTTCGTGATGACGATCGATCAAGCCGTCCGCATCAGGACCGGGGAGACCGACGCCGACGCCCTGTGAGCGTCGGCGGCAGCAGAGGGGGGACATCATGACAATCCGGAACAGCCGGACCGCGGCAGCCATCGCCATTTCGCTGGGCCTCTCCGTTTCGCTGAGCCTCGCCGCTTCGCCGGCGCTGGCGCAGGAGGCCGGGTCGAAGATCGATGGGGCCGACACCGCCTGGATGATCTCGGCCACCGGCCTGGTGCTGATGATGACCATCCCGGGTCTGGCGTTGTTCTATTGCGGAATGGTGCGCAAGAAGAACGTGCTTGCCACCATGGCGCAAAGTCTCGCCTGCACCGGGCTGTGCTCGCTGCTGTGGTTTGCAGTTGGTTACAGCCTGAGCTTTGCCGGCGACGGGCCTTGGCTCGGAACGTTCGAACGGGTGTTCATGCGCGGCATCGACATGGACTCGACCAGCGCGTTTGCACCGACCATTCCAGAGCTGCTCTACATGTTCTACCAGATGACGTTCGCGATCATCACGGTCGCGCTGGTCGCGGGCGCGGTTGCCGACCGCATGCGCTTTTCCGCCTTCCTGTGGTTCGCCGCCGGCTGGCTGCTCTTCGTCTATGTGCCGATCGCGCACTGGGTCTGGGGCGGCGGGTTTCTTGCCCGCGCTGGCCTGCTTGATTTTGCCGGCGGCACCGTTGTCCACCTCAACGCCGGCGTCGCCGGTCTCGTTGCGGCCTACGTCCTCGGCAAACGGCACGGCTACGGCACCGACAATTTCGCGCCCCATGACCTGTCGATGGCCGTGATCGGCACCGGCCTGCTGTGGGTCGGCTGGCTCGGTTTCAACGGCGGCTCGGCGCTCGGCGCCAATTCGCGCGCGGCCTTTGCCATCACCGCGACCCATCTCGCCGCCGCGGCCGGTGCGATGACCTGGATGTTCCTGGAGTGGTGGACGCGCGGCAAGCCGTCGGTGCTCGGCATGATCACCGGGGCCGTTGCCGGGCTCGGCACTATCACGCCGGCATCGGGCTTCGTGCTGCCATGGCACGGTGTCGTGATCGGCGTGATCGCCGGCGCCGTGTGCTTCTGGGCCTGCACGTGGCTGAAGCTGCGGATCGGCTATGACGACTCGCTCGACGTGTTCGGGGTGCACGGCATTGGCGGCGCAACCGGGACGCTCCTCACCGGTGTGTTCGCGGTCGGGGTGCTTTCGGCAAGCGCGGACATGCCGGCCGGAACGCCGGGCCTGCTCGAGGGCAACGCCAGGCAGGTGCTGCTGCAGCTCTACGGCGTGGTCGTGGTCCTGGTCTGGTCGGGCGTGCTGACCTACGTCCTGCTCAAGGTCATCGAGTTCATGGTCCCCCTGCGCGTCAGCGAGCAGCACGAAATCGAAGGTCTCGACGTCACGCAACACGGCGAAGCGCTGCAATAACGGCGGCCACCCGCCTGCTCCAACGCTGCCGGCGCCGCCTGCGGTATCGCAACCTGCCGGCGCGGGATGCCGGCAGCGTGCGGCAAAGCTCTAGGCACGGCGCGGAACGCACGAGATTTCAATGCCCAGCGCCTGGGCATTCAATTCCCCGGCGAACTGACTAAAAACTATGCAGTCTTGAGCGGTCTTTGAGCGGCCGCTGACAGGCGCCCGCGGGAGCCGTTGGGCCTTTCTGCAAACAGCATTTGTTTCCATGCACTTATGGCCGGTGCGGCGAACTGGCACGGGGCTTGATTCATGACAGCCGGCATCGCCGTGCGGTGACACTTCGCGCGCCGAAGCACAACACAGACTGCCCACGACCTGCAGCCGCGGGGCGGGGCCCAAGCGGGGGTTGAAACCCATGAAAATCGTCATGGCCATCATCAAGCCTTTCAAGCTCGACGAGGTCCGCGACGCGCTTACCGCGATCGGTGTGCACGGGATGACCGTGACGGAGGTCAAGGGATACGGGCGTCAGAAAGGCCACACGGAGATTTACCGCGGCGCCGAATATGCCGTGAGCTTCCTGCCCAAGATCAAGATCGAGGTGGCGGTGCCAACCGACCAGGTCGACAAGACCATCGACACCATCACCGCAGCGGCCAAGACCGGCCAGATCGGCGACGGAAAAATCTTTGTCCTGAGCCTCGATGCCGCCGTGCGCATCCGCACCGGCGAAACCGACACTGCAGCCCTCTGATCCCCGCACCCGTCTACCGACAGGAGTTAGATCGATGACGTTCAAGAAACCAACTCGTGCGGGACTTGTGGCTCTCGCCTTGGGCGCACTGTTTGCGCTCGTTCTCAGCATCGCCGTGATCGACCGCGGCTATGCCGAGGAAGCTGCCGCGCCGGCGCCCGCGGCCGAGGCAGCGGCGCCGCCGGCCTGCGCCGGCAATGCCGATCCGAAACTGGCCGTGCTCGAGAACTGCACGCCCAATTCCGGCGACACCGCGTGGATGCTTACCTCGGTCGCGCTGGTGCTGATGATGACAATCCCGGGGCTGGGCCTGTTCTACGGCGGCATGGTGCGCAAGAAGAACGTCGGCGACACCGTGATGACGAGCTTCGCCATCACATGTCTCGTCAGCATCCTGTGGCTGGTCTGCCTCTACAGCTTGGCCTTCCGCGCGGGAACTCCGTACATCGGAGGCCTCGATCGCGCCTTCCTGCAGGGGATCGTCATCGATCTCGCCAAGGGCATCGGCACTCCCAACCCGCTGGCGCCGACTATCCCCGAGACCGTCTACATCGTGTTCCAGCTGACATTCGCCATCATCACTCCGGCGCTGATCGCCGGTGCGTTTGCCGAACGCATGAAGTTTTCGGCGATGCTGTGGTTCATCGGCCTGTGGGCGATCTTCGTCTACGGACCGGTCGCGCATTGGGTCTGGGGCCCGGACGGCTTTCTCTCCGCCGGCAATTCCGACAACTGGATCAAGGTTCTCGACTTCGCCGGCGGCACGGTCGTGCACATCAATTCCGGCGTTGCCGGGTTGATGGCCTGCATCGTGCTGGGCAAGCGCAAGGAAACCGGCCCCGGCCACAACATGGTGCTCACCTTCATCGGCGCCTCCCTGCTGTGGGTCGGCTGGTTCGGCTTCAACGCCGGCTCGGCGGTGAGCGCGGGCCTGGTCGCCGGCATGGCGATGCTGGTGACGCACATGGCCGCTGCGGTGGCGGCGTTCACCTGGATGATCGTGGAGTGGCTGGTGCGCGGCAAGCCGACGGTGATCGGCATCTGCACCGGCGCAGTCGCGGGCCTCGTCGCCATCACGCCGGCGTCGGGCTTCGTCGGCCCGATCGGCTCGGTGGCCATCGGCGTCGCCGCCGGCATCGTCTGCTACTGGGGCTGCACCGGCTTGAAGCACATGCTCGGCTATGACGACGCGCTCGACGCGTTCGGCGTGCACGCCGTCGGCGGCATCGTCGGCGCGCTGCTCACCGGCGTGTTCGCGGTCGAGATGTACGGCGGACAGGCCGGCCTCATCGACGGCAACCCGATGCAGGTGCTCAACCAGCTCTACGGGGTCGTCATCGTCTTCGTCTACGACGCCATCGTATCGCTGATCATCCTCAAGCTCGTCGACATCTTCATCGGGCTGCGCGTGCCCGACGAGGTCGAGCGCGAGGGGCTCGATCTCGCCCTCCACGGGGAGACCGTGCACTGACGGGATACGGTTAGGGCGGAGACCCGGCACCGCCCTTGCCGTCGAGGGGCCCCAGCGCGAGCTGGGGCCCCTCACTTTTTCCGGTCCAGCCTTGCGCCGAGCCCCCCTCCGCCGCACACGACCTATGCGCCGACCGACCGATGGTTAATCGCGTCTTTACCTCGCCGCACCTATGGTAGGACATCCCTGGTGCGGCGGGTGTTGGCGCCGCTTTGTCGATGTTCATGACCGCCGCCGAACGCGCGTCCCCTCCCTCGCCCGCCCGGGCCGATCTCGGCCGCTCGCCGTTCGTGCGGTTGCGCGAGTTGTTGGGCGACACCCAGCCCGGCCAGCCCGCCATCAGCCTGGCAGTGGGCGAGCCGCAGCACGCCGTGCCATCGTTCGTCGGCCCGATCCTTGCCGCGCATATCAACGAGTTCGGCCGGTATCCCATGAACAAGGGCCTCGATGCGTTTTGCGAGGCCGCGGCCGGCTGGCTCGGTCGCCGCTTTGCGCTCCCGCGCCCGATCGATCCCGCGAGCGAAATCCTGGTGCTCAACGGCTCGCGCGAGGGACTGTTTCTCGCCGCCATGGCGGCGGCGCGCTGGGTCGGTGGCCGACGCGGTCGGCCGGCCATGCTGATTCCCAATCCGTTCTATGCCGCCTATGCCGCGGGCGCGGTGGCAGCGGACTGCGAGCCGGTCTATCTGCCCGCCACCGCCGCGACCGGCTTTCTCCCCGATCTCGACGCCCTGCCCGACGCGCTCCTCGCACGCACGGTCGCATTCTTTATCGCCTCGCCCGCGAACCCGCAGGGCGCGGTGGCGGACCGCGCCTACCTTGCGCGCATCATCGCACTCGCCCGGAAGTTCGGCTTCATGGTGTTCAGCGATGAATGCTACTCCGAGATCTATACCCGGCATGCGCCCGCCGGCATGCTCGAGGCGGCCGGCCCCGACTTTGCCAACGTGGTCGAATTCCAGTCGCTGTCCAAGCGCTCGAACCTGCCGGGGCTGCGCATCGGTTTCGTCGCCGGCGACCGCGGCTTCCTCGCCCGCTTTCTGGAGCTGCGCAACGTGGCGGCGCCGCAGGTGCCGTTGCCGGCACAGCGGGTGGCCATCGCCGCCTATGGCGACGAAACCCACGTCGAAGAGAACCGGCGCCAGTACGCGCAAAAGTTCGATCTCGCCGATCAGATCGTCGGTGATCGCTACGGCTACCGGCGCCCGGCCGGGGGCTTCTTCCTGTGGCTCGACGTCTCCGCACAGGGCGGCGATGAGACGGCGGCGTTGCGGCTCTGGCGCGAAGCGGGGCTGCGCGTCGTGCCCGGGCGCTATCTCGCGCGCGACCAGGCCGACGGGTCCAATCCCGGCCTCGGCTACATCCGGGTCGCGATGGTGCATGACCAGGAGATCACGGCACAGGCACTGCATCGCCTGGTGGCCGTGCTGGGGTGAGGGACCGCATGTCGGTGATGGGGCGCGGCCTCGACAGTCTGACCTTCCTGCCCGAAGCGGTGCGCGACGCTCTGCGCCGGCGTTTGCGCGAGCTGGGCGGCCTTGCGCTGCTCGCGCTCGCGGCGGTGCTTGCGGTCGCACTGGCGACCTGGTCGGTGCAGGACCCTTCGCTGAGCCATGCCACCAATGCCCCCGTGCGCAACATGCTGGGCGTTTCCGGCGCCATCGTCGCGGACCTGTTGATCCAGCTTCTCGGCGTGGCCTCACTCGCGCTGGTCGTACCGGTCGCCATCTGGGGCTGGCGGCTCGCCACCCATCGGCCAATGCAGCGCGAGCGCTTCCGGCTGCTGTTCTGGCTGCTGGCCCTGGTGCTTGCGGCCGGCTGCGCGGCGGCCCTGCCGCGGAGCGCAAGCTGGCCGCTGCCCGTCGGGCTCGGCGGCGTCGTCGGCGACTGGATGCTGCGGCTGCCCGCGCTGGTCGCCGGCGGCGCGCTGTCGGGATGGCCGCAACTCGCGGTCGCCGTCGTCACCGGCACGGCAACACTGGCCTGCCTGGCGATCGCCGCGGGCTTCGGTTGGAACGAGAGCGAGGAGGAGCCGGCGGGCGAGGTCGATGAGGAACGCACGTCCCTGTCGCTCGGCTGGATCACCCATGAGTTCCTCAGCCTGAAGGCGCGCGTGGCGCTGCTGTTCAGGCGGCGGCCCCGGCGGGCCGCAGCGGGTCGCAACGATGCACCCCCCGCGCACGGTCGGACCGAGCCGCGTTTCGACGACAGCGCGCGCACGACGCTCGCGCCCCGGATGGACCCCGAGGCAGACGACGAAGAGGAAGAAGAAGAGGACTCGCCGCGGGCGCCGCGCAAACCCAAAGCCCCGCCGCGCACCCCGCGCAAGTCGAGCGGCGGCTACGTGCTGCCCGCGCTCGAACTGCTGGCGGCGCCGAAAGTGGTCGGACGCACCACGCTGAGCGCCGACGCGCTGCAGGCCAACGCCGCCGCGCTCGAGGGCGTGCTTGGTGACTTCGGCGTGCGCGGCGAGATCATCAATGCCCGGCCGGGTCCGGTGGTCACGCTCTACGAGCTCGAGCCGGCGCCCGGCATCAAGTCCTCACGCGTGATCGGGCTCGCCGACGATATCGCCCGCTCGATGAGCGCGCTCGCGGCGCGCGTCGCCGTGGTCGCCGGACGCAATGCCATCGGCATCGAGCTTCCCAACCCGACGCGCGAGAAGGTCTTCCTGCGCGAGCAGCTCGCCAGCAGCGACTATGTCGGCACCAGCGCGAAGCTCCCGCTCTGTCTCGGCAAGACCATCGGCGGCGAGCCGGTGATCGTCGATCTCGCGCGCATGCCGCATCTCCTGATCGCGGGCACGACCGGTTCCGGCAAATCGGTCGCCATCAACACCATGATCCTGAGCCTGCTCTACCGCCTGCGGCCCGAGCAGTGCCGCCTGATCATGGTCGATCCCAAGATGCTCGAGCTTTCCGTCTACGACGGCATCCCGCACCTGCTTACGCCGGTCGTGACCGATCCGAAAAAGGCGGTGGTCGCGCTCAAATGGGCGGTGCGCGAGATGGAAGAGCGCTACAAGAAGATGTCGAAGCTCGGCGTGCGCAACATCGACGGCTACAATTCGCGCGTAGCGGAGGCGAAGACGAAGGGCGAGAAGCTCAGTCGCACCGTCCATACCGGCTACGACAAGGAGAGCGGCGAGGCCATCTACGAGAATGAGGAGCTCGATCTCGAGCCGTTGCCCTACATCGTCGTGATCGTAGACGAGATGGCCGATCTGATGATGGTCGCGGGCAAGGACATCGAGGGCGCCGTGCAGCGGCTCGCGCAGATGGCGCGCGCGGCCGGCCTGCACGTGATCCTGGCGACGCAACGGCCATCGGTGGACGTCATCACCGGCACGATCAAGGCCAATTTCCCGACCCGCATCTCGTTTCAGGTCACCTCCAAGATCGACAGCCGCACCATTCTGGGCGAGCAGGGCGCCGAGCAGCTGCTGGGTCAGGGCGACATGCTCTACATGGCGGGCGGCGGGCGCATCAGCCGCGTACACGGACCGTTCTGCTCGGACGAGGAAGTCGAGAAGGTCGTGCGCCATCTCAAGTCGCAGGGTACGCCGCAGTACCTGGAAGCCGTCACCGCGGCGGAGGACGAGGACGAGGACGGCAATCCGGTCTTCGACGCGACCGGCATGGGCCAGCCCGAGGGCGGCGACCTCTACCAGCAGGCGGTGCAGGTGGTCCTGCGCGACCGCAAAGCCTCGACCAGCTACATCCAGCGCCGGCTGCAGATCGGCTACAACCGGGCGGCCTCCTTGATGGAACGCATGGAGAAGGAAGGCGTCGTCGGCCAGGCCAACCACGCCGGCAAGCGCGAAATCCTGGTGGGCGAGGAAGACGCGGAACGCTATTGAGAATCCCGTCCCGGCACCGTTAACTGTTCGGGCAGTTGGCCGTCATCTCGCCACACGGGGCGGATACCCAGACGGAACCAGACTAGGCGTGGGGAGAGGGACATCATGGCTGGCACGAGCCAGGGGCTGTGGGTTGGACTGGCGCTGCTGGGCATGGCCGCTTTGCCCGCGGTAGTGATCGCCGACACCATCCCCCTGCCGACTCCCGCTCCGCTGCCGAAGGAAGGTGCGCCGGCCCGCCCGTCGGCGACCGCGAATCCCGCGGATTCCGGGCTGGTCGCCGGATTCAAATCGCTTTTCCATCTGGACAAGCAGCCCGAGCCTCCGGCGACACCGGCGGTCACCACCGCCCCCGGCGCGTTCAACCAGACGCAGCGTGCGCAGATCGACAAGGTCAGCACATATCTTTCGAGCATGCAGCAACTGGTCGGCCAGTTCATCCAGGTCGGCCCCGACGGCAGCCGCGTCAGAGGCGAGTTCTATATCCAGAAGCCGGGCAAGGTCCGCTTCGAATATGATCCGCCCAGCCCGATCGAGATCGTCGCCGACGGCCAGTCCGTCATCGTGCGCGACCGCAAGCTCGCGACCCAGGATCTCTACCCGCTGTCGCAGACGCCGCTGCGCTTTCTTCTGTCCGAACGCATCGACCTCATGCGAGAGACGAACGTAATCGGTGTGCGCGCCGACGACGCCGTCGTCACCATCATCATCGAAGAGCGGCAGCCGCTCGTGGGCACCAGCCGGCTGATGATGATGGTCGGCGCCAAGGATAACCAGCTCAAGCAATGGACGATCACGGACCCGCAGGGCTACGACACCACCGTCGTGGTCTCCAACCTCGATACCAGCAAGCGGCCCGATCCCGGCCTGTTCAAGATCGACTACACCCGCTACCAGTAGCCCCAGCCTCAGGCGCGGACGGAACTGCTCGCGCGAGCGCGGTTTCATCATTCTTTCGTTGTCATTGCGGGGCGCGCCGAAAGCGCTACTGCCCAGGCATCGGACACCAGCCTCAGCACCCCGCCGCAACTCAGTCGGTCCACAGCTGTGGTCAGCTGTCGGCGATCCGTTGACTTCTCGCGGGCGGATGCCGATATCTCCGGGTCATGCAGCTGACGGTCACGACCTGGAACATCAATTCGGTGCGGCTGCGCATCAACAGCGTCGCAAAATTCATCCGAACGGTGCGGCCGGACATCCTCTGTCTGCAGGAAACCAAGTGCCCCGACGACAGGTTTCCGCTCAAGCGTTTCAAGCGTCTCGGCTACGAGCACATCGCGCTCAACGGACAGAAGGGCTATCACGGCGTCGTCGTGCTTTCGCGCCTGCCGTTCGAAAGCTTCAACATTCGATCCTTTTGCGGCAAGGCCGACTGCCGGCACGTCTCCGCCGTGTTCGGCGAGCGTGCCGGGCTGCGCGATCCGATCACGCTGCATAATTTCTACGTGCCCGCCGGCGGCGACCTGCCCGATCCCGCGGTCAATCCCAAGTTTGCGCACAAGCTTTCCTTTCTGGACGAGATGCGCGCCTGCGCCGACCTGCGCTGCCACAGCAGCGATCGCATGATCCTCGTCGGCGACCTCAACGTCGCGCCGCTCGAGCACGACGTGTGGAGTCACAAGCAGATGCGGCGGGTGGTGTCGCACACGCCGGTGGAATGCGAGAAGCTCGTCGGTGCGCAGAAGGACGGCGGTTGGGTCGATGCCATGCGCATGCTGGTGCCGGAACCGGCCAAGCTCTACACGTGGTGGAGCTACCGCTCGCCCGACTGGGAAAGCGCCGACAAGGGTCGCCGTCTCGATCACGTCTGGGTCGCGCCTGCGCTCGCCGACCGGGTCACCGGCATCCGGGTGATGAAGAACCTGCGCGGCTGGTTGCGGCCGTCCGACCACGTGCCGGTCACGGCGACGCTGGAGGTGTAACAGAAATTCTGCCGGCAGAGTGCGGGCGGAGCTATGAGCCTTCCGTGGTCTCGCCCAGATCGTATCGCGGCTCCTGCGCGTCGAGCGCCGCGCCGATCTTGTGGATCTCACGGGTAGACTGTTCGAGCCGCGCCGCCAGCGCCTCGCGCAGGTTGTGCGCGGCTTCGGGAATGCTGTCCAACATCTTGAGGAAAAGCTGCCGCGGAATGCTCAGCACGACCGAGGGCTCGATTGCCTTGGCCGTCGCCGGGCGCCTCACTTCGGTAAAGAGCGCGAGTTCGCCGAGAAGCGTGCACGGCCCGACCGTGACAGTTCTGCCGTCGTTGGCCGACGACAGATTGAACCGGCCCTCCTGCACGACGAAGGCGCCTTCGGCTTCCGCGCCGGCGCGAAACAGGACCTCGCCGTTGTGGATGTAACGGGTCTCCGCGCCGATCGCCAGGATCCGCAGCGCCTGGCGTCCCAACAGGCTGAGAGTAGGTGTCCGCTCGAGCAGGCTGATGTCGTCCTCGACGGTCATGGGGCGACGAGCTTACGGCACGAGCTTGTAGCCGCCTGCTTCGGTGACGAGGATGGAAGGGCTGGCGGCGTCCTTCTCGACCTTTTGGCGCAGCCGATAAATGTGGGTCTCGAGCGTATGCGTGGTCACGCCCGAATTGTAGCCCCAGACCTCCTGCAACAAGGTTTCGCGCGACACCGGACGTTGGCCGGCACGATAGAGATAGCGCAGGATTGCGGTTTCCTTTTCCGTGAGCCGGACCTTGTTGCCCTTGGGATTGAGCAGGATCTTCGAGCTCGGCCGAAACGTATACGGCCCGATGGTGAACACGGCGTCCTCGCTCGCCTCGTGCTGGCGCAGTTGCGCACGGATGCGCGCCAGTAGCACGGCGAAACGGAAGGGTTTGGCGACGTAGTCGTTGGCGCCGGACTCGAGTCCGAGGATGGTGTCGGAATCGGTGTTGTGCCCGGTCAGCATGATGATCGGCGCCTTGAAGCCGTTCTTGCGCAGGATGCGCACGGCTTCGCGTCCGTCGACGTCGGGCAGCCCGACATCCATGATCACCAGGTCGATTTGGCCGGCCTTGGCCGCCTGCACGCCCTTGGTGCCATTGTCGACCGCGATCGACTCGAACTCCTCGTGCAGCGCGAGCTGCTCGACCAGCGCCTCGCGCAGCTCGGAGTCGTCGTCCACGATCAGAATCTTGCGAGTATTGGTCATTCCTCTGACGCCCCTGATTCGGCCTCGCCGCTGGAGCTGCGTGCGAAGTAGAGCATTCGGGGGCAAAAGAGCAAGCGTGATGCCACTTGGAGGGAACTGGCGTGGCTGCTTATGATGAATCCGAACCCATGCGACGAAACTCTCTGTCCGTGATCCGGGTGCAGACGCGACCGGGCCAGCCCACCCGGGGCGTCCTACTCGCAGGGGCCCGCATCATCCCGGTCGTGCTCGGACGCAGCGGCATCCGCGCCAACAAATACGAGGGCGACGGCGCCACGCCGCGCGGGCGATTCCGCCTGGTGCGATTGTGGTGGCGGGCGGATCGCCACCCGCGCCCGCGGACCTTGCTGCCCGTCTCCCGGATCACCCCCGATCTTGCCTGGTGCGAAGATACCACCGACCGTCGCTACAACCGTCCCTTCCGGCGCGCCCCCAAGGACGCCGGCGATCGCCTGTGGCGGGACGACTATCTCTATGATTTCGTGATCGAAATCGACCACAACACGCGCCCGCGGGTGGCCGGGCGGGGCAGCGCGGTCTTCATGCATGTCGCGCGTCCCAGCCGGTCACCGACCGCGGGGTGCGTGGCCATGAGCACGGCCGATCTGCAGCGCCTGCTTGCGGGGCTCGGTCCCAGGACGCGGATCGCCATCCAGCGTTAAGGCGGCGAGTTCTGCGTTCGTTCGCCGAAAATGGCCGTCCCCACCCGGACGTGCGTGGCGCCGAATGCGATGGCGAGCGGGAAGTCCGCGCTCATCCCCATGGAGAGCAATGAAAGTCCATTGCGGCGTGCAATCTTGGCGATGAGCGCAAAATGCGGCGCCGGCGGCTCATCCGCCGGCGGAAGGCACATGAGGCCGGCGATCGCGAGGCCATAACGCTCGCGGCATGCCGTGATGAAAGCGTCGGTCTCTTCCGGCAAGACGCCGGCCTTCTGCGGCTCGGCGCCGGTATTGATCTCGACGAACAGCGTGGGCGTACGGCCCTGCCTGGCGATTTCCTTCGCGAGCGCCTCGCACAGGCTCGGCCGGTCGACCGAGTGAATGGCGTCGAACAGCGCGACCGCCTCCTTCGCCTTGTTCGATTGCAGCGGTCCGACGAGATGAAGCTCGATTCCGCCATGGCGCTCCTTGAGCGCGGGCCATTTCGCTTTCGCCTCCTGCACGCGGTTCTCGCCGAACACGCGTTGCCCGGCGGCGATCACCGGCTCGATCGCCGCGGCGTCGAAGGTCTTCGAGATTGCCACCAGAGTGACCGAGGCCGGATCGCGTCGTGCCGCGACACATGCGCGCGCAATCTCGTCACGGACTTTGACCAGCGGCGTTTCGATGGTGGACGTGTCGGTCATCATCGGACACTAGCACATTCACGCCAGACCACCTCACTTGGCATCGTGGAAGATGATCCCGAGCGTGTGGCGGTGGCCGGAGCGCAGGCGGCTCACGCCGTGGCGCATGTTGACGCGATAGATGCCGCGCGTGCCCTGCACTGGACGATGGTGCACGGGAAAGATCACGCCCTCCCCTTGTTGCAATGGTACGACCTCCGCCCGCGACTGCATGCGCGGCCGCTGCTCCGTGAGCACGAACTCGCCGCCGGCGAAATCGTCGCGCGGTCGCGACAGCAGGACGGTAACCTGCAGCGGAAACACATGCTCGCCATAAAGGTCCTGGTGCAGGCAGTTGTAGTCGCCGGCGCCGTATTGCAGCAGCAGCGGCGTCGGCTTCGCCTGTCCCGCCTTGTGACAGCGCGCGAGATAGGCCGCGTGCTCCTCGGGATAGCGCACAGCGATCCCCATCGCCTCGTTCCAGCGATTGGCGATTTCGGCAAGTGGCGGATACAGCGCCTCACGCAGCGCCGCCACGGGCGGCGGCAGCGGATAGGCGAAGTATTTGTATTCGCCGCGGCCGAAGCCATGCCTCGCCATGATCACGCGGCTGCGAAAGCCTTTGTCCGACGCGTAGCTGTCCGCGAGCGCACTGCATGTGTCGCTGGCGAGCAACGGCCCCGTGGTGGCACAGCCATGAGCGTCCAGGTCCGCGGCGATGCGCGTCCAATCCAACGCCGCGATGTCGGAGGCGAGCGAGCGCGCCGAGGAAGGGGCGCGCTCGCGCACGGCGGTGTGGGCGCGTCTCATGCCGCCTTCTCCCGCGCCAGCAGCGCGCGTTTGCGCGCCACGCCCCAGCGATAGCCGGACGGAGCCCCGTCGGTACGCACCACCCGATGACAGGGAATCGCGACCGCAAGCATGTTCGACCCGCAGGCCTGCGCCACCGAGCGTATCGCCTTGGGCGCGCCAATGCGCCTGGCGATCTCGCTGTAGCTCGCGGTCGAGCCGGCCGGGATCGCGCGGATCGCGTTCCATACCCGTTGCTGAAACGCGGTGCCGCGGATGTCGAGCGGCAGATCGAGCCCTTGCGTCGGCGCCTCGACCAAGCCCACGACCTTGGCCACCAGCTGCTCGAAGGCTGCGTCGCCGCCGATCAATCGCGCTTTCGGAAACCGATCCTGCAGGTCACGCACCAGGACATCGGGATCGTCGCCCAGCTCGATGGCGCAGACGCCCTTGTCGGTCGCGGCGACCAGGATCGCGCCCAGCGAGCAGGCGCCGACCGCAAAGCGGATGACGTTGCCGCCCCCGCCCTTGCGAAATTCCGTCGGGGTCATGCCGAGAAGTCCCGAGGAGGCGGCGTAAAAGCGGCCGTTCGAGTTGAAGCCCGCGCCGTAGATCGCCTCGGTTACGGTGCCGCCGGAGGCGAGCTCCGCGCGCACGCGCCTGGCGCGATGCGCATCGGCATAGGCCTTCGGGGTTACGCCGGTGACGGCTTTGAAGACGCGGTGGAAGTGGAAGCGGCTCAACCCCGCGGCGCGCGCCAGCACGGCGAGGCCCGGCGTCTCCTCCGCCTCCTCGATCAGCCGGCAGGCGCGGGCGACGGCCGCCGCGTGTTCCTCCGCCAGCGCGGGCGCGTTCGGCCGGCAGCGCTTGCATGGCCGGAAACCTGCGCGTTCGGCATCGGCGCAGGTGGCGTGGAAGGCGACATTCTCCCGCCGCGGCCGCCGGGCGGCGCACGAAGGCCGGCAATAGACGCCGGTCGTGCGCACCGAATAGACGAAGGCACCGTCGGCCGTGCGGTCGCGCCGTTCGACTGCGCTCCAGCGGACCTCGTCATCAGCCGGCAATGCCCGTGCTCTACCGATGGTCGACATCGTCGAAGACAACATGACAGGCTCCATCAGGTTCGGACGGGATCGTCGGCGATTCCGTCTCCTGATGGGCAATCTAGGGATCGCAGGACCGCAAGCACTCCGCTCCTTGCTCTCAAATCGAAGATATCAGCGCCACCCGAAATCTGCGATGGCGGGCAGGCGCGCCCGCTCTTATCTCCATGGCTCCGGCGGGTTGACCGCACCGCGGCTTGTCACTAGTGCCTTTGTTAAATCTTTGGCAGGCATAGTAATTCCATGGCGAACGAACGCTACAATGCCCGTGAGGCCGAGCCGCGCTGGCAGAAGGCCTGGGAGGAGCGGGGCATCTTCGCCACCCGCAACGAGGATCCGCGCCCGAAATACTACGTGCTGGAGATGTTCCCCTATCCGTCGGGGCGCATCCACATGGGGCACGTGCGCAACTACACGATGGGCGACGTGGTCGCCCGCTACAAGCGCGCCAAGGGCCTCAACGTGCTGCATCCCATGGGCTGGGATGCATTCGGCATGCCGGCCGAGAATGCCGCCATGGAGCGCAAGGTCCATCCCAAGGCGTGGACCTACCAGAACATCGCGGCGATGAAGGCGCAGCTCAAGTCGATGGGGCTCTCGCTCGACTGGGCGCGCGAGATCGCGACCTGCGATCCGTCCTATTACAAGCATCAGCAGAAGATGTTCCTCGACTTCCTGCGCGCCGGCCTGGTGGAGCGCAAGCTCGGTAAGGTGAACTGGGACCCGGTCGACCGCACCGTGCTGGCCAACGAGCAGGTGATCGACGGCCGCGGCTGGCGCTCGGGCGCGCTGGTCGAGCAGCGCGAGATGCCGCAATGGTATTTCGCCATCACCAGCTTTTCCGACGAGCTCCTGCAGGCGCTCGACCGCCTCGACCGCTGGCCCGAGAAGGTGCGCGTCATGCAGCGCAACTGGATCGGCCGTTCCGAGGGCCTGCACTTACGCTTCGCGCTCGATCCCGCCACCACGCCGAACGGCGAGGACGAGGTCGCCGTCTTCACCACGCGGCACGACACGCTGTTCGGCGCCAAGTTCATGGCGATCTCGCCGGATCACCCGCTCGCGGCGGCGGCAGCGGCGAACAATCCGGCGCTCGCCGACTTCATCGCCGAGTGCAAACGCCACGGCACCGCGCAACAGGTCATCGAGACCGCGGAGAAAAAGGGCTTCGACACCGGGATGAAGGCCATTCATCCCTTCGATCCCGACTGGAGGCTCCCGGTCTATGTCGCCAACTTCATTTTGATGGACTACGGCACCGGCGCCATCTTCGGCTGTCCGGCGCACGACCAGCGCGACCTCGACTTCGCCAACAAATACGGGCTCGGCAATACACCGGTCGTGTGCCCGCCGGGACAGGATCCCGCGACCTTCGTCATTACCGACACCGCCTACGAAGGCGATGGGCGCATGATCAATTCGCGCTTCCTCGACGGCATGAGCATCGAGGAGGCGAAGGAGGAGGTCGCCCGCCGGCTGGAGCGCGCGACCCGCGGCAACCGGCCAGTCGCCACCCGTCAGGTCAATTTCCGCCTGCGTGACTGGGGCATTTCGCGTCAGCGCTACTGGGGCTGCCCAATCCCGGTGATCCACTGCGAGGCCTGCGGCATCGTGCCGGTGCCGGAGAGTGATCTCCCGGTCGAGCTGCCGGACGACGTCGATTTCGAGCGGCCGGGCAATCCGCTCGACCGTCATCCCGCGTGGAAGAACGTGGCCTGCCCGCAATGCGGCGGGCCGGCGCGGCGCGAAACCGACACCATGGACACCTTTGTCGAACTCGTCCTGGTACTTCGCGCGTTTCACCGATCCGTGGATCGCATCGGCGCCGACGGATCCCGCGGTCGCCAACCGCTGGATGCCGGTCGACCAGTATATCGGCGGCATCGAGCACGCGATCCTGCACCTGCTCTACTCGCGCTTCTTCACCCGCGCCATGCGCGCGACCGGACACGTCGATCTCGACGAGCCGTTCGCCGGACTGTTCACCCAGGGCATGGTGGTGCACGAGACCTACCAGACCGCCGGCGGCGAATGGGTCATGCCGGCCGACGTCAAGGTCGAAGGGGTCGGCGAGCAACGGCGCGCGAGCCTGATCGCCACCGGCGAGCCGGTCGAGATCGGCGCGATCGAGAAGATGTCGAAATCGAAGCGCAACACTGTCGATCCCGACGATATCATCGCGACCTACGGCGCCGACGTCGCGCGCTGGTTCATGCTCTCCGATTCGCCGCCGGAGCGCGACATCGAGTGGACCGAGGAAGGCGTGCAGGCGCGCTGGGCGTTCGTGCAGCGGCTATGGCGGCTGGTGAACGAGGCCAGCGAGGCAGCGGCACCCGTCGAAGCTCCGCGGCCATCGAAATTCAGCGAGCCGGCGCTCGCCCTGCGCAAGGCCGCACACCGCGCGCTCGCGCACGTTTCGGAGGACATCGAGCGGCTGCGCTTCAACGTGTGCGTCGCCCACATCCACGAGTTCACCACCGCGTTCCAGGCGTCGCTGGGGAGCCTCGAAGCTGAGCCATTGGCCGACTACAAGTGGGCGGTCCGGGAGGCAGCCGATATTCTGGTGCGCCTGTTTCACCCCATGATGCCGCACCTGGCGGAGGAGTGCTGGGCCGCGCTCGGGCACAAAACCCTAGTGGCCTCAGAGGCTTGGCCGATTCTTGAGGCCGATTTGCTGGTCGAGAACACGATCACACTTCCGGTCCAAATCAATGGCAAGAAGCGCGGAGATGTCACAGTCGCCCGAAATGCGCCAAATACCGAGATAGAATTTGCCGTCCTGGCCCTCGATGCGGTAAAAAGGGCGCTGGACGGCAAGCCGCCCAAGAAGGTGATCGTGGTCCCGCAAAGGATCGTGAACGTGGTGGCTTGATGGGGTTTCCTTTCCGCAGCGGAAGGGAAACAGGGGTGGGGAATGATACGAACGGCCGCGGCGGTCTACGCCCGATTCTCGTCCGCGCAAGGACGGAGAAGCCTTGCTCGCGCGGCCATGGCGCTGGCGCTCGCCGCGCTTGCAGGGGGCTGCTTCCAGCCGCTCTACGGCGAACAGTCCCTCACCGGCGGGCCGATCCTGCGCGATCAGCTCAGCGCCGTGGATGTGCTGCAGATCGAGGCGGTGAAAGGAACGGATGAGGCGCGACTCGCGGTCGAAGTTCGCAACACGCTCCTGTTTGACTTCACCGGCGGCGGCTACGCCGCCCCGCCGACCCACCGGCTGAAGATATCCATGTTCTCGACTCGCGCCTCGATCATCGTCGATACCCAGAGCTCGCGTCCGGACATCGAGAACTACGGCCTCAACGCCACCTATTCGCTGCTCGAGATCGCTACCAACCGGATCGTCGTGACTGGGCAGACCTTCTCCCGTGTCTCTTTCGACATTCCGGGCCAGCAGCAGCGCTTTGCGCGCCTGCGCGGTTTGCGAGACGCCGAGATTCGCGCGGCCAGAGTGATCGCCGACAATATCAAGACGCGCCTCGCCTCCTATTTCATCGCAGGAACGTAGCGACCGCCTGCCATCGGCGTCGTCGCGAGCGCACTTCGGACGCGGCCCGATAAGGCGGTCGCGGGCTTCTTTGCATCGCCAGTGAATGCTAGATGTCCGCGCGCGGGCACAGCCAGACGTCGCCGCGAAGGACATCCGATGGTCGCGCTCAAAGGAGCCGAGGTCGAGAGATTCATCACGCGTCCCGATCCCGCGCGTCCGATCGTGCTCGTCTTTGGGCCGGACGCGGGACTCGTGCGCGAGCGGGCGGAAGCCCTGGTGCGCGCCTCGGTCGACGACCCCAAGGACCCCTTCCAGCTTGCCCGCCTCGAAGGCGACGATCTCGCAAGCGAGCCCACCCGTCTGGTCGAGGAGGCCAATACCATTCCGCTGTTCGGGGGGCGCCGGGCGGTCTGGGTGCGCGCCGGCGGCCGCAACTTCGCGCCTGCGGTCGAGGCTCTGCTCGCGACACCGTCGCCCGATTGCCGCGTCGTGATCGAGGCCGGCGATCTCAAGCGCAGCGCCCCGCTACGCGCCGTGTGCGAGCGGGCGAAGAACGCCGCGGCCCTGCCCTGCTACACCGACGATGAAAAAAGCCTCGTTCGCCTCATCGATGACGAGATGCGCGCGGCCGGCCTTTCCATTTCGCCCGAGGCGCGTGCGGCGCTCGTTCCGCTGCTCGGCGGTGATCGTCTGGCGTCGCGGCACGAGGTGCACAAGCTGGCATTGTTCGCGCGCGGCAAGGCGCGGGTGGAGCTCGACGATGTGATGGCGGTGGTGGCCGATGCCTCGACGATTGCCCTCGATGCCCTGATCGATGCGGCGTTTGCCGGGCGCACCGGCGAGCTCGAGGTCCAGTTCGGCAAGGCGCGCACCGCCGGCACGGCGCCGGGCACGATGCTCTCGGCGGCGCTACGTCAGGTGGCGCAATTGCACAGGGCGATGCTCTCGGTCGAAGACGGCGCCTCGCCCAGCGATGCGGCCGGAGGCATCCAGCCGTTCCTGCACTTCAGCCGCAGGGCCGCGGTGGAGGCGGCGCTCAAGATCTGGACGTCCGCCCGGCTCGAACGAGCGATGGCGCAGCTTGCCGAGGCCACGCTCGAAGCCCGCCGGCAGACCGCGATGGCCGACACGATCGCGCAACGCACGCTGCTGGCGCTCGCCGTGAATGCAAGGCGAAAGCAATGACGGGAGGACGACTCACGATGACACGCCCCGCAATCCCGGCGCGGACCTTGCCGGTGCTCTGCTGCGCGCTGATGCTCGCGCTCGCCCCTGCGGCTCATGCGCAGCTCGCGCCGGCGAGATCGATCAAGCTGGTGGTCCCGTTCGGGCCGGGCGGACCGACCGACGTGTCCGCGCGCATCGTCGCGCAGGTGGTGCAATCCGGCCTCGGCCAGACCGTGGTGATCGAAAACCGTCCCGGTGCAGGCGGCGCGCTCGGCTCGAAAGCCGTCGCCGCCGCCGAGCCCGACGGATCGACATTGCTCATCGGTACGAGCGCGACGCTGGGCGTCGTGCCCGCGCTCGTGAAAAATCCCGGCTATGACCCGATCAAGAGCTTTGCGCCGGTGGCGAAGGTTGCCGACAGCACGCTGGTGCTGGTCGCGCCGGCCAAATTCCCAGCCAACTCGGTGCAGGAGTTCGTGGCCTATGCCAAGGCCAATCCGGGCAAGCTGAGCTACGCCTCCGCCGGTGCCGGCAACCAGACCCAACTGCTGGCCGAGCTGTTCAAGTCGAAAGCCGGCATCGACGTCGTTCACGTCCCCTACAAGAGCGGCGCCGAAATGGTCACGGCCATTCTCGGCGACCAGGTGCAGATGGCGTTTCCCGACGTGTCGATTCTCATCCCGCTCATCCGCGAAGGACGGCTCAAGGCGCTTGCGGTCACCAGCGCGCGCCGGCATCCACAATTGCCGGAGGTGCCGACCATGATCGAAGGCGGCATTCCCGACTACGTCATGACCTTCTGGTCGGGAGTGGTGGCGCCGGCCGGCATGCCCGTCGACATAGTCAACCGGCTCAATGGCGCCATCAATGACGGGCTGCGCTCGCAAGCTATTCAGGACAGCCTCGCCAAGGTCGGCTCCGAGGCGAGCCCGGGCTCGCCCAAAGAGTTCGCCGATTTCATCGCCGCCGAGACCAGGAAGTGGAGTGCAGTCGCCAGGACCGCAGGCATCACACCGGAGTGAGCGATTCGCATGAGCTATGGGATGGGTTGAGCAACGCGAAACCCACCGGCCGCGAGCGATTCCGTTTCGGAAGATGCGATGGGTTTCGCTTGCGCTCAACCCATCCTACGACGTGGCTGCGCATTTCGATCGCCGACTACGCGAACTTCTGCGCCAGCTCCGGTTCGAACGCACCGTCGATCAGCACGAAGGCAACGACGCACGGTGCGTTGGAGCGGTTGCTCCAGGCATGGTTGGTACCGCACTGCACGACGATGTCGCCGGCCTCGAGCAGGACATCGACGTCGTCCAGCACCATGGTGATCTCGCCCGACAGCACGATCGCGTAGTCGATGGTCTCGGTCCGGTGCATGAGCGGGTGGCGGCCGCCCTTGCCGAAGGTCGCGGCCCGTTCGTTGCCCAGCGACGCGAAGGCGCGGCGCGAGGCTTCGGGATCCATCCGCCGCACGGCGTCCTGTTCCGGCGGGAAATGATTGATACGCAGCACCGTGCCGCGCTTCTCCGGCATTTGCCGGCGCGGGCCGAGCGTCGGCTCCGCGGCCGCCCGCACGATGCGTGCCGGCGTTTCGTTGGTGCGCCAGATGTCGGTCGAGTACCATTCGGGATCGATGGCGTTGACGTGCACGAACGGCGCCGGTCCGTCGGAGATCACGATCGCCTTGCCGCTCTCGTCATGGCCGGTAACCACTCGCCTGACCTGTTTGGCCATCGCTTTCGCTCCGTGACGTTCGATTGATTGATCTCGGATCTTGTCGACGCAATTGCGCAAACGTATTGCGCCCTCGCACCACTGCAAGCGGTCTTCCGGTTGACCGATGGTCGGCGATAAGCTGCGCTATCGCGCCCTAGCGCGGCCGCTCCAGCCGGCGCAGCACGTCGTCGAGCTGATCGAGGCTGCGATAGTGGATCTGCAGCACGCCGCCCTTGCTGCGGTGATCGAGCGTCACAGTAAGACCGAGCGCGTCGGACACACGCCGCTCGAGCGCCACCGTATCGGCGTTCTTTCCCGTGCGCTTCTTGCCGCCCGTGCTTTTCGCGCGTCCCTTGGCGAGGGCCTCGACCTGACGGACGTTGAGCCCGCGATCGACGATGTCGCGCGCCATCTCCTCCGGATCGGTCGCTCCGATCAGCATCCGCGCCGCGCCGGCGGAGATCTGGCCGGCATGGATATACGCCTTGACCGGCTCCGGCAGCTTGAGCAACCGCAATGTATTGGTGACATGGCTGCGGCTCTTGCCGACGATCTTGGCGATGTCCTCATGGCTGTGGTTGTACTCGCGCGCCAGCGCGTCGTAGCCGCCGGCCTCCTCCAGCGGGTTGAGATCCGTGCGCTGCACGTTCTCGATGATGGCGAGCTCGAGTGCCTCGCTGTCCGTCGCCTCGAACGACACGATGGGGATTTCATGCAGGCCCGCGCGCTGCGCCGCGCGCCAGCGCCGCTCGCCGGCGATGATCTCGTAGGAATCCTTTGCGCCACGCACCGCGCGCACAACCACCGGCTGGATGATGCCGCGCTCCTTGATCGATGCCGCCAGCTCGGCGAGCTCGGCATCGGAAAAATTGCGGCGAGGATTGCGCGGATTGGGTTGCACATACTCGATCGGCACCCGTCGCTGATTGCGGGCGCGCTCCGACGTGGTGGCTTCGGCACCGACGTCGCCCATGAGCGCGGCCAGGCCGCGTCCCAATCGCGATCGGCCGTCATCTGGCATTGCCGCGTCTCCCAAGCTCGTCCCTCTCCGGATCATGCACGCTTACGCTGCACCGTGCTGCTGGTCGGAAGCGGGCTCGATTCCGGCGTCGGCGCGCGGTGCACTCGCAATCAATTCCTTCTCGCGCTGGATGATCTCGGTCGCCAGCCGCAGATACGCTTCGCTGCCGACGCATTTGAGATCGTAGACCAGCACCGGCTTGCCGTAGGACGGCGCCTCCGACACGCGCACATTGCGCGGAATGATGGTGTCGTAGACCTTGTGCTTGCTGTTTGCCCGCACGTCGGCGACGACCTGGTTGGAGAGATTGTTGCGCGCATCATGCATCGTGAGCACGATGCCGTGGATCATGAGATCGGGATTGAGCGTGGATTTCACGCTCTCCACGGTCTGCAGCAGTTGCGACAATCCCTCGAGCGCGAAGAACTCGCATTGCAGCGGCACCAGGATGGCATCGGCCGCCGCCATGGCGTTGACGGTGAGCAGGTTGAGCGACGGCGGACAATCGATCAGCACGTAGCTGAAGTCGCCGGTCCGCGGCGTCGGCGCGCGCAGCGGTGCGAGCGCGGTGCGCAGCCGGAATGCGCGATCGCGCTGCTGGCTGACTTCGAGCTCCACGCCGGAAAGATCGAGCGTCGAGGGCGCGATGGACAGGCGCGGCACGGCGGTCGCCAGCACTGCGTCGCGTAACATCGCTTCGCCCATGAGCACGTCGTAGGTCGAGTAGCGACGGCTGCGGCGATCGATGCCGAGTCCGGTCGATGCATTCCCTTGCGGATCGAGATCGAGGATCAGCACATGCTCGCCGATGGCGGCGAGCGCAGTGCCGAGATTGATCGCGGTCGTGGTCTTGCCGACGCCGCCCTTCTGGTTGGCGATCGCGATCACGCGCGGCGGCGCCGGATTGGCAATTCGACTCGCCAACGGGATGACGTGCGATGACTTGTCGGGGGCGTCGGCCGGCAAATCCGCAGGGTCGTTCATGGCTTTGCGTCCCGCTTCCACCACGCCAAGGCGCGAATCACTTGAAATGTTAGGGCGTTGCCGCGTCGTGCTCCACATTCCGGATGACCACGATGCGGCCCGACGGGTCGGTGCGGCTGGGCGCCAGGGTGGCGTCCATGCGCCAGGGCTTTAGGCGTCCGCGGGCCTCCTCAAGCTCAAGCTCTGCATGTTGTCCCTTTGGGAACAAGCCCATTGCACCGCTTTTCCCCAGAAGCGGAAACACCTGCGGGAGCAAGGACTTGAGAGGCGCCACGGCGCGTGCCGTGAGGGCGTCTGCAGGGTCGCCGAAGCGGTCCACAAAATCCTCGATCCGCGCCGCATGCACCCGCGCCGGTGCCCCGGTCACGCGTTGAGCCTCGCGCAGGAATGCGGCCTTTTTCATATTGCTTTCAACCAGATGGACGTTGGCCGCCGGATCGCTCGCGAGGCCGCAGGCGATCACCAGACCGGGAAATCCGGCGCCCGAACCGAGGTCGATCCACCTCCGGGCGCCGGGGGCAAGGTCGATGAGCTGTAGCGAATCGGCGATGTGCCGGGTCCAGAGATGCGCGAGGGTGGAAGGCGCAACCAGATTGGTCGTCCGCTGCCACCCCAGCAGAAGCTCGACAAAACGGTCGAGCCGATCCGATGTTTCACGTGAAACAGGGGTGAGCGCCAGCGCGCGGGCCCGATCGGCGGCAAGATCGAATGTCGGCAGGGCCCGCTTCACAAGGGCTGCCCGCCAGCGCTTACCCGCGGGTGCCATCAGCCGCCTTGGCTCCCCTGCCCGTCCGCTTGAGATGCGCGGCGAGCAGCGTCAAGGCGGCAGGCGTGATGCCGTCGAGCCGGGCGGCATGGCCGACGGTGCGGGGGCGTACGCTGGCGAGCTTTTGCCGAGCCTCGTTCGAAAGCCCTCGGAGCACCGAATAATCGAGGCCGTCGGGCAGTTCCAGGCTCTCGTCCCGGCGATAGGCGGCGATATCTGCCGCCTGGCGGGACAGATAGACGTGATACTTGGCATCGATCTCCAATTGCGCGGCGATGGCTGCGGACAAATCGCCGAGGGGGGGCCAAACCTTCGCCAGCTCTTGAACTCTGATATTCGGATACGAAAGCAGTTCGAAGGCGCTGCGCCGCTGGCCGTCCTTGTTGAGGCCGATCCCATGACGCTCAGCCTCGTTGGGAGTGAGCGAGACGGACTGGGCGAAATCGCGCGCCGCCGCGAGTGCGGCCATCTTGGATCGGTGCAGGCGCTGGCGGTCCGGACCCACGCAGCCCAGGGCGATACCCTTGTCGGTCAGGCGCTGATCGGCGTTATCGGCGCGCAGGGTGAGCCGATATTCCGCCCGCGAGGTGAACATCCGGTACGGCTCGGTGACCCCGCGCGTCACGAGATCGTCAATCATAACAGCGAGATAGCCCTCAGCCCGATCGAACGTAATCGGCCCTCCTCCGCCCGCCCGCGCGGCCGCGTTGAGACCGGCGAGCAGACCCTGGGCCGCCGCCTCCTCGTAGCCGGTCGTGCCGTTGATCTGTCCAGCCAGGAAAAGCCCCTTCAGGCGCTTGGCTTCGAGCGTCGGCTCAAGTTCGCGCGGATCGACGTGATCGTATTCGATGGCATAGCCCGGCCGCATCACGCGGGCGTTTTCCAGGCCCGGGATGGTCGCGACCAGCGCGTGCTGCACCGTCTCCGGCAGCGAGGTCGAAATCCCGTTGGGATAAACCGTCGGATCATCGAGCCCCTCCGGCTCGAGGAAGATCTGGTGTCCATCGCGCTCGCCGAAGCGCACGATCTTGTCCTCGATCGAGGGGCAATAGCGCGGCCCCCGGCTCGAAATCTGGCCCGAATACATCGGCGAGCGGTGGACGTTATCGCGAATGATGCGATGGGTGGCATCGTTGGTCCGGGTGATGCCGCACTCGACCTGGGGATTGGCGATCCGTTCCGTCAGCGCCGAGAACGGCTCCGGGGGCTCATCGCCGGGCTGCATCTCCACCGCCGCCCAGTCGATGGTGCGGCCATCCAGCCGCGGAGGCGTGCCGGTCTTGAGCCGCCCCATGGCAAGTCCGAGCCGCTCGAGGGTCAGCGACAAACCGATCGCCGGTGCCTCGCCGACCCGGCCGGCCGGCGTCTGGCATTCGCCGATGTGGATCAGCCCGCGCAGGAACGTGCCGGTGGTCAGCACCACCGCCCCTGCCCCGAGCTCGCGTCCATCCGCGAGCTTAAGCCCGGCCACGCGCCCCTCGTGGATTGTCAGATCGTCCGCTTCGGCCTCGATCACAACCAGGTTCGCGGTCTCGCGTATCGCCGACTGCATGGCCCGGGCGTAGAGCTTGCGATCGGACTGCGCGCGCGGCCCGCGCACCGCCGGCCCCTTGCGGCGGTTGAGCACCCGAAACTGAATCCCGGCCAGATCCGCCACCCGGCCCATGAGGCCATCGAGCGCGTCGATCTCGCGAACCAGATGGCCCTTCCCAAGCCCACCGATGGCGGGATTGCAGGACATGGCCCCGATGGTCGCAAAGCGGTGCGTGACCAGTGCCGTCCTGGCGCCCATGCGCGCGGCTGCCGCCGCCGCCTCGCAGCCGGCGTGACCACCGCCTACAACAACCACATCGTATCGCATCGATTCGAAACCTCCGGGCCGAGCTTCTATCCCAGCACACGGCGAGCGTCTATTTGCGCAACCTCGCGCAGAGCAACTGGGTCCAAATGTTTCACGTGAAACGTCGAGCGGTCCCCGAGCAGCGCACCGCAGCACCCAGCAGCTACTTCCCGATGCAGAAATCGCGAAAGATCACGTCCAGCACGTCCTCCACATCGACCCGGCCGAGAAGCTTCCCCAATGCCCGGGTCGCGAGGCGCAGGTGCTCGGCCATCAGTTCCTCGCGGCCGTCCTGCGCGGCGCGCTCGGCGTCCCGTAAGGCGAGCGCCGCCTCGTTGAGATGCGCGCGGTGACGCTCCCGTGTCACCAGCGCGGGCTCGGCCGTGAAGAAGCCGCTGGCACAGCGCGCAAGCGCATTTACGAGCTTATCGACGCCCGCGCCGGTCGTGCTGGAAACGAAATTAACGTTAACGCCCGGTTTGTTGCTGTGAGCCGCACAGAGGTTGGCGGCCTCCTTGCTGAACTCGGATTCAATTCTTTGTTGGTCTCCAGCGGAAAGGAGGTCCATTTTGTTGAGCACCATCCACGGCATTGCAGCCGACGAAAGCTGGGCGGCCGACGGAAACGCCGCGAATGGCGCCTGCGCATCGATCGCCGTTGCGTCCACGACCCACAGCACAAGATCGGCCGTTGAAACCTGCTCGCCCGCCCGCCGCACGCCTTCGCGTTCGATCAAATCGGCGGCGTCGCGCATGCCTGCAGTGTCGAGCACCGTCACGGGATAGCCGCCCAGATCGAGATGCAGCTCCAGCACGTCGCGCGTCGTGCCTGGAAGCGGCGACACGATCGCGGCTTCGCGTCCTGCCAATCGATTGAACAACGTCGATTTGCCCACATTCGGCGGCCCCGCGATGGCGATCCGCATTCCCTCGCGCAGACGCTCCCCCCGACCTGCGGCCGCCTGCACGATCTCATCGGCCAGCGGCCGAGTGAGCGCGAGGGCGCGGGCGATCAGGTCGCGCGGAACATCGTCCTCGTCCGGAAAGTCGATGCCGGCCTCGACCAAGGCCAACGCCTCGATCAGCCGCTCCCGCCAGGTCTCGGCCCGGGCGCCCAAGAGTCCCTTGAGATGCTGGAACGCCTGGCGACGCTGGGCTTCGGTTTCGGCCGCAACGAGATCCGCAAGCCCTTCGACTGCGGTCAAATCCATGCGGCCGTTCTCGAAGGCCCGGCGCGTAAACTCGCCTGCCTCGGCGGGGCGCAAACCTGGAAGCCCCGCCAACGCGGCGAGAACGGCCGCGATCACCGCGCGCCCGCCGTGCAGCTGCAGTTCGACGATATCTTCGCCGGTCTCGCTGTTGGGCCCGGGGAACCAGAGCGCCAGCCCTTCGTCGATGACCTCGCCGGTCAGGGGATGACGCAGACGTGCCAGGGTCGCGTGCCGCGCCGCCGGAATTCGTCCGATGAGCCGTTCCAATGCAGCGCCGGCCTGGGGACCGGACATGCGAACCACAGCGATCGCCGCCGGCGGCCGGCCCGAGGACAGAGCAAAGATCGTATCGCGCTCGGTTGCCATGTTGGTGTCGGGTAGCCTCACATCGCCGGTGGACTTCAATACCCGACCGGACGTCAACTTGAAGCCCGTGACGTGTCGACGCCGCAGCCAGGCTGGGCTATCGCATCGGGCGGCGCGATCACGAGGTTGTCACCCGCTCGACTGCACATTGATGATCCACTTGGACGTCTCGCAGGTCGAACCAACCCCGCAGCGTGGCATTAGCACCAGATGGCCAGCACGTCCGAGACCACCCACGAAAACCGCCTCGCCCGCGAGACGAGTCCGTATCTGTTGCAGCACAAGCATAATCCCGTCGCCTGGTGGCCGTGGGGAACGGAGGCTCTGGCCGAAGCCAAGCGCACCAACAAGCCGATCCTGCTCTCGGTCGGCTATGCCGCCTGCCACTGGTGCCACGTCATGGCGCACGAGAGCTTCGAGGACGCGGCAACCGCAGAGGTGATGAACGATCTGTTCGTCAACATCAAAGTGGACCGCGAGGAGCGCCCCGACATCGACCAGATCTACATGTCGGCCCTGCATCACCTCGGCGAGCACGGCGGCTGGCCGCTGACGATGTTTCTCACACCCGACGGCGAGCCGTTTTGGGGCGGGACGTATTTTCCCAAGACCTCACGCTACGGCAAGCCGGCCTTCGTCGACCTCCTGCGCGAGGTCGAGCGCGTGTTCCGCCAGGAGCCGCAGAGCGTCGAGCAGAATCGCAGCGCATTGATGGCGCGGCTCGCCGCCAGCGCGCGGCCGCAGGGAAAAGTGGTTGTCGCCGCACCCGAGCTCGACCGGGCCGCCAATCAGGTCGCCGGCATGATCGATCCCGTCAACGGCGGCATGCGCGGCGCACCGAAATTCCCCCAACCCATGATGCTCGAATTCCTATGGCGCGCCGGCCAGCGCATGAACGACCGCCGCTACTTCGGCGCGGCCGAACTGTCGCTCGCGCGCATGTGCGAGGGCGGCATCTACGATCATCTCGGCGGTGGCTTCTCCCGCTATTCGGTCGACGACCGTTGGCTGGTGCCGCACTTCGAGAAGATGCTCTACGACAACGCGCTCCTGCTTGAACTGCTCGCGCTTGCTTACCAGCGGTCGGCCAATGACCTGTTCCGGACGCGCGCGCGCGAGACCGTGGCTTGGCTCGCACGCGAGATGACCACGAAGGAGGGAGCATTCTGCGCATCGCTCGACGCCAACTCCGAAGGCGAGGAGGGCAAGTTCTACGTCTGGTCGCCCGATGAGATCACGGCGGTTCTGGGCCAGCAGGATGCCGAATTCTTTGCTGCACACTATGACATAACCGCCGCGGGCAATTTCGAAGGGCACAATATTCTCAATCGTCTCAATCACTTACCGCGCAGCATGGAAGACGAGGAACGGCTTGCCCCGCTGCGGGAGAAGCTGCTCGCCGCCCGCGCACAGAGAATCCGCCCCGGCCTCGATGACAAGGTGTTGGCCGACTGGAACGGGCTGATGATCGCCGCGCTCGCCAATGCCGGCGTCGTGCTCGGCGAGCACTCATGGATCGAAATGGCCGCCCGCGCTTTCCTGTTCATCGATGCCAGGATGTCGCACGCCAACCGGCTCGGCCATTCCTGGCGCGAGGGCAGGCTGGTCCGTCCTGGCCTTGCCTCCGATCACGCCGCCATGATCCGCGCCGCGCTCGCGCTCTACGAGGCAACCGGCGAGCATGACTATCTGGAATGTGCAATCGGCTGGCAGGCGACGCTCGACCGCCACTACGCCAATCCCAACAATGGCGGCTACTATCTCACCGCGGATGACGCCGAGGGACTGGTCGTGCGGCCCAGCGCCACAACCGATGACGCCACGCCAAATCCCAATGCCCTCGCCGCGCAAAATCTGATTCGTCTTGCCGTGTTCACGGGACAACACGCATGGCGCGACAAGGCCGACCGCCTGTTCGAGGGCATTCTCGGCAGCGCCGCAGAGAACCTGTTTGCCCATCTCGCATTGCTCAATGCGCTCGACCTGCGCTTGCGCACGATCGAGATCGTCGTAACGGGGAAGGACACTCGCGCTGACGATCTGCTCGGCGCCGCCCGCAGGCTTCCGTTTCTCGACCGCGTGGTACTGCGGGCGTCGAGCGCACTGTCGGCGTCACATCCTGCCCAGGAGAAGGTCAAGGCGGCAGGAGAGAGCGCGGCCTTCGTCTGCGTGGGCGAGACGTGTTCGCTGCCGGTGACGCAGCCCGCAGCCATTGCCGAAACCGTGACGGCGATGCGGCGCTGATACCTCAGAACGGTTCCAATCCCTCGAGCACTACGCAGCGGCCGATGCAGCTTGCCCGCCTCGACTGAGTCAGTTTATAAATCGGCAGGGCGGCACCAGCAAGACCGGGAGACCATTCATGCGTAGCGTGTTGCGTGCGCTCGTCGTCTTGCAGGTCCTGATGCCGCTCGGCGCCTTCGCCGCCGATGCAACGATCCTCATCGAGCTCAACAGCGTTGAGGGTGGCGACAATCGCTGCCGCCTGAACTTCGTCGTCCAGAACAAGTCCAACACCGGCGTCGAGAGCATGAAGCTCGATCTCGTGGCGTTCGGCACCGATGGCGGTATCTTGCGCCGCCTGCTCACGGAAATGGGGCCGGTGCGCGCCACCAAGACCAACGTGCGGGCGTTCGTGGTCGATGCCGATTGCCAGCAGCTCGGTGCGATCCTGGTCAATGACGTCACCGCCTGCGCGCCCGGCGAGCCGGGCGCGTGTCTCGACGGCCTTGGCCTGTCGTCCCGTATCAGCGCATTGCGCTTTTACAAGTAACTGCTGAGATCGCCTGGCCGCGTCCGCGGTCAGGTTCACGCCCGGGGCGGTCACGCATTCATCAACTCGAAGAAGTCGGAGTTGCTCTTGGTGTTGCGCAGCTTGTCGAGCAGGAAATCGATGGCGTCCATCGTGCCCATGGGATTGAGGATGCGGCGCAGGATATACATCTTCTTGAGCTGATCAGGTGGAACCAGCAGCTCTTCCTTGCGCGTGCCCGAGCGGGTGATATCCATCGCCGGGAAGGTCCGCTTGTCCGCGACCTTGCGGTCGAGAATGATTTCGGAATTGCCGGTGCCTTTGAACTCTTCGAAAATCACCTCGTCCATACGGCTGCCGGTGTCGATCAGCGCGGTCGCAATGATGGTGAGCGAACCGCCTTCCTCGATGTTGCGGGCAGCACCGAAGAAGCGCTTCGGCCGCTGCAGCGCGTTGGCATCGACGCCGCCGGTGAGCACCTTTCCCGACGACGGCACCACCGTGTTGTAGGCGCGCCCAAGGCGGGTGATCGAATCCAGCAGGATCACCACGTCGCGACTATGCTCGACCAGGCGCTTGGCCTTCTCGATCACCATCTCGGCGACCTGCACGTGACGAGATGCCGGCTCGTCGAAGGTCGAGGACACGACCTCGCCCTTCACCGAGCGCTGCATGTCGGTCACTTCTTCCGGCCGCTCGTCGATCAACAACACGATCAGATAGCATTCCGGATGATTGGCGGTGATGGCATGGGCGATGTTCTGCAGCAGCACGGTCTTGCCCGTGCGCGGCGGCGACACGATCAGCGCGCGCTGGCCTTTTCCGATCGGAGCCACGATGTCGATGACGCGCGGCGAGAGATCCTTCTTGGTCGGGTCCTCGTGCTCCATCCGCAGCCGCTCCTCGGGATAGAGCGGAGTGAGATTGTCGAAGTTGACCTTGTGGCGCGCCTTCTCGGGGTCCTCGAAATTGATGGTGTTGACCTTGAGCAGCGCAAAATAACGCTCGCCTTCCTTGGGCGAGCGGATGTGGCCATCGATGGTGTCGCCGGTGCGCAATCCGAAACGCCGGATCTGCGAGGGTGAGACGTAGATGTCGTCGGGACCGGGCAGGTAGTTCGCTTCCGGCGAGCGCAGGAAGCCGAAGCCGTCCGAGAGCACCTCGACCACGCCTTCACCGATGATGTCGGTCTCGCGCATCGACAGCTGTTTGAGAATGCCAAACATCAGCTCCTGCTTGCGCATGGTGCTGGCGTTTTCGACCTCGAGCTCCTCGGCGAACGAAACAAGCTCGGCTGGAGTCTTGGCCTTGAGGTCTTGGAGTTTCATTTCCCGCATACGGGGTAGTCCTATGGAGGGGATCGGTGACTGAAAAAGTTGCCGATCGGAACGGAGGGGAGGGAGTCGCAGGTCTTGAGGCAGGTTGGAGCCCGATGCAGCGGCCGGTCCCGCACTTGGGCCGGTACTAAATGCAGCTGCCTGCGTTCGGGGAGATGCCGCAAAGATAGGAAAAGACTGTTCCCTGCGCAAGTAGCGCTCTCGTGATGTGGATGACGCACTGCCCCGGCCCAAGCCGCCAACCCGCCGTGGGCCACGCGTTCAGAACGGTTTGACCACCGCCAGAATCACGATTCCGATCATCAGGATCGTCGGCACTTCATTGATAATTCTATAGAATCTCTGAGAGTACCGATTGCGGTCAGCGGCAAATTCACGCACGCAGCGGGCCAGGAAGCCGTGCACGCCGGACAACAGAAGCACCAGGAGAACCTTCGCGTGGAGCCAGCCGGCGGCATACCAACCCCCCCACCAGGCGAGCCACAGCCCCAGCGCCCAGCTGACCACCATGGCCGGCGTCATGATCGCGGTGAGGAGCCGGCGCTCCATCGTCTTGAAGGTGTCGGACTGCCTGGAGCCGGACGCGGCCTCGCAGTGATAAACAAACAGCCGCGGCAGGTAGAGCATACCCGCCATCCAGGCGATGATCGCAATGACGTGGAAGGCCTTTACCCACTCGTACATCGGCTGCTCCCATGCGTCTCTCCGGCCGTCGTTGCGACGTGGCCGGTTCTAAGTTCTGCGCACGCGCGCGAGCATCCGTTCGACATGCACGATCGGCGTCTGTGGCAGAATGCCGTGCCCGAGATTGAAGATGAAAGGCCCACCGGAGAGGATTTCCAGGATCTCGTCCACTGCCCGGTCGAGCACCGCGCCGCCCGCGATCAGCGCCAACGGGTCGAGATTGCCCTGCACGGGGATGCGTCTCTGCACCTGGTCGCGCACGAAGGCGAGGTCGGTCATCCAGTCGAGACCCACGGCATCGACCGGAACCTGCTTGACGTAGCGCAGGAGCCCGCTGCCGGCCCCACGCGGAAATCCGATGATTTTCGCGCCCGGCCTCTCCTCGCGCACCTTCGAAATGATTCGCTGCACGGGCGCGACGCACCAGCGGCCAAACTGCTCGGCCGGCAGGATGCCGGCCCAGGTGTCGAAAATCTGCACGGCATCCACCCCGGCCTGCAATTGACGGATCAGATAGCTGGCTGATGCTTCCACCAGCAGATCGATCAGGCGCCCGAACCCTTCCGGATCGCCATAGGCAAACAGCCGTGCCGGCTCCTGGTCCACCGTACCGTGTCCCGCGATCATGTAGGTCGCGACCGTCCAGGGCGCTCCACAAAAGCCCAGCATCGCGATATCGGCCGGAAGATCAGCCTTGACCCGCTCGATGGTTTCGTAGATCGGCGCCAGCATCTCATGGTCGAGCTCGGGCTTGAGCCGTATCAGCCCCGCACGATCTGCAATCGGATCGAGCTGTGGACCTTCTCCGGCCGTGAAGCTGACCCGCTGCCCAAGCGCATGCGGCACCACCAGGATATCGGAGAACAGAATTGCCGCGTCGAACCCAAACCGACGGACCGGCTGAAGCGTCACTTCGGCTGCCAGCTCTGGGCTGAAACAAAGCTTGAGAAAATCTCCCGCCTTTTCCCGCAGCTCCCGATACTCCGGCAGATACCGCCCGGCTTGCCGCATCAGCCAGACTGGCGGCGGCCAACGGCGGCGACGATCGAGTACATCGATAAGAGGTTTGTCCACCACCTGATCCCGGGCTGACCTTCCTTACAAACCTAAGCTTGAATCTTCTTTGTAGTAATTGTTTGAGTGTTGATTGGACTCGTACATTGTCATCCACACGCTATCCACGGCAGTTGTGATTGTCCCGGGCCTGTGGGCAACGTCATGTCGGTTGCCTGCAATGTCAAAAGGGTGCGTCGTGTGAGCATTTCAGCTCGTTCCTGGCCGCGAAGTGAGTGCCTCATCCACATCTGCGTCCTGTACCGGTCGAACCAGGTGCATCTTTTGCACATTGTGACAATGTGGACAGTTCGAGCGGCTCCGGCGGGTGCGGGCTTGCGCTTCGCTCCAGCCCGTGGCCTCCTCCCCAGGAGCTCACAGGTAGTCCCGCCCTTATGGTGCAGCGTGCCGGCAGTTATTTCCATCTTCACCTCGTCTCCGACGCGACCGGCGAGACGCTGACGACCGTCGCCCGCGCCGCGACGGCGCAATACACCAAGGTCCAGCCGGTAGAGCACGTCTATCCCCTGGTTCGAACCCAGAAGCAGCTTGATCGCGTGCTGGCCGAGATCGAGGAGTCACCGGGGATCGTACTGTACACGCTGCTCGACGATGAGCTGCTGCAGCGGCTCGAAGGACACTGCCGTGAGCTGAGTCTGCCCTGCCTGTCGATCCTCGGGCCGGTGCTGCAGCTCCTGCAGTCCTACCTCGGAACGGAAACCTCGCATCGCGTCGGCGCGCAGCACACGCTCAATGCCGACTATTTCAAACGCATCGACGCGCTCAACTACACCATGTTGCATGACGACGGCCAGCACCTCGAGGATCTCGAGGATGCCGATGTCGTCCTGGTCGGAGTCTCGCGCACGTCGAAAACGCCGACCTCGATCTATCTTGCGAACCGTGGCGTGAAGACCGGCAATGTGCCGGTCGTGCCCGGGGTGCAAGTGTCCCGGCATGTGGAGGAGCTGTCGCGGCCGCTGGTCGTCGGACTCTATGCCAGTCCGGAGCGGATCGTGCAGATCCGGCAGAATCGTCTGCTCGGACTCAAGGCGCACCATGACGACGATCAGTATATCGATCGCAAGGCCGTCGCCGAGGAGGTCGCGTTCTCCCGCAAGCTGTGTGCCCGGCATAACTGGCCGAGCATCGACGTGACCCGACGCTCGATCGAGGAGACCGCTGCGGCGGTGATGAGCTTTCTCGCCGAGCGCCGGCGCCAACCCATCGCCTGAGCGATGCCGCTTTGGCTCGCCGAACAGCCGCTCGTGCTCGCGTCCAAGAGCGCGAGTCGGCACGCCATGCTGCGTGACGCCGGTGTGCCGGTTGAAGTTCGACCGGCCGATCTGGACGAGCGCGCGATCGAGCAGCGCGGCCCGACCGGGGATGCCGGCCAGGCGGCTGCGCTGCTTGCGCGCGCCAAGGCCGGCATGATTGCTGCGGACCTGCCTGGCCGGCTGGTGTTGGGGGCAGATCAGACGCTGGCGCTCGGGGAACGGCGGTTTTCCAAGCCCGCGGGTCGCGCCGCCGCGCATGCGCAGCTGAGCGCGCTCCGCGGCCAGACTCACGAGCTTCATAGCGCGGTTGCCGTGATGCGGGGCGCGGAGATTCTGTTCGAGCACCGCGAGGTTGCCCGCCTCACCATGCGGGCATTTTCCGACGGCTTCCTCGAGAGCTATCTCGATGCCGTGGGGATGGCGGCTGAGGCGAGCGTCGGCGGCTACCAGCTCGAGAAGGCCGGTGTTCAATTGTTCGAGCGGATCGAGGGCGACCACTTCGTCATTCTCGGGTTGCCGCTGGTGGCATTGCTGCAATATCTGCGGCAAGCCGGCTGGCTGGCGACGTGAGCTGGTTCGGCCGTGCACCCCGATGTGACGCATGGCGTCGGACAAGCCGCATTTCGCTCCTGCCGAAAATGCTTTAGTCGGAACGGCAATGTTCATCCTCGGTCTTACCGGCTCGCTGGGAATGGGAAAATCGACGACCGCGCGCTTCTTTGCCGAGGAGGGCGTGCCGGTGCACGATGCCGACGCGGTGGTGCACCGTCTTTACGAGGGTGAGGCGGCATCGGCGATCGAGGCGGCTTTTCCCGGCACGACCACGGGCGGCAAGGTCGATCGGGACAAAGTCGCCGCGCGGGTCCTCGGCGACGCGGCTGCGCTCAGGCGGCTCGAGCACATCGTGCATCCCCTGGTGCAGGCAGCCGAAGGCCGTATGCTTGCCGAAGCCGAGGCGCGGGGAGAGAAGGTCGCGTTGCTCGACATCCCGCTCCTGTTCGAAACCGGTGGTGACAAGCGGGTCGATGCGGTGGTCGTGGTCTCGGCGCCGCCCGAGGTGCAGCGGTCGCGCGTGCTCGAGCGCCCCGGCATGACTCTGGAGAAGCTCGAGGCGATCCTGGCCAGGCAGATGCCGGACGCCGAAAAGCGCCGGCGTGCGGATTTTGTCGTGGACACCGGGCGTGGTTTTGAGGCCGCACGGGCGCAGGTGCGTGCGATCCTCGATGCGATTGCTACAATGCCGAAACGGCGGCGGTGATTCGCCTGATCGAACCGGCCACGAGAGCATGGCGATGCGTGAAATCGTGCTCGATACCGAGACCACGGGGCTTGATCCCTATCAGGGGCACCGGATGGTCGAGATCGGCTGCATCGAGCTGATCAATCGCATCCCCAGCGGGCAGAGCTTTCATCGCTACCTCAATCCCGAGCGCGACATGCCGCCCGAGGCCTTTTCCGTGCATGGCCTGTCGATCGAGTTCCTCAAGGACAAGCCGCCGTTCGTGGAGATCGCCGAGGAGCTGATCGAATTCATCGGCGATGCTCCGCTCATCGCCCACAACGCCATGTTCGATCTTGGCTTCCTCAACGCCGAGCTCGAGCGCGCAGGAAAGATGCTGGTGGCGCGCGAGCGCCTGGTCGACACCTTGCTGCTCGCCCGCCGCAAGCACCCGGCAGGACCAAATCGACTCGACGATCTGTGCATCCGCTACGGTATCGATAATTCCCGTCGCACCAAGCATGGTGCGCTGCTGGACGCCGAGATCCTGGCCGAGGTCTATCTCGAGCTGATCGGAGCGCGGCAGGCCCAGCTCATCCTGGTCGACACCGCCGTCGGCGCAACCGCCGGTTATGCCTCCGCGACCGTCATCCGCGTACGCCCGAGCCCGCTCGTGCCCCGCCTCACCGACGCGGAGCGGGAAGCGCATGTCAGCTTTCGTGACGACCTTGGGCGAGGGGGCGATCTGGCGGGAATACCTCGACCTGAGCGCGGCGGCCTGATCAGGTCGAGGTTGCGGCCGCCGGCGCCGGCTGCGTCTGCGCTGCGCGCTGCTGATAGAGCGCGACGAAATCCACCGGATCGAGCAGGAGAGGGGGGAAGCCGCCATTGCGCACCGCGGTCGCGATGATCTCGCGCGCGAACGGAAACAACAGCCGCGGGCACTCGATCATGACGATCGGCTGCAGCGTTTCCGGCGGCACGTTCTGCACGCGGAAGACGCCGGCAAATGTCAGGTCGAACGCGAACAAGGTCGTTCCGGAGCTCTCCGCCTTGCCTTCGAGCTTGAGCGACACTTCGTAATCGGTCTCGGCGAGCTGCTGGATGCCGACATTGATCTGGATGTTGATGGCCGGCTGGGTCTGGGTCGGGGCGAGCGAGCGCGGGGCGTTGGGGTTCTCGAACGAGAAATCCTTGATGTACTGGCCCAGCACATTCAGCTGCGCCTGGCCTTGCTGCTGAGTGCTCGGGCTCTGCGCGGGGCCGCCATTGCCGGGGGTCGTCATCAACTCTTCCTCTCGCTGCTCGCGAATGCCGCAGTCGGCGGCGTGGCTAACACAGGGCCTCCGGTCCGACAAGGACATCACGCTCCGCGCTTGGCGCCATCCTTCGACTTGGACTTGCGTGCGCGGGGACGCTTTCGATCCGGAATCTGGTGCCACTCGCCGGGTTCGAGGTCGATAATGTGTTCGTCGCGCGAGCCCGGCCGAGGCCTGCGCGCCCGCGTTGCGAGCTTGATCGCCGCCCACCGGCGAACCGCCGGCACGAACAGGGCGGCGCCCAGGAGGTCGGTGATAAAACCCGGAAATGTCAGAAGGATTCCACCGAGCATGGTTCCGACGCCGGGGGTTTCCAGATGCACGGCCCGGATCCCCTCTCGGGCGAAGGCGGCGCGCAGGCGTTCGAAGTCGGCGCGTCCGGAGCGGCGCAGCAACAACATACCCGCGACCGACGTGGCAACAAATAAAATGGCAGCCCACCCCCAGCCGATCACGCTCGCCACCAGAATGAAGGCCAATACCTCCGCCGCGGGCAGCGCGAGCAGCCCAATAAAGATCCATTTAACCAAAGACATCGGCCCTCGTCCTCAATGAGCCTTGTTGGCGCCACGGTTGGGATCGTCTATGGTCACCGCCGATGCGACGAGTGCGCCGTGGATCGGCGCAACCCCCTGGATCAGTGCGGTCGCGCACTTACATATTGGTACGGGAACCGATCTCCGCCTCAGCAGATTGCCCGTCTGCCGGCTTCCCACTGGTCCGCGGTTCCTTCACGGCTGCCGAGAGCGTGCGACGTGTTCGATATTTACACCATCATCTTTTTGGCGCTCGCAGTGTTCATTTTCCTGCGCCTGCGCAGCGTGCTCGGGCAGCGCACGGGGCGGGAGCGGCCGCCCTATGACCCCTACGCGCCCCGCGACGCCGTGCGTGGAGCGACCAATGACAACGTCGTGACCTTGCCGGGGCGCAACGCCGAGGCCGCGCAGCCCAAGCCGGTCGAGGCGGTCGAGCCGGCCGAACGCTGGAAGGGCATTGCCGAGGCCGGTTCGGCGGCGGCAGGCGGGCTCGATGCCATCGCCCGGGAAGACAAGGCCTTCGATGCCAAGCATTTCGTCGCAGGCGCGCGCGCGGCCTACGAAATGATCGTGCTGGCCTATGCCGAGGGCGACCGGCGCACGCTCAAAAATCTCCTGTCGCGTGACGTTTACGACGGGTTCGAGGCCGCCATTCGCGAGCGTGAGGGTAAGGGCGAAACAGTGGAGACCCGCTTCGTGGCGATCGACAAATCCGACATTACCGGCGCCGAGCTGCGCGGGCGTACCGCGCAGATCACCGTCCGGTTCGTTTCGCAGCTGATCTCGGTCACCCGCGACAAGTCCGGCAGCGTCATCGAAGGCAATCCGGAAAAGGTCACCGACGTCACCGACGTGTGGACGTTTGCGCGCGATCTCTCGTCGCGCGATCCCAACTGGAAGCTCGTCGCCACCGAAGCCGGGCAATAGCCGGAGCGTCGCGCGATGCCGGTGCGACTCTGCCTCTGGTTTGGGAGCATTGCCGCGATCGCCGCGCTTATGCTTCCCGGGACGGCTCGCGCGCATTCCGGCGACGATCCATTGACGCTCCCCGACAGTCAGCTCGAACCGGTGCGATGGACGGATCTCGAGGGCTGGGCTGCCGATGACCACTTGGCCGCGTTCGAGGCCTATCAGACCAGCTGCCAGCTCTTTCGCAAGACCAAGCGTCCCGGCGACGAGCGGCCGGTCTACAACGCGCTGTGGGAGGTATGCCGGCGGGCGGCCGCGGTGCGGCCGGCCAATGCGGACGCCGCCCGTGCCTTCTTCGAGGAGAATTTTCGGCCGGTTCGGATCACGCGCCTCGGCGATCCCCAGGGATTTCTGACCGGCTACTACGAGCCCATCGTGCAGGGCTCGCGCTTCCCCAATCCCGAATTTCACGTCCCGCTCTATCGCCGTCCGCGCGACCTGGTGGCGGCCGGCTACAAGCCGGGCATCGCCGCGTTCCCCAACAAGGGCGCATTGATCGGCCGGCGGAACGAGAAGGACGAGATCGTCCCCTACCACGACCGCGGCGCCATCGATGAGGGGGCGCTCGACGGCCAGGGGCTCGAAATCTGCTGGCTCAGGGATCCGTTCGAGGCCCTCGCGATCCAGATCCAGGGTTCCGCCCGGGTGATCCTCGAGGACGGCACGCCGCTGCGCATCAATTACGACTCGCATAACGGGTATCCCTACACCGCGGTCGGCCGCGTCCTCATCGAACGCAACCTTGTCCCGCGCGACGAGATGTCCATGCAGCGCATCCGCGACTGGATGGCCGCCAACCCGGACGAGGCGCCGAAGATCCGGGCCACCAACCGGTCGTATGTGTTCTTCCGCATCACCGGTTTGTCGAATGACGGGGAGCCGGTCGGCGCGCAGGGCGTGCCGCTGATGCCCGGGCGCTCCATCGCGGTCGACAAAATTCATGTCTACGGCACGCCGTTCTTCATCGAGGCGAGCCTGCCGGTGGAGAGCACCAGGCCCACCACGCCGTTCCGCCGGCTGATGATCGCGCAGGACACCGGCTCCGCGATCGTCGGGCCGGCGCGGGCGGATCTCTATTGGGGCGCCGGGGACGATGCGGCCCGCATCGCCGGCCGCATTCGCCATTCCGGCCGGTTCGCCATGCTGCTGCCGCGCGAGCTCGACATGATCGAGGCCGGCAAGCACATGCCCCTGCCGGTGCCGAAGCCGAAAATTCCCGTCGAAGAGGTCAAGAAAGACAACGGCAAGCCCAAGACGGGTGCGGGCAAGGGTGACGATGGTGCGAGCGCGAAGAAGCCACGGCAGGTCGGCCCGGCGCGCTGGCGCTACCGGTCATGAGCGCGGACGACGGCCGGCCGCGAACGCGCCGGCTCAGCGACATTGAGCGCAGCCTTTGGAGCCGCATCACGCGCTCGGTCGCGCCATTGCGGCAACGGTCCGCACCCGCCGATCCGGCGCATCCCGTGGCGCCGCCGCGAACCAAGATCAAACCCTCGCCTGTCCCCCGCCCCGCCGTGCGCAAGGCCGAGCCGCCGCCGAAGCCCGTGCCGCAGCTCGAGCCGCTCGACCGGCGCCTGAGGCAGCGACTGGCACGCGGCACCAAGGAGATCGACGCCCGCGTCGACCTCCACGGCAAGACCCAAAGCGAGGCTCATGCGGCACTGCTGCGTTTCCTGCGCAAGGCGCAAGGTGACGGCGCCAAGGTCGCGCTTGTCATCACCGGCAAAGGCGCCCGCGGGCGCGACGACTCGGGCGAGCGGGGCGTGCTCAAGCGCCAGGTGCCGCACTGGCTCAAGCTGCAGGAATTCCGCGATTACGTGATCGGATTTGAGCCCGCGCATGTCGGCCATGGCGGGGAGGGTGCGCTCTATGTGCGCATCCGCAGGCCGGGCAAGCGATGATGGACGGGCGGACGATGAGGACTTCCGCCCCAGCCGTCCGCCGTCTCGCTATCGCGCTCCGCGTCAGCGGGTGACGACCACCGTCGTGCCCCAACCGACCCGGTTGTAGAGGTCGAGCACGTCTGCGTTGTACATGCGGATGCAGCCGTAGGACACGAAGCCGCCAATCGAGCCGGGGTTGTTGGTCCCGTGGATCGCGTATTCGCCGCCGCTCAGGGTCAACGCCGCCGCGCCCATCGGATTGTTCGGGGCGCCGCCCGGGATCACGTTGGGAAGAAACGGCTTGTCGTGCTTGACCTCGGCGGGTGGTGACCAGGCGGGCTTGAGGTGCTTGCCGCTGATCATGGTCGTGCCGGTCCATTGCTTGCCGGAGCGGCCCACGCCGACCGGGTAGCGCAGGGCCTTGCCGCCGCCAAGCACGTAATAAAGCGAGCGTTCGCCGGTCTTCACCACGATCGTGCCGGTCGAATAGTCGCCGGAGAACCCGACGATCTCGCGTGCCTGCGCGGGCTGCGGCATCGCAGCGGTCGCAGCAAGCACAAGAGCAGCCGAACCGGCTGCCAGCCAGCGTGAGAGATGCATGTTCGTTGACCGTCTATTTCCTGTTATGCCCTGATCCGGCGCGCGCAAGCCATCCGTGCGAGCTTCCCCGGTGCGAGTGACGGATCAGTAACCATAATACGTGAATCGGCACGCGATCTCAGCCGAAACCGCGCGTTGCATGCGTGCAGGACGCAAAATGTCGGCGACTGTGCTGCGCACGCAACAGTCGCGGCGCATCATTTCGGTTACAAGCCTGCGACCGCGGAGCGCGCCGCGGCGATTCGCGCGGAGCCGCTGATCGTTTTCGGCGCCGCTTCGTTGCGCGTCAGGCAAAGCGCGCGTTCCATTGGGCCGTGAGTCGGCCGCGCCGCTTGCCTTGCTCCTCTCCCAGCGTGCGGGGGGTGGCGAGGGAAACCGCCGGCTACGCGTGCGCCTTCTTGTTCTGCCGGTTGCCGACGAGATCGTCGACCACGGTCGGGTCGGCGAGCGTCGAGGTGTCGCCGAGGTTGCCGTGCTCGTCTTCGGCGATCTTGCGCAGGATTCGCCGCATGATCTTGCCCGAGCGGGTCTTGGGCAATCCGGGCGCGAACTGAATGAGATCGGGTGAGGCGATCGGACCGATCTCCTTGCGTACCCAGGCGATCAGCTCCTTGCGCAGCTCTTCGCTCGGGCTTTCGCCCGCCATCAGGGTGACATAGGCATAGATGCCCTGGCCCTTGATGTCGTGCGGGTAGCCGACCACGGCGGCTTCCGAAACCTTGACGTGCGCGACCAGCGCGCTTTCGACCTCAGCGGTGCCGAGTTCGATGGCCGGCGACGTTGATGACGTCGTCCACGCGGCCGGTGATCCAGTAATAGCCGTCCTCGTCGCGCCGGCAGCCGTCGCCGGTGAAATACTTGCCTGGATAGGCCTTGAAATAGGTGTCGATGAAGCGCTGGTGGTCCCCGAACACGGTCCGCATCTGCCCGGGCCAGGACTCGGCGATGCAGAGATTGCCGGTCGCCGCGCCCTCCAGCACCTTGCCCTCGGTATCCACGATCTGCGGAACGACGCCGAAGAACGGCTGCGTCGCCGAGCCGGGCTTGAGACGGGTTGCGCCGGGCAGGGGGGTAATCATGATTCCCCCGGTCTCGGTCTGCCACCAGGTGTCGACGATCGGGCAGCGGCCTTCGCCGACCACGTGGTAGTACCATTCCCACGCCTCCGGATTGATCGGCTCGCCGACCGTGCCAAGGAGCCTCAGGCTCTGGCGCGAGGTCTTCTTCACCGGCCCGTCGCCCGCCTGCATCAGCGCGCGGATCGCGGTCGGCGCGGTGTAGAAGGTGTTCACCTTGTGCTTGTCGATCACCTCCCAGAACCGCGACATGGTCGGATAGTTCGGCACGCCCTCGAACATCAGCGTAATGGCGCCGTTGGCGAGCGGCCCGTAGACGATGTAGCTGTGACCGGTCACCCAGCCGACGTCGGCCGTGCACCAGTAGATCTCGCCGTCGTGATAGTCGAAGACGTATTGGTGCGTCATCGCCACGTAGGTCTGGTAGCCGCCGGTCGTGTGCAGCACGCCCTTCGGCTTGCCGGTCGAACCCGACGTGTACAGGATGAACAGCGGATCCTCCGCGTTCATGTGCTCGCACGGACACTCGGCGGTCACCACCTCGGCAGCCTTGTGGTAGTAGACGTCGCGCACGGGATCCATGTCGACGGCGGCGCCGGTGCGGCGCACCACGATGACGTGGTCCACACCGCCGACCTTGGCGATGGCGGCATCGGTGTTGGCCTTGAGCGGGACCTTGCGGCCGCCGCGGAGGCCTTCGTCGGCGGTGATGACGACCTTGGAGCCGCAGTCCTCGATCCGGCCGGCGAGCGACTCCGGCGAGAACCCGCCGAACACCACCGAATGGATTGCGCCGATGCGCGCGCAGGCAAGCATCGCGTAGGCCGCCTCCGGAATCATCGGCAGGTAGATGGTGACGCGGTCGCCCTTCTCGACATTGCGGTTGCGCAGGATGTTGGCGAACCGGCACACCTCGTCGTGCAGCTCCTGATAGGTGATGTGCCTGGACTGGGCGGGATCGTCGCCTTCCCAGATGATCGCGGTCTGCCGGGCGCGCTTGGCAAGATGCCGGTCGACGCAATTGTACGCCGCGTTGAGGATGCCATCCTCGAACCACTTGATCGACACGTTGCCGGGTCCGAAGCTGGCGTTCTTGATCTTGGTCGGCGCCTTGTACCAGTTGAGGCGCTTGGCCTCCTCGGCCCAGAAGCCGTTCGGGTCCTTGACCGAACGCGCGTACATGTCCTGGTACTTGGCGGCGTCGATGAAGGCGCGCTTCTTCCACTCCGGCGGAATATCGTAGATCTTCTCCGACATTTGTTCCCTCCAAGCACCGCGGCGGAAGGCACCGCGCGCGACATCTCTCTGTTCTGAACGTCACCCCGTGGGTGTTGGGCGTCATTATGCGCCGACGGCGCTACGAGCGACAAGACTGCGCGAGTTCGACTTTGGTTGCCGGACCGTGTCCGCATGCGGCAGAATGGCCGCGGCGGAAGGAGCATGCGCGATGTCGTGGCTGATCCGGCTGGTCCTTGCGGCGCTGTTCGCGCTGCCGGCGGGCACCGCGTGGGCGCAGGCCTATCCGACGCGGCCGATCAGGCTTCTGGTGTCGTTTCCTCCCGGCGGCGCGGCCGACATCGTCGCCCGCATGCTGGGACAGCCGTTGGCGATCCGCCTCGGCCAGCCGGTCGTCGTGGAGAACCGGCCCGGCTCGAACGGCAATCTCGCCGGTGAGCTCGTCGCGCGCGCAAGCCCGGACGGCTATACCCTGCTGCTGGGGCCGAGCGCCCTGTTCGGGATCAATCCGAACCTCTACGCCAGAATGTCGTTCGACCCGCTCAAGGAGCTTGAGCCGGTCGCGAGTCTGGTGGCGAATGAGCTCATCCTGGCGGCCAATCCGTCGCTCGCCGCCGGCAAGGACTTCCGCGACTTCATCGCATTGGCGCGCGCCACCAAGCCTCCGCTGTTCTATGCCTCGATCGGGAACGGCAGCGAGCACCATCTTGCCATGGAATTTCTCAAGCAGCAGGCGGGCATCGATCTCGTGCACGTTCCGTACCGGGGCGGCGGGCCCGCCGCGATCGGCGTGATGGCCGGCGACGTCGCCGCCATGTTCGGCGGCGGCTCGGTCGCGCCGCTGGTGCAGTCGGGCAAGCTCAAGGGGTTGGCGGTGAGCGGAACGCGCCGCTCATCGCTGCTGCCCGACCTGCCGCCGGTCGCCGAGATCTATCCCGGCTACGAAGTCACGATCTGGCAGGGCTTGTTCGCGCCGGTCGGTACACCGCCGCCGATCCTCGCGCGGCTGCGCGACGAGGCCAACGCGATCCTGGCGCAGCCTGATATTGCGGAGAAGCTCGCCGCCGCCGGCTCGGGCGATCCCTATATCACGACGCTTCCCGACTTTGTCGCCCGTATCCGCAGCGATCACGCCCGCTACGGCAAGCTGATTAGGGATGCCGGGCTCAGCGTGGAGTGACGGCGTCAGCTGCGGGCACGCGGCATCATGGGCGTGCTGTTTCGTGAGGAGAATTATGATGCAAAGCCGCCGCTTGACGCTGACGGCCGCCCTGGCGGTCTGCCTATTGTTCGCTGCTCTGCCCGCTCGCGCACAGGCGCCGTCGCCGGAAGCGATGGCGGCTGCGCACGACCTGATCGTCACCATGCGGGCCGCCGACTACTTCAAGGCCATCATGCCGGCGATCATGCAGAGCATGAAGCCAGCCATCGTGCAGAACCGGCCGGAGGTGGAGCGCGATTACGATGCGGTCATGCCGCTACTGTTGGAAGGCATGAATGCGCGTGTGAACGAGATCATCGATCAGATCGCTGCGATCTATGCCCGCAATTTCACGGCCGAGGAGCTGCGCGAGGTCACGGCCTTCTACCGCGGTCCGACCGGTCAGAAATTCGTGCAGAAGCTGCCGGCGATCACTCAGGAGAGCATGGTGGTCGGACAGCGCTTCGGACAAGCGGTCGGCGGCGAGATCCGCGCCCGCATGATCGATGAGCTGCGCAAGCGCGGCCACAACATTTGATGGCCATGCGGCGGACGAACCGGACGTTCGCCGGCGAAATGACGTGCCGGGCTAGCCCGAATGATGCGTCGCGACGACCGGTTTAAATCGACGTCTGCGTTCTACCGCTTCGGCTGAAAATCCTGGTTGGAGAATTCCGCGGCGCTCTCGGGCGGCTTGATCACCACGAAGGGATGATCGGTGGTGGCGTGGCAGGCGTTGCACCCCGTCGTCAGCCGCGCATAGCCTTCGCCGAACTGGCGCGGCTCGTTGGCCTTGATCGCAAAGTCGAGCAGCGCCAGCGGCGCGCTCACGGCGGCGTCGAACAGGTCCGGAACCGGCAGCCCCTTCCAGCGCGGCACCGCGCGCGCGGTGATCAGAAAGCCTTGCTTGAGCTCCTTGAGCGCATAGCCGGCGAGCGGCCAGTTCTCCTCTTTCCCGGCGAGTCCGAGTTTGGCGTGGCGCGGCTGGATCAGCATCATCATCATGGCGGCCATCTGCGGGTTGAACGGCGCCGGCTCGGCGTTGGCATCGCCCATCGGATTCTGTGCGGCGGTGCGGCTCGGGAGCCCAGCAAGCATGAGCAGCGCTGAACATGCGGCAACCAACGTGACCGGGATGATGCGACTGCGCATGTGTTCGTTCTCCTCGTTACCGCGCTTCAATCCGAAGCAATGCTCGCTCTAAACTCCCATGGCGCCGATGATGGCCCCCATCAGCAGCAGCACCACCAGCCAGTGACCGCCGTCGATCCACAATAGGCGCCAGTCGCGCTGCGCGAAACTGTTGTTGACCACGATGGTCGGCAGCACGAAGCCGGCCCAGCAGAACGCGGCCGAGATGATCCCGCCACGCAGCGACAGCGCGCCGACATGGCCGAGCAGTCCCGCCAGGATCCACGCCATCACCAACTCGGCGACGAAGGCGTAGACGAACGGCAGGAACGCGCCCGGCCGGCGCTTTGCCGCTTCCATTGTCTCGGGCGTGATGCCGAGCGCCGCCATCCAGGTGTTGCCGAAGACCGTGTACCACGCTGCTCCCGCGAACCAGGCGACGACGGCGGCGATCACGATGGCGAGGTAATTCACCCCGGCGAAGGTCATTGTCCCTCCCGCACGCTGGCGGGAAGCCTACCTCCGGCTACGCCGCCGGGGGAAGGGGTCGCGATCAAAGGAACCAATCCGCGCCTTCCGGCATTGCCGTCCCGGACTTTGCAACAGGCGCGTGTCGTGAGCGATGCACATGCAAACAGCGTCGAAGACCAGCGCACGTCGGTCTTGCGCCGCAACGAAGCGAGCCGAAGCGCACGCGCCGTGGCGAAGAAGCTTGGATTGCGTCTGGTCGCTGCCGACACCTTATCGATCCGCCGCCGCCGCTGCGGCAAGGGCTGGTGCTATCTCGATGCCGACGGTCGGGTGATCCGCAACCCGGCGACGGTCGCGCGGCTGGCGCGACTGGCGGTGCCGCCGGCCTATCAAGACGTGCTCTATGCCGAGGACACCGATGCGCATCTGCAGGCGACCGGCCGCGATGCCGCCGGTCGGCTGCAGTACCGCTACCATCCGGATTGGGACAAGGTGCGCGAGATCCGCAAGGCGCGGCGGCTGGCGCGGCTCGCGGACGTGCTGCCGCGCGTCCGGCGCAGCATCGGCCAGCATCTCGCCTCCGACGAGCCCACGCGTGAATTCACCTGCGCCGCCGTGATCGAGCTGGTCGCGCGCAGCGCCATCCGGCCGGGAAGCGAGAGTTACGCGCGGCTGCGCGGTACGCGTGGCGCGGCGACGCTGTTGAAGTCGAACGTCACGCTCTATGGTGAGGACATCACGCTGACGTTCCGCTCCAAGGGCGGCAAGACCGTGGTCAAGGAGTTCACTGCGCCGCGGCTGGCGACCGCGATCGCGTTGCTGCGGCAGCTGCCCGGGCGGCGCCTGTTCCAGTATCGCGCCGCCAACGGCGACGTCCGCCATGTGACCGCGCGCGATGTCAACGCGTTCCTGCGCGAGATCGCCGGCGTGCAGATTTCGCTCAAGGACTTTCGCACCTTGCTCGCGTCGGCGAGCGTGCTCGAAGCGCTGGCGCAGACCGAGCCGGCGGCGAGCGAACGCCAGCGCCGCAGACAGGTGCTGCAGGCGGTGCGCGCCGCCGCCGATGATCTCGCCAACACGCCCGCGATCTGCCGCAAGAGCTACGTGCATGGCATCGTGGTCGCGGCCTTCGAGGACGGCGTGCTGGAACGCTTTTCCGACACGCTCAAGGGCTGCCGCTCGCCCATCCGTCGCGCGCAGGTGCTGGCGCAGATCATCGCCGCCGCGGCGTAGCGCGGATGGCGTTGGATCGCTGCAGCGCGCCCCCTGGTCCAGTTAACGTCCGCGCCGGCGGATTGCGCTAATCCTTCACGCCCCCCATCTTGCAGACGGCCTTCCACTCCTGCGCCGTTACCGGCTGCACCGACAGGCGCGGATATTTCGCCAGCGCCATCTCCTTGAGACCGGGCTCGGCCTTGATCGCCGCCAGCGTCACCGGCTTGGGGAACGGCTTGGCCGCCTTCACGTCGACGGCGAGGAAGACGCCTTTCTCGTCGGTCGGGTCGTGGTAGGCCTCGCGAATCACCTCGGCGATCCCGACCACCTGCTTCTCCTCGCCGGTGTGATAGAAGAACGCGTGCTCGCCTTTCTTCATCTCCTTGAGATGCCTGCGGGCGGTGAAGTTGCGCACACCCGTCCACGCCTCGCCCTTGGCGCCGCGTTTGACCTGATCGTTCCAGGAGAATTCCTCGGGCTCGGTCTTGAGAAGCCAATAGGCCATCGCTCTCTTCTCCTTTCTCGCTCCCGCAAGTTGATCGCGGACGTCGTTGCGTTGCAATCCATCCTCTGGCGAAAAACGAAGCTTGCGTATTTTTGAAGCGGATCACTCCGACGCTTATCCCTCGGCGCGGAACGGCCGCGTCAGCAGGGTTTCCGTTGCCTCGTCCACGCTGGCGCGGCCGGACAGAATGGCGACGACGGCGCCGGCGATCGGCATGTCGATACCTTGCTCGGTCGCCATCTCGAGCAGCACCGGCGCGGTGAAGACGCCTTCGGCGAGCTTCGCGCCTGCCGGCGCCGGATTGCCGCGGCCGAGGGCGAGACCGAAGGAGTAATTGCGCGATTGCGCGCTCGAGCAGGTGAGGATCAGATCCCCAAGCCCGGACAGGCCGGTCAGCGTTTCCGGGCGGGCGCCATAGGCGCGGCCGAACCGGAACAGCTCGGCAAAGCCGCGAGTGACCAGGGCCGCCGCCGCGCTCGCGCCGAGTCCGCGCCCGGTGACGATGCCGGCGGCGATCGCGAGCACGTTCTTGGCGGCGCCGCCGATCTCCACGCCGCGCACGTCGGTCGAGTGATACGGCCGGAACGCGGCCGAGCCGAGTGCATGTGCGAGCGCCGCCGCCGTCGCCTCGTCGCGGGTTGCGAGTGTGACCGCGGCGGGAAGTCCGCGCCCGACATCTGCGGCAAAGCTCGGTCCGGACAGGATCGCGGGCAGGGCGCCGGGAGCGCTCTCCGCGATCACCTCGGTCATAAAGCGATGCGTGCCGCGCTCGATGCCCTTGGCGCAGGCGATCACCGGCGTGCCGCGCGCCAGCTCCGGCGCGATCGCGCACGCGGCCGCCCGCAGCTCTTGCGACGGCACCGTGAGCAGGATGGCGTCGTAGCGCCCCACCGCCGCCCCGACCGGAGCGATGCCGACGCGCTCGTCGATGCGCAGGCCCGGCAGCCGCGGGCTCTCCCGGCGTGACAGCAGGAGATCGGCGCCCGCGCCATCGCGGCACGCCAGCAGCACCGCGCGCCCCGCGCGCGTGATCGCATTCGCCAGCGCGACGCCCCAGGCGCCGGCTCCGACCACGGCGATGTGCTGGAATGTCATGGCGTTCGGAGGGTCCGGTCGGTTCAGGTTCGTGTCCGCGGCGCGGGCGCGGGACAGTATCACCCGGAGAGACGACGGCAGAGGGGTCGCTTGTCAGCTATTTTTGTTCGCGTCCGCATGCGGTGCGCGCGCCGCCGGCCCCTGCGCCGGTGCCGTCACGTCGTGCAGCGACCAGCGTGCGTGCGGCGGCGCATCGAGCGTGTCGGTGAGGCCGAGCGAGAGGCGCTCCACCCCGGCCCACGCGATCATCGCGCCATTGTCGGTGCACAGCACCGCCGGCGGCACGATCAGCACGGTGCCGGTCTCGAACGCGACGTGGTGCAGGACCCGGCGGATCGCCTCGTTGGCAGCGACCCCGCCGGCGGCGACCAGCGCGGTCGGCTTGCCGTAGGCGTCGCGGAACATCTTCAGCCCGACGCGCAGGCGGTCGGCGACGACATCGACCACGCTCTGCTGGAATGACGCGCAGAGGTCGCGCACGTCGACATCGCTCAGCGGCGCGATCCGTTCCGCCTCGAGTCGCAGCGCGGTCTTCAATCCCGAGAGCGAGAAGTCGGCGTGCTTGCGCCCGAGCATCGGCCGCGGCAGCGGCAGCCGCGCCGGATCGCCGCCGAGCGCCTGCTTCTCCACCTGCGGGCCGCCGGGATAGGGCAGCCCGAGCAGCTTCGCGATCTTGTCGAAGGCCTCGCCGATGGCATCGTCGACGGTGGTGCCGAGCCGCACATAGTTGCCGACGCCGAGCACCGCGACGATCTGGGTATGGCCGCCGGACGCGAGGAACAGGCAATAGGGGAACGGCGTGCCGTCGGTCAGCCGCGCGGTGAGCGCGTGCGCCTCGAGATGATTGACCGCGATCAGCGGCTTGCGGCTCACCAGCGCAATCGCCTTGGCGGTGGTGAGGCCCACGATCACGCCGCCGATCAGCCCGGGTCCGGCGGCGGCGGCGATGCCGTCGAGGTCGCCGAAGCTTCGGAGCGCGTCGCGCATTGCCTTGGCGATGATGTGGTCGAGTGCCTCCACATGGGCGCGGGCGGCGATCTCCGGCACCACGCCGCCGAAGGCGGCATGCTCGTCGATCTGCGAACGCACGATATTGGAGAGGATTCGCCCGGACCCCGCCGGCGTGCGCTCGACCACCGCCGCCGCGGTCTCGTCGCAGGTGGTCTCGATGCCGAGCACGATCATGGCCGGTTCACTTATCTCGAAGGCACGTTGAGGATAGACCACTCGGGTGCAGCACACCGAGTTCATTGCACTTATTCGGTCGACAACGCGTCATTCCCAGTGTAGCGCGCGGCAAGGGAACCGCGACCGGGGCGTAGCGGTCCACGGCGCAAGGCGCGGATTTCGTTCACGCTTCATCCGGGCTACCGTGCCCCCGCCGGCACCGCCCGGCGTAGCATTGCGAGGTCTCACGGTGCAATCCTCGAGCCAGCCCACGCTGGTGATCGGTACCCGCGGCAGCCCGCTCGCGCTCGTCCAGGCGCGGCAGGTGCGCGACCGGCTGGCGGCCGCGCATGGCTTCGGCGCCGACGACACCGAGATCGAGGTCATCCGCACCACCGGCGACATGATTCGCGACCGCCCGCTCGCGGACCTCGGCGGCAAGGGGCTGTTCACCAAGGAGATCGAGGAGGCGCTCATCGCCGGCGCCGTCGACCTCGCGGTGCATTCGGCCAAGGACATGCCCACCGCCCTGCCGCCGGGCCTGACCATCGCGGCGGTGCTGCCGCGCGAGGACCCGCGCGACGCCTTCATCAGCCGCAAGGCCAAGGCGCTGCGCGACCTTCCCGCCGGCGCGAAAATCGGCACGGCGTCGCTGCGCCGCCAGGCGCTGGCCAGGCGGCTGCGCCCCGATCTCGTCGTCGTGCCGCTGCGCGGCAATGTGGAGACGCGCCTGCGCAAGCTCGACGCCGGCGAGGTCGACGCCACCCTGCTCGCGCTCGCCGGATTGAAACGGCTGGGTCGGGCGGACGCCGCCACCGCGGTGTTTGCCGTCGACGAGTTTCTGCCGGCGGTCGGGCAGGGCATCATCGCCATCGAGGCGCGGGAAGACGATGCCCGCACGCTCGCCCGGCTCGCCGCCGTCAACCATCCCGACAGCGCCGCGGCGCTCGCCTGCGAGCGCGCCTTCCTGGCGGTGCTCGACGGCTCCTGCCGCACGCCGATCGCCGGTCATGCCACCGTCGCCGCCGGGCGGCTGACCTTTCGCGGGCTGATCGCCAGGCCGGACGGCAGCGAAGCCTTCGAGGCCGTGCGCGAAGGTGCCGTCGCCGATGCCGTTGCGCTCGGCGCCGACGCCGGACGCGAGCTCAAGGCGCGCGCCGGCGCCGATTTCTTCGCGCCGGTGTGAGGCGTGCGGCTGCTGGTCACCCGGCCCGAGCCCGACGGCGAGCGCACCGCGGTGCTCCTGCGTGCGCGCGGCCATGCGGTGATCGTGGCACCGCTGCTGCGCATGGAGCCGGTCGATGTCGAGCTGCCGCGTGAGCCGCCGGGGGCGGTCGTGCTCACCAGCGCGAATGCGGCGCGCGCCATCGCGCGCCACCCACGGCGCCACGAGCTCACCGCGCTCACCGCCTACACGGTCGGGCGCCACACCGCGCGCGCGGCCTGCGCCGCCGGCTTCGGCCGCATCCGCTCCGCGGACGGCGACAAGAACGATCTCATCGCGCTCCTGCGCGCGGAATGCGCGGGCAACGCCGCGCCATTGCTCTATCTCGCCGGCGAAGACCGCGCCGGCGATCTTGCCGCCGCCGGCGTCCCGGTCATCACCGCCGTGGTCTACCGCGCCGTCAAGGCCGAGCATTTTCCGCCCGAGGTCGCCGCCGCCCTGGCCGGCGGGGCGATCGACGGCGTGCTTCACTTCTCCCGCCGCAGCGCCGAGAGCTATCTTGATTGCGCCGCGCGCGATGGACTGCGCGCGGCCGCGCTGTCGCCGCTGCATGTCTGCCTGTCCCTGCAGGTGTCGCAGCCGCTCGCCGCCGCCGGTGCCGCCACCATCCGGATCGCGCCGCGCCCGAAGGAGGCGGCGATGGTCGAGCTGGTGGACGAGGCCTAGCGCCTGTTGCGGTGAAATGGAATCAGAACGCGCGGCAAACTCGGTCTGCTCCCTCCCCCCTTGTGGGGGAGGGTTAGGGAGGGGGGTGATGCGTTTGGCAATGTCGGTGCCTCAATCTCATGACCCCACCCCCGACCCCTCCCCACAAGAACTCGGGTTTACCCGAGTTCGCATTTAGGGTGGCCGAAGTCGGATAAACCCGACTTCGGTTGGGGGAGGGGACCGCACCGCGCGCGCGGCACATCAATCTCAACGAAAGCCGCTTCAGCTGCGGTCCGCCGCCCGAATCCTACATTTCGCTGAAACCTTATCCGGGTTACATCAGGGGTGCGGCGAATCGGCAAAGCTGCCGGCTGGCCGCAATACCGGCCCAAACCGCGGGCACAGCAGCGCCGCCCGCCCGCCATTGCCTGACCGTCCAGCCCGGAAGCAGAATCGCCCGCATGGATGCACCCCCCAATACCGCTGCCGCCGACCAGCCCCCCGCCAACGACGCGGCGCCCGCGCCGCCGCCTGCGCCACCCGCCCGTGGGTCGCTGCTCGGGTGGGCCGTCGCCGCGATCGGCCTCGTCCTCGCCGCCATCGGGCTCGTGAGCCTGTTCATGAGCCGCGACAACGGCGTGAGCGCGCTCGATGCGCGCCTGGCCGGTCTTGAGCTTGAGCTGCGCGAGGTGGCCGGCCGCGCGCCGCCGCCCGCCGCCGATCCGGGCACCCTCGACGCCGTGGCCGGGCGCGTCGGCAAGCTCGAGGCCGCGGTCTCCGCCGCGCGGCCGGCCGCGAGCGATCCCGCGCTTGCCAGCCGCGTCGCCGCGCTCGAGACCGAGATCAAGGTATTGGCCGAGACCCTCGGCATGCTCGGCCGCCGCGGCGAGGAGGCGACCGAAACCGCCCGCGCGGCGCGTGCGCGCGCCGATGCCAACGCCGCCGCAATGGCCGAGCTTTCGCCCAGGGCCGCGCGCAGCGAGATCGAGGCGCTCGCCAACCGCGTCGCCGCGGTCGAGCACAGCGAAAAGACCTCCGAGAGCCAGATCGCCAAGAGCCCGGCGGTGGAAAGTGGTGATCGCGTCGTGCGGCTGGCGCTGGCCGCCACCGCGCTGCAGGGCGCGGTCGATCGCGGCGATCCCTTCACTCCCGAGCTCGCGACCGTGAAGGCGCTCGCCGCCGATCCCGCGCTCATCGCTCCGCTCGAGCCGTTCGCGGCGACCGGCGTGCCCACCGCCACCGCGCTCGCCCGCGAGCTCGCCGCGCTCGCGCCGTCACTGCGGCCGGCCACGGCGCCGCCGCCGGCGCGCGAAGGGTTTCTGGATCGGCTGCAGATGCAGGCCGAGAAGCTCGTGCGCGTGCGCCCGGTCGAGGGCGCCGCTGCGGCCGACAGCGAAGGCTCGGCGCTGGTTGCGCGCATCGCGGTCAAGGCGTCGCGCGGCGATCTCGCCGGCGCCCGCGCCGATGTCGACAAGCTGCCGCCGGATGCGCGTGCGCCGGCCGACGCCTGGCTCAAAAAGGCGCAGGCGCGCACCGCCGCGCTCGACGCCAGCCGCCGCCTCGCCAGCGACGCGCTCGCCGGATTGGGCAAGTGATGCTGCTGGTGTGCTCAAGCCAAATGAAGGATGTCCGTGCCGCGGATGCGGTCTGCTCCCTCCCCCCTTGTGGGGGAGGGTTGGGGAGGGGGGTCGGAGTTATTGTGCGAGATGCGTCCGCCAACACTGACCCCCACCCCCAGCCCCTCCCCACCGCAAGTCGGGCCTGCCCGACTTGCGCATGTGAGTGCGAAACCCGGGCAGGCCCGGGTTTCGTGGGGGGGGCCCACCGAGATCGTGGCGCTGCCAGCGGCTCGAACGCCGCGCTGAGCTGCCGGAGCTCGAAGCCGTTGTCCCTGCGTTTCAGGTCCCATGAGTTCATGTCATGAGTCACATCCCCCGATGATTCGCGTTCTCCTCTGGCTCATCGTCGTCGCGCTGCTCTCCTTCGGCGCCGTGTGGCTGGCCGACCGGCCGGGCGACGTCCTCATCACCTGGCAGGGCCGGCGCGTCGAGACCTCGGTCATGGTGCTGATCTTCGCGATCGCGGCGGTCGCGGTCGCGACCGTGATGGTGTGGTCGTTCATCCGCACGCTGCTGCGCTCGCCCGACTACGTCTCGCAATATCTGCGCAACCGCCGCGGCGCGCGCGGCTATCGCGCGGTGTCGCACGGGCTGATCGCGGTCGGCTCCGGCGACGCCCGCGCCGCCAAGAAGTTCAGCGCCGAGGCCAACCGCATCGCGCCGAACGAGCCGCTGACCCTGCTGCTCAACGCGCAGGCCGCGCAGCTCTCCGGCAACCGCGAGGCCGCCGCCGCCACCTTCGACCGCATGGCCGGACGCGACGACACCCGCGTGCTCGGCCTGCACGGCCTGTTCGTCGAAGCTCGCCGCCGGCAGGACCCCGGCGCCGCGCTGTTCTATGCCGAGGAGGCCGCCAAGCAGACGCCGGTGCCGAACTGGGCCGGCCAGGCCGTGCTCGAATTCCGCTGCATCGCCGGCGACTGGAGCGGCGCGCTCACGCGGCTCGAACGCAATATGAAAAGCGGCCTGATCGACAAGGTCGCCTACCGGCGCCAGCGCGCCGTGCTGCTCACCGCCCAGGCGATCGCCGCCGCCGAGGGCGATGCGCTCGCCGCGGCCGGCAAGGCCGAGGTCGCGTCGGCGCCGAATCTGTCCGACATCGGCCGCGAGCAGGCCAAGACCCTCGCGCTCGAAGCGGTCAAGCTCGCGCCCGGGCTGGTGCCGTCGGCAGCGCTGGCCGGTCGGCTCCTGGGCGAGGCGGGCGACCGCCGCAAGGCGGCGCGCATCCTCGAGGCCGCGTGGCGCATCAACCCGCATCCCGACCTCGCCGACGCCTACGCCCATCTGCGCCCCGGCGATTCCGCACGCGAGCGGCTCGCGCGCGTGCAGGCGCTCGCCGGCAAGACCCCGGGCGACATCGAGGGCGCGCTCGCGGTGGCGCGCGCCGCGCTCGACGCCCGCGAGTTCACCATCGCGCGCGAGGTGCTGGCGCCGCTGGTGCCGTCGCCGACGCAGCGCGTGGCGGCGCTGATGGCCGCGCTCGAGATGCAGCAGGGCGACGAGGGCCGCGGCCGCGAATGGATGGCGCGCGCGCTCAACGCGCGGCGCGATCCGGCCTGGACCGCCGACGGCTTCGTCTCCGACCGCTGGCTGCCGGTCTCCCCCGTCACCGGCCGGCTCGATGCCTTCGAATGGAAGGATCCGCTCGCCGGCCGCGACCATGCCGGCGCCATCATCGATGCCGAGCAGCGCGCGATGCTGGACGCCCCGCGTCCCGCGGTCACCGGTCCGGCCGCGACCGCCGCGCTCGCGGGCGCAACCTTGGCCGCCGGCGCAGCCGCCGCATCGCAGGCGGCGAGCGCGACGGGTGAGGGAACGGCTCCCCATGCCGGCCTCGCGCCGCCGCCGGTGCTACCCGCCCCATCCCCGCCCGCGCCTGGCATGATCGACGCCGCGCCGCCTGCCCCAGCTCACTCCGATGGCGACGGCTCCGAGCGCGCCACCGCCGCGTTCGAGGCTTCGCCCGAACCGGCCTCGCCGCCTGTGCCGCCGGTGATTCCGCTGGTGCATGCGCCCGACGATCCCGGGCCCGAGGGCGCAGCCAACCCCGAGGAGCCCGAAGCCGGATCCGCCGTCCGAGCCGCCGCCCGGCGGCTGGAATCGGTTCCGCTCGTTCTTCGGATCCTGAAGCAGCGAGAGCCGCGTCGGGCGCGCGAGCGGAACCAACCCAAGCCGGACCGCGTTGCCTTGATGTCCACCCCCCAAAAGCAACGGCATCCGTCGAGACGACGTCATGTCTTCTCGTCCGCTGTCGGAATGGAGCGACGACGTTGAGTATCAGTTCCAATCAGGCGCGCGAGCGCGCCGCGGCACTGTTCAGGAAGGAAACGCAGCACCCCGAAGGCCGGCAGGCCATGACCGAATATGAGGTCAGCCGCCGCGCTACGAGCGAGAAGACCGCACGCTTGCGGGCGCTGCGTCTGGCGCGCGATGCGGCCGCCATCCCAACCGCGCCCGCCCCGCGATCGCGCCCTGCCAGGACGCGCGCTGCCGCCGGCAAGTAATGTCGCGGCGCCGTCGTCGTTGCCGGTCTGACCCGGCAATCGATCGCGTCGAGTCTACGCTTACTTTTTTGATGGATGCGCGGATCAAGCCCGCGCATGACAGGCTGCAGGCATGTTGCGCTTCCCGATCCTGGATGATCGAGCGCTACGGCAGCTCGATGAGCTTGTTGACGCTGGCGACGCCGTCGTAGATCGCGACCTGCAGCAGCGGATGGCTTTTCTTGATCGCCAGTCCCGCCGTCTCCGCGGCTTCCATTGTCGGAAACGATTTTTTCGTCTGCCGGTCGACCTGCAGGCGGAAGCGGCCGTCGGGCTCCTTGCGCTGCGTGGCGCGCGGTTGCGGTGCTGCCGGCTCGTCCGGCTCCGGCGTCATGGTGATCGTCTTGGTATTGGCTCGCGTCGTTGTCGCCATGTGATGGTCTCCTCGTTGCGATTTCAATTGTCGTCCTTGCAGCCTTTCTTCTTGCGAGGGCGGGGTCGCGGTCGCGGCGCGATTGACGCCGGGACGCGACGCAGAAACACGCCGCCGCTTGCCGCCGGACGCTGCGTCTTTCATGCCGCCGCCTCTCACTGCGCGATATCGAATTGCTGCTGCAGGCGGAACACGATGTCGCTCAGCGCACGTTCGCATTCGACCGGATCGGATGCGCCCGGATTGCAGCTCGCCACCTCCCAGGTGGCGCCGACGCGGTAATTGTCATACGCGACCACTGTGACGTGGACGGCGGAGCCGCAGGGTGCGCTCGCGCGCAGCGCGGCGAGCACCATCGCCTCGAGCTCCGCCCGCGTCCGCGGCGGTTCGGGGCTTCGGCGTTGCTTCGTCTTGCGACGTATCGGTCATGCTGTTCCTGAGCATGATCCGCGAAAAGTGCGGACTATGCGGACTCAGATCATGCGACCAAGCAAGACCGGCCGCAGGGATGCGGCGCGTCCGGGACCTCGGCGGCAAGTCGATGCGCCGTCCGTCAGCCTGAGGGCCCGCGCTTCGCGGGCCTCGAAGGATCAGCGGCCCCGCCGTGGCCGTCGGCCTCTGTGATTCATGTCACCGGAACAAGCGTCAGAACCTCGGCGGCGGCGGACGCCGCGGCGTATCGGTGCGCGGTTTGGGCATCGGGATCAGGCCTTCGCGCTGGGCCTGCTTGCGCGCCGCCTTGCGTGCGCGCCGGATCGCTTCCCCCCGCTCGCGGGTCTTGCGCTCCGAGGGTTTCTCATAGGCCTTGCGCCGCTTCATCTCGCGAAAGACGCCCTCGCGCTGCATCTTCTTCTTCAGCACCCGGAGGGCTTGATCGACATTGTTGTCGCGAACGAATACCTGCAAAATGATTTCCAATCCTGTTGTGACGGAAGATCGCGGCTCAGCGGGTCTTCAGATTGTCCGCGGATTCCTTGCCGCGATTGCTGACGATTTCATACTCGACCGTCTGGCCCTCGTTGAGCGAGTTGAGGCCGGCGCGCTCGACCGCCGAGATATGCACGAACACATCCTTGCCGCCGTCCTGCGGCGCGATGAATCCGTAGCCCTTGGTCGGGTTGAACCATTTGACGGTGCCGACAGCCATGAAAGTCTCCTTCAATGCGCATGCGCGACCGGGACCGCACGACATGTCGTGCGAACGCTCATCCGAAATCAGCGTTGTCCTAGGGGAAGCGCACAGTCGGTGCGCGACAAACAATGCCAGGTTCGAATACCCCTGTAATGTAGGCGCTCTTGGCCGCCGGATCAACGGCGGCAAGGCCGGAATATGGCGGCTGGGACCGAATTCCCTGGACAATCACGGCGATAAGGCGCACCGTCGTTCATCATCGCCACGATATGGAACAATCCAGGCACCGGTGACCGAGAGACCGCGAGCGCTCCCGCCTGCAATGCAAGGAGCGTGACATGTGGATGATCCTCTTCAGCCTGACATTGGCTGCGGCGATCGGCTTCGGTGTGACGGCCGTGCTTCTGCCGCACAGCAGGTATCTGGCGCGGCTCGTCGGATAGCGGCGACGCGACTCGATCGTCCGCGTCGCGTCGCGGGCCTGCGGTCGAGCGGCGTAGCGGGTGCAAGCGTCGGGAAAGGTCGAGCATGCGGATCTACATTTTCAAGTCGGAGAGCAACAAGTCGCTGCGCGCCTTCGCCGGCGATCTCGTGGGCAGCAAGCTGCCGTCGAACCATGGGCCCTGGACCGCCACCGGCGCGATCGGCCCCGACAGCACGCCGCCCTACAATTTCTCGCGCGAGGCGATCGAGGAAGCGATCGAAGGCGAGGGGTTTCAGCTCTGGCGCATGGCCAAGAAGACGGAAAGCAAGAAGACCGAAGCCTCGGCCTGACGCTGCCCACCGTCACGACGACCGAGCCGTCGGCTTGAAGCGGCGTTGGCTTGCGGTCTTGCCCGTTTTTGCCGCCCCCGCTATATCAGCCCCGCCGTAGGATGGGTTGAGCGTTAGCGAAACCCATCAAAACCCGGCGGCTTGCTCCTTGGTGGGTTTCGCTTCGCTCAACCCACCCTACGCAGATTGCCTCGTCGGAATGCCGCAATAGCTCAGCTGGTAGAGCACATCATTCGTAATGATGGGGTCGGGGGTTCGAATCCCTCTTGCGGCACCACTCTCCCGCGCAGCAGTTGTCGCCATCGCAGTCGTAGGATGGGTTGAGCGTCAGCGAAACCCATCAAAACCCGGCGGCTTGCTCCTTGGTGGGTTTCGCTTCGCTCAACCCACCCTACGGGCGTGTCCCTTTGGACCAGACGTGACGCGAGCGACGCTGGTGCATATGCGCCCTCTCCCCTCGTGGGAGAGGGCTTGGCGATGGAGCAACATATCCTAAAGGGTGAGGGGGCCGCTTCCGAAAGACTCGCACATTTGGTCCCCTCACCCCTCATCTTTGCTGAAATACCGAGCTGCCCTCTCCCGCGAGGGGAGAGGGCAAATGCGGCGTCGCCGAGCAAGTGGCATCATCCATTTCGACGTGACACACACCACCACGCACATCCCGCTCACCTGGTGCTGGCCACGACCTGCGGCATGACGATCGGCTTGGGCGGTGCGCGGCTCGCGGCCGGCGCGTTCGGCCGGCGCGGCTCGTCGCCGAGATTGATGATGCGGGGGACCCCGCTCGGCCAGCCGGACTTGCTGACGACGAGGCGCAGCTTTTTCGCGCTGGCGGGGCTGGCAAGAAGCGCGCGGTTGACCGGCGGGATTGCTCCGCTGCGGATGGTTTTCGGGCTCGTGGCGGCCGCGATGCGCGGCACCGGCGCCATCGCGCTCCGTTGCGGTGGCGGCTTGAACAGATGCGCGGGCGGGCCCGGGTGCGGCGCGCCCGCGCTGCCGGGCGCCGCGATGAGGGAATCGCCGACCTCGAACATCTCGTCGAGAACGATCGGGCCGTCGGCCGTGACGGTCTCGCGCAACGGGTTCTGCGGGAGAACCATCTTCACCTGCGTCGGCTGGCAGTGATTCCACTCCGCCGCGTTGTGCGGCCCGTAGGGGCAGACCACGCGGTGCCGCGCCGCGATCTCGTGCCAGAGCAGCGCGGCCGGGGTGCCGGGGGCGCCGATCCCGGTGATATCGACGGCGAGCCCATAGGTGTGGAGCGACAGAAACTTGTCGACGAAGCCGCCGACGCCGAAGGCGGGCGGCCGGTAGGCCGAGAAAATTCCCGCGAACTGCAAGCCGGCCGCGCGCGCCTCGGCGATGGCGGCGGCGAGCTGCCTGGCGAAGGCCGGATGCAGCCGGGCGATGGCGAGCGCGGGCCCCTGCCGCGTCATGGTGTAGCCCGGCGTGGCGGTCGCGACCAGGTAGGCGCGCGCCCGCGCGGTTTCGGTGTCGCCGGCCTGCGGCGGACAGGCGCTCGCGCTCGCCAACGCCTCCGCCGCATCGGCCGGGATGTCGTCCGCATTGCAGGCCGCCGGCGCGCCGTGTCCGGCTTCCAGCAGCAACGGCTCGACTGCATCGATATGCGCCCACTCGGCGGACGCCGTGGCGCATGCGCCCAGCATCGCGATTGCGATCAGCGCGGCCCGCATGCCGTCCCGCCGGCGTTGGTGTTCAGCGCTGCCGTGCTGCGCAAATGTTCTCCGCAAACTTACTCCACGAATTCGCCTAGCGTATCACGATGAGATGAGGCTCCCCCAACAAGGCAGAACTATCGCATACTGAGTGGTCGCGTGACAGAGCACTCGCACCGAAAGCTGCAGCAAGCGGTCGCGTTCGATTCTAGACCTGACGCGGGCGACGCTGATGCCTGGGCGCCCTCTCCCCTCGCGGGAGAGGGCTCGACAGTGGTGCAACATATCCTGGAGGGTGAGGGGGCCGCTTCGGAAAGAATCGCCCACTTGGCCCCCTCACCCTTCATCTTCGCTGAAACACCGAGCTCCCCTCTCCCGCAGCAGAAGTCGGGTTCACCCGACTTCTGCCACCCTTCAGAGTTTCCGAACTCGGGCAAGCCCGAGTTCGGATGGGAGAGGGGAAATGCGGCATCGCCGAGCAAGTGGCATCATCCCGGATCGCCTTCCCCTCAACCACGAATTGCGTTATCGGTTGAGCCGCGCGGGGAGAAGACTTTTCATGATCCCGAGCGCTGCCCGCCGCCGACCATGTCGACACGTCGGTTCGATCCTGCAAGGGCAGCACTGGTGCCATCGACGGGCACGGCGTTGCCGCACCTTGAGCATCGTGTGGCTCTCTTGACCTGACATCCACGGATTCTTGCGCCTGTATCAAACGTTGCCGTGTCAGCAGCAACGGAACACCAACGGGAGGGATCGATGAAGGCTGTGATCAGCGTCGCAGCGCTTGCGTTCGCCGCCGGCTGCACCATGGCGCACGCGCAATACAGCGACGGCACCATCAAGATCGGCGTCATGAACGACATGTCCGGGCTCTATTCCGACATTACGGGTCGCGGCTCGGTCGCCGCCGCGCGCATGGCGGTCGAGGACTTCGGCGCGGCGGCCAAGGGGCTCAAGGTCGAAATCCTCGGCGCCGATCACCAGAACAAGCCCGATGTCGGGGCCAACATCGTGCGCAGCTGGATCGATCTCGACAAGGTCGACGTCATCGTCGATGTGCCGACCTCGTCGATCGCGCTGGCGGTGAACGAGATCGTGCGCGAGAAGAACAAGGTCTTCCTGGTCTCGGGCGCGGCGGCGTCCGATCTGACCGGGCCCAAATGCTCACCCAATACCGTGCACTGGACCTACGACACCTGGGCGACCGCCAACGGCACCGGCAAGGCCATGGTCAAGACCGGCGGCAACACCTGGTTCTTCGTCACCGCCGACTATGCCTTCGGCCACGCGCTCGAGCGCGACACCGCCGCCATCGTCGAGGCGAACGGCGGCAAGGTTCTGGGCCGCGTGCGCCACCCGTTTCCCGGCACGGATTTCTCCTCCTTCATCCTGCAGGCGCAGGCGTCGAAGGCGAAGGTGATCGGGCTCGCCAATGCCGGCGGCGACACCGTCAACTCGATCAAACAGGCGTCGGAGTTCGGCATCGCCCAGGGCGGGCAAAATCTCGCGGGCCTGCTGGTGTTCATCAACGACGTGCACGCGCTCGGCCTCAAGGCCGCCCATGGCCTCGTTTTGACCGAAGCCTTCTATTGGGACCGCACCGACGGCAGCCGTGCGTTCGCCCAGCGCTTTGCGCCGCAGTCGAAGGGCAACATGCCGTCGATGGTGCAGGCCGGCGTCTATTCCGCCGTGCTGCACTATCTCAAGGCGGTGGAGGCGCTCAAAAGCGATGCCGACGGCAAGGCGGTGGTCGCCCGCATGAAGGCGATGGAAACCGACGACCCGCTGTTCGGCAAGGGCACGATCCGCATCGACGGCCGCAAGACCCACGACATGTTCCTGTACGAGGTCAAGGCGCCCGCGGAGTCGAAAGCCGCCTGGGACTATTACAAGCTGCGCGCCACCATTCCCGCCGCGGAGGCGTTCCGTCCGCTCAACGAGGGTTTTTGTCCGCTGGTGAGCGGGTAGGGCATGATCCCGAAAAAGTAGACAGATTTTGCATCAGATCATGCAACCACGCGAATACTGAGATCGCGGTGCAATCTCCAGCGATTTCGCTCTCGGTCGGGACGTTCGAACGCTCCCACGGGATGCGAACCGCGGTGAGTCCCACGCCGTTCTCACGCGGCCAGGGAAACCGATCCCGTGAGCCACGCGCTGCAACGACCCGGTCGCATGTTGGCGTGGTCGCCGTGGGCAAACTAAAGCTGCTTTGCATTTCGTTGGCGGCATTCGGAGTAGAACGTGCCGTTCGCCGCCTTGACATGCTCGAGGCATTGAGCGGCCTCCGTAATGGGCCCAGTGACAGTGAAATCATAGGCCTGCCCTTTGATCACCAACCCGTATCTCCCGGCCGGAAACAGGAAATCGGGGTTCTCTGGACGTAGCACCAGCATTTCGGAGCCCTCGCTCAGGGGCGCCACCCTGAATTCATACGACAAATTGCGGATGGTCCATGAATCCTCGACGTCCGCCGTTTTGGCCTGCCCGGTTGTGTCGAAGGACATGGCGCGCATGACTTTGGCAATCACGCGAACCGCGACGCGGTCAGGCGCACTGCTTGCAACATCACGACGGTAGACGATGAACGCGACGCGACCGTCTGGAAGTGTGGTGCGGCTCGCGGTCCGGATCGGGGTCGACATGAAAACCCTTTGATCGGGTACTCTGCCGGCCAAGGGCTCCAGTTCGTGGAGTTGACCGTCGTTCAGGGCATAAACGCCATACGCGTTGGGGAGCGGAAATCCCGCGGATTGTGACGATAGCGACGCTGGTGATGGCTCAAGCCCTCGGGACGCTCGGACAACAATTGGCGCCTCGTTTTGCACCGCGAGCGCGACCGGAGCTGGCGCGAAGCGTCCGAAAACGCCGAAATGTCGATCGAGCAATACACATGCCGTAAGAGCGAGAGTGATCACGATTGCCGTTCGTAGTAACGGCCCGCGCTGCGGCCAGCGCGATGGCCGTGCGTCCCTGTGCGAGATGCCCACAAAAGGATCCCGCCGCAGGAACGTCGGTAGGGCATTGGTCTTGCGGGGCTGTGCGATCACGATGTCCCGGCCGTTGACGTCCGAATCGTCCGCACCGGGCCGTAGAGCCCTCGGATTGTCGTGCTTGAGAGACATCGTCTCGACCCGATCGATCGCGGTCTCGAGTGCCGAGGTGAGATGCTCCAGCTCGAGAGGACTCACCGGAAGATCTCTTTGCGCAGCCTCCTGCTGAAGCTTGACCCGAGCCAACTGGTAGACGACGTTTCGCAATTGCGCGGGATCCTTGTCGGCGGCGGCGATGGTGCGCGCAAGAACGATCGCGAAGTCGATGGCCGGCGTGCTCGCCGCGGGCGGAGCGGGGCTGGCGATCTCCTGATAAATTGCTGTCATCCGTTTGGCTCGACGATCCCTTGGAGCTGACTTCCCGTCGATCCAACATGCATAAGTCGACCTAATTCCGGCACAGGTGTTGCCGTCCGGCCACTCTGCCGAAAATTGCTGCAGCAGAGCGCGGTGCCGCCGCTCATGCGATCCTGGCCGACCATGCCCGCCTCAGGGGGGCTGTCGACATGCTTGCGAAATCTCGGTCAGTGCGACTTCGGACGGACTGGCTGGGCCATTGTCGTGTCATGTTTTTCCGCCGACTGTGGCTTTCCCGTAACAGGTGCGCCGAAATCCGGCCGCCCTCACCTGATGGAGTTCGGCGCTGGGACGTGAAACGGGGGCGCGAATGATCATCGATCTGGACAGCTGGGAAGCAGGCTACGCCGATGGACGGCTCGGACGTGCGTCGCAATGCCCGACAAAATTCGACACCTTGTCGTATTGCAACGGCTACTGTGAGGGTCGCGCGATGCGTTCAGGAGAGCTCAAGGCCGCACCGCGCGCACGTTACGTTCCATCGTCGATCCAGCGGCGCCTGCAACTTGGTCGCCGGAGCAGAAATGCAGGTTAGAATGGCTCTCGTGGCAGGAGCGTTCACCCGCCTGTCGTTGTGGCCGCCGTCACCGCACGTAATTCGCGCCAGTGCGGCGCTATAATATTTGTTCGGTCGTCGGCTGAAAAGTATCGGTGGAGTTAGCAAATGGAAAAGCAATCGCAGGAAGTGTCTGTCGTGAGATTCGCGCCTCGGCAAATTGCGCACGGCGAAAGTGGTGCCATTGATGAAGCGGGGCAGGCGCTTGTTGCCATGCTCAAGGAGGCCGCCGCTCTCTCTCAAGAGAATGTTGATCGAGCCATGACCATGGCCCACAGGCTCTCCGTCCAGCTGCGAGCCGCAGAAGATCGCATTCAACAACTTGAAAGCGATGTAAAGCATCTCGAGAACCGCGCCACACACGCCGAAGGATGGCTGCAGACGATCAGGACTGAGGTTGAAGAGACGTTGCTCGGTTCTCTTGAATCTCACAGGCCCCAGCTTCCGGTCCATTGAAGTCGGGGCCGGATCCGAGATCGGTGTTCTGCAGCGCATCACTTCGTGCTGCGCTGCGCGCGGGACACGCGCACACTTATCGGCGCGGCGCGGCGGAGGCCGATGCTCCGTGCGGTCTATCCTCACTCCGGCAGGCCGCCGAAGATGAAGACCATGCCGGCCCAGCTCGAGGCGCCCGGGCCGACGTCGCCGAAATAGCGGGTGTAAAGCGCGACGATCTCGCCGCTGCGAAACACGTGCGACAGCGCGGTGTTGACCGCCAGCCGGAACGCCCAGTCGCCGCGCGGCAGCATGATGGCGAACGGCTCGAACGACAGATCCTCGGACAGAAGGCCGAAGTCGCGCAGGTTCGCCGCCCGCGCCGCCGCCAGCAGGGTGAGCTTGTCGCTGGCAAAGCCGTCGAGCTCGCCGCGCGCGAGCGCCGCGATGCCCTCCTGCCGGTCGCCGAACTCGATCGTGGTGATGGCGAGCTTGCGCCGCGCGACCTGGTCGCGCACCGCGCGCGCATTGGTGGTGCCGGCGATGACGCCGATGGTCTTGCCCGCTATGCTGTCGAACGAGAACACGTCGCTGCCGGACTTGGCCAGCACGCCGGTCGATTCCGCGAACACCACGCTGGAGAAGTCGACGATCTTCATGCGCGACAGCGACATCGTCGTCGAGCCGCACTCCATGTCGGCGGCGCCGTTGACGATGGCGTCGAAGCGCGTGCGGGTGTCGACCGCCACCCACTGGATCGCCACCGGCCCGTTGAGCTGCTGCTCGAGCGACTTTGCGATGCGCCGGCACAGCTCGATGGTGTAGCCGGTCGGCCGTCCCTGCTCGTCGAGATAGGAGAACGGGCGCGAAGTCCGTGCGATACGCGATCCGCAAGGTCGCGCTGTCGTGGATGAGCTTGAGCCGGCCGTCGAACGGCTCGGCCAGCGCCGGGCCTGCGGCCACTGCACCAGGCCGGCCAGCGCCAGGGAGGCCAGCGCCGAAATCGCATGCCGCATGCTTGCCCCTCCCGATCAACCCACCGCCGTGTCCCGGATGCATGCAGCGCGCAGCGGTGCATCGCTGATCCGGACCTTACAGGACGCCGGTGTCGCAGGACACGGTCCGCAACGGTCCCGGTTCTGCAGCGCATCACTTCGCGACCGCTTCGTGCTGCGCTGCGCCCGGGACACGAGGTGAGCGCAGCACAGTAGGGCGGATTAGCGAAGCGTAATCCGCCGATCACAGCTGCGAGTGACGACGCAGCCCACCCGCGCGAAAACCCTACGGCTCCGCCCGCACCGGACCCTTCCACTCGCGCGCCAGCTTCTGCGCCTCGGCGATCTGCTCGGCCGACATCTTGCCGGCGACCGCGTCGCGGCTGCGCGTGGCGGCGGTGCGGCCGCGCGTATCGGTCGCCGGAAAGCTCGCCGCCGCCAGGTTGAACCACATGTGGGCGCTGACATTGTCGGGCACGGTGCCTTCGCCGCGCGCATAGGAGAGCCCGAGATTGTACTGCGCCTGCGCGTCGCCCTGCTCGGCGGCGAGGCGATACCACTTCGCCGCCTCGGCGTAGTCCTGCGGCACGCCTTTGCCCTCGTCGAACATGACGCCGAGATAGAACTGGGCGGCGGCGTCGTTCTGGTCGGCGGCGCGGCGGAACCACTTCACCGCCTCGTGGTCGTTCTGCTCCACGACGCGGCCGCGGAAATAGAGTTGCCCGAGGATCGCTTCGCCGCGCGCGTCGCCCGCCTCCGCCAGCGGCTGCGCCAGCTTGAGCGCCCGGCCGTAGTTGCCGCTCTGGTAGGCCGCGACCGCCGCGTCGGCGCTCGGGTGCGCGTCCGCCAGGCCGAAGGTGACGGCGGCGTGGGTAGCCGCCTGCTTGATGCGCTCGGCGTTGAGGCCGAGCACGAAGCCCAGCGCCAGCACCAGCGCTGCGGCGCCCAGCACCACGGGGCGCCGCCAGTCGCGCCAGCGCTTGGCCATGCCCTTGCAGGTGTCGAGCGCCGATTGCAGCGACGACACCTGCGCCTCGAGCGCGGCGACGTCGGGCTGCGAGCGGCGAAATGCGAACCGTCGCGGAAACAGCGACATGGCGGTGATCCCAGTCTTCCCGTGAAACTCGACGTAAAAATAGTGATAACGGGCACGCCCGGCAACGCTCCGGGGGTGCACTGCAGCACACGCTTGCTCACATCACCGTGCGCCGCCGTGATGATGGCCGGCGGCGGGCAGGATCAAGCCTTTATTGCCGCACGGCTATTTCCATCGCTTGCCACACGGTTTCTGGCTGGCTTGCGCCAATCCTTTTCCATCGGCCACTCCCCGCGCCGCGATCTCGGTCTGCTCCCTCCCCCCTTGTGGGGGAGGGCTGGGGAGGGGGATCGTAGTTGAGGCGCGAGATGCATCCGCCAACGCTGACCCCCACCCCAACCCCTCCCCACAAGGGGGAGGGGAGCACACCGAGTCCGCCGACTCCTTTGGTGTCATCATCCCGGCAGCAGTTGATACCGCTGCGTTTGTGTCCCGGATGCGGCCGCAGCGCGGAGCGGTGCACCGCTGATCCGGGACCGTTACGGACTGGAGCTAACCCACATCGACACGGGTTGGAACGGTCCCGGGTCTGCAGCGCATCACTCCGTGCTGCGCTGCACCCCGGACACGCGAACCTTCCGCCCCCACCCGCGCCACCGCGATCGCTTCTTTCGACCTCCCATCGCAATTCAACCCGACACGATTTCCCTCTACACTGCGCGGCCCGGATGGCGACGCGGTTGCCGCGGGAGCGATGGGGCCAGGGGGAGAGCAGCGCATGAAATCGTTCTGGACGCCGGCCCGCGACCGGAAGATCAAGGCAATGGAGGCGGCGGGCAAGAGCGCGCGCGACATCGCCAAGGCGCTCTGCGGCGGCATCAGCCGCAACGCCGTCATCGGCCGCTCGCGGCGCCTGCGCGGGATCGTCTACGAGTTTGATACTCTCCAGCTGGGACCGCGCCAACGCCAAGCGCATGGCGGAGGCGAAGGCGCGCGCCAAAGGTGCGCACCGAGAAGGAACGCACGGCGCTGCGCGAGCTCGCCAAGGC
>CAVUAI010000056.1:0-184232 GCA_963739385.1 uncultured Alphaproteobacteria bacterium
CACTTGAGGAAGGGGAGCGATACACGCGCGCGGCGCGCCGGCCTCCGCATCTCTGCTAATCCCCCGTGGTGAATGTCTTCGTCGGATGATAACTTGCGGGGGCCGGTCTTGAGCCAAGTCCCACAAGGACATGGGCCCGAGAATGGTCTGGCTCTGATGAGGAAGAGAAAAGTCAGTAATATCAATGAGTATGGGCGGACTCCCTCTCCGCCAATCCCACATGAGTTGCGGCTCATGCCAGCGCGCGGCGTCGGACAAGCGACCCCGGAGCCTGCTGTCGCATTGTGCGATCGCGTGGATGTTGCTGTCGGTCATAGCCGCACCTGCCGCCGCGCAGACCGTTGCCGCCTTCGACTTCGAACTGATCGACACCAGCCTGGAGGGCGAGATCAAGGGCGTGCGCCCCGATGAACAGGCGCGGCTCGCGCGGCTGAGCGAACAGCTGCGGCAGCGGCTGCGGGAGTCGGGTCGGTTCACTCTCGTCGACATAACCCCGGTCGCCGGCGAGGCGCACGCGGCCAACCTGCAGGCCTGCGGCGGCTGCGACGTTCGTCTCGCGCAGCGCGTCGGGGCAGAGCTTGCGCTCACCGGCACGGTGCAGAAGGTTTCGAACCTGATCCTCAACATGAACATCTACATCCGTGACGCATCCTCCGGACGGGCCGTTGCCGCCATGAGCGCCGACGTCCGCGGCAATACCGACGAGTCCTGGTCGCGCGCCCTCGATTGGCTCGTCCGCAATCGCCTGCTCGCACCGGACTACGGCGTGCGCCACTGATCGAGTTCCGGCGCGTTGCGCGCAACGCGATCGGTTCGAAACGGTTTTGCAAATGCGCGCCATGACATCTGACGCGGCCGTCACCGCAGGTCAGCGTTTCTCCGTAGAGCGGGCGGATATCTTGCCGCTATCTGCCGCTTGACTGATCGTAAGCATTTACTTACGGTAAGTGATGGCTTACGAATCGGCGTTGGCGGCATTGGCAGATCCGACCCGGAGGAAAGTGTTCGAATGCCTCAGGTCGGGACCGCAGGCGGTCGGGACGATCGCACACGGAATGCCGGTGAGCCGTCCGGCGGTGTCGCAGCATCTCAAGGTTTTGAAGGAGGCGGGCCTGGTGAACGACCGGCCCGAAGGAACGCGCCGCGTCTATTACATCGATCCCCATGGGCTCGGTGCCCTGCGCGGTTGGCTCGACCAGTTCTGGGATCAGGCGCTGGCGGCCTTTCAAGCCGAGGCCGAACGCAGCAGCAAACAGGGGAACAAGGACGAATGACACCCACCCTCACCATCGCGCCGGTGCGCAAGAGCATCCGTGTCAATGCCAGCCAGACGCACGCCTTCGACGTCTTCACCGCCGGGCTCGGACGCTGGTGGCCGCGCACCGCGAAGATCGGCAACGCGCCGCTGAAGATGTCGGTGCTGGAGCCACGGCTGGGCGGGCGCTGGTACGAATTGGGCGAGGACGGTTCGCAGACCAATGTGGGCAAGGTGCTGCTGTGGGACCCGCCACAGTGCTTCGTCGTCAGCTGGGACATCAACAGCAGCTGGAAGCCCGACACGACCGTGAACTCCGAAGTCGAGGTCAGGTTCATCGCCGACGGTCCCGACACCACGCTGGTGGAATTGGAGCACCGCAAGTTCGAGCAGATGGGTGCGGAGCCGGGCGCCAAGATGCGCAAGGACGTCGACGGCGGCTGGCCCCGCATGCTCGAGCACTTCAAGCGGGAAGCCGAGGCGTAGAGACCGACCAGCCCAGGCAGCCGTCCAGTGCACAACCGTTGAATCTCAAACCACGAGGAGCATCGCATGACCATCGAACTCTACGTCTTTCCCCCCAGCCCGCGCGCGTTCAAGGTGATGGCCGTCGCCAACCATCTCGGGCTCGACAGCACGCTGCGCTTCATCGACCTGCGCAAGGGCGACCAGAAGACGTCACAATACGCCGCGCTCAATCCGAACATGCGCATGCCCGCGCTCAAGGACGGCGACTATGTGCTGTGGGAATCGAACGCGATCGGGCAATACCTCGCGACGAAGAAGCCCGAGAGCGGCTTGATGCCAAGGGACGATCTGGCGCGCATCGACGTGACCCGCTGGCAGTTCTGGGACATGGCGCACTGGGACCCCGCCTGCGCAGTATTCGCGTTCGAATACGTGGCGAAACCGCTGCTGGGGGGCGGTGAGCCCGACATGGTCGCGATCGCGAAGGGCACCGAGGCATTCCACCGCGCCGCGAAGGTGCTGGACGGCCAGCTTGCGGGCAAGACCTACGTAACCGGCGACAGCTTGACGCTCGCCGATTTCTCCCTCGGCGCGGCGATGAACCTCGCCGAGAGTGCCCACTATCCGATCGAGCCTTACGGCGAGATCAAGCGCTGGTTCAAAACGCTGAGCGCGCTGCCGGCGTGGCAGAAAACGCTGGCGCAAACTGCAATGCCCGCCGCCGCAGCGGCGTGACGCATGCGCTGGCCGGGCATGCCTGATCGGCGTTGCTCACGAGCAACTCACTCCGGAGCGGCCGCCAGCATGCCCGCCATGACCGCGATGAATGCAACTGCGAGCCAGAGGAGATCAATGGGAACGGCGAAGGCAAGCATGGTCTAGCGCCCCTGTTGTCCACCCGAAAACGCCGGGGCGAGGAGAGAGGCATCAAGCGTCCGCTGTGACATCGTGGGCTCCCATCGCGACGCGCCGGGCGTCGACCACTCCTAATGCGTCGCTGTCCCATCCTGGGTGAACCAGTTCACACACTTGCCTAAGGGCTCGCGGCGGCCGGCTCGCCGGCGTGCGGCCGCGCCACTTCAGAAGCGCGACGGCAGTTTGTCGCGTGCGCCGCGCGCGCCATGACGGCGGCGCCGACATCGGCTACGCTTGGCGGACATCCGGCCTCCACCAGGTCACGAGCCATGACGGGAGTTCGCGCAATCTTCGCCACGGCCGCCGCACTGGTGTGTGTGGCTGGCATGTCCGCGCAGGCGCAGACCTGGCCGAGCCGACCGGTCAGGATCATCGCGCCGTTCGCCGCCGGCGGCGCCGCCGACACCTTGGGGCGGATCATTGCCGAGCAGCTTTCCACCGCCTTCCGGCAGCAGTTCTTCATCGAGAACCGCGGCGGCGCCGGCGGCATCATCGGTGCGCAGGCTGGCGCCGCGGCGGAGCCCGACGGCTACACCCTGGTCATCTCCAGCATCGCGTCGAATGTGATCTCGCCGGTGTTCCACGCCAATGCCGGCTACGACGGACTGCGCGATTTCACTCACATCGCCTATCTCGGAGGGCCGCCCGTGGTGATGGTCGTTCATCCCTCGCTCGGGGTGACGACCTACAAGGACTTCGTGGCGCTCGCCCGCAGCAGCAAGGAAGCGATCAGCTACATCTCGCCAGGCACAGGCTCGAACGGATACCTGGTCGGGGAGTACCTGGCCCAGCGCGAGAACTACCGAGTGAGCCATATCCCTTACAAAGGTGCCGGGCCCGCAGTGACCGACCTGGTGGCCGGACACATCAAGCTCGGCACCTTGACGTTCTCGACCGCGGCCGAGCAGATTCGCGCCGGCAGGATGTTGCCGCTGGCCGTATCGACGGAAAGGCGCATCCCGAACTTCCCGGACATTCCGACCTTCAGGGAGGTCGGCCAGGACCTGGTGGCGGCGACATGGTTCTCGCTGTCGGGCCCGGCGCGGCTGCCGAACGATATCGTGCAGCAGGTCAGCCGCGAGACGCTCAAGGCCATGCAACTGCCCGAGGTGCAGAAGCGGCTCGCGCTCGACGCCATCGAATCGCGGCTGATGTCGCCGGAGGAGTTCACCAAGTTCATGGAGGCCGAGATCGTCCGCTGGACGCCCCTGGCGAGATCCCTGGCGGCAACCAATCCGCAGTAGCTCGTTCGATGAAGCGACAGGACATGGGCTCGCGAATTTGCGCCGCCGCATGCGCGGTGTGACCGTCGATGCGAAATCGCGCGGAACCTAGATCGGCACGGCCATGGCCTCGAACGCGGAATCGCAGTTGATCAGGTCGACCCGCTTCTGGACGATACGCAGGCCGGCATCATCCCGGCGCAGACGGTGACGCTGGCGGCCGGCGAACACGCGCTGCGCCTCGTCGCGATACTCGACCATGATCACCGTCGAGGCGACCACGAATTCACCTTTGGCTTCATCTGCCTGCTCGACGAGGGTATTGCCGATCAGGTGCGCCGTGCGCGACGGCGGCGTCTGCACGTGGATGCGAGGATGCTCCAGGCGCTCGACCCGCGTCTTCATCAGCTCGTGGTCGTCGTAGAATAGTGACGCCTGGTCGAGCGGGCTCTCCTGATCCGGAACCGCCGGCACCCAGTAGGTGCCGTCGTCGGTGAAGAGCTCCATCCACTCGCGAAAGCGGCGCTCATCGAGCAGCCGCGCCTCGTGGATGAGGAACTGCTCGAACGGCGCGCGATCGACGCCGGCCATGCCCGGCGCCGCGAGCAGCACGCGGGGGCGCGTCCGTCACACCGCCTCACGCATGTAGCCGAGCCAAGCCTTGTATTGGGCGCGCACCACCATCTCATGAGTGGCAAGCCCGCGCGTCGCATTGAGCATGAGATCCGGCTCCTCATCGCCGAGGCCGCGCGAGATGTCGACCCAGTCGGTTGCGTGGCTGCGCAACCCTTTCTGCGCGCGCACGAAGGATTCGAGGTCGTCGGTCTGCACGAACGACGACGCCGAATGGGTGACGTTGAGCAGGCGGATATTGCCGAAATTCATCGCTGCCGGCGCGCCAACGAGACGTATGGGGTAGATCGTGACTTCGGTGCGATCGACCGCGAGCGGCTTGATCACGCGCACGTGGATATTGAGTCCCATGATCGACATGTTCGGATAGATCAGTGAGTTGTGCAGGCGGGGCGTGAGGATTTGCTGCGCCCGGTCGGCGCCGACCTTTTCCGCCAGCACGCGCTTGTACTCGTCGAAGGCCGGGCTCGAACGCTTGCCGTCGTCGAGGGAGGTATTGCTGGTCCAACCGTGGCCGTTGCCGACGATGTAGCTCTTGCGCTCCTTCCACGACGATGTCGTCTGTTTCTTGTCGGCTTCGACGACGGCCGCCCCCTTCTGGTCGCCTTCGCGGCGCGCGAACTGCACGCCCTGCTTGTTCACCGTCGAGGCATGGCCGAACGGGACGTGGTAGGAGTCGAGCACGTTCTCGACCTGGAGCTTCCAGTTGCCGCCGTAGACGTAGCGGTGCATGCCGGCATCGAGGGCGAGCGTGCCGTCGGGCGCACGGTCGACGAGATCGTCGATATTGCCCTTCATCGGGCCGATATGGTCCTCCAAGCTCGGACCCTTCGCGGCCAAACTCGCGAATACGAAGCCGCGATACTCACCCGTGCGCGGCGCACGGGCGAGGCCGAATGCCGCCTTATCGAAATCGGCGGCGCAGCCCTCCGGTACCGGCACCGTTGCGAGCCGCCCGTCGGTGTCGAAACTCCAGCCGTGGTAGCAGCAGGTCAGCCGCGGCGCGTTACCCCTGCGCTCGTTGACCACCTTGGCGCCGCGGTGAGTGCAGCGGTTGAGCAGCACATGCACATTGCCGTCGCGGTGGCGCACCATGATCACGGGCTGGCGGCCGAGCTCGGTGGTGATGTAGTCGCCAGGCGCCGGCACCTGGCTGGTATGGCCGACGAACAGCCACGCGTGGCCGAAGATGCGCTCCATCTCCAGCTCGAAGAGGTCGGGATCGGTGTACACCCGCCGATGCACCCGTCCCGGCTCGATCAGCTTGCTGATCTCGTCTGCGTGTCCGTTGCGCATGGCTGGGAGGTTTCCGGTCGAAATGAAGCCGCAGGCTCGGTCTGCTCCCTCTCGGGCTCGTCACTCCGCGGCCTGATGGGCGTGGCTCTGCACATCCATGTTCACGAGCTGGAGGGGCGAGGCGGTTTCCTCCAGCATGCCCCAGCTCTTGAGCCAATCGTAGGTGCGCTGCATCTCGTCGGCCGGGATCGGCGCAGGATCGCAAACGACGAGACGGCCCTCGCGCAGGTCCTCCACCTTCAAGGCGGCGATCTCCGGGTCAGTCTTGCCGTGATAGTCGATGAAGTAGTGCAGATAGGCGCGCTTGTCGGCATTGATGCGACGCACGGCCTCGCGCACCGCACGGTTGAAGGCGGCATAGGTTTCCGCATCCACCCGGTCTGACGCGACCTCGGTACCGTGGAAGAAAGCCGAGCAGATGATGCGGCAACCCTTCTTCTCCGCCAGCGTGATGTGCGGCTCGGTCAGGGTGGTGGCGTCGACCTCGCCCTTCATCAGGGCCGCGAGCCGGTAGCGCGAGCCGTTGGGCGCACGGCACAGCTTGATTTCCTCGCGCGGCAGGAAGCCTTCGAGCATGTGCAGCGCGATGTAGTGGGTGCCGAAATAGAACGGGACGCCGATGGTCTTGTTGGCAAGCTGCTGCGGGGTGAAGACCGGCGAGTCGGGAGCGACGACCAGGGCGGAATAGGTCACGATGGCGCGGCGGCCGAGCTGGCGACTGCCGGTCGCGGTGTCCTGCACACGGCAGTAATTGCCCCACTCGCAGGCATTGTACATGTCGGCCTTGCCCTGCTCGAACAGCTTGCCGTGACTGGTGAAGGGGTTGACCCCCTTGGGGCTGGTCACATGGGTCTCGACCTTCTTCTCGACGCCCTGCTCGCGGTCCGCCCACTCGATGGCCAGCCCTTCTTTCTCGAACAGGCCCTCGTCGTAGGCGACGAGCTCCGGCAGGCCCTGGAACGGCGCCGTGGTCTCCAACACCAGTTTTTTCATGGATCCTGCTCCGGGCGGTTGCGCTTCGCCGGTCGGTCGCTACCGGCGCGGCCGGACGCGGCGGCTTGCCTAATGCCGGGCAGTTGAATACGACTGGCCGCGGCCGTCAAGCCGGCAGATCATCCGACCGTAGGATTGTTCAACAATGGCCTACAGCCCGTCTCCGATCCGGCGCGAAAGCGTGATCAGTCAGGCGGCGCAGGAAATCTGCCGCTTCATCGAGGCCGAGCGGCTCGGCCCCGGCGACGCGCTGCCGCCGGAGACGCGGCTCTCGGAGATGCTCGGCATCAGCCGCAACTCGGTACGCGAGGCATTGCGGGTACTGCACGGCCTCGGCCACGTCGAAAAGGCCGCAGGAAGACGCGTCGTGGTCACCGCCGGCTCGCAAGGCGGGAAAAGCATGTTCGACCAAAGCGTGCTGCTCGAAGCGGCGCCGGTCGCCAACGCGGTGCGATCGCATATCGCGCAGAAATGCGCCGAGCTCTCCGCCGAACGCCTGACCGCGGCCGAGCTGATCGAGCTCGAACGCGCGCTCGCGGCGCTAGAACAGGCGATCGCCCGGCAGGATCTCGCCGCAGCCAAGGCCGCTCACGACGCCTTCCATGGCTTGCTGCTGGCGAGCGCCCGCAACCCGCTGCTGGTCGCCATGTTCAACCAGGCGCAGGTGGCGCGGCTGTCGAACGTATCGCCCGAGCACAAGAGCTTCTACGACCCGCGTCATCTCGCGCATCACCGGGCGCTCTTGCGGGCGCTGCGCAAGCGCGACGCCCGCGCCGCCAGCGCCGTGGTCCGCAGGCACTTCCAGAGTCTTGGACTGATGCTTGAATTCGTCACCCGCGCGCGGCGCAAACCGCCGCCACCCGTGCTGTCGCTCGTATCCCGCGGGCGTTGAGCGCGAGAGGGCGCGCACCGTCATCGCGCGTGCCCTATCAAAACATCGCTATGCCCGCGGCCGCAGGCGCTGGATCTGCAGCTGCGCCAGGAACGGCACCAGCGGGTGTGCACCCATCTTCACAATCGAAGGCAGATCGAGCTTGATCAGCGCCTCGCGCTGATCCGGCGAAAGCTGAAACTTGTCGGCAAAAGCCGGCGCGTCCGCCATGTATTGCGCGCGCAAGTCGGCATCGTGAGCGAGGCCGTGGAGCGCAGAGGTCAACTCGACCAGTTCGGGCTTGATTGCGGGATAGTGAGCCGCTCGCTGCGCTTCCGCATGCCCGCTGGTCCAGGCCAGCGATGCATAGTTGTGGTGCCAGCTCGGGTCCATGGACACGACGTCGGGCTGGCGCTCTCCGAGCGCACCGGCCGCGCACGCCCAGCAGCGCAGCTCGATATTGCCGGTGTCGTCGAGCTCGGTCTCGTCGTAGCCGATCAGCGACTTGAGGTTTCCGCTCTTGAGCTTGTCGAGCACGCGCATGTCCCAGTTGAGCTCCGGATTGGAATAGCGGTCGGTGCCGGGAAAATGCGACATGCCCCCGCTCGACAGCACGACCGTCTTGAGACCGAGCGCCGTGACCGTGCGGGCAACCGCCTGCCCGAAGGCGTAGCAGCGCTCCATTGTCGGCTGCGGCGGCAGATAGGCGTTCACGTAGATCGGCAGCACCGGGTCGGTATGGCCGAGATGGGTCAGCGGAATTCCGATTGCATAATCGATCTTCGCCGTGCTGGTGAAGGCAGGATCGAAGTTCTGCCGATAAAGCTGGCGGACGATCTCGAAACCGATCTCGCTCGGGACCTTCCAATGGAATTTGCGGCCGGCAAAATCGCCCGACGCCTCGCCGCCGACATGCACGGTGAACGGCGGCGCGGCATGATGGAAGAACTGCTCGGCGTGATCGTTCGAGAAGATGATCCAGAGGTCGGGCTTGAGGGCGCGCAGCTTGTTGCCGATATCGGCCGCGACTTCCCGCACATGCTCGACGTTCTTCTTGTCCTCGGTTTCCGGCATGGTGAAGAACTGGGGCGCATGGGGCAGCATGGCGCCGCCGAGCACGGTCGACATCATGGTACTTCTCCTTGGCCATTTTGCGCTGGGCGCGAACGATCACCACAGCGGGCCGCGTCATGCCCGACGGTATCGCGCAAACCGCTGTCCAACAAGGCGACCCTTCACAGCGCAAGGAGAAGCAAGTAGCTTCCAGCGGAAGCAAGCTTGCTCGCACCGCCGCTTCCGCCAACCCATCCCCACAGCGCAGCCGATGAGGAGGCTCAATGGTTGAGGTGCCGATTACGATTGCATGCGGCAACTACGACCGCACGCGTGCCATCCGCGACGGCCGCGTCAAGGTGGAAGGCTGCGAGGTCACCTACCTCCCGCTGTATCCGGAGGAGATCTTCTTCCGTGCCTTCCGCTATCAGGAGTTCGACGTCTCGGAGCTGTCGTTCTCGAGCTACATCCGCACCGTCGCGGCCGGGACGTCGGACTATGTCGGCATCCCCGCCTTTGTGTCGCGGCTGTTCCGCCATTCCGGCATCTACGTTCGCGCCGACTCCGGCATCAGCAAGCCCGCCGATCTGCGCGGCAAGCGCATCGGCCTGCCGGAATACCAGATCACCGCCGTGGTCTGGATGCGCGGGATGATGCAGCACGAATACGGCGTGCTGCCGACCGAGATCCATTGGCGCAGCGGCGGCCAGGAAGAGGCAGGCCGCGACGAGCGCACGCCGCTCAAACCGATTGCCGGCCTCGACCTGCAGCCGATCGGGAAGGAGCAGACGCTCGTCGGCATGCTGCGCGACGGTGAGCTCGATGCCTTGTTCACCGCGCGTGCGCCATCGTCGTTCCTGCGCGGCGAACCACACATCAAGCGGCTGTTTCCCAATACGCGCGAGGCCGAGCAGGCCTACTACAAGAAGACTGGCATGTTCCCGCTCATGCACCTCGTCGGCATCCGCAAGGAGCTGGTGCAGAAATATCCGTGGCTGCCGTCGAGCGTCTACAAGGCGTTCTGCGAGGCCAAGGCGCTGGCCATGATCGATCTCCTCGACGTCAACGCGCTGATGGTGACGCTGCCCTGGCTCATCCCGGAAACGCAGGAAACGATGGCGGTCATGGGGAAGGACTACTGGGCCTACGGCATCCACGAGAACATGCGCGAGATCACGGCGTTGACGCAGTACGCCCACGAGCAGGGCCTGATCGATCGCAAGGTGACGGTCGAGGAGCTGTTCCACCCCTCGATGTTCGAGATTTCGAAGGTCTGACCGGATCGTATGCGGCGATGCCGCAGCTTTCGGCTTGTCACGACCAAACTACTTGGTGTGTATAGTGCGCCGATTGGAGCGCATGATGCAGCATGAGGACCGAGTAATCGTGGCGGGCGCCGGGCCGGTTGGCGCCTTTACGGCGCTCGCCCTGGTCAGGAAAGGCATCCCCGTCACGCTGGTCGAGGCCGAGGCCGAACCACCGGAGGACCAGCGCGCCGCCACCATTCATCCCCCGACCATCGAAATGCTGGCCGAGGTCGGGCTGGCGGACGAGGCGCTGGCGGACGACGCCACCGGCGGGCTGCAGTCGCCGATCTTCCATTTCCGCGACCGCGTGAGCGGCGAACTCGTCGCCGTGTTCGACCTCAACCTGCTCAAGGGAGAGGTGTCCTACCCGTTCGTCGTGCAATGGGAGCAGTACAAGCTGGTTCGGGCGGCCCAGCCGCACATCGAGGCGAGCGGCATCGCCGAGGTCCGCTTCTCCACCAAGGTGATGGAGCTTGCACAGAGTGCCGACCACGTCGACGTCACGGTGATCAACGCCCGCGGAGAAACCGAGAAACTGCGCAGCCGCTACGTCATCGGCACCGACGGCGGCCGCAGCACCGTGCGACGCCTGGCCGACATCGACTTCGAAGGGTTCACCTGGCCCGAGCGCTTCATCAAGATCGCCACCAGCTTTGATTTCGGGGCGATCGGCAGGGGCTTCTGCACCCGCAACTATTTCTCCGATCCTAACGAGTGGCTCAACCTGTTCAAGGTCGTGGGCAACGGACCACCCGGCATCTGGCGCGGTATCATGCCGGTGTCGCCGGACGAGAGCGATGAGCAGGCCCTGAGCATGGACGGCATCCAGCGCCGGCTGCAAAGTATCCACGGCAAGCCCGGCGATTACGAGATTCCTTATTACGCACTGTATGCCGTGCATCAGCGCGTCGCCGCCACCTTCAACAAGGGGCGCGTGCTGCTCGCCGGCGACAGCGCTCACGTCAACAATCCCATCGGCGGCATGGGCATGAACGGCGGCATTCATGACGCCATGAATCTTGCGGACAAGCTCGCCGACGTCTGGTTCGGCCGCGCCGAGCCCGACGTGCTCGATCGTTATACTCGCCAACGTCGCAAGGCGCAGGTCGACTACGTGCAGGCGCAGACCATCCAGAACAAGAAGACCCTCGAGGAGAAGGATCCAGCGATCCGCCGCCAGCACCTCGACGATCTGCGCCGCATCTCCGAGGACGTCACGCTGCACAAGCAGTTCTTGTACCGCTCCGCGCTGTTCGACAGCCTCAACTCCGCCAATGCCGTAACGTGACCGCACCGGCGAGGATCTCGTCGGGCGGCAAAGGCGCATGCGTGTCTACGAAAGCAAGCCTTATCGACTGTCCAGCCTATCGCCTAAACCCGGGCTGATGACCTCTTTCTGACTGCATGGCATATGCTGACGGCATGGATGTCGTCGTCGAGGACGTGACGCAGATCTGGCCCGGGCGTGGCGGCACCAGCGTGACCGCGCTCGCGCACGTCACCCATCGCTTTCGATCCCGTCGCATCACCTGCCTGCTCGGGCCAAGCGGCTGCGGCAAGAGCACGCTGATCCAGATCATCGCCGGCCTCGAGGGCGCCACCAGCGGCGCCATCAAGATCGAGGATCCGCAGCGGCCGGATATCAGGCACCCGCTGGGTGTCAACTCCGTGATGGTGTGGCAGAACCTCAACCTGTTCCCTTGGCGCAGCGTGATCGACAATGTCGCTTTCGGCCTCGAAATGCGCGGCATGCCAAGGGCCGCGCGCCACCAACGCGCCCGGGCGCTGATTGCCTCGGTCGGCCTGCGTGGCTTCGAAAACCACCTGCCGGGCCAGTTGTCCGGCGGCATGCGCCAACGCGTCGCGCTCGCACGGGCACTCGTCATGGAGCGGCCGATCCTGCTGATGGACGAGCCGTTTGCGGCGCTCGACGCGCAGACCAAGATCGTCATGCAGGAAGAGCTGCTGCGCATCTTCGACGAAACCCACAAGACCATCCTGTTCGTCACTCATGCGATCGAGGAGGCGATCCTGCTGGGTGACGAGGTCGTCGTCATGACCGCGCGGCCGGGCCGCATCAAGGACGTGATCGCCATCGAGCTGCCGCGCCCGCGCTCGCTCGACATGGTCAACTCCCGGGAATTCGGCGCGCTGTTCGATCGCACCTTCCACCTCATCCGCGAGGAGGTGACGAAGAGCATGGAGCAGCAGGCGCGGGTGGAGGCAGGATGAAGGCCGGCACCGCTGCAAGAATCGGCCAGGCGATGCTGCCGGCGCTGACCGTGGTCGCGGTGGTGGCGGCATGGGAGGCGCTGGTCAGGCTCAGGGGGATCGCGCCGATCTACCTGCCCGCGCCGTCCTCCGTACTGTCCTATCTCTGGCGCATGATCGCCGACGGCACGATGCCCTATCATCTCGGCATCACCTTGCTGCGCATCTTCGTCGGATTTGCGCTCGCCGCAGTGTTCGGGATCCTTCTCGGCGTGCTGATGGGCATGTCGCGAACGGTTGCGCGAGTGGCCGACACCTGGATCGCGGCGCTCTATCCGCTGCCGAAGATCTCTCTCATCCCACTGCTGATCATCTGGGTCGGCACCGGTGAGGCCTACAAGATCGTGATCAGCGCGATCAGCGCCTTCTTCCCGATCGTGATCAGCACGTATTCCGGCATTCGCCAGACCGACCGCGGCCTGGTCAAGGCCGCCAAGGATCTGGGCGCGAATGCCCGGCAAATCCAACTCAAGGTGGTCATCCCCGCCGCCATTCCGAGCATTTTCGCCGGTCTGCATCTCGGCATGGGAGTTGCAATCATCCTGGTGGTTGCCGCCGAGATGATCGGCGGATCGAGCCAGGGTGGCATGGGCTGGTTGCTGATCAGTTCAGGACAGGTGATGGAGACCGAGAAGGTGTTTGCAAGCCTGATTGTGCTTGCGGTGGTGGGTGCCGGTGTCATCAAATTGCAGCAATGGATCGACCGCAAGGTCGCGCCGTGGGTGGACCATGGCTAACCATCAATGGAGGCGGCTATGACGAGATGGACGAGTTTGAGCACGGCGGGCCTTTGCCTTTGCGCGGCAGTGCTTGCGAGCGCCCCGAGCGGCGCCGCCGACCTCGTGCGCGTCGGCGAGGGTCCCTTCATCACCGGCGGCGCCTTCTTCATCGCGCGCGAGAAGGGCTACTTCAAGAAGCTCAATCTCGACATCGAAACCCGGCGGTTCGAGGACGGCGCCTTCGCGGTGCCCTCGATCATCGCCGGCGAGCTCGAGTTCACGCTGATGACGGCGAATGCGAGCCTGTTCAACAGCATCGCCAAAGGCGCGCCGCTCGTGGTCATTCTCGACCGCGGCCACAATCGTCCCGGCTTCGGCTACACTGTCATGAACGTGACGCAGGCGCTGTACGATCAGGGCGTGCGCACGCCCGCCGACTTCGCCAAGCTCAAGGGCAAGAAGGTCGGGGTCGGGGCGCTCGGCAGCATCAACCAGTACAACGCCGCGCAGGCGCTGCTGAAGGCCGGGCTCGATCCCGCCAAGGACGTGCAGTGGATCGTGAACGTCCCGCAGCCCGATCTGATGCGAATGCTGGGGCAGAACCAGGTGGATGCGACCGACCTCGCCTACCAGTTCGGCTTCTTCGCGCAGAACAACAAATGGGGTCCGATGGTCGTCAATGGCGATCAGATAGTGCCGGGCGCGGAGATCGCGACCTATGCCGTGCGCAAGGATTTCCTCGACAAGAACCGCGACGCGGTGGTGCGCTTCGCGATGGCCTATCTGCAGGGCATCAAGGAATTCAACGCCGCCGCCAAGGATCCGGGCGCGCATGGCGCCATTGTCGACATCCTTGCGCAGAATACGGCGCTCAATAAACCCGAGCTAGTGAAGGCGATCGCGCCGAACTGGTCCTACATCGCCGACGATGGCCTCCCGCTCGTGGATTCGATCATGGAGATGCAGGACTTCTGGAGCGGCAAATATTTCACCTTCGTGGAGAAGAAGGTGTCGCGCGAGCAGCTGTTCGATCTCAATATCGCCAAGGAGGCAGCGGCGCGGCTTGCGAAGGAGAAGCCGTTCGGGAATTGAGCGCAGGACGCTCATGCCCCGGGCGAGCGCAGCGCGGGCGCTTGCCCGAGCGGCACGAAACCCGGGACCCAGTGCCAAGCACTGCGAAGCGTCGATTGACCAGAGTGCAGCGTGGCTCTGGCTCATCATCGCGCGCTGCGCGCGCTCGTCCGGGACACGAGGTTCCCGCCTACCCCTTCAGCACCTTGCCCCATTTCTCCTCGATGGCCCGCGCCTCCTCCAGCGACAGTGCCGATGTCGGTGGAAACTTTTCCATCCACGGGAACGGGCGGCACGCCTCGATGATCACCTTCGAGTGCGAGGTGACGCCGCGCTGCTTGTCCGCCGCTGCGATGCGGGGATCAAGCGCCGAGCTCCAGGCGTTGCGGATAATGTCGATCTGCTCGGACGGCTCGCAGCGGGTCGCGACCGCCCACATCACATCGTGCAGATTGGACGGGTCCACGTCGTCGTCCACCACCACGACGATGCGCGCCATGTAGCTGTGCGCTGCGGCGACCAGCGCGGCGCGCTTGGCATGGCCGTCGTAGCGCTGCCGGAGCGCGACTACCGTCATGAGCTGCGAGACGTGCTGCCAGGCGCCCACGACGTCGGTCACGCCGGCGGAATCGAGATTCTGCCAGATGGTGGCGGCGCGGAACGGCAGCCCGAAGTGAAAGCGCGGCGGCTTCATCGGCGGAGACCCCAGCAGGATCGGATCGTCGCGATGATAGGCGGCGGCGACCTCCATGACCGGCGCCGGCCGCGCTTCCGACGCGTAATAGCCGGTGAACTCGCCGAACGGTCCTTCCGGTAGCGAGGTCTCGCTCATCGGCCGCAAGTGACCCTCGAACACAATCTCCGCATGCGCCGGGATCGGCAAACCCGTCAGCGGCCCGGGGTAGATCTCGATCGGAGCTCCCTTGATGGCGCCGGCGAACTCGTATTCCGATTGGCCCGCGGGCAGATATTCGAAGCCGGCGATGAACAGCGCGGGGTCCTCGCCGCCGACCACCGCAATCGGACAGGGTTTGCCCTGTTCCCAGTATTTCTTGGCGATGATGGCGCCGTGCCGGCCGGCATGGTCGAACTGGACCGTCACTTTGCTCCGGCCGTGCACCTGGATGCGGTAGATCGAGGCATTGATCCAGCCGCCGTCGGGATCGCGCATGATCACGATCGAGCCTGAGCCGATGAACGCACCGCCGTCGTGGCGGTGCCAAATTGGCGCTGGAAATTTCGCGAGATCGACCGCGGCGTCGTTCATGACGTTCTGCAGGAAGGCAGCGCTACCGACGACGGCGGGTTTGCGCGGTTGCAGCGTCTTGCGCTTCTCCATCCAGGCCCTCAGCGCGTCGAGCGGCCGCAAACTGGGATCGATGCCGAGAGCAAGCGCTGCCCGCTGCGCATTGGTGGTAGCGTTGGTGAAGATGCGAAAGCCGGGTGGAAAACCCTTGATGCCGTCAAACAGCAGCGCAGGTGCATCGGGCTGGCCGGCGGCCACCTCGGTGATGCCGCCAATCTCGAAGCGCGGGTCTGCGCCCTCGATGCGCCGCAGGCCCCCGAGCGCGTCGACACGCTCGATGAACTCGCGCAAGTCCTTGTACATTCCCATTCGCCCCTGCAACCAGGTGCCGCACGTTCAGGATATCAGGCCGCGCGCCTTGTGGTGAGGCGCGGTTCCTCGCTATCCTTCGCTACCCTTATTGGCTGACGAAGGACAGACGCCATGGCCAAGCTTCGCCACATTGCGCTCATCGTTCCCGACCCGGAAAAAGCCGCCAAGTTTTTCGAGGAAGCCTTCGACATGAAGGTGGCCGGCAAGGCCCGGCGTGGGCTCTACGTCTCCGACGGCACCATGAACGTCGCGCTGCTCAAGCAGGAAGGCGACGAGAAGGTCGGCATCTATCATTTCGGCATGTGGGTGGACGATCTCGACCAAGCCGAGAAGAAGGTCGTCGACGCCGGCGGGAAATACCTCGCGGGCCGGCCGGAGCCGGCCGTGCCCGGCCAGGAGAACCGGCACTCCTATTACGAGGCCAAGTACAAGGATCCCCTCGGCATCGTGTTCGATCTCACCCACACCGGCTGGGTCGGCGCCGTGAAAGACGTGGTGGCCGCGAAGAATTGACTGAGGCGTCCGGTCCGACACTCTGCCGGCTGCCATGCCCCGCGCAAGCGGGGCATCCAGTAACACCGCCTTTCGATGGCGAAGAGGTCGCGTCGCATCTCCTGCGTCGGATACTGGATCGTCCGCTTTCGCGGACGATGACAACTGCGTGGGCTGCGTGCGCCGGGGCACACTCGAACGAATGGACAAATCATCCGAACGCGTGATCGTGATCGGCGCCGGGCCGGTCGGGCTTTGCCTATCGCTTGCCCTGGCGCAGGAAGGCATTCCGGTCTGCCTGATCGAAGCGCTGGGCAGCGACAATTTCCTCGAGCAGGTACCGCGGGCGGGCACCAATCATCCTGCGACGCTCGAGCTGTTCGAGCGCATCGGGCTCTACGACAAGCTCGAGCCGCGCGGCATCATTGCGCCGTTGCTCCATTACCGCGAGCGCGACGGCAACACCTTGATCGCCGAGTTCGATCACGGCCATCTCAAGAACGACACGCGCTTTCCCTACGTGTTGCAGTGCGAGCGCATCAAGATCGTCGAGGAGGCGCTGGCGCTGGCGCTGGCGCATCCCGATATCGACCTGCGGCTCTCAACTACGTTCACGGGCTTCTCGCAGAACGGCGATGGCGTGATCGCGCAGATCACCAACGCGGACGGCGAAGCCGAATCGATCAGCGGCGCTTATCTCGTGAGCGGCGAAGGCGCCCGCAGCATCGTCCGCAAGGATCTCGGCATCGAGTTCGAGGGCTTCACCTATCCCGACCGCACGCTCAATATCGAGGTCGCCTACGACTTCCGGCAGCACGGCTACACCGAGCGCAACTATATCTCCGATCCCGACGAGTGGTCCAACCTGTTCCATTGGAAAGGGCCGCCTGATCGCTGGCGCGTGCATTTTCCAACCGCGCCCGATGACGACGAGACTGCGCTGACCCGTCCGTCGGCCCTGCAGGCGCGGCTGCAGCGATTCCTGCCCACGGGCAAGGACTTCGACATCGTCGGCAGCAATCTCTACATCGTGCATCAGCGCGTGGCGCAGAAATTCCGTGTCGGCCGCGCCATCCTCGCCGGCGATTCCGCCCACGTGAACAGCCCGATCGGCGCCATGGGCATGAACAGCGGTATCCATGATGCCTTCAACCTGGCGGAAAAACTCATCGGGATCCTGCGCGGCGAAACCGACGACGACGTGCTCGAGCGCTACGAGCGTCAGCGCCGACACGTCGCCGTGCAGCATACGCAGGCGCAGACCATGCGCAACAAACGCCTGCTGGCGGAAAGAGACCCCGCGGTGCGGCGCAAGAATCACGACGAGCTGCGCCGGACCGCCGAAGATCCCAAGCTGGCGCGCGCCTTCCTGCTGCGTAGCTCCCTGATCGAGAGCCTGCGGGAGGCCGAGCAGATCGCCTGATGCGCGCGGACAGCAGACGTTGGCACGAGGGTTGCTACGATGTCGCGGAACGCTCGGCCGACGCATCCGGAGGCAGACCCATGATTCGCTCGCTCACGACGACGCGTTTGCTGCTGGCAGCGCTTGCGCTTCTGGTTCCAGCGAGTGCCGTACATGCGCAGCCCACCGCCGACGCGCGCTGGCCGGAACGGCCGATCCGTTTCATTGTCCCGTTCACGGCCGGGAGCAGCTCGGACACCGTGGCGCGGCTGGTGGCGCAGAAGCTCGGCGAACGCCTGGGCCAGCAGCTCGTCGTGGAGAACCGCGTCGGCGCCGGCGGCGGCATCGGCACCGAGCAGGTCGCCCGCGCGGAGCCCGATGGCTATACGCTCGGGCTTGCGAATACCAGCACGCATGCGGTGGCCGCCGGCCTCGCTGCCATTTCTTATGATCCGATCAAGGACTTTGCGCCGGTGTCGATGCTTGGCAGCTCGCCGTTCGTGCTGGCACTCTTTCCCGGAATGCCCGTGCAGACGGTTCCTGACCTGATCGCGCTGGCGAAAAGCAAGCCGCGCACGCTCACCTATGCATCGGCCGGTCCGGCGACGCTGGCGCACCTGTCAGCCGCGCTGTTCGAGAAGATGGCGAAGATCGAGCTCACCCATGTGCCCTATCGCGGCACTGCGCAGTCCACGCTCGACCTGCTCGAGGGCCGCGTCGACATGCAGTTCGGCACCATCCCGCCGACGCTCACGCATATCCGCGCCGGCAAGCTGCGCGCTTTGGCAGTGACCGGCGCGGTGCGCAACCCGACGCTGTCGGAGGTGCCGACGATCGCCGAGTCCGGCCTTCCTGGCTACGAATGCGTGCTCTGGCAGGCAATCGTCGCGCCCGCCACCACGCCGCCCGCCCTCATCGCCCGGCTGAACCGCGAGGTCGGCGCCATTCTCAACGAGCCCGACGTGCGCGCCGCACTTGCCAAGCAGGGCGTCGAAGCAGAGCCAGGCTCCCCCGGAGCGCTTGGTGTACGCATCCGCGACGACGTCAGGAAATGGCGCGAGGTCATCACCGGCGCGGGCATCCGCGAGAACTAGAGCAAAGGCAAATCTGGTCCGCGCTTCTTCGCGCTAGTCCGCCTTCGCCCCTGACGTGCGGATCACCTCGGCCCATTTCCCGGTCTCGGCCGCCATGAACGCCCCGAAATCCTTGCCCAAAGCGGTCCCGGGCTCGGAACCGAGCTCGTGAATGCGCGCGATGATATCCGGTGCCGCAAGCACTTTGGCCACCTCTTCACGCAACTTCGCAAGCACCGGCTCCGGCGTCTTGGCGGGAGCGACAAGCCCGTACCAGGACGACGCATCAAATCCGGGCAGGCCCTGCTCGGCGACCGTCGGCACATCGGGCAGCGCCGACGGCCGCCGGGCGCCGGCATTGGCGAGTGCGCGCACCTTGCCGGTCGCCACCTGCGGCAACACCACCGGCATCAGGTCGAAGAACATCTGCACATGGCCGCCGATGAGGTCGTTCATGGCCGGCCCGGCCCCGCGATACGGCACGTGCACGATATCGATCCTGGCCATGCTCTTGAACAACTCGCCGGAGAGGTGATTGGTGGTGCCGTTGCCGGCGGAGGCGAAATTGATCTTGCCGGGCTCCTTTTTCGCCAGCGCGATCAATTCCTGCACATTATTCGCCGCCACGCCGGGATTGACGATCAGCACGATCGGCGCAGTCGCAAACAGCGCGATCGGCGCAAAGTCCCTGGCCGGATCGAAGGCGAGCTTGCTGTAGAGGGTCTGGTTGACGGTCAGCGGACCGGGCGCGGTGAACAGCAGCGTGTAGCCGTCGGGATCCGCCTTGGCGACCGAACTCGCTGCCGGTATTACCGCCGCCGCCGGAGCGATTTTCGACGATGAACTGCTGGCCGAGATTGTCGCTGAGCTTCTGCGCCAGGATGCGCGCCATCACATCGACCGAGCCGCCTGGCGGGTACGGGTTGACGATGCGCACGATGCGCTCGGGATAGCTCTGCGCCACCACCGGTGCCGTGAAAATGAGGAGTGCCAGGACGACGATCGTCAATCGCTGCAAAAGAAACATCCGTTTCGCTGCTCCATGTGCCCGGCAGCCGAACCTAGGTCATTTCGAGCCGCTCTGCCAACATGCCGAGCCATGTAGGTTGGGTTAGCGCGGCCTCGGTGTTAAAGGATGACTCGAACGCGATCCATGCGTAACCCAACATTGCGGAAATGTCGGGTTACGCGCGGAGCAGGTACCCGGCAAGTATCGCACGCGTCCTGGCCGCGCTAACCCGACCTACGCGCTGGCTTGACAGGAACCGACCGTCGGGGCCGTGAGGAGTCGTTTTCATGAGCAAGCTGCGTCTGACATTCGCGTGCGGTCCCTACGATCGCACGCTTGCATTGCGCGATGGGACGATCCAGCCCGAAGGCATCGAGCTCAACTACATCGCCGCGCAGCCGCCCGACATTTTCTGGCGCATGTTGCAGTTCAAGGAGTTCGAAATCGCCGAAATGTCGCTGTCCAACTACACCACGCTGGTGAGCACCGGCGAGACGCCGTTCGTCGCCATTCCGGTGTTCCCGTCGCGCGTCTTTCGCCACGGCTACTTCTTCATCAACACGGACAAGGGCATCAAGACGCCGGCCGACCTCAAGGGCAGGCGCGGCGGCGTGCCGGAATACACTATGACCGCCGCGGTCTATATGCGTGGACTCCTCCAGCATGAATACGGGGTCAAGCCGAGCGACATCGACTGGGTGCAGGGGCGCGCCGACCGCCTCGGCCGCAAGCTGCCACCGGATATTCGTCTCACCCAGGCGCCCGCCGGCACCGAGCTCGGCGATCTGCTCGAGCGCGGCGAGATCGATTTCATGATGACCGCAAACAATCCGCTGTCGTTCCGGCGCGGCTCCCCCAAGGTGCGGCGGCTGTTTCCCAACTATGCCGAGGTCGAGAAGGACTATTACCGGCGCACCAAGATCTACCCGATCATGCATACCGTGGTGATCCGCCGTGACGTCTACGAGCGCGATCCGTGGGTGGCGCTGAGCATGTACAAAGCGCTCTGCCGCGCCAAGGAGCACGCGTACCATATGCTGGCGGACATGGGCTCGCCCAAGGTGTCATCGGCCTGGTTGCAGCCCCTCCTCGAGGAGGAGCGAGAGATCATCGGGCCGGACTGGTTTCCCTATGGCATCGAGCCGAACCGGCCGACCCTCGAGGCGCTGCTGCAGTACACCCATGAGCACGGGCTGGCGGACCGCCGCGTGAAGCTCGAGGAGCTGTTCGCGCCGAGCACGCTGCGCGATATTCCGATGAGCGAGGGACAGCACGTGTAACGCGGGACCGGGAGGAGCGCGCCATGACCATACCCCAACTGATGCCGTGGATCGGAGGTCCCGCCAAATTCGAAGCCGGCCTCTCGCCGTTGATTTGCCCGATCGACGACACGGTGGCCTCGCACATGCTCGAATCCGACGGCAAGGTGGTAAACGCCGCGGTCGAGCATGCTCATGCAGCATTTCTCAAGCATCAGGACGCCACCACCGCCACACGCGTCGAATGGCTGTTGGCCGCAGCAGACGCCATCGACAGGATCGAAGCCGAGCTGGTGCGCTCGCTGATCCGTTTCATCGGCAAGCCGCGGCGCGCCGCGACGTTCGAGGCAAAGCGCGTTGGCATCTTCCTGCGCGCCTGCGCCGCGCAGGTGCCGCATCTGGCCGGTGAAGTACTGCCCCTCGACGTGACCGCGGCGGGTGCCGGCCGCTTCGGCTTCACGACGCGCGTGCCTTACGGAGTGGTCGCGGCAGTCACGCCGTTCAACGGGCCCGCCAACCTGCTCATCCAGAAGGTCGCGCCGGCGCTTGCCGTCGGCAACGCCGTGGTGGTCAAGCCCTCGCCGCCGGGGACCGAGGTCGCGCTGCTGATGGCGGAGGCGGTCAAGAACGCGGGGATTCCCGACGGGTTGTTCAACGTCGTGCCGGGCGGTCGCGAGACCGCAAAGCTGCTCGCGGCTCATCCCCTGGTGGCCGCCGTCACCGTCACCGGCAGCACCGCCGCCGGCAATGAGCTCGCACGCGCGGCCGGCGCCAAAAAATTCGTCGGCGAGCTCGGCTCCAATGCGGCCAACATCGTCTGCGCCGATGCCGATCTCAACGATGCGGCCACCCGCATCGCCGGCGCAGGCTTCGAGGCCAGCGGCCAGCAATGCATCTCGGCGCAGCGCGTCATCGTCGAACGCCCGGTGCTCGACCGTTTTCTCGAGCTGTTTGTGGCCGCCGCCAGGAAGCTCAAGGTCGGCGACCCCGAGGACGCCACCGTCGATGTGGGACCGATGGTGAGCAGCGCGGCGGCCGATCGCGTCGAGGCCATGATCGCGGATGCCGTCGCCAAAGGCGCCAGGCTTGTGCTCAAGCCGGAACGGCGGGGGGCCATTCTCGGACCGGCAATCGTCGCCGAGGCTCCGCCCGACGCGCGCCTGATGCGCGAGGAGGCGTTCGGCCCGGTGGTTGTGGTGCAAGGCGTCGCCGACGTGGACGCAGCGCTTGCGCTCGCGAACGCGTCGGAGTTCGGTCTGCAGGGCGCCTGCTTCACCGCGAGCCTCGAGACCGCGTTCAAGGTCTCACGCAAGCTGCGGGTCGGCTCGCTCTGGATCAATGATGCCAGCCGCTTTCGGCTCGACACTTATCCATTCGGCGGCGTCGGCGCGAGCGGTTTCGGGCGCGAAGGCGTACGCTATGCCATGGAGGAATTGTCGCAATGGAAATTCACGGGCATGCGCCTCAATCCACCGTGACCGGACCGCGAACTCGCCGCGTGCCCGGTAGTGGGCTCGGCGCGGAAGGTTGCCGCGGACTCGGTGTCCTCCCCTCCGCCTTGTGGGGAGGGGTTGGGGGTGGGGGTCGGAGATTGGCGCACCTGCGTTGCCACATAGGTACCACCCCCCTCCCCAGCCCTCCCCCACAAGGGGGGAGGGAGCAGACCGAGTTTGCCCCTCGCGCTGAGTCCACTTCGGCGGGATCTGCTCGCGTGAGTCCATTGCAATGACGGCGGTCGGCCTCATCGGCTGCGGCGGCATGGCGCAGGACGTCGTGGCGGCCCTGCGCGGCGCCGGCAACGGCGTGCGCATCGTGGGCGCGCTCGTCCGGCCCGGACGCCGCGACGAGGCGCGGACGCGGCTCTGCGAGATCGATATCGTGGAAGCGCTCGATGACCTGCTCGCATGCGCCCCCGCGATCGTCGCCGAGGTAGCGGGCCAAGCCGCAGTCGCCGAGCATGGCGACATCGTGCTGCGCAAGGGCGTGGATTGCCTCGTGATCTCGGTCGGTGCGCTCGCCGACCCCGCGCTGTTCGGACGACTCAAGACGGCCGCGAACGACGGCCACAGCCGCATCCTGCTGCCGGCGGGCGCCATCGGCGGCATCGATGCCATCGCCGCCATGCGCGTCGCCGGCCTGACCTCGGTGCGCTACCGCTCGCGCAAGCCGCCATTAGCCTGGCGCGGTACGCCGGCCGAGCAGGTCGTCGATCTCGATACGCTGACGCGTCGCACCGTCCTTTACAGCGGCACCGCCGGCGAAGCCGCGCTGCTCTATCCGCAAAACGCCAATGTCGCCGCCGCGGTGGCGCTGGCCGGACTGGGCTTCGACGCCACCGAAGTGGAGCTCGTCGCCGATCCCGATGCGCCGGGCAATGTGCATGAGATCGAGGCCGAAGGCGCGGCCGGCCGGTTCGCCATCCAACTGCAAGGGAAGCCCTCACGCAGCAATCCCAAGACCTCTGCACTGGCGGCGCTGAGCGTGGCGCGGGCGCTGCTCAACGAGGGGGCCACCATCGTCATATGACAGTGGCGCGAGCCGGCTTCCGGTTTCACCCTGAGCGCGGTTAGGGTGGGCAAAGGCGTGACAGTCAATGCCTCCGCGCGGGCAAATCGCCCCTGCGCGTGCCCGCGCGGAAGTGATTCACGGGCGATTTGCCCACCCCACGGAGCAGCGACGAGGCCCGCTTGAGATGGACCGAACGCGCACGCGCAATGCCTTCGTCGGTAGTCCGGTCGAACGCATCGAGGATCTTCGTTTCCTGCGCGGCCGCGGCCAGTTCGTCGACGACCTCGCGCACGATGATCTGCTGCATGCCGTAATCCTGCGCAGCCCGGTCGCGCACGGCCGCATCCGCGCGCTCGACACCACTGCTGCGCGGGCCCGGCCTGGCGTGCACGCCGTTCTCACCGCGGCCGACATCGGCGCTGTGCTTGGCGGCGCGATCCCGACCATTCCGCTGCGGCAGGAATCCTCGCCCGCATTCGCGCCGTTCGAGCAGCCCGTCATCGCCCACGGCAAGGTCCGCTATGTCGGCGAGCCCGTCGCTGTCGTGCTGGCCGCAAGCGCGGCCGCCGCCGAGGATGCGCTCGAGGCGATCGTCCTCGACATCGAGTCTCTGCCCGCGGTGGTGGACAGCGCCGGCGCCAGCAGAAACGACGTGCTGCTGTTCGAGGCGGTGGGTGGCAATCTCGCGCTCACGCTTTCAGGCGTGCGCGGCGACGCCGATGCGGCTTTCGCGGACGCGCCCTATGTCCGGCGCGAGCGGTTCTCGGTGCAGCGCCACGGCGCGGTGCCGCTGGAGCCGCGCGGGCTGCTGGCGAGATGGGACGCCGCGGGCGGCCGATTGACGGTCTACGGTGCGGCCAAGGTCGCCTTCCTCAACCGGCGCGTCCTCGCGAAACAGATGGATCTGCCGGCAACCTCGATTCGCATGGTCGAGAACGACGTCGGCGGCGGCTTCGGCGCGCGTGGCGAGTTCTACCCTGAGGATTTCCTCATTCCGTTCGCGGCGCGCCTTACCGGCCGGCCGGTCAAATGGATCGAGGATCGCCGCGAGCATCTCACCGCCACCAACCACGCCCGTAACGCCGATTGCGAGCTGGAAATCGCCTGCGACCGGGACGGCACCATCCGGGCACTGCGCGGACACGCCTTCACCGACCAGGGCGCCTATATCCGCACCAACGGGCCGACCGCCGCGCGCAACATCGCGCAGGTCCTCACCGGGCCGTACCGCATTCCCCATGTCCGCATCGACGTGTCGCTGATGATGACCAACAAGACGCCATCGGGCACCTATCGCGGGCCGGGGCGCTACGAAGCCGACTTTTTCCGCGAGCGGCTGTTCGACATCGCGGCGGGCGAACTCGGCCTTGACCGCGTGGTGTTTCGTCGGCGCAATCTGATTACGGAAGCCGAAATGCCGTACCGGCTCGCCACCGTCGAGCCTCTGCATATCGGAACGGAAACCGACAGCGGCGACTATGCGGTGACCCTCGCGCGTTGCCTTGAGGAAATCGATTGGGGCACGAAGGCCGCGCTGCAGGGCAAGCTGATCGACGGCCGCTACCGCGGCACCGCCGTCGGCTGCTACCTCGAAGGTGGCGCCTCCGGTCCGAAAGAGAGCGCGCGCCTCGTCGTCGAAGCGGACGGCAAGGTCTCGGTCTATGTCGGCTCATCCTCCATCGGCCAGGGACTCGAGACGGTTTGCGCACAGATCGCGGCAGACGCGCTTGAAATCCCCATGGACGACATCGCCGGCGTATTCCACGGATCGACCGATCATGTCGTCGACGGCTATGGCTCCTACAGCTCGCGCTCGGTGGTCATGGGCGGCAACGCCATTGTCGCGGCGGCGAAGGAGTTGCGCGCCGCCGTGCGGAGCGCGGCGGCCAAGCAATGGAGCTGCGCGGCCGAGGACGTCGAGATTGACGCCGGCACGGCACTGGCATCCGACGGGCGCTCGCTTCCGCTCGCGGCCTTTGCCGGCATGTCGGCGGAAGCCACCTATGCCAGCAACCGGCGCACCTATAGTTACGGCGCGCACGCTGCGCATGTCGCCGTCGATCCCAAGACCGGCCGCGTCGAGCTCCTCGACTACGTCGCAGTCGAGGACGTCGGGCGCATCATCAACCCGCTGACTCTGCACGGGCAGGCGGTGGGCGCGATCGTGCAGGGGCTGGGCGGCGCCTTCCTGGAACACTTCGTCTACGACCAGGACGGGCAACTGTTGACAGGCTCGTTGGCGGACTATCTGCTGCCGACCGCCAGCGACTTTCCCAACATCCGCGCGGTCGCGCTCGAAGACAAGCCGTCGCCAACCAATCCGCTCGGCGCCAAGGGTGCGGGCGAAGGCGGCATCATTCCGGTCGGCGGCGTGATCGCCAATGCGGTCGCCGCCGCGCTCGCCTCGCTCGGCGTCGAACCGCGGGAGCTGCCGCTGTCGCCGCCGCGGGTGTGGGAGCTGATCGATGCGGCGCGCACGCAACCGCGGCCGTAATCGCGGCGTAGGTTGGGGTTAGCGCGGTCCGCGCGCCCTCGCTTCCAGCCATGGCCGGGCTCCGCGCGTAGCCCAACATTCCATCACTGAAGACGTTGGGTTACGCGCGGATGATGGACCGAGCGAGAATCCGCGATTCCGAGCCGCGCTAACCCAACCTACGAACGACGACGGTCCGCACTTACTCTCCCGTCCGCCCTGCCCGACTGATCCCCAGCGCCACGATGCGTTGGATCAGATCGGGATATTCGAGCCCGTCGTGCTTGGCCGCGGAGGCGAACTCTTCGATCTTGGCAATCTCGGGATTGGGATTGGCTTCGATGTAATAGGGGATGCCGTCGGGGGCGAGGCGGAAGTCGATGCGGGCGTAGCCTTCGAGCTCCAACGTGCGATAGATGCGCTTGGCAGCGCGCTTGATCGCCGCGACCAGTTGCGGCGAGAGGTCCTTGGCGGGTCCGACATTGATGTCGTGACGCTGCTGGTATTCGAGGTCGTGCTTCACCTTCTCGGTCGCGATGGTGCGCGCGCCCGACGGCATGGTGCCGAAATCGAGCTCCCAGACCGGAAAGACGCGAAGCCGGTCATTGCCGAGCACGCCGACATAGAGCTCGCGACCCTCGATATATTGCTCGGCAATCGCGGCGGTACCGATCCGTTCGTGGATGAAGGCCACGCGCTCGACAAGCTTCTCATCGCTGTCGACCACGGACGCCTGCGCGATGCCGTAGGAGCCGTCCTCGCTCAGGCTCTTGACGATGAGCGGGAGCGCAAGCCGCGCCGGGCGGCGGATTCTACGCCGCAGCGGGAACACCGCGAACGCCGGCAACGGGATGCGGTGATAGATCAGAAGCTTCTTGGACAGGTCCTTGCCGCGCGCCAGCATCAGCCCGCGCGGATTGCAGCCGGTATAGGGAACCCGCAGCAGCTCGAGATAGCTTGCGACGTTCTGGTCATACACGGCTTCGCCGTGAAACTGCTCGAGCAGATTGAAGACAACGTCTGGCTTCCATTCTTCGATCGCATCACGGATCGGCTTGAGCTCGTTCTCCACGCCCAGCGGCCTGACCTCGTGGCCGGCGGCGCGCAGCGTGCTCACGACGTCGTATTCGGTCTTCCACTCGTTGATTTCCTGCTCGCTGTGCCCCTTGAGTGAGTCCGGGGGGACCAGGTCGGGATGCAGCAGCACCAGGACACGAAGGCGCTTCATAGCGCGAGCCATTGTCGGCGCGACGGACTGTAGAGCGAGTGCACGGTCTTCGCCGTCAACAAGACAATGAATTCCATCCTCAGCTGCCGCTCGGAGCCGACTGCACGCAGCTTCAGCTCGCGGCAGCGGCCGATCATATCATCGAAAACGGCGTCCAGCGTCAGCTGATACTCGCCTGTCCACTTGGAAACGATTTGCCGAATGTGGGCGCGGTTGCGCCGAAGAAACGCGGAAGCTGCCGGCGAGCGGCGATGCTTCGGATCGGCGGAGAAGATGCGACGGAGGTCCCGGTCGTAGATCTTGGGATAGTCGATCGCGTAGTGGGCGCGTTTCTTTTCGTAGTGCTCGGCCAGCGTCTGGGTGAGGCGGCTCAGCGGGTCGACACGCAGCCGGCGCGTGAGCACCGGCTTCTCCGCGGCAATCTCCGCCATCAGCTCGTCGACATATTCCAGCTTCTTGAGCGCCGGCCAGCCGGCATAGCGCTTACGCCAGTTCGAGCGGGGCGTCAGCCATACCGCAAATGTCTCGGCAAAGTCCTCGTCCGGGTGACTCTGCGCGTACCACAGGGGCAGATGATAGACGTAACGCCGGCTGGCGGGATTCGGCCGATAGTATGTCGGGTAGCGGGTCGACGACCGGCCAAAGAGCTCCTGCCACCGCCGGCGGCGATGCAACTGGTAGGACACCTGCACCACGTGACCGGCTTCGTGGCGCAGAATGCGCATGCACTCCGGCACCGTCCCGCCTTCGACATCGATGATCATCTTGCGCTCGAGCCGCATCAGGCGGGGATGCGCCAGATAGAAGGGGATCGCGATGCCAGGCGTATCGTCGGGGCTGAACCATTCGTTCGATATCCAGGCATGCGGCCGGATCCGCAGCCCCCGTTGCGCGAGCTCGTCATAGAGGTCCTCCAGGCAGCCCTCGAGCCAGGTCCCTCCGAGGGAGACCTTGAGGTCCTTGAGGCGAAGCTGCAGGAGCTCGTCGTCCGGTAGCGAAGCCCAGGCAAACCTACGCGGCATGGCGCCCCGAAACCCGATAAAACATGATCTTTCCGATATGCTCGATGATGGCTGAGAACAATCGACAGCCCGACCCTATACCATCAACGCCGGTGGCGTGGTCCAGTTCGGGGAGGGCGGACCGCGGGTCGGCTTACGCAGGGCGATGGCGCGCGGAAATGGTCGGTTCTCGGGTCGCACCAATCAACCCCGCAGGCCTTCCGCCGCCCACGTTGACCGGTCCTTTCGTCCGATGATAGGTACCCGGTCCTGCCTCGCGTTCGCTGCGTGCACTGCGAAGGATGCGTCCGGGTCATGAAGCTGCCGCCCTTCGACTATGCGTGCCCGGCGACGCTACCGGAAGCGGTGCAACTGCTGGCCTCGCGCGACGACGCCAAGGCAATCGCAGGCGGCCAGAGCCTCGTACCAATGCTCGCCTTCCGCCTGGCGCAGCCCACGCTGCTGGTCGATCTTCGCAAGCTCGCCGACCTGCGCGAGATCAGGATCTCGGAGCACGGCGTCACGCTCGGCGCCATGGTGCGCTGGCGCGATATCGAGGACGACGCGCGGCTGGATGCGGCGCATCCGCTGCTCAAGGCCGCGATCGCCCATGTCGCGCATTATCAGATCCGCAATCGCGGCACCGTGGGCGGCAGCATCGCGCACGCCGATCCGGCGGCGGAAATGCCCGGGATCGCGATAACCTGCGACGCGGAAATCGCCGTTGTCGGCAAGTCCGGAACCCGCGTCTACCAGGCGGCCGATTTCTTTCAGGGAGCGCTCACGACCGCGCTGGCGCCCGACGAGATCATCGTGGAGGTCCGCCTGCCCCTCTGGCCGAAGGGCCGACGCTGGGGCTTCCAGGAATTCGCCCGTCGCCGCGGCGACTTTGCGATGGCGGCCGCCGCAGTTTTCTACGATCAAGACGCGCGAGGCCGCGCCTGCAACGCTCACGTCGGCGCCATCGGCGTCGGCGACCGGCCGCTGCGTCTCGACGCAGTAGAAAGCGTTATCAACGGGCAGTCCATCGACGAAGCGACCATCGCCAAGGCCGAAGCTGCGGCGAGCGCCGCCGTCGACCCGCAGGACGACATACATGCCAGCGCCGCATACCGCCGCGCACTGGTCGGAACGATGGTCGAACGCGCCCTCATCAGCGCAGCCAAGTCCGTCCCATAGCCGCGGTTCACCATGCCAGTGCGATTTCAGGTCAACGGTGAACAGGTCGAGGTGGAGGTCGAGCCGCGGCTGACGCTGGCGGATTGCCTGCGCCACCACCTGCGGCTGACCGGCACCCACGTCGGCTGCGAGCACGGGGTGTGCGGCGCCTGCACCATCCTCGTGGACGGCGCCGCCGTGCGGTCTTGCCTGATGCTCGCGGTGCAGGCCGAGGGTACCGAGGTCGTGACCGTGGAAGGGCTCTCCAACGACGCCGATCTCACCCCGCTGCAAAAATCCTTTCGCAAGCATCATGCACTGCAATGCGGCTTCTGCACGCCAGGCATGATCACGACTGCACACGCGCTGTTGAGCGAGGAACCCGACTGCGACGCCGCGCGGGTGCGCGAGGTGCTCTCCGGCAATCTCTGCCGCTGCACCGGCTATATCTCCATCGTCGAGGCCGTGCTCGACGCACGCGCTGCCTATCGCCAGCAGGGCGGGGCCAAGCCGGGTGCCGGCGGTCGGGTCGGAGAGCGCCCAAGAGAACGCCCATGAGAGCGCCGATGAGAACGGTCAACTCGCTCATCGGCAGCCCCATCGAACGCAGGGAAGATCTGCGTTTTCTGCGCGGACGTGGGGAATATGTCGACGATCTCGCGCGCAAGGATACACTGCACGCGGCGATCCTGCGCAGCTCGGTGGCTCATGGCCGCATTCGCTCCATCGACGTGTCCGCCGCGCTCGCGCTCCCCGGCGTGCAAAGCGTGCTCACGGCCAAGGATATCGGCGAGCCGGTGCCGCGCGTCCCCATGCGGCTGCAGCCACTGCCCGAGTTCGAGCCGTTCGGTCAGCCGGTGATGGCATCGACCAAGGTGCGCTATGTCGGCGAGGCGCTCGCGCTGGTACTCGCCGACACCGCCGGCATCGCTGAAGATGCGCTCGGGCTGATCGAGGTTGACATCGAATCGCTGCCGGCGGTCCCCGACCGTCACGCCTCGGAGAGAAATGCTTCGCTGTTGTTCGAGGATCAGGGCACCAATCGCGCTATCAAGTTCCACGCGGTGCGTGGCAATGCCGCCGCAGCGTTCGACAACGCGCCCTATGTCCGCCGCGAGAGCTTCCGCACCCAGCGCCACATGGCGCTGCCGATGGAGCCGCGCGGACTGCTGGTGGAATGGGACGCGGCGCGCGGGCACCTGACCGTTTCCGGCGGCGCCAAGGTGCTGTTCTTCAACCGCCGCACCTTGGCGAAGCAGATGGGGCTGGCGGAAAGCGCGATCGAGATCGTGGAGAACGACGTTGGCGGTGGCTTTGGCGCGCGCGGCGAGTTCTATCCCGAAGATTTCCTCATCCCGTTTGCGGCCCGCCACAGCGGGCGGCCGGTGAAATGGACGGAAGACCGCCGCGAGCACCTGATGTGCGTCAACCATGCGCGGCAGGCGGAATGCGACGTGGAGATCGCCTGCACGCGCGAGGGAACAATCCTGGGATTGCGCGGGCACGCCTATGTCGACGTGGGCGCCTATATGCGCACCAACGGCGCCGTGGGGGCGCGCAACGTCGCCCAGTTCATGTCCGGCCCCTATCGCATTCCCCACATCGACATCGACGTGGCGCTGCAGCTGACCAACAAGACCCCGGTCGGCACGTATCGCGGACCCGGGCGCTTCGAGACCGATTTCTTCCGCGAGCGGTTCTTCGACATGGTGGCGCAGGATCTAGGCCTCGACCGCGTCGAGTTTCGCCGCCGCAATCTCGTTTCGCTGCAGGAGATGCCGTATCCCATCGCCACCATCACACCATTCGAGAGCAAGGACGAGTTCGACAGCGGCGACTATCACGCCACGCTCGATCGTTGCCTCGACGAGATCAAATGGAAGGAAAAGTCCAAGCTCCAGGGCAAGCTGATCGACGGGCGCTATCATGGCCTCGCGGTCGGCTGCTTCATCGAGGGCGGCGCCGCCGGACCCAAGGAAAGCGCGCGCATCGTGCTCGAGCCGGAAGGCGACTATTCGGTCTATGTCGGATCATCCGGCATCGGACAGGGGCTCGAAACCGCCTTCGCGCAGATCGCCGGCGACGCGCTCGAAGTGCCTATGGATTGCATCCGCGGCGTCTTCCACGGCACCACCTCCTATGTGAGTGACGGTTATGGCGCCTATCACTCGCGCTCGATCGTGATGGGCGGCTCGGCGATACTCGATGCCGTCGGCAAGCTGCATGAGTTGATCCGCGCGGCGGCGGCGCAGCGCCTGGGCTGCGAGCCGTCGCAAGTGCAGATCGTGGACGGCAATACGGCGGTCGGGCCAGGTGGCAAGTCGATACCGTTGAAAGGGCTGTCCAGCGCAGGCATCGCGGCCGAGGGCGCCTTCCTCAACAAGAAGCACACCTATACCTACGGCGCCCATGCCGCCCATGTGGCGGTCGATCCCAAACTCGGCCATGTCGAACTCATCGACTACGTGATCGTCGAGGACTGCGGGCGCGCGATCAATCCGCTGACCTTGCACGGGCAGGCCATCGGCTCGGCGGTGCAGGGCCTGGGCGGCGCCATGATGGAGCATCTGGTCTACGATCAGCAGGGCCAGCTCCTGACCGGCTCGCTCGCCGATTATCTCATCCCCACCGCCAGCGATTTTCCGAATATCCGCGCCGTCGTGCTGGAGGATCACCCCTCGCCCATCAATCCCCTGGGCGCCAAGGGCGCCGGCGAGGGCGGCATCATCGCGGCCGGCGGCACCATGGCCAATGCGGTTGCCAACGCGTTAAGCGCGTTCGGCGTCGAGCCGCGCGAGCTTCCGCTCACGCCGACCTACATCTGGGAGCTGGTGCAGGCGGGTCAGCGCCGCGCAGTCGAGTGAGTGCGGTAGGACGCCGCCCCCCGCGTCGTTGACGAGCCGCGCCAGCGAAGCCTAAATTCGACTCCAGCAATCCCGTTTCACAGGAGTTCGCCATGAGCGTTGCACGCCATCCGCGTCCGCCGGAACTGGTCGACGTTCCGATCGAGGACATCATGCAGAAGTTCGTCGGGCGCTTTCGCGAGAAGACGCCGGACTGGGCCGCGTTCGAGGACGCCAAGATCGAGGGTTACAAGCGCGCGCAACACCGCTTCATCGGCGCCGGCGGCTCCGGCAAGCACGCCGATCCGACCGTGATTCCGGCGAAGAACTTCACCTTGTCGATCATGTATGTGGAGCCGGGACAGGGCAACGCCGCGCACACCCACGAGGTCGAGGAATGCTTCTTCGTGCTGCAGGGTTTCCTCGACGTCTTCGTCGAAGACGAGAGCGGCAAGCGCATCACCACCCGGCTCGGTCCGTGGGAATGCATCTCCTGTCCCGCCGGCGTCATCCACGGCTATCAGAACGACAGCCTCGCGCCGGTCTATTTCCAGGTCATGATCGGGCGCGCCAAGCCGGAAACCATGGGCTATGCCGACGAGGACCTGTACAAGAAGCGCGATGCCCACCTGAAGGCCGTATGACCGCTTGGCTGCCGCTGGCATCCGATTTGCTTGATCCGGCGTCAACCGAGACGTGGAAGCGCCCGCCCCGGAAGAAGCTGGAGGTTGCACATGCGTGGTGTTCTCGCCCTTGCCGCCGTGCTTGCCATGGCGGCGCCGGCTCAGGCCCAGGACTGGCCGCAGCGGCAGGTGACCATCGTGGTGCCGTTCGCCGCCGGCGGCTCCGCGGATCTGCTCGCACGCATCCTGCAACAGCATATGCAGGCGAAATTCGGCGTTCCGTTCCTCGTGGACAACAAGTCGGGGGCGGGTGGCAGCATCGGCACCGGCGTGGTGGCCAAGGCGCCTGCCGACGGCTACACGCTGCTGGTCGGCACCGTCAGCTCGATCGCCATCAACGCTTTCCTCTACACCAAACTCAATTTCGACGTCGCGCGCGATCTGCAGCCGATATCGCTTTTGGTCCGGTTCCCGAACCTGTTGTTCGTCAGTCCCAAGCTTCCGGTCAGAACGGTGCCGGAGCTCATCGCGTATCTCAAGGAGAACGAAGGCAAGCTCAACTACGGCTCGTCCGGCAACGGCACGTCGTCGCATCTTTCGTCCGTGATGTTCGAGCTCGCGAGCAAGACGAAGATGACGCATATTCCGTTCCGCAGCACGGGAGAGGTCGTCAACAGCATGCTCGGAGGCAATATCGACCTGGCCATCGACAGCATGACCACGACCTGGCCGTTTGCCGAGGCGGGGAACGTGCGCGCGCTCGCCGTAACTACACCGCAGCGCAGCACAACCGCGCCCGATCTGCCGACCATCAGCGAGACCCTCAGCGGCTATGAAGCGACAGCCTGGCAGGGGCTGTTTGCCCCCGCGGGCACGCCGCGCCCCATCGTCGACAAGATCGCGGCGGAGGTGAAGCGCGTGTGGGAACTGCCGGAAGTGATCGCAGCGCTCAAGAAGGTCGGCGCCGAGCCCGCGCCTTCGAGCCCGGACGACTTCGCCGCCTATACCGCGGCCGAACGCGTGCGGTGGGGCGAAGTGGTCAAGGCGTCCGGGGTCAAGATCGACTAGTCGTCGTTGGCCGCGCTACTGCGGCTCGATCCTGGCCAGCGCCACCAGCTCACCCCAGCGCTTGATCTCGTGCGCCAGCAGCGCGCGCAGTGTCTCCGGCGTTCCCGGCATCGGCTCGTTGGCAAAGCGGGTGAGAAAGTCCGTTGTCTCAGGCATCGCCAGGATGCGGTCGAAGGACGCGACGAGCTTGTCGACAACGGGCTGCGGCGCGCCCGCCGGCAGGAACACGCCCCACCACGGAGTGAGCTCGATGCCGGGGTACCCCGCTTCTGCCAGAGTGGGTACGTCCGGCAGCACCGACGACCGCTTGGTCGAGGTCACCGCGAGCGCACGGATGCGGCCGGCTTTCGCCTGCTCCACCACCCAGGTTGCGTCGGTGAACGTGAAATCCGTGTGGCCGTTGATCATGTCGTTCACGGAATCGGCGATGTTCCGGTAGGCCACGCGCTTGGCATCGATCTTGGTCGCGTCCCTTGAGATGCGTGATCAGATCGGCAACGGAATGGATCGGCTTCTTGGCGTCGACAATGAGCACGAACGGCAGGCTCGCCAGCGTCGTCACCGGCGTGAAGTCCTTCACCGGATCGAATGGCAGCTTTTTATAGAGGTGGCGCCGCGGCCATGGTGGAGCTCGCGGGCGTGATCGAGATGGTGTAGCCATCGGGCTTGGCCTTGGCGACGGTCTCGCTCGCGATGTTGCCGGTTGCGCCCGCCTTGTTGAGCACGATGACCGGCTTGCCGAGAACCTCGCTGAGCTTGCTGCTGAAATAGCGCACCGTGATATCGGCGCCGGTACCGGCGGCGAAGGGGCAGACCGCGGTGATCTCCTTGACCGGATAATCCTGCGCGACGGCGGGAGCGGCGACCGGGACCATGACAACAGCCGCGCAGAGCATCGCGAGCCTGGTTGCAACCTGCATCAGAACGTCCTTCCGATGCGTCTTCTTCGGGGCCATCGCACCCTCGAACCGTCACGCCCCGCGAAGGCGAAGCGCGATCGCATCCGCCAAATCATTCGGTGAATGCTGGATCGCCCGCTCGCGCGGACGACACCAACCCGTTCACTCCGCCGCTTCGCGGCGCGCGCCCTGCGGCAGGCGGTCGCGGAAATGCGGCAGAACCTCCTCCGCGATCGCCGTCATGTTCGCGCGCGTCATGTCGTTCGGCAGCGTGCCGAACTGGGTCTTGGTCAGCGAGGTGTTGAACCCGGCGAGGTCCTGATATTCGGCGAGCTTCTCGCGCACAGTGTTGGGGCTGCCGACGATTACGACGCCAGCCTTGATGACATCTTCGATCGACTGCGGCTTGCCCGTAATCTTGGCCGCGCGCACCCGCTTCATCGAAGCAGCGTCGGTGTAGCCCGGTGGCAGCAGCATCTCGGTCGGCATTTTCAGGAAATAGTTCATCAATGCTTCGAGATGCGGACGCGCCTCTCGCACCGCCTTTTCGTCGGTCTCGGCGACATAGATCGTGTTCGACCAGGCGAGCTGGTCGGGCGTGGCCTGATAGCCTGCCTTGTCCGCCTCCTCGCGATACATCTGGAAGAAGCGCGCCACCGCCGCGATCGGGCTCAGCGTCTGGCAATAGGTGTAGCGCATGCGCGCCGCCCAGCGGATGGTCGAGCCGGAGCCTTGCGACGGGATCCAGATCGGCGGGTGCGGCTGCTGGTACGGCCGTGGCCAGGGATTGACGTATTTGAACTGATAGTGCTTGCCGACGTAGGGGAACGGGCCCGGCTCTGTCCAGGCCCGCACGATCAGTTCGTGCGCTTCGGCGTAGCGCTCCTGCGAGTAGGCCGGATTGATGCCCATGGCATGATATTCGGCGCCGATGCCGCGCACGAATCCGGCGATCAATCGCCCGCGCGTGAGATTATCGAGGATCGCGTATTCTTCCGCGATCATGAGCGGATTGTTGAGTAACGGCAGTGCGCGGCCGAGAACGGCGAGCTTGGCGCGCTTAACGCTGCGCGCCAGTGCACCGGCGAGAACACCGGGAATCGGCATCATCCCGTAAGCGGTCTGGTGATGCTCGTTGAGGCATACGCCGTCGAAGCCGAGCCGATCGGCGAATTCCATCTGGTCGAGATAGTCGTGATAGAGCTCGGCGCCCTTTTGGGGATCGTAGTGACGGTTTGAGAACGTGACCCAGGCCGAGCCGTTCTTTCCGATCGCATCGAGATCGGCGTGCCGGTAGGGCATGAGATGGAAATTGAAGATCTTCATGCTGCGATCCTCATTGCACCGATGAACGTGGCGAGCTCGGCGGCGAATTCATCCCCCTTCTCGACGTGCGGGAGATGTCCGCAGTGCGGGATGATGCTGAGCTTCGAGCCCGGAATCAGCCGCTGGTAGGCCAACGCATACTCCTTGGGAAACAGCCGATCTTGATCTCCCCAGACCAGCAGCGTCGGGACCTTGATGCGATGCAGCCATTTGCGCAAATGGGGATCGTAGTTGCGTGGCTGCCACGAGAGCTTCGCGGTGGTCATCCGGTTCTTGAGCGCGGCATCTTCCAGCTCCGGCCGTTCCGATCCCGCGATCACGGCCTCTGCGAGCTCCTGATCGTGGAACAGGTCGCGGATGCGCTGCTCGTCATTGCTCAGGAAGGTATCGACCTGCTCGACGTCCTTGACGTGAATGCCGGCGGCACCGACGAGCGTGAGCGACGCGAGGCGCGTGGCATTGCGCACCGCAAGTTCCGCGGCGACCCAGCCGCCCAGCGAGCTGCCGACCAGATGGACGCCGCGAAGGTCGAGCTGGTCGAGGAAATCGAGATAGAAATTGGCGAGGTCGCCGATGGTATCGAGCCACGGCGGCGTATCGGAGTCGCCGAAACCGGGATGCTCGGGGGCGATGACGTCGAACGTCTTCGCGAGCTGCGCCATGCAGGGAAGCCAGATTCCGATGCCGCCCCCGCCATGCAAAAAGAGAAGCGGAGCTCCAGTTCCGCCGCGCATGAGACGGATACGGCAATCCCTGATCATGATCGGCTGGTCGGCGTGATCGGCCATGTTCCTCGGGTCTCTTGTTGCGGCCGGGTTGGCCCCGGTTTGCGGCAATTATACCCCTCGAATATCACGGGGACATCCACTAGTCTCGCAAGCCATTTCCGCCCCCGCCGAGAGGATGATCTGATGTACGCGCCGCCCGGAGTGAAAACGAGCACGGATCATCCGATCCCCGACAGCATGAAGGCGTGGGTGCTGGGTGACCCCGGCCAGCTCACGCTGCGGAGCAAGCCGGTGCCGGTTCCGAAAAAGGCCGAGGTGCTGGTGCGCATCGACGCGGTCGCGATCTGCGCCACCGATCTCGAGATCATCTATCATGGGCCGCCGGCATCGATCCTCGGCGGCATGCCGCACAACAAGAACTTCACCCCCGGGCATGAATACATGGGCACGGTGGTCGCGCTCGGGCCGGGTGTCGACGAGTACAAGATTGGCCAGCGCGTGACCGTCGAGATTCATGCGGGCTGCGGCCAGTGCAAGCGCTGTCGCGAGGGCATGTACACCGCCTGTCACAACTACGGGCTCAACTACGGCGACGTCGACAAGGGTCATCGCGCCAACGGCTTTACGACCGACGGCGGCTTCTGCGAATACCAGGTCAACAACATCAACACACTCGTCGCCATTCCGGACGAGATGTCGGACGAAGAGGCGACGTTGGTCGTCACCGCCGGCACCGCGATGTATGGGCTCACCGAGCTCGGCGGGCTGGTGGCGGGCGAGAGCGTCGTGGTCACCGGACCCGGTCCGATCGGACTCCTCGGCGTTGCGGTGGCGAAAGCGATGGGCGCCCACCCCGTCATTCTTACCGGCACGCGCGACAACCGCCTGAAAATCGGGCTTGAGCTAGGTGCCGATCACGTCGTCAACGTGCGCAAGGAAGACGCGGTCGAAGCCGTGCGCCGGCTCAACGGCGGCAAAGGCGTCGACTACGTCGTGGAATGTTCTGGTGCGCCCAATGCCGTCAACGAGGCCATTCGCATGGTCAACCGCGGCGGCAAGGTCTGCCTCGCGGCCTTCCCGCACGAGGAGACACCGGTCGATGTCGCCCACATCGTGCGGAACAACATCTACGTCTACGGTATCCGCGGCGAAGGCAAGAGCGCGACCCATCGTGCTGAAGCCTTCATGACCCAGAAGCGGTTCGACGCCACCAAGATCCACACCCACACCTTCCCGCTCGACGACCTGCCGACCGCGATCCGCTACGCCAAGGACCGCGTCGAGGACGCGATCAAGGTGGTGGTGAAGGCACGCGGCGTGTCGGCCGCGCACAAGGTGGCGGCGGAATAGGGCTCCGACTCACCATTTTGGTAAGTCGCGGGGAGTTGTTCGCGCGCCTGACGCGCGACGATCGGCACCAAGCCGGACATCGCGCCAGAAGATCGGCGATCGAAAAAGTCGACCAGGGAGGATCATGTCATGTGGTGTGCGAGAGCGTTGAGGGGACTCTTCTGCTGCGCGGTCGCTGCGCTCTTTGCCGCACCGCTCGGTGCGCTGGCGCAGACCTATCCGTCGCGGCCCATCACCGTGATCGTGCCCTTCCCTGCCGGCGGTCCGAGCGATGTGGTCGCGCGCATCGTCACCGAGCAGATGGGAAAAGTCCTCGGACAATCCATGGTCATCGAGAATGTCGGCGGTGCCGGCGGCACGATCGGCAGCGCGCGTGTCGCCAGCGCGCCGCCCGACGGCTACACGCTGCTGGCGGGCAGCATGGGCTCCCATGTCTCGGCACCGGTGCTTACGCCCAACGTGAAGTATGACTCCGAGCGCGACTTCGAGCCGATCGGCTTCACCGCACACGCGCCGGCGGTCATCGTCGCCAGAAAGGACTTCCCCGCCAAGGACCTGAGCGAGTTCCTGGCCTACCTGAAAGCGAATGGCGATCGCGTCAAGCAGGCGCATGGCGGGATTGGCGCGTCGTCGCACATGGCGTGCCTGCTTTTCACCTCCGAAGCGGGCGTCAAGCCGAGCCTCGTGGCCTACCGCGGCACCGGCCCGGCGCTCAACGACCTCATCGGCGGGCACGTCGATTTCTTCTGCGAGCAGGCGGTCAGCGTCGCCCCGCAGATCGCGGGCGGGGCAATCAAGGCATACGGCGTTTCCGCGAGCGAGCGCTTGTCGGCGCTGCCCGATGTGCCGACCGCGAAAGAAGCCGGCATCAACTATCAGATGAGCATCTGGGCCGGAATTTTCGCGCCCAAGGGCACGCCGAAGGAAATCATCGACAGGCTCGCCACCGCCCTCGACCAGGCGCTCGACGATCCCTCCGTCAAAACGCGGTTGGCGGAGCTCGGCGGATCGCTGCCCGGCAAAAACGAACGCACGCCGGCGAAGTTCGACAGCTTCGTGCGGAGCGAGATAGCCCGCTGGTCTCCCATTCTCAAGGCTGCCAATGCCGAAGCGAAATGACGGCGCACGCACGATCGGTCCAGTGTCGCGACGCGCCTGCCGAAAGTTTATGCAGCCGGAATAATTTGCCGCCATCGGATGGCGCTTCGGAACTCTGAACTCGCGTTTACATCCCATAAACAGCGGTAGTCGCTGGCATGGCTTTTGCCATATAGTGCGGGGGTTCTGGGGAAATTCCGTGCATCGGCACGATCCGCGGGAGTACGCATGTCGTCCTCGGCCCCGAAGCTTTGCGTTGACAATGTCAGCATGACTTTCAAGACGCCGACCGGCGTTTTTGATGCACTGGCACCGGTCACCCTGGCGATTCCGCAGGGCCGCTTCGTCAGCCTGATCGGGCCGTCCGGCTGCGGCAAGAGCACCATTTTCAACATCATCGCCGGATTGCTCGAGCCGAGCGGCGGCCGGGTGCGCATCGACGGCATCGACGCTACCGCGACCATCGGCCGCGTCGGCTATATGCTGCAGAAGGACCTGCTGCTTCCGTGGCGCACGGTGCTCGATAACGTCATCCTTGGCATGGAGATCCAGGGCGTGCCGCTGCGTACCGCCCGCGAGCGGGCACTGCCGCTGCTGCATCGTTACGGACTGTCCGGCTTCGAATACCTCTATCCCAACGCGCTGTCCGGCGGGATGCGCCAGCGCGCGGCGTTGTTGCGCACTCTGTTGTTCGACACCGACGTCATTCTGCTGGACGAGCCGTTCGGGGCGCTCGACGCCCAGACCAAGCTCCAGATGCAGGAATGGCTGATGCAACTCTGGAGCGACTTCCACAAGACCGTGCTGTTCGTCACCCACGACGTCGAGGAGGCGATCTATCTATCTGACGAAGTCCACGTCATGGGCACGCGGCCGGGCCGCCTCCTCGCGACCATACCGGTGCCACTTGCACGACCTCGCCTGCGCACCAGCGCGCTCACGCCGGAATTCATCGTCATCAAGGAACGCTGCCTGGAGCTGCTCACCGTCAATCCGGTGGCTTCCGAACCCGTGAACCAGGCAGCCTAGTCTGCGGCGAGGAACGCCAGAATGACCGTTCAGGACACCCGCACCGTTGGCGCGATCGCAAGCCTCGATCGGGAACCAAATCCGACCGCCGCGCCCGCTCCGGCACGGCCGGCACGCCGCCTGCCGGTGCAGAAGGACTGGCCGACCTGGGCCCTCGTTGCCGCGCAGGTCGGGATTCTGGTGGGTGCGCTTTCGCTGTGGGAAATCGGCGCCCGTACCGGCTGGATCGACGCCTTCTTCTGGTCGCAGCCGAGCGCGATCGCCGACACCATGGCGATCTTCTTCACCACCGGCGATGCCTGGACCGACATCAGCTTTACGTTTCGCTCCACCATCTTCGGATTCCTGCTCGGGACCACCGCCGGATCGCTGCTCGGGCTGTCGTTCTGGTGGTCGCGCAACTACGCGGCCATCGTCCAGCCCTACATCATCTGCCTGGAATCGATCCCGAAGCTCGCGCTGGCGCCGCTGATCATCCTGGTGTTCGGCATCGGCCTCGTCTCCAAGGTCGCGGTCGCGACCGCGCTGACCTTGGTGGTTTCGACCTTGACCGCCTATGCCGGCGTGAAAGCGCTCGATCCCGACGGCGAAAAGCTGTTCTATTCCCTGGGCGCCACGCGGATGCAGGTGTTCCGCAAGCTCGTCGTTCCGTTCTGCCTGCCGTGGGTGATCTCGGTGCTGCGGGTGAATATCGGCCTCGCCTTGACCGGCGCCATCGTCGGTGAGTTCATCGCCTCCCAGCACGGCCTTGGCCGCGCCATCCTCTATGCCGGCCAGACCTACGATATCGCGCTCGTGTGGGTGGCGGTGCTGGTGCTCTCGACCCTCGCGGTCGTGATGTACGCCGCGGTATCGTGGCTCGAAAGCGTGCTGCGCAAGGGCGTGCGGCAATAATGCGACATGCAATGACAACGAACAGTGAGGACGTCATGAACAGGCGAAGATTCCTGCAGTCGACCGCGGGCCTCGGTATTGCGCTCGCAGCCCCGCCGCTCGTCGCGCGTGCCGCGGCGAAGGAATTGCTAGTGGCCGAGCCCGTGCACTCGACCGGCTATCTGCCGATGTACATCGCCATGGCGAACAACTATTTCGCCGAGTCCGATATCGCGGTGAAGATCGTGACCATCGAGACTGGTTCGGGCCATACCAACGCGGTGTTGTCCGGCCAGGCCTTCGCGTTCATCGGCGGCCCCGAGCACAATGCCTTCGCCAAGGCGAAGGGCGCCGAGTTGCGCGCGGTCGTGCACTGCGTCGATCGCGGCAACGTCTATCTGTGCGCAGCCAAGGGACACGATCCCAAGGACAGGGACTGGCCGACCTATTTCAAGGGGAAGTCGATCGCCGTTGGCCCCTTCGGCGGAACACCGAATTCGATCATGCGATATCTGCTGGCCAAGTGGAAACTCGATGCCAAGCGCGACGTCACCCTGGTCGAGGTGCCGAACTCGGCGGTTCCCGCCGCCGTCAGAGGCGGACAAGCCGTGATCGGCAACAGCACCGAGCCCATGATCACTCAGGGTATCCGCCAAAACCTCTGGAGCGAGCCGTTCTTCAACGTGCCGAAGGAACTCGGCCCCTACGCCTATTCCACCATCAACGTCCGGCTCGATTCCATCCAGAAGGAGCCCGAAACGGTGCGCGGCTTCGTCAAGGGAATGGTGAAGGGCCTGAAATTCCTCTACGCCAATCCCAATGAGGCCGCAGAGATCGCCAAGAAACAGTTCCCCACCATGGCGCTCGACGACCTCAAGGCGACGCTCGATCGCTCGTTCCGCGACGAGATGTGGAGCAAGGACGGCATGATCACCAAGGAAGCCTGGGCGACCGGCAGCTCCGTCGTGCGCGAGGCCAACATCCTCAAGACCGACGTGAAATACGAAGAGATCATCGACATGACCTTCGTCGAAAGCGTGCGGGCGAGCCTGTGAACGGATGAAGTGAGCAAAGTCAAAGCAAACGGGAAACTGGGAAGAGCAAGACCATGTCAGAACCCATCTGGAACAAGTTCCTCACCGAGCGCGACAAAGCGGTATTCGGGACTTCCGGCTACGGCGCACGCGGCGGTTTCGGCAAGCGGCCCGCACTGCTCATCATCGACGTCAACTACGCGTTCTGCGACGAACGCCCCATGCCGATCCTGGAATCGATCAAGCGCTGGCGCAATTCCTGCGGCGAGGACGCCTGGGTCGCCATGCCCTATCTCAAGGCGCTGATCGACAAGGCGCACAGCCAGGGTATCCCGGTCATCTACACCACCGGGGTGCGACGCGAGGACAATTGGGACAACGGAAGCTGGAGCTGGAAGAACGACCGCTCCGACGAGGACAGGGTCGCCAAGCCCGCCACCAATGTGGACGGCAACGAGATCGTTGCCGAGATCGCGCCGGCACCGCAGGACATCGTGGTGCTCAAGCAGAAACCGTCCGGCTTCTTCGGCACCAACATGGCGAGCTACCTCACGCTGCTCGGCTGCGACAGCGTGATCGTCACCGGCACGACCACCTCAGGCTGCGTGCGCGCGACCGTGCTGGACGCGTTCAGCCTCAACTACCGCATCGCGCTGGCCGAGGAAGGCTGTTTCGACCGCTCGCAGGCAAGCCACGCCATCAACCTCTGTGACATGAACGCGAAATACGCCGACGTGGTGAAGACGTCGGAAGTGCTGGCGTTCTTCGACAGCCTGCCGAGCGGCCAATTCGACCTGCCGAAGGGCTCGGCGCCGGCGCCCAAGCCCAAGCTGGCAGCGAATTTCTGATCATCGCTGACCAGGTCCCGAGCTGCCATGCCCCGCGCAAGCGGGGCATGCGGGTTCGCGTCCCGGTTTTCCGGCATGACCGGTAACCACAGGATCGCATGTCTTGGCGGGCGATGACCTGAGAGGCCCTCAAATCAGCTTCGACGGACTGGGCAGGCCGAGCAGCACCTGCCCGACCATCTCGAAATTGGCAAACTGGGCCTGCACCTGCTGGATCACGGTGTGCACGTCACGGAAGCGGCGCTCGAACGGGTTACTCTCGAAAATCGCGGTTGCGCCGGCGGCGTGATAGACGGTGTCGACGACATCCTTGGCCTGATGGACCGCGTAGGTGCCCGCGAGCTTGAGTGCGGCGCGTTGCGCGAGAGAGAGGTTGTTGCCGGCAGCGGCGGCGTCCCACGCATCGTGCAGGGACTGCAGCAGATACGCGCGCGATGATGCAAGCGCTGCCTCAGCGAGCGCCACCTGCGACTGCACGACCGCATTGTCACGCAGGACGAATGTCTTGGTCTTGGGGATTTTGGTCGCCGCCAATTCGACGAAGGCATCGAGCGATGCGCGCGCAAGGCCGAGCGCGATGGCGGCGAAGCCTGTTCCATAGAGATGGAACGTCGTAAAACGATAGAGCGGCCCCGATTCCCGCCGGTCGGCAGCGGACTCGCGCGTGAAGGTATGGTCCTCCGGAACGAACAGGTCATCGATCGCGTAGTTATCGCTGCCCGTGCCCTTGAGACCGATCACGCGCCAGATGTCGTTGATCCTGACGCTGGTCTTCGGGATGAGCATGGTGCGCTCCGCGGGCTTGCCGTCGGGCGCCAGCCGTGGACTGCCGTCCGGCTCGACCACGGGGCAGTGGCAGCCGAGCCAGGCCGCATGCTTGAGGCCGCTCGCAAAACTCCAGGCTCCGGACGCGCGATAGCCGCCGGCGACTGCGACAGCCTTGGCGTTCGGCCCAACGGGTCCCCAGGCCATGACCGCGTCGGCAGCGCCGAAGATCGTGCGTGCCACCGCGGGGGAGACATAGGCGGCCGCCATCGAGCAGCCCGAAGCCTGGGCGACGCACCAGGCGGTCGAGGCGTCGGCCTTCGCGAGTTCCTCGATCGCCTGCATGAAGGTCGCCGGATCGGCTTCCCAGCCGCCGCAGCTCTTCGGAATGAGCATGCGGAACAGCCGGGCCTCGTGCAACGCGGCAAGCACCTCGGAAGCGATCTCCCGCTCCTGCTCGGTGCGCGCCGCATGCGCTGCAATCAACGGTGCAAGCGCCTTCGCGCGGGCGATGCAATCGCTTGTGCTGCTCTGCTCGGTGGACAGCCGTTCCAGCATCGACGCTTCCCGTGTGCTCGACAGCATTGTCGCGCATTCGCCAAGCCGGTCAATCCGCTCCCCGGCGCACGAGCGCGGACAAGCGGCGCGCGAGATAGGGCGCATCAAGGACAGCCACGGTCAGGAGGATGCCACCCATGGCGATCTGGTTCACGTAAGGCGGCGCGCCGACGGCGTTGAAGCCGGCGCGCAGCATCGCCAGACTGAGCACGCCGATGGCAATACCAAGAGGCCGTCCGGTTCCGCCGGCAAGCGACACGCCGCCGAGGATGGCTGCCGCCGCGGCGGGGACGATGACGTCGGAGAGCCCGGCGGGGGACGCCGACGCCAGGCTATAGCTCAGGAGCGCGCCCGGAAAGCGCCGCGCAGAAGCCGGAAAAGCCGAAAATCGCGATCACCAGCGCATCCACGTCGACGCCGGCAGTCATCGCCGCGCGCCGGTCGCTGCCGATTGCGATGATGTCGCGACCATATCTCGTCAAACCGATCACGAGCGCTGCGGCGACGAAAATCGCGATGGTGACGAGACTGCGCAGCGAGAAAATTTCGGCGAAAGCCACGTTCAGTCCGAGTGCCACCTCCATGTTCTCGTACGGCAAGGCGCGATTCTCCGTGACGACATAGGCGATGCCGGCGAAGACCAGCAGCCCGCCGAGCGTCACCCCCACGGAGCCCAGCCGCAGCCGCACGATGATCCAGCCCTGCGCCAGTCCGCCGATCAGGCCCGCTGTGAGCGCGCAGGCAAGCCCAAGCCACGGATTGTCAGCACCCATGATCACCGCGATGCAGCCGGCCATGCTGTACATTCCGACGACGGAAAGATCGAATTCCCGGATCATCATGGTGAGACCGAGCCCGAGCGCCACCAGCCCGAGGGTGGCGAAGGTCTCGAAGCCCGAGGCGGCGGTGGCGACGGTGAGGACGCTCTTGGCGTCGATCACCGCGAGGCCGAGGATGCAGGCGGCCAGGATGATCAGCGGCCGGATGTGGGGATCATCGCGCAAGACGCGTTTCATGGCCATCAATCCCGCGTGCCCTGCGTCTGCAGCGCGATGACGCCGAGCACGATGAGGCCGGCGATCAGGTACTGCCATTCCGTACGCAGCCCTTGCAGTACCAGCACCACCTGAATGACGCCGATGATCATGGCTCCGGCGAGCGTCCGTAGCGCCGACCCCTCGCCGCCCTTGATGATCGTGCCGCCGACCAGCACGGCAGCGATGGCATCGTATTCGTAGCCGATACCGTAGTTCATGCTGGCGGCGTCATAGCGGATCGCCAACATGATCCCGGCCGGCGCGGTGAACAGCCCGGCCCAAAGATAGGCGCCGGTGGTCGTACGCCAGGTCTGGACGCCGACGGCCTCGGCGGCGCGGAAGCTCGATCCGATGAGGAACAGGTTGCGTCCGAACGTGGTGAACGAGAGGATGAATTGCGCGAGCGCGGTGATGAACAAAAGCACGGCGAACTCGACCGGCACGCCGGCGATCTTGCCCTTGAAGCCGCCATAGCTCGTCCCCGGCGCTGCATAGATCGTGCCGTGGGCGGCAAAGGCCTCCGCCACTCCGTAAATCAGCGCCAGCACTGCAATGCTGACGATGATCGGATTGGCGCGCAGTGCGCCGACCAGGACGCCCTGGAGGGCATTGGTCAAGCCCGCGAACGCAAGCGCCGCAAAAAGCCCGAAGGCAAACCCGCCCCAATTGACCGCAAGCACGAAAATCATCGCGGTCGCCCCGACCAACGCGCCGAGAGCAAACGACATGATATTCCCGCTGATGGTGATCAGCGTCATGCCGATCGCGACACAGCCGATGAATGAGACGGTCGTCAGCAGCGAGAGCATGCTGGGCTGTGACAGGAAACCGGGTGTCGTCAGCGCGACCGCTGCCAGAATCACGATCACAGCCGCCCGCACGATGGCCACATAGTTGCGCCGCTCAATCGCGCGCGCGCGCGTCTCGCCCTGCCCGCGCGGCGTGTCTGCGCGATCCGCCAACGGCGGCTCGACCGAGATGCTCATGCCGCCGCAGCCTGTGCCGGATGGGTGATGTCGGCGAGGATGCGCCCCATCGCGATGGCGTCGCGCTCGTAGCGCGCGACGACCCGCCCCCGGTACATGGTGACGACGATATCGGCCATGCCTACGACCTCTTCGAGCTCCGAGGAGGTCATGATCAGGGCGTAGCCGAGCGCGCACAACTCCCGCATGATGCGGTAGATGTCGGCGCGGGCACCTACATCGATGCCCCGCGTGGGTTCATTCATCAACAGCACGCCCGGTCGCGACCGTTCGATCGCCCGCCCAAACAAAAGCTTCTGTTGATTGCCGCCGCTGAGTTTGGCAGCGGCACCGGCAAGACGGCGCCGGTCGACCACAACGCGCTCCGCGAGGCGCCTTCCGACACGCCCGAGCCGCGGCCAGTCCAGAACGCCAAGGCGCGTATATGCGCGAAAACTTCCAGCCATGAGGTTTTCGAGCACGCTGCGCTGGTGGAAGATGCCTTCGGCCGCACGATCCTCGGACAGGAACAGCACCCCGCGCGCCACGGAATGCGGGACCGAGCCGAGCCACAACCGCCGGCCGTCGACAGTGACATGCCCGGTGGCGTCGGGGACCAAACCGGCGAGCGAGCGCGTCACCACACTGGCTCCACTCCCGACCTGTCCGGCGACGCAAAGAATTTTCCCGCGCGGCGCCACCAGCGATACGTCGTGAACGACGCCGGCGACGTTGAGACTCTCGACCACGACCGCATCGCCTGCATCGGAACGGGACGACGGGTCCGGATACATGTCGCCGAGCGTCCGACCGAGCATCAGCTCGATCAGCTGCTCGCGCGTGATGTCGCGGACCGCCCGGGTTGCGACGTGCTCGCCATTGCGCAGCACGGTGACGCTGTCGCATAGGTCGAACACCTCTCCCAGCCGATGGCTGATATAGAGGATGGCGTGCCCCTGTGCCGCAAGCACCTTGAGCACGCCGAGAATGCGCGCGATCTCTGTATCGCTCAGGGTCGCGGTCGGCTCGTCGAGGATCAGCAGCCGCGTGTTGCGCGCCAGCAGCCGCGCGATCTCGATAAGCTGCTGCTGACCGATTGTGAGCGCGCTTACCGGCAGATCGAGGTCCCAGGAGCCGGCGCCCAGAGTTTCGAGCGCCTGACGCGCGCGGCTGCGCAGGTGGCGACGACGATGGAACACAGGGACGTCGGCGCTGCCCAGCCAGATATTGTCGAGAATGGAGAGCCGCGGGGCGAGGCTGAGCTCCTGGGCTACGAGACCCAGGCCCAGAGCCTGCGCGTGCTGCGGACCACGAATTGCATGGCATACGCCATCGACCGCGATCGTGCCTCCGTCGGGCGCGAAAATGCCCATCAGCAATTTGACGAAAGTGCTCTTGCCGGCCCCGTTCTCGCCGCAGATGGCGCGGATTTCACCCGCGCGTAGCGACAACGACACGTCGCGCAGCGCGCTCAAGCCGGCAAAGCTCTTGCTCAGCCCCTCAACCGCGAGAATATCCATGCCACCGCGTTGCCCGACCGCGTGCCCCCTCAATAGGTGCAAGGCGCTTCCCAGCGCGCGAAGTTGGCCTTGGTGATCAGCTCGGCCGGCAGCAGGACGGCCTTGGGCAGTTGCTTGCCCTCGAACACCTCGTTGGCGACTTCGGCAGTGCGGCGACCAAGATCGGTCGGGATTTGCGTGACCGAGCTGTACATCTTGCCGGCGGCGATGGCGGCAAGACCTTCCTTCAGGCAGTTGCCGCCGACCACGATCAGTTGCTTCGGCCCGACGCCCGTGGAGATGCCCGCGGCTTCCGCCGCCTTGATCGCAGCAACCGCCTGGTTGTCGGCCATGCCGTATACGGCGTCGAGGCCGCCGGTGGCGGCAAAGCGCGCATAAAGCTGGCCCGCGAGCCGCTCGCTGGTCGCAGTATCCCAGCGCCCGTCCTCCACGGCCGCTATCTCCACCTTGGAGTTCGCCGCCACCGCTTCTTTGAAGCCTGCGACGCGACGCGGACCCGGCCCTTGCTGCAGGGCGCCGGTAATCAGCGCAACCTTACCGCCGTCGCGACCGCTGTCCTTGAGCGCTTGCAGCGTCGCCCTGCCCGCGATTCGGCCCATCTCGTTCTGATCCTGGCCGACGAAGGTGACGTAGAGCTCCTCGGTGCCGTCCTTGGGCGTGTTGTTGACGATGATCACGGGAATTGCGGCCTGTTTGGCGCGCGTGAGCACCGGCACGATCCCCTGCTCGGAGATCGGCTGGATCACCATCAGATCGAACTTGCGTGCGATGCCGTCGTCGGCCTGGCGCGCCTGCAGCGCCGCATCGAGGCCGGCGGCCTGTATGGTCACGTCCATGCCCAGGGACAGAGCGCGCTCACGGAACGCCTTCTCGGTGGTCGCAACATAGGGATGCGCCGTGAAGGATTCCAGCAACAGCACTTTCTTGCCCTTGCTTTCATCGGCGGCGTGCGCCGCCGAGAGCGTCAGCGCGGCCGCGGCGATGCCGGCGGCGGTGGCCGCGAGGCGATGCAATTCAGAGACGTGGCGATCGAAACCCATGGCGCAAAACTCCGGCAACGCTGAGCGACTTGGCAGTCTAGACCGGGGTAGAAGCGCCTACAATGCTGGCGCAGATTTGCCGCCTTGCGCCTCGACATCGGGCAGACACCCCATGGCCATCGTGCCGCAGCTTTGCGATAACGCTTGTTCGGTCGCATGATCTTGTTCAAAAAGTCTGCAACTTTTTGGGATCATGCTCTAGTCCCGCACGTATTCGATCAGCTCCGAGGATTGAGATGGGTGAATTTGCGATCGGCCAGAGCGTCCCCCGGTTCGAGGATCCGCGCCTGCTCAAGGGCGGCGGCCGCTATGTCGGCGACATGGTGCTGCCCGGCATGGCGTTCGGTTACGTGCTGCGTTCGCCGCATGCTCATGCACGTATCCGCTCGATCGCAACCGACAAGGCGAAGGCCGCGCCCGGCGTGCTCGCGGTGCTCACCGGCGCCGACTGGCAAGCGTCAGGATGGGGCGATCTGCCGGTGCCGGATGGACTGAAACGGCGCGACGGCAGCGCGTTCCGACCGCCCTACCCGGCACTGACGAAGGATCGCGTGCGCTGGGTTGGCGACTACGTCGCCTTCGTCGTGGCAGAGACCTACCACCAAGCGCTCGACGCCAGCGAACTGATCGCGGTGGACTACGAGCCGCTCCCGGCCATCGTCTCGACCGCGGAAGCAGCGACGCCAGGGGCGCCGCGCGTCTGGGATGGCTGCACCGACAATATCGGCTTCGTGCAGCTGTTCGGCGACAAGGCGGCGACCGACGCCGCATTCGCCGCCGCCGACCACGTCGTCAAGCATCGCTTCGTCATCAACCGTGTCACCGCCGCCAGCATGGAGCCGCGCGGTTGCCTTGGCGACTACCACGCGGCCGAGGACCGCTACACCATCTACACCACCCTGCAGCGGGTGCATCCCTTCCGCTCCGAGCTGTCGCCGGTGCTCAAGGTGCCCGAGAGCAGGATCCGCGTGGTGGCCGGCGACATCGGCGGCAGCTTCGGCATGAAGTCGGCGGTCTACAACGAGGTCGCGCTGGTGCTGCTGGCTTCCAAGCTGGTCAGCCGGCCGGTGAAATGGCTGTCGACGCGTTCGGAAGTCATTCCTCTGCGACGCCCAGGCCCGCGACAACGTCACCGAGGCGGAGCTCGCGCTCGACAAAGAGGGCAACTTTCTCGCCATGCGGGCGAAGGTCGTGGCCGGCATCGGCGCCTATCTGCAAACGGGAATGCCCGCCTTCACCGGCAATATCGGCACGCTGGCCGGCGTCTACCGCATCCCCGCCATGCACGCCGACGTCACCGCGGTTTTCACCCACACCAATCCGGTGCGGCCCTATCGTGGCAATGGCCGGCCAGAGGCGGCCTACGTGATCGAGCGGCTGGTCGATCTCGCCGCCGATGAGCTCGGCGTCGATCCCGCCGAGCTTCGGCGCCGCAACTACATTCCCGCCAACGCAATGCCGTTCAAGACCGCGCTCACCTTCACCTATGACAGCGGCGAGTTCGAGAAAAGCATGGACATGGCGCTCAAGCTCGCGGATGTCGCCGGCTTCGAAAAGCGACGCGCGCAATCGCGCAAGCAGGGCAAGCTGCGAGGCATCGGCCTCTCCAACACGATCGAGCGGGCGGCGGCAGCCGGCTTCGAGGGCGCCGAAATCCGGTTCGACAAGTCCGGCACGGTCACCCTGCTCGCAGGCAGTGTCACCCAGGGCCAGGGCCATGAGACGATCTTCAAACAGATCATGTGCGATCGTCTCGGCCTCGACCCCGGCGATGTGCACTACGTCCAGGGCGACACCGATCAGGTCTTTCTCGGCGAAGGAACCGGCGGCTCACGCTCCGCCACCATCGGCGGCGCCGCCGTGGACATCGCCGCGGACCGGATCACGACCAAGGCCACACAGATCGCCGCGCATGTGCTCAAGGTCGAAAGCGCCGAGGTCAAATTCGCCGACGGCGTCTTCTCGAGCCCCAAGACCAACCGCACCTTGACCATCAAGGAGGTGGCGAAGGAGGCGATGGAGCCGGGCAAGCTGCCCAAGGGCATGGACGTCGGCCTCACGGCAACCGCGACCTATGTCGCGCCGGTGCAGAACTTTCCCAACGGCTGCCACATCTGCGAGCTGGAGATCGACGAGGAGACCGGGACTGTCGAGATCGTACGTTACAGCGTGGTGGACGACGTCGGTACCGTCATCAACCCGCTGCTGCTGAAGGGACAGATCGTGGGCGGCGTGGCGCAGGGCGTCGGCCAGATCCTGATGGAGGATATCCGGTTCGACGGCGACGGGCAGATCCTCACGGGATCGTTCATGGACTATGCCATGCCGCGTGCAACCGATATCAGCGCGGTCGAGGTCAAGAGCAATCCGGTGCCGACCAAGACCAATCCGCTCGGGGTCAAAGGCGCGGGCGAAGCAGGCTGCGTCGGCGCGATGCCCGCAGTGGCCAATGCGCTGGTCGATGCGCTTTCGCACCTCGGCATTCGCCACGTCGAAATGCCGGCAACGCCGGAGCGGCTCTGGCGAGCCATCCAACAGGGCGAATGGGAGGTCGTGACGAGTCGTCGTCCGCCGCGAAAGCGGGGATCCGTCGTACTCACAAGCTGGCCACTGGAATACTGGGTCCCCGCTTTCGCGGGGACGACAGGCACTTATAGTGCTGCCTTGTTTACACGCCAGGCGGCGTTGGGAGGGTTCATGAAGAAGTCGTTCGTTCGCGGCACTTGGCAGGTCAAGCGCGCGTTCTCACCTTGCGTCATCATCGAAGGCACCGCCCGCACCATCTACATCGCCGGACACACCGGGCAGGTGGACGAGTCCGGAAAATCGCTGGCCGGCGATTTCGACGCCCAGTTCAGGCAGACGTTCCGCAATATCGAGAAGACGCTCGCAGAGGCGAATGCCAGATTGAGCGACATGGTGACGATGACCGTGTTTCTGATCGACGCGCGCTACACCACCCGCATGACCGAGCTGCGGACCGAGCTGTTCGGCAAGGATTTTCCGGCGAGTGCCGCGATCACCGTCGACGGCTTCGCCCAGCCCGAGATGATGATCGAGGTCCAGGGGATCGCCGTGACGGCATGAGCCGTCTCGCGTGCGAGTACCGGAGTTTCCGTGCCGGCGACTTTTCGTTATGATGCCTCGGTAGTGGCAGAGCCGACACATGATCAGTTGGATTGCTCGTGGTCTCCGACACCGTCGGACTCGTTCAATCCATGGTCGGTCTGTTGCTGCTGGTATTGGCGGTCGCAGTGGTGGCATTCTGGCCCGAGCGCTGGAGCCATGCCCTCAACCGTCTCCACAGGTCGACGTGAACGGCACCGCATGAATATTACCTTCGAGGCCGCACTTTCCGAACGGGTCGCCACCATGGCCGACGCCTGTACCCGCTGCGGAAAGTGCGTGGAGGTCTGCCCGGTGACCGGACCTGGCGGGGTGACCGCCGAGCCGCGCGCTGTCATCGACGGCATCATCGAGATCCTGCGAACGGGCAACGGCCCCGAGGCGTCGCGCAAATGGGCGAGTGCCTGCGTGCTCACCGGCGAATGCATCAAGGCCTGCGACTACGGCGTCAATCCGCGTTTCCTGCTCGGCATGGCGCGGGTGGCAATGGCGCGGCATACGGACGAGCCTGCCGCGCAGCGCCGCCACGGGGTCGAGGGTTTTCGCAAGGTCGCGCGCGAGGTCACCCATATCTCGCAGATGCAGCTCAGCGATGAGCTGCTGGCGCGGCTGGGGCAGAAATCCGGCGGCAATCCGGAGCCGGACGGGCCGCCCGACTTCGTCTTCTACACCGGCTGCAACGTGCTCAAGACCCCGCATATCGCGCTGCTTGCACTCGACATCATGGACGCTCTCGACGTGACCTACCAGGTGCTGGGCGGGCCGAGCCACTGCTGCGGCGTCGTTCAGATGCGCAGCGGCGATGTCGCGACCTCCGGCCGCTTCGCCGAGAGCACGATGGACAAGCTCGCCCGCAGCAAGTCCGGGCAGGTGGTGTCGTGGTGCCCGAGCTGCCACGTGCAGTTCACTGAGACCACCCTGCCGACGGTCGAGAAGACGCGCGGCGCGCGCCCGTTCGAAATGACGCCGTTCATGCTGTTCCTGCGCCAGAACCTCGACCGCCTGCGGCCGCTCCTGCGCCGGCGTGTGGACATGCGCGTCGCGTTGCATCGCCACCCCGGACTCAAGGGCGTGGTCGAGGCAGCCGAGGACATCCTCCAGGCCGTGCCGGGGGTCCAGCTCATCGATCTCAAGCAGCCCGCGGTCGGGATGATGAGCAACTATTTTCGTGCCCTGCCGGCCTACCGTCGCGAGCTACAGAAGAACGAGCTCGATGCCGCCGAACAGGCCGGCATCGACGCCCTGGTCGCGGTCTACCACGCCGACCACCGCGAACTCTGCGCGCACGAGCGCGACTATCCGTTCCGGATCATGAACATGCTGGAGATCGTCGGCGCCAGCATGGGGCTCGCCCACGACGATCACTTCAAGCGGCTCAAACTGTTGCAGGACGTCGACGCGATCGCGACCGACTGCCAGGATCTGATCGCAAGCCACGGACTTGACGTCGCAGCCACGCGCCAGGCGATCCAGGCGATGCTGGACGAACAGCCGCTGCCCTTGCGCGGAAGCCGCGCGTCGTAGGATCGATGCCGCTGCCACGAGTATCGTAGGGCGGATTAGCGCAGAATAATCCGCCGGCCCGATCACGCGGCGAGCGGTGGGTTACGCCCTCGGCTAACCCACCCTACAGAGCCGGAAGAGAATGCAGCGACCTACGAACAGCACCGCCCGGTCATCGCCAGCGCCACCCGCTCCTCCTCGCTGAGCTTCTCGTGCGCATGGTCATGCCCATGCGTGTGAGCCGGCGCGGGGGCCGGCACGCCGGTATCGGCGATCGGCTCGTCGTGCGGAAGACCCTGCGCCCGCATCTCGGCGCGGCGCACCCCGGTCGCCACCACGTCAAGCATGTTCGTGCCAGGCACGAATGCGGCGCCATAATATTTTTCCGCCGCCTCCTTGCTGACGTAGCCGCAGCGCACATCACGTTCGAGGCTGGCGGGATCGCGATCGAGCGGCGAGCCGAAACCGCCGCCGCCGCCCGAGCGCAGGACATAGGCGTCGCCCGCGTGCAGGACCTGGTTGAGCGCCTTGCCGTTGTGGAATCGCTGCTCTTCGCTCTTGCCGAAGCGGTGGATCGCGACCGAATTGCCGTAACCCGAGAGTCCGCTCTCGAGACCCCAGGGCTTGCACTTCACGCGGTCCATCTGCGAGTTGAAGCGCAGCACGTGGCGCGCCTGCACGACCTGTTCGCAGCCGAGGCCGCCGCGAAAACGGCCAGGGCCGCCGGAATCCGGGCGTAGCGCATAACGCTCGACCAGCAGGGGATATTTCGCCTCCACCTGCTCGGACGGACCGTTGTGGGTATCGCCGTCATTCATCGCGATGGTCGAGTTGCGGCCGTCGCTGGTGCGCTTGGCGCCCCAGCCGCCGCCGATCAGTCCGCCAAGATAGATGTAGAAGCTGTCGTCCTTCGGCCGACGTCCGTTGACGCGGCCAACGACCAGGTCGGCATGGTGTCCGGCCATGACCTGGTCGGGGATTGCCGGCGCCAACGCCTTGAAGATCGTATCGATGATGGTCATGGGATAGGTCATCCACATGCGCATCGCAGCCGGCTTGAGCGCGCTCACCACCCGCCCCGGCGGCAGTACGATATCGAGCGCGCGGAACTGGCCGTCGTTGATGGGAAGATCGAGCGGCGAGGTCAGACACTTGAATGCAACCTGGCAGCAGGAGCGGCCGGCGGTCTCGCCGGAATTGTAGAATCCGGCAACCTGCTTCGACACCTCGGTGAGGTCGACCTTCATGCGGTCGCCCGCGATCTCGACCAGCACGCGGATGGGCACGCGTTGGCCGACATTGACACCGTCGTCGTCCATGAAGGACTCGGCCTCGTAGGTCCCGTCGGGGATGGCGCGCACACGCGCGCGGGCCGCTGCCTCGCTGTGGTCCATGATCGCCTCGATGCCGCCGAGCACGGCGTCGCGGCCGTATTTCTGAATCATCTCGAGGAAACGCCGCTCGCCGGTCTTCACCGCCGCGATCTGGGCGCGGAAGTCGCCCATCGCGCGTTCGGGCAGGCGCACGTTGGTCTTGATGATCGAGATGAGTTCCTCGTTGGGCACGCCCTTGCGATAGATCTTCACGATCGGCATCTGCAGACCTTCGGAGAAGATGTCGGTGGTGGCGCCGTCGAGCGTGCCACCGACATCGGGCCAATGCGCCATGCAGCAGGAGAACGCCACCACTTCGCCGTCGTGAAAGATCGGTACCGTGAAGGTCATGTGGTTGAGGTGGCTGCCGGTGATGTAGGCATCGTTGGTCAGCAGAATGTCGCCAGGATCGAGATTCTCCATCCCGTAATGGTCGAGCTTGGTCTTGACCGTGTCGCTCATGCCGCGGATGAACATCGGCAGCCCGAGCCCGATCGAGACGGTGTTGCCCTCGGCGTCGAACAGGCCCACGGTAAAATCGAGGGCCTCGTAGATGATCATGTTGTAGGCCGTGCGCATCAAATTGGTCTTCATCTCCTCGGTCGCGGCGATGAGACCGTTGCGCACGATCTCGGTCGTCACCGGATCGGTGCGGTAACCGGAGGACGTGGCACTCCGTTTCAGGGCGGCATCCATCGTCAACTCCGCAGGATTTCGATCACGAGATCGCCGAAGGCATCGACGGTGACGACGTCGCCCGGATGGGCGACGGTGGTCGAGGCATATTCCTCGATCAGCGCCGGTCCGCTGATGCGATTGTTGGCGAGCAGGGCCTCGCGATCGTAGACAGGCGTGTCCAGGTGGCGGCCGGCTTCGGCGAAATAGACTGCGCGGGTGCCGCGCAGCGCCGAAGCCGGCGGGGCCGTCTCGCCCGCGGCGATCGGCTCAAAGGCGGGCTTGCGCAGGAGGCCGGTGGTCGCGCTGCGCAGGCTTACGATCTCGGCCTTTTCGCCGGCGGCAGAATAGCCATAGCGCGTCGCGTGGACGGCATCGAAGCGCTGCTTGATTCCGTCGCGATCCTCCGCCTCGAAAAGCTCGATCGGCAGCTCCACCGTGACGGCGTGCTCCTGCCCGACGTAGCGCATGTCCGCCGAGCGCTGCACCGCAACTCCGGCGACGGCGACTTCGCTGCGACCTACGGCTTCGCGGCCGCGCCGCTCCATCTCGCCGTAGATGCCGTCCATGGCCGCAAACGACGCCTCGGCGAGCGGCGTGAACCAGGTGTTGACGAAATCGCGCCGCAGGTTCGCGACCAGCATGCCATAGGCGGAAAAATGGCCGGGCGCCCGCGGGATCACGACCCTGGCGATGCGCAGCTCCCGGGCAACCATCGCCGCATGCAACGGACCGGCGCCGCCATACGCGACCAGGGTGAAATCGGCGGCGTCCAGGCCGCGCTCGGTGGTGACCCAACGCACCATATGGGACATCTTCGTGGTCGCGATCCGCAGGATTCCGTCGGCCGCGGCAATGAGATCGAGCCCGAGCGGCGCGGCGACGCGTGTCTCAAGCGCTTGCCTCGCGCCGTCTGTGTCGAGCGGCATCTCGCCGCCGAGAAAGCGGTCGGCCCCGAGCCGCCCGAGCACGAGGTTGGCGTCGGTGATGGTCGGCTCCCTGCCACCGAGCCCGTAGCACACCGGACCGGGCTCGGCGCCGGCGCTTTCCGGTCCGACATGCAGCGCGTCCATGTCGACGCGCGCAATCGAGCCACCGCCGGTGCCGACTTCCTGGATGTCGATCATCGGCATCTGCACCGGCAGCCCAGTGGCATAGCCGCCGATCAGCGCGCTGCCGGTCATCAGCACCTCGCCGCCATGGATGACTCCGGCCTTCGCCGTGGTGCCGCCCATGTCGAAGGCGATGGCGTTCGCAAGCCCGATGCCGTCGCACAGCGCCTTGGTGCCGATGACCCCCGCCGCTGGGCCGGATTCGAGCATGCGAATGCATGCGTCGCGCGCCTCCGCAACGTCGAAAAGGCCGCCGGTCGATTGCACGATGAGAAAATCGCCATCGAACCCCGCCGCCGCCAGATGCTCGCCCATCTCGCCGAGATAGCGCCGCACCTTGGGCCCGACATAGGCGTTGGCGGCCGCCGTCGAGGTACGTTCGAACTCGCGATACTCCTGCGACAGCTCGTGCGAGGCGGTAACAAAGAGCTGCGGATGGCGCGCGGCGATGAGCTGTTTGACCCGCTGCTCGTGCGAGGGATTGCGATAGGAGTGCAGGAACAGAACGGCGATGGCCTGCACGCCCTGGCTGACGGCGTCGTCGACGGCCGCAAAGACCTGCGGCTCGTCGAGCTTGATCAGCACCTTGCCGTGCGCGTCCATGCGCTCGCGGACCTCGTAGCGCAGGTCGCGTTCGATCAGCGGCTCGTGCCGGCGGAAGAACAGATTGTAGGATTCCGGCCGGTTGACGCGGCCGATCTCGTAGATGTCGCGAAAGCCCTGCGTTGTGAGCAGCGCGCAAGGCGCTCCGGTCCGCTCCAGGATAATGTTGATGGCGACCGTGGTCCCGTGCAGGAAAAGGCGCGCGGAGCGGAACTCGGCGCCGGCCTTCGTCACCCCGTTTTCGATGCCGCCCACGAGCCGTGCCGGCGTCGTGAGCACCTTGCCAAGGCGCAGCTCTCCCGTCGTCTCGTCGAAAGCGGCCACGTCGGTGAAAGTCCCGCCCACGTCGGCCGACAGCCGAATTCGACTCGACTCCATCGCGCTCAAACGAGAACTCCGGGAAAGAATTTCAGCGCGCGCGACGATATCAACCGCGCCCTCCAGCCGCAACGCCGGCCATCTCCTTGGCGCCGACGCTCGTCCGTGCCCGCAACGCCGGCATCACCTCGCTGGCGAACAAGTCGATGGAACGCAGACTTTCGTCACGGGTCAAATCGCCGAAGGCGAATTGCCCGACAACGTAGTTGCACCCGGTGGCGTCAAGCTGGGAGGCGAGGAATTCCGCGACGGTTGCGGGCGAGCCGGCGATGCCCTGGCCACGTTCGACCACGAGGTCGAAGGTCGCCGGGCGCGGATGCGACTGCGACCGCCCATGCCGGCGGAACAAATGCGTAAAGCTCGCGTGCCAGATCAGGTAGGCGCGGCGGGCCAGCGCCATCGCCTCGGCGTCGGTCGGAGCGACAACGATGAAGCGACCGAGGCCGAGCTTGGGAAAGGCGGCCGTGGGCGCATGCACCTGCGGCCAGATCGTCCGATAACGATCCATCGAGAGCCGGGTTTCCTTCGGCGGATCGAGGCTGACGACGTTGAGATTCCGCCGCGCCGCGCGCTCGGCACTGTCGGGCATGTGCACGCCGTACCAGATCGGAGGATGTGGCTGCTGCAGGGGGGCAATCTCCATCGGCACGTCATGGAAGGAAAACCGCTTGCCCTTGAAATCGAGCACCTTGTGCGTCAGGCCCTTGAGCACGAGCTCGACCGCTTCGGCATAAACCTCCTGCGCCTCGTCGGGATCGGCGCCATAATATTCGAGCTCGATGGGCACGGAGCCGCGCCCGAACCCGATCTCGAGCCGGCCGCCGCTCAACTGGTCGAGCATGCAGATTTCCTCGATCAACCGCAGTGGATGGTGGAGCGGCATCGCCCACACCAGCGGACCGAACCGAAGTCTGGTCGTGCGCTGCGCCACCGCGGAGAGGAAGACGCTCGGCGAAGGCGCCATCCCGAGCGGCGTCGAATGATGCTCGGCGAGATGGTAGGCGTAGAACCCCGCGCGATCGTAGGCTTCTGCAATCTTGAGGCGATCCTCGTAATAGTCCGCGAGCGACCCGCCGTAGCGGTCGAGATGGTCAAAGACACCGAATTCCATATTGGCTCCGCGCGAGACGCCATGGCGCCATTGGCTGGCTTGGCCGATCCATCTTGATCATTTGCAGGGCTGAGGCAACGTGCTTCACCGATCAACCGTCGCCCGGATATAGGCCCAGATCGCCTCGATCTGCTCCATGTCGAGCGCCCCGCGCCAGGGCGGCATCTGTCGCTTGCCGTCGAGCACAGCGCTGGTGAAGCGATCGTGGTCCTCGCTCCGCAGGCGGCGAAGATCGAAGGTCACGCCGCCGCTGGTGTTGCGCAGCCCTTCGCCGTGGCAATTCGAGCAGTAGTCCGAATACATCTGCTCGCCAGCCGCAGCCTGCGCCGCGCCGGCCGTCTGGGCGAGCGATGCAGAGGGCAAAATTGCGAGGAAGATGACGACGCTGAGGCAACGCCAGTTGCAATGTGTCATTCTTTGCCGGCCACTCGACGCGCAGCGCGCGTCCCGGGCAAGGCTGCACCCAGGACGCGCCTTTGTCTCAGGGCAACGTGATACGCGGCCCCTTGTTTCTCCCGGGCATACCTCGGCGGCAGGCGTCTCGAAGACGCCGACGTCGGCGCTGCCCGCTTCGGCTCAGTCCTCGAACAACTTGAACGTCCACAGCGAACCGCCGGCGGGGACCTTGGCGACATTTGGATCGCCCATCTTGAGCGCATAGACGCCGCCGATTCCGCTGGTCACCGTCAGGTATTGCTTACCGTCCTTCTCCCAAGTGACGGGCTGACCGACGATCCCGGATGGCGTCTGGAACTGCCACACGATCTTGCCGGTATCGGCATCGACTGCGATGAACTCGCCGGTCAGCATGCCTGTGAACACCAGGCCGCCGGCCGTCGCCAGCACGCCCGCAATGTTCGGGCTCTTGAACGGGATCTCCCACTTGGACTGGCCCGTGAGCGGATCAACCGCCTTGAGATGGCCGCGCTTGTCGGCATCGAACACCGCGGGAAATTTCACGCCGTAATGGGGCTGGCCCACCTTGAGGTTGGCCACCTGTTCGACCGGCGCGGGCTCGTAATCCATGCCCCAATCATTGGTGTTGATGTAGAGCACCCGCTTCGTCGGATCGAACGCCATCGGCCCCCAGTTCTTGCCGCCGGAGACGGCGGGATAGACGCGCTGTTTCGCACCTTTCTCCACGACGTCCTTGGTCACCTGGCTCCAGATCGGTCGACCGGTTTCCTTGTCGACTCCGTCCGCCCAGTTGACCTGAACGAACGGGTTGGCCGCGATGAGCTTGCCGGTCGCGCGCTCGATCACGTACAGGAACCCGTTGCGGTCCGCATGCATGACAACCTTGCGCGTGGCTCCGTTGGCGGGGATCTCGGCCAGGATCCACTCGTTGACGCCGTCGTAGTCGAACGGATCGCCGGGCGTCATCTGGAAGCTCCAAACCACCTTGCCGGTCTTGGGTTGCACGGCGAGGACCGAATTGGTGTGGAGGTTGTCGCCTTTGCGATTGAGCGGATTCCACGGCGCAGGATTGCCGGTACCCCAGAACACGAGATCGAGTTCCGGATCGTAGGAACCGGTGATCCAGGTGGAGCCGCCGCCCTGCCGCCAGGTGTCTCCCGGCCAGGTCTCGGAACCGGGCTGTCCTTTCTCCGGAATGGTGTAGGTGCGCCACAGCGACTTGCCGGTCACGGGGTCGAAGCCCTCGAGGTACCCACGATGGCCGTACTCGGCGCCGGACACGCCCGCGATCACGACGCCATTCGCCACCAGCGGCGCGACGGTCATGGAATATCCGTCCTTGGGATCGGACGATTTCGTGCGCCACACTTCCTTGCCCGTCTTGGTGTCGAGAGCGATCACATTCGCGTCGAGCGTAGTGCGATAGAGCCGGCCGTCGAAGAGCGCGGCGCCGCGGTTGACGATGCCGCAACAGACGACCCGCGTTGTCTCCGGCGGGTATTCGATCATGGTCTTCCAGATTTCCCTGCCGGTCAGGGCATCGACAGCCACCGTCTTTTCATGGTCGGTGATGAAAACCATGCCGTCCTTGACCAGGGCTTGTCCCTCGAGGCCGCGGTTGTCGGCCATGCTGTAGGACCATGCCGGTACCAGCCGCTTCACGGTCTGCTTGTTGATCTGGCTCAGCGGGCTGAAGCGCTGTTGACTGTAACCCATCCCGTAGGTGAGGACGTCGCCGGGAGACTTCTCGTCGTTCTTGAGCTCGTCCGCAGTCTGGGCGAACGCCGACATCGGAAGCGCCGCGCCGATGAGCGCGGCCAACATTGTTGATCGCAGCATGGTGTCTCCTCCTCGCGCGAGGTCGGCCTGATTGTGTTGTTGTGGGTTCGCCGGATCGGCGAGGCCGCCCGCTGCAAAACTATAGCGCGCGCATGCGACGATGTGGACCAAAAAGATGACGGTAGGCGGCTGACGTCCCACCGCCGCGGCATTTGCAAGCCGCGCAACCTATGGCATCGTCTGACGATGCCGCGCATGCTGGGATTTGCGCTCACGGTGTTCCTGCTCGCCGTCGCGACCAACGCCACGGCTGCGGACCGCATTCGTCTTGCAGTGCAAAAAACCGGCACGCTGGCGTGGGAACTCGACGTCATCAAGGCACACGGCATTGATCGCAAGCTTAATCTTGCCATCGAGCCGGTGGAACTCGCGTCGACCGAGGCAGGCAAGATCGCGCTCAAGGGCGGCTCGGCCGACCTCATGTTGTCGGATTGGTTGTGGGTCTCGCGCGAGCGCGCGCTCGGCGATGCTTTAGTGTTCTACCCGTCGTCGAGCACGCTCGGCGCGGTGATGGTGCCGACGCAATCGCCGGTGCGCGAAATCGCCGACCTCAAGGGCAAGAAACTCGCCGTTGCGGGTGGCCCCCTCGACAAGAGCTGGCTGCTGCTGCAGGCACTGGCGCGCCGCGGCGGCATTGACCTCAGGCGCCAGGCCACCATCGTCTATGGCGCGCCCCCGCTGTTGTCGGAAAAAGCCCTGCAGGGCGAGACCGACGCAACTCTCACGTTCTGGAATTTCTGTGCCGATCTCGAGAGCAAGGGCCACCAGCGGGCGATTGCCATGGACCAGGTCATGAAAAGCCTCGGCGCCAAAGGGCCGGTCGCAATCGTGGGCTACACTTTCGACAGCACCTGGGCGGGGCGCAACCGATCGGCCGTCGACCGGTTTCTTGCAGCTACGCGCCAGGCCAAGGACATTCTCGCCTCCTCGGAAACGGAATGGCAGCGGCTTGCCCCGCGCATCCGCGTCACCGATGCGAGCGCGCTCGCGATCTACCGCCAGCGCTACGGCGAAGGCATCGTGCGCCGCCCGCTCGCCGAGGAGGAGGCGGACGCGCGTGCCTTGTACCGGGTGCTCGCCGAGGTCGGCGGCGCGGAGCTCGTGGGTCCGAGCCGCGAACTCGCGGCCGGGACGTTCTACCGGCCGGCCGCGGGGGAGTGAGCTTGGGCGCACGGCTCGTCTCGCTCGCTCTGCTGATCGCGGCCTGGTACGCCGGCTCGCGGCTGGCAGGTGCGCGCATGCTGCCAGATCCACAAACCGTGGCGATGGCGATCATCGACGAAGCCCGTTCGGGCGAACTCGCCTTCAATCTCGGTGCAACGCTTGCCCGCGTGGCGGTGGCATTCATCATCGCCATGGCGCTCGGCTCCGTCATCGGTCTCATCATGGGCCGCTCGCGGGTTGCCGACCGTCTCGGCGATCCCTGGCTGATCGTGCTGCTCAACCTGCCGGCCCTGGTGATCATCGTGCTCGCCTATGTGTGGGCGGGACTCACCGAAACCGCCGCGATTGCGGCCGTAGCGCTCAACAAGCTGCCGATCGCGACCGTGACCGTGCGCGAAGGCGCTCGCTCGCTCGACCGCGCGCTCGACGACATGGCGCAGGTGTTCCGCATGGGGGCGTGGACCCGCATGCGCCATGTCATATTGCCGCAGCTCGCGCCCTACCTTGCCGCCGCTGCGCGCTCCGGCCTTTCACTGGTGTGGAAGATCGTGCTCATCGTCGAGCTGCTCGGACGTCCCAACGGGGTCGGCTTCGAGATCGGCGTGGCATTCCAGTTGTTCGACGTCACGCGCATCCTGGCCTATGCTCTCGCCTTCATCGCCGTCATGCTGGCGATCGAAACCTTCCTGGTGCAGCCGCTTGAACGACATGTCGCCCGCTGGCGTCCGAAACCGGCTTGACGTCAGCATCACCGAAAAATCCTTTCGCGCAGCATCGGGCGGAAAGCTCACGGTGTTGGGCGGGCTTGCGTTCAGCCTCAAGAACGGCGAGGTCGCCGCGCTGGTCGGGCCGTCGGGTTGCGGCAAGACCACGCTGCTGCGCATCGTCGCCGGGCTCGACCGCGATTTCACGGGTAGTGTCGCGCTCCCCGCGCACGGCACGCTCGGCATGGTGTTCCAGGAACCGCGACTGCTGCCGTGGCGCACGGTCGAGCAGAACGTGCGGCTGGCGGCGCCGCAGGCAGGCGACGCGACGCTCGACGTGCTGTTTGAGACGCTCGGCCTCACATCCCATCGCGATCACTTTCCCGGCGAGCTTTCGCTCGGGCTCGCCCGGCGCGTGGCGCTCGCGCGCGCCTTTGCGGTCGCGCCGGAACTGCTGCTGCTCGACGAGCCGTTCGTATCGCTCGACGACGCTTTGGCAGTGCGATTGCGCGAGGAGCTCGCCGAGCTGGTCAACCGGCGGCCGGTCACCACTTTGCTCGTGACTCACAACGTCGACGAGGCGATCGCGCTCGCTGACCGGCTGCTGCTGCTGTCCGTCAGCCCCGCGCGCGTCGTTGCCGAAGTGCAGGTGGCGCGCCCGCGCGCGAAGCACACCACCGGCGAGCTCGCTGCCATGCGCGAGGAAATTGCGAAGCAGATCAATCAGGCCCGTCTCTAGTGCACATCTCCGGGCACTCGTCCCATTCCGGCAACACCATTGCGATCCGTAAACGGCCAGCCCGAATGAAAGCTGGCAAGCAAACTCACGCCGGCTGCACGCTGCGGCGGAACATGCCGCGCTGGGGGTCGTAGCCGATGACCGCCAGCAGAAAAAATACCACTGTCGAGCCGACGACGACGAGTGCCGCGACCGGCTCGAACATGCCGTAGAGCGCGTAGCGGATCAGCTCCACCGCGTAGGTGAAGGGATTCGCAAGTGAGACGAGGTAGAGCAGCTCGGAGCCGCCCTCGCGCAACTTCCACAACGGATAGAGCGCGGAGGAGAAGAAAAACATTGGAAACATCACGAAATTCATCGCGCCGGCGAAATTTTCCACCTGCCGGATATAGACCGAGAGAAACAGCCAGAGCGCTCCCAGCATCAGCCCCGACACGATGAGCGCAGGCAGCACGTAGAGCCAACCGCTCCAGTCGAAAGTGACGTCGAACAGGATACAAACCGCGAGGAAGACGTAGCAGGTGATCACCGACAGCGCCGTTCCGGCAACGAGCTTGCAGGCCAGCAACACCCAGCGCGGCAGCGGTGCGGTCAACAGCAGCCGCATCACCCCCATCTCGCGGTCGTAGACCATGGAGAGCGATGACTGCATGCCGTGGAACAGAAGAATGATCCCGAGCAGGCCAGGCACAATGTAGACCTGATACGTGATGTAGGTCTTGTATGGCGGAATGATCGAGACGCCGAACACGTTGTAGAAGCCGGCGGCGAACACCGCGAGCCACATCAGCGGGCGCACCAGCGCCGACAGCAGCCGTCCGCGCTGTTGCACGAACTTGATGAGTTCACGCGTAGTGACGGCGCGAAGCGCCTGGGCGGCGTGCATGAGCTGCATGGCGGTTTCCATCTCCCGCGACGTTGCTTCCGCGAAGCCAATCTACGGTCGCGGCTTTTTTGGAACGAACAGGCCCGGCCTGCTCGAATTGATGTCCCTCACCGGTTCAAACGACAGGGCGATTCCGGTTCGTCATCGCCCAACGTGTCGAGCTCGTTGGTCTTGTGGAGAAAGCCTTCGACCGGCGCGCGCGCCACCACCGTGTAGGGCGCCGCGAGCAGCACGGCCTGGCGAAGCTGGTGGTCCCAGGGACGCACGCTTACCGCCAGCCCCTTGTTGCCGTCGAAGCTGCCGTTGCCGAGGATAAAAGCGCGCTGCTTGGGGAAATCCGTCGATCGCGTGCGCAGAGTCCCCTGCACCACCATCTTGACCGCGATCCAGGCCGCCCAGTCCGCGCCCTCCATGTGGCGGCCTCCGGTCAGCTTGTTGAAGCGCGAGTTCACCTGCGGCGCACCGTGGTGTTCCCAGGTCCAATGCCAGGCCACAGGTTCGAGATCGATGCTGCCGACTACCGGCCGCGCCCGCACCGTGTGGTAGGGCACCTGGCGGGCGAAATCGAAGGCATGGTCAGCCACGAACACCACGTCGTAGTCACGGTTGACGGCGCTCAGCAGCGCCGGATCGTTCTTCTCGCGTTCGCGCGGATCGGTGCCCGGCTTGAATTGCTGGCGCGCGACAACTCGGGCGCCGAACTTCCTGACTGAATTCTCGAACCCCTTGGTCATGACCGCGTCAGGCGGCAGCGGGCCCTCGAGAACGAGGAAGTTGCTCCACTTGCGCGATACCAGATATTGCACGAGAGCATCCATGCTCATGGCCAGGCTTGGCAACGTATGCACGAACTCGGCGGCACAGAGATTGCGACGCAAGGTGTCGTCTGCTGCGGTAGCGTTGAAGATCAGAATATCGCGACCGCGAACAGTGTCGGCCAACGGCTTGAACGCCTCGGCCGGGGCGTCGACGATGAAGAAGTGAATCCCGCCGGCATCGCGTGCCTGCGTCACCGCACCTGCAACCTCGGCCGGCGACTTCACAGTGATACGTTCGAGTGCGAAATCGATCTTCAGGATGCGGACGAGCGCCTGCGCATCCTCGATGCCGATCTGCGCCCCGGCAAAGGGACGCTCGCGGCTCTTGAGCACCAGGCGTCCGTAGCCGGTGATCGGCTCGTAGCGGCTGTCACCCACGACCTCCACGTAACCGATGGTCACGCGCTCCTGGGGCGCCGCCGGTGGTGGCGGCGGCGCGGCCTGGGCCCATGCGGACAGTGCGAAGGCTGCAGCGGCTGCGGCACCTAACGCACCGCGGACAACGGCATGCGCCGCTTCACTCATCGACAGCCCAGGGAGCCGCCATCGATGCGCCAGTTCAGTCATCGATTACCACGCCCCACGGAATGCGGCCGACCGGGATGGAGACGAGCGCCTTGCGGCTCTTGGTATCGATCACGGTGACATCGTCGCCGAAGCCGTTCGCGACGAAGAGCCTGCTCTCGTCACGCGACAGCGCGATGCCCCAGGAGCGCTTGCCCACCAGGATGTAACCCTGGATCTTGCGAGTCGGCACGTCGACGACCGCCACATGGGCAGCGTGGCCGAGCGTCACGTAGGCGGTCCTGCCGTCCTTGGTGATGACCAGCCCGACCGGCGTGACATCGGTCTTGCGCATACCCGGCGGCAAGAACTCGATCTTGCCGGCGACCGCGAACCTCGCCCGGTCTATGATGTAGACCTCGCCGGACAATTCGGCGGTCACCCACAATTCCTTGCCGTCGGGTGTGGCCGCGAAGCGGCGCGGTCGTGTTCCCACCACGACGTCCTGCGTCACGTGGCCGCCCTCCGCGTCGACGAGATGGACGAGATCGCCCACCTCCGAGGTCACATAGAGGAGCTTGCCGTCCTCGCTCAGGAGCACGCCTTCTGGCTCGGCGCCGGTCGGTACTTCGTGCACAATGATGTTCTGGTCGATGTCGATGATGGAAAGCGTCGAGCCTTCCTCGTTGGCGACGTAGATGCGCCGGCGCTTTTCATCGATGGCAAAGGTCTCCGGGCTCGGCCCGGTGGCGAGCTTTCCCACCACCTCGAGTCTTGCCACGTCGACGATGTCGATGACGTCGTCATCGCCGCATGCGACGTAGAGCTTGCTGTGATCGGCACTGAAATGCATATCGCGTGGACGGCGCGAGACCTTGATATCCTTCACCACCTGGTAGCTCTTGGGATCGAGCACGATCAGGTTGTTGGTCTTCTCGTTGCTGACGAAGATCAGGCCGGTATCCTTGGCGTCAGCGCGCACGAGCGCAAGGGCCGGGACCAGCACCACCACTACCGCGGCCAACATCCGCAAAGCCAACATCTGCATGGCGGAGACCATTCGTTGCGTTGATGCCACCGTACGCCCTATTAAAGTCGACGGGCAAGACAACAGCCAGGGTCACGGCATGGACGAACGATCCCGGGGGAGCAAGACCGTTCCGGCTTTGCTTCTGGACGACGTCGTCAAGAGCTATGGGTCCGTGCGCGCCGTCGACGGCGTGACTCTCAAAGCCCATGCCGGGGAATTCATCGCACTGCTCGGACCCAATGGCGCGGGAAAGACCACGCTGTTCCAGCTTCTGTCCGGCTTGTTTGCGGCCGATTCCGGCCGCATCGAGGTGATGGGTTACGACATGTCGCGCGACGCGGTGCCGGCGCTGGCGCGGCTGGGCATCGTGTTTCAGCAGCCGACGCTCGACCTCGAGCTATCGGTCACCGGCAATCTGCTGTTTCATGCCGGCCTGCACGGCATCCCGCGCGCGGTGGCACAGACCCGCATCGCCAAGGAACTCGCGCGCCTCGGGCTCGCGGAACGTGCCCATGACAAGACCGCGCAGCTTTCGGGCGGCAATCGTCGGCGGGTCGAGCTCGCGCGCGCGCTCCTGCACGAGCCGCGCCTGTTGCTGATGGACGAGCCGACCGTCGGCCTCGATCCGCAGAGCCGCACCGATCTCCTCAAGCTCATTCTCGCCATGCGTACGGAACGCTCGGTCGCCGTGCTTTGGGCGACGCATCTGTGCGACGAGGTCGGCGATGCCGACCGTGTCATCGTGCTGCACCGGGGCAAGGTGCTGGCGGACGCCACGCCGGCGAAGCTGCTTGCGGTCGCCGGCGCCGGGACGATCGAGGAGGCGTTCCTGTCGATGACCGGCCGCGCCAGCATGGCGTAGGCTCGGCAAAGCCCGCACCAGCGCGATCCTCGTCGTGCCTGGGCGGCTTCGCAGAGGCCCGCTAAGGCTTCGGCGGCAGCGTGGGCGTAGGCATTGGGCTGAACTCCACCCGCTGCACCTGTTGCAGGAGCCGGAACTGGTCGAGGTCGACCGTCGTCAGGCCCGGGTCAGTACGCGATCCCGATCTCTGGTCTTCTAACTTCGCGTCCTCCTGGTTTTCGGTCCCGGTGAGGTCCTCCGCCAGGCCTTGCTGCGGCTTGCCGCTCATGATCTCCTCGCGCGCCTTGGCCGCCCGGTCGGCGAGCGGGCGCGAATAGGGCAAGCGATAGGAACGCGGCACGCCGTCGGGCACGTTGTTTTCGTCCACTTCCTCAATCCAGAGGTAGATCGCACCCGGATTCGAGTTCTTGAGGTCGGGCTCGACCAGCCGCACCCACAGCAACTGGAAGCGCGCAGGCAACTGCCCGGTGCGGGGCCAGCCCAGCAGGTCTTTGGTAGCGAAGAACACCTCGACGAAGAATACCGAGGTCACGACGATCGCGGCGGCCTTTACCCACCAAGCAAGCCGCGACGAAAGCCCGAGCGTGAGCAGCAGCACGCCGAGCACGACATATGCGGCTGATATGGCCAGCACGGTCGAGGTCATAGGCCCCCTCCGCCGGGCGTCACTTCCCCGAGCGGCGAACGCTGCGGGTCAGCTGGATCAGCGACTTCTCGCGGTGGTTGACGTCGACCACGCTGCCGTTCTCGGCCAGTCGGAAACGCACCGCCGTCCGCTCGTGTCCGGTGTGGTCGAGCGTGATGGTGTCGTAGTGCACCACCTCGACGGCGGGATTGACCTTCTCGACTTTCACCGCGACCGGCACCGCCGCACCGGTCGTGGCGAGGTAGTGGTTGACGTTCACGGTGTATTCGCCCGGCACCAGTCCGCGAATGCTGACGGTTTCCTGCCGGATCGGGCTCGAGAGCTTCCTGCCATTCACCACGATCGTATTGTTCAGCCCGCCGCGATCGTCGCGGTCGAGCACCATGAAACCGGCCTCGCGCACATGATACCAGACGATGTTGCCGACGGGGTCCTCGGTATAGAGGTCGACGTCGTCGGGGTGGCTGTCCGGCCACGTCAGGGTGATGATGAACTCCGCCTTGGTGTCGATCTTGCCCGACTTCGCCTCCGGGTTCATGACGAGAAGGGCGATGAAGAACAGGAATGCAACGACCTGCAATGCCTTGAACAGCATGACGCTGAAGGGGTCGAACTTCTCGCGCGGATAATTGCCGAAGCTATCCATCTTGTTCCCGCTCGAGCACGGAAACCACGAAAACCTCGGTGAGGTCGGTCGCGAGCCCGAACAGCTTCGCGGTGGCCTCGTCGAGCATGTAGTACTGCGTCTGCAGGAGAATGGAGCCGATCAGACCGGTCAGCGTCGTATACATCGCGACCGCCATTCCGTCGCTCATTAGCCCCATGGAGCTCTTGACGGAGGCACGATCGGCGGCGTCGAGCCCTGCGATCGGAGCAAGCATGAGGATGAAGCCGATGATGGTGCCGAGCAGTCCGAGCTTCATCAGCAAGTCGCTCGCGAACGAGCCGAGCTGATTGGGCCCGCGCAGCGCGTCGGCGAGGCCGCGCAGCAACAGGGTCTGATCGAGACGATGGCGTCCTTGCAGGCGAGCCTTGAGAATGAGGTTGCGGATATGCGCGGTGATCTCGCCTGCCGGGAGCGCCGCGCCGTCGGCGGTCACCACCTTTTCGCCCTCCACTCGCAAATCCGGGGCGCCGCGGCTGACCATGGAAAATACGCGTTGTGCGCTGTCGGTTTCGCGCGAGATCACCGTCGTGCGCACGAAGCAGTGCGCCGTGGCGGCGACATAGAGCACGGTGATGATCGCGGAAATGTAGGTCTTGTCGCTTGCCAGCATCAGGTGAAACAGGCCGTAGTACCACGCAAGCACAAAGCCGAACACCGACACCCCGGTAAACATCAGCCAGCGCAGGAGTGGCAGGTGATCGTTGGGGAAGTCGCGTTCCACGAGGTGCATGGTCATCGCGGTACTCGCCGGTCTGCGAGGTTCGAGCGGCGTCGATTAGTGACGCGGGCGCAGTACGTGTCAAGCATCGTCCCGCAGCCGAGCGAGGCTGCAATCATGTGCAAGCGCCCCGGCTGGCCGGTTCATTGCGTCCTCGCCGAGGCTATGCCCTTATGGCAGCATCCGCTGGCATGGTAGGATTACGCTTCCGCTGCACGAATGCTTCAACCTTCGGCAGGCCAAGACCCGCCATGAGACGTCCCGTGCAAAAACTCACCCTCCTGCTTCTCGCGCTCGCCACGACGGCGTCGGCGGCGCTGGCCGAAGGGAGGCCGACACGTTTCTGGAACCTGACCCGGCACACCATTTCCGAGTTCTATCTGGCGCCCGCCGGCACCACCGAGTTCGGGCCCAATCAATGTAAAAACGACAAGGACGGCACCGTCGATCCCGACGAGCGGCTGCCGATCATCGGGGTGGCGCCCGGCATCTATGACGCCAGGCTCAAGGACGTCAGCGGACGCTCTTGCCTGGCACGCAATCTCAAGCTGGAAGCGGGCCAGATCTTCTCGATCGAGGAAAAAGAGCTGACCTCCTGTACACGCTGACGGCGCGGGCACTTTCCCCACAACTAAGCGCGACACCGGTCCCCCAACCCGGCTCCGCGGCTGGTTCCTCCAGTGCAGTGCCTCGCGAGTACTGCGGCGATCTCGCTCGCGGGGCGGCAGCCGCTCGCAGCGGCGGTGGGACACGGCGTTGGTCCTGCTATGCAGCGAGGCATATTGACCGCCGATTGCAGCCGGGACTAGGCTTTGAGGATTGGCGGCCTGCATTCGCGCCAATGCGGCCCCGCCAGCAATAACGATAAATAATCGCCGGGCGATCACGCACCGGCGGTCACGGGAGGACTGCCATGAAACCTCTGGCTTTCGCTGGTGCTTTGATGTGCTCGCTGCTGGCGGCAACCGCGCTCACGCCCGTGCAGGCGGCCGACATGACTCACGAGCGCGCGCTCAATGCCGACAAGGAGCCGCACAATTGGCTGCTTCATCACGGCAACTATGAAGGCTGGCGGTTCTCCCAGCTCAAGAATCTCAACGCAGAGAACGTCAAGAATCTGAAGGTGGCGTTCACAGTCGCGCTCGGCGGCTATGAGAGCGGCGGACGCTATAAGCACGGCAACCTGCAGGCCACCCCGATCGTCGAGGATGGCATGATGTACGTGACCGACGGCTGGGGCTCGGTCTACGCCATCGACGTCTCCAACACCAAGAAGGGCGTGATCAAGTGGAAGTTCGATCCCGGCACCGACCGCGCCTGGGCGGGCGATGTCGCGTGCTGCGGCGTCAACAACCGCGGCGTGGCGCTCTGGAAGGACAAGATCATTTCGATCTCCCTCGACGGCCGGCTGTTCTCGCTCAACAAGGCGACAGGCGAGATGGTATGGGAGCGCAAGGTCGCGGACCCCGCCATTGCCGAGACGATCACGCTCGCTCCGCTCGTCGTCCGCGACATCGCCATCACCGGGAGCGCCGGCGGCGAGTTCGGTATCCGCGGCTGGATCGACGGCACCGATCTCAACACCGGCAAGCAGGCGTGGCGCACCTACACGATCCCGGGCGCGGGCGAGCCTGGCAACGAGACCTGGAAGGACGGCAAGGAGCGCTGGAAACACGGCGGCGCTTCAGTCTGGGAAACCGCGACCTACGATCCCGAGACCGACACGTTCTACCAGGGCATCGGCAATGCCGGCCCGGACTGGGATCCGGAATACCGGCCGGGTGACAACAAGTGGGCGGCGAGCGTGCTCGCGCTCAGCCCTGCCGACGGCAAGATCAAGTGGGGCTACCAGTACACGCCCAACGATCCCTATGACTACGACGAGATCTCCGAGCACCAGATCATCAATGCCAACGTGAACGGAGAAGACCGCAAGCTCGTGGTGCATGCCGCGCGCAACGGTTTCTTCTACGCGCTCGACCGCACCAATGGCTCGTTCATCGTCGGCAAGCAATACGTCGACCAGCTCAACTGGACGCCCGGTCTCGATCCCAAGACCGGGCGGCCGCTCAACTACAATCCTAATACCGACGTGCAGGAATACGCCCCGGGCAGCCACAGCTCGCGTGCGCGGCCCACGAGCGACCGCCTGTGCCCGTCGCATTACGGCGGCAAGAACTGGGAGCCCGGCGCCTACAATCCCGAGCTCAAGCTGCTCTACATTCCGTCGATCGAGGGCTGTAACACACTCGATACGGTCGAGCAGAAGGACTTCGAGGACCAGGGCGGTTCGGTGAAGTGGCGCGAGCGGTTTACCGGCGGCGGCGGCCGGCCAACCGAGCGGCTCTACGGCAGCCTCAAAGCGCTGGATCCGACCACCGGCGAGACCAAGGTCAGGCTGAAGCTGGAATATCCGAACTACAGCGGCGCGCTCGCGACCGCCGGCAACTTGGTGTTCCTCGGGCATTACGACGGCACGTTCTCGGCTTACGACGCCAAGACGCTGCAGGAGCTTTGGAGCTTCAATGTAGGGACCGGCATCAATGCGCCGGCCGTCACCTACGCGGTCAACGGCAAGCAGTACGTCGCGGTTCTGGTCGGGTCGCGCCAACCGCTCAACGTCTGGCAGAACGCTCCAGAGCTCAAGAACACGGCGACTGCTTCCATGCTCTACGTGTTCGAGCAGCAGTAACCGTTGCACATGGATGAGCGCCGGCGCGACCCTCGCGCCGGCGTCACCGGATATGACAACCACGAATACCGTGCTGGGTATCGCCGTTCTGTTCACGCTGCTGGCGGTGGTCGATACTGCGCACGCGCAGGCCGCGCCTTCGCAGGCCGCGCCCTCGCCGGCGGACGCGCGCACGATCGAATTCGGCAAGGAGATCTACAAGATCAAAGCCAACTGCCAGTTCTGCCACAAATGGGATGCGTCAGGTGACCAGGGCTACGGCGGCAATGCATCGTCGCTGCGAAAGACCTTCCTCACGCCGGAGCAGTTCGCCGAGGTGGTGAAATGCGGCCGGCCGGGCACCGGCATGCCCTACCATGACCAGCACGCCTATACGGACAAGCGCTGCTACGGCGTGACGCGCGAGGAAGTCGGAAAGGACATGCCCCTGCTGGGCGAATCGCTGCAGCCGCGCGAGATCGACGCGGTCGTCAAGTATCTCTTCGCCAAGGCGGTCGGCCGCGGGCCGGCGGCTTACGAGGACTGCATCGACTTCTGGGGCAAGGATACCCGCCAGTGCGAACCAATGAAGAAGTGACGCGGCCGAAGCGGTTCCGCACGTTGCTTCTTGCCGGCGTTTTCGTCACGGCTCTCGCGGACATCCCTGCACAGGCTCAGCGCCCCGATCCCGGCGAGATTCGCGGACTCAAGCTCGGCCTCATGGCAAAATCCATGACGCTGACGGGCTTCGGCGATCTCGCCTGCGGCAGCAACGGTGGACCGCCGCGTCAGAAGATCGAGGAATGGTCCGAATTCGCCAAGTGCCGGCCGGAAGCGAGCGGCCTGCACGAGGTCTATATCCGCTTTGACGACGAGGACGAATATATCGGCAAGGCCATCGAAGAGCCCGCGTTACGCCCGTGGCAAGAGCGGTACCCGGGTGGCCGGCCATCCCGTGATTCTGTCGGCGCTGTTCGATCGCGGCGGAACGCTGCGGGCGTTGCGGTTCATCACCGATCCGCGCGCCGCGTCCCATGAGCGGCGCATGGCGCACATGCTGCGGCTCGCGGTCATCAACCGCTACGAGCCGGACGGATGGACATGCACGGACTCTCCACCGGCCGAGGGCGAGACGCCGGTCGGCGGCATCCTCATCAAGCAGCGCTGCGAAAAGACCTCGTCCGGCCGACACCTGACGCTGGAGACCCGATTTCTGCGCAAGCCCGGACAGAGCGACAACGATCCCGTGACCGGCGAATATCGCGCCGGCGCGTTCGAGAGCTCGACCCGGTTTGAAATCTGGGATCCGAGTTTTCAGAAGCCGTGACCCTTGAGTTCGCGTGCCGCCCTCGGTTTCCCTCCCTTATATCAATTCGCAAGGCGCTCAGGCGCAGCGGTAACCCCCGGCCGAGTTATCGCTTACCGCTGGCGTGGAAACGGAATGAACCCGTCGCGGTTCGGCATCTTTACCTTCGGCAGCGACTGCGCATCGATCACGTCGTCGGGACCGATCACGTCGTTGAGCCGGAGGATGTAGGCCGCGACTGAATAGAGCTCGTCATTGCTCAGCGACTTCGAGTCCTGATACGGCATCGCACGCCGGACGTAGTCGAACAGCGTAGTGGCGTAAGGCCAGTAGCTGCCGACGGTCTTCACCGCCGGTCGGTCGGAGGCGATGGTGCCAAAACCGCCGACCAGTTGGTCATTGGGCCGGCCTGCGCCCTTTTCGCCGTGACACGCCTGACACTTGGCCGCGAACACGGCTTCACCCTCTTTCGGCGTTCCGCGGCCCGCAGGGAGCCCGGCGCCGTCGGGACCGACGCTGATGTCCCAGGGCGCAAGGTCGGCGGGCGAAATGGCCTGCCCGAAGCGCGGCGCGTCGGCTGCGAGCGCTGGCGCGACAGCCATGACGGTCATCCATGTCATCGTGGTCAGGCACCAGGGAGCTCGATCAAGCGAACGCATTGCTCGCCTCCCCTTTCTCGTCGATCCGCCAGCTGGCGATGGCGTTGTAATGGTATTGCCCGCGTAAACCGCGATCCGACACGAACTGCGCGCGCGTGGGCTGCACCATGCCGGTCTCGTCGGTCGCCCGGCTCTGCAGCACGGCGGGACCGCCGTTCCACTCCCAGGGCACGCGAAAGCGCGTCAATGCCTTGCTCAGAACCGGCTCCTGCAGCGCAGCCGGCGCCCAGCTCGTGCCGCCGTCGGCAGACACCTCGACTTGCCTGATGCGGCCGTTGCCCGACCAGGCGAGGCCGGAGATCTCATAGAAGCCCGGGCCCTTCAAGCCCACGCCGGGCGACGGGTGAGTGATGATCGACTTCACCTCCATCGGGAACACGAACTGCCAGGCTTTGCCGTCCGGCAGCAGCACCGTGTATTTCGAGGTCTCGTCCTTGGCCATCACGGGCGCATCGGTGAGCTTGAGCCGCCGCAACCATTTCACGTTCATGTTGCCTTCGAAGCCCGGCAGCAGCAGCCGGATGGGATAGCCGTTCGATGGTCGCACGCGCTCCCCGTTCTGGTAGAGGCAGACGAGCGCATCATCCATGCACTTGGCCAATGGAACGCTGCGGCTCATGGCGGCGGAATCCGCACCTTCGGCCACAACCCATTTGGCGGCCGGCTCGACGCCTGCTTCGTCCAGCAGCGTCGCGAGCCGCACGCCCGTCCATTCGGCGCACGAGAGCAGGCCATGAATGGCTTGCGCGTTGCCGGGCTGCGCCTGCGCGCTGTTCAGCGCACCGGAATTGCCGGCGCACTCGATGAAGCTGATCCGCAACTCCATGGGATAGCGATCGAGCGCCGCCAGCGTGAACACCAATGGTCGCTTGACCAGACCGTGGATCAGCAGGCGATGCTGGTCGGGGTCGATATCGGGCGTGCCGGAGTGGCTGCGATCGAAGTGCAGGCCGTTGGGCGTGATGGTGCCGGCGAGAAGCTGCAGCGGCGTGCGCGCGGTGCCAATTCCTTGCGTCGCCGGATTGGGCGGCGGCGGCACGGCCCGCACCACCTTGCCCTCGAACCGCGAGGGCTGGCCATAGGCCGACAGCGCGGCGCCGGGTTGTTTCATCCAGGTCGGCACTGCAAGCGGTTCGGATGACGCCGCGGTGAGCGGCGTGCCGACGGCAGCCGCTCCGGTTACGCCGCCGATCAAGGCGTGCTCCAGAAAAACCCGACGGCTCAGAATGCCGTTGCCGGCGGCGTGATCGAACTCCCGCTCCTCGTCCTTCCTGCCCATGCCCGTTTCCTCTTTTTGCTCGTTGGCATCTTACTCCGCCCGCTTGCCGTCCGGCATGATGGCGGCGTCGAATTTCGCGCCTTCGATCAGCGCATCGGTCAGAATGGCGTTGGCAAGGTTTGCGCCTTCGAAATTGGCTCCCCGCAAATCGGCGCCATTGAGCTTGGCGCCGAACAGGTCGACGCCCCCGAGGTTGGCGCCGCGCAGATCCGCGCCGGTCAAATCGGCCTCCACCATGTCGCCCATGGCGAAGTCGATGCCGCGCAAATCCATTCCGCGCAGGTTCTGGCTGTCGAGCCGGGCGCCGCGCATGTCGCCGCCGCCGAGCCTGGCGCCCGCGAGGCGGGCGCCGCGCAGGTCGGCGCGCATGAGCTTGGCGCCCTCGAGATTGGCTTGGTTGAGACGCGCGCGGCCGAGGCGCGCCCCCTGCAGGTTGGCTTGCGCGAGATTGGCGCTGGCCAGATCGGCCTCGTAGAGCAAGGCGTCGGTCAGGTCGGCGCCGGACAGATCGGCCCACTTGGCGTCGACGAGGTTGAGGTTGGCCCCCCTGAGCTTGGCGCCGGAGAGGTCGGCCCGTACCAGCAGTGCACGGAACAGGCTGGCGCCGGACAGATCCGCGTTCCTCAGGTTGGCGCGATCAAGCTTCGCGCGCTTGAAATCGCGCGCCGTGAGATCACGCCCGGAGAGGTCGCACTCGATGCAACCTTTGCTCGTGCCAGCCAGAAAAGCATCGACATCAGCCGCCAGCGCCGCAGCGCACAGCAACGCCGCAGCGCAACCCATTGACAGTCCCGCGAGCCGCGGAATGGGCATGCTCCCACCTTCCTGCCGCGCAGCATAATCCGACTGCGCGCCTGCATCTACGCCATTGCGCTGTCAAGGCTATCGACGGGTGGCACGAATGCATTACTCTCCCTCATAAGGCCGGCTCCAACCGGCCGCGCAGAGCCGCCGGACGCGGCTCATCAGGGAGCAACGCCATGAAGACCATCGCATCGGCTGCGTGCGTTCTGCTGTTGCTGGGCGCGGGCGCCTCGGCACAGTCGCTCGACGACCTCAAGAAGGACGGCAACGGCGGCTCGACCGACAATGTCCTCACCTACGGCATGGGCTACCACCAGCAGCGCTACAGCCCGCTCAAACAGATCAACAAGCAGACGGTCAAACGGCTGGTGCCGGTATGGAATCTCAGCCTCGACAATAACTGGGGCGAGCAGGCGCAGCCGATCGTCTACAACGGCGTAATGTACGTGACCAACGCCCGGGCGACGGTCGCGATCGACGTCGCCACCGGCAAGCAGATCTGGAAACAGACGCTGGATTGGCCACCGGAGACCCCGCGCGTCGTCTGCTGCGGCGTCTCGAACAAGGGCGCGGCGATCCACGACGGCAAGGTCTTCCGCACCACGCTCGACGCACACGTCGTGGCCTATGACGCCAAGGACGGCAAGGAGCTGTGGAAGTCGAAGGTCGCGGATTGGAAGGATGGCGTTTCGTTGACGCTCGCGCCGCTGATCGCGAATGGCGTGCTGGTGGTCGGCAATTCCGGCGCCGAGTTCGGCGTGCGTGGCTTCATCGATGGCTACGACACCGCGACCGGCAAGCAGCTCTGGCGCAAATACACCATTCCGGCCCGCGGCGAGAAAGGTAACGAGACCTGGCCGCAGAACAACAATGCGTGGGAGATCGGTGGCGGCTCGGCCTGGATCACCGGCTCCTACGATCCCGAACTCGATCTGATGTACTGGGGCACCGGCAACCCGGCGCCCTGGGCGTCACAGACCCGCGACGGCGACAACCTCTACACCTCGTCAGTGCTGGCGATGCGGCCGAAGACCGGCGAAATCGTCTGGCACTATCAGTTCACGCCCAACGACGCCTACGACTACGACGCGTGCTGGGAGCTGATCAACGCCGAGCTCGATGTCGGCGGGCAGAAACGCAAAGTGATCATGCAGTTCAACCGCAACGGCTTCCTCTATGTGATCGACCGCGCGAACGGAAAACTGGTCGCGGCCAATCCGTTCGAGAAGGTCAATTGGGCGAGCCACATCGACAAGGAGACCGGCCGGCCGGTCGAGACCGATCTCGCCAAGACGTTGCGCCAGGGAGGAAACCAGGTCGAGCTGTGGCCCACCCCGCTGGGCGCCAAGAACTGGCCGCATGCCGCCTATAGCCCGGAGACTGGTCTGCTTTACGCCAACACCCAGCATCAGGGCGCGCTCTATAAGCATCTTGAGACCAAGCCCTTCGTGGTCGGCCAGCGCTACATGTATATCGAGCGCCTGCCATTGCCGAACAACGGTGGCGAGCCGTGGGGCCACATCGACGCAGTCGATCCGCTCACCGGCAAACAGAAGTGGCGCGTGCCGCTGACCGACCATTCGATCTGGTCGGCGAACCTCGTCACCGGCGGCGGGCTCCTGTTCACCGGCAAGGAGACCGGCGAATTCATCGCGCTCGACATCGAGGACGGCAAGCAGGTCTGGCAGTTCCAGACCGGCTCAGGCATCAATGCGCAGCCCATCACCTATACCCACAACGGCAAGCAGTACGTCACGGTGTTGTCGGGCATCGGTGGTCTCTATTGGAACGTCGCGCGCGACAAGCTCAAGGACAAGGTGCCACAAGGCGGATCGGTGTGGACCTTCGCCGTCCTGCCGGATTGAGGGCTTGCAGCATTCCGGAGGCGGTGCCGCGCCGATCAGCGATGCACCGCGGCCGAGGCGCCATGAAACCCGCGGCCCGCACGGCGCCGACGCATCGTGCGGGCTTCAACTCCAACTTCCGCGGCGGCCCGAGGTTTCGGTTCGAGCCGGGTTGAACGCCGGCGCAACGTCCGGCGAGCTGACAGGTAACCTCTCCGCAATGAAACTCGTGATCGCGTTCGCTTGTGCCGTGGTGTTCGTCAGCAGCGGGGCTTTCGCCGAAGAAGGCTTTCCGAAAGAACAGATCGCAGCCGGGGCCGACCTCTACGCAGTCAACTGCTCACCATGCCACGGCGCCCGCCTCCAGGATCCTGGCGCCGCCTTCAATCTGCGGAAATTCCCGTCCGACCAGCGCGAGCGCTTCGTCAACTCGGTTACGCGCGGCAAGAACCAGATGCCGCCGTGGGGCGATTTCTTCAAGCCCGATCAACTCGACGCCCTGTGGGCCTACGTCACGGCCGGCGAGCGCTGATCACAGCTTGGCGCGCAGGCCGACATAGACCGACAGCGGCTGCGCCGGCGTGATGGTGCGGGGGTCGGTCGGCGGATTCGGGAGCACGTTGACGATCGACCCCGCATCGAAATAGGTCCCGAATGTCGCGAACTTTCGGTTGAACAGGTTCTTGATGACGCCGTAAATCTCCACCTCCTTGGTGAGCTGATACGAGCCGTGCAGGTTCGCGACCCAATAGTCCGCGAGCTTGACGTTCTGGTTGGCGTCATCGCCTACGTACCACTGGCTGCCGACCCAGATCACGTCGGTGCCGAGCTTCAACGCAGGCGTCACGAAATAATCCAAGCCGCCCTTGACCTGGTGCCGGGGGATGCCGGGGATCTGCTTGCCGGGCGTGACCAGGACGTTGCCATTGTCATCCGCCGAGGGATTGTTCGGCGACGCCAGCAAGCCTGTGAACTGGTAGGTGGCATCCACGAAGGCATAGTTGGCATAGACGAGATATTGCGGGGTCTGGTACTGGGCGCCAGCCTCGAGCCCCTGCCGGCGGGTGGCTGGGACGTTCTGGAACACGCCGCGGCCCTGCAGCACGCTCGCGACCTGGATGATGTCGCTCTCGCTGTCGGTCCGGAACAGGCCGAGCTTCCAATCGCCGCGGCCGCCTGGAGTGCTGACGTTGCCGCGCAAGCCCGCCTCGCGCGTGCGCGCGACCACCTGGTTCAGCGGCGGATCGGCGACCAGGAACCCTTCGAGCAGGCAGGGCCGCAACGGGTTGGCGCAACCGAGCTCGAGCGGCGTCGGCGCGCGGTTCGCTTCCGAATATCCGGCGTAGAAGGTCATCAGCTCCGGCAGGATCTTGTAGGTGAAGCCCGTCACCGGATTGAACCGCTCGAACGTGTACTGGGCGTTGAGGTCGGGGCTGTTGCCCTTGAGATCGGACAGCGCGATCTGGGCGATGTTGTAACGTCCCCCCGCAGTCACCGACAGCCGGTTGGTGATGTCGAAGGTTTCGTTGAAATAGGCGCCGTAATAGGTGTTCCACGCCGCGAGGCTGACGGGAGCGAAGCCGATATCGCCGGCCGTGTGAACGATCTGCCCGGTGCCTGGCACCGCCGCATTGGGACCAGTGAAGAAATCGGGATAGATGTAACCGAGTTCGCTGCTGCCCTGGAAACCGATCTTGCTGCGGTCTACGCTGGCGCCGATCGTGAAAAAGTTGTCGTGTCCGAACACCTTGTCGTCGTTGAGCGCCTGCAACGAGGCGCCGGTTGTCATCGCATTGGTGAAAGTGCGATCGACCGTGCCCCACGGCACGCGCGCGCAGGTATTGCCGGTACCGGGCGGGCAATTGATCGGCTGGTTGTTCGGATTGAGGATCTGGAAGTTGGCCTGCGGCTGCGGCGGGAAGCCGTCGTCTTCCAGGCACAGCGTGTTGAACAGCGGATTGGCCGCGTTGCCGCTGCAGCGCTCGACCTCGGCGGAATTGCCGTCGACATGCTCCTGGTGGAACCTGCGGTAGTAGAGATTGCTCTGAACTGTCCAATGGTCGGTCACGGAATAGCGGCCGTTGAGCGCGAGCAGCTCCGCCTCGTTCTTGGTGGTCTGTGGCCAGGTGAAGATCGACCGGTAGTCGTTGTTGAGCAGCTCGATCGGTGTCGGCCCGACCACGCCGAAAAAGTTGTTGGCAGCCGACGCGACGAGGTGGATCTCGGCATCGGTGCCCTTCCAGCCGAGATCGCCGTAGAAGCGCGCGAGCCGCGACGGCGACTGGTAGCGCCAGCCGTCGTCCTTGAGCCCCTGCGCCGCGAGGTAGAGACCCCACTCGCCGTTGCGCACACCGTGTTGAATCCAGCCGCCGACGCGGCCGTAGGAGCCGCCCGAGGCATCGAATTCGGTACCGTTATAGGTGAAGCCGTCCTTCATCTGGAAGCTGATCGCGCCGCCCAGCGCATTGAGGCCGAAGGCCGGATTGTTGGTCCAGACGTCGGCACGGCCGATGGCGATGGTCGGGATCAAGTCCCAGTTGACGGTGTCGCCGAAGGCCTCGTTGATGCGCACGCCCTGCATGTAGACGGCGAGGCCCTGCGGCGTGCCCTGCACCGGGGAGGCGCTGAAACCGCGATAGCGCAGGTCGGTGGTGAATTCGTTGCCCTGGACGTCGTTTGTGATGATGCCGGGAATGCGCTGCTGGAGCGTCTCCACCACATTGGGCGAATAGACCCGCGAGAAGTCCTCGGAGGTGACCGTCTGCACCATCGCCGGCACCTTGCTGCGGTCGAAGCCGAGACCGGTGATGGGCGTCGGGGCGACGACCTGAAACGCAGGCAGCGCACTGACGGCGGGCGTGGGCGCAGGCTCCGGCCTCTCTGGCGTCGATGGCGCGGCCCGGCGTGCTGTGGGCTCTGCGCGTCGAGGCGGCCGCGGCGCGGCTCGCGGGGCGGTGACGGTGACCTCGGGCAGCGTTTCGGATATTTGGCCCCAGGCCGGCCCAGGCGAGGTCAGCCCCCCTGGCAGCGGCAGCGCTCCCAAAGCGACGGCACCCAGCAGGCGTCGTCTCCAAACAGAAAGCCGCGAGGATCTTTGGTAATCCCCCAACGCCCCCGACATGACACCCCCCGATGTCGACGCCGAATTCCCCGCGGCAAGCTCAACTTGGTTCACCGCTCCTTGTCTTGTGACGTTGTGGCAAATCGGATAGGAACTTTAGGCAACGCGCTCGCCAGGATTTATGGTGGCATACGATCTGAAAGGACTCGGACAATGAGCACTCGGCAGATGTGGGCGATGGTGCCGCTAGGCGTCATGCTGATAGGCAGTTCCCCCGTATATTCGCAAAGTCTGCTGAAAACGCTCGACCCGGATAAAGACGGCACGGTCGACCTGGCTGAGGCAAAGGGCGCAGCGTCAAAGGTGTTCGACAAGCTTGATCATGACCATGACTCCACGCTGGACAAGCGTGAGTTACGGGGCCGCTTGTCTGTCAAGGAGCTCGCTGCAGCCGATCCCGACAAGGACAGCACGCTGGACAAAAGTGAATATCTTGCCGTCGTCGAGAATCGGTTCAAGGCGGCCGATCCGGATAATGATGGTACGATCGATGCAAAAGAGCTGAAGAGCTCGGCAGGCCGCTCTCTGTCGCGCCTGTTGAAGTGAAATCCTAGACCATCGGAAGATCGCCAGTCTTCTGCTCGCGAACCGACGCGAGGGTTAACCTATCTTGAAACTTGCAACGCACTAACTGAGGACAATGCCGGTCAGGTCTTGCTGCCGGCAACAGCATTTTAGATTGTTCCCGCGCGAATCGAGACAAACAATAAGCGCATTCCTTCTGTCGATCGACAGTTGAATAGGTGCCTAAAAATTGCGGTTATTGGAACGCCGCAATCTCAACTTTGCATCGTCGCGCCGGCTTGCAAGACTAGGCAAGCGCCCTTGCCAGAAGTGTCAAGCAGCTCTGCTCGCAAAGATCAAACGAACGACACGCTGTGGCTTTTCGGCCACCATTTTTTGCAGGTGACGTACTTTAGTGCCCACGCGTGCATGCTCGGGGGCATACCATGGCCATTCAATTTGGAAAGCTCGGAAGTGCAGTCCTATGTGCAGTCGCTATGTCTGGAACAGCCGGCGCAGCCGATTTGCGCTTGTCTGCTCCTCCGCCGCCGCCCGCCTTCAATTGGACGGGCTGCTACGTTGGCGGCTACCTCGGCGGCGCATGGCCCGATGATGGCGGAACGTTCACCGATTTGGGCAATGCCAATTTCCGATCCTATTCGGGCGGTATCGTTGCCGGAAGGATCGAGAACCGTCATTCCTGGAATGTCGGCTCGGACCGCAGCAGCTTCAGCGGCGGAGGGACGCTTGGCTGCAACTGGCAGCCGATCGGATCACCGTTTGTCCTCGGTTTCGAAGGCGAAGCCGGTTACATGAAATTTGAAGGCTCGGCCTTCGATCCGCTTCGCAGTCCAACGCTCCAGGCAATCACGCCGGACGTTTTCGGAAGCGCCAAGGTCGGCGACTGGTACGGAATGATCACGGGCCGCCTGGGATATACCTGGGATCGCACCTTGCTCTACGTCAAAGGCGGCGCGGCGTTTGTCCCGGTCCGGGCTTCGGTTACCGACTCATGTCAGACGGTCGCTCTTGGGTGCGGCAACTGGATCACCGCATCACGAGACACCAGCGATACCCTCACCACCTGGACACTTGGCGGCGGAGTCGAATGGGCTCTCAGCAACAACTGGAGCGTCAAGGGCGAGTATATGTTTATCGGTCTCGAGGATGGCAATTCGCTCACGACATGCGGCTTCGCAGCTGCGCCTGGAGGAACTCTGGTCGCGGGTGGCGAGTTCTGCTTCAACCACCAGTTTGCCGGTATTCACACCGCCAAGGTCGGACTGAATTATAGGTTCGGGCCCCTGTGGCGATAGTGGCCGGTGCACAAGGCCGCGCGGAAGTGTTCCGGCCAGAAGTTCTTACGACTCCGCCGATACCAGCTGCACGGCGACGCGGATGAGTTCGGGCAGGTTCTTGGCGTTGAGCTTCTGCTTGAGTTGCGAGCAGGCGTTGACCACGGTCTTGTAGCTGACGTTGAGCTCCTCGGCGATTCGGCCATAGGGCTTGCCTTCCGCCAACAGCGAGAGCGTCTGCAACTCGCGCGGGGTAAGATCGGCGAGCGGGTTAGGGCGAACGCCAGTTCGCACCAATGCGACCTGCATGGCGAGATCGTTGCTGAGATAAGGCGTGCCCGACCGCACCTGGGCGAAAGCCTTCATCAGCTCGTCCGATGACGTGTCTTTGAGCACATAGCCGGTTGCGCCGGCTTCGAGAGCGCGCGCGGCGATGATCGGGTCGCTGTGCATGCTGAACACCAGGATGCGGGTGCGCGGGTCATGCGAGCGCATCCGCCGGATCACGTCGAGACCCCCGAGTCCGCTGCCCTGCAGGGCGAGATCGACGATCACCACGTCGGGGTGGTGGCGGCGGTAGAGGCGATAGCCGGAGGTCACGTTGCTGGCCTCGAGCACGGTCTCGACGCCGGCATCCTCCAGCATGCGGCGGCACCCCTGCAGCACGATCGGATGATCGTCGATGATAAGAACGCTGGTCATGCCGGACGAGCCTCCCCCGCGAGACGATACCGCGCCATTCGCGGCCTATCCACTCTCCCGCGCGCGCAGCGGGATCACGACATGGACCGAGGTGCCGCGGCCGCGCGCGCTGTCTACCTTATAGCTGCCGCCCAGGCCGTGCACGCGTTCCTGCATGCCGCGAAGGCCGAAGCCCGACGGCGTCCCGGTATCGATCCCGCGGCCATCGTCGCGGACCGTGAGCGCAAGCTGCGCCGCGCCGTCGCTCTCACGGCCAGCCGCGTCCGCTTCGCCGATCTCGACCGTTACATGCTTTGCCTGCGCATGCCGAACCACATTGGTCAAACTCTCCTGGACGCAGCGATAGACCGTCAGGTCGATCGAGTCGCCGTAGCTGCGCACGAGTTTGCGAGGCGAAAAGGAGAACGCGGTCTGCGGATATTGCCGCGCGCGCTCGCTTACCAGCTCCGACAGCATCTCCTGCAAGGGCACGTGGCCGAGCGCCATCGGCCGCAGGCGTTTGAGCATGCTGCGATTGATGCCCTGCAGGTGTTCGATGATCGCGAGCATGTCCCGGACGCGGTCGGCCATCCTGCGCGCGGTCGGCTCCGGCAGCTCCGCGGCCGCCGTCGCAATTGAGCCGGCATTGGCCTTGAGGCCGAAAAGGCTGGGGCCGACTTCATCGTGCAACTCGAGCGCGGTCCGCCTCCGCTCATCGTCCTGCGCCGTGATCAGCCGATGGTTGAGCTTGTCGTTTTCGGTCCGCGCCGCGTCGAGTGTCTGCGCAAGCGCGTTGAAGCGATCGGTGATGGCGGCGAGCTCCTGCGCATGCGGCCGCAACAACCGCACCCGGTAATTGCGATGCTCGAGATCGGCGAGGCCACGCGCCACGCCGGTGAGCGGGTCGAGCACCCGCCCGAACAGAACGTAAAGAATGGCAATCACGGCGATGTTGACGATGAATGCCACCGCGCCCAGCGCAAGCGTGTTGCTCCAGACCTCCGCGATCTCGTCGCGCGGCTCCGCAACGATCTCGACCGAGCCGATGCGCTGGCCGTTGATGACCACGGGAACGTCGCGACTCGCGACCGGCGGAGCAATCAGTGCCGCGAACCAGGCGGGCGCGCGGTCGTCGCGCGCCGGCTCGGCGCCGACAGCGGGAGGCGGTGCCAGCGGCGACCCGGCGGCATCCTTGACGACGATTCGCACGTGGCGCACGAGGCGCAGTTGCGAGGTCAAGTCGGCAAGAAATTTCTCCGCGGGCACCTCCTGCTGCATCAGTCCCACGGCTTCACGCACGAGCAGCTGCGCAAGCTCCATCGAGGCCGCAATCTCGACCCGCGTCGACGTGCGCGCCTGCAGGATCGTTACCGCACCCGCCACCAAGCCCGCGATCACATCGATCAGGATGAAGACGATGAGCAGTTGCGCGCGAACCGAGCGGCCGTACCACAATGCGTGCAGCAGCGCGCGCGGCGACGGCCATGCCAGCGGGCGCAAAGGCCTCGAGCTTTCCGATCTGGCGCTGATGCCCCGTCCTCCCGGTCGTAGCAGGGTTGCATGATAGGCGCTGGGATGCCGTCTCGGGCAATGCTATTTTATCCGGCAGCAATGGTACTTAGCCATGCCCCGGCGCCACGCCGGGGGAAGAAGCCGGCGCAGGGCAGCTGACGCGGCCAAAGGGAGGGATCGATGGTCGGAAAAGCTGCACTCGCGGGCTTTGCGGTTTCGCTCGTCCTGTACGCCTCAAGCACGGACCCGGCGAGATCCGAGTCCTTCGTCGAGCACAATGCCGAATTCCGGATGCAGCTCGATTTCGTCGTTCCGGACACGGCCTTGCGCAGGTTCCTGCCGTCAGGCTGGGAGCCGAACGTCGCCACCCAGGGCCCGGCCAAGGACTGCAACCTGCGCCTGATCTTCATCGATCGCGTCGACGTCACCGGCGCGGACGGGGCGCCCACCGGTTCAAGCCGGCTCGTCTATCTTGCCGTCCCCGTGAAGCAGAGCGGCAGCAATACCGTCGGACAGATGATCATCGCCGGCCTCACCACCGAGCCGAAGGACGCGCCGGGTCCGTTCGGCAATTACGAGCTCGCCACGAGCCACCGAATGGAACGTTCGGTGACCGGCGGCAGCGGCAAGGACACGGTGATGGAGGAGCATTGGGAATTCGCGGCACCGTCGGGCGAGCGCCTGGAGGTGCATCTCAAGTACGAGCGCGCGCCTGCCCGCAAGGGAGCGAACGAGGTCAAGTTCTTCTCGCCGACGGATCCCAACACGTATCAGATTTTCAAGATTGACCAGGGGATCGACATCATGCGCAACGCCACCGTCCCGGTGCGCGACCGCGTGAAGGAGTTCGCCTACAAGGCGGCTGGCGGGCGGCTCGGGCCGTTGTTCGACGGCACCGAGCGCGTGGTCAGCATCGATTCCTTCCATTGGTACAATCGCGGCGTCTATCTGCCGTGATGAGACGACCTGGGTTCTGGGCGGACAAACGCGCAAGCGCAAACAGGTCCACTGGCAGCGTGAGGCACCATGATCGATCACGTCGGCTTTCCCGTTTCCGACTACGCACGCTCGAAGGCGTTCTACCGCGAGACGCTGGCGCCGCTCGGCTACACTCTCATCAAGGAGGTCACGGAGACCGAGAGCGGGAGCCCCGCCGCCGGTTTCGGACGAGAGGGCAAACCCGATTTCTGGATCGGCGGCGAAGGCGGGCTCAAGGGCACGTTGCACATCGCGATCGCCGCCGACGATCGCCGTACCGTTGACGCCTTCTATCGGGCGGCACTTGCCGCCGGCGGTCGCGACAACGGACCTCCGGGCTTGCGGCCGCAATATCACCCGAACTACTACGGCGCCTTCGTGCTCGATCCCGACGGCCACAATGTCGAGGCGGTATGCCACGCGCCCGCATAGGGAAGCGATCGCTGCCGGCGCTGCCCAACGCGTTCCCAGGAACCGCGCCAAGGCTCGGTCGTTAACAAGAGCCAGCCAGGGCGTTTCGCATGAGTGAGCACGATAATCTCGATCGCGTCTGGGAAATCATCGAGAAGGTTGGCGTATGCATGCTGACCACGCAGTTTCGGGGTGGCCTGCGGGCGCGGCCGCTGGAGGCACGCCCGGAACGGGACGCCGGCCTGATCTGGTTCGTGACCGACATCCGTAGCGGCAAGGAGCACGAGATCGAAGCCGAGCACGACGTCTGCCTTGTATTCATCGACGCGAAGGCCAAGGCGTACTTGTCCGTCACGGCCCGGGCCGAGGTGCGGCAGGACCATGCCAAGGCCGCAGAAATCTGGAAAACCACCGATAGCGCCTGGTGGACTGGGCCCGACGACCCCAATGTCTGTGTGTTGCGCGTGCGACCGCTCACGGCGGAATTGTGGGACGGACCGGCGAGCGCCGCGGTCGCGGCGTTCGAGTTCGCGAAGGCGCGCATCACCGGCGAGAAGCCTAACCTGGGCGAGAACCGCAAGGTCACGGTGACGATGAGGGGGAGCGGAGCGACGCGTTCTATTGGCAAATCGCGCCGCAACCAACCGAACGGGACCTACCGTCTCATCTGGCAGGCGACTCGCGGGCGCAAGCAGGTCACATTCACCTACAGCGGGGTTTATCGCGAGGCCTGTCCTCATATCATCGGATACAACCCGTCGGGAGAGGCGGCCGTTTTGGCCTTTCAGTTCGGTGGCAAAAGCACGTCGAAGCCGCTGCCACCCAACGGTGAGTGGCGTTGCTTCACCATCGACAAGATAACCGATATCCAAGCTCGGGACGGCCGTTGGCATAGCGGCACGGGGCACAACAAGACGCAACCTTGCATTCAATACGTAGACGTCGACGTCAATGTGCCGGAAACGTTGACGCATCCGCAGCCGTTGCCGTTCGGCTCGCCGAAACTGCAGGCGCCGCGGCGCAGTGGTGAGTGATAACTCCTATGGGAGCTTGAGCTTCTTGCGGCGCTGTCCGAGCGTGCGCAGCCGCAGCGCATTCAAGCGGATGAAACCCTCGGCGTCGCGATGATCGTAGGCGACCTTGCCTTCCTCGAAAGTAACGAGATCCTGGTCGTAGAGTGAATACAGCGACGACCGCCCCACGACCGCGACGTTGCCCTTGTAGAGCTTGACCTTCACGGATCCAGTCACCAATTCCTGCGACCGGTCGATGGCGGCCTGCAGCATTTCGCGCTCGGGCGTGAACCAGAAACCATTGTAGATGAGCTCGGCGTATTTCGGCATGAGCTCGTCCTTGAGGTGCGCCGCGCCGCGGTCGAGCGTGATGGACTCGATGCCGCGATGCGCGGCGATGAGAATGGTGCCGCCCGGCGTCTCGTACATGCCGCGCGATTTCATGCCGACGAAACGGTTTTCCACCAGATCGAGCCGCCCGATCCCGTGCGCCCGCCCGAGCTTGTTGAGCTCGGCCAGCATGGTCGCCGGCGAGAGCCGCTTGCCGTCAAGGGCGACCGCGTCGCCACGCGCGAACTCGATCGTGATGTAGACCGGCTTGTCCGGCGCGGCCTCCGGATCGAGGGTGCGCGAATAGACGTAGTCCGGCACCTCCTGCGAAGGGTCCTCCAGCACCTTCCCCTCCGACGACGCATGCAGGAGGTTGGCATCAACCGAGAACGGGGCCTCGCCGCGCTTGTCCTTGGCGATCGGGATCTGGTGCTGCTCGGCAAAGGCGATGAGCGCCTCGCGCGAGCGCAGGTCCCATTCCCGCCACGGCGCGATCACGGTGACGTCGGGCTTGAGCGCATAATACGTGAGCTCGAAACGCACCTGGTCGTTGCCCTTGCCGGTGGCGCCGTGGGCGACGGCATCGGCGCCAACCGTCTCCGCGATCTCGATCTGACGCTTGGCGATCAACGGCCGCGCGATGGAGGTGCCGAGGAGATATTGTCCCTCGTAGAGCGCATTCGCCCGGAACATGGGAAATACGTAGTCGCGCACGAACTCTTCGCGCAGATCCTCGACGAAGATGTTGTCGGGCTTGATCCCGAGCAGGAGTGCCTTGTCGCGCGCGGGCGCGAGTTCCTCACCCTGACCGAGGTCGGCGGTGAAGGTGACGACCTCGCAGCCATAGGTGGTCTGCAGCCACTTCAGGATGATCGAGGTATCGAGCCCGCCGGAATAGGCGAGCACGACTTTTTTGACATTGCCTCTGGCCATTGCAGCTCTGCCCAACCCTCGTCGTGGCGGGTATGACCCCGCCATTCACCTTGCATCAAGCGTGGGAAAACGGCGCGGACTATAGGGGGAAAGGAGGAGCGCGCAAGCGCGTCGGTCGTCGCGATGCTCCTACCTCTCGAGCTTGTCCTTCAGCCAGCCCACGATCATGGTCCTGATCTCGTCCTCGGGCATGCCGGGAGTGCGGCCCATGTGGTGGCCCCGGGGATAGATGCGCGCCTCCTTCGGATTGCCGTGCTCCAGGAGAAGATAGATGTCCTCCACCGGCGCCTGGTCGTCGAGCTTGCCGTTCACGCCGAGGAGCGGTGCGGAAGGCCGGTCGAGCAGCCCCATGTCCCTGAGCGACAGCCGCGGCACGGCCGCGAGGAACTCAGCCATGGTAGTCGTGCCCATCGCGCGTCCGCGCGCCTCGAGCAGGCTTGCCGCTCCGAACAGGTAGGTCCCACCGCCCGTCGTGAATGCCGGCAGCAGCCATTTTTCCTGAAAGCCGTAGTGCACGTTGCCGCCGTGGAACACCGCGCCCTTGATCCGTTTGGCCTCGACGAAGGCAAGCCGGGCCGCCCAATATGCGCCAAAGCTTCCGCCCCAGACGCCGACCCGGCTGCCATCGACATCCGTGCGCTGCGCAAGGTGATCGAGCCAGGCCGAGTAGGTGCGCTCGGCGGCGGCATCACCGTACAGCACGGGATTCTCACCGCTGCCCGGCATGTCGACCGTGAGTGTCGCAATCCCAGCGCGATGAAACAGGCTCGACGCGCGCTGCCGGTTCTCCTTCCAGCCATCCACCCCGCCCCAATGCATGACCACCGGCGGCTTGGCGACGCCGGGCGGAACCTGCAGGTACCCGACCAGGGTCTTCGCCTCGAATGGCAGTTCGACGACCGCGAGCGGCGGGTGGTAATAGCCCGCGGCCTTGCGGAAGAGTCGCAGCGAATGCCGATACGCCTCTTGCTTGCCCGGCGTGCTCGGAACCGGGTAACGCGCGATGTGGCAATACTCGAATGCAAGCGTGTAAAGCTCGGCAAGCTCGTCGCCGGACGCGCCCTTGCTCGCACGTGCGTCACCCTTCGTCTCGTAGGCGAGCCCGACCTTGCACCACAATGCCGCCCAGTGGTCGCCATCGAGGCTCGTGAGTGCAGTGGCGACCGTTTCAGCATCGTCGCGGCGGATACCCTCGAATGGATTGATGTGCCCGGCGCGGCGCATGATCTCCCGCTTGATCTCGTCGAGCGGGCGCCACGCCGGGTATGCGCGCGAGGCCACACCGCCGCTGACGGCCGGCAGGTCGTTGCTCATGGCTGTCGCACCCCCCAAGTGTTTGCTGTCGTCGGGGATGATCCTAGAAGGTCGCGATCGACGGGCAAAGCCGCGCACGGACGCCGAGCTCCGAACGCAGGTTGGCGGGCTCCCGGCCGAGGCCATGCGATGACGCGGCGGCCATTTAGCTCTGCGGCCGCGACAACGAGCGCAGCGCGTTGAAGCGCGCCTTCTGCTCATCGCTCAAGCTGTCGTAGAATTTGGTGAGAGCCGGCTCGACAGTCTTCACCGCTGAGAGGGTTGCCGCGAGCCGCTTCTCCATCGCCTCGACTCGGCCGGTGGGCGTAAGCATCTGGTAGGTCGGGCAATCGGCCTTGAGCCCCTCCGCCGCCTTGGTGGATGCTTGTTTCAGCGCGTCCAGGGCGACGCGTTGTTCCGGCGTCGGCCGGATCGCCTGAGCAATGCGATCGATTGGCAGGTCGGTGACGCCGGGTGTGCGCTCGTCGCAGAACTTGGTGAGGTCGCGCTGGTCCTTGCCGGCCGCGTCGGGATCATCGCCCGGCGTGATGGCGTTGAAGCGCGCCTTCTGTTCGTCGCTGAGCGACTGATAGAAGCGGTCCAGCGCCGGCCTCACCGTCTGCACGGCCGCGAGCATGACTTGCAGCCGGGTCTCCATGGCCGTCAGGCGCCCGGTTGGAATGCTCGGCAAGTCCTTTGGACAGGCGGATTGCAACATCTCGATGCTCTTTGCGCTTGCCGCCTTCAACGCGACGAGCAGCGGACGCTGGGTATCGATCGGCTGCACGACGTCGGAAATGCGATCGATCGGCCAGTCCGTGAGTTCAGCGGACTTTTCGCGGCAGACGCTGGCCGGGCCCTGTTCGGAGCTCTCGCCACGCCGAGCGTCGGCCCGCGCCGCGCGGCCCCCGGGCGAGGTCGAACCGCGGTTGACGGCGCCGGTGGGCACGCCCCGCGCGCCATAGGCATAATTGCCGTAGATGCCGTAATAGACATCGTCGTACGCATAAGGCCAGAAGTCGTCATAGGCATAGGGCCAATAGACGTAGTCGACGACGTCATAATAGGCGTAGGGCCAGAACACCGGGCCTACCCATCCGATCACAAGACCGCCGCGCCACCACGGCCAGCGCGAACCCAGGAATCGACCCTGGAAGCGTGCCGGCCCGAAATGCGAGCGCCATGCCGAATTGGCGATAGCGCGATTGCCGAAGACCCCGGCGGCACGACCGAAGCCGGCGCCGTGGAAACCGATTCCGGCCGTGCGGGCAAACCGGTTTCCGCCCAATCCGGCGGCGGCAATGCCCGGCCCGCCGAGGCGCGCGCCGGGGCCACCAACACGGCTTCCCACACCCGCGAGACCGAAGCGGGCATTTCCACCCGCGCCACCGATGCGGGGGCCGCCACCGATACGGGTCGCAAAGCCCGCTCCACCGAAGCGACCACCAACGCTCGGGCCGCCGAGCCGCGCACCACCAAAGGAGCGCGCCGAGATTCCCGGGCCTCCACGGCCGGCAAAGCCGATCCCCCCGCCGCGTCCGGCGAAGCCCATTCCGCCTCCACGGCCGGCGAAACCCATGCCGCCATGCCCGCCCATGCCAAACCCGCCGCCGCGGCCCCCGCCGCCGCCAAATCCACCGCCACCGAACCCGCCGCGCGCGTCTGCTTCGTTCGCAAGAATGGGAACGAGAAGGAGCAACAGGGCCGCCGCGCACGCGCCGGCGCTCACGCGCTTTCTTGCGCAAGCCCGTCGAGGAAACGCCGCCTCGTTCGAGGAGGCCTCGGAATTTCTGAACGAACTGACAGATTTCGACCTGGACATGGGCGTCATCCCTGCATCGCCCTGTGGCGGTTGTTCGTCACCGTTATCCGCTATCGTGGTTTTCCAATGACGAAGCGTCGATGTGTGACGTGCAGGAGCATCTACTCATCGCCGACGCCGATCAATGCGCGGCGCGCGTTCCCAGACGCTGCAGGCGCGGCAGCACTTCCTCGCAGAAGTATGGCAGCTCGTCGAGATAGTTGACGAAGGAGAGCGCAATCCCGCGCACGCCGGCCCGGCTGATGCTTTCGAGTTCCCCGGCCACGCGTTCGGGCGTGCCCACAAAGGGATAGCCGCCGATTGCGTTGGCCGCGAAATATTGCCGCTTCTTTTCATACTCCTCCGCAGGGATGGTCTGCGGCGTGATGTTCTTGTTCGCGAGCATGCCGTCGATTGCACCCCAATCGGCATTCTCGATGATGGCGTGGCGGTAGTAGTCTTCCGCTTCCTGCTGCGTCGGCCGGCAGATCACCTGGCCAACCGTGTAGACCTCGATCTCGCGACCGAAATCCTGGGCAGCACGCTTGATGTCGGCAACCTTCCTGGCATTGCCCTCGAGCGAAGTCCGCGAGCCCGCGGTGGCGACGAAGAAGGCATCGCAATTGCGCAGCGCAAAATTCTGTCCGACCTGGGAGGAGCCGGCATTCATGATGATCGGCCGCGTGCCACCATAAGGCTTGGGGTAGGCCCGCACGCCCTTGAGCCGCAGGAACTCGCCGTCGAAATCGAATTCATCATGCTCGGACCAGGCCCGCCTGACGGCATCCAGCCATTCCTGTGCGAAATCATAGCGCGCGTCGTGCTCGCGCTGGCTCACGCCGAACATCTCGAACTCACCCTCATTCCAGCCGACCACGAGGTTGACGCCGAAGCGCCCTTCGCCGACGTGGTCGGCGGTGACGAATTCCTTGGCCGCGATCAATGGGTGGAACAAGGGTGCGTGGACGGTGCCGAATACGGTCATGCGCCGCGTTGCCGACAGCAGACCGACAGCCCACGTGATGGTCTCGAGCGTGCTGCCGTGAAAATCGGTATCACCGCCGTAGCCCTTCCAGCGGCCGATCGGCAGCATGAAATCGATACCAGCGGCGTCGGCCATGCGGGCGAGGCGCAGGCAGTCGGGCCAGCTCGCCGTCCAGCGCTCGGGCACCTTCGTCGCGGAGCGCCCGGACGAGCAGTTGGCGCCAAAGATGCCGATCTTCAACGTGTTGGCGTTGTACATTGCAATGCGATCGCGCATCGATGCGGTGCGATCCAGCACTGGGTTCTCCATTTGCGTTCGAAAACTACTCGGCGTCCAGGCGTATGTGCGGATAGCGTAGCGTAATCTGCCATTCAACGTGCGAGATACGGCTGCGCACACCCTAGGGGCGATACGGCCCGAGCTCCTTTAAAGCCGCCTCCACGAAAGAACCGTCGACCGCATCCTCGAGATTGACCGCGCCTTTGACGAGGCCCTGCTCGGTATAGAAAGCGAGATCGTATCCGAGACTTGCCTTGTTGACCCGCCCGTCCGGATTCATGCCGGTGGGCGTGATCAATTTGTAGATCTCCCGGCTCTTGATCGGCGTCGCTTCGGAGAGAATGGCAATCACCTCATCCGCGTTCGATCCATCGAGTCTGCCGTTCTTGAGCGCACCGTTGTAGAAGCGAACGGCGCGGATATACGCACGCATGAATTTCTTGGCGGCATCGGGACGCTTGGACGCGAACTCCTCCGAATAGAGCAGGACCGCGATCTGATGGTTCGGCAGGATCTCGTCGTCGGACTTGACCACCACTGCGTCGCCGTTCCTGACGGCAAGCGCCGGCCCCGGCTCGACCGACGCCGAGGCATCGACCGATTTGTTCTTGAGCGCCGCCACATGATCGGGCAGCGGCATGTCGACGGTCTCGACATCGGAGTACCTGAGCCCGACCGATTTCAACAATGTGTTGAGCGTCGAGGTATTGCTCACCCCCGGCGCGTTCATCGCGAACTTCATGCCTTTGAGGTCTTTGAGTTCCTTGTAGCGTCCGCTCTCGACATGATCCTTGCGCACCAGGATCTTGGTGCCACCGTAACCCGGCGGGGAGGACGCCTTGTCCGCCACGATCTTGATCTTGATGCCGCGTGCGACCGCATTGTAGAGCCCGGCCGAGGCGGAACCCGCGCCGGCCTCGATCTGACCGGCACCGAGCGGCGCTACCATGTCCGCCGCCGAGCGAAAGTTGACGACTTTGACGTCGAGGCCTTCGTCGCGGAAGTAGCCCTTCTTGTCGGCGATGTAGATCGGTGCGTCGCTGGTGCTGCTGGTCGCGCCGACCGTGATCGCTTGCGCCGTCGCTTGCAGGGTCGACGCCAGCACTGCGCCGAGCACGACCGCGAACAGTGACTTGCTTTTCAAGCGCGGTTCCTCCCCTGCATCTTTGCCTGGGCGATAGCACGCAGCGTGCGGGAGGGGTAAGCGTAGCGTAATCCGCCATTCCATCAAGCGGGCCGGCACGGCCGTCCATCCTGCGCCCCTGCGAGCGCGGGTACAGGCGAAAATCGCGGCTACCGCCAGAACGGTCTTACGCTAGTCAATTCGCCGTAGGCATCGGCCGCATTGCGGAGAATCGCATCGAGGCGGGCATCTTCGCGGCCGGCCAACAATCCGGCAGCGAAGGCGCGGCTGCGGCCGCCCCGCCTGCGCTGGTTGTTGCGGCCGTCGCCGTAGGCGATCGCGGTGATCCGATCTTCGTGCACGGCGATGTCATTGAGATCGCCGAGATAATCCTGCATGCGCTCGAGCGCCGCCAGGAACCGCTTGCGCCGCTTTGAAGGCTTCTTACCCGGGAACAGGCTCGCGAAGAACTCGGACGCGTAACGCACCTTCTTGGCCTGGATGCGCAGCTTGTGGCGGCGCCTGGTATCGAGCTCTGCCAGCCTCTTGCCGCGCTTGCGGATCTTCCTGAAGCGTCGCCTCAGCTGCGCGGCAGCGGCGTTCTCGATCGGAACCTCCCCGCGGTCGCGGACAAGGTCCTCTTTCGGTCTGGTCCATTGCCCGTCCTCGAGCCAAGCCGCAATCTCGAGCGTCAACATGCGAAATCGCGCCGACCGCACCGCATCCTGCGCTCGCGCCAGCGCCGCGTCCCGTTGCTGTGCGACGTCGCGCGACAGACTCGACAAGCCGCCCAATCGCGCGTGTCGTCGTTTCACCGGCGCGACCACCCGCGTCATCAAGACCTCGAGCTCCCGCGCCGGGGCGAGTTCGCCGGTCAACCATTTGAGCTCGTCCTTAAGCGCGGCCGTCTCGGGATCCCGCAAAATCCTGGAGAACAGCGACATGGCCGCTCGCAGCCGCCGCAGGCCGACCCGCATCTGGTGCACGCCTTCGGGGTCGCCCGCCAGCAGTGCCCGCTCGTTGCCGACCACCTGCCTGAGGCACCCGCGTCCGATTGCCTTGAAGCCGTCGCGTGTCGTCGTGCCCGCAACCAGATCGACCGGTTCGCCCTTGACGGCCGCCACGTCGCGGTCCGTCAGCAACTCATATCCGCGCTCGGCCTTGCTCCGCAGAGCAAGTTGGGCTGGAAGCGCATCGGTCAGCTGGCGCGCCAGATCGAACAGTTGCGCCCCGTTGCCGCGTTTGAGCTCGAGCTCGAGTTCGCAGAGCGGCTCCGAGCGTCGGCCGGTGGTGATCTTGCCCTTGTCCAGGGTCAGTGCGATCCCGCCCTTGCCATTGGCGAGCGGATAGGTTGTGCGCTGCACTCGGGTCTCGAAGATCGGGTGCAGGTGACGGTGAAGTTTATCGCTCAGCAGCGGTTCGAGCGCTGTGCCCCGCGCCAGGTCCAGATCCGGCGTTTGACCCGGGATTTCGCTTTCCCATTCGTCGCGCTCGAATAGTCTTGAATTCCTCGTCGCCTTGATGGTCTGGATGTGCCGGTCGCCAACTCGCCGCACCCGCAGCATGAGACCTTTCCGGCGCAACTTGTGCTTATCCGTGTCGAAATAGACCGAAACTTGCGTCTCGCGTCTGGCAGGTTTTTTCACGCCGCGAAGCGGCGGGACTTTCCTCAAGCGGGACACGCTCGCAGGCGCAAGTTCGAGCTTGATTTCGATTTCCTTCGGAACCGTCATATCGCTCGCGTCCTCGCGGTAGGGGGCGATTTCAGGGATCGGAGTCTTAACTCGCGAATCACACTGAAGTTCGAGCTGGAGACAATCCGAATCGGGCATTCTTGCGGCCGACGGGATCCGCAGAGCCGCTGGGCCAGTCCTACTCCATCCCGGAGTCCTCGCGTGCGGGATAGGCCCAGCACAGCGCGGGCGGAAGGGCGATCACCACGTCGCTTCCGACCGCATGGCGCATGTGAGTGCCGAGCTCGAGCACTTCGAGCCGGCCCCCCAGCACTGCGAGCTCGTAGATCGTCTGCGTGCCCTGATAGCGTTGCGCGGCAACGCGCGCGGTGAACCGATTGTCGAAATCGGCGGCGCCGTTCGCGTCGAGTCGCACGTTCTCCGGACGTATCGCGACCTTTACGCTCTCGCCCGCCTTTATGTGTGCCGGCATCAACGCGCGAAGGCGGTGGCCCCCGGCGTCCACGGTACCAAACTCGCCATTGCGCTCGACCACCCGGCCCGCGAGCAGGTTCGAGGCCCCGGTGAAACTGGCGACGAACAAATCGGCCGGACGATTATAGACCTCGTCGGGGGGCGCCATCTGCAGGAGTTTGCCATCGCGCATGACGCCAATGCGGTCGCCGAGCACCACGGCTTCGGCCTGGTCGTGGGTCACATAGAGCGCGGTCACGCCGCTTTGCTTGATGATGCGGCGCAAGTCGTCACGCAGTCGCAGCCGCAGCTGGGCGTCGAGATTGCTGAGCGGCTCGTCGAGGAGGAGGAGTTGCGGCTCGTAGACCAGGCTGCGCGCGAGCGCCACGCGTTGCATCTGCCCGCCCGACAGCGACACCACCGAGCGCTCCGCGAATTCCGACAGCCCGACCAGCTCCAGCATTTCGCCGGTCCTGCGCTCGATCTCGCCGCGCAACTCGCCGCGATGGCGCAGCGGATAGGCAACGTTCTGCTTCACCGTCATGTGCGGCCAGACGGCGTAGGACTGAAACACCATGCCGAGATTACGCAACCGCGCGGGAAGGTGGACACCATCGGCCGGCGCTGCGACCAGCCGTCCACCGATGCTCACGCGACCGGCGCTGGGATGCTCGAGGCCGGCGACACAGCGCAGCGTCGTGGTCTTGCCACAGCCGGAGGGGCCGAGCAGCACCACGATCTCGCCGCTCGGTATGTGGAAGCTGATACCGTCCACGGCCGGCCGGCCAGTGTTGAACTGCTTGCGCAGATCGTGGACATCGAGCGCGGCTGCCATCGCCCCTCCAGGAGTGGTCATGCGGCAGAGCGGGGACGGCTACTGGCGATAATTGTACGCCCGATTCCAATCCTCGATCCACGTCGCGCGCAGCTCCTGGTACTGTTTGAAGTTGGGCACCCAGGATTTCACCTTGTTGGGATCGTAGCCCTTGGCGAGCACGGGCGGCACCTTGAGCGAGGTCAAATTACCCTGCTCCTTGATCATGAATGTCTGCCCTTCCACCGACAGGCACCAGTTGAGGAACAGCTTTGCGGCATTCGGGTTCTTTGCCGACGCCGGAATACCGGCGGCATACGGATTGATCGGCATGCCCTCGGGCGCGAAGATGATCTCCACCGGCGCTCCATCGCGCTGCTTGGTGAACACGATGTTGTAGAGCGACGGCAGGATCGAAACCTCGCCGCGCACCAGCGCGTCGGCGGCCGGCGCGCCGGAGGGAAACAGCACGACTTCGGTTGCAGCCTGCTTCTTCCAATAATCCTCGCCCAGGACCTGGCGCTCGAACATCACGCGCGTCCAGGTGGTCCCGCCGGACGGACCGATCGTCTGTCCGATCTGCTTGCCCTTGTATTCGGGCTTGGTCAAATCCATCCAGCTCTTGGGCGGATTCTTCACCAGCTCCGAGTTGTAGGCGATTGCCCAGCCCAGCGTCGCCTGCGGCCAGAACTTGGGCGAAGCCAGCACGTCGGGCAGATAGTCCGCCGCATTCGGCGGCGCATAATCCATGAACAGACTTTCGATTTCCAGCATGAGTTCGCGGTCGGAATGGTTGACCACGTCGGCGGCGAGCTTCCCGGCGGCCGCCTCCGTCTTGATGCGGGTGATGAGCTGGCCGCCGGGCGCACGCACCATCTCGACCTTGATCTCGGGGAAGCGCTTGTTGAAAGCCTTGATCACTTCCTGCTCCACCTCGGCGAAGTTGGCTGTGTAGAACACCAGGCGCCCTTCCTTCTTTGCTGCCGCGATCAGGTCTGGCGGCCCGAAATTCTGCGCCGACGCCGGCATTGCCAGCACGGCGGCGAGCCCGAGCGCGGTGAGGGTCGATTTCATGGCGATGGTCCTCCGTGATTATCCCGAGCGCCCCACGCTGCTGTTCGTGCGTCCACTCGACAGCCAGGCGGCGAAGCCAATGAGCACGGCGAGCAGGGCCGTCTGCACCAGGCTGAAAGCGGCGGTTTTCCCGGTGTTGCCACCCTCGTAGTAATCGAGCAGCAGCACAGCCATGACCGTGGTGTCGCTGGTGTACAGGAACAGCGACGAACCGAGCTCCCGAATGGCCAGGATGAACAGCAGCGTCATGGCGGCAATGATGCCGGGGCGCGCCAACGGCAGCATGATCGTGCGGATGGTGTCGAGGCGGCCTCTGCCGCAGATCCACGCCGCCTCCTCGAGCTCGCGGTGAATCTGGAGAAACGAGGTGGACAACGATTTCATCGTGTCGGGCATGAAGCGCGCGATGAAGGCGAGTGCGAGAATCCAGATCGTGCCGTAAAGCCCGCCCGGCAGGCCGATCCAGGCCCAGAGATAGGCGACGCCGATGACCAGTCCCGGGATCGCCACCGGTAAAGTTGCGACGAGGTCGATGGTCCGCCGCCCCGGCACGCTGCCGCGGTGCACCGTATAGCCGAGCGCGAAGGCAAGCACGCCGCCCAGCACTGCCGTGATCAGGCCGACCTCCATGGTGTTCCAGATCGACCGCATGGTGAGGGGGTTATCGAAGATGCTCTCGAAATGCACCCACGAGTAATGTCGCATGTCGAACAGGCTGGCGGCGTTCGGGATGAAGAGGAACCGGCGGAATGCCGCCACGATCAAAGCCAGCAAGGGCAGCACCACGACGATAAGAAGATAGAGCAACGCGCAGGCGAGCGTGAGCCAGCGCCAGGGCCCTAGATCGAGCGCGCGCGGCCGGAACGCCTTGCCGGCGACGGTGATGAAGCTGCGGCCGGTGAGCACGCGCTGCTGCAACAGTACCAGCGCGCCTGTCACCACCATCAGGATGATCGCGACTGCCGCCGCTGTGCTGTAGAGCGGCGGACTCCAATTGGTCAGTTTGAAAATGTAGGTGGTCAGCACCGAGATGTTGGCGGGCGCGCCGAGCACGGCCGGGATGCCGTAGATTCCCAGCATCACGATGAAGGACAGCAGCATGCCGGAGATGATGGCGGGCGCGATCAACGGGAAGGTGACGGTGAAAAGCGTACGGACCGGGCCTACGCCGGCGATCTCTGCCGCCTCCTCCAGGCTCGGGTCCATATTGCGCAGCGCCGAGGCGGTGAACATGTAGACGTAAGGCGCGTAATACATGCCGAAGACCAGGATCAACCCGGTCATGGAATAGAGATCGATCCGCCAGTCGATACCCATCCACTTCAGCAAGGTGTTGATGAGGCCGGACTTGGGCGAACCAAGGATCGACCAGGCGACACCCGCGACCAGCGGAGGCACGAACAGCGGGATGATGCTCGCCGCCCCGATGAAGCCCCTCCCCGGCGTATTGGTGCGCACAACGATCCATGAAAATGCGAGTCCGATCGCAACCGCGAGCGCGGTGCCGCCGGTGCAGGCGATCAGCGAGTTGGCGAGCGCATGGTGGACGTTGGGGTTGCCGAGAACGGTAATGAAATTGTCGAGCGAAAGGTCGAACACGCCGAACCCATCCACCACCGGGTTGGTGTTGGTGAGCGCGCCCAGCAGCAGCATGGTGACCGGATAGATGACGAGAAACGCCAGCACGGCCAGGAGCGCGCCAGACCATAGCCAGCCCGCGACGACGCGAAATCGCGCCGCGCGCTCGGCTTTGACAACCGGCACGGCCAATGCTGCGGCTTCCGCCGTCACGCGTTCCCTCCGGTGCGGCGTCCGTTTAGACGCCTGTCGTTGTTGCCCGCATGGGTAGCATAGAACGCGGCAGGCGGGGAGCGCCGCGCGGCAGCCAGCGCTCGGTGGAGTTCGCGACCGTCCGCTAGCGGAACCAGCCGATCACGATTTCGCCGCTGCCGCATCCAGGCTACCATCGGCATGATGTTCAGGGTCGCCGCCAGGCCGCCGGTCTCCAAACCCGACGTTGACACGCTGCTTTCGCGCTCACGCGCGATTGCCGAGCGAGCGAGCGAGCGGGCGCCGCAGACCGAGACCGACCGCCGCGTCGGCGCGGATATGATCGAGCATATGCGGCAGGCAGACCTCTTCCGCGTCATGCAGCCGCAGGCCTACGGCGGCTTCGAATACGGCTTTGACGTGTTTGCGCAGATGGTTGCCGCCATTGCGAGCGGCTGCGGCTCGACCGGCTGGGTCTATGGCCTGCTCGCCTCGCACCAGTGGCTCATGGCCTGCTTCTCGCGCGAGGCACAGGACGAGGTGTGGCACGACCGCGATGCGCTCGCTGCCGGCACCTATGCGCCGGTCGGGCAGGCGGTGGCGGTCGATGGCGGTTACCGGCTCAGCGGCGTCGGGAGCTTTTGCAGCGGGTGCGACAACGCGCAGTGGCAGCTTCTCGGCGGCATGATCCCGCAGGCGGACGGGGCGGCGAAGCCTGGATTTTTCCTGCTGCGCACGGCTGACTGCACGATCGACGACAACTGGCACACGATGGGGCTCGCGGGCACGGGCAGCAAGAATATCGTGGCCCGGGACGCGTTCGTGCCCTTGCATCGTACCCTCGCCTTCGCCGAGCTTGCCGGTGGCACCGCGCCCGGCATGCGGACAAATCCCAATCCGCTCTACCGACAATCCTTCCTCGCGGTATTGCCGGTCACCATCGTGGCGCCGGTGCTCGGGATGGCGGAGGGCGCACTCGCCGATTTTCTCGCGATGACCGGCGTGCGCACCACCCGCGGTGCGGTCACCGGCGGCAACCGCCGCATGGCCGAACTCACGACAGTGCAGATGCGAGCCGCGGAGGCGAGCGCCTGTATCGACGCGGCGCGGCTGTTGATGCTTCGCGATCTCGCGGAGGCATTCGAAACGGCGTCGCGCGGCGAGCCCATCGGCGTGGACATGCGGCTGCGCAACCGCCGCGACCAGGCGTTCTGCGTGAAACTCCTGGTGCAGGCAATCGACGCACTCTTCCTCGCGGCCGGAGGGCAAGAATTATTTCTCGACAAGCCGCTGCAACGAAACTGGCGCGACGCACATGCGGCCGCCTCGCACATCAGCCTCAACTGGGATTCCACCGGCAGTATGTACGGGCAATACCTGGTCGGGCTCGAACCCAAGGGCCAGTATTGAGCCCATTCGATCGCCCCAAACGATCGCGAATACACCATGGCCGTTCGCGTTCAGGCCGTGGGATCTCCATCTCCGCGAATGCGGCGGTCGGGAGAACGCAAGCGCGACCACATTCGCATCCATGCGTCATGCTGCGTCTTTGCGAGCCGCTCGAGCAAGCCTTCCACCGCCGCATCCGAAGTGCGCGTTCGGCGCCAGCGGTAGAGCGCGCCATGCACGAGCCAGATCGCCAGAAAGGCGAACACCCCGGCGAAGGTGACGTCGGTGAAGAAATGCGCTCCGGCCGCCATGCGCAAGAGACCGACGGCAGCACCGAAAGCAAGCGCCGCGCCGTAGGCCGGCGCGCGCCATTGCGGCGGCACGGCGGCGGCTGCCGCCATTGTCCAGAACGCACCCGACGGCTCGCCGGCGACGAAGGAGCAATTCTTCGGACAGTCGCCGCGTGGATCCCACCACGGGCGGAAATGCTCCAAGCCGCCGAACTCGGCCACGTCGATCGGGCGCGGGCGGCCCCAGTGTTCCTTGAACACGAGATTGGCGACCACGCCCGGGGCAAGGGCGAGCGTGGCAACCATCAGGATGGCCGCGCGCGCGGGGATAAGCATCGGGCGGTGCGGACGGGCGAGTTTCAGGCCGATAGCGATGAAAGCGGGCAGGGAAACGAGCGTGATCAGCCAGGTGGCGGCATCGCGCAGACGCAGGTAGAACGGGTCGTAGGAGCGCCAAAATCCGCCGCGCCCGCGATCGAAGAACGGCGCGGCAAGCTTGAGATCGAGATCGGGCCAGAAACCGAACACGAGGCCAATCGTGGCGGCGACGGCGAGCGCGATCACAAGGCCGGTTCGATTCATGCGTCTGATCCCGGCGAGGTCCTAGCCGAGACGCCCGGCGAGTTCAAACCGGGCGCGGTCAAACCATGCACAGGCTTGATCGAGGTTGCGTCTCCCCGCCTCTTGAGGAAACCGGAGGGGGAGGCAGCGGCGACTCTGCGAAACCTGGGAAATGATCGTCGGGCTACTGCGGCTGTGGTGCCAGCTGGCGGCATGCCTGGCTGTCGGAGCATGTCGGCGACCACCGTGCATCCTGTAGCAGATTTCCTAACGCATTTCCGGCGGATGTGAGACGGTTCGCGGCGGCAGCGGCGTGATTTCGCGTTGGCGGAACAGCGGCTTCCAAAAGCCCGCGCTCCAGCCGGCAATCGCCCAATAGGCGAGGCCGCCCGCGAGTCCCGCGGCAATCACGGGAAGCGGCTGGTTCAGCGGGACGTCGCTGTCTCCGAGATACCCGAACAGGCTCCAACCGATCCACGCCGACACCGCGCCGTTGGCGGCGTGAAACAGGAACGAGCGGATGGCGAAGGTTTCGGACAGAAGCACCCCGATGCCGGCCGGAAGCCACATCACGCTCAACAACATCACGAGCAGGACAGGCGCCGCGAACGCGAAACCGAAGACCGCGAAGACCTGCGTGTCCGGATCGGCCGCGGCGGCAGCGAGCTTCCACGAGCCAAGCACGATCACCAGCGTCGCCACGACGACGGCAGCCAAATAGCCGAGCGGCACCAGGAGGAAACGCAGAAGCAGCCGGCCGAGGCTGTCCATGCACGGTTCAATCCGTCATGGCCATCGCCCGCAGCGCGAGGCGCTCACGCGCGGAGAGCTTTTCGGTTGCGCTCTTGAGCTGGCCGCAGGCGGCGAGAATGTCGCGGCCGCGCGGCGTGCGCACCGGCGAAGCATAGCCGGCGTTAAAGATGATCTCCGAGAATGCTTCGATCCTCTCCCAGTCCGAGCACTCGTATTTCGTGCCCGGCCAGGGATTGAACGGGATGAGGTTGATCTTCGCTGGAATACCCTTGAGCAGCCTCACCAACGCCTTCGCGTCGGCAAGCGAATCATTGACGTCCTTGAGCATCACATATTCGAAGGTGATGCGCCGGGCGTTGGAAAGGCCGGGGTAGCTGCGACAGGCCTCGAGCAGCTCCGCGATCGGATATTTGCGATTGAGCGGGACGAGGTCGTTGCGCAGGTCGTCGCGCACCGCATGCAACGACACCGCCAGCATGCAGCCGATTTCGGCGCCGGCGCGCGCAATATTGGGTACCACGCCCGAGGTCGAGAGCGTGATGCGGCGCCTGGAGATGGCGATGCCGTCGCCGTCCGCAGCGATCAACAGGGCGTCTCGCACCGCTTCGAAATTGTAGAGCGGCTCACCCATCCCCATCATCACGATATTGGAGATCTGCCTGTAGCCGCCACCTTGTTCTCCAGTTGCGGATGAGGGGGATGGCACACCTGGCGCGAGCTCGCGGTCGGATCCGAGCCTGTCCGAGCGGCCTTGCCAATCGCCGAGGCGGTCGCGCGCCACCATGACCTGCCCGACGATCTCGCCCGGCGTGAGATTGCGCACGAGACGCTGGGTACCGGTGTGACAGAATGAGCACGTCAGCGTGCACCCGACTTGACTGGAGACGCACAGCGTGCCGCGATCGGCCTCGGGAATGTAGACGCATTCGACCTCATGCGGCCGCTCGCCCGCGTGCTCGCCGGGAAGCCGCAGCAGCCACTTGCGCGTGCCATCGACGGAGAGCTGCTCGGCAACGACCTCGGGGCGTGCGAGCGTGAAATGCCGGTCGAGCGTCGCCCGCAGCTCCTTCGAGACGCTGGTCATTTCATCGAACCGCGTCGCGCCTCGCAGGTAGAGCCAGTGCCAGAGCTGCTGCGCGCGCATATTCCGCTGCGCCGCCGGCACCCCGACCGTGCCGAGCGCCTTTCCCAGCTCTCCGCGCGACAAGCCCACCAACGAGGGTTTCGCCGGGGGAACGTAACGCTCGAGCGGCGTCTTCTCGACGAAGCCGGTAGGCGCCGCCTGCAACGGATGGGTACTTTCGCCGCTCGGCAAGGGACTGGTCATGATTTCAACGGGTGTTCTAGCACAGATGGGGTGGGTGGCCAGGAACCGACAGGGCTGCTGTGTCGGTTCCGGCCGTCACTTCACCCGCTCGATCAGCGCCATTGCTGCCGCCGGGGCGCGCACCTTGGCGCCCGAAATCATGTAGATAAAGACGTCGCGCTGGCTCTTCGCCGGCGATTGGCCCGCGATGGTCGCGAGATCATCGGGCGCGCCACCGGCGGCCCACGTCTCCGCGCGCTTCGCCCACAGGTCGAGCCCGCGCGCGGCGTAGCCGGTCTTTTCTTTTTCCGACGTGCGCTGCAGCCGGGCATAGATGAAATCGGCGGTAACGTCAGCGATCAGCGGATGCTTGTCGCTGTCGACGAGCACCGCCGCCACCGAGAACTTGCGCAGTAGCGCAATGAATGAAGGCTGAAGAAAGCTTTCGTGCCGCACCTCGACGGCGTGGCGGATCGCCCTGCCCTCGACCTCCGGAGGCAGCAGCGCAAGAAAACTCGCGAAATCCTCCGCATCGAATTTCTTCCCGGGATGAAGTTGCCACAGAATGGGCCCAAGCTTTTCCTTCAGCTCCAACACGCCGCTCGCGAAAAATCGCTCAATCGATTCGCCGGCTTCGGCGAGCACCCGGCGATGGGTGGCAAAGCGGGGCGCCTTGAGCGAGAAGACGAAATCGTCAGGCGTCTCCGCCGCCCATTTGCGAAAGCTCGCCGGCTTCTGCGTGCTGTAGAAAGTCCCATTGATCTCGATCGTGGTGAGCTGGCGGCTGGCGTGCTCGAGCTCGCGCGCCTGCGGCAGTCCCTCCGGGTAAAACTCTCCGCGCCAAGGCTTGAACACCCAGCCGCCGATTCCAACCCGGACCATCGTCATCTCTCAGCCGTCATGACCGATGCCCGTGACGGCTATGGGTTGCGGGCTTCACCGGCGCCCGATCGGGGAAATACCGCCGCCAGATCCTTGGCGCCTTGCAGTCGTGCCTCTTCATCCATTCTCGAGTTGGTCTCCGCCAGCAGCTTCGCAACCACGTTGGCGCGACTGGCAATGCGGTTGCGCTCATAGCCGCCTTGCCGGAAGAAGTTCGAGGTGGGCACCCGGTCGCGCCACGCCAGCGGCATCATGACCATGTCGAGGCCATTGCCGTCGCCAGTCAGGTTCATCATCTCGAGCTCGGCCGCACTCAGGGTCCCGGCATACCCCTGCCTGCGCGCATAGACGACGGAGTCCAGGAGCTTCTGGGTCTGCAGCAGTGGCCCAACGTCCTTGTCAAGATTCAACGCATGGATGCCGAGACCCTTGGAGGTGTTCGCCAGCCGCTCATGCGCATTCCAGTCGTCCGGCACGGTCCGGCTGAATGCGATCATGGCCCTGACCACGGCGATTTTCCGCTCGAACGCCTTCTTGGCATCGCCCGTCAGGTCAACAGCCTTCGCGTTCAGGACCTTGATGAAGTAATCGCCCTTTTCCGCCAGCAGTTCGACGCTGTTGGCGGCCATCAACTGATTGTAGCCGAGCGCAGTGGAAATCGCGCGCGCGTTGGGGCGCGGATATTCCAGCCCCGCCTGCACGTCGTATTTGCCGTCGCCGCCGGATTCGAAACCGTAGATCCGCACGACCTGGTCCCTGGTGAGCCCGGCCGCCGCCGCAACTTTGGCATAGGCGCGCTTGTACTCGATCTCGCTTTGCGGCGGTTGCGGAGCGAAGTTGAATTCCTGCGCCGCCGCGCTCAGAAAGTCGGCCACCACCGGCACATATTTCCGCGCCGGCGGCTCCTGCTCGGGTGCCGAGGGATCGACCGGTGGCGGCGGTCCGGAATACACCGGCGGCTGAGTCAGCACGTAGTCGTCGGGCGACGTCTGCTGGCCGCTGCGGCGTTTCGCCATCCGGAGCCGCCGCTTGTCGCCCACGACGCTCCAATAGGCATCGGCCTCCGCCTCATACCTTTGGCGGGCTGCCGTGTACTCCGCCAATTTCCGACGGTATTCGAAGTCGGCAAAGAAGAACTGTGCGATGCGCGATGAGCCAGCAGCGCTCGCGGGCGCCGGGTCCGCCGCCACTGACTGCAACGGCGACAACAGCAGCGCCGCAAGCATGCATCCGCCGGTGGTCCCAATCGAATGGAGCCGCATGTTCCCCCTCCAATCGAGGCCCACAGTCTCTCTATATCTCTAACGAAACATCAACACGTCCGTGCGACGCGTCGCTCGCACTACCTCAGCGTCGCCCCGGGGGCCCGCAGCGGGCATCACAACTGCCGAGCGGCCGGCATGACCTGTCCAGGGCCGTCCGCGGCCCGGAACCGGAGAGCGCAGTCTGCGCAGGCTGCGGCGCGCGATCGCCGCGCCGCTACTTGCACTCCTGCTCGATCTTGTCGAGCGCCTGGGCGAGGCCCTTGAGCGAATACTGATCGGTCGATGTCGTGCCGCGGCCCGACGTGCCCTTCACCGTCAGGTCGGCGCCCTTGCGCATGGCGTCGACCATGCGGGCTTCTTCGGCGACGTTCTTGATCCAGGCGCCATCGTTCTGGGTGTACATCGCGAACTTGGTGGTGCCGACCTCGGCGGTGGCATCAGAACTGGTCTTGAAGGGATAGCCGATGATGACCGACACCTCGTTCTTGACGTTCTCGGCCGGTCGGGTCGACACGAAGATATAGGACGGATCGCGCGGGCGGCCTGCCGGCTCGGTCTTGGTGGTCTTGGGCTTGGCGAGCGCGAAGCACACCTTGTTGCCGCTGGGCGTCGCGGTGTATGCGCCCCAGTCGCCGTACTGGCCAAGCAAGGTGGGCTGAGCCTGACCGGCGGGAGCCGCGGCAGTCGGTTTCGACGGCTGGGGGGTGGCAGCCGGCTTCGGTGGTTGCGCCGCGGGTTTGGGCGGCTGGGCGGCAGCCTTCGGCTGTTCAGCCGGCTTCGGCGGCTGTTGCGCAAAGGCAGCCGACGCCAGCGACGTGGCGGCGACGAGGAATGCTGTCGCGGCAAATCGAGTCCCGGTCATCGGCCCACCTCCGTGACGCTGCAGGAACCGAAGAAGAAAGCCCCTGAACGGTATGACGTGCTGGGGGAATTCGGCAATGTGAAGGCGATTTGGGCGACCCGCCGTCCGCAATGAACTGAAAATACCTGTAATGTCGGCCTGCGCCGGGCCGCACCCCGCCACGGCCCATGATATAAGCAGCGTCCTCACCCCCCTTCGGTCCCCACCCCTTCGCATGATCAGCCCGTGAAAGCCATTCTCTGCCAGCGCTTCGGCACCCCTGACGACCTCGTGATCGCGGACGTTCCAGATCCAGTCGCCGGGCCGGGCGAGGTGGTGGCCAGGGTGGTGGCGGTCGGGCTGAACTTCTTCGATACGCTGATCATTGCCGGCAAATACCAGACCAAGCCGCCGTTTCCGTTTTCCCCGGGAGGCGAGTTCGCCGGGGTGATCGAAAGCGTCGGTCCCGGTGTCACCGGCTTCTCGCCCGGCGACCGCGTCATGGGCTATACCAATTTCAACGCGGCGCGCGAACGGACGGCGGTCGCGGCGGATCAGATCGTCAAGTTGTCGGCCGATCTCGACTTCGACCGCGCTGCCGCGCTGACGATCACCTATGGCACCACCTACTACGCGCTCAAGCACCGCGCGTCGATACGACCGAACGAGACACTCGCGGTTCTCGGCGCCTCGGGTGGGGTCGGGCTCGCGGCGGTCGAACTGGGCCGGATCATGGGCGCTCGGGTGATCGCCTGCGCGTCGACCGACGACAAGCTTGATTTCGCGCGCTCCCACGGCGCCCACGAGGTCGTGAACTACGAAAAGGAAGACCTGCGTAGCGCGCTCAAGCGTCTGGGCGGCGAGCATGGCATCGATGTGGTGTTCGATCCTGTGGGCGGACCTTACAGCGAGCCCGCGGTACGCTCGCTCGCCTGGGATGGCCGGCATCTCGTCGTCGGATTTGCCGCCGGCGAAATTCCAAAGCTGCCGCTCAATCTCGTGCTGCTCAAAGGTTGCGCCGTGTTGGGCGTATTTTGGGGGGGATGGGTTCGCCGCGACAAGGATCGCTACAAGGCGGCGATCGACCAGCTCGCCCATTGGGCGGCCGAAGGCAAGCTGTCGTGTCACGTCCAGCAGGTCTATGCCCTGGCCGAGACACCGACGGCGCTCAAGGCCCTGGCAGACCGCAAGGTGATGGGCAAACTGGTGGTGCGGCCGTAGCGAATGCATGGGGAGCCGCCTGGCACGTGATCCGTGCGGGCGTCATGCAAGCGGCGTCTCAGGCAGGACCAGCGCTCAACGGGACGCCGCGGCCAGTCAATTCATCGCCTCGGCGAGCGCAATGTCACGCTCGGTCACGCCGCCTGCATCGTGGGTTGCAAGCGTCACCTCGACCTTGTCGTAGACGTTGAACCATTCGGGATGGTGGTCGAGCTTCTCAGCCACGAGCGCGGCCCGGGTCATGAAGCCAAAGGCTTCGTTGAAATCACTGAAGGTGAAGGTTCTGTTGATGGCGTCGCGATCCTTCACTTCGCTCCAGCCGGCAAGTCTGGCGAGAGCGCTCGCGCGGGCATTGCCAGTCAATTTTTCAACCATGATTTGCCCTCGTGATCAGGTTAATCTCGTGACCAGGTTAATTGTGACATGAGTGGCGTGCCGCCGACCACTCGCAATCGGATTGAAGCTGCCTACCTTTATCATAAGCCAGCCCGCTGATTGGCTTGCCCCGCTGGACCATGTTGTCGGCCGAAGGCCATGGTCCGCCGGCTGGCGGCCGTCAAGAAACCGGTCGGCGCGAGCCGATATGGATGGGGCTTTGCTTTCGCCCGGAGGCCCCCATGTCCTGGTCGCTTAATATTGGGACGATTGCCGGAACCGCGGTGCGCGTCCATATCACCTTCATCCTGTTCCTGGGCTGGATCTTCTTCGCGACCTATGTCGCGGAAGGGCCCGAAGCCGCGATGGCGAGCACTTTCTTCCTGGTGCTGCTGTTCGCCTGCGTGCTGGCGCACGAATTCGGCCATATCTTCACCGCGCGCGCCTTCGCTATCGCCACCCCCGACGTGACGCTGCTGCCGATCGGCGGCGTTGCGCGCCTTGAGCGGATCCCCGAAGAGCCGCACCAGGAACTCCTGATCGCCATCGCCGGCCCGCTGGTGAACGTCGCGATCGCGCTGATCCTCGTGCTGTTTGCAGGCGCGCGGCTCAAAGCCGGCGATCTCGCCGTCATGGACACCGCAAACGTCTCCCTCGTCGACCGGCTTGCGGCGGTCAATTTGTTTCTCGCGCTGTTCAACCTGATCCCGGCCTTTCCGATGGACGGCGGCCGCGTGCTGCGCGCGCTGCTGGCAACTCGGCTGGGATTCGTGCGCGCAACCGAGATCGCCGCGTTCATCGGTCAGGGCTGCGCCTTTGCGCTCGGCTTCATCGGGCTGTTCTACAACCCGCTGCTGATCTTCATCGCCATCTTCGTCTATCTTGCGGCAGCGGCCGAAGCGCACATGGTGGCGATGCGCGCGATGTCGCGCGGCGTACCAGTGAGCTCGGCGATGATGACGCAGCTTGCGATGCTGACGCCAGAGGCGCCGGTCGAAGACGCCGTGCAGACGCTGTTGCGCACCAGCCAGAGCGAATTTCCGGTGGTCGACGCGGCCGGCAAGCCGGTCGGCCTGCTGAGCCGCAGGGATCTCATTCGCGCGCTCCAGCAGCGCGGACCGGATACCCGCGTGGCCGACGCCATGGCCACCACGCTGCCAGCCATCGGCTACCGCCAGCACCTCGAAGACGCATTCCGCATCCTGCAGGAGAAGTCGGCCCCCGCCGTTGCGGTGGTCGATTCCGCCGGGCGGTTGGTCGGACTGGTCACGCCCGAGACCGTCGGCGAGATGCTGATGCTGCACAAGGCCCTGCCGAAGGGGGTGCGATTGCGGTCGTGGCGCCAGCCAGCAGGGGCCTGACCGCCTGTCCACTTGTCATCGCGTTGTCGTAGAGTCGTCTGCTGGCTGTCAGGACGCGACGCCATTCTGACCCTGGAACGATTCCAACGACATCGGAGGTTTTCGATGACCGTGCACATTCCCGTGTCGCGGCGCCGGTTTTTGGCTACGGCGGCGGCTTCGACTGCGATCACCGCCGCTGGCGGCATCGCCAGGCCTTATCTGAGCCGGGCGGCTGACCGCCCCGTCATCACCCACGGCGTACAGTGCGGCGACGTCTCGACCAACTCCGCCGTGCTGTGGGCGCGCACCGACCGCCCGGCCCGCATGCTGGCCGAGGCCGCGACCACCGACAGTTTCAAGATCATACGTCGCGCGGCCGCCGTCGACGTGCTGCCCGAATCCGATTTCGCCGCCAGCGTGTTGATCGAAGGCCTGCCTGCGGGCCAGGAGGTTTTTTACCGCGTCAGCTTTCAGGATCTGTCCTCGCCGACCATCTTCGGCGAGGCAGTCACCGGCCGTTTTCGCACCGCACCCAGCGAGCGGCGCTCGATCTCGTTCGTTTGGTCGGGAGACACGGCCGGCCAGGGCTGGGGCATCGACGAAGCCCGCGGCGGCATGCGGACCTACGCGACCATGCTGCGCAACAACCCGGACTTCTTCATCCATAGCGGCGACACCATTTACGCCGACGGACCGATCCATGCCGAGCAGAAGATGCCGAACGGCGAAATCTGGAAGAACATCGTGACCGAGGAGAAGTCCAAGATCGCGGAAACGCTCGGCGAGTTTCGCGGCAACTACAAGTACAACCTGCTCGACAAGAACGTGCTCGCCTTCAATGCGCGGGTCCCGACCTTCGCGCAATGGGACGACCACGAAGTGACCAACAACTGGTGGCCGGGCGAGCCGCTGACGCGCGCCGCGCATGAACGCTTGAAGTACACCGAGCAGAACGCATTGTTGCTGGCGGCACGCGCCAGCCGCGCCTTCCATGAATACATGCCGCTGCGCCGCACACAGGCGGAACCCGGCCGCGTTTATCGCAAGATTTCCTACGGGCCGTTGCTCGACGTGTTCATGATCGACATGCGCAGCTATCGCGGCCCCAACGGCGAAGGCATGGAAGCGACCTACGGTCCGGACGCTTACTTCCTGGGTCCGACGCAGGTCGCCTGGCTCAAGCACGAGCTGATGAACTCGCGGGCGACCTGGAAGGTGATCGCAGCCGACATGCCGATCGGTCTCATCGTCGTCTACGACACGGACCGCAAATGGGGCGTCGAGGCGATCGCGCAGGGAGACGGACCCCCGCGAGGCCGCGAGCTCGAGATCGCCGACATCCTTTCCTTCATCAAGTTGGCCGGCATTCGCAACACGCTGTGGCTCACCGCCGACGTACACTATACCGCGGCGCACTATTACGATCCGAACAAGGCCGCCTTTCAGGACTTCGAGCCGTTCTGGGAATTCGTCTCAGGGCCGCTCCATGCCGGAAGCTTCCCGCAAAACAAACTCGACAGCACGTTTGGGCCGCAGCTCGTCTATGTGAAGGCCCCGAGTGAGCCGAACCGGCCGCCGAGCGAAGGGCTGCAGTTCTTCGGCCACGTCGCGATCGACGGCGCCACACAGGTCATGACCGTGACGCTCAAGGACGTCGAGGATCGCGCGCTGTGGTCGACCACGCTCGAGCCGAAGCTGGGCTGACGTCATAGGCGCAGCGCCGCACCCGGGCGGGAAACGGCGATGACTACGCCGATTCGCGCAGCGGCGCCAATTCCCGCGCCTGTGCAGGCTCGGGTTGGCGCGCCTTGGTCGAATAATACGACGCGTTCTGCTCCCCGCGCAGAGCCTCGCGCGTGAACTCGATCAGGTGATGGGCGATGAACCCCATCCCGAGCACGGCGTCGATCTGCCCGCGGCGCAGCGCGTGGCGCGCCGCCCGCCAGAACGGCCTGCGGTAGTCAGACAGAATTCCGATATGCAGCGCCAGGCGGAACGCCAGCACCAGGGCACTGGAAAGATTGCCGAAGGAGAGCTTGCCGCGAGCGGGTGTCACAATCCGGTTCACGTAGGTGACGTCGCACTGATGCCGGAAGCGCGCAAACAATCGCTCCGGATCGTTGGCATAGGCGATGCACCGCCGCCACATCGACACCACCTCGTCGTAAGGCCGCACGAAGCGCACGTTGCTTTCGAGGGTCGGATCATCCGTCAAGCGTCCCGCCCGCTTGAGCCGATCCCACAGCGGCGTCTTCGGCAGGGCCTGCAGCAGGTTGATGGTCAGCATCGGGATGTGTGAAACGTCGATGAAATCCTTGAGCCTAGTCTCCGTGTCGTTGGAATCGGTATCGAGCCCGAGGATGATGCCGGACGTGACTTCGAGGCCATAGTCGTTCAGCGTCTTGATCGACTCCATCATGGGCACCGAGACGTTCTGGTTCTTGCGCATGGCCTTGAGCGCATCGGCCTCCGGCGTCTCGATGCCGACGAAGATACCGAGGAACGACGTCTCCCGCATGAGCGCAAGGATGTCAGGCTGCTTGGCGATGTTCAGCGTCGCCTCGCAGGCGAAATTCATGGGATAGCCGTGCTGCTTCTGCCAGGCGAGGAGATGCGGCAGCATGTCCTTGGCGGCTTTGCGGTTGCCGATGAAATTGTCATCGACGAAATAAACCACCGGCGGATGCCCCTTCTGCTCGCGCATGGCATCGAGCTCGGCGGTGATCTGAGCAGCCGTCTTGAACCGCGGCTGCCGTCCGTAGAGGTTGGGGATGTCGCAGAATTCGCAGAGATAAGGACACCCGCTGGAGAACTGCAATGTCAGCATCAGATAGTGCTTGAGCGGAACCAGATCGTAGGCGGGGATCGGAAAGCGCTCCAGCGGCAACCGCTCCTTGGTTTCAAAGCGCACTTGCTGCGGTGGACGCGCGACGCATTCGTCGAGGCAGGCGATGAGCCGATCGGTCGCATCTCCGATCTCCCCAATGTGGAGATAGTCGATATCCGGGTACATTTCAGGTGAAGCGGACGCCGACGGGCCACCCAACAGCACGACTTTCCCGGCCGCGTGAGCGCGTTCGGCGATATTATGGATCTGGTCGGCCTGGACGTGCATACCGCTCGCCACCACGACGTCAGCCCACTCGAAATCGGCGGCGGTCGCCTTGCGGATGTTCTCGTCAATGAAACGGACAGGCCACCCTTGCGGCATGTAGGCCGCGATCAGCAACAGTCCCTGCGGCGGCATGAACGCGCGCACGCCTTTCATCAACTTGTATGCGTGATTGAACGTGCCGAAGGAGGGCGTGTAGTGCGGAAACACGCACAACACCCGACGCCGGTTCCTGACTGGAATCGAGTAGCGCACGCGACCTCCCAGTTCCCCAAGCTTATCGTCGCCCTCCCCGCGCCGGGACGCAAGAGTTTCTTGCCCCCGGCAGCGCCTCCCCGCGGCCCTTCCAGGTCTGTTCGCGGTTCGCCGGGGCCGTCACGCCACGGGCTCGGCTACGACAGCGCGGAAGGGGGCCGCTTTTCCGGTAACGGAAGCGTCCGATCACTGCCCGCGGGCATGGGCTGGCGGGCCGCCCGTGTCAGGTTCGGGACTGGCAGACCGCAGCCGGTGCAACTCGAGCCGCATGGCCAGTGCATGGTGCACATGCTCCCGGGCAAGCCGCTCGGCGTCCGCGGACTTACGGTCGCGGATCGCCGTGATGATTTGCAGATGCTCCCGATGCGCGGATTCGATGCTGCCGGGCAGGACGAACGTCGAGTGGCGTAGCAGGCCGAGTGCGTCGACGACCGTGGTGATGGACTGCAGAAGATAGCGGTTGTGCGCGGCGCCATAAAGCGTCTGATGCAGCTCGCTGTTGATGACCACGAGCTTTTCGGGATCGTTCTTGGCGCGTGCCTCGGCCGTCGCGATCTGGAACAGGCGGCGCACCTCGGATTTGGTCGCATGCTGGGCGGCGAGCGCCGCAGCAGTGCCTTCGAGCGCCGCTCGTACGGCGTAGAGTTGCACCAGCTGTTGCGCGTCGAGCTCGGCGACCATGACGCCGTTCCACGGACCGTTGGTGAGCAGGCCCTCGGAAATGATGCGATGAAACGCCTCGCGCACCGGCGTCCGGCTGATGTTGAGCCAGCTTGCCACATCGGCCTCGCGCAGGTGCTCCCCGGACCTGAATTTCCCCGACCTGATGGCCTCGCGCATGATCCGGTAGGCAAAATCGCCGAGCGACTCGCCGGGACGTTGCTGGGTCGATTGCCTGCGCCCGATCAGGTGCAGACCGCGCGGGGCGGGCTGGCTCAAGAGACGCCGCCCGACTTTGATTTTCCCGCTTCCCGGACGTTTTCTTGGCGCGGCCTTGCGCATCTGCGGCTCATCGCAGGACGCCTGCGATCCGGTTGCTAATTTCGCGGCGCCCACGGCACGACAACACGCTCGATGAGCGCGATGCCGTAATAGAGCACGATGCTCATGATCGTCAACAACACCAGGGCGCCGAACGCCAGAGGGGTGCGCGACTGCGAGGTCGAGACCAGAATGAGATAGCCGAGCCCGCTTTCCGAGCCGACGAATTCTCCGATCACCGCCCCGATCACCGCGAAGGTGATGGCGATCTTGAGGCCGACGAAGATGTGAGGCATGGCGGTCGGAAAGCGGATCTTGACGAAGGTCTGGAACGAGCTTGCCGACAAGGAACGGATCAAATCAATAAGCGCCGCCGGCACTGCAGTCAGACCGCTCGCGGTCGCCACGATGATCGGGAAGAAGCAGACCAGGAACACCACGACGATCTTGGGCAGGGTTCCGAACCCGATCCACAGGGCCAGCAGCGGCGCGATCGCGACTTTCGGCATCGACTGCAGGGCGAGCAGAATGGGATAGATCGTATTCTGCAGCAGGGGCGAGTAGACCACGGCCACCGCCAACGGAATGCTGATCGCGATGGCGAGCGCAAAGCCGACGATGGTCTCGTACAGCGTGACGAGCGAATGTCCGACCAGCTCGGAGCGCCACTCCAGCATCGACTGTCCGATCGCACTGGGAGCAGGCAGCAGCCAGCCCGGGACCTGGAACCAGCGAACCAGAACTTCCCAGACGATGATCAGCGCGATCAGGGTCGCGGTAGCGCCGAGCACCGCCTTGAGGGTGGAATCCGCGGGCTCCAGGGATTCGTCTTCGAGGTTGAGAATGGCGGCATCTTGCTGGACGCTCATGGCCGGCTTGCTCCCGGGCCGTGATAGATCACTTCGCGGATCTGGCCCGAATAAGATTTGAACTTTTCGGTGAACTCCATGTCGATCGTGCGCGGCCGTGCGAGGTCGATCTGCACGATGCGGGCGATGCGGCCGGGCCGCGGCGTCATCGCCACAACGCGGTCGGCCAACAGGATTGCCTCGGTGATGTTGTGGGTGACGAATATCACGGTCTTCTTGTAGGTGTCCCAGATGCGCATCAGTTCGAAGCCGAGTTCCTCGCGGGTCATCGCGTCGAGCGCCGCGAACGGCTCGTCCATCAGCAGCACCGACGGATCATGGATCAGCGCGCGGCAGAGCGAGACCCGCTGCTGCATGCCGCCAGACAATTCCCGCGGGAAGCGTTTCTCGAAGCCGCCGAGTCCGACGAGATTGATGAGATCCATCGCGCGGGCGCGGGATTTGGCCTTGTCGAGCCCGAGGATTTCGGTCGGCAACAGGACGTTGTCGAGCACGGTACGCCACTGCAGCAGCACGGCTTCCTGAAAAACGATGCCGACGTCGTGGGTTGGCCGCAGGAGAGGCGCTCCGTCGAACAGCAGCTTGCCGCGTGAAGGCCGGATGAGCGCGCCGATCAGCTTGAGCAAGGTCGATTTTCCGCAGCCGGATGGACCGACCAGCGTGACGAACTCGTTTTGCTTGATCGAGAGATCGACGTTCTCAAGGGCCGTCACCCGCCCGCGGCTCGAAGCGTAGGTCTTGTGCAGGCCCTCGATCTGAATCTTGCTCATGACGATTGTGCGCGCCTTGCGTAGCGGCGGAAGAAAGCCGCGCCTTTGCTACCCTCAGCTTCCCGCTGACAGCACTGCAGCGAGGATCCCGCCCGCTCGCATTCAGTCCGGCAGCAGGCCGGGCGCGTAGACATCCGGCGGGGATACCTTCTTCTTGAGCTCGAACGTGGCGGCAACGATCTCGATCGTCTTTTGCACACGGACGGGGTCGATCGTCCCGAGCGGAGAACTCGGCTGCACCGCAAGCTCCTTCACCTTGCTCGTCTCTCCGGCTGCGATCGCGGTGTCGATCCCGCGGTGATACTTGTTCATGATCTCGCCGGCCGCCTGCGGATCGGCGATCGCAGTCTTCAGGCCCTCGAGGGTTGCCTTGACGAAGCGGCGAATGAGGGCGGGATTGGACTGGATCAGGGCGTCGGATGCCACGATGCCGTTGCTGTAGTAGTCGAGGCCGGCATCGGCATAGGGAAATCCGACGACCGTCTTCGGCGCCGCCGATGCGGCCAGCAGAGCCTCACCGACGGTGAATTGCCCGATGCCGTCGACGCGCCCAGTGGTCAACATGCCGGGCAGCGCATCGTTGTTCGCGGCGATCCATTTGACCTTTGTTGCATCTACTCCCGCTGCCTTCGCATACGTCGCGAACAGCTTCGGCACCGAGCTGAACGCGGTATCCGCGAGCGTCTTGCCTTCGAAATCCTTCGGCTTGGCGATCCCGGAGTCCTTCAGCACGTACACCGCGTGCGGCGGTTTCGGGTAGAGCATCGCGACCAGCTTGGCCGGAACTTCATCGTTGGCGCGGCCGAGCACGACCGCGAATGCGTCGGCAAAGCCAAGCTGCGCGGTCCCGTTGGCAACCTGCTTGATGGTGTTGGCGGAGCCCGGCGAACGTACGATTTCGACCTCGAGATTCTCGCGCGCGTAGTAGCCCTTGTCCATCGCCACAAAATAATAAGCGTGGCGGCCATAAAGTCCGTAGTCCGTCACGAAGATGATCTTGTCGGCCGCCGCTGCGAGGCTAAACGGAGAGGCTAATGCCAGGACGGCGGTCGAGAACGCGAGCCGGATGGATCGTACGAGGTGCCGCGAAGGAGTCATTTCGCCTCTCCCATTGCATGAGATCGACACTCGGACGCTGCGATCACCCGGCTGATCGTTCGCGCGGCGCGTTGTAGCGCACCGCAATTCAGTATACAAAATTATGCGGTATCACAAGCGCCGGCGCGCAGCGACGGATGTTCGGCGCTGCGGCTCAGTGTTGCAGGTCGAACCGAGCGTTGTTTCCTTCCCCCTTTCACCCGGCAGGAACTACTGATGCAAACCGATGCCATGTCAGCCCGCACCGGCGCCGATGCGCTGTTGGAGCGCCTTGCCGAGCTTGGCATCGACACTTTGTTCGCCAATGCCGGTACCGATTTCCCGCCGATCGTGGAAGCACTGGCCAAAGATGCCGCACGCGGCCGTAACACCGTCAAGGCAATCGCTGTGCCACACGAGAATCTCGCGGTTTCGATGGCCTATGGCCACTATCTCGTGTCCGGCCGGCCGCAGGCGATCATGCTGCACGTCAACGTCGGGACTGCGAACGCCGTCTGCGCCTTGATGAACGCTTATCGCGAGCGCATTCCACTTCTGGTGGCAGCTGGACGCACACCGTACACGGAAGCCGGGCATGCCGCCTCGCGCAGTCTGTTCATCCACTGGTCGCAGGAAATGTTCGACCAGGCGAGCCTCGTGCGCGAAGCGGTGAAGTGGGACTACGAGGTCAAAATGCCGGAGCAGATCCATCCGGCGGTCGATCGCGCCTTGTCGCTTGCCATGACCGACCCGAAAGGGCCGGTATATGTGACCCTGCCGCGGGAGGTACTGGCGATGCCCATGCCGGCGGGATACCGACCGCCCGCGCCGCAGCCGGCAGCCCGTCGGGCGAGCGCGGATCCGGCTGCGCTCGCGGAAGCTGCGGAGATTTTCTCCGCTGCGGCACGGCCACTCATCGTCACCGCAAGCCTCGGACACAACCCGGCCGCGGTGGCGGCGCTCGCCGACCTCGCCGAGCGTTTCGCCTGTCCGGTCGTGAGCCATGTGCCCAAGTCGCTGTGCATGCGCAGCGATCATCCCATGCACATGGGATTTGCACCGTCGGCATTAGTCGCGGAGGCTGACGCCATTCTGGTCCTGGAATGCGATGTCCCATGGATTCCGAACCAGGTCTCGCCGGCGCCGGGCTGCAAGGTGGTCCACATGGGACTCGACCCGCTGTTTGCGCGCTACGGCATCCGCAACTTCCCCTGCGATCTTGCCGTCCCGGGCGATCCCGCCCTTGCGCTCGTGGCCCTGGCCGGGATGCTTCAGGCGCGAGCGACCGCCAATGCCGCGGCAATCGAGAGCCGGCGGCGCAGCCTGGCAGAGCGGCGGGCGGCGTCACGCAGCGACGTCGAACGCCTCTATGCGCGCGTCGCCGACGAACGCCCGATCCACCCGGCAGTCCTGAGCCGTGCCATCGACCGCATCAAGGGAGACGGCATTCTGATCAACGAGCTCGGCGTCCAGCTCGACCACGTCACGCTCACATCACCGGGCAGCTATTTCCAGCAGAGCTCGGCCGGCGGACTGGGATGGGGGCTCGGCGCTGCCTTGGGCGCCAAGCTCGCGGCACCGGACCGTTTCGTCATCGCTGCGGTCGGGGACGGCAGCTACATGTTCGGCAATCCAACGCCGGCGCACTACATCTCGCGCGCCTACGACCTGCCGGTCCTGTTCGTCATCGCCAACAACAGCGGCTGGGCGTCGGTCCGGAGCGAAACCCACGCCATGTATCCGGACGGCTTCAACCGCGGCCTCAACCGCATGCCGCTCGCGTCGCTCGAGCCGTCTCCCGACTTCGAGAAGGTCATCGAGGCCTCAGGCGGATATGGCGAACGGGTCGAAGCGCCGGACGAACTTGCTCCGGCGCTCGAACGCGCGGTTCACGCCGTCAAAGTCGAGAGGCGCCAGGCGCTGCTGAACGTCATCTGCCGCATGGTGTAAGTGCGGGCCGTCAGTTCATGACGAAGCCCGGCGCGTACACGTCCTCGGGCGTCACCGGATATTTCAGGGTGTAAGCACTGCCGACGATTTCGATCGCGCGTTTCACTTTGCCGGCGTCCATCACGCCGAGCGGTGTCCCGGTCAGCGTTCCGACGATCTTGGTCTCGCCTGCCGCCACGTCGGCGTCGACCGCGCGCTGATGCTTGTTCATGATTGCGCCTGCTTCCTGCGGATTGGCGATGGCATCCTTGAGGCCTTGCATGGTGGCGGCCACGAAGCGCCGGACGAGATCCGGACTCGATCTGATGATCGTATCGCTGGCGATGATGCCGTTGCCATAGAGGTCGAGGCCCGCATCGGCGTAGGAAAGCCCGAAAATCTCCTTGGGCGCGGCGCTCTTGGCCAGCAAGGGCTCGCCGACCGTGAACTGGCCGATGCCGTCGGCGCGGCCTGTGGTCAGCATGCCCGGCAGGGTATCGGCTGACGCCACCAGCCAGGTGACCTTGCTGGCATCGATCTTGGCGGCTTTCGCGTAGGCATCGAACAGCTTCGGAACTGCGCTGAATGCCGTGTCCGCAACCTTCCTGCCCTCGAGATCCTTGGGCTTGCTGATCCCGGACTCCTTGAGCACGTAGATCGCGTGCGGCGGCTTGGCGTAGACGATCGCGACCAGCTTGGTCGGGATCTGGTCGTTGCCGCGACCAAGAATGACCGCGGCGGTGTCGGCAAATCCGATCTGCGCGGTGCCGGCGGCGACCTGCTTCACCGCATCTGCCGAGCCTTGCCCGCGCACGATCTGGACGTCGAGATTCTGCTTGGCGTAGTAGCCTTTTTCGAGCGCGACGAAATAATAGGCGTGTCGTCCGTTGTAGCCGAAATCGGTGACGAAGGTCACCTTGTCGGCGGCCACGGCCGCGCGCGGCCCGAAAACTCCCATGCAGATCGCTGCGAGCATCAATGAAACGCGAATCTTGCGGCCATCATGCATGTGTTCGTCTCCCGCGCTCTCCGCTTCGGCGCACACCTGGACGCAGGCATCGCCGAAACCGCTCCTGCAATTTACGTGCCGTCGCCCGTGCGTGCCATGCGCTCGATCAGCGCATGCCGCGGCTGCGGCTATTTGAATTGACCCGAATTTAGTATACAAAATTCCTTAGCTTGACAACACAAGCGGGGGTTTGCGGACGCGGCCGGCGCAAGCAAGGCGCATCGAGCGAGGTGCATGATGTCGTACGAAGCCAATGACAATTTCACGCCCGATCGCGATCGCGTCGCTGATGCGGATGCCAAGGTCCCGGTGATCGATATCGCGCCATTCGCGCACGGCGATGCGGCCGCACGTGAAATGGTCGTCGCCGCCGTGAAGCGGGCCTGCGAGCAGGTCGGGTTCTTCGTCATCACCGGTCACGACGTGCCGGAGGAAAAGATCAGGGCTGCTTTCGCCCAGGGCCGGGCGTTCTTCGCCCGTCCGCTGGATGAGAAGATGCGCATCAAGCGGCCGGGACCCGGCATCAGTCGCGGCTACAACAGTCTGGCCGGGCAGAGTCTCGCCCTCACGACGGGCCACAAGGCGCCGCCCGACCTGATGGAGAGCCTGGGGTTCGGCCCGTTGCAGACCGACGACGATCCGTACTGGACCGCGGGCTTCGGGCCGGTTCATGCCCATCCCAATCTCTGGCCCGCGGACATGCCTCAGTTCCGTAGCGCGGTGAGCGATTACTGGCGCGCCATGGAAACGCTGTCAGGGAGTCTCATGCGCATCTTCGCGCTTGCCCTCGATCTCGACGAGGACTTCTTCCTTGCGCGCAGCAAGCGCCACGTCACCAACATGCGCATCAACTACTATCCCGTCCAGGAGCGGCCGCCGGAAGCCGGCCAGTTGCGCGCGGGCGCTCATTCCGACTATGGCGCCTTCACCATCCTCAGGGGCGAGAACGCTCCGGGCGGGCTGCAGGTGCTGCGCCGCGGCGGGGACTGGGCGGACGTACCGCTGATCGAGGGCGGCTTCATCATCAATATCGGCGACCTCCTCATGCGATGGACCAACGATAAATGGGTTTCCACCGTGCATCGCGTGATCAATCCGCCCGAAGAGGTCCGACGCGCCGCCGACCGGATGTCGATCGCGTTCTTCTTCGTCCCCGATCACGACGTCGAGGTACGCTGCTTCGAGAGCTGCACGGACAAGGGCAACCCGTCGCGCTACGCGCCGATCACGGCCGGAGCTCATTGGCGCGGCAAGATCCTCGCCGCCCGGCAGATCAGCGCAAAGGCGAGCTAGGGCCGGCTGCCCAGCCCGGTGGAGGTGAGATTGAACCCGACGCAGATGAAGGCCGTCATTTTCGAGCAGTATGGCGACCCTGACGTTCTCAAATACACGGATTTCCGCGTTCCGACCCCCGCACGCGGCGAGGCGCTGGTGAAGGTCCACGCAGTCAGCCTCAACGGCTACGACCTGATGGCGCGGGCGGGACGCTACAAGCCGAACAAGGGGCGGTTTCCGCACATCCTCGGCGGAGATTTCGGAGGCGAATTGGTCGCGCTCGGGCCGGAGACCAAAAGCGACCTGCCGATGGGTGCGCGGGTGACGAGCTGGTGGATCCTCCCATGCGGGCGCTGCGAGCAGTGCATGGCCGGCCACCACAACCGCTGTGCCGCCGACTACCGCTATCTCGGCGCCCACGAGCACGGCGCCTACGCCGAGTACGTCAAGCTGCCGGCCGATCACCTCATCCCGCTGCCGGACAGCGTGACGTTCGAACAGGCGGCGGCGTTTCCCAACGCCTTCGGCACGGCGTGGCACATGCTGATCGACCGCGGCAACCTGCGCGCCGGCGAGACCGTGCTGGTGAACTCGGCAAGCTCGGGCGTAAGCATGGCCGCGATCCAGATCTGCAAGCTCGCCGGTGCCTACGTGTATACGACGTCGAGCGCAGACTGGAAACTCGAGCGCGCAAAGGAGCTCGGCGCCGACGAGGTCATCGATTACACCAAGGTCGATTTCGCCGACGAGATTCTCAAGCGCACCAGGAAACGCGGTGTCGACCTCGTCGTCGAACACGTCGGCGGCGATTTTCTCGACAAGTCGATCCGCTGTCTCACTCGCGGCGGGCGCGTGGTGACCGTCGGCGGGACGAAGTCCTACGAGTGCACGGTGCCGGTGAACTACATCTTTCACAAGGAGCTGCAGATCATTGGCTCGAACAGCGCCACCAAGCACGATCTCGAAGTGATGATGCCGCTTCTGGGCAGCGGCAAGCTCAGGACCGTGATCGACCGGGTCTTCCCGCTGCAGGAGGCGGCGCAGGCGCATCGTTATCTCGAATCGGCCAAACAGTTCGGCAAGGTGGTCCTGCGTGTCGAGCGGCTGATCCGGCGTGCGGACCGCGCAGGCGCTGACCGCGATGGGGGCATGCGGCGACATTGCCACGCTTATTGCCGGCGCCCGCGCGCAACACCGCAATGCGCTGTCGGAGCCCGAGGCGAAGGCGGTCCTCCGCAAGCACGGCATTCCCGTGCCGCCTGGTCGCGTCGTGCAAACCGCCGAGCAGGCATCCGCCGTCGTGCGCGAGATCGGTGCGCCGGTGGTCGTGAAGGCGGTCGCGCCTGAGCTAACCCACAAGACGGAAGCCGGCGCGGTGATGTTTCCGCTCAACTCCGCCGCCGCCGCGCAGGCCGCCTGCCGCACGATTGCGTCGCGGCTGGCAGCTTATGGCTCGACGATTGCGCTCGAGGGCTTCCTGGTGGAAGCCTACCGCCCGGCACAGCCGGAATGGATCCTGGCGTTGCGCAACGACCCGCAGTTCGGCCCTGCGATCATGTTCGGTCTCGGCGGCATCTACGTCGAGACCTTGCGGCAGGTGTCGTTCCGGCTGGCGCCATTGCGCGAGGAGGACATCGCCGCGCTGCTGAGCGAGCGGCCGGCCACGCAGCTCCTGTCAGGAGCGCGCGGAAGCGCGCCCGCAAACCGCCAGGCCCTCGCCGACGTCGTGCGTCGCCTCTCCGACCTCTCACAACAGGCCGCGATCATGCGCGAAGTGTCCGAGATCGAGATCAATCCGCTGGTGGTCACCGCCGAAGGCGCGCTCGCGCTCGACGCGCTGATCGTCCTTCGTCCTTGTTCGGTGGCATGACCCTTCGGAAAGCCTGCGATTTGTCGGATCGTGCTTTGGGAGATTTCTGCATGCGAGATATCACGCCGCTGGTGGCACCCCGCTCGATCGCGGTGATCGGGGCCTCGACAAATCACACGAAATCGGGCGGCGTCCTGTTCCACAATCTGGTCAAGGGCAACTTCAAGGGCCCGCTCTACCCGATCAACCGCACGGCCCCCGAGATCATGGGCAAGACCGCCTATCCTACGCTTGCCGAGGTCCCGCAGAAGGTCGATCTCGTCTATATCGTCCTGCCGCAACAGCATGTGGAAGAGGCGGTCAGGCAATGCGTCGCCGCCGGCGCGCGGGCCGCCTGCATCATCACCGCCGGATTCTCGGAGGCGAGCGAGAAGGGCCGCGACGCCGAGCAGCGCCTGCAGGAGATCGCACGCGCGTCCGGGCTGCTGCTCGCCGGCCCCAACACCATCGGCATGGTCAATGCCGAGGTCGGCATGATGGGGAGCTTCGTCAATTTTCCCCGCTGGGAACCCGGCGGCGTCTCGTTCTTCACGCAGACCGGGATCTTCACCGGAGCGGTGATGCTCCACGTCATGAGCAGCGCGACCCAGCGCCTGCCGGTGGGCAAGAGCATCGACGTCGGCAACAAGGTCGACGTCGATGAACTCGACTTTCTCCATTTCGTCGCCGACGATCCCGCCACCAAGGCGATCGGCTTCTACATCGAAAGCATCCGCAATCCGCGCGCGTTCCTCGACAAGGCGCGCGAGGTGCGTAAGTCGAAGCCGATCGTCGTGCTCAAGCCCGGGCGCACCAAGGACGGCGCCAAGGCGTCGGCCTCGCATACGGGGTCGCTCGCCTCCGACAACGAGATTCTCGACGGTGCATTGCGGCAATACGGCATCGCGCGCGCCGAGGACGAGGACGACTTCCTCAATGCGCTGCGCGCCCTCGTGATGCTGCCGCGGCCGCGTGGCAAGCGCGTAGGCATCGCGACCACGAGCGGTGCGCTCGGCGTGATTTCCACCGATCTCCTGGTCGAGAGCGGGCTTGAACTCGCGGCCTTCGAACCCGCCACCGTCGCCGCCATGCGCACGATCCTGCCGGACTGGCTCGAGCCCGCCAATCCATTTGATTTCTGGATCAGCATCGACATCAAGGGACCGCGCGAGGCACACGAGGTCGGGCTTACCGCACTGTTTGCCGATCCCAACGTCGATCTCGTGCTGTGCACCCTGCTCGCCCCGGGCAATGCCGACTTCCCGGAATTCGGCGAGCTGTTGCGACGGTTGCGTCGCACCTACGACAAGCCGGTGGCGGTCGTGATTTATGGCGGCGAGGCGGAGCAGCGCTGGATCGCGGACTGCGAAGGCGCCGACGTGCCGATCTTCAAGACCACGCGGGCGGGCGCACGTGCCCTGTCGCTCATGGTGCAGGCGACGACGTAGACGAACCGCTGCTCAGCGGGCCATCAACGCGAGCGCCGTGCGCGCATAGATCTTGGCGCAGTCGACGACATCCTGTTCGTTCACGTAGTCGTCGACCCCTGCCGACAGCGTTGGCTGCGGCCCATAGCAGACCGCGGGCACCCCGAGATCGCGCCAGCGGCGGGCATCGCTGCCCGGGAGCCGCACCACGAAGGCCGGCGGCGCGCCGCGTACTGCATTCGCAGCTGCAGCCAGCTCTACCACCAGCGGATTGTCGAGCGCGGTCCAGTTGGCATCCCAGGACTTGACGGCCGTCATGGTGATGTCGTCGCCGCCCGCCTGCTCGCGCAGCATCCGTTCGCACGTTTGCGCGCTGATGCCGGGCGGCAGCCGGATATCGATCTGGGCACGGGCGCGGGTCGCGACCTGACTGCGCACCGTGCCGGCCGCGAGCGTTCCGGCGTTCAATGACAGCCGCAGGCCGAGATTGCCCTCCCCACCCGTCACGCCGGCAAGCTCGGACGGCAAGGTCGCATACGTATCGTTCATGGCGTCGATGCGCGCGAGGAACGCCGCAAGCTTCATCACCGCGGTCTTGCCATGCAGCGCCCGCGATGCGTGCCCGCCGGGTGAGCACGCCTCCACGTCAAGCCAGAGCAAACCCTTCTCGGCGACAGCAAACTGCATGAAGCCCGGACCTTCGCCGCTGATGAGAAAGTCGCCGGCAAGATCGGGCCGCTCACGCAGCAGAAACACCGTACCGCGTTCCCCGAACATGACCTCGTCGGAGACGGCGGTCATGGTCAGCCGGCCGTTCCAGGCGTTGGCATGTCGCTTGAGAACGGCTGTCGCGACGCACATTGCGGCCAGCGCACCCTTCATGTTGCCCAGGCCAAGGCCATAGAGCCGGCCGTCGCGGCGCGTGAGGCGCATGACCGGAACCGTCCAGGCGGCCTCGTCACCGGCCTCCATCGTGTCCATGTGCGCATTGAAGACGACATGGCATCCGTTCGCCCCGCCTTCAATGCGGCCGACGACGTTGGGGGCTTCCTCGTCGGCCTTGACCGTCTCGGGTGTGATGCCGTGACCCGCCAGGTACGCGCTTACGACTTCGGCCACCTCGGCGGTGCGGCCCGGCGGATTGACGCTTGCGGCAGCGACCAGCCGCGCGCACAGATCGATCAGCTCCCCGCGCGCCGCGTCGATGTCGCGCGATACCACATCAGCGAGGCCGGACCCGTTGCTCATGATTGCCTCCCGCGCGCGATGACCTCGTCCGGGGATCGCCCGACAATCGAGCGGTAGACGTCCGCGTCGGTGGCGCCTTCGCTGCCAAAGATCAGGACGCGCGCATCCGGGCGCAGATCGAGGCGCGCACGCGCGTCGGCATCCTCGCTCGCCAGCAGCAGGCCGGCGAGCCCGGCGACGGCGGATTCCCCCGCCACGACCGGATCGTCGCCAGAGCCGTCCCCCGCGAGGAGCCGCATGCAGCCAGCGGCAGCGTCATCGCCAATGGTCATGAACGCGTCGGCGCCCTGCTCGAGGACGCGCCAGGCCAGGATCGAGACTTCGCCGCAGGCCAGGCCCGCCATGATGGTATCGAGCGCACCCTCGGCCGGCGTCGGGCGTCCCGCCACGGCGCTGCGATAGAGGCAGTCTGCCTTGTCCGGCTCGACCACCACGAACCGTGGACGCGCGGCGCCATAGCGCTCCCACAGATAGGAGCACACTCCCGCCGCAAGCCCGCCGACGCCGCCCTGCACGAATACGTGCGACGGTGGCGTCGCCGCCTGTGCCAGCGCCTCGTCCACCATCAGGCTGTAGCCCTGCATCACATCTCGCGGGACGTCGGTGCAGCCCTCGTAGGAGGTGTCCGACACCAAGGTCCAGCCCAGCGCCGCGGCATCGGCGGCAGCGCGCCGGACCGCGTCGTCGTAGGTGCCAGGAACGCGCCTCACCTCCGCGCCATAGGCGGCGATGGCGCGAGCGCGGCCCGCGCTCACGGTTTCATGCACGTAGATCACGCAGCGGCAGCCAAAGGTCTGGGCGCCCCATGCGACCGACCGTCCGTGGTTGCCGTCGGTCGCGCAGGTCACAGTGATGGCCGAGGTGACATCGCGATAGCGGCCCGACGTCAGGTCCTGCGCAGATGCGGTGAGATGTTTGCGCGCGGCGATCGCCTGCCGCAACAGCTTGAACACGGCATAAGCGCCGCCCAATGCCTTGAAGTTGCCGAGACCGAAACGCGAGGCTTCGTCCTTGTAGCGGATCTCGCCGATGCCGGCGCGCGCGGCGAGGGAGGACAGGCGGCGCAACGGCGTCGGCGCATAGCCGGGCCACGCCGTGATCTCGCGCCTGGCTTCGGCAAAGGCTGCGAGGCTGAGCACCGCGTCGCGGCCGTCCGCGGCGTAAGGCGCTGCGCGCGTCGCGCGTGGATTGACGAACAGACGGTACCCGGTGCGAGCGAGCATCGGCGACCTCACCAGCCCGCAGCCAGGCCGTCGCGGCGCGGGTCGGCACCGCCGCGCAGAAGCCCGCTCTCCCAGTCGATCCAGATCGCCTGGGCGGTTCCGAGCGGATTTTCCGCGGGCACCACGTGGTGACCGAGTGTCGCAAGGCCAGCAGTGACGGCGGGCGATACCGTGCTCTCGACCTCGAGCATGTCGCCGCGGGCAAAGATGCGCGGCGCATCGATGGCGGATTGAATGCCCATGCCATAGTCGATGATGTTGGTTAGCACCTGGACCTGACCGAACGGCTGAAACTGGCCGCCGGTTACCCCGAACGGCATGACCGCCTTGCCATTCTTCGTCACTATCGCGGGGATGATGGTGTTGAGCGGCCGCTTGCGTCCGGCGATCGCATTGGGATGGCCGGCCTCGAGCACGAAGCCGGAGGCGCGGTTGTGGAACACCACGCCGGACGCGGGACTGACGATGCCGGTTCCGAAATCATCGAAAATCGAGTTGATGAAGGCCACGGCATTGCGGTCGGAGTCGACGACCGCGAGAAATGCGGTATCGCGGTGATCGGGAATCGGAAACGGAGCAAGGTCGCACAACCGTCCTTTCATCGCCACGCGTCCGCGCAGACGCGCGCCGCGTTCGTCCGACAGCAATGCCTCGATCTGAATCGGCCCGACGCGGGGATCGCCGACAAAGCAGTCACGGTCCGCGTAGGCCTGCCGGCCGATCTCCGCCAGCACGTGGAACCGCTCCACTGACAGCGGCGCCCAGCCTGCGGGATCGAAACCTTCGAGCGCCCGCAACATGGCGAGAGGAACGATGCCCTGGCCGTTGGGCGGACATTCCCAGACCTCATAGCCGCGGTAGCTCGCGCTGATCGGCGTGACGTATTCCGGCGCGTAGGCGGAAAAGTCCTCCAGCGTGTGACAGCCGCCGGCCGCACGCAACGCGTCGACCATGTCGCGCGCGATCCAGCCTTCGTAGAAAGTCTGCGGCCCGTCGCGGGCGATGCTGCGCAGCGCTGCGGCCAGCGCCGGCTGGCGATGGATGTCGCCCGGGCGTGGCGCCGCATTGTTCGGCAGGAAGATGGCGGCGGCGGCCGCGTTGCCGCGCAGCTTCGCCACCTGCTTTGCCCAGTCGCGCGCCACCCGCTCGCTCACGGGATAGCCATCCTCTGCGGCGACAATGGCAGGCTGAAGCAAGTCTGCGAGGCTCATCGTGCCATGATCGTCGACCAGTCGCGCCCAGGACGCGACTGCGCCCGGCACCGTCACCGCATCGGCGCTTTCCGACCGGATGGAGGTCATACCGCGCGCGCGATACCGCTCGAGGTTCGCCGCTGCCGGCGCCCAGCCTGAGCCGTTGAGCGCGGCGATTTCGCCCTCGCCGCGGGGCATATAGAGGACGAAGCAATCGCCGCCGATGCCGGTCTGCGGTGCTTCGATCACGCACAGCAGCGCCATGGCCGCAACGGCGGCGTCCATGGCGTTGCCGCCGCGGCGCATCACCTCGAGTGCGGTCAGCGTCGCGAGCGGATGCGAGGTCGCGGCCATGACGCCGGTGGCGAATGCCTCGGACCGGCCAGGCCGTTCGAAATCGCGCACGTCGCTACAAAACGGCAAGAGACGCGTTCCGCAAATCGGTGATCAGCATGGAGGACGGCGCGTGCGTGATGCAGAGCGGTGGTCGCGCATTCTTGACCGCGAGTTGCGGGGTCAGGCCGCACGCCCAGAACACCGGCAGCTCGTCGGCGGCGACCTCGGAATCGCCCACGTTTTGATAGCGCCGGCTCAGGTCGACGCCGATGCCGGCGGGATCCCCCAGATGAACCGGCGCGCCGTGCACGTTGGGGAAGCGCGAGGTGATCTGCACGGCGCGGATGGCATCCGCCGGCTTGAACGCGCGCATGGTCACCACCAGCGGTCCCTTGAAGGCGCCGGCCGGGACGGTGTCGACCGTGGTTACGTAAACCGCCGCGACGCTGTTACGCTCGAGAAATCTCAGGCGCACGCCCGCCTCCTGCAGCGCCTCCTCGAACGAGAACGAGCAGCCGAGCGCAAAAGTCACGAGATCATCCTGCCAATGCGAGCGAATGTCGGTCACCTCTTCCACGAATTCGCCGTCGCGGAAGATGTGATAGCGCGGGATGTCGGTGCGGATGTCGAGATCCTCGGAGAGCGCAGGCAGGCGCGGGTCGCCGACATCGGAGCGCGCGATCAGCGGGCAAGGTCGCGGGTTGCGCTGGCAATAGAGCAGGAAGTCCTCGGCCCAGGCGCGCGGCAGGATGCAGACATTGGCCTGCACGAAGCCGGGTGCGATCCCCGCGGTGTACCCGGTATAGGTGCCGGCGCGGATCGCGCCGCGGGCGGCGCGCGGATCCCTGCGGTCCCAGGATTCCTGCCATTCCGCGTTGCTCGCTTCGCTTTCTTGCAGTGCTGCACCCATGCCATCGACCGCTGATTGAGAGCCGCGTTGGTTGCGACGCATGCGACGCTTTCTCCGCCCATGCACGCGCCGGAATTCTGTATACCAAACCTCAAGCGAGCTTGTATACTCGCCGCCGCCGGGCAGAGAGGTTGCACATGCATAGGCTCGATGATCGACTGCGCGCCGTCGTCTGCACGGTCCTCACGCTCTGCGTTCTGCTGCTGATGTCCGGGCGCGCGAGCGCCGTGGACAACGTCACGCTCATCACCGACTTCGGCTACAACGGCCGCCACGCCTATTTCTTCGTCGCCATCGAGAAGGGCTACTACAAGCAGGCCGACCTCGAGGTGAAGGTGGTACGCGGCCAGGGCTCGGTCGATGCCATCCGGCAGGTCGGCGCCAACAACGCGATTGTCGGCTTTGCCGACGCCGGCTCGCTGGTGCTGGCGCGCGGCAATGACCAGATCCCGGTCAAGCTGGTTGCAATCGTCTATGCCAAGCCGCCGCAGGCGATATTCTGCCGCGAGGATTCCGGCATCCGGCAGCCCAAGGATCTCGAAGGCACCTCGATTGCCAATCCGGCCGGTGGCGCCACCGTCGACATGTTTCCGGTCTATGCCAGGACCGCCGGCTTCGATGCCAGCAAGGTGAAATGGATTGTCGCCGGCAGCGACGCGCTGCCGGGATTGCTGGCCGGCAATCGGGTGCCGTGCGTGGGGCAGTTCACGGTCGGCGAACCGCTCCTGCGCATGCAGGCCGCACCCGCCAAGCTGGTGCGGCTCGCGTTCGCCGATGCCGGTGTGAGCTTCTACGGCAACGGCATCATAGCGACCGATGCCACCATCGCGACCAAGCCCGACATTCTGCGGCGCTTCGCCGCCGCCACCATTCGCGGCATGCAGGACGCGTTCGCCAATCCGGAGGAGGCGGGCCGCATCATCAACAAGTATCATCCCACGATCGACGTCGCAGTCGCCAAGGGCGAGACCGAGGCGGTGGCGGAGCTGGCGCAGGTCAAGGGCCGCGAGCTCGGCCTGATCGATCCCACTCGCGTGGAGGAGACCATCGCCGTCGTCAACGGCGTGTTCAATCTCAAGGCGCCGGTCACGGTGAACGACGTCTACGCGCCCGGCTTTGTCGCGAAGTAGTACAGTTCGGCGCCGCGTCGGCCGCGGGAGGTCTTGTGAGCGTTGCGCGAATTGCGGTGCCGGACCTGGTGTCAAACTCGTATTTCCCGGCCATCGCCGCGATCGAGCTTGGCTGCTTCTCACGCGAAGGCCTCGAGGTCTCGCACGAACTGATTTTCCCGAACTACAAGGCCTACGAGGCGTTGCGCGACGGCCGGATCGATTTCGTCGCCGGGCCGGCGCACGCCGCCTTCCTCGCGTTCCCCGAATGGCAGGGCGCCAAGCTCCTCGCCGCGCTGGCGCAGGGCATGTACTGGCTGCTGGTCATGCGCTCCGACCTCAATGCGCTCCCGGGCGACGTCAACGCCGTGAAGGGCCGCACCATCGGCGCGGCACCGCTGGTCGATCAGGGATTGAAGCGCCTCCTGCTCGACGCCGGGCTCGACCTCGAGCGCGACGGAGTGCGTGTCGTCGGCGTTCCTGGGGCGAACGAGCCCGGCGTGTCGTTCGGCGTGGCCGCCGCCCAAGCACTCGCCGACGGCAAGCTTGACGGGTTCTGGGCCAATGCGATGGGCGCCGAGAACGCGGTGCGCCGCGGCGTCGGCAAAGTCGTACTCGACGTGCGGCGGGGATTGGGCCCAGCCGCAGCCTTTCACTATACGATGCCGGTGCTGGTGACGAGCGACGCCGCGATCACGCGCGATCCGGATATGATCGCGGCCGGGACCCGCGCCGTGGTGGAGGCACAGCGCGCACTCAAGGCCGATGTCGGTCTTGCCACCAAGGTCGGCGAGGCATTGTTTCCGCCCGCCGAGGCCGCGCTGATCGCGGACGTGGTCGCGCGCGACCTGCCTTACTACGAGCCGGCGATCTCGCAGGACGCTGTCGCCGGCCTCAACCGCTTCGCCCGCGCCATCGGCCTGCTGCAAGGTTCGGTCGAGTACGAGCGGATGGTGGCCATGGAGTTTCGCCACCTCTGGACCGCCTAGCGCGCTTTCCGTCGGGGCGCGGATGTCACCGCCGCGAGGATGCGCGCAGGCGTCAGGGGGAGATCGTAGACCTCGACGCCCAGCGGCCGCAGCGCGTCATTGACCGCGCAAACGATGGCGGCGGGCGGCCCGACGGCGCCGCCCTCGCCCAGCCCCTTGATCCCGAACTCGGTGTAAGGGGAGGGCGTCTCCATGTGCAGCAAACGCATGTGCGGCACCTCGGTGGCGCTCGGGAGCAGATAGTCCATGAGTGTCGACGCCAGCGGCTGACCCTGCGGGCTGAACGGCATGGCCTCGTACAGGCAGGTGCCGATCCCTTGCGCGGCGCCGCCGCAGATCTGGCCGTCGACGATCATCGGATTGACCAGGACGCCGCCGTCCTCGACCACGACATAGTCGAGAATATCGACGCGTCCGGTCTCGGGATCGACCGCCACCACCGCTGCATGGCTGGCATAGCTGAACGTGCCGCTGTCGCGCTCGGCGCGATAGCCGGCGGTGACCTCAAGTCCGCCGGTGTCGACGTCGGGCGGCAGGTGCTGCGGCTGCAGATACCAGGCCCGCCCTACGTCGCGCAGGCTCACATGGGCATTGTCGACGACTACGTTGCCGTCCTTGACCAGGGCCTTGGCCGGATCGCCCTGCAGCAGCCACGCCCCGATCCGGCTCGCACGCACCGCCAGCAGCCGCGATGCACGCGCCACCGCGCCGCCGCCCATGACCATCGACCGCGAGCCCCAGGTGGCGGTGGAATAAGGTGCATACAGCGTGTCGCCCTGAAACACCTTGATCCGCTCGAAATCGACGCCGAGGATCTCATGCGCAACCTGGGCAAACGTTGTCTCGTGGCCCTGGCCGTGCGAGTGGGTGCCGACGCGGATCTCGATGTCGCCGTCGGCGGTGAGCCGCACCGTCGCCTGCTCGTAGCCGGGAATCATCGGACGGCCCCAGGCCGCCAGCACTGACGTCCCATGCGCTCCCTGCTCGACGAAGAACGACAGCCCGACGCCGATCAGGCGGCCGTCGTTACTGCCCTGCCGCTGGCGCGCCCGCACGTCGGTGAGCCGGATCGCCTCGACCGCGCGGCGCAGGCACTCCGGGTGGTCGCCGCTGTCGAAATGCTTTCCGACGACATTGTCGAACGGCATCTGCTCGGGGCGAACCATGTTGCGCAGGCGCAGCTCGTAAGGCTCGAGGCCGGCCTCGTGGGCGATCGCGTCCATGACCACTTCGATCGCCAGGCAGATGCCGGTTCGGGCCACGCCGCGATAGGGAAGGATGGGGCACTTGTTGGTGGCGACCGCGCCCGCGCGACAGCGATAGCCGGAAAGGACATATGGTCCCGGCAGCAGGTTCGCGATTTGCGCCGCCTCCAGCCCGGACGAGATCGGATAGGCGGAATAGGCGCCAGCGTCGACCGCGCCCACGCAATCGACGCCCAGGAGCTTGCCGTCGCGCGAGGCATGGGCGGTGATGCGGTAATAGTGCTCGCGGCAGTTCGCGTTCGCGGTCAGATGCTCCCGGCAATCCTCGATCCAGCGCACGGGATGATCGCGATGCAAGGCGAGCCACGCCAGCGCGACCTCTTCGCAGCTCAGCACGCCCTTGTAGCCAAAGCCGCCGCCGACGTCGGGCGAGATGACACGAACGTCGCCGTCGTTGAGGCCCAGACATTCGCACAGCCCGGTCTGCACCGAGTGTGGAAATTGCGAGGAGGTGACGACGGTGAGAAGGCGCAGGCGGGCATCGCGATAGGCGAGAACACCGCGCCCCTCCATCGGCAGCATGCAGTGACGCGCCGTGCGGATCTCGCGGGTGACCGTGATGTCGGCCGCCGCAGCGATCGGCTCGAGCCCGGCGTTCTCGGAGAATGTGATAAAGACGTTGTCTTTCCAATTCTCGTGCACCAGCGGCGATGCTGGCTCCTGCGCCGCCAGCATGTCCGTCACCGCCGGGAGCTCGTCGTAGTCGAGGGTCACCTGGCTTGCGATATCCTCGGCTTCCGCGCGCGTCCTCGCCACGCACATGGCGACGAGTTCGCCCACGAAGCGCACCTTGTCGGACGCCAGGATCGGCTCGGTCGAGAACTTGAAGCCGCGCAGCGGCGGATTGGACGAGATGGGCTTGACGCCGTCGAGATCGCTCGCGGTGATGACGGCGTCCCGGAATTCCGCCGGCACCGTCACCCCGCGCAGGCGGGCATGCGCGACCGGGCTGCGCATGAACGCCACCTCGCGGGTCCCGGGCATGCGGATATCCGCGACGTACTGCCCCTGCCCGCGCAGGAACCGTTCATCCTCCTTGCGCAGCGCCGATACACCGATTCCGTATCTGGTGGCCACGTGTTACGCCCCGCTGGAACTCATCACGAAGATGTAGCCCGGCGCGGATCACAGGCGCAACGACGCCGCATGCCTCCATGACATTCCGGACGCACGCATCTCACGTCGCGGCAGCGATCTCGCGTTGTCGAGAAGGCTCGGCACGCGCCAGCGGCTTGCGACCCCTGATCATGTCGGCGGCCTTCTCGGCGATCATGATGACGGGGGCGTTGATGTTGCCGCCGACGAGGTCGGGCATGACCGATGCGTCGACGACGCGCAGGCCCTCCACCCCCAGAACGCGGAGTGCGCCGTCGACCACCGTCCCCGCGTCCGAACTCGGTCCCATCCGGCACGTACCGAGGGGATGGTGAACGGTGATGCCGGTCTCCCGGATGTGCGCATCGAGATCGACATCCGATGCGCGCAGCGGGTCGGGCGCGACCTGTCTCAGCACGAACGGGCGCAGCGCCGGCTGCCGGCCGACCTCCTGGGCGATGCGCACGCCGGCACGCATCACACGCCAATCGGTCTCGGTCGCAAGAAAGTTCTGGACGATGAGCGGCGCGTCGGCCGGATCCGGGGATCTCGAGTCGGACGTAGCCACGGCTCTCCGGCCGCAGGAGCACGGCCCTGATGGCGAAGCCGTCCGGATAGCTGGCTTTGAAGGGGGCGAGATAAGGCGACGCCGTCATCGGCGCGCACAGGAAGAGCAATTGAATGTCGGGCAGCGCATCCGCTTGGACGCTGCGCAGGAAGGCCATCCCGCCTCCGGGCAGGTCGCTGGCGATGCCGCGGCCCAGAAAATAGGCCTGCGCGAGATCGCCTACGATGCGATCGGCGCGCATTCGCTTGTGCAGGGGACCGGGCTCCTTGCGCAGATAGACCGCGGGCGAGGACATGTGATCCTGAAGATTTCTGCCCACGCCGGCGAGCGGAACACGGATCTTGATGCCGTGCTTCGTCAATTCGTCCGGATCGCCGATACCGGAGAGCATGAGGAGCTGCGGCGAGTTGATCACGCCGCCGGACAGGATCACTTCCCGCCTGGCGCGCACCGTGCGTAGCGATCGTGCCTTGGCGTAGGTCACACCGACCGCGCGCGAACCTTCGAATGTCACACCGGTGGCAAGCGCTTTGGTGACAATGGCAATGTTCGGACGCTGGAGCGCTGGGTAGAGATAGGCAACCGCGGCGCTGCATCGCCGGCCATTTCGAACGGTCATCTGCCAGCGCGCAAAGCCCTCCTGTTGCGCGCCGTTGTAATCGTCGGTGAAGGGGTAGCCGGCGCTCGCGCCCGCCGCCAGGAACGCCTCGCCGAGCGGATCGACATAGCGGCCGAACTGGGTGGTCAGCGGTCCGTCGCCGCCGCGATAGGCATTTGCGCCGCCTTCCCAGGACTCCTGCTTGCGGAAATAAGGAAGAACATCGGCATAGGACCAGTCCGGCAGGCCCGCCGCGGCCCAGCGGTCGTAGTCCCCGCGATGGCCCCGCACATAGGCCATGGCGTTGATCGAGGAGGAGCCGCCGACGACCTTGCCCCGCGCGCACTCGATCGGCCGCCCGCCCATCGCGGCTTCGGGCTCGGAAAAATACATCCAGTCGTTCATGCGGTAGGCGAGGAGGCGCGGCCAGCCTAGCGGGATTTGAATCCAGGGATTGCGATCCCATCCACCGGCTTCGATGACGAGGACCTTCACCTCGGGGTCTTCGGACAGGCGACAGGCGAGCGTGCAGCCGGCCGAGCCAGCCCCGACGATGACGTAGTCGAATTCCTCTCCGGCCAATCGCTCCTCCTGTCGCCTCTCGCCCCCTCCGCGCGGTCCATTTTGGCACGGTTCGCCGGAACCTGAACGCCTGAGGATCGATGCCGCAATGCAGGCCAGCGCCCTCTTTTTCACATGAACAACGGCTAAACCTCGGTTGTTTCAATGAGGGTCACAGCTTTTATGCCTGATGTGCCGCAAAGGAGAAGGCGATGACAAAATTTGCTCTCTATGTTCCGCTGCAGGCGAAGCCGGGCAAAGAGAAAGAGGTCGCGGATTTTCTGCGGTCCGCCGTGCCCCTGGTGAACGCCGAACCGGGCACAATCGCGTGGTTCGCCATCAAGGAGGGGCCATCGTCCTTCGCGATCTTCGACACGTTCGACGACGAGGCCGGACGCGATGCGCATCTCAACGGCAAGGTGGCCGCAGCCTTGATGGAAAAAGCCAAGGCTGGCGACCTGTTTGCGAAAACGCCCGAGATCTACAAACTCGAAATTCTGGCGGACAAGGTCCCGAAGTAAGGTCGGTCGCGCTTCGGAGACGAAGTGACTTTCTCCTTGCGGACGATGTCTGCCGGCGTGCCGCCAGGTCTTCAATTTCCCGCCACAGCGATGCCGGGCGATCGCACGGCAGATTTCTGCGTCCCGCGTGCTAGTTCATGCTCTTCGGCGGCATCCGCTCCGCGAGCGGCGGCAGGAACTTGTCGGTATAGACCGTCGCCGGATCGGGACTGACCGCAAGCTGATAGGCCGCCACCATCGCGTCGATCGTCTTCTTCAATTTCTCCGGCGTGACCGAGCTCAATCCGTTCTTCATCGCGTAAGGCGTATTGGTCAGCCCGAGCGCGATGTCGAGCCGCACCTTCTCGATATCCGGCTTCATCATCGGATCGACGCCCTTGAGCACCTGCAGGGCCTTGTCCGGGGACGCGATCGTATCCTTGGTGCCCTGGTTGAGCGCCTTGACCACGCCGCGCACGGTCTCCGGGTTGTCGTCGGCGAATTTCTTGGTGGTGACCAGCGCCAGCCCGTACATGTCGGCGCCGAAGTCGGAATACTTGATCACGAACAGGTCGTCGAGCGTGAAGCCGAGTTCGAGCGCTGCCGGGATGTTGGAGTTGGTGAAGCCACCGGTGCCGTCAACCTCGCCGCGCTTGAGCATGGGACCGAACAATTGCGGCTGCACCGCCATCCAATTGATCTTGACGTTCTCGGCGCCTGCGGCCTTGAGCAGGATCGAGATCGTGTCATGCACGGCGGTGCCGGGTCCGCCCGCGATCTTCCTGCCGTCGAGATCGGCCGGCTTGCGGATGCCGGCGGACTTGCGCGTGATCACCGCCAGCGGCGATTCCTCGAAGCTCACATAGACGGCGACCAGCGGCGAGGCCGGATTGGCCGCGTTGAAACGCACCATCGACGGCACATCGACCCAGCCGAACTGATAGGCACCGCCGGCCACCGCGACGGCGACATTGGTGGCGCCGCGGCCGGCGTCGATCGCGTCTACGGTCACTCCCGCAGCCTTGAAGTACCCCCTGTCCTGCGCGACGAAATACGGCGCGTGCGTGCCCTGGATGATCCAATCCAGCATGATCTTGACGTTCTTGGTTTCGGCATTGGCGCCGGCCACAGACCCGACCGCAAAGACGAGCGACAATAAGAGCCGCCGACTCAGCATTCGAATATTGCAGAACGCATGCGCATTGTTGTCAGCCCGAGCGCCGATCATTGGTGATCTCCATTCGCAGCGAAAGCTAAACACGTTCGACGAAGAAACGTCGGCGTATTCGGCTTGGCATGATCGTCGACGATTGCTAGCATCGATCCATGCCGTCGATTTCGCTCCCGTTCTCACCGCCTGCCACGATCACAATCTAGCACGTTTCGTGCCAGCCTGCCTGCGGCCGAGTTGCTCGCGGCAGGTGGCCGGCCAGCGCCGTTCGTTTCAATGCGAGAGGAGTTCGCCGATGCTGAAGCTTCCCGGCCACACCCGTTATGCCTACTCGCCGATTGTCAATCGGCCGGACTACACGTGGCCGGGAGGGAAGCGGCTCGCATTCTACATTGCGTTGAATATCGAGCATTTCGCGTTCGGCGCCGGGCTCGGCATGGATCCGGTGCGCAGCAATCAGCAGACCACGCGCAACTTTGCCTGGCGCGACTACGGCAACCGCATCGGAAACTGGCGTCTGTTCGAGATCCTCGACGAGCTCAAGCTGCCCTCGACCATCCTGCTCAACAGCATGGTCTGCCAGCACTATCCCGAGATCATCGAGAAGATCAAAGCGCGCGGCGACGAGGTGCTCGGCCACGGCCGCACCAATGCCGAGCTCCTGCGCGGGATGTGGGAGCACGACGAGACGCGCGCCATCCAGGAATGCACCGAGGTGATCGAGAAGCACGTCGGCGTGCGGCCGACCGGCTGGATGGGGCCGGGCGCACTGGAATCGAATGTCACGCCCGACCTGCTCAAGGAGGCCGGCTACACCCACCTGCTCGACTGGCCGTTCGACGACCAGCCGGTCTGGATGCAGACGCGCGCCGGCCCGCTGCTCTCGGTCCCCTACCCAATGGAGCTGAATGACGCGGGCGCCCAGGCGCATCGCGACCATACCGGCCGCGAGTTCGGGGAAATGATCGTGGATCAGTTCGAGGAGATGCTGGAGCAGTCCGAGCGCCAGCCGCTGGTCTGCGCGCTCGCGCTGCACGGCTTCATTGTCGGCCAGCCATTCCGCCTGCGGCCGGTGCGGCAGGCGATCAAGCACTGCGTCGAGCACAAGCACAAGGATCGGGTCTGGTACACGCGCGCCGGCGACATCGCGAAATACTGCTTCTCACTGCCGAAAGGCATCATTCCGGGTAGCTGAAGGACTGAGGCACCCGCCGGGCGACGCAGGTGGACATGGAACGGATGACCAACGCGAACGCAGCTCGCTCTCAGGAAACGGCCCGGACGCACGTACTGCGATCGAACCCGGACACGATCCATTGGGGCTACCTCGACGGTGCGCTGCCGGCTGTTCTGACCGTCGATCCGGGCGACCGCGTCGTCATCGAGAGCGTGTCCGGCAATCCCGAATGGATGCCGCCGGACGCGACCGGCTTCGAGGTCCTGCCCGAGCTTCGCAACATCCACCAGCAGGTGAAGCGCGGCTCGGGTAATCACATCTTCACCGGCCCCATCTTCGTGCGCGGCGCGGCGGTGGGTGACGTGCTGGAGGTGCGCATCTCCGACATCGAGTTGCGCCAGGACTGGGGTTACAACCTGTTCCGTGCCTACGGGGGCACGCTGCCGGACGAGTTTCCGTATTACCGCATCATCCACGTCAAGCTCGACCGCGAGCGCAACCTGGCAATCCTGCCCTCGGGGCTCACGGTGCCGATGCGGCCATTCTTCGGACAGCTCGCCGTGGCGCCGCCGAAGGCATTCGGCCGGCAGAACAGCAAGGAGCCGCGCGAGTTCGGCGGCAATATCGACTGCAAGGAACTCACCGCCGGCAGCACCATCTATCTTCCGGTCCTGAACGAGGGCGCGCTGTTCTCCACCGGGGACGGCCACGCCGCGCAAGGCGACGGCGAGGTGAACGGTACCGCGATCGAGACCGCGCTCAAGGGGACGTTCGAATTCCACGTGCGCAAGGATCTGGGCTGGCGGCTTCCGCGCGCACAGACCCGGACCCACTTCATCACCTTCGGCCTCGACGGCGATCTCGACACCGCCGCGCGCGTGGCGCTGCATGAAATGCTCGACTGGATCGTCGCACTCACCGGCATCCCGAGGGATGAGGCCTATTCGCTCAGCAGCTTTGCGGTCGACCTGCACGTGACCCAGACCGTCAATAACGTCAAAGGCGTGCACGCCATGATCGACCGCAGTATCCTGCGCATGGCATGACTCTTGTATCCGCAAGGGCGGATGCGGGCGATCATGCCGGCCGATGCGGGGACATTCCGCCCGACCGCCGCAGGCAATACGGGACGAAACCGCAATGAATTTCGTCGACCTCGATCGCGTGTCATTGCGCTACGGCGAAGAGGCCGACGGCACCCTTGCCCTGCATCGCACCTCGCTCAAGGTCGAGAGCGGCGAGTTCGTCACCGTGGTGGGTCCGTCAGGGTGCGGCAAATCGACCTTGATGAAGGTGGTGACGGGGCTCTGGCCACCGACCGCCGGGGCGGTCATCGTCAGCGGCCGCGAGGTCAGCGGGCCGCTGAGCATCGCCGGCATGGCGTTTCAAAATCCGACGCTGCTGCCGTGGCGAACGACGCTCGACAACGTGATGCTGCCGCTCGAGATCGTGCAGCCGCATTGCTCGCGGCTCAAGCGCGAGCGCGCCGCCTACGTGGCGAAGGCGCGGGACCTGATCGCCCTCGTCGGGCTCAAGGGCTTCGAGGATCACTTTCCCTGGCAGCTTTCCGGCGGCATGCAACAGCGCGCGTCGCTCTGCCGCGCGCTGATCCACGATCCCTCGCTGCTGATGCTCGACGAGCCGTTCGCCTCCCTCGACATGTTCACGCGCGAGGAGCTCTGGCTCGCACTGCAGGACTTGTGGATGGCCCGCAAGCCGACGGTGATCCTGGTGACCCACGACCTGCGCGAGGCGGTGTTCCTGGCGGATCGCGTGCTGGTGATGAGCGCGCGCCCCGGCCGCATCATCGCGGAACGCACCGTCGACTTGCCGCGGCCGCGCAAGCTCGAGGGCACCTATGAAACCTACTCGGTTGCGCTCGTTCAGGAGCTGCGCGAGCACATCAGCGCAGCCCGATCGACCGCAGGCTGATTGCGGAGCAATCTCTTGGCCATGACGGACATCCTCGACGACGCCCCGCCGGTGCGGCCACGCAAGCCTTATCTGCTGCGCCGCAAGACTCTGCGCGTCGTCCTGCCATGGGTGGTGATCATCGGAATTTTTGTGTTGTGGGAGATCGTCGTCCGCGCCTTCGGCATCGAGCAGTTCGTGCTGCCGGCGCCATCGGCGATCTTCGCCTCCGGCTGGCAATGGCGCGAGCCGATCCTCATCAATGCCTGGCAGACATTCATGACGACGGCGATCGGATTTCTGGTCGCCGTGCTTATCGGGTTGCTCGGCGGGATTGCAGTGGGCTCGTCGACTCTGGTGTACGACAGCTTCTACCCGGCCCTGATCGGCTTCAACTCGATCCCGAAGGTGGCGGTCGTACCGATCCTGGTGATCTGGTTCGGCATCGGCACCATTCCCGCCATCATCACCGCGTTCCTCATCGCGTTCTTTCCCATCCTGGTGAACGTCGCAGTCGGAATTGCGACCGTGGAGCCCGAGCTGCAGGACGTGCTGCGGGCGCTGGGCGCGAGCCGCTGGCAAGTGATCAAGAAGGTCGGCCTGCCGCGTTCGATGCCGTATTTCTTCGCCTCTCTGAAGGTCGCGATCACCTTCGCCTTTGTCGGCACCATCGTCGCGGAGACGGTCGCGGCCAACAAGGGTATCGGCAATCTGATGCTGGTGGCGTCGTCCCGTTTCGAGGTGCCGCTGGCGTTTGCCGGCCTGCTCGCCACCAGCGTCATGGGCATCGGCATGTATCTCGTGTGCGCGGCGATCGAGCGGCGCATGACGGGCTGGGCTACGCGCGGCGCCGATGCCATGGTGCCGAGGCAGGGGTAGGCAAGCACGTCCGCCGGCTCAACGCATATCGAGGCGTTTGATCCCGGACGGCCGCTCGGCAAGTCGACGCAGCGGGGCAACAACGTTCAAAGGGGGAATGGGTCATGGCGGGCGCCGGCGACCGGAGCAATGCCGTGGGTACGCTGCCGCAGCTGGTGCGTCGTGATTTCTCCGGTACCGGCTACGGCGAGGCGATGCGACGGGCACGCGACATCGTGCCGGTCCTGCGCGAGCGCGCCCAGAAGGCCGAGGACGCGCGGATGCTCATCCGCGAGAACGAGCAGCTCCTGCACGAAAGCGGACTGTTCCGGTTTCATCAGCCGAAGGCGTTCGGGGGAATGGAGCTGGATTTCGTGGCGGTCGTTGACATCCCGGCAGAGCTTGCACGCGGGTGCCCGTCAACCGCCTGGAACGTGGGCAACGTGGCGTGCCACCACTGGATCCTCGGATACTATGAGCCCGAAACCCAGCGCGAAGTGTGGGACGCGAACCCGGACGCGCTGATCGCCTCGTCCATCGCGCTGGCCGCCGGCCGCGGACGCAAGGTCGACGGTGGGTTCATCGTCAACGGCCGGTGGCCGTTCTCTTCGGCCGTGGACAATTCCGACTGGAACATGCTCGCCGTCTCCATCTATGACGGCGAGGGCAAGACGCCGGTCGACTGGCGGCTGTGCCTGGTGCCCAAGTCCGACTACGAGATCATCGACACCTGGTACGCCATGGGCATGGCGGCCACGGGCAGCAAGGACGTCGCGGTCAGCGAGCTGTTCGTGCCCGAGCGGCGGGCCTTGCCGCTCCTGCGCTGCCGCGGCGGGCGCGAGCATCCGGGCGCAGCTCTCAATCCCGGCCCTCTCTACCGCATTCCGGTGGTGGCTGCGTCCAGCCATCCGCTCGCGCCGGCGGCGCTCGGCGCGGCCGAGGGCGCCTACGACGTGTTCGTGGCGGCGATGGCCGGGCGGGCAGGAACCTATACCGGCGCGAGGGTGGCGGATTTTCAGGCTGTGCAGATCAAGGTGGCCCGGGCGCGCTGCCTGATCGACGCGGCGCGATCCTTCCTGCGCGAGTCTGCGATCGCGTTCCACGCCATCGCACAGCGCGACGAGGTCCCCGACCTCGAGACCAAGTTGCGCTTCCGCGCGCACTCGGCGTTCGCGGTCGGCCAATCGCGTGAGGCGGTGGAAACCCTGTGGTCCTGCTACGGGGCGCAGGGGCTTTACACTCGCGATCCGCTGCAGCGACACCTGCGCGACGTCCTGGCCATCAACCAGCATTTCTCCTTCAACTTCGACATCGCCGGCGCAGCCTATGGACTATTCGCGCTCGGCGGTGCGTACGCCAACCCGACCATGTGAACCGACCGGCGATGACTTGGAGCGCGGCCAGCATGTCGCGGCCAATCTTGGCGCGTTGCTGTCATAGCGCGCGCCTCAGTTTTCAAAGCGGAAGAGCCTGAAGAAGTCGGCCGGATCGGCGAACACTGACTCCGCCTTGCCGAAGCCGGCCTCGCGACCAAGCTTGCACCAGACGGCAGCAGTCTCGGGAAAGTCGCAGGTGGAGGTGTGGTGCCAGATCTGATCCCATTCGGGGGGCGTCAATACCATCCACGCCGGCCTGTTCGTGCGCCTGAAGCGGTCGAGAAATGCGGCCCGATCCTCATCGGCGCGACAAATGGGTTCGTAGAGCATGAAGATCCCGCGGGCACCGGTGGCCTTCCGGATCGCCCTCATCAGGCGCAGCTTGTCCTCGGTCGACAGATGATGGATGGACAGGCCACACCACGCCGCGTCGGCATGCTCTGGCCGGCGCACCATGGCTTCCACGAAATCGCGGTGGTCCAGATCGACCTCGAATGGCACGTCGGCGAGATTGGCGGCAGCAAGCTCGAGCGCCTCCTGCGACAGGTCGATGCCGTGATAGTGACGGACTTGCGTGCCGAGCAGCGCGGTTTTCATCATGCTGGCGTCGCCGCAGGCGATGTCGAGGAAGGAGAACGGCGCGGCGAAAACATCGGTCAGGGTCTTGTGGAGAATCGCACTGACTTCGCGATGGGCCAGATAGTCGTTTTCCACCAGCTTGCGATACGTGGCCCACTGCTGCTGGAACTGCGCCAGCGCCGCGGCGTCGACGACGGCGGCGTCGGGCTTGAATTGGTGGATATGAACGTTCACCACGTTCGTGGCCTCCTCACAAAAGTCACCGAACGGTGTAACAATCGAGGCGCGCGCGCAAGCTCGCGTGTTTACCGGCGTGACGCCAGCGCGTGCGTCGCTGCTGCCGATTAGACGGAGAGTTTCGAACATGCGAAACTCCTGACGCCAGCGCTTCTGTAACCGTGTCGCTATCGGGAGGAGCCCCCTCCAATGAGTAACATCGCTACCAAGCCTCGCACCAAGGTGCGGCTGAAGACCGAGCGGCCTCGGCTGCACAAGGTCATCCTCATCAACGACGACTTCACGCCCCGGGAGTTCGTCGTCACCGTCCTGAAGGCGGAATTCCGCATGAGCGAGGAGCGGGCTCATCATGTGATGATAACCGCCCACAGGCGCGGCGTGTGCGTCGTGGCCGTCTACACCAAGGATGTTGCCGAGACCAAGGCGACGCGCGGCACGGAAGCCGGCCGCAGCAAGGGCTATCCGTTACTGTTTACGACCGAGCCGGAGGAATAGATCGCGCCCGGACATTGCCACCCGGCAGCGCAGGATTCGTTCGGGGCAGCAGGTCATTCCGGGCTTGACCCGCACGTCCTCAGATTTTCACGCCGGCCGCCGCCAGGAGCGAGCGGGCACGCGCGCGCTGATCGTCGGAAATGACCAGACGCTCGGCAAAGTCGCGGCCGGCCGGCCGCGTCGCGTCGATCCCCATTTTGGTCACGGTGAAATTCTCGGGATCGGAGGTCGGGTCGAGGATCGCACCCTTGGCGCCCGGAATGAAAAAGATGTCCTTGTCCGGCCGCACCCGGGTTGCGATCGCCCACATCACGTCGTTGGTGTCGAAGATGTCCACGTCCTCGTCGACGACGATGACGTGCTTGGTATAGAACTCGGTGCCGAGCGCCGCCATGATCGCGGTCTGCGGCTCGCCGTCGGCAACCTTCTTCATCGAGATATAAGCGGTGAACGCGCCGCACGACGTATGCGGAACGTGGACCGCGCGCACGTTCGGCAGATTGCGCCGAAGCGTGTTCAGAATCTCGCCTTCGCGCGTGACGCACGACACCAGGATGTGGTCCTTGGACATGCCCGAGGTTACGCTCTGAAACATCGCATCGCGCCGCATGCGCACGCGCTTGGCGACGAAGACGTGCTGCGTGCTGCGATAGGAGGCGTAGCCCGTGAACTCGCCGAAGGGGCCTTCCGGCTCGCGGGTCTGCGCCAGGATTTCACCCTCGATGACGATCTCGGCACCCGCCGGCACCTCGATGTCGCCGACACCGCAGCGCGCGACCCGGTAGGGCTCGCCGAACAGCCCGCCGATGATCTCCATCTTCCGGACATGCGGCGGATAGGCGTAGACCATCGAGCCCATGTAGTGCAGCGGGTGGGTGCCGATCGTGATGGCGGCCGCCAGCGCTTCGCCGCGCTCCTCGGCGCGGCGCTGGAATTCGTACATGCGGCGGCGAGAATGCAGCGAAATGCCGAGGCGGTCCTTCCCCTTCAGCATCAGGCGGTGGAATCCGGTGGTATCGACCCCGGTGACCGGATCGCGCGCCGCGATCTGGCCGGCGGTGATATAGGGCGCACCGTCGACCGAGAACTGCAGCGGGATCGGCAGCTTCGAAAGGTCGAGCGCCTCCCCTTCGATCACCACTTCGTTCCAGGCGGCGTCCTTGACGGTTTCGCAGGGAATGTATTTCTGGCAACGCTCGCGGAACGCTGTCGGCAAGTCCTGCGGCTCCACCCCGAGACAGGCCGCGAGCAGCTTGCGGTTGCCGGCCACGTTGGTAACGACCTGCATGCCGTTCGCCTCGGGGCGCTCGAAGATGACGACCGGGCTCTTGCCCGCGCGCTCCAGCTCGAACACGATCGCGGTCATGTCGAAGCGCGGGTTCACCGGCTGCGAAATGCGGAGCAGCTCATCCGGGTAGTCCGCCTCCACCATCTGCAGGAAGCCGCGCAAGCTCTGATTGTCGAAATTGGAAGCAATGTTCGGCATGAGGTTCTCGCTTATCTCGTCAGCCGCATGATAGTACGCGGACCACGGACAACCTAGGCCCGCCCACGCCCGCGCGCGGTGTGCTCCCTCCTCCAAGCGGGGAAATGCTGGGTTGGAGCGCGTGTGGACGGGGACCGCACAGTTCTTGTCTGAAATGGCGCAGAAAATTTTAGAGTTGCCGTTTCCAGATGCGGCTGCATTAAATATCGTCGTCAATCCTTAGGAGGGGCGAACTTGTCCAAATCCGGAGTGGGCGCCAGGCTTCGGCGAAAGGAGGACGACCGCTTCCTGCACGGCCGCGGCCAGTATATTGGCGACATCCGCCTTCCCAGAATGCGCGAGGCGGCGTTTGTCCGCAGCCCGGTGGCGCATGCGCGGCTGACCGCCATCCGCATCCCCGATCGCCTGCGCGCCTCCGTCTTCACCGCTGCGGATCTCGCCGGCGTGCGCGCGATCCGGGCGGTCTCGCCCCTCCCCGGCTTCCAGGTGTCGGAGCAGCCGCCGCTGGTTACCGACAAAATCCGCCACGTCGGCGAGCTATCGCCATGTGCGTCGCCGACACCCGCGCCGAGGCGGAGGATATCGCGGCCGAGGTCGCGCTCGAATACGAGGAGCTGCCCGCCGTCGTCGACATGCTCGCGGCACAGACGCCCGGCAGCACGCTCGTACACGACTCGGTCAGGCGCAACATCTTCCTCGAGGTGGGCTTCGACGGCCCGGTCGAAGCAGCCGCGAAGACCGCGCCGGTCAAGGTCACGCGCGAACTGCGCACCGCGCGGCAGGTGATGTCGCCGATCGAATGCCGCGGCTTCATCGCGCAGTGGGATGCGAGGCTCCCTCAGCTCATTCTGCATGGCGCCACCCAGTTCCCGCACGTCGTCCGCACCGGGCTCGCGCAGGTCCTCGATCTTCCCGAGATTCAGATCCGCGTCATCTCGCCCGACGTCGGCGGCGGCTTCGGCTACAAAGCGATCATGGCGTGCGAGGAAATCTGCCTGTGCTGGCTTGCGATGCGCAGCGGCTATCCCGTGCGCTGGCTGGAAGACCGGCGCGAGCAGCTCACCGCCAATGCCAACTGCCGGGAGCATCACTATCTGATCTCGGCCTATACCGACGCGCAGGGAAAATTCCTTGCTTTCGACGCGAAGGCAGCGGTGGATTCCGGTGCCTATTCCGCCTATCCGTTCACATCGGCGATCGAGCCCTCGCAGGTGAGCGCGATCCTGCCCGGCCCCTATGACATTCCGGTCTATCGCTGCAACGCTGCTGCGGTCGTGACCAACAAATGCCCGCAGCTGCCGTACCGCGGCGTTGCCCGGCCGAACGTCTGCTACGCCATGGAGCTGATGATCGACGCGATTGCACGCCGCGTCGGGCGCGAACCCTACGAGGTCCGTCTTGCCAATCTCGTGCAGCCCGAGCAGATGCCGTTCGACAATGTCACCGACAAGCATTTCGACAGCGGCGACTACCCGCAACTGCTGCGCACCGCGGTCGCGGCGATCGGCCTTTCCGCGGTGCGGGCCCGGCAACAGCGTGGCGAACCGGACGGCCGCCTGATCGGACTGGGCTTTGCGGTCTTTTCCGAACAGACGGCGCACGGCACCACGGCCGACGGCAAGCGGCGCGCCCTCTACGAGCAGGCTTTCGCCCGCATCACCCCGGACGGACGGCTCGAAGTGAGAGTCGGCATTCAAAGCATCGGGCAAGGTCTCGAGACCACGCTGGCGCAGATCGCGAGCGAATGCCTTGGCATCGATCCCGCCGATATTCATGTCAAGCTCGGCGACACCGAGCTGTCGCCCTATTCGAGCGGCGCCTGGGGGTCGCGCGGCATCGTCTGGGCGGGCGGCGCAACCGCCCGTGCCTGCAAGGAACTGGCCGCGCGCGTGGCGAAGATCGGCGCCGCGCTGCTGCAGGCCGACGTCGCATCGGTCGAGGTGCGTGATGGCGGCGTGTTCGGTCCGCGCGGCAGCATCTCACTGGCCGACATCGCCCGCGCTTTCTACCTCGCGCCTTCCGATCTCCCGGGCGACATCGACCCGCATGGGCTCGAGGTGACGCAGGGCTATGCGCCGAAACGGCTCACCGGCGTGCATACCGGCTCCGCCCATGCCGCCGTTGTCGCGGTCGATCCTGAGACGGGCGGCGTCGAGATTCTCGACTATGTCGTGGTGGAGGACGCCGGCGTCCTGATCAATCCCATGGTGGTCGACGGCCAGGTCCAGGGCGGGACGGCGCAAGGTATCGGCGCCGCCCTGTTCGAGGAGATGCCGTTCGACGCGCAAGGACAGCCGCTGGCATCGACGCTGGCTGACTATCTGCTGCCGGGCTGCCCGGAGGTTCCCAACATCCGCATCTTCCACATGGAGACGCCGTCGCCCTATACCGAGTTTGGACAGAAAGGCGTCGGCGAAGGCGGCGCCATCGGTCCGGGCGCCGCGATCGCCAACGCGGTGAACGACGCGTTGCATCCGCTCGGGGTCGAGTTGTGCGAAATCCCGATCACGCCGCGGCGCATCCTCGCGGCGCTGTCGAAAATACGCGTCGCATGAGGAAGGTCCTGATGGGTCGCGACCGCTCCGTGATCGGATGTCGCCTGCGCAAGGCAACCATGCGGCCGGGACCCGACTGCACGACCCGTAAGGTGAATTTGAAATGAAGCCGGTCGCATTTGCATATGAGCGCCCGACCACCCTGGCGGATGCCGCCGACCTGCTCGGCCACGGCAACGGCTTCGCCAAGGCGCTGGCCGGCGGCCAATCGCTCGGTCCGATGTTGAATCTGCGCCTCGCCCAGCCGGACGTCCTGGTCGACATCACGTCGATACCGGAGCTCACGACGGTAACAGACGGACGCGACGCAATCGACATCGGCGCCTGCGTCACCCATGCCGACATCGAGGACGGGCGCGTCGCCGACCCCGCCAACGGCCTGCTGCGCCACGTCGCCGGCCGTATCGCCTACCGCGCCGTGCGCAATCGCGGCACCATCGGCGGAAGCATCGCGCATGCGGATCCCGCGGCGGATTGGATCTCCGCGCTGGCGCTCCTCGGCGCCGAGGCCGTGGTGTGGTCCCGGCGAGGCCGCCGACAGGTTGCGGTGGCCGACCTGACCGTCTCGGCCTTCACCACGGTGCTTACGCCCGACGAGCTCATCCAGTCGATCCGCGTGCCCAAGCTTTCCGCGCAGGCGCGCTGGGGATTCTACAAGTTCAGCCAGAAGGCCGGTGAGTTCGCGCACGCGATCGGGGGGATCCTGCACGATCCCGACCGCGGTGTGTTCCGTGCCGTGATCGGCGCGATCGAAACCGCTCCGATTGCGGTGGCGGACGCCACGGCGCTGTTCGGCGGCGGCTTTGGCTCCGACCTTGGCGATCGCCTCGACCGGAGCGCGGTGCTGCAGCTTCTCGATGGCAGACACGTGACCGACGAATACATCCGCACTCTGGCGCCGGTCGCGCTCAAGCGGGCGGCACGACAGGCGTGCGCGTCATGAGTGCCGTCTCGCTTGCCGTCAACGGCAGCAAGGTGCAGGCGGAGGTCGAGCCGCGGCTGAACCTCGCCGATTTCCTGCGCGAGCACCAATATCTCACCGGCACGCATGTCGGTTGCGAGCACGGCGTGTGCGGAGCCTGCACCGTCCTGATCGACGGTTCGCCTGCACGCGCCTGCATCACCTACGCCATCGCCTGCGACGGTGCCGAGGTCACGACCCTCGAGGGTCTGGAGCATGATCCCGCCATGGCCGTGCTGCGGGAGGCCTTCTCCGAGCATCACGCGTTGCAGTGCGGCTTCTGCACGCCGGGCATGTTGATGACGGCGCGCGACATTGTGCTCCGCCTGCCCCAGGCCGACGAGAAGCGCATTCGCCTCGAGCTCTCCGGCAACCTCTGCCGCTGCACCGGCTATGTGGGAATCGTGGCGGCGGTGCGCAGCGCGTTGCGAAGGACGGTCACATCGTCGGACGTGATGGCGCCACGCCGGATCGGCCCGGTCGGATCGCATCCGCCTACCCGCGCGCGGGAGCCGGTGCGCGCGGTGCCGCTCATGCGCCGTGCACCGCAGGCTTCGCCGCCAGCCCCGGCACTCACGAGCCTGGATGCGATCGATTGGACGGTGGTCGAGCGCGACGGAGTGCGACTGCGCCAGTCGTTCGCGGTCCCTTTCCCGCGACAAGAGGTATGGCGGTCGCTCAGCGATCTCGACCTGGTGACACAGTGCATCCCGGGGGCGCGGTTGACCAAGGAGCACGCCGGCGACCTGGCGGAAGGCGAGGTGGCCGTGAAGCTCGGGCCGATCGTGAGCGCGTTCCACGGCATGCTCGGCATCGTCCGCGACGACCGTGAGTTCCGTGCGGTGGTGCGCGCCGCCGGACGCGACGCACGAAGCCCGTCGAACGCGCGCGCCATCATGGCGTACGCGGTGCACGCGCCGGACACCGACTCATCCCGCGTCGACGTCGTCACGACCGTCCTGCTGTCGGGCCCGCTGGCGCAGTTCAGCCGCTCGGGCCTGGTGAGGGACGTGGCCGATCATCTGACACAGGTGTTCGCGCGCAATCTCGAAGCCCGATTGCGCGGAACCGCGGCGACGCCGGCCGCCGGCGACGCGCTCGACGCCGGCAAGATCGCGCGCTCCGCGCTCGCGCGGCGGATGCGCGCGTTCCTGCGCAGATTGTGGAGCCGCTAGCACATCGCGGCGTGGCGCACGACGCGTGCAGGATCGGTGCACAGGATTGAGGCAACGCTGGCGCAGAGGCGTGCAGAGAAAAGGCGAGAACTTCCTCACATAATGCCCGCCCGGATGTTCCGACGGTCGCAGGCGTGTGAGGCGAATTCGGGAGATCATGGCCATCGAAGCGCGTGACGGTCACGGCGGCGCTGGGCGAAGACCCGCGCCAATCAATGATGACATTATGAGGCCGCCGGGATAGAATCGTATTGTCGAAAATATTCGCGAATTCCAATGCGGAGGATGACGCCTAGAAATTAGCACACTATCGCTGCGGGAGAGATCGGCCCCGGCCGACGCCGAAGGAGCAACCGCCCCGGAAACTCTCAGGCAGATGAACCACCGCGATAGCCAGCACGACTCTGGAAAGTGGCGTTCGACGCGCCCGCCGACGGGATAACGTTCTCAGGCAGATAGACAGAGGGGGCACCTCAGAAGATCGGCTCATGGGCCGTATTGAAAGGTGCTCCGGTGTCTTCAGATAGCCAACCCACCGTAAGTTCCGGATTGAAGCGAACCCCGCTTCATCACCTGCACGTCGAGCTCGGTGCTCGCCTAGCGGCCTTCGCAGGGTACGAGATGCCAATCAATTTTCCGAATGGCATCCTCAAAGAGCATCTGCACACCCGTGCTGCAGCGGGTCTCTTCGATGTGTCGCACATGGGTCAGCTCGCCGTCTACGCCCGTTCGGCAGGCGGCGAGAGCGCTGCACGCGCACTCGAGACCTTGGCACCGGTCGATCTGTTGGGTCTCGGCGAAGGGCAACAGCGATATGCGCTTTTCACCAATTCGTTCGGCGGCGTCCTCGACGATTTGATGATCACAAACCGGGGCGATCATTTCCTCCTTGTCGTCAATGCAAGTCGCAAGAATGCGGACGAAGCGCACCTACGCAACTCGCTTTCCAGCAGCTGCGTCATAGAACGTTTAGATGATCGAGCCTTGCTCGCACTGCAAGGACCTCTCGCCGAGTCGGTGCTGGTGGGATTGTGTCCCGATGTCGCGTCGATGCGCTTCATGGACGTGCGCACGTTGTCGATCCTCGGCACGGATTGCATCGTCTTTCGCTCGGGCTACACAGGGGAGGACGGCTTTGAGATCAGTGTTCCCGCGCGGGAGGCCGAATCCCTCGCGCGAGAATTTCTCAAAGACCCGAAGGTAGCGCCGATTGGCTTGGGTGCCCGCGACAGCCTGCGTCTTGAAGCAGGCCTGTGCCTCTACGGTTCCGATCTCGACGCGAACACCACTCCGGTGGAAGCGGGACTCGAGTGGGCGGTCCAGAACAGCCGCCGCCAAGGTGGATCGCGCGAGGGCGGGTTTCCCGGCGCTGATGTCATTCTGCGGCAGCTTGTCGAAGGCAGCGCTCGCCGACGCGTTGGACTGCGTTCGAAAGACCGAACCCCAGTCCGGAGCGGTTGCAAGCTTTATCACGATGAAAAGTCGCAAACGCCGGTCGGACGGGTGACCTCGGGCGGCTTCGGTCCGACCATCAATGCGCCTGCCGCAATGGGATACGTCATCGCCGCCGCTTCAAGGGCCGGCAACATCCTGTTCGCGGATGTAAGGGACAAGCGCATACCCGTTGCCGTGAGCGAGCTGCCTTTCGTCAAGCCGAACTACAAGCGCCGCGAACGTCACCGAACGGAGAAATGAACAGCATGCTGAAGTTTACCAAAGACCACGAATGGCTCCGCATCGAGGGAGACACCGCCACTGTTGGGATCACGCATCACGCGCAGGAACAGCTCGGCGATGTCGTTTTCATCGAGCTGCCGGCGCCGGGAAGCGACTTCGAACGAGGGGCAGCCGCGGCAGTCGTGGAATCGGTCAAAGCCGCATCGGACGTTTATGCCCCGATCAGCGGCGAGATCATGGAAGTGAACCAGAGCATCGTGGACGACCCAAGCTTGGTGAATTCCGATCCGATGGGGAATGGGTGGTTCTTCAAGATGAAGATTGCCGACCTTTTTCAACTCGAAACGCTCATGGATGAACCTGCCTATCGGGCGCTGGTCGGCTGACCGCGCCGCATCAAGCCAACCCAAGCAAGATGGTCAACGCGATGATCCCCAATCCGGAGCTCGTAAACGTGCCCAATCCAGCCGATTTCGTTCACCGCCATATCGGGCCGTCGCCTGCCGACGTGCAGAAGATGCTGGAGACGGTCGGGGTCTCGAGCATTGACGAATTGATCGAGCAAACCGTCCCGAACACGATCCGCCAGCGCGCGCCACTCGACCTTGGCCCGGCCCTGTCGGAGACGGAGGTCTTGCAAAAGCTTCGCAGCATGGCGTCAAACAACAAAATTCTGACCTCCCTGATAGGTCAAGGATATTACGGAACAAATCTGCCCGCCGTGATTCAGCGCAACATATTGGAAAACCCGGCTTGGTATACAGCCTATACGCCCTACCAACCCGAGATCAGCCAAGGTCGACTGGAGGCCTTGCTAAACTTCCAGACCATGATCGTTGATCTCACTGGGCTCGAAATTGCCAATGCCTCTCTTCTCGATGAGGCAACAGCAGCGGCCGAAGCGATGGCTATGGCCCGGCGCGTCGCGCGCTCGAAGGCAACGGCATTCTTCATCGATCGCGATTGCCACCCGCAAACGATTGCCGTAGCGCGGACACGTGCGGAATCGCTCGGTTGGGAAATCATCGTCGCCGATGCGATGACGGACCTCGATCCGACGGCTGTGTTCGGCGCGCTCTTTCAGTATCCCGGATGCTCCGGCGAAATCCGGGATTTTCGGCAGGCGATTGCCGCCCTCCACGCAACCGGCTCGCTCGCGGTGATGGCGGCTGATCCACTGGCGCTCGCGCTCCTCATTCCACCCGGCGAACTCGGCGCGGACATCGCGATCGGCTCGACCCAGCAATTCGGAGTTCCGATGGGCTACGGGGGACCGCATGCAGCCTATATCGCGACCAGGGAAGCACACCAGCGCGCGCTTCCAGGCCGCCTTGTAGGTGTGTCCGTGGATAGTCGCGGGCGCGTTGCCTATCGCCTCGCGCTGCAAACCCGCGAACAGCACATTCGGCGCGAGAAGGCGACTTCGAACATATGTACCGCCCAAGTTCTCCTGGCGGTGATTGCTTCCATGTACGCGATCTATCATGGCCCGGAGGGGCTCAGGATGATCGCCAGAAAGGTGCAACGCAGCACGGCAACGCTTGCAGCAGGACTACGCGCGCTCGGGTGGAGCATCGTCCCGAAAAATTTCTTCGACACAATCACCATTCATGCGGGTGATCGCCAAACAGATATCCTTCGACGTGCCGTCGAAAACGGAATCAACCTTCGCGGAATTGTAGCAGAGGACGGTACGCGCCACATTGGCATTAGCTGTGACGAGACGACGACGACGACGATCGTCGAGGCCGTTTGGCGATCGTTTGGACCGTTCGATGAGAATCCCTCTGCCGCTCAGATGTCCTATGGAACGGTTTCGATGCAGGCAGCAGATATGCGGCCCGCGTCCCTCCGTCGCGAGAGCAATTTCCTCACTCACCCCGTTTTCCATCAATACCGCTCCGAAACCGAAATGCTGCGCTATATGCGCCGGTTGGCGGACCGCGATCTAGCGCTAGACCGGAGCATGATCCCGCTTGGCTCGTGCACAATGAAGCTCAATGCTACGACCGAGATGATGCCACTTACCTGGCCAGAATTTTGCAACATTCATCCGTTCACGCCAGCCGATCAGGTCTCGGGCTATACGGAAATGATCTCTGATCTCGCTGCCAAACTTTGCGCGATCACAGGTTTTGATGCGATTTCGATGCAGCCCAATTCGGGCGCCCAAGGAGAATATGCGGGTCTGCTCGCCATTCGCGCTTATCATCACAGCAGGGGGCATCAACACCGCAACGTGTGCCTTATTCCGTCGTCTGCGCACGGGACGAACCCGGCCTCTGCCCAGATGGCCGGGATGAACATCGTCGTGGTGAATTGCGATGGACAGGGAAACGTCGATCTTTCGGATTTGCGCGTCAAGGCAGAGAGCCATGCCGACGACCTCGCCGCGATCATGATGACCTATCCCTCTACGCATGGCGTGTTCGAGGCCGAGTTCCAGTCCATCTGTGACATCGTGCATACCTGCGGCGGCCAGGTTTATCTCGACGGGGCCAATCTCAACGCCCAGGTCGGTTTGGCGCGACCGGGTGACTATGGCGCCGACGTCGGCCATCTAAACCTGCACAAGACATTTTGCATCCCGCACGGCGGAGGCGGACCGGGAATGGGCCCAATCGGTGTAAAGGCGCATCTCGCTCCCTTCCTGCCTGGCCATCCGGCGCGGCCTGGCGAACCTTCGCAAGCCGGTACTGTCTCGGCGGCACCATTCGGGTCCGCGTCGATCCTCTCCATCTCCTGGACCTATATCATGCTCATGGGTGGGGAGGGTCTGACCGCAGCGAGCAAGGTGGCAATCCTGAATGCGAACTACATTGCGGCACGGCTGGAAGGGCACTACCCGCTTCTTTTCAAAGGCCGGAACGGGCGCGTCGCGCACGAGTGCATTCTCGATATACGCCCCCTGAAGGAGGCCGCGGGTATCTCAGTCGACGACATCGCGAAGCGTCTTATTGATTATGGTTTTCACGCTCCGACAATGAGCTTTCCGGTCCCCGGCACCTTGATGATCGAACCGACGGAATCAGAATCGAAGGCTGAGATCGATCGGTTTTGCGAAGCCATGATCGCGATACGCGGTGAAATCCGCGCGATCGAGGAAGGCCGGATGGCCCGTGACAACAACCCACTCAAAAATGCGCCGCACACCGTGTTCGATTTGGCAGATGAAAAATGGGACCGTCCATACACCCGCGCCGACGCCTGCTTCCCCCAGGAACGGCTTCGAGCGGACAAATATTGGTGCCCCGTGAACCGCGTCGACCATGTTTACGGCGACCGAAATCTCATGTGCTCCTGTCCGTCTATTGGAGAACTACAAGCAGCGGCTGAATGACACGAATGCCCCCATGAGGCTCCTCATTCAGCAATGATCGGGGGGTGGAACGCTCGACTGCCCTTGGAAGAGATCGTTTGACGGTTCGAGCTCGTGACATCCGATTGGCCGAGGCCGCTCACGCACGAAGCTTCATCCCGCGAGGTACGCCTCACGCACGTGCGGATTGCTGATCAACTCGCTCCCGCGCCCCTCGAGTGCCATTGAACCGGATTCCAACAAGTAGGCATGATCGCACATATCCAAGGCGGCGGACGCATTCTGCTCCACCATGAGGACAGTCGTGCCGGAAGCGCGAATGCTGGTGACAATGTCGAACGTGCGCTCGACGATGTTGGGTGCGAGGCCGAGCGAAGGTTCGTCAAACAAGATGAGCTTCGGCCGCGACATCAGGGCCCGGCCAATGGCAAGCATCTGCTGCTCGCCTCCAGACAATGTTCCCGCCGCCTGCTGCCGCCGTTCAGCAAGACGTGGAAACTGATCGAAGATGCGCATCATATCGGCTGCGATCTGGGGACGATCGATGCGCAAATAGGAGCCCATTTCCAGATTTTCCAAGACGGTCATTTGCGGGAATACGTGACGTCCCTCTGGACAATGTGCAATGCCGAGCGACAGAATCGTGCGGGCCGTGGCATGGGTAATGTCGTGCCCGTCGAATACAATCGTCCCGGCAGTCGGATGTAACAAGCCCGAAATCGCCTTCAAGGTCGTCGTCTTGCCGGCCCCATTCGCGCCAATCAAGGCGACAAGCTGGCCTTTGCCGACGGTGAGGGAGATTCCTTTAAGTGCCATCACCGGGCCGTAACAGCAGACGACATCGCGAAGTTCAAGCACGCTTCTTTCTCTCCCCCAAATACGCGCGAATGACGTCGGGATTCCTCTGGATGACTGCCGGGGGGCCTTCCGCAATGATGCGCCCGTAATTGAGGACGACGATGCGGTCCGACACCTGCATGACCATCGGCATGTCGTGCTCGACCAAGAGGATGGTCACGCCGGACGCGCGAATGGTCTCGACCAGCTTTACAACCTTGGCGGATTCGGTCGGATTCATCCCAGACACCGGCTCGTCCAGCAGCAGCATGGACGGCTGCGCGGCAAGCGCCAGAGCGATGCCGAGCAGGCGCTGTTCGCCGTAGGGAAGTGCGCCGGCCAGTTCCGCCGACCGCGGCTCCAGTCCCACAAGACGGAGGATCTCATGGGCGTTGTCGGCGAGGTCGCGCTCCGCGGCCTTCTCCCGCGGCAGCGCCAGCAGCGTGTCCCACACGGTTGACCGTGCCTGGCGATGCAGCCCGATCAGAACGTTTTCGAATACACTGTTATTCTGAAAAATGCTCGTACGCTGGAACGTCCTGACCAAGCCAAGACCAGCGATTTTGTGCGGCTTGAGGCCGTTCAGCAAGGTTCCGCGATAGCGGACTTCACCATCCGTGGGCCTCAGGAACCCGGTGAAGACGTTGAATGCCGTGGTCTTGCCGGCCCCGTTCGGGCCAATGAGGCCGACGATTTCGCCGTCGCATACCGTCAAATTCAGATCGGAAATGGCGACGAGTCCGCCAAAATTCACCGCGACGTGCTCGATCGAAAGAACGACCTTCCCCGGTGCAACGCGGGACGGCATTATTTTCCAGCGCCCGGCTTGGAATTACCAGCCAAAATCACTCCCGCGAGCTTGCCCTTGGACTGCGTCCAATTCGCTAACCAGCGTTCCACTGCCGGTACGATGCCCTGGGGCAGGACAAAGACGATCAAGATCATCAAGCCGCCGTAGAGGATCCATTGCACGGCAGGCGCCGCAAAGGGGCGTACGATCACCGGTACGAAGCCGAAGATGATACCTCCGACGATCGGCCCGGCCAGCGTTCCCTTGCCCCCGGTGATCACCATGATCACCATCGTGACGGTGTAAATGAACAGGAAAATGTCGGGGTCGATGATCTTGAGATAGTGCGCATACAGGCTTCCGGCGGCCCCGGCGATCGCCGCGGAAACCACCGCCGCCAGTACGAGATAGCGCGTCACATCGATGCCAACAGAACTTGCGAGCGACTCGTTTTCCTTCAGTGCAATCATGGCGCGGCCGATGTAGGAACCGACCAGCCGGCTGATGACCAAGTAAGTGACGAGGCCCACAACACCGACGAGGTAGTAATAGGCGGTTTTGCTCCAGAGCGTGTAGGTTCCGAGGCCGGGGAATCCGAGGGTAAACGGAGGGATGTTGGTGAGCGCCAATGGACCTTGCGTTAACTCCACCCAATTCAAGGCGACCAGCCGCGTCACCTCGGCGAAGCTGATCGTGACGATCACGAAGTAGGCGCCGCGCACCTTAAAGGAGAGTCGGCCGATCAGGTAGCCGCTCATACCTGCGATGACTATGCCGACGAAAAAGCCGATGATGGCGGGCCATGGTTCATGCACCACGCGAAAGCCGCCAAGCTCAACGTCGAAGCCAAGGGTGGTCAACGCACTGGCATAGGCGCCGATGCCGAAGAACGCCACGTGGCCGAGGCTGAGCTGTCCAGTATAACCGAGCAACAGGTTCAAGCTCATCGCCGCGATGATGAAAATGCCCGTCGTAATCAGAACGTGCAGGATGTATTGATCCTGCAGCCACAATGGCACGGTGAAGAAGACGACGAGCCAAAAGGCCGGCAATACCCGCTTCATCCAACGCGCTCCGCTCGCGCGAACAGGCCACTTGGCTTGAACAGCATCACCACGATGATGATCAGAAAGCCCATTGCATCGCGATAGCCGGATGAGATGTAACCGGCGCCGATCTCCTCAACCAAAGCGAGGATGAATCCGCCGATGGTCGCACCGGTAATGTTCCCGAGGCCGCCGAGGATGACGATGGCAAAAGCCTTGAGCGAGGCAAGGTCCCCCATGGTCGGCGTGACGAGAAATACCGGTCCCAGCAGGGCGCCGGCAGCAGCAGCAAGGCCGGAGCCGATGGCGAAAGTCGCGGTATGGATGCCCTTTATGTGGACCCCCATCAGCGCGGCAGTATCTGTGTCCTGGAAAGTCGCGCGCATCGCCTTGCCGAGCTTGGTGCGATGAATGAGGACGTAGCTGCCAATGATCAGCAGCAGCGCGACGATGAGAACGAAGAGTCGCAACCACGATATCGAAACCGGTCCGATCACCAGCGGAGCGTCGGGGAACGGCGTGACGATCGCCTTGGCCACGCCACCCCAGATCAGGAGCTCGGTGTTCTGCATCACGATCCAGGCGCCGATCATCACCAGCATGACGGTATCGATGTCGGCGCTGCGCATCGGCCGCAGCAGCGTGATCTCAATCAGCGCGCCGAGCAGCACGCCGGCGATGACAGCAACCACGAGCCCGAGAAAGAAATTCAACCCGAGCGTAGCGCCCACCAGATAGACAATGTAGGCGCCAAAAGCGTAGAGCTCGCCGTGGGTGAAATTCACCACCCGCATGATACCGAAAATCAGCGTCAGCCCGATGCCGAGCAGCGCGTAGGTTCCGCCCAAGACGACGGCATTCACGAGGTGCTGGAAGAATTGGTCCACCTGCTCATCGCGGGCGTCGATGCAGCCCGCCCTCGCCATCTGCAGGATGGTGTGAAACTGAGCCTCCGGGTCACCCCGGAGGCTCACATTCGGATGAGGTCAGGCGCTTGGAAGGACCACCTTGCCGTTCTCGATCTTGATCAGATAGATGCCCGGATTGCTTTGACCGCTTTCCTGGCCCGCCGGGCCGGCTTTGTTGAATTTGATCGGGCCATTCATCCCGGGGATCTCGACCTGCCAGAATGCCGCACGGATCGCCTCGGGCTCGGCCTTGCCCGCCTTGGTGATCGCCGCCGCAATAGTTCGGATGCCGTCATAACCGCGGAAGCTCTCAGTCAAGCCGGCGAACGGATGGCCACGCTTCTTCCATTCCTCGATGAAGGCTTTGGCCATGGCCGGATCGGCCGAAACATTGGGATTCCACGGTGTGAAAAAAGTGATGTGCGTGGTGTCGTTGGCCGCCGCCCCGGCCTGCTCGATCAGCTGATCCGGATTCTGCGATCCGCCGGTGGTGATGATCCGCTTCTTCAGTCCGAGCGCCGCCGCCTGCTTGAAGATCAACGTCAACTGCTCGACCGCCGTGGTGATGATGAGCGTGTCGGCATCAGATGCTTTGATCTTGGCAAGCTGCGCGCTCATGTCTTGAGCCGGCGGATCCATGGTTTCGACCAAGCCCACCTTGATGTTATGCTCCTTGAACATCTTGCCGAAGTCGTCGGCCGCGCCGCGGCCCCAATCGTTGTTCACGACCAGGAAATCCGCCTTTCCGATCTTGAGCTTATCGATGATCTTGGCGAACGCGACCGCCTCGACTGAGGACGGTGGCGAGATGCGGAAGATGTAGGGATTCCCCGACGTGGTGATCTTGCCGGCCGATGAGGTCTCGACCAGCATCGGCACCTTGTATTCCATGAGCTTCGGCATGATCGCAAGCGTGAAGCCTGAGCCCCACGCGCCCATCATCACCGGCACCTTGTCCCGCACAATGAGCTTCTCGGCAACCGTCGCCGCCTCCGTCGGGTTGCTCTTGTTGTCCTCGATCACCAACTCGAGTTTCTTGCCGAGCACGCCGCCCTTGGCATTGATCTCGTCGGCCGCAATCTTCGCGCCGTTGGCGACGTAATTTCCGGACGCTGCGAACGCGCCGGTCAAGGGCTGAATGACGCCAATCTTAATGGTCTCTTGCGCGCCGGCTCCCGTTATCAGGCCTGCGGCAAGGATGATGGTCGCGAGTGCCATCCTGGTTGCATACTGCCTCATGTCTGTCCCTCCGTTTTTGGGAGCGGCGTCAACCGATCCTCGCGTGGCTACTGAAGGTTCGGGGAGCAAGCAGCACGGCACATCGCACGTAACCGCATTCGAGCCCCGGACTCTCTCTTGCATTGCGCGTGCTCAAACCGCCCGTTTGTTAGGGATGATAGCATGAGAAGCGAATAACGGGGCAAGCCGAAATTGACTGCAGGCCGCGCGTCAAAATGCATACTTTTCGCGCTCGACGAAAGGGAGACGCCAGCGGGTTGGTTGGTTCGCGGCCGTCATCGTGCGCGCGAACCAATCATCGAAAGGCGATCGGATCACACAAGCGATTCATTTCGCCTTGAGCCGCGGAATGATCTCGCGCGCAATGGTCTCGATCTGCTGCATCTCGTACTTGTAAGGAACGAAAATGAGCTTCTGCGTTCCAACCGCGAGGTGCTCCTTGAGTTGTTCGACACATTCGTCGACCGTTCCCATGATGGCGCTGTCCTTGGTCGACTCGCTCCAAGCCGCAAAGTCCCATTCCTTCGTCAGCCACTCCATCATCTGACTTTCAACCGCCTGCCGCGACTTGCCGATGAAGATCGGCAGTTGCGAGGCGTTGAGGAGCTTGTCCGGATCCTTTCCCGCTTCCTTCGCGAAATTGCGAATTTTGCCCCAGGATTTTGCGAAGCTTTCCGGCCGGTAGAAGTAAGTTAGCCAGCCGTCGCCCGCGACCGCCGCGCGTTTGAGGACGCGATCGACATATCCGCCGATCAAGATTGGCGGATATGGCTTCTGCACCGGCTTGGGAAACATCACGCCGGCGGGAATGTCATGATGGGGGAATTTGCCGCTGACCGTGTGTTCGGTCCAGAACCGCTTCAGGATGTCGAGATTCTCGTCCATGATTTTGCCGCGCTGCTCGAACGGCACGCCGATAGCGTTGAACTCGCGCCGATACCATCCAGACGCCATGCCCATGAGCAGCCGGCCATCCGACAAGATATCCATGCACGCAAGCTGCTTGGCAAGGATAACCGGATTGCGCATCGGCAGCACGAGAATGCCGGTCCCGAGCTTGATCTTGTGGGTCCGCGCGGCGATGGCGGTCAGCAGCGTCAACGACTCAATGATCGGAAAATTCGGGTCAACGCCGAGCAGGATGTGATCCCACACCCAAAGCGAGTCGAAGCCCAGCTGCTCCATTCTGACGCCATATTCGACCAGCGCCTTGACATCCGGCATTTGCGGATAGGCTGTGAAATTTTGCACCGCTATGCCGAATGTCCGAGCCAAACCAGCCATCCCAAACTCCTCTTTCAGTCGAACGTCAATTCCGCGGCGGAATGCTACGTGGTGTAGAGTTGTTCGGGATCGAGCTCGCGCAAGAATTTCAGTTCCTGGTCGGTCGGTGGTTCGGTCACGCCCGGATTGGCAGCGAATTCCAGGCGAAATCCGGTATTGTCCTGCACCTGCTCGCGACTGACTCCGGGATTGAGGGAAATCACCTGCATGCGCCGTTTCTTGGCTTCGAACCCGAACACCGCCAGATCGGTGACCACGCGGAACATGCCGCCCGTGAGAAGACCGCTTGCTCGCCGCGTGTCGCGCCCGCGCAAGAATCCGGGACTGGTAATGAAATCTACCTGCTCAACAAAGCGACGCTTTTCATGCTTCATGGCCACGACCATCTGCGTAAGGCTGGCAATGTCGTTGCCGCCGCCAGTACCTGGCAGCCGGACCTTCGGCTTCGCCGGATCTCCGATGAAAGAGCTGTTCAAATTGCCGTATTGATCGATCTGCGCCCCGCCCATGAACCCGACATCCACATAGCCGCGCTGCAGCAGCAACAGCACTTCGGCGCTGCCAAGCACCATGTTGGCGCGTCTCGTGCACCGTTGATCGTTGGTAGACGGCGGCAGCTTACCTGGCTCGACGAATGCGCCGATCACGCCGCCTTCGAACAGGATCGTCAGGCCGGGACAACGCAGGCGTTGCGCGAGCGTGGCGGCCAAAAGCGGGATGCCAACACCGGCGAATACGACCTGTCCGTCATTGAGCTGGCGAGCGCTCAAGATGGCAAGCAGTTCCGCGGCGGTGTGGCTGTGCGGCTTAAGCATCGTAAATGCTCTCTCCCGCGCGAGCAGCTTCGAGCAATTCGTCCAACCCAATCATAGCGAGGAACTCGCTCCACGACTTGGGCCCGTACACGAAGCGCTCGAGATATTGCTGCATCCCTTTGACGGGATCGTTGTTCACCAATCCAACGTAGTACTGCATGTGGCGAAGCATCGGCTCGTAAACGCCATAACATTCGTGCGGGGCGCATCCGAACGGCAACTCGACGACAGCATCGACTGTGAAAAATGGAATCTTGGTCTGATCGGGCGCGCGCCGGATCTGATCGTTGGAGACAATGCGCTCTGTCGTCAGTATCACTTTATTAGCGGCGAGGGCCAGATCGACGTCCATAAATTGCAACCCATCGATCTGCGCGTTGCCGTAAGAATCGCAGCGTTGGACATGGATCAAGGCGACGTCCGGATTGAGCGCAGGAACCAGCAAGAGCTTTTCGCCGGTAAACGGGCAATCAATGTCGATCGGCTCCGGGCGTTGCTTTCGTACATCCGATCCCAGCATCGATCGGATCGGCATAAAGGGAATACCCATGGCACCTGCGCGGAAACGCATGCCCATCGCCATGTGGCTCCACTCGTCGTATATCGCGTTTCCAGTCTCCACGTGGTGACGCATCACCTTCGAAACGCCCCACAGAATTCCTTGGCTAAACCAGCTGGTCACGATGTGAGCGCAGGCACCGGAAGCAAGGAGCAGATCACCGTCGCTCGAGACGATGCTGCGTGAGCAGGTAAGCCCCTTTCTTCCGGCGCGAATGAGCGACCAGATCATGCCCATGGGTGTCCGCGACATCGTGCTCCCGCCGATCCCGACGGAATCTCCGTCACGCACGAAGGAGGCGGCTTCCTCGAGCGAAACAACCTTGTGGCGCAGACTCCGGTCGCGCTGTGATAATTCCGCACGCAGCTCCAGATAAGTAGGAGTTGCCTTGGCTTTCGCTTTGCCCTTGGTCGCTGTCATACCGGTTCAGGGGGCGCGCTTGACGCCAACCTCCGCATTGAACTCCTCAATCAAGCGATCCCATATCGGTATACTGTCCACCAAGTCGCGCCAGAACCGCTGGTCCTTGCGGCGATCGAAATCATCGATCGCCACTCCCTGCTGTTCAACCCACGTGTAATAGCCGAGATTGAAGATGCGTTTACGATCGACGTGGGTGAGCTCGAGGACGTGATCGTCCACGATACCTTCGAGGTGACGACTGAAGATTTCCCCCGCGTTCACTTCATCGAATCCATCCCGATAGCGGCGCGCCAGAAAATTCCGTCGTTCGCTGGCGTAGAGCTGGGCGGCGTCAGTCGCCACAGTCATGACCACCTCGTCGGCGTCAAATTCGAGATGCTTGGCCACCTTTATGGCGGCGACGATATTGGCCAGCCCTGAGATGCCGATGTCGTCGAAGGTTCTCACCACATCGGGCTCGATCTTGCGCCGCCCCACCAAATAGTTGCGCCCGACATTGCCCCCAAACAACAGATTGAGCGAATCGCTGGCCAGATCGGACACGCCGACGACAAGGTCGGTGTTCATCACGTTGTGGATCAGGGGAATATGTTTGTCGCCGATACCCTGGATGTTGTGCTCGCCGTATCCATTGCAGAGCATCGTCGGGCATTCGATGGCCTCCACGGCAGCAATCTTCGTTCCATGCCGCGATTTCAGAAGGTCGCCAGCAGCGATCGTTCCGGCGGAGCCGGTCGCCGACACGAAAGCTGCCAGCCGATATTCGGAATTGGCGCTTTTCAGGTGGGAGAAGACGCGATCGAATGCGGAACCGGTGCAGTGATAATGGACCAGGTAGTTGGCGAACTCGGAGAACTGATTGAGAATGACGTTGTCCTTCTCGCGCGCGAGTTCGGCACACTTGTCGTAGATTTCCTTGACGTTGCTTTCCGTTCCCGGTGTGCGGATGATGTCGGCGGGATCAGAAACCCACTCCTGCAACCAGTCGAAGCGCTCCTGGCTCATGCCGGCCGGCAGCACGGCTACGCCGCGGCAACCGAGAATGCGCGATATGGCAATACCGCCGCGGCAGTAGTTTCCGGTGGAGGGCCAAACCGCCCGGTCATGCTTCGGGTCGAACTGGCCGGTCACCAGTCGTGGCACCAGACAGCCATAGGCGGCGAGCACCTTGTGCGCGCCGATCATGGGGAAACGCCGACCGAGCAGGACGACAATCGGTGCCTTTACGCCGGTCAGCGCTTCCGGCAAGACAACGTGACCCGGCAGAGGCGTTCGCCCCCTGCGGTCGGCATCGTTGAACCAGTGAACACGCCACAGGTTTTTCCCATCTGGCTCATCCGGGCCGACGGATTTGAGACTGCTTCCTGTTGCGGCCGGGATGAGAGCCGGATCGGCCAGTTCGGTCCAGGTCGGCAAGCTCACTTGGGCTGCACGGAGGCATTCGACCGCGGTTCGGCGGCGGTTGCCGTCGACGATTTGCGGCCTCATGCGAAATGGACTGGTCATGTGGCCGATCGGCTTCCTGATTGATTGCAGCCGCCCGGCAAAGCACGTCGTTGCCCATCGGCAGATATTCCTCCTGGCATCATAAATTGGTGTCAATGTTGGAACAATAGAATTTGGCGCTCGGACAGATTGCACTCGATGATCGGCTCCCACGGCCCGCCGCTTAGAGTTGCGCGTCGCGACGAAGGAGGCTCGGTAACGGTTCTCGGAGATTACGCCGGCCTTGGAAACTAGCCTCTCGGACTGACGCTGAAATCGTCGGTTTCAGGACCAAAGCGAGTGACACGCGTCGGGCCGACGACTAGCGACTATCAACACCGCACCAGTCGCAGATGCTGAGCGCCATTACCTTGATGGAGGTCAGATAGTCTTCGACGGAAACGTACTCGTCGTTCGCATGCATGACGGCAGTCGAACCCGGTCCAAAGATCACAGTTGGAGTATCTGCATAGCGGTTCAGGAAACGAGTATCCGCAGCCCCCTGACGGCCGCTGATCTCGGGATCCCGGCCGGTGATCCTTTTGTAATTCTCACAGACGGTTTCAACGATTGGGTGATTTCGCGGGATTTCGGATGCCTCCGCGTCATACCCCACGAACCGCACCTTCGGTGGGTGCAGCTTCATCCAAGGATCCTCAGCCGCCGCCCGCGCCACCTGTTCCACGAGGCTCCGCTTCACACCTTCGTGGTCCTCTCCCGGAACCGTGCCAATGCTGCCTTTCAGAAGACAGTTGACGGGGAAAGCGCTCGGATAGTTTCCGGCCGAGAAGCTGCCGATAATGCAAGGCAGCGTATCAAGGGCATTCGGATACAAAGGGTGCGTTACCGTCGCCACTCGCTTTGCCTCCAGATCTGCGACCGCCTTTACGATCTTGTTGCCGAGGTCAATGCCGCTGATGCCCTCGTATCGCTTTTGAATGCCGGCGGGTTTGCCGTGGATCTCGATTTCGAACCAAATCCGGCCGATGCACGCAGGTTGCACTGCGAGGTCGCTGGTCTCACCGGAAATGCCGGCGTCCGCCTTGTAGCCACGGATCACCGTATCCAACGTTCCATGTCCGCTGACTTCTTCATCGACGACGACGTTGATATAAATGTCGCCCTTGGGCTTCAGACCCGCGGCCATCAGGCACTCCACTGCCATGATGTGGCTGGCAACACCGCTTTTCATATCGGCAGAGCCTCGCCCATAGATACGCCCGTCTTTGATCGTCGCAGACCAGGGGTCGTCGCTCCAGCCTTCTCCGCCGCCAACCGGGATGACGTCGGTATGCCCGTTCAAGAGCAATGAGCGCCCCCCGCCCGAACCCTTCAACGTTGCGACGATATTCGGGCGCCCCTCATAACCTCTGTTCACGGGCCGATATGCCGGATGCTTTTTCAGCTCTTCCCAATCCGTTTCCCACATGTCGACATCGAGGCCGATGTTCGTCATGTAATCTGCCAGAAACTTCTGGATCTTCGCTTCATCCCCGGTGACGCTGGGTATGGCGATCATTTCCTGGAGAAAAGCGATGGCGTTGTCACGCCGCTCGTCGATTTTTTCGAGAAGTTTCTGGCAGACGCGCGCACTCATTTGACATCCTCCCGTTGCATGGTCCGCTTGCCAGGACCGGTCTGCGGTCCGACCGGTAAGCCTACCGAGGCGGCGACACATTCAAGGTCTTCAAGATTCGATATTCGAAAGCCCGCGCGATCATTTACGCAGTCCCGTGAAGGCTCGTCCACTGGCCTCGGCGATCCTTGCGCACGCCACCTCGAACGTCCGCCAACCGGCGGCCATGCGCTCGGGTCGCGCGATCGCCAGGCCAGCGCGGATCGGTTCGAGCGGAGCGCGCCCGAGGCCGCCGGCGCGTCAGAATCGATACATGCTACCCGGTGCTACCAAGTACGCGCCCAACCTAATCTAACGTTTTGATTCTGTTGAAGTCGGCACGCGCCATAGGGAACGGTCGGATTGCCGCGTCCCGCCCGGTATCTTGCCCGACCAGCGCCCGGGAGGGTCGAGGACGTGCGCGATGCCGGAATGTGTGGGATCGATCGATCGTCCCGCATTCCCCACCGAACGTCGACCTTTGGCGTTGCAGTTCGGGCCGCCATTCATATATTGCGCTGCAACGTAGCCTGGCTGCGCCGGGGCCCACCGGATTTCCCATATGTCGTTGCGCAACGTGGCGATCATCGCCCATGTCGACCATGGCAAGACCACTCTGCTCGACCGGCTGCTGCAGCAGTCGGGGTCTTTCCGCGAAAACCAGCGGGTGGCGGAGCGCGCCATGGACTCCAACGATCTCGAGCGCGAGCGCGGCATCACGATCCTCGCCAAGGTGACCTCACTGCCCTGGCGCGACATCCGCATCAACATCGTCGACACCCCCGGCCACGCCGATTTCGGCGGCGAGGTCGAGCGCATCCTCAACATGGTGGACGGTGCGCTGGTGCTGGTAGACGCCGCCGAAGGCCCGCTGCCGCAGACCAAGTTCGTGGTTTCGAAGGCCCTCAAGGTCGGCCTCAAGCCCATCGTCGTCATCAACAAGGTCGACCGGTCGGACGCGCGGCCCTTGGCGGTCGTGAACGAGGTGTTCGATCTGTTCGCCGCGCTCGACGCCGGCGAGGATCAGCTCGATTTCCCGATCCTCTATGGCTCCGCCAAGGAAGGCTGGATGGCCGCCTCCCCGGACGGCCCGAAGGACCGGGGCATGGCGCCGCTGTTCGATCTCGTGACCCGGCACGTAAAGGAACCCGTCACGGAGGACGGGCCGTTCCGCATGCTCGGCACCATTCTCGAGGCCAACCCCTATCTCGGCCGCATCGTCACCGGCCGCATCAGGTCGGGCACGGTGAAGCCCAATCAGGCGGTGAAGGTGCTCGACCGCAACGGCGACCTGGTCGAGGAGGGGCGTGTCACCAAGGTGCTCGCCTTCCGCGGGCTTGAGCGCACCGGCGTCGAAGAGGCATCCGCCGGCGACATCGTGGCGATCGCCGGCCTGCCGGAGGCCACCGTGGCGCACACGATCTGCGCGCCCGAGGTGACCGAGCCTCTGCCCGCGCAGCCGATCGATCCGCCGACCCTGGCGATGACCTTCCGCATCAACGATTCTCCGCTCGCCGGCACCGAGGGCGACAAGGTGCAGAGCCGGGTCATCCGCGAGCGCCTCCTGCGCGAGGCCGAAGGCAACGTGGCGCTGCGCATCAGCGAATTGACCGAGAAGGATTCCATGGAAGTCGCCGGCCGCGGTGAATTGCAGCTCGGCATCCTGATCGAGACCATGCGACGCGAAGGCTTCGAGCTGTCGGTGTCGCGGCCGAAGGTGCTGCTCGAACGCAATGCCGACGGCGAGCTGCTGGAGCCGATCGAAGAGGTGGTGATCGACGTCGACGACGAGCACACCGGTATCGTGGTGCAGAAGCTCTCGGAGCGCAAAGCCGAGATGACCGAGATGCGCCCGTCGGGCGGCGGCCGCGTCCGGCTCGTGTTTCACGCGCCCACGCGCGGCCTCATCGGGTATCAGGGCGAGCTTCTGACCGACACCCGCGGCACCGCTGTCATGAACCGCCTGTTCCACGGCTACGGCGCCTATCGGGGCGAGATCGTCGGCCGCCGCAACGGCGTGCTGATCTCCAATGACCAGGGTGAGGCGGTCGCCTATGCGTTGTGGAACCTGGAGGACCGCGGACCGATGATGATCGAGCCGGGATGGAAGGTCTATCGCGGCATGATCGTCGGCGAGCACACCCGCGGCAACGATCTCGAGGTCAACGTTCTCAAGGGCAAGAAGCTGACCAACATCCGCACCCATTCCAAGGACGAGGCCGTGCGGCTGATCCCGCCGATCCAGATGACGCTGGAGAAGGCGCTCGCCTACATCACCGACGAGGAGTTGGTCGAAGTGACGCCGAAGGCGATCCGGCTGCGCAAGAAACTGCTCGACCCCAACGACCGCAAGAAGGACGAGCGCCGCAAGGAGGCGGAGCGGGTGTGATGCGTGGCTGGTTTGCTCGCAGCCATGTCAGGCCTGCGCACCGGAGACCTCGGTTCCCGCAAAGTTGATCGCGGCCCGGCCCGGCAATTCCACAGCGACCGGCGGGTCGATCGTGGCGGTTCGCACGCACATTGATGTTGCGCCCGATTCGGCCGTCGAATGTCGCGCCCATAGGCCGCGCGTATACCGCGCCACGAGGTTACGTGCCCGACGCATCGCTGGAGCGTGGCCGCGCGGCAACAGCCCGGCCGATTGTTGGGACGTTTTGCTTCTTCGCGGTGCTGCGCGGACCATGGAGGGGCGTCGCAGTGTGGCAAATCCACATCAATCACGGACATCATTAACCCACCATTAAACATAGCTCTTGAAGCGAAGCCGCGTGCTTGCTTGTATTCGCTCATGAGCACGATCCTGATCGAAGTCCGTCGCGCTAAGCCGTCCGATGCGGGGGCGATCGCAGCGACCCATGACGAGGCCTGGAGGGGAGCCTATCAGGGCATCATTCCGGGTCCCGAGCTGGACAAGCTGATCAACCGGCGCGGACCGCAATGGTGGGACAGCGCGGTTCGCAAGGGCAGCAGGATCGCGGTGCTGGCATTCGGTGACTGCATCGCGGGCTACGCCAACTACGGTCGCAACCGTGCGCGCAGCCTGTACTACGATGGCGAGGTGTACGAGCTCTATCTGCGGCCCGAATTCCAGGGCCTCGGCTTCGGCCGCAAGCTGTTCTCGGCGGCGCGGCGCGATCTGGTGCAGAGCGGCTTGAAAAGCCTGGTGGTGTGGGCGCTCTCGGACAACGAGCCGGCCACCGGCTTCTATCGTGCGCTCGGCGGCAAAGCGGTGGCGCGTTCCTCCGAACGGTTCGGCACCAAGGTCCTCGACAAGGTCGCCTTCGCCTGGAACGGCTGACGGGCTGTTGAGCGAGTGAGGTCGGGTTAGCCCGGCCGACCAGCGCGCCATCCCACCCTAATTCGACCTGGCCCTGTAGTTTCCGCCCTATTCCCGGTCGTCGGTCGGCCGCTGGCCGAGTGCCGGCGGCGGCAGGCCGGCGCGCGCGCACGCCGCCCGCACCGTGTTGGCGAGCAGGCACGCGATGGTCATCGGCCCGACACCACCCGGCACCGGCGTGATCGCGCCTGCGACCTCGGCGGCTTCGGTGAAGGCGACATCGCCGACAATTCGGGCTTTGCCGTCCTCGGTCACGCGGTTGATGCCGACGTCGATCACGGTGGCGCCGGGCTTGATCCAGTCGCGCCGCACCATCTCGGGCCGCCCCACCGCGGCGAACAGGATGTCGGCGCGCCGGGACACCGCCGGCAGGTCGCGCGTCTTCGAATGCGCGACCGTCACCGTCGCGTTCTCCGCCAGCAGCAACTGCGCCAGCGGTTTACCGACGATGTTGGAGCGACCGATGACCACGGCTTCCAGCCCGGCCAGCGACGGCTGCACGGTCTTGGCGAGGAGGACGCAGCCGATCGGGGTACACGGCGCCAGCGCCGGCAGGCCGGCCGACAGCCGCCCGGCATTCACGGGGTGGAACCCGTCCACGTCCTTCCCTGGATCAATCGCGGCGATGATCGCCTGCGGGTCGATCTGCGGCGGCAACGGAAGCTGCACCAGGATGCCGTCGACGGTGGGATCGGTATTGAGCCGCCCGATCAGCGTCAGCAGGTCTTGCTGGCTCGTCGCCGACGCCAGCCGATGGTCGAACGACCGCATGCCGCTCCCGACGGTCATCTTCATCTTGCTGCCGACATAGCTCTCGCTCGCGGGATTGTTGCCGACGAGCACGACTGCGAGCCCAGGCACGATGCCGCGGTCACGCGCCAGGCGGTGGACGGCATCGGCGACCTTGCCGCGCAAGTCCGCCGCCGCCCCTTTGCCATCGATGATTCGTGCGCTCATGCTCCGGTTTCTCGTCCGTTCGCATGCATGGCTCTGGTTACGCCATCGCGCAGATTTTCTCCAGCGTCGCGGCAAGGCTCGCGCCTGCTCCGGCGATCCTGAGCCGCTTGATCCGGGCGCTCGCGCCTGCGAGCAGGCTGACATCGCGTGGCGCAACGGCCAGCGTCTTTGCAATGAGTCGCACCAGCGCCGCGTTGGCCTCGCCTTCGCTCGCCGCGGCGCGTACCCGCACCTTGAGCACGCGGCGTTCGTCGGCCAATTGCTCGACGCCGTCGATGGCGTCGCGGCCACCCCGCGGCGTGACCCGCACCGCGACGACAAGACCCCCCGCTTCGATACGCCAGGGGAGATCGCTCACGTTCAGGCAAAGGCCGAGAGGTAGAGCCAGATGATGAGCTGGTCCAGGAACATCAGACCGATGATGAGAATCACCGGCGAGATGTCGATGCCGCCGAGATTTGGCATGATCGCGCGGATCGGGCGCAATCCCGGCTCGGTCACCCGGTAGAGGAAGTCCCAGATCATGCGGACGGTGGAATTGTGGCTGTTCACCACGTTGAATGCGAGCAGCCACGACATCACTGCCGCGGCGATGAGGACATAAATATAGAGCCAGATCAGCGTATGGATCAGCCAGATAAAAGGATTCATCGAATTCACCCGGAAGGGCCCTGACCGACGATCGGCCACCGCCGGCCGGGTCGCCGACAGCTTGATAAGCGCGTTGCCGCGCTCGCGTCAACGCAAAGCCGGCGTCGCGCCGGTGTGTCTGTCCGCCGCTGTCTTGACTCCTCCCAGCCTGCGCCCTAAATGGCCCGCACTCGCGACCGCCGCGACATGGTTGTATTTTGGCGGGGCCGTAGCTCAGTTGGGAGAGCGCCTCGTTCGCAATGAGGAGGTCAGGGGTTCGACCCCCCTCGGCTCCACCAGCCCTCGCCGCAGCTCGGCGAGCGCTGGCAAGCCCACCGCCAGCGGACCAAGGCTGACGAGCCCTTCCGCCGGATGTCCGCCGACAACCAGCCCCCGCCAATGAAGCCCCGCGATGCCGCGCCGGAGTCCATCCTGCGCCATCGCCCGTTCGTGTTCTATTGGAGTGCGCGCACCTGCGCCGCCCTGGCCTTCCAGATGCTGGGCGTGGCGGTGGCCTGGCAGATGTATGCGCTCACCGGCAGCGCATTCGACCTTGGGCTCGTCGGCCTTGCCCAGTTCCTCCCCGCGGCAGCGTTCATGCTGGTCGCGGGCCAGGTCGCCGACCGCTACGACCGGCGCCGGCTGCTGCAGATCTGTCAGGTGGTCGAAATGCTGTCGGTTGCGGCGCTGGCGATCGGCTCCGCCGCCGGCGCGGTGACGAAGGAATTCATCCTCGCGGCGGTGTTCGTGTTCGGCGTCGGGCGCGCGTTCGATGCACCGACCCAGCAGACCCTGCTTCCGGCGGTGGTGCCCGCGTCGTTGTTTCCGCGCGCGGTGGCCGCCTCCGCCTCCACCACCCAGTTCGCGACCATCAGCGGGCCGGCGCTGGGCGGCGTACTCTATGTCTTCGGCCCCGTGGTTCCCTACACGATCTGCTGCGCGCTGTTTCTCGCGTCGGTCGTCCTGCTCGCATTCGTGCGCATCGAGCGCTTCGCGGTGACGCGCTCGCCCATCAACCTCACCGCGTTTTTCGCCGGCGTGTCCTATATCCGGCGTAATCCGATCGTGCTCGGCGTCATATCGCTCGATCTGTTCGCGGTCCTGTTCGGTGGCGCGACCGCACTGCTCCCGATCTTCGCCGATGAAGTCTTCCACACCGGGCCGGAGGGCCTCGGGCTGCTGCGCGCCGCACCGGCGGTGGGAGCGTTGGTGATCATGGCGGTGCTGACGGCGTCACCACTGACGCGCCGCGTCGGCCGCGTCATGTTCGCCAGCGTCGCCTGTTTCGGGCTTGCCACCATCGTGTTCGCGCTGTCGAAATCGTTCCTGCTGTCGATGGTGGCATTGGCGATCCTCGGTGCCTCGGATGCGGTGAGCGTCGTGATCCGCATGACGCTCATCCAGATCGAGACGCCCGACGAGATGCGCGGGCGCGTGAACGCCGTGGGCTCGCTGTTCTCCGGCACCTCCAATCAGCTCGGCGATTTCCGCGCCGGAGTCATGGCGGCGTGGCTCGGCGCCATCCCGGCGGTGCTCGTCGGCGGCGCCGGGATCCTGCTGGTGGTGTTGCTCTGGATGCGCGGCTTTCCGGCGTTGCGCCACGTCGAAAGTTTTTACGCGACGCGGGATGTGCGTAAGCCGAGTTAGAGCATGATCCCGAAAAGTGGACACCGGTTTTCGGAAAAGATCATGCTCCAGCAATAAGCTAGAGCGCATGACGATTCGAAGAAAAGTCATCGCGATCTAGAACTGCCGTCACGCAGTGGATGGGCGAAGCGCAATTCCGTAGCCTGCGGATTGCGCGGTGCTAACCCGCCCTCAGATCTGAATCCGTCGACGCCCGCTGTTCCGGCTCGGACTTGCCCAGCCAGTGGTTCAGGAATGCCGCAAGCCAGGCCCGCCCGGCCGGATCGTAGACCGCGCGGTCCGCGAAATGCGCGACCCGCGGCTTGGCGTTGGGCAATGACATGCGTTCGTGCCCTCGCGTGGTCCACCGGCACATCATTGCGTGGGTCACGTCGGGATGGAACTGGAGCGCGAAGCCCGAGCCGTAACGGAATGCCTGCACCGGGAAGGAATCGCCCTCCGCCAGCAGGTCTCCGCCGAGCGGGAGATCGAAGCCCTCGCGGTGCCACTGGTAGACCTGCTCCGGCCAGGGATCGCAGACCGTACGGCCAATGTCGGTCGGCCGGATCGGGTAGTAACCGACCTCGGCATGACCGTCGGGATGCCGGTAGACCCGGCTGCCGAGATGGTGAGCGAGCATCTGGGCGCCGAGGCAGATGCCGAGAAACGGCTTCTTCTCCTTGAGCGGGACGGCGAGCCAGTCGATCTCGCGGCGAACGAAATCGTCCGCGTCGTTCGCGCTCATGGGACCGCCGAACACGATGGCCCCGGCATGGCCGGCCATTGTCTCCGGCAGCGGGTCGCCGAAGCGCGGGCGCCGCAAGTCGAGCGGATAGCCGCGCTGACGCAGGGCATGACCGACGCGTCCAGGGGTCGACGTCTCCTGGTGCATCACGATCAGAATTGGGTGCAGCATCATCCGGTCATGGCGAGCGAAACAGAAGACCCTCAATACCCGCTCGACACGGGTTTTCAAGGCCGTCCACATGGGACGCGGCCATGAAACCAGCGCGGGGCCGAACCTCCGCACCGCCGTCAAGGCGGGTTGCGCGGCAGTCCGGGTGCCTGCCAGTTCAAAGCGCTAGCTTTCGGCTTCAGCGGCGGGACCGTCCCGGCCGCACGTCGCTGAACCGGAGCAGGATGCCGCGCGGCACGAGACGCATGAGCGCCGTGACCACGTTGTTGGCCGAGCCTGGAACGACCATGCGGCGCCCCTCCATGAGGCCGCGATAGCCATCCCGTGCCACTCGCTCGGCCGAGCGGGTGAGCAGCGACGGGAACTGCTCGCCGGTGACGCCGGCACGCGCTTGAAACTCGGTCGGCACCGGCCCGGGGCACAGCACGGTCACCCGCACGCCCTTGGGCGCCAATTCGCGATGCAATGCCTCGCTGAAGGAAATCACGTAGGCCTTGGTGGCGTAGTAGACCGCCATGCCGGGGCCGGGCAGGAAGCCCGCGATCGACGCCACGTTGAGAATGCCGCCCTGCCGCCGCTTGAGACTGGGGATGAAGGCGAGCGAAAGGTCGGTCAGCGCCCGCACGTTGAGGTCGATCATGGCGAGCTGCTCGGCGCGGTCGAGCGCGGCGGCGTCGCCGACGAGGCCAAAGCCGGCATTGTTGACGACCGTCTCCGGTTCGAGTTCGCGGCTGGCGAGTGCATCGGCGATGGCCTCTGCCGCATCGGCACGCGCGACGTCCATGCCCAGAACGGTGGGTCGCGCCCTTCCCTTCGCCGCAATGGCGTCGGCGAGCGCGGCAAGCGCCTGCTCGCGGCGTGCGACCAGAACGAGTTCGTGACCGTGGGCGGCGAATTCGTGCGCCAGCGCCGCGCCGATCCCGGCCGAAGCGCCGGTGATCAGCGTGACGGGACGCCGCGCCTCGCTCACCTCTGTTCGGCCTCGCGCCGGTTTGCCACGCGCTGCCCGAGCTCGATCCGCTGCCGCGACGAGACGCCGAGGAGATCCGCCGCCCGCCAGATCAGGTTATTTTCGAAATCTCCGGCGCGACCATCGGCATAGGCGATCTCCCACATCATCTCGACCACGCGCTGACGACCGTCCTCATCGAGTGCGCGATTGATCACGCTGGTGAAATGATAGAGATCGATCGACTGCTGCTCGGCCTCGGTGGCCTCGGCGACCAGCTCGTCCGTGGTCGCCTCGTCGAGACCGAATTGCCGCTTGATGACGGCGTGCAGCTTGGTGCGCTCGACATCCGTGATGTTGCCGTCGATGCCGGCGGCGTGGACGAGCAGTGCCGCGGCCGCGAGGCGATAGTCGTCGTGCTCGAAGTGGATCGGATGCTTGTCGCCATCCGAGACCTCGGACAGAAATTTGCGAAAGCTGTCGAACATGTGCGCGGTACCGTGGCTCTCTGTGGCGGCGCCACGTTGCACGCCGGCGGCGCAAAGTCTAGGGCGCCTCGGCCCGGACCGCTCACATGACAGGAATTTCATGCAACGCCCCGCGGCGTTGCATCGACCGCTTGCCCGCCGGCTAACGCTACTGGGCCTGCGCCTTGGCCTTGCGGGCGCTCGCCTCGAGCAGCTCGAGATTGTTCTTCACGAAGGTATTGGCGGGATCCTGGGCCTGCGCCTCCAGCAGCGTTTGACGGGCGCGCTGAGGATCGCCGCGCAGGATGTAGGAGTAACCGCGGTTGTTGAGAATTTCGGCGGTCGGTCCCGCGATCTTGATCGCCTGGTCGTAGGCGCGGTCGGCAAGCTCGAACTTCCGCAACCGGTCATAGGAGGCCGCGAGGCCGAGCCAGGCTTCGGCATCGCGCGGATGCAGCTCGACGGCGCGGCGGAAATGACGCTCCGCAAGATTGAACTTGCCGGCGCTGAATTGCTTCTTGCCGATATCGAGATCGTCGTCGTTGCCCTGCGCTGTTCTCGTCGCGGCGGCCGGTGCGTCGCCGGCAGCCGGCCGCACGCTGCCGGTCACGCCAGGGTCGTCGGCGGCGGGAGCCGCCTGCGGGTCCGGCTTCGACTGGAACATGTCGCCGAACCTGGTCGAGGTCTCGCAGCCGTTGAGCCACAACAGGCATGCGAACGTCGCAACGATGACTCGGCCGGATGTGGCTCCCATTGGCGCGTTCCCCCCGCGGCCAAAGCATCGGCTCGCACCCCCCGGTGAAGCCCGCGATGCTGCGGTGTGGCCGTGGCGGCCAACCGACGGGCTCAAGCCTAGAAGACGATGGTTAAGAATCTCTCGCCGGCGACGGCGCCCCGGCGCAACGCGCCCGGCACCCGAACGAGGCGTGGGCAGCGGTGGCGACGTCCCACGTCGTGCATAGTGGCCCAACACGCGATCTCGCATGCTCATCGCTGCGCGCGTACGGTTGATCGAACTGTGCCCTTGCGGCAACATACGACCCTGCTCGTGCCGTATGGTGAATAGAACCGTAACGTCCGCTGCACACGCGACGCGCCGGAGAAACACCAGGGAGAAGCTGCCGATGTCGAAGCCACGGATCAGTTACGTCGATCCCGCAAATGTCAGGGACGACGCCATGCTTGCCGAGTTCGACCGTTGCGCCCGCGAAGGGACGCCGCGCCCGGAGAGCCAGGCGATCCGCGCCCATGTACCGGCGGTGTTCTGGTCCTTCGCGAATTCATGGCGCGACGTGTTCAAGAACGGTGTCGCCGACCACGCCATCAAGGAGCTCTGCCGCATCTATGTGTCGCGGTCGGTATTGTGTGAATTCTGCGGCAACCAGCGCTCGATGAAGGCCGCGAAGCAAGGCGTGGTCGAGGACGATTACCGCGACCTGATCGATTTCGAGAGCTCGACGCGTTACGACGAGCGGCAAAAGGCGGCGCTGTCCTACGCCGAGGCGATCACCTGGGACCTGCCGGTGGATGACGCGTTCTGGGCACGGCTGCACAAACATTTCAGCGAGCCGGAACTGGTCGAGATCGGCTATTTCGTGGCCCTTACCATGGGCCAGCAGCGCTGGCTGCGCACCTTGAACATCGAGCACCACCAAATCCTTGCCGGCACCGATGCGTCGATGGCGCCGGGCTTCGAGACCGAGGACGCGCTCAAGCGCTCGAAGCAGGCCGCCGGCTACTGGGCGAAGGCGAAGGTCAAGACGCAGGCGGCCGAGTAGCGGACCGGACCGGTTGCGGCGGATCGCGCCGCAGAGGATTTGCTGAACGATGGGTGACATCTATCCGGTCGTGAAGGTGGCCGCCGTGCAGGCGGCCTCGGTGTTCCTGGACCGCGCGGGCTCGACCGAGAAGGCTTGCCGCCTCATTCGCGAAGCGGGCGAGAACGGCGCGCGGGTGATCGGATTTCCGGAAGGATTCATCCCCGCGCATCCGGTCTGGTATCACCACCATGCCGCGACCGGCACGGTGTCCAACCGGCTGGCGACCGAGCTGTTCAAGAACGCCGTCGAAATCCCCGGCCCGGAAGTGAATGCGCTCTGCCGCGCCGCACGCGATGCCAATGCCTATGTCGTGGTCGGCGTGTGCGAGAAAATTCCCAATACGATCGGGACGATGTTCAACAGTCAGCTCTACATCGCGCCCGACGGCACGCTGATCGGCAAGCACCAGAAAATCATGCCGACGGTGGGCGAGCGGCTCGTGCACATGGGCGGTTTCGGCGACACCTTCGGCGCATTCCAGACCGAGTTCGGACCGATGAGCGGGCTCATCTGCGGCGAGAACTCCAATCCGCTCGCCGTGTTCGCACTCACCGCCGAGGGCACGCGCATTCACGTCATGAGCTGGCCCAACCATTTTCCCACCAGCGGCGATCCCTTGCGCAACCGGGTGGCGGTGGATTCGCAGGCGTTTGCGCAAATGAGCAAGGCGTTCGTGATCTCCGCCTGCGGCACCGTGGACGAGCGCATGATCGAGATGCTCGAACCCGACGCGCAGGCGGAGGCATTCCTGCGCAGTGCGGACTGCAGCGGCGGCAGCGTCGTCGTCGCGCCCAACAGCCGGATCATCGCTGGGCCCATGGGCGCCGAGGAAGGCATCCTGTATGCCCAATGCAATCTCGAACTCGGCGTCCAGATGAAGCTGCGGCACGATTTCGCCGGGCACTACAACAGGCCGGATATTTTCCACCTGCAGATCAATCGCGCCGCCCCCAGGCTCTACTCCGTACACGGCCAGGGAACGGATCCGGCGCTGGCGGCCGCGCATGCTGCAGCAGCAAGGATCGGCATGGCGCCGGTCGCCGGCGGGCTGTTGCCGGATGCGCGCCCGGACGAGGAAGAGCGCGACGCCTGACCGTCGGCGGGCGCCGAATTCATATCCCAACGGCTAGGTTTCTCGAATATATTGAACGACTTACGCTATGCATTGAGTGCATAGCTGCGGCGCAGCATAGGGCCCTGCTGCGGCGCAGCATGGAACCCCATATCGGTTCCAAGCGCGCCGCGCCCCGCCGCATCCGATGCCGCGGGATCGCGCCATCCGCGCATCCCAGCTTCGATGTCATTCATGTCAGGAGGGACGCCATGAAGGCGCTCGCCAAATTCAGCTTCGCCGCACTGACCGTCGCCGCTCTTGGCGCAGCGGCCGTGCACGCCATCCACGCCCAGGTCATATCGCCCGCCGTCATCATGCAGCAAAGCGCTGCGACCGCGGCGCCGGACACGAAAGTCTATGCCGACTGGCAAGGGGCCTTCACCCAGCCTTTCGGCGCCCGCGTGCTCTCGCAGGGAGCCCCCGGCGACGCAATCGCCGGACAGGCCCCCAGCCATGGCCTCAACCTGCCGATCTTCGGCGGCCTTGAGAAGATGCAGGTCTGGCACGAGGTGCCGCAGGACAAGGGGTTGTAAGCCGCTTCCGGCCTCTTGAAGCAGGAGCAACGGCTGGCCCGACTCGCTGGGGCTGCGATCGGTCAGGATACACGTCCGAAACCGCGCGGGAATGCATGCAACCGTTCGGTCCCGGTCGGCGTGATCAGCACGAGCTCGCCGGTCTGCACGCCCGCCAGGTCGTCGCGCGTCACCACATTGGGCTGCACCACGACTGTCATGCCGGCCTCGAACGGCTCGGCCGGCACCGGGCCGGCCGGCCGGCTTTTGCTGCCGAGGATCGGTGGGAAGTAGCCGCCGCCGTAACCGTGCAGCAGGTCGTCGATGATGGTGAAGCCGGCGTCCTCGATCACGCCTGACGCGGCAATCACCTGTGCCGGTGTCGCGCCGTGCCGCAGCACGGCGACGACGGCGTCGAAAGCGGCATCGGCCGCAGCGTGCAGGTCGCGATAAAGCGGCGGCGGATCCTCGCCGACCGCGAAGCTGCGCAGCACCTGGCCGGAGTGATCCCAGAACGCCGCGCTGATCTCCGCGAACACGATATCGCCATTGGCGATGCGTCGCGTCGAGGGAAACTGCGCCGGCACGCCGCGCTGCGGATCGTGCATCGAGGTCGCGCCGATGAAATGGATGACGTTGCTGCCTCCTTCGCGCATATAGGACCGCTCGATCAGATCGCCGAGCGCGCGCTCGTCGAGCCCGGCGGTGAGCCCATCGCGCAGTCCCGCCATGCCGCGATCGCTGAGCCAGGCGCCGATGCGCAGCCAGTCGACCTCCTCCGCAGACTTCACCCGCCGCAGCCGTACATAGGCGCGGTTGAGATTGGCGATCCTGCCGAAGCGCGCGGCCAGCAGCCCGTGCTGCTCGAAGTTCATGGGCCCGATGACGGCCACGCGGTCGCTGCGCGCGCCACGCCTGTCCAGTACCGTGATCGCCGCGCGGACGGAGGATTCGCCGCCCCACGCGACGTCGGCCTCGGCGGCGATGATCCTGGCGAGCGGCGCGTGATTGATCCACTGCACGAACAAGGCGTCGCGCTCGCCCGGCGTGAACACGCCGATCGCCTCCACCGTCACCGGCCATTGCGTGAGCCATTGCACCGCGGAGCCGGTACGGTTCGCGCCGCAGAACACGAGGTGGTCGCATTCCGCTTCCGCGAGCGCCGCCGTCACGGCGGCGCGGCGGCGCGCCATCTCGCCCGCGCTGTAGCGCGGATATTCCGCCGCCACGATGGCCTGGAGCCGCGCCGGAAGCGGCGGCACCTCCGCAGCGCCCGACGTCATCCGGTGGCGCGCGCGATCACGTCCGGCTTGGCGACGAGACGCTCCTGGACCAGCTTCTGCGCGGCCATCATGTCGACCTTGCCCGAGCCGAGCAGGGGCAGCGTGTCGAGCACCCAGACATCGGACGGAATCATCAGATCGGAGGCATGCTTGGACTTGGCGAACATCTGAAAATCGCTGCGGGACGCATCCTTCTGTTGGGTCAGCAGGATGAGTCGCTCGCCCTTGCGCAGGTCGGGCACCGCGACGACCGCGGACAGCGCGTTCGGCCACAGCTCCGACGCCAGCACCTCCACGGCGGCGAGCGACACCATCTCGCCGCCAATCTTGGCGAAGCGTTTGGCGCGGCCCTTGATGGTGATAAAGCCCTGCTCGTCGATGGTGACGATGTCGCCGGTGTCGTGCCAGCCCTCGGCCGGCGGCTCCAGCACACCCGGATTGTCGCTCCTGAGATAGCCGAGCATGACGTTGGGGCCGCGCACATAGAGGCGGCCGCCTTCCTCGACGCCGTCGACCTTTTCGAGCCGCGCCTCCATGCCGGGGAGAATACGCCCCACGGTGCCGAACTTGTTGAACATCGGCGTGTTCAACGCCAGCGCCGGCGCGGTCTCGGTGACGCCGTAGCCCTCGAGGATGCGCAGGCCGAACTTCTCCATGTAGGTCCGGCGCGTCGCTTCCTTGACCGGCTCCGCGCCCGCCAGGATGTAGCGCAGCGAGCGGAAATCGTAGGGATGCGCCACCCGCGCATAACCCGCCAGGAACGTATCGGTGCCGAACATGATGGTGGCGTTCACGGCGTAGATCAATTCCGCCACGGTGCGATAGTGCAGCGGCGACGGATAGAGATAGATGCGCACGCCGGAGACCAGCGGCAGCACCACGCCGACGGTGAGGCCGAAGGAATGGAACACCGGCAGCACGTTGAACACCTTGTCCTCGCGGCCGAAGTCGATGCGGGCGGCGGCCTGCGCCGCATTCGCCAGCATGTTGCGGTGGGACAGCACGACGCCCTTGGGTACGCCCTCCGAGCCCGACGTGAACAGGATCGCCGCCCAGTCGTCGGGCTTGCGCGGGACCAGAGGCTTGCTGGCATTGAGCAGGCCGCGGATCTTGTCGCCGGCGGTGACGGTGGCGCGAACGTCTTCGAGATAGACGATCTTGACCGCTTTCTCGAGTGCGGCAACCAGATTGCCAAGCTTGCCCTTCTCGATGAAGGTCCGCGACGACAGGATGGTGTCGATCTGCGCAGCCCTGCAGCCGGCGAGGATATTCGCCGCGCCGGCCGTGAAGTTGATCATGGCCGGCACGCGACCCGCCGTCATCAGGCCGACAATCGTCACGACGGCGCCGGTCGCGTTCGGGAGCATGACGCCCAGCGCCCGCCCCTCCGCGGCCAGCGGCATCAGCTTGTTGCCCAGGACCGCGGCGCCGATGAGCAGGCGCTTGTAGGTGAGCGCACCGGTGACGGGGTCCTCGACCGCCACGCGGCTGCGGCCGTGTCGATCGGCCGCCTGGATCACGGCCTCGAACACGGTGCGATCGGTCGAGGTCGTGCGGAAGACCAGGTCCGACATGATGCTGTAGAGCGCCGCGCCGGCGGCGAGCCGTCGCTTGCGGCCCTTGAGCTCGGGATCGACGGTGAGTTTCACCGGCTCGAGGATCGTGACTTTCACCTTGGGAAACCAGCGCGTGCGCACCTGACGCTTCGACAGCCGGCTGAAGGGAGTTTGCTCCAGGCCCTCGATGCGCACCGGCACGATCTCGGCATGGGCCTTGTCCGCGATCATGGCAGCGCCGTCATAGACCTTCATCAGGCTGCCGGTGACGGTGATGCGTCCCTCGGGGAAGATGATCAGGGCGTTCCCCGCCCTCACCGTCTCGATCAGGGAACGCACGGCCATCGGTTTCAACGGGTCGAGCGGCAGCGCGTGGGTCAGCTTCATGAACGGCCGCACCCACCACTTCCTGGCGATGCCGACGTCGATGGCAAAGACCGGCTTGCGGTTGCGCAGCGAGAGGGCGAGGCCGGCGTCGAGAAAGCTGACATGATTGAGCGCGATGATGAGGTTGGGTCCGGCATCGTTGAGATTGTCGAGACCCTTGATCTCGATGCGGAACAGCACGCGATAGATGATCGAGAGCGCATCGCTCAGCGCGCTCGCAGGCATGGTGCGGCCGATGGCGACCGCGACGGCGAGGCTCGCGACGCCGAGCGCGAGAAACAGCTGCGAGGTGGTCATGCCCGCCATCTGCAGCATGGCCACGATCACCGCGCTCCCGGCCATGAACGCCGCGTTGAGCACGTTGACGGCGGCCACGACGCGCGCGCGGCGATCGGCGCCCGCCCACGCCTGCACGGCGGCGAATACCGGCACGATGAACAGGCCGCCCGCGATCGCAAGCCCGGCGAGGTCGACCGCGAGGCGAATGCCGCGCAGCGAGGCGAACAAGGCCCAGAAGCCCGAGAAGTCGGCGATGGGCGCGGCGCCCAGGGTCGACCAACCGAGGTCGATCGCAAACACGCCCAGCAAGACCGCACCGAACAGGGTCGGCAACAGGATGATGCGCCCGGCCGCGAGCCAGGCCGCTAGGCCGGAGCCGACCGCGATCGAGATCGAGAAGATCGCGAGACACATGGTCACGACCTCTTCATCTCCGCCGAACACGTTTTTCACCAGCGGCGGCATCAGCGAGAGCGCGACCGCGCCGACGAGCCAGAACCAGCTCGTCACGATCGCGCCCCACAACAGCCGGGGATCCTCGCGCAGGAATTTCAGCAGACCGCCGGTCGAGGCGAGGATGTTCTTCTGCACCACGAGATCGGGCGCCGCCCGTCCGGTGCGCGGGATCAGCAGGCTCGCACCCCAGCACATCAGTGAGAACACGATCATCAGCACTGCGAACCGCGCGGGGTCGCCGCCGTTCTTGGCAGCGAGGCCACCGACGATGGTCCCGAGCAGGATGGCGATGAACGTCGCACCCTCGACCAGGGCGTTGCCGGCCGGCAACTCGGAGCGGGCGAGATGATCGGGAAGAATGCCGTATTTGATCGGGCCGAACAGCGAGGCGATCACGCCGTAGAGGAACAGCGCAAAATACAGCAGGACTATCGGCGTGCGTCCCGTGGGGTCGAGCGCATGCAGGTAGAACGCGAGAACTGCGACGAATGCCGCGCCGATCTCGGAGAACTTGATCCAGCGCGCCACCACCGCCTTGTCGTACTTGTCGGCGAGCTGGCCGCCGAGGGCGGATAGGAAGAAGTAAGGCGCGATGAAGACAGCGGCAGCGAGCGTGATCAGCGCCTCCGCCTCCGAGCCCCCGATATGGAACAAGACCAGAAAGACCAGGGAGTTCTTCAGAAAGTTGTCGCTGAAGGCCGAGAAGAACTGGGTCCAGAAAGGGGCGCAAAGCGCCGCGTCATGAGCAAGGATGACGACATGGCTTGTCCGCTGGTTCGAACGGGCGCGCGCTGCCCAAAAGCTTACGGTAACCAATGCTTAGCGCGACGAGGGCCGACGGCCCACAGGTGCTGGCATCCTAAGAAACGATAATTTGGGCAAAAGGACAACGTCCCGCCCGCGGACGGGACGGGAGGCCTCGTTCACGCAATCGAGGCAACAATGGCTGACTTTGCGCCAGGCAAAACAAAAGCGGACGGCCCGGGGCCGCCCGCTAAAGTCCGAGCCATGAGCTTGCGCTATCCGTGGACCGTCGGCTGCCGCACGGGCTGCATCAGCACCGCTGCCACACTCAGACAAACGGCGGCCGCGGTCGCAAACGTAAAGAGCGCAATCCACATGGCAGGATTCCCTCGTTCTGTTTGACTACGCCTTTGTCTGTGGAGTGCGCAGTCAACGCCGAACGCCC
>CAVUAI010000057.1:0-162222 GCA_963739385.1 uncultured Alphaproteobacteria bacterium
ACATGTTGACCAGCGTCGCGGCACTGTCACCGTGACGCTCATACCAGTCTGGAGTCTTCTGAGCTCCAGCGCCTCGCCGCCGAAGATCACGTACCGCAAAGGGATCGATTGTCCGAGGGCAGGGTGCTCCCGGTCCGCCTGCAACAGTTGATAGAATGCGGATGGCGTCTGGTTGACGATGGTGACGCCCTCATGCGCCATCAGCGCCAGAAATTCGGTGGGGGATCTGCTGACGGAATAGGGGACGACAACCAGCCGACCACCATAGAGCAGCGCACCCCAGATCTCCCACACCGAGAAATCGAAGGTGAAGGAGTGGAACATTGTCCAAACGTCACGAGGGCCGAAGTTGAACAGCGGTTCGGTCGCACCGAACAGTCGTGTGACGTTATGGTGGGTGACGGCGACGCCTTTCGGCGTACCGGTGGATCCCGAGGTGTAGATGACGTAGGCGGTGTTGCCGGGGTGGAGGGTGACGGCCGGGGCGGTGGCGGGGGCGCGGGCGATGGTGTCCCACTCGCTGTCGAGGCAGACGATGCGGGCGCCGCCGGCGGGCAGCTGCGGGCGCAGCGCCGCCTGCGTCAGCAGCACCGGCGCGCGCGCATCATCCAGCATGAAGGCAAGCCGCTCACCAGGGTAGGCAGGATCGAGCGGCAGATAGGCCCCGCCGGCCTTGAGGATGCCGACAAGCCCGACCACCATCTCCAGCGAGCGCTCGAGGCACAGCCCAACCACGACCTCGGGCCCAACCCCCAGCCCCCGCAGGTGATGCGCAAGCCGGTTCGCGCGCGCATCGAGCTCGCCATAAGTCAGGCTCTCATCCCCGAACACCACCGCGGTCGCGGCCGGCGTGCGCGCCGCCTGCGCCGCAAACAGCTCAGGCAGGGTCGCAGGCGGCACCGCCCGCGCGGTCTCGTTCCAGTCCTCCAATATGGTGCGGCGCTCATCGCGCGAGAGGATCTCAAGGCTCCCGATCGCACGCCCGGGCTCCGCTGCCGCCGCCTCCAATAGCCGCACAAGCCGCGCCGCTATCGCCTCCACGCTGCCACGCTCAAACAGATCGCTGGCATATTCCAGGGCCCCGATCAGCCCCGCCGGACTGCCGTCCCCACCGCGACGCTCCGCAAGGCTCAGCGACAGGTCGAACTTCGCGCTCGAGCCCGCAACCGCCTCAAATCCAACCTCCAGCCCGGAAAGCTCGAGCGATGCCTCCCCCTGGTTCTGCAGCACCAGCATCACCTGGAACAGCGGATGACGCGCCAGCGAGCGCGCAGGGTTGAGAACCTCAACCAGACGCTCGAACGGAAGCTCCTGGTGCCCGTAGGCCGCAAGGTTGCCCGCACGAACACGCCCGACAAGCTCCCGGAAGCTCGGATTGCCGGACGTGTCCGTGCGCAGAACCAGCGTGTTCACGAAGAACCCGACAAGATCGTCCAGCGCACTGTCCGTGCGGCCCGCTATCGGGCTCCCGATCGCTATGTCCTCCCCACTCCCAAGCCGCGTCAGAAGCGCCGCAAGACCAGCCTGCAGAACCATGAACAGGCTCGCTCCGCTCGCCCGCGCTACTCCCAAAAGAGCCCCGTGCAGCGAAGCCGGCAGCGTCAACCCAACGCTCCCCCCGCGATGGCTCGCTACCGCAGGACGCACATGGTCAAAGGGAAGCTCGATCTGATCCGGCAGCCCCGCCAGCGCCCCGCGCCAGTACAAAAGCTGCCGCGATATCGCGCTCGAGCCATCATCCTCCGAGCCAAGCACCGCATGCTGCCAAAGCGTGTAGTCGGCATATTGCACCGGCAACGCCGCAAGCTCGGGCGCAGCCCCATTGCGGCGCGCTCCATAGCAGCGCCCAAGGTCCCGCAGCAGCGGTGCAAGCGACCACCCGTCGCCCGCAATGTGATGCAGCACCAGCAGAAGAACATGCGAACGCGCCCCAGACCCTTCGCCATCGAGCGCAAACAGATGCACCCGCAGCGGCGGCTCGCGCGCAAGCTCAAACCCGCGCCCCGCCGCAGCCGCCAGCGCAGCACCAAGCCTCTCCTCGCTCACCCTCTCAACGCAAAGCTCAGGACGCCACGTATCCGCAGCCAGTATCTCCTGCCGCGGTACCCCCAGCGTGTCCGGAAACACCGTGCGCAGGCTCTCATGCCGCGCAACAACATCCCCCAGCGCTGCCGCCAGCGCCGCAACGTCAAGCTCACCAACAAGCCGTACCGCCAGCGGGATCGTATAGGTCGCGCTGCCGCCCTCCAGACGGTCAAGGAACCACAGCCGGCGCTGCGCATACGACAGCGGAATCTCCGCCGGACGAACCCCAGCACGCAACCCGGGACGCGCCGCCTGCGCACCAGCCAGACCCCGCGCCAGCGCCGCAACCGTCGGTGCCTCGAACAGGCTGCGGATCGCAATCTCAACATCCAGGGTCGAGCGGATGCGGCTGATCAGCCGCGTCGCCAGCAGCGAATGACCACCCAGCGCAAAGAAGTTGTCGTCAATCCCAACACGATCAACCCCCAGAACCTCCGCAAACAACGCGCACAGGATCTCCTCCTGCGGCGTGCGCGGGCCACGCACCGAAACCGCCGTCACCTCAGGCGCAGGCAGCGCACGACGGTCGAGCTTGCCGTTGGGCGTCAGCGGCAGACGTTCCAGCACAACATAGGCCGACGGCACCATGTAGTCGGGAAGCAGCCCGGCAAGATGCGACCGCAACTCCCCGGCTTCCGGCGCGCCATCCCCGGAAGCAACCACATACGCAACCAGCCGCCTGTTCCCAGGCACGTCCTCGCGCGCAATCACCGCAGCCTGCGACACACCCCCATGCCGAACCAGCGCAGCCTCGATCTCCCCAGGCTCGATCCGGAACCCGCGCAGCTTGATCTGACCGTCCGCACGACCCAGAAAGTCCAGCACCCCGTCCGAACGCCAGCGCGCAAGGTCCCCGGTGCGGTACATCCGGCTCCCCGCAGCACCAAACGGGTCCGCAACAAACCGCTCCGCCGTCAGCCCCGCACGCCCCAGATAGCCGCGCGCAAGCCCACACCCCGCAATGTAAAGCTCACCGCTAACCCCAGCAGGTACCGGCTCAAGGCCACTGTCGAGGAGGTACACCTGCGTATTGGAGATCGGACGACCAATCGGAATGGACTCGTCGAGCATAGTTTCACCGTCCGCAGGGAAGCAGACGCTGAAAGTTGTCGCCTCGGTGGGTCCATAGCCGTTGATCAACCGGCAGCGATGTTGAGCTTCGAGGACTTTCCTCGCGTGCGGGACGGATAGAACGTCGCCGCCTGCCAACAGTTGGCGCACGTCGGCGATTGCCGAAATGTCTTCGTCGACGACTTGATGAAAGAGCGCGGCCGTCAGCCACAGCACGCTCACGCGTGCGTCCATGATAACGCGCTTGAGCCTGGCTACGTCGAAACGGTCGTCCGGATAGATGACCAATTTGGCGCCGTTGAGCAGCGCACCCCATATTTCGAAGGTGGAGGCATCGAACGAGAGTGGCGCCAGATGCAGGAACACGTCGTCCGCGCCGAGGTCGACATAGTTTGCGCTGCTTACGAGTCTCACCACGTTGGCGTGGGTAACCACCACTCCCTTTGGTGTGCCCGTCGAGCCGGACGTGTACATCACGTAGGCGGGATTCTGTGGACCGAGGTCGGTCGCCGGCACGATTGCGGAATGCCGCGCGATCGTGGGTGCCTCGACATCGAGACAGACAATGCGAGGCCCATCCGCGGGCAGCCGGTCGAGGAATGCCGAGTTGGTGACAATGACCGGGGCGCCCGCGTCTTCCAGCATGAAGGCAACCCGCTCCGCCGGGTAGGCGGGATCGAGCGGCAGATAGCCCCCGCCGGCCTTGAGGATGCCGACAAGCCCAACCACCATTTCCAGCGAGCGCTCGACGCACAGTCCAACCACGACCTCGGGCCCAACTCCCCGTGCGCGCAGGTGATGCGAAAGCCGGTTCGCGCGCGCATCAAGCTCGCCATAGGTGAGGCTCTGATCCCCGAACACCACGGCGGTCGCGGCCGGCGTGCGCGCCGCCTGCGCCGCAAACAGCTCAGGCAAGGTCGCAGACGGGATCGACCGCGCCGTGTCGTTCCACTGGTGCAGGATTTCCCGGCGTTCAGCCGGCGCCAGGATATCGAGCCCTCCGATCCGCTGGATGGGGCTCTCGATCCCGGCCAAGAGCCGCAGAAACCTTGCCTGAAGGTCGCCAAGCCTGTCAGCGTCGTACGAAGCCGGATTGCCGTCGAAGTCGATCCGAATGTCGCGACCGTCCGACCGGTCATACCAAACGATCGAGAGGTCCTCGACCGGACCATTGGAGAGATTGTGCGGAGTTGTGCGACAGCCAGCGAAATTCAGATTGTAGTCGAACGGCATCAAATTGACCGTCGGACCGAACAGGTTCTGGTCGGGCCCGCGCCCGATGTCGCGCCGCAGATTCGCGACGTTGTAACGCTGGTGCCGAATTACGCCGCGCATCTGCCGGGAGGTTTCCCCGACGAGTTCCGCCACCGTCAAATCCGGACGCACCGCCAGCCGCACAGGAAGGATGTTCGACACCATCCCCGGCGTGCGCCGTGCGATCGGCGTCATGCGTGCGGTAAGAGGGACATCGACAACGACGTCGTGCGCCCCGGTCAGCCGGTGCATGAAGATCGCGGTCGCTGCGATCACAAGTTGGGGCACGCTCGCGCCGGCGCTGTGCGCCAGCGAGTGCAGACGGTCGACGCTCGAGACCGGCAGTACGCCGCTATGACGCACGGAGCCGGGAGATTTCAGCCGCGCACGATCGCCGAGAGTGGCAGGCGCCGGTAGCGCAGCGAGGTAATCCAACCAGAATTGGCGATCCTCACCGAAGCGCCGAGAGGCGCGATACCCAGCATCCTCTTCAAGCAAACCGGCCAAGGAGCCGAAGGGGTTTTCATCAGCAACTTGTCCGGCTGCGAATGCGGAATAAACCTCGGCCACACGTCGCGCCATGAGCGCGAAGCCGAAGCCGTCCATGACGATATGGTGATATCGCGAATACCAGAAGAAACGCTCGGGCGCGGCCTTGAACAGCGCGTATGCGAACAGCGGACCGCAAGCGAGGTCTACTGTTCGCGCCAGGTCTGCCTTCATCCACCGTTCGGCCGCAGCCTGCGGATCTACCGCGCCGCCCACGTCGACATATGCCATCGACCAGTCGGGCGAAGAGCCGATGATCTGGCTCGGGCCCTCGGGGCTGTCGACAAAACGGACGTGCAGCGTCTCCGTCTCGGTCACGACCTGCCGCAACGCCGCCTCGAACAGCGCCGCGTCAATGCGTCCGTCAATTTCCAGGTATTCAGCAAGATTGTAGACGGGGCTCGACAGATCGATGCTCTGAGCGAACCAGATTCCAAGCTGAGCGTCCGACAGGGGAAGAGGATTATTCTCCTGTGCCTCTCCGCCTCGTTGCTGTTTTCGGGTCAAGGCGGGCGACCACGAATACCAGCTCTTGCGTGCCATTCGCGGAGGCGTCCTACACTATGGGCTCAACTCGAACTTCAGAGTTTATTGCGGATGCACAATCGTCCCGTCAAGCAAGAACGGTCGTGCGAAACGGTCGCATGACGAGGTCTGGACGCACCACCGACCGCCCACAATTACAGCGGCTGCAAAGGGGCCTCGGGGGCCGCGCTGATGGGGTCACGACGAGGCTGGCGTCGATCAGCGCAGGGGATGCTCACGCTCAATTGAAGTGCACGCCAGCGGCGATTCAAGAGCCGGCTGGTCGAGAGCAAGACCGTCGCCGGCCCCGGCAGGTAGGCATTTCTTTCAGAAAAAGATAACATCTTTTCGCATCGATTCGTCGCTTCGCGCGCGAGCAGGGAGACGGATGGTGACGAGTTCTATCATTGCAGTGGCAACGATGAAGGGCGGCAGCGGCAAGAGCACCGTCGCAAGCTGCTTGGCGGTTCATTGGCATCTTCACGGCCGACGGCCGACGATTATCGACGCCGATCCGCAACGGTCGATTGCGCGGTTGGCTACGCGGGAGCGGGCACTCGGCGGCGTGCCGGTGGTCGAGGATGCCACCGAGGATGCGTGGAAAACCGCGCGCCGCCTTGCGGCAGGCGGTGGCCCCGTCATTATCGATACACCGGGTTTCCGCTCGGAGACGACTCTCGCGTGCCTCGCGATGAGTGATTTCATTCTGGTTCCGGTCAAGCCCTCTCCGTTCGACGTCGACCGCATGCTGGACACGCTCAACATCCTGATCAATGGCGTCAGCGGCAGACGGCCGAGCTTCCGTTGCCTGCTCACCCAGGCAACGCGGGATTCCGTCATCGCCAAGCACATCCGAACTGAGCTCCATGAGGCCGGATTCCCGCTGCTCGAAAGCGAGATGACCAACCGCGTGGTCTATGCGGAGGCGGCCCTCTGGGGCGCCACGCCAAGTCTGATCGACCAGGCCGGACCGGCAGCGCGCGACATCGCAGCGGTGGCGAACGAGGTCGACGACATCCTTGGCATCAGACAGGCGGCTTAACACGTGAGCAGGAAGACTCTCCCCAAGGCAATCACGCGTCCGACCGAGGATATGCGGGAGGCGATAGCCGCGCATGGCGCAAGGGAGCAACAGGAAGCGCTCGCGCGCTCGATGGATGGCGGCACGCGCTCGACCGTGGAGATCAAGGCGCCGGAGCCGGATCATGCGCGCGACACCGTCCGGCCTACGCTCGCATCGGAGCCCGTTCCGCCGCCGAAGGCGCGCGCCATGGTCCGCACCGAGCCGACGACGGCCGGATTGGGCGCCGCCCGCCGGCGATCGCTTGCCGATACAATCGTCGAGCGCCACGCTGCCTATGCGGCCGTGGGCGGCGTCATCCCCCTACCGATCGTAAACATCGCCGGCGTCACAGCCGTCATCGTGCGGATGGTGAAGCTGCTGAGCGCTCTCTACGGCGTGCCGTTCGAGCATGACCGCGCGCGAACCCTCGTGATCGGCCTGATGGGCGGCACGATGCCCACGGGATTGGGCGCCGTCACGACGTCAACGCTGATGTACGTGCTGCCCGGCAGCGCTCTCTTGGGCCTCGCGGTGTCCTCGGTCGCGGCGGCCGCCTGCACTCGCGGCATTGGGCGCGTCTTCGTCGAGCACTTCGAGACGGGCGCCGCGGATCTGCCAGCGACACGAACGGCCTGAGCCGGGCGTCTCACTCCGATAACGACCGCACTGCCGCATGTCGAGCTGCGCCGGCCGGCACGGCATCAAGAATCGGCCAATTTCCCAGCGGCGGCTGGATTGAGCACGGCGTCACGGATGCGGTGGTAGTCGCCTTCGGGCGCGAGCGTCAGATGCCGGTCGTGGAATGCGAAGAGGGTCGAGCGGTGGCCGATCGATACCATCGTCGTGCGCGGAAGCCGCTCCTGCAATAGCCGGTAGAGCTTCGCCTCCGCCGGCTCATCGAGCGACGCAGTGGCCTCGTCCAGAAACAGATAATCGGGCGCGTGCAGAATTGCACGTGCGATGCCAAGCCGCTGTTGTTCGCCGAGCGAGAGGATCTGGTTCCAGTGCTGCTCCTCCGAGAGTCGCCCTGCGAGCGCGGACAGGCCAACGGCTTCCAGCACCTCGACCACGCCAGCCGTCGGGAAGGTACCTCGCTCGGCCGGATACGTCACCGCCGCCTCGAGAGGGCCGACCGGGAAATAGGGCCGTTGCGGCAGCATCATGAGCTTGGCGCCGCGCGGCACGGCGATGGTGCCCGTGCCGAACGGCCACAGACCGGCGATGGCGCGGAAGAGGGTGGATTTTCCGCAGCCGGATGGGCCGGTGACGAGAGCGTGCTGGCCGGCCTGGATGAAAAGATCCTCGGTGGCGACAAGCGGGGCCCCAGTGGGCAGCTTTACCGACAGTCCTTCGATTGAGAGGCCGCCTTTCACCGCGGCCGGCGGCGTCCCGGCCTTGGCCGAGGTCGCGGCCCCGGCCGTCGCGGAGGCGCGTGCCGCCGCCATCGAGCGATCGAAACCATCGAGCCGCGCAATCACTGCACGCCACTCCGCGAGGTCGCGGTAGACCGTGACGAAGAACGAGAGCGCGGTCTGCACGCTGCCGAACGCACCCGCGGTCTGTACGAGGCCTCCGAGCTGCATGCTGCCGGCAAAATAGGCCGGGCTGACGACGAGGAACGGAAATACGAGCGCGAAGCGATTGTACGCCGTGGTGAAAAAGGTGAGCCGCTTCTGCCGCGACATGATCAGATGCCAGTTCGACACCACGCGCCCGAAACGCGTGAGCAGACGGTCGGATTCGGCTGGCTCGCCGGACAGCAGCGCGATCTGTTCGGAATTCTCGCGCACGCGCACGAGGTTGAAACGAAAATCGGCTTCGTAGCGTTGCTGGTTGAAGTTGAGCGGCACCAGCGGCCAGCCGATCAGATGCGTGAGCGCCGTTCCGAGGATCGCGTAGATCAGCGCTGCCCAGACCAGATAACCGGGAATCGAGACGACATCGCCGAACAGGATGAGCGGCGCTGCGTTCGAGAGGACCCAGAGAATTACGACGAAAGAGGCCAGTGTTACGACCGCACTGAGAAGGCCTACGCCGATGGTCAGCGCCCGTTCGATGAACATCCTGATGTCTTCAGCGATGCGCTGGTCGGGATTGTCGGCGGCATCGCCGAGCAACTGCATGCGATAGTGAGTTGAACCCTCGAGCCAGTGGTCGAGATAGATCTTCGTCATCCACCGCCGCCAGCGGATCTGCAACCACTGATTCAGATAGAGCTGATAGACTTGAAGCACGGTCGCCGCTGCGGCCAGCATGCAGTAATACAGGAGCTGGTAGACGAAGACGTCCCAATTTCGTTCCTGCAGCGAGTTGTAGAACTTATTGTACCATTCGTTCAGCAGGACTGTGATGCCGACCAGGCTGAGCTCGGTGGCGATGACAGCCGCAAGCAGGATGCGCCCGGCCCAACGGTCTTCCGACCGGAAGTAGGGGATGGCGAGCCGCCAAATCGTGGATAATGTCGAGGCGAGGCCGGTCACGGAAAACCTCCGCTAGTTTTGTTTCGGCGCGACGATGGAGGCGTCGACGTAGCGACATGTTTGGCGCGTGGGCTGGGGTGGCGAGCGTCGCTGGCGTTGAGAGGAAACATCGAGCCGTTCAGTCGCGCTGCGCTTGCGCAGGGCCAAACTTCATCGGAATTCACCTGCGTCCTTCTGCGGCGACGCGCTGAAGCGATCCCTTGGCAATCCTCTGGCGCATAGCCTGCACCCATCTCCAGCCGGGACGAACCGCGCGTCACCGACCGAACTTCTCCCTCCGTCCATTGGCTGGTTCTGGCGCGCGGGCCGCGGCCATGGCTAGTGCTTCGTCTTGCTGTCCAGGGTCAGGATATTGCCCTTCGGTCCAGCCTCGCGGGAGGTTGGTTCTTGTTGCTCGCTTGCAGACGCCTGCTTCATGCTTTCGATCAGGCTGTTTGGCCGCATGTCGGTCCAATGCTGGTTGATGAATTCGAGACAGGCAGCCCGGCTGTCCGATTCATGAACGATGGTCCAGCCCTCGGGGACTTTGATGAAGCTCGGCCAGAGCGAATGTTGTCCTTCATCGTTGGTCAGAACGTGATAGACGCCGTTCTCGTCTTCGAATGGATTAGTCATGTCCTGCTCCTCCGTGACATGGACCGCGCGGCTGGTGACGCGACGTGACCGGCAGCCGTAGGTTCTCGCGCATCCGCCGCCGTCCGCACGAATACAATCGATCCAGCTTCAGGGCGAGTGCAAACCTTGCTTTGAAGCAGCATTAAAGCAAATGGTCACGGTGCTTGCGAGCTTTGTCAAGTGGAGCGCAGCGCGCAGACCTCCTCGTATGCAGTACAAACGCCTAGCACGGGCTATATGCGTGTGTTAGTGTTCGGCGCTTGACGCGGGCGCGACGCACGCATGGGTCGATTTTGGCTGAGTAAACTTGATCGACCACTGAGCCCGACAGGGTGACGAAGAAAGGATCCGGATATGGCAGAGCAAGCGACTGGACCGGGGACAGCCGAAAAGAAGGACCCTGCGGTGGACAGCACTGGTTCCGTCACCACGGAGACGACAGACGAGAGTCGAGATGACGCGGCGTCGAAGCTGGTCGACCGCTTCTCCTTATGGTCCGGCGCGGCCGGACTGATACCGGTCCCGCTGGTCGACATCGCCGCGGTCGGCGGCGTTCAGCTGCAGATGTTGCGCCGCCTGTCGGAAATCTACGGCGTCCCGTTCATCGACAATCGTGCGAAGTCGATCATCGCCAGTCTGGCAGGATCGGTGATTCCAGCAAGTGCCGCGACGACCACGGCGATCGGCTTTGCGAGCCTGCTCAAGGCCATCCCGGGGGTGGGTACGGCGGTCGCCGCTGCGACGATGCCGGTGTTCTCGGCCGGCGCTACCTATGTGATCGGCAAGGTTTTCATCCAACACTTCGCCTCGGGCGGGACGCTGCTTGACTTCAATCCTCCCGACTATCGCGAATTCATCAAGGCTCAGAAAGAGAAATGGAACGCCCGGTCGTCGGCAAGCGCTTCGCCTGCACGACCCGAGGCTGCTCCAGCGAGCGGGTCGAACAAGGGGGCGGCGGCCACGGGCGCGTGATCGGCATCGGCTGCAACCCCTTGCCTATGCTTCGGACGCCGGTCCGATCGAGCCCAGGCAACCATGGAGACGGAGACACGGCATAATGGCGATTGCCATCATTTTGTATGTCGTATTCTGCGTGCTCACCGGGCTGTGCGGGACCCAGCGGCGCATGGGGTTTTTTGGCACATTTTTACTATCGCTTGTTCTCACGCCCGTGATCGTGCTGCTTCTCCTGATCTTGACCGGGCCATCACGCGCCGAACGGGATCGCAACCCGCAGAGCAGTTGAGCCATTGCAATTGATGCCGCAGTTGTCCGCATCCGTCTGGGTCGCCGCCCTGCGGAGGCGTGAACGGACCACAGCGCTCTGATGTCCTTCTTTCAGCTCGTTCGCCGCGAAATGCAGGGGTCGTTGGACCGGCTGGCCATCATGTCCGGCCTCGGAGGGATCAGCAATGCCGCCATTCTGGCCGCGATTAATTCCGGCGCACAGGCGGCCGGACAGGGCGAACTGAGTATTTCGGCCGCGCTGCTTTTCGTCGTCGCGCTGCTCCTTTTCATCAAAACCCAGCACTACATCCTGATCGCCACGACTGTCGAGATCGAAGCCATCATCCACAAACTGCGCGTGCGGTTGATGGATCAGGTGCGGCGCTCCGAGCTCCTGCCGCTCGACGAGATCGGGCGCTCCGAAATCGTCGCCGCCATCACCAAGGAGACTACGACACTCACGCAAGCGACCAACATGCTTGCCTTCGCGGGCCAAGGAGTGGTTCTCGTCCTCTTCGTCGCCATTTATATTCTGTATTTGTCGCCCCTGGCTTTCGCGCTGAGCGCGCTGATCGTCACCCTCGCCGGGGTGATATTCCACATAAAGAGCCGCCAGGTCGGGATCGGGACGCGCGAGGCAGCCCAATGGGACAATCGGCTGTTTGATCGGTTGATGGATCTTCTCGATGGTTTCAAGGAGGTGCGGCTTAACCGGTCGCGCAGCGACCATCTTTTCGAAGACGCCGTCGAGGTATCGAGAACCGCGGCCAACATCAAGATACGCACCCAAAGCGAGTCTTATAAGCAACTGGTGTTCTCGCAGAGCGCGATGTACCTGTTGCTCGCCGCCATCGTCTTTGTGGTCCCCGCCTTCAGCGACACGAAAGGGGGATCCATGACACAGGTCACGACAGCCCTCATGTTCATCGTTGGCGTGTGCATGGGGATCGTGCAGACGATACCCATCTTGCTGGCGGCCAATGTCGCCGCGGACAACATCGAGCGGCTGGAGGCCAGGTTGCGCGCGATTGCGGCGGCGGCAGATGCCGGCGCCGTGCCGTTGCGCGAGCGCTTCCGCACCATCGAGGTGCGCAACATCGTCTTCAGCTATATGGACAAGTCGTCGGAGACCATTTTCCGCGTAGGGCCTATCGACTTTACTTTGCGTTCCGGCGAGCTCGTTTTCATCACCGGCGGCAACGGTTCGGGCAAATCGACGTTCCTCAAGCTGCTTGCCGGCCTGTATGAGCCGGACTCGGGCGAAATTCTGCTCGACGGAGTGCGTGTGGACGACAGCAACCGCGAGGCTTATCGCTCGCTGATCGCCGCGATTTTCGTCGACTATCATCTGTTTGAGCGCCTGTACGGGATCGCCGATCCGGAGCCGGGCGAGGTCGATCGTCTGCTCGAGCAGTTCCGGCTGCACGACAAGAACTCGTCTTGCCGGCGGCGCGTTCACCCATCTCGATCTGTCGGGCGGACAGCGCAAGCGACTGGCCCTGATCGTGAGCCTGTTGGAAAAACGCCCGATCCTGTTGCTGGACGAATGGACCGCCGATCAGGATCCGGACTTTCGGCGCAAGTTTTACGATGAGTTGCTGCCGACCCTGCAGCAGGCCGGCGCTACGATCGTCGTGATCACGCATGACGATCGTTATCTTGACGAGTTGCGCCTGACCGCTCGCAAGCTTCGCATGGATGAAGGCCGTATCATCAGTGAGCAAGCGATGGGGAGCGGCTGATGAAGAGATACGCGCTCTCGCTCGGCGGGGAGCCGCCGCCAACTCGATCCCGCTGGCGGCGCTTTTTGGACCGCAGTCTGCCGAGCCTCGTGATCTATCTGATGATCGCGACGCTTGTGGCTGTCGTGCTCTACCCAAAGGTGGTGGTGACGGTTCCGAGCGGTCATGTCGGCGTGCTGTGGAAGCGGTTTGCGGGTGGCACCGTGCTCGACCCGCGCCGTCTCCGGGACGAGGGCCTGCACCTCATTTTGCCCTGGGATGAGCTGTTCCTCTACGATCTGCGGCTGCAGTCCCTTACGGATACCTACAACGCCATTTCCAGCGATGGCGTGAGGCTGACTGCAACGATGAACGTTCGGTTTCGATTGCAGCGCGACGCCACGCCCGTGCTCCATCAAGCGATCGGGCCCAATTACATCGACCTGCTGGCTCGGCCGGGAATCGGCAGTCTGACCCGCGAGGTGATGGCTCAATACACCGCGGAGCAGGTCTACTCGACCGCGCGCCAGGACATTCAGGAGAAGATCCGCAGCCTCGCGGAGGACCGGATGAGCGAGAAGATGATGGAACGTGAAGGCGGCGACGCGCCCTATCGGGTATCGCTGCGGGATACGCTCATCATCTACGACACGCTCGTGCACGGCATCGAGTTGCCCGCGCTCGTGGTCCACGCGATCAATCGCAAGACCGAGCAGTACTACATTTCCGAGGAGTACCGATTTCGTATCGAGCGCGAACGACGGGAGTCGGAGCGCAAGAAGGTCGAAGCGGAGGGCATTCGCGAGTTCCAGCAGATCGTAAGCCAGGGAATCTCGGATTCCTACCTGCGTTGGCGCGGCATCGATGCGACGCTGCAGCTCTCACAATCCACGAATTCCAAGGTCGTGGTCATCGGCAGCGCCAAGGATGGTCTGCCGCTCATTCTCGGGGATCGGCGTGCGGCGGCATCGGGCATGGGCGAGGCGCCTGACGCTGGGGCACCGCGAGAAAATGCAACGGCTGGTTCGGGGCTGCCGCCGTCGGCTGATGACCCGGATAAGCCACCCTCCTACTGGCCCTTGAGCCTCGGCAATATTGAAAACTTCGTTTCCCGCGCGACCCCACCGGTCGAGCCAAAGACTGATGCATTCTCGCCGCATCCAGCAGGGCAATCGCTGCGGTAGGGTCGATCGGGCCTTCACTTTTGAGCGATGGTGCGCGCGCACACACGCATAAGCGAAGATACGGCGATGCTTAGACCAGAGCGGCGTCGCGCGCTCATCGCTGCACGACGCCGCCTCGTATGGGAGAGCTTCGGTAGAGGTCGCGTCGACGCTCAGGTACCGCGGCCCCAAAGACCGCAGTAGCGCCGAGCCACGAATTGCAAGCCGTTTTCATAGCCCGGCCAGCTCGCGTATTTCGGCAGTTTGAATTCCTTCTCCGCCGGCTCCCAGCACTTGCCGTCCTGCCCCATCTTCTTCATCTCGGCGGAGGCTTCCTGCATCAGCGCCAGAATGTCCTGAGCGTCCTTCTTCGTGCCGAGACGGCCATTGGGCTGCCCCGGGTGACCGGGTATCAGTCTGTCCCACTCCATTGCCAGCACCTTCTTGATGAAATCCTCGGTCTCGAGTGGATAGATGTCGATGAAGCCGCGACCGGGAAATGATCCGACCGGTATGGTGTCGACAACGAAAATGATCTTCTCCTTCGGCAGCCGCATCACGAGGCTCGAGTCGGAATGGTTGAGTCCAAGATATTTCAGCTCGAGGTTCGTGCCGCCGAGCCTGATCGTTTGGTTGTCGCCGACCACCTGGTCGGGCAGCGGTGTGTTCGGGTCCTTTAGCGCGGCGAGGCGCTCCTTGGCCCGCTTGTGCGCGACGATCGTGGCGCCGGCATCCTTGAACGCCTTGCCGCCGGCGATGTGGTCATAGTGATGGTGGCTGTAGATCAGGTATTTGATCGGCTTGTCGGTGACCTTCTTGATCTCTGCCACGTAGTCCTGTCCACCAGTCGGCCGGCCGTACGCAATCGGATCGGTGGCGATGACGCCATCCTTGGTGACGATGAACATCGACTGATGGTTGCCATTGCGGAAGATATAGACGTTGTCGGTCCCTTCGACCTTTGTGGTCTCAATCTGCGGACGCTGCGGCTGCTGTGCCAGCGCCGGCACCGCTGAGCCGGTTGCGATCAACGCAGCAGCCATTCCTGCCAAGTGAACACGCGACATGATCATTCCTCCCTCTCGCTTTTTCGGGCCGTGACGCCGGCTTCGGCGGCGCTGCCACGATGCCACTATATGATGGATGAGCCGCATATGCCACGAGACCCGATGTGCGTTCCACGGTGGCCAGCGTCGGCAGGCGGCGACTGCGCTTGGTTCGGGCGCGGCTGGGCGGTCGGAACAGTCGGCTTTTTCGGTTGCTGAAGCGGCGTCTGCTCATTGCCCCTGCGCAAGGAGCGCCAACGCCACCAAGTGCGTGGCGACTGCGAATCGCAGATCAACCACTCGACCCGTGCGCACGAACGCCTTGCGTTGCTCGAAGTCGATCTCGACGTCGTGATGATCGAGAAACACGTGCTCGACCGGATTGACCGCCTTGTAGACGGCCTCCTTGGCCACGAACAGCAGCCGGCCGCGGTAGGGATCATCGGATATTCTCAGCCGCTCTTTTGGCGTTGCGACCAGATCCAGCAGATCCGGTGGGAGCATCTCGGCCGGCTCGATGTCTATGCCGATGGCCTCGAACGCTCGGCGCGTTGCGATCGCGGCTACCGCAATATTTAAGTCGTGCGCGAGCGATCCCACGATCCCCTGCGGCCAGATCGGCGCTCCCGAGGGGGATTTTGGTATCGCGCATTCGAGATGCCCCATGCGCTGCAGAAGCTGCCGGGCAACGACACGAGCGGCACCGCTTGCTCTGCGTACCTTGATCACGCTTCCTGCAAACGCCGGCAACTCCTCGGCCTTCAGAGCGTGTTCGTCACCCGCCAAGATGAGGCGGTGGCCGATCATCACGCCCGAATAGGAGACCGCGTCGATTGCCGATTGCAATGCCGGGTCGGTGGTGAAGGTCATGTCAATGGCCTTGCAAGGATCTGTCAGAACCTCTGGGGTCGGGCTCGATCGCGTGGGCAGCTCGCTTGCCAGAACTTCCTTCATGCGAACCTGGAAGCGGAATGAACTGCTTGTCGTCGCCGGCAATCGAAGAACGATGTTGTGCCGTTTTGAGCGCAAGATCCGACGGCGGCCTGCTTAAATTGACACCCAACGCCGGACCCCCTAACATCGCTTTTTCCACTCCAGAAAGGCCCCATGCAGCGCGACTTTTCCGCTTCGTCGACACTCGAGGACTATATCTCGTTTGACGCTGTATATCCTGAGATGGTCAACGAGAATGGCGTCGCTGTATGGCGGGAGTCGTGGACGCGGCGCCAGGAATTTCTGCGTGACTGCGCCGGTGCGATCCATCCAGCCTATTTCCGTGGTCTGCAAGCGCTCGAGCTGCGGCCCGACCGTTTTCCAACGTTGCCGGAAGTCAACGATGTGCTCGCGAGCGTAGGCTGGCGGGCGGCGTGGGTGCCCGGGTTTATCCCGCCACGCGAATTCGCCGAGTTGATCCGTGGACGCTGTTTTCCACTTTCCGCAGGCGTTCGCCCGCTCGAGTTCGTCGATCATGCACCCTCGCCAGATGCGCTCCACGACATCTGGGGTCATCTGCCGTTCTTGTTCGACGAAACCTATAGCGAATATTTGCTCCTGATCACGGGTGCCATGCTGGGGGCCGCGCAAAGCCCGTTGGAAGGTCAGCTGTACGAGGCAAGGAAAAATCTCGGGCGGCTTCAGGCCGTGCGCGCGCCGGCCGCGGAGCTACGCGAAGCCCACCGCCGATTGGACGAGCTCGAGACCAGTGAGCGATCTGCGCCGCAACTTTCGACCCGCCTTTCTCGCCTGTTCCTATGGTCGATAGAGTTCGGTCTCCTCGGGCGGCCCGGTGACTACGTCATCGTCGGTGCCGCGATCCTATCCTCGCCTCTCGAGGGCTATGGTGTGCTCCGGCATCCGCCCCCGACCTTCAGCTACGGGATCGACGCCACCGACCACGAGATCCTTTTCACCGAACCGCAGCAGCGGCTTTTCGTTGCGCCCGACTTTGAAACCTATAAACAGGTGCTCGATCAGTGCCTGGATAAATACGGCAGTCCGATGCCGGCTGGCCGCCCGGTTTCGCAATAAAGCAGCAATCCCGATCGCGCAGAGGGGCGATGTGATTCGCTTGACTGAGCCCTGCCCCGGCGGCCGATGGTGCGCCGCCGCAATGCGTATATACTATTGAAAACGCTGCTGCTTTTAGCTGGCTCGTTGCAGAACAATGTCATCTTCCCTACACAACGACGTCAGCGGAGGGAGGGAACCGACCCTTGGTCGGTCGGCACGACGTCCGCGAGGCCGCCCGGCCCAATAGAGATCCCGGGCGGCCTTTCATTTGCGGCGACCTTTTGGACGCGGCTCTTGGACACGCTCACGCATGGGCCGGCTGCATGAGCCTGGCGCCGACGCGTTCATCGCGGACAGGCAGATACTGCGCCTGCAACACCGCTACCGGCAACGCGTCGAACACGTCCGCGACCGGCAGATTGGGCCTGCTCGTCGCCGTCCGGCCCGTAAGCACGTTCCTGATCTCGGAAAAACGTCCGATGTTGAGCGATGCGTTCCACGCATCGTCGCGTGGCCACCGCGTGCCAAGATGAGTCGCGCGACCGAACAATCGCGGCGTCACAACGATGACCGCGTTGCGGCCGCTGAGCCGCGCATAGGCCAGAACCTCGCTGCGATGCGGGCCGACGACGTCCACCGGACGATACGAGCCGCTGGTGAAAACCTCTGGAAGCTGCCGTCGCAGGGCCAGAAGGCGGCGCATGAGGGCGAATTTGACTCCCCCATCGGGCCATGACGCTGCCAGCGCAGCCCAATCGGGGAGGTCTCCGCTCGGCTCCAGCATGGCCGCTCGTGCCGCGAAATCGACCGGCCGCCTGTTATCCGGGTCGACGAGCGCGAAATCCCACAGTTCAGTTCCCTGATAGAAGTCCGGAATCCCCGGCATCGTCGTTTTCAGCACGAGCTGGGCGAGGCCGTTCAACGCTCCGATCAGCGCGGCGCGGCGCGCGAGCACATCGAAGGACGTGATGAATGCGGCCGATTCATTATGGTCGAGCATCCGGCGGACAAAATCCGTGAGGCCGGCCTCATAGGCTTCGTCGGGCGCGAGCCAGCTCGTCTGCTGTTTGCCTTCGCGCGCCGCCTTGATGGCATAAGCCTCGATCCTCTCGACGAACTGCTGATCCATTCGTTCGAGCGGCCAGGCGCCGAGCAGGGCCTGGTAGAGCATGTATTCGTGCGCGACGGACGGGATCCGCCCCGGTCCCGCAGCGCGCGCAAGCCTGGCGTTGAGCGCACGCCAGTGGCGCACGCCTTGCGTCCACTCGTTCGCAAGCTCCGGCAGGGCGAGCAAGCGTGCGCGTGCGTCTTCGCCGCGCTTGGTGTCGTGCGTCGCGGTCGCGGTCAGGCCGTGCGGAAGCTTGGCTGCCCGTTCCGTCATGCGCTCGTGAAAATGCGCGATCGATAGCCCGCCGGCAGCGGCGTGCCCGCCCACCTCGTTGAGTGCCAGCAGACGGTGATGACGGTAGAAGGCGGTGTCTTCGAGCGACTTCGCCATCATCGGCCCAGTGAACTGCTGCACCTTGAACGCGAAACGCCGCGCGCGAGCGATGCTGTACCCGGTTCGACCCCGCGCGACGAGATCGAGCGTGAGCAGGTCGCGGAGAAAATCGAAGATGCCGGCGTCGGAACCAAACCAGTCGACGCGCGCCTTGGTCAGGGCCGATTCAATAATGGCGCGATCTTCCCGGCTGGGGCCCGAGCCGGTAACGTAGGTGCGATAAATCGGGAAATGCAGGATGAAGAGCTCGAATGCGGCGCGAAGGCGCTCGGGGGAATAATCGCGCGTGGCGTAGTGACCGGAGGCGATGCGCGCGAGGAGACGCGTCAATACCGTGAACTCGCTTGCGAGGATGTTTGCGATCACGCGACGTTTTGCCTCGATGAGGATCTCATCGAAGCTGCGGTGGTCGCCGCTGATTTCGCGCCAGGTCTGGTCCAGAATTGCGAGACCGCGGTCATCGACGAGCACGCGCGAAATCGTATTGAGCCACTCATAGCCGGTCGTCCCGGCGACCCCGGCAAAGCGCGGCAAGCGCTCGCCGTCGGCGAGGATCTTCTCGACGATCACGTAGAACCGGCGGTCGGCCAATGGCTTCGCGACGTCGATGAGCCGCTGCAGCCGCCGGAAATACTGATGCGGGTCGCGCAGTCCGTCGACATGATCAAGCCGCAGCCCGGCGAGGCAGCCCTCGGCGATCAGACGCTGGACCAGGCGATGCATGGCGGCAAATGTCTCGGCGTCCTCGACCCGCAATCCGGCGAGCGAGTTGATGTCAAAAAATCGGCGATAGTTGATCTCGCTGCCTGCGAGCCGCCAATACGCGAGCCGGTAATGCTGGCGTTCGAGCAGGTGGTGCAGCGCGAGCACGGCCCCCGGCCCTCCCGACTTCGGGTCGTAGGCGCGCAGACCCCGCTTGATCACGGCCGCGCCGCCGGGAATCGCAGCGAGCTCGGCCTTGAAACCTGGTGCCTGGGAGCGCGGAGGATTGTGCGGACCGCGATATCGCACCGCCAGCTCCAGGAGCCTGCGTCCCGCCGGTTCGTCCGTCGCGCCGGCTTCGGTCGCGGCCTTTTGCAGGATCTCGCCATACCGACTGGGGCCGATCGGAAGCCGATGCTCGTAATACCAAACGGAAAAGCTTCCCTCGTTTGCGTCATACCGCAACGCCATCTCCCCGCTTTCCAGTGCCTCGCCGTAGGAGCTTCCCAGGATCGGGATCAGAATGCCCCCTCCGGGATGGCCGGGCAGCGTCTGCCAGTCGATATCGAACGATGCCGCGTGGGGAGACTTCGGTCCCCATTCCAGCACGTCCAGCCACCACGGATTGTCGGCGTAGTGCACGCCCATGTGGTTGGGGACGAAATCGAGGATCAACCCAATGTCAGCAGCCTTGAGGGCATCGCACAGGCGCCGGAAGCCGTCTTCGCCGCCGAGTTCGGGATTGAGCGCATTGTGATCGACCACGTCGTAGCCATGCGTGCTGCCGGCGCGCGCCTTCAGAAATGGCGACGCATAGAGGTGGCTGATTCCGATCTCTTGGAGATACGGTACGAGTGCGGCGGCCTGATCGAACCCGAAGTCCGCCGTGAGTTGCAGCCGATAAGTCGCGATCGGGATCGAGGGGAGCATCATCCCTCTCCGATACCCCAGAACACCGACCACGGCGGCAGCATCTCCGCCGGCTCGCCGCCCCAGATTGATCGCCCGAGTCGAAATTCTCGGGGCGCGCCGACGCCGTCGCCGCTGAGATTGGCAATGAGGTTGAGCGTCCTGCCACCGCCGAGCCCCCAGCTTGCCGTCAACACGGCGTCGCAACGAGCGGATCGAAAGCTCGCAGCAGGGAGCAGCCCAGTGATCTCACGCCGCGCGCCCAGCAAACCGCGTACCAGCGCCAACCGCTTGCTGCCACCCGGTTGCGCGCGTGCGTCCCAATCGAGCACGGCGGACTGAAACGTCTCGTCCGCAAGCGGATCGGGGATTTCGTCGCCAAGTTCGGCATAGGCTGCCTTGAATTCCTCGTGCCGGCCTTTGCGAACGGCGTCCGCAAGCGATCCCCGAAAATCGCAGAAGAACGGGAATGGCCGACTTGATCCCCATTCCTCCCCCATAAACAGGAGTGGCGGCATCGGAGCCAGCAACGTAATCGCGAGTGCCGCCGCGAGCGCGGCCTCGTCCGCCTCGACCGACAGACGATCGCCCAAGGCGCGGTTTCCGATCTGGTCGTGGTTCTGCAGGAAGTTCACGAATCCGAGCGGCGAAAGCGCTCCGGACGCCTCTCCGCGCCGTCGGCCGAGACGATGGGCGGAGGCTTCGCCCTGATAGGCGAAGCCGGAGGACAGCACCCGCGCGATCGCGGCGCGCGGATTGGCCGCGTAGTCCTGATAATAGCCTTTGTCCTCGCCGGTCAGCAGGACGTGCCAGGCGTGATGGTAGTCGTCGTTCCATTGCGCGCGATATCTGCCGCGGGGCGGATCGGTGAGCGGATCGATCAAGGTCGCGCGGTTGTCGTCGTTCTCGAGCACGAGATGGATGTGCCGGCCCGTGGCGGCGGCGAGATCGCCGACCGCCCGGCTGAGGTCATAGAGGAGCGCCGGCTCGCCGGGTTCCACGATCGCATGCACGGCGTCGAGCCGCAGCCCGTCAAAGCGATAGCGTTCCAGCCAGTGGAGGGCGTTGTCGATGGCGAACGCCCGCACCTGCGGGACGCGATAGTCGATGGCATGTCCCCATGGCGTGTGCGCGGCGGCAAAGAATGCGGGGGCGTAGCGGTGAAGGTAGTTTCCCTCCGGACCGAAGTGATTGTACACAACGTCGAGAAACACCATCAGTCCGCGCGCATGCGCTTCGTCGATCAGGCGCCGCAGATCGTCGGGACGGCCGTAGACGCTGTCCGGAGCATAGAGCAGCACGCCGTCGTAACCCCAGTTGCGCCGACCGGCAAAATCGGCAACCGGCATCAGCTCGATCGCGGTTATGCCGGTGTCAGCCAGATGGTCGAGCTTCTCGATCGCGGATCGAAACGTCCCCGCCGCGGTGAACGTCCCGACATGAAGCTCCAGAATCGCCGCATCCTCCCAAGGCCGCCCCCGCCACGTGTCCGCTCGCCATTCGAAGCGCGCGTGATCGATCACCTCGCTCGGACCTGTGACGTCCTGCGGCTGGTAGTGGGACGCAGGATCCGGAACCTCGATCTCGCCATCGATGCGATACTTGTAGAGGGTCCCAGCCTTCGCACCGCGGATCGTGATTTCGCGCCAGCCGTCCGTTTGCGCCGTCATCGGATGCGAACCATCGAGGACGAGCTCGACGCGTCGCGCCGCGGGAGCCCAGAGGCGGAACGTGACACCGCCCTGGTGCAGCTGCGCACCAAAGCACATGCCGGCCGTCATGCCGACCCCGAGAATGCCAGAACGGCTCGCGGCGGCGCTTGCAATCTTGATCCGCTGGCGAATTTCGCGCCGAGCCGCGGTTCCGTCGCCGTCTCGAGGACAACGGTCCAGTGTTGCTGGCCCGGCAGCGTAGGAAACACGAATTCGATCGGTCCGGGCGTGGCGTTGAGCACGACATAGAGGGGAGGCCTGTCTTTTTGCATCGGGCCGAGCACGTAGGACAGGAAACGGCCCTCGGGAAAATTCCAATCCTGTTCGGTCATCTCGGTCGCTTGCGGCGTCAGCCACAACACACCGAATGAACCGTCGGCGCGGCGCCCTTCCACCCAGTGCCGCGATCGCAATTGCGGAAAGCGCCGGCGCAGCTCCGTGAGGCGGGCGATCAAGGGCGTCATGTCCTCGCCATCGCGGTCGAGCGCAGACCAATCCACCCAGCCGATGGGATTGTCCTGGCAATAGGCATTGTTGTTGCCGCTCTGGCTGTTGCCAACCTCGTCTCCCGCCAGCAGCAGCGGCACGCCCTGGGCAAGCATGAGGCTTGCGAGCATGTTTCGCCGCAGTTGCCGCCGCAATGCCAAAATTTCTGGATCGTCGGTCGGCCCTTCCACCCCGCAATTCGTGCTGTGGTTTTCGTCGGAACCGTCGCGATTCTGCTCGCCGTTCGCTTCGTTGTGCTTGTGTGCGTAGCTCACCAGGTCCGCCATTGTGAACCCGTCGTGAACCGTGATGAAATTGATGCTCGCGCGCGGGCTGCGGCTGCCGTGATTGAACAGATCGGCCGAGCCTGTCATGCGTCGGCCGAGCTCGCCGATGAGATTTCCTTCGCCGGACCAGTAGCGACGTAGCGTGCGACGGAAGTGGTCATTCCATTCCGACCAGCCGGTTCCGAACCCGCCGACCTGATAGCCCCCCGGGCCTGTGTCCCACGGCTCGGCGATCAGCTTTGCTCCGGCCAGCACAGGATCCTGCTGGATGGCGGCGAAGAATGCGGCACCTCGATCGAATCCGTTGGGGCCGCGTCCGAGCGTGCTCGCCAAGTCGAACCTGAAACCATCGACGTGGCAGATTTCGACCCAATATCTCAGCGAATCCATCACCATCTGCAGCACGCGCGGATGCGTGAGATTGAGTGCGTTGCCGCAGCCGGTGAAGTCGTCGTAGTAGCGCGGCTGATCCGGCAGGAGCCAGTAGTAGGAGGTATTGTCGATCCCGCGGAAGTTCAGGGTGGGGCCGAGATGATTGCCCTCAGCGGTATGGTTGTAGACCACGTCGAGAATGATCTCGATCCCGGCGTCGTGCAGGCGTGACACCGTGGATCGGAACGCATCGAGCGTTCCTTCCAAAGCGTAGCGCGGCGCCGGCGCGAAGAACGCCAGCGTGTTATAGCCCCAGTAGTTGTTCAGTCCGCGTTCGATCAAATGCCGGTCGTCGACGAATGCGTGGACGGGGAGGAGTTCGACCGAGGTCACCCCGAGCCGTTTTAGATGCTCAACCACCGCAGGCGCCGCGAGCGCGCGGAAGGTACCGCGCCAGCCCGGCGGCACATCCTCCCGCTGCTGGGTCATGCCTTTGACGTGGGCTTCGTAGATGACAGTGTCTTCCCACGGAACTGAGGGCTTGCGTTCGTTGCCCCACGTGAATGCTTCGTCGATGACTACGGCTTTGGGCATTCCGCGGGCATTGTCGCGGCGATCGAACGACAGGTCGGCACGCGCGCTGCCGGCGCGGTAGCCGAAATGCGCGTCGCTCCAGACCAGACGTCCGGTGAGTTGCCTCGCATATGGATCGACGAGCAGCTTGTGGGGATTGAAGCGGAAACCGCGCTCCGGCTCGTAACTGCCATGCACCCGGTATCCGTAGAGCTGTCCTGGCGTTACATCGTTGACATAGCCGTGCCAGATGTCCTCCGTCCGTTCCGGTAAGGCGATGCGGTCGATCTCGCGCCGGCCGTTACTGTCGAAAAGGCAGAGTTCCACCTTCTCCGCGTTGGCCGAAAACAGCGCGAAGTTGGTGCCTCGGCCATCCCAGGTCGCGCCGAGCGGATGCGGCGCGCCCGCGGTAAGCCGCACGTTACGGCTCCGGGACGAAAAAAACTGCGGCAAGGGGCGGAACAACAAGGCTGACCTCGGGAATAGCGCCATCATCCAACGTCCTCACTGCGCCGCCGTTCCCGACGTCGCCGCCGCCATAGACCGCGGAATCAGTGTTCAGGACTTCGCGCCACGTTCCGGAGAGCGGTACCTTGATCCGATAGTCCCGGTAAATCTCCGGGGTGAAATTGACGACGACCAGGCAGCGTTCGTGCGTCTGCGTTCCTTTCCGCAGCCATGCGAACACCCCGCGATCGGCATCGTGCATCACAAGCCACTCGAATCCTGCGGCATCGCAGTCAAGGGCGTGCAGCGCCGGCACCGAGCGATAGAGGCGGTTGAGGTCGCGGATCAGGGCCTGCACGCCGGCGTGCCGGGGCTTGCCGAGCACATGCCAGTCGAGCGAATGGTCGTGTCGCCATTCGCTCTCTTGCGCGAACTCGTTGCCCATGAACAGGAGCTTCTTACCGGGATGCGCGAACATGAAGCCGTAATAGGCGCGCAGATTGGCGAAACGCTGCCACTCGTCGCCCGGCATGCGGCCGAGGATCGACCGCTTGCCGTGCACGACCTCGTCGTGCGACAGCGGCAGGATGAAGTTCTCGAAAAACGCGTAGTGCAGTCCGAACAGGATCTGGCCGTGATGATGTTTGCGATGGATCGGATCCTTGCTGATGTAGTCGAGGGTGTCATGCATCCATCCCATGTTCCATTTATAGCCGAAGCCGAGGCCGCCCCAGTCCACCGGCCGGGAGACCATCGGCCAGGCCGTCGACTCTTCTGCCGCGGTGGTCGCTTCGGGAAAGCGCGCAAAGACCTCGGAGTTGAAGCGTCGGAGAAGCCCGATCGCGTCGAGGTTTTCACGTCCCCCATGCCTGTTGGGGATCCATCCGCCTTCGGGCCGGCTGTAGTCGAGATAGAGCATGGAGGCTACGGCATCCACCCGCAGTCCGTCGATGCAATAGCGGTCGAGCCAGAACAGCCCGCTCGCCAGCAGGAAGTTCGCGACCTCGGTGCGCCCGTAGTTGTAGACCAGCGTGTCCCAATCGAGGTGACGCCCCTGCCTCGGATCCTCGTGCTCGTAGAGCGCGGTCCCGTCGAATCGACTAAGCCCGTGCGGATCGTCGGGAAAATGTCCGGGCACCCAGTCGAGAATGACCGCGAGGCCTTCGCGGTGGCAGGCATCGACCAGCGCGGCAAAATCGGCGGGAGAGCCGAAGCGGCTGGTGGGCGCAAACAGGCCGGTGGGCTGATAGCCCCAGGACCCGTCGAACGGGTGCTCGCTGATCGGCAGGAACTCGACATGGGTGAACCCCATGTCGCGCACGTAGGCCGGCAGTTCCTCGGCCAGCTCGCGATAGGTGAGCCAACGGCCCTTCTCATGCGGCCGCCGGCGCCAGGAGCCGAGATGCACCTCGTAGATGGATATGGGCGCGCTCAGGCCGTTGACGCCCGGCGGGGCAGGGCGCGGCCGGACGATCTTGTCCTGATCGATGACGATTGAAGCGGTCTGCGGTCGCCGCTCCGCGGCGAAAGCCAGCGGATCGGACTTCAGTGGCAGCATGTAGCCGTCCGTTCCGATGATTTCGTATTTGTACCGGGTACCGTCTTTCGCCTCCGGCACGAAGATTTCCCAGAAGCCGTTGCCGCGCACGCGCATGGCGTGACGTCGTCCATCCCACAGATTGAAGTCGCCAACGACGCTCACGCGTTTGGCGCCAGGCGCGAATACGACGAAGCCAACGCCTGCTACCCCGTCGAGCACCATGGGATGCGCGCCAAGGCAGTCGTAGAGATGCATGTGCGTCCCTTCGCCCAGCAGGTGGAGATCGAATTCGGACAGGATCGGCGGAAACCGATACGGATCCTCGATCTCGACCTGCCGGTCGCCGTACCGCACCCGGACCCGATAGTGTAGTGAACCGTTGGCCAGCCGGCCCTCGAACAGGCCGGCATCGTGAATCCGCCGCAGGTCGCTTTCGTGACCCTGTTCGTCGACGACGGCAACATCCTCGGCATCGGGAAGGAACACCCGCACGAGGGCCACGTCATCGTGGAGGTGTGGGCCGAGGTAGCGGAAGGGATCGGAATGGCGCCCTTCGATAACGGCATAGGCTTCGGGAGTGAGCGTGTTCATTCGGGAGATTGCTCCGAACGCGAGAGGATTCGCCAGGTGCCGGCAAGCGGGACTCGCAGCCAATCCGGTCGATGCGCCAGCTCGTATTCGATCTCGTAAAAGGCCTTTTCCAGCAGGAAGAAGTCGAGCAGACGGTCGGCATCTTCGAGCGAGCCCGGCCAAAGCCTCGGATCCGTCAGGGCCTCCCGGTAGACGCCGAGGAACGCCGCCGCAGACCGCTCCCGCCAGCGATCGAGCGCACGGGCGATCTTACCGTGCTCGTCGGGGGCCGACTTGAGCGCGCGCTCGAGCGCTGCGGTCGCGGAATAGTCGATCGAGCGAATAAGCCCGGCGACGTCGCGTGCCGCCGGCGCCTTGCGCCGCCGCTCCGCGATGCTGCGGCGCGGTTCGCCCTCGAAATCGATGATGACGACGTCGTCCTTCACGATCAGCATCTGACCGAGGTGAAAATCGCCGTGATGCCGGATTTTTGCAGCGTCGGGATTCTCCGGCAGCAGTTCCTGCAGCCGCGCCGGAAGCGACTCCCGGCAGGATAACAGCGCGTCCACGAGTTGGCGGTCGTTCTCGTTGAGGTCGGCGCGGCGTTGCACGAGCTGCTCCAGCGCCCGGTCAGCCCGCTGCAGAACGCCGTCGGTCCAGGTGCGTACGTCATCGGCCGTGATCGCCGCGGGTGCGAATTCGGCTACATCGTCACGGCTGGCGAGCGCCAGCTGCAGCTCGGCCACCCGCCTGCCGACTTGCTGCATCCGCAGCATGTAGGCGGCCTGCTCGTCGCTCTCTCCCGCGGCTTCGGCGGTGAGCAGGCGCTGCTCCTCAACGAAACGGTCGAGATAGGCCCCGGTGACCGTCCAGGCATCACCCTGGTTTTCCACGAACCGGTGCACCACGGCGACGGCATTGCGGACGCCGTTTTCTTCCAGCTCGACGGAACCGAGGAGGGGAGGGGTATGCGCGAACGGGACCGTCTCGGTCAGGAAACGGCTGACCTCGATTTCCGGATTGATGCCCGGTTCGAGCCGGCGAAACAGTTTCAGCACATACTCGGAGCCGACGAGGACGGTCGTGTTGGATTGCTCGGTATCGACTACCCGCACGTCCCGGATGGGCGGCTCGCCATCGCGCCGCAGGCTCGCGGTCGGCTTGAATTCGATGCGACGCCCGTCGATCTCCAGGCACTGCGCGGCCTGCAGCTTGTCGAGCAGGAACGAAATGAAGGTTCGGTCGGCGGTCGCCTCGAGCAGGGTGCCCTGGCGCGGCCCGCGGCGTACCGCAGCCAACGTGGTCGGGCTGTGCTGATCGCGGTCGGAGCGGGCCCACTTGATTATCAGCGGCATCAGGTAGCTTGCCGCTGCGTGCCGGCCTTGCGCTCCGACGATGGCGAGCCCCACTTCGGGATCGGCCGCGACCAGCGGCAGCGTGGCGGCGACGTGGATCGAGGTCGCCGCGTTTCCCCGCTCTGCGAACCAGCGGCGGCCCGCCATGAAGGTGGGTAGCACGTCGCGTTCGAGGGCCGACCGCGAGCGGCCTTCCGCGAGCGACTTCATTCCGTTTGCTACGACCAGCGTCTCGAGCTCCGCGGGCGAGCTCTTGACCTCGATCGTCGATGCGTCCGGTTCAAGGAGCTGAAACCAGAAGAAACCGTAGGGCGCGAGCGTTATCACGTAGGGATTGCCGCCGATCACGGGAAATTTCGTGCGGCCGAGCAGTTCGAAAGGCACGCGGCCACGCCAAGGGGACAGGTCGATCTCGGCGGCCTGCGCCGAGCGCGACAGATTGGCGATGCACACCATCACCTCGTCCTGATACTGCCGCACATAGACCAGCACGGAGCGGTTTGCCGGACGGATGAAATGCAGCGAGCCGCGGCCGAACACCTTGCTCGACTTGCGCACCGATATCAGCCGTTTGGTCCAGCTCAGCAGCGACGACAGGCTGCGCGACTGCGCTTCGACATTGACCGCCTCGTAGCCGTAGACCGGGTCCATGACCGGCGGCAGGTAGAGCCGCGCCGGGTCGCAGCGGGAGAACCCTCCATTGCGATCCGGCGTCCACTGCATCGGGGTGCGTACGCCGTTGCGGTCGCCGAGGTAGATGTTGTCGCCCATGCCGATTTCGTCGCCGTAATAGATGATGGGGGTGCCGGGCAGCGACATCAGCAGCGAGTTCATGAGCTCGATCTTGCGCCGATCGTTCTCCATCAGCGATGACAAGCGGCGTCTGATACCGAGATTGAGGCGCGCGCGCGGATCAGTCGCATAGGTCGACCATAGATAGTCGCGCTCGACATCGGTCACCATCTCGAGCGTGAGCTCGTCGTGATTGCGCAGAAACAACGCCCACTGGCAGTTGGATGGGATGTCCGGCGTCTGCCGGAGGATATCGGCGATCGGGAAGCGGTCTTCCTGCGCGATTGCCATGTAAATTCGCGGCATCAGCGGGAAGTGGTAGGCCATGTGGCATTCGTCGCCGTCGCCGAAATAGGCGCTCACGTCCTCCGGCCACTGATTGGCTTCCGCGAGCAGCAGCTTGCCGGGCGCATAGGCATCGAGCTCGGCCCGGATTTTTTTGATGATGGCGTGGGTCTCGGGAAGGTTCTCGTTGTTGGTCCCGTCTCGCTCGCAGAGATATGGAATGGCATCCAAACGGAAGCCGTCGACCCCGAGATCGAGCCAGCGCCGCATGACCTGGACCATGGCCAGGAGCACCCGCGGGTTGTCGAAGTTCAGGTCCGGCTGGTGCGAGAAGAAGCGGTGCCAGTAGTAAGCCCCGGCCTCCGCATCCCAGGTCCAGTTGGATTTCTCGGTGTCGCTGAAGATGATCCGTGTTTCCGAAAAACGATCGTCGCTGTCGTTCCACACGTACCAATTGCGCGCGTCTGACGTCCGGCGGCTCCGGCGCGCCCGTTGGAACCAGGGATGCTGATCGGAGGTGTGATTGATGACGAGTTCGGTGATGACCCGCAGCTTGCGGCGCTTCGCCTCCTGCATGAAGCGGCGAAAGTCCTGCATCGTGCCGAAATCCGAATTGATGTGGCGGTAGTCGGAAATGTCGTAGCCGTCATCGCGCCCCGGCGAAGGATAGAACGGCAGGAGCCAGATTGCCGTGACCCCGAGATCTTCCAGGTAGTCCAGTTTGCCGGTCAGTCCCGCAAAATCGCCGATGCCGTCGTTGTTGCTGTCGGCAAAGGCCTTGACGTGAAGCTGGTAGATGATCGCGTCCTTGAACCAGAGCTCGTCCTCGTCGAGCTTGGTCTCGGCCTTGATGTCGGAGACAAGATTCACGGCACCGCCTTCATGCAAAGCAGCGAAAGAGCAGGGCGGGATCCTGCTCCTGGTCGATTCGCAAACGGACGCCGCCCCACTCGAGCATATGGCGCTCGCCGGTCATCACATTTTCAATGGCCTTGATGCGGCCGCGGTCGGCAGGCGGGCCGATCTCGATCTCGCCGAGATGAAACCAGAACTGGCGCGGCCCTGATTTCGTCAGCGCTACGGCAACGGCAACCGCATTGTCGTTGGCGACCGATTCTTTGACGAAACCGATGACTTCGGGATCGTCCACCTGTGCAAAGCGAAGGTTGCCGGTCTGCTGCAGCGCCGGGTTGCTTCGGCGCAATCCATTGAGATGGTGGATGTAATGTTTGATGTTGCCGGGCTTGTTCCAGTCACGGGTCTTCAGCTCGTACTTCTCGGAATCGAGATATTCCTCTTTTCCCGGGATCGGCTCGTGCTCGAGCAACTCGAATCCGTTGTAGATGCCGTAGTTGCTTGAGAGCGTGGCGGCCAGCGCCACCCGCGCCTTGAAGATCCAGGGCTCGCCGGTCTGCAGGTGGAAGGGCAGAATGTCGGGTGTGTTGACGAAGAAATTCGGACGAAAGTATTCGCGCTCGGGGTAGCCGGTCAGCTCGCTAAGATAGGCCTGCAGCTCGTCCTTGGCGGTGCGCCAGGTGAAATAGGTATAGGACTGGCTGAAGCCGAGCTTGGCCAGGGCCTTCATGACCTTCGGCCGGGTGAACGCCTCGGACAGGAAAATGACGTTCGGATCGACCGATTGAACTTCCCGGATCAGCCACTCCCAGAATGGGAACGGCTTGGTGTGAGGATTGTCGACGCGAAAGATCCGCACGCCTTGCTCGACCCAGAACAGCACGATGTCGCGCAAAGCCTTCCACAGCCCGTCACTGTCGCTGCCGTAGAAATCCGGAGTGACGATGTCCTCGTATTTTTTCGGGGGATTTTCGGCGTATTGAACCGAGCCATCGGATCGGTATTTGAACCAGTCGGGGTGCTGCACGAGCCAGGGATGGTCGGGCGAGCACTGGATGGCGAAGTCGAGTGCCACTTCCAGCCCGTGACCGGCGCAGGCGGTGATCAGCCGGCGGAAATCCTCGAGCGTGCCGAGCGCGGGATGGACGGCATCATGTCCGCCCTGGACTGAGCCGATCGCATAGGGACTGCCGGGATCCCCCGGCTCGGCTTTCAAGGAATTGTTGCGGCCCTTGCGGTTGGTGGTGCCGATGGGATGAATGGGCGTGAGGTAGAGAACGTCGAAGCCCAGGGCGGCAATCTCGGGCAGCCGGGCGATACAGTCAGCGAGGGTGCCGTGTTGGCCGGCGACGGCAGACTGGCTGCGCGGCACGATCTCGTACCACGCGCTCGCGCGCGCCAGCGGCCGGTCGACCGTCAGCGGATAAACCGCGCTGCGGGTGAGATCGGACTGCGCGCTCTTGCCGACCGCGGCTGCCAGCTCGTCGGATGTCAGCGAGGTGGGGTCCAGGGATGCCTGCCGACATGCGTCGCGGATGAGTTGCGCATGGGCCTCCTTGCGCGGTTTCAGCGCCGCGAGGAGGTTGCGCCCTTCCTCGATCTCGAGCCCGACGTCCATGCCGGCCTTCTGCTTTGCCAGCAGGTCACGACGCCAGGTGCCGAAATCGTCGGTCCAGGCTTCGATGGCGAAAACATAGCGGCCCGGACGTGCGGGCGTGAAAGCGGCGCGCCAGCGGTCGTTGTCCTGCGGCTGCATGAGCACCCGCGACCACTTGGCCGCCGCCTCCGGCCGCCACAGCAGCTCGGCCGCCAGCACCGCGTGGCCATCGCGGAAAATGTCTGCCCAAACCTCGACCGCCTCACCGGCGATGCGCTTGACCGCGAACCGCCCCGCTTCCAGGCTGGGATAGACGTCTTCGATGTAGATGCGGCGAGCGGATATGTCGCCGACCGACGGGATCGTCACATTCGCTGTCACGGCGCAAATCGGTGCTTGGCCGTCCTGTCAGCCCGCCCGGACGGCGGATGGGCGCTGATGGAACCAACAGGTCCCCGCTTTGGTTCCGCCGACTTGACGCCGTCGGCCATAGCGGCTTTGCAGCGATCTCGCCGGTATTTCGGTCGCTCAACTCAGGAACCAAGCGCCGCGGGCCCGGTTGTCGCTCGACTGAACCGGATGGATTTCCTTGCATGGCGAGGCCGCACGGCCTTGCGGCAACCGGGTGCGCACGTGATGGACTCTGTTGTTGAACGTGCCGCGCATTGGGGCTTGGAGACGGAATATCGCGATGCCTTCGGCCAGCAGCGATCGGTAGACCCGCAAGTCCTCGCGAAACTCCTCGATTCGCTCGCGGCTCGCGGTGTGATGCCGGAGCGAATACTGCCTCGCACGGTCGTCGTGCGTGGCGAAACCAGTCGAACCATCCACTTGGCCGCTGCCGAAGGGATGCCGGTTCGGTGGGAAATCCGGTCGGAGCAGGACGCGATCGCTCAAGGCGAAGCGACTTCACCTTGGCTCCAACTGCCCGAAGGGCTTCCGGGCGGAGTTTTCAGCCTTCACGTCGCCGTCTCGGCTGCGAAATCCCCCCAGACCGCGACCGCGTCCTTGGTCGTTTGTCCGCGCGCGGCCTATCAGGGTCCCGCCACAGCGCCGCACCGGATGTGGGTCCTGGCGGTGCAGCTCTACGGGGTGAGATCACGCGGCAACTGGGGGCATGGCGACTTTACCGACCTCCTTGCGCTGATCGATCTTGCCGCCGACCTGGGCGCTGCCGGCATCGGGCTCAATCCGCTGCATGCGCTGTTCGACGACCGGCCCCGGGAATCGAGTCCATATTTTCCCAGCAGCCGCCTGTTCCTCAATCCGTTCTATATCGATCTTGAGGCCGTGCCGGAGTTTCCCGGGCGGCGTGCCGCCGGTTTGGACGCGGAGATCGAACGGCTGCGGTCAGTCGACCACGTCGATTATGCCGGCATCGCCAAGCTGAAGATGCACGCGCTGAGGACGGCGTACGAGCTGTTTTGCCGGCAGGGGGCGGCGCCCAGGCGTGCCAGCTTCGAGCGCTTTCGGCAGCAGCGCGGATCTACGCTCGAGCGCTATGCCTGTTTCGAGGTCTTGCGGCGGAAATTCCCTGGCCCCTGGTGGGAATGGCCCGACGAGTGGCGCACTGGCAGCGAGACCGTCATCGCCTCCGTCCGGCGGACCGAGGCGGTGGACATGGGCTTCGTCGAATTCGTGCAATGGCTCGCCCACGAACAGCTCGAACTGTGTCGTGCGCGGGCCCGTGCCCATGGCTTGCCGATCGGGCTCTATCTCGACATTGCTGTCGGCGTTCGCAGCGACGGATTTGACGCCTGGTGCGACCAGGACGCGATCCTGACGGGAACGGCGGTCGGCGCGCCGCCGGACGCCCTCAACACCGCAGGACAGAACTGGGGGCTCGCTGGTTTCAATCCCGTCGGTCTCGAGGATCGGCGCTTTGCCCCGTTCCAGCGCGTTCTGGAGGCGTCGATGGCTTATGCCGGAGCGATCCGCCTCGACCACGTCCTCGGCCTCAAGCGTCTTTACCTCATCCCGCACGGAATGAAGCCGGCTGAGGGCGCCTATATTCGCTGCCCCTTCGAGCCCTTGCTGGCGATCGTCGCGCTCGCGAGCGTGCAGCACGGGTGCATCGTCATCGGCGAGGACCTCGGTACGGTACCGGAGAACTTTCGCGAGACGCTCGCGGACTGGGGCATATGGTCGTACCAGGTGATGATGTTCGAGCGCGCCCCGGACGGCGCCTTCTCAGCTCCCGCGGCCTACCGGCAGAACGCACTGGTGTCTTTCGGAACACACGACCTTCCAACCTTTGCCGGCTGGCAGCAACACCGGGATCTCGCCCTCAAGCGCGCGCTGGCGATCGATCCCGGCGAGACCAGTGACCAGCGCGCCAGCGCACTCTGCGCCCTGCAACGCGCGTTGCAGCAGCACGGCATGCACACCTGCGACTTTGCGGCGGTCGCAAAGTTTCTCGCTGACACGGCATCTCGGCTGCTGGTGATATCGCTCGAGGACCTCCTGGGCCTAACCGACCAGGTCAATGTGCCCGGCACGATGGATGAGCATCCGAACTGGCGTCAGCGTCTGCCGGTGGCGATCGAGGAGATGAAGGAGCGGGAGTTGGTCGCACATGTGGCGGATATGATGCGAGCGGCCAGCCGCAGCGCAGCCCGATCGACGGCACGCGATGATCGAAGTCTATAGTGTCACGCGCGCCGACGTTTCATCCCCAAGCCGCTGCCGGCCGCGAAGCTTTGGTACCTGCACTCGTGTCAGACTGCGGTCAGCCGCTCGACGGCGCGGGCCATCACCATGCAGCCGGCGACGATGTCGTCGTCCTTGGTATTTTCCGCGATGTCGTGGCTGCGTCCGCCGATGCTCGGCACGAAGATCATCGCGCTCGGGATACGGCTGGCCATGATCATCGCATCGTGCCCGGCGCCGCTCGCCATGCGCTGGGATCGATAGCCGAGATCGGCCGCTGCCTGTTCGAACGTCGTCGCGAGCTTTGCGTCCATGGCGGTCGGGACGATCGTCGTAATTGCCTCCGTTTCGATTTCCGCCCCGGCTGCATTGAGGCGCGCAATCTCCCCTGCGACCTCCTGCCCGATGCGATCGAGCAGGGCTGCGGCGGTGTCCCGGAATTCCAGGATGAGTTGCGCGCGCGCCGGAACGACATTCGCTGCCCCGGGCACCGCCTCGATCCGGCCGACGTTCCAGACCGTGTTGGGCCCGGCGAGTTGGGGAAAACGTTCGGCGACAAAGCATCCGAGGCGAAACATCGGCGCCAGCGCATCGCGCCGCATCGTCATCGGTGTCGTGCCGGCATGGTCGGCCCGACCATGGCTGACGACCCGCAGGCGCCGGATGCCGACGATGTCGGTGACGACGCCGATCTGGCTGCCGGAGTGCTCGAGTTGGGGCCCCTGCTCGATATGAGCTTCGAGGAATGCAATCTGCCGGCCTGGCTCGAGCCGGCGCGGCTCACCCGAGAGGCCGGCCGAGCTGACCGCATCGGCGAGCTTGTGGCCATCGGCTGACTGCGCGACGTCCATAGCCTGTGGATCGACGGCGTCGATCAGCGAGAGGCTGCCCAGAAAAGGAAAATAGCTGCCTTCCTCATCCTGGAAGTTGACGGCATCGACGCCGATCCCGGATGGGTGGGACCCGCTCTCCTGAGCGGACCGCGCGATCTCCAGGGCGTAGATGACGCCAAGCGCGCCATCCAGCCAGCCCCCGTGCGGCACGGTATCGCTGTGGGAGCCGATAAGAATGGACTTCTGCACCTTGGGGGCGGCGCCGTAGATCGTGCCAAAGCGATCGACCGACGTCTCGAGCCCGGCGGCGCGAAAGCGCGCGGCGAGCCATTTGCGCGCCTCGATGTCGGCAGGGGAGAACGCGATACGGTGAACGCCGGTCTTGTATTGTCCGATGCGGGCGAGGTCGCGAAGCTCCGCCAGCAGCCGGTCGCGATTGATGGAGATCATGCTCGGGCCGTCTCTCCGCTTCCCGCGGCAGGGGGACGAGGATGCTCATCGCGGGCGGCACTATTTGGGTTTGATCGCGATGAACATGCAAGGGGTGCCGCAATCCGATCGCCAGGGATGTGGCACTGCCGGGGCCGGCCGTTGGCGCGTGACGGTTCTCCGGATGTTCAGGCCGATGCTCGCGCGCCTCCTCGCGATCAGTCCGGCCAACCCGAGTCGTAGTGCCGCAGGAGCTCTCCGCGGATGAACGGGTCAGGATCGCGGCCGATGATTCGGCCCCCTGAGACGACGTCGTTTGGCTGGATGGTCACGCGCGGCCCGAACCCATAGCGTGGGTTGGCCTGCGTATCATAGGCTTGGGGGGCTGCGGCCCGCGGGGCTGCGTGATGGCGCTGGAAAGCGATCTCTTGATATCCCTGCGCGTGCGCGCCTTCGGCTGCGCCGAGCGTCGTGAGCGCGGCTGCTGCTGCGATCGCCATTCTGGCAATGAGCTTTTTCATTTTGCAATCTCCATGTCGCGAGTGGTCATCGTTTAAGTAGTGTCGGGACATGGAGCGGTTTGAGCGGCGTTGCGCCGTCTTGCTTGCGATTGCGACGAAGCAAGTGGCGATATCGATCCTCCGATGGCACGCATGAAAAAGCCCGGCACAACGGGCCGGGCTTTTTGTCGGAGCGTCGTATGATCAGTCCGTGCGTCCGCCGGAGTCGTAACCGCGCAGAAGCTGATCGCGAATGAACGGATCCGGATCGCGGGCGATCACCCGGTCGCCGGAGAGGACATCGCTTGGCCGTACGGTCACGCGCGGACCAAATCCATAGACCGGGTTGGCCTGGGCATCGTAGGCCTGCGGAGCGGCCGGGTGCCTCGGCGGCTGGGCGTACGCGGCCTCGGCCGCAAGCAACGTGGCGAGCGCAACCGAAGTCGCGAGCGCCACTTTGGTGATGAGCATCTTCATCGCATGTCTCCATCTCGTGGTGAACTGTTTGCATCGCTGAAATAACAACTGAACGGCGCAATGCTTTGCCGCTCTTGCCGCTTGTTGGCGGGGATTGCTGTCCTCGCGGGGGAAGTCGGGCCGGCCCGACGTGCTTGGTCTTGCGCAGCTTGCCCATCATTGGCTGCGCGGAACTCGAATGTGGCGAAGGAATGGCCTGTGCGGTCCGTGCGCCGATCGCCGCAAGCGGGCGAAAGACGGCACAAGATCGCGCAAGCAGGGGTCCGATCGGGAAATAGATGACGTTGAGGCAGCGTCGTCCGCGGACGGGATCCCCGCAAGGGATGATTGCTGCGTCATCTCGAACAGAAAGGTAGCGACCATGACGAAATTCGCGTTGCACAGAATCGCGCTCGTCGTGATGGCCATCGTGCTGGGAAGCGCTGCGATCACGACCGATGCGGTCGCCCGCGGCGGAGGAGGCGGCGGCCACGGCGGAGGAATGGGCGGCGGGCATTTTGGTGGGGGAATAGGCGGCGGACATTTCGGCGGCGGGATGGGCGGCGGACACTTCGGCGGTGGAATTGGAGGCGGACACGTCGGCGGAGGAATTGGCGGCGGTCATGTCGCTAGAGGAATTGGCGGCGGGCACTTCGGTGGACAGGTCGGTGCTGGGCGTTTCGGTGGGCGGCTTGGAAGTCATTTCGCCCGCGGACAATTTCACCGCGGCGGCGTCGCGCGTTTCGGACATCTCCGCGGCTTTGGCGGACCGCTCTGGTTCGACGACGGCTACGACGGCTACGCCTCCTGCTGGCTCCCCGACCGGGTTCATCCGCGGCGGCTGCGCTACATCTGCTGAAGCACACGCCTGATGGCGGCAATCGCGTGCCAAACGCGGCAATTTCCGGAAAGCATCCTGCTCCGGGGCTGTTTAACTTGCGATCGAACGTCGGTGACTGCGACGCTAACAAATCGACGTTTGACGCGATGTCTGCGTCGCCGGTTAGGCTCCAGCTCGGGTCACGCTCCCAGGCCCCCGCTCGCCCCGCCGGATCGTCTGAAGCCAGTCCCTCCCCCTGGTTTCGCGGACGTAGACACAATGGGCCGGTGGCGCTCTGCCACCGGCCTTTCTTTCGCTTCCCTATGTCATCGATCATTGCGGTGCGCAGGCATGCAGCGAAAGCCGGCAGTGCCATGGTGCGCGGGCTTAATTCGTTGTATGCGGTTGTGGAACCGAGGCTGATGCGCGGGACGGCCGCGAGAGGCTCGCGATCAACACCGCCACGATTGCGGTCAGAAAGATCCCATCGAATGTCCCGGCTCCGCCGATGGAGGCGACCGGCGCGCCCAGGCCCTGCAATTTGTCGAGGTTGAGCAGATCAGCCCCGATGAGCGTGCCGAGGCTGCCGCTGATATAGGCCAGCGGCGCGGCGCATGGACGCGACAGCAGCAGGGCCACGACCGCCGTCGTCAGCGCGGGAACGAGCACCGGCAGCGCGATTCCGACACCCGACACCGGGCTGGCCAGAGCGTGGCATACGGCGGTAACCCCCGCGATCGCCAGAAGACCACGTCCCCACAAGCGGTTCCTGACCAGGAGATAGATCGACACAAGGGTCGGGATGAGCGCACCGCCGACGTTGATCGCGATCACGGTTCCGGGCCAGTCGACCACGACCGGCACCACATAGTGCATTCCGTAATACGTGATCTCGCGCCCGGACATGATCTCCTGCTCCGGCAACTGAGCCAACGGAATGTTGACGTAGCTTCCGAGCAGTGATCCGAGGAGCAGCAAGAAGGCGGCGCCCGAACCGATCCCGATCCGCAAATAGGCGTAGCGCAAGACCCCGAACTGGATGAGGACAACCAGTAGGAGGAACACCCCAACGAGAATGGAGAAGAACGTCGGGGGGAGCGGCAAATAGTGAAGCTGGCTCGAGGGCATCGACATCCCGCCAAAGATTCCCACCGCCCCGGCCGTGGCGGGTGTGCGCGCGACGAACCCGCAGCACACGACGCTATGTACGGATCTCGTCGATCGCGAACAGCGAGAAGAAGGGTGCGGGGGTTACCGATTTCACGCCCGCCTCCGTCACGACGCCGAGGACCAGGATCTGAACGATTTCGAAAGCCGCATCCTTGTTCCTGGCCGTCGCGAGCTGCGGACCACGGACGTAAGCCATGGTGGAGACGCCGCAAGCCGTGGGATCATGCTCCGCGGCGTTGACGCCGTTGATGGCGCTCTCGACGTCGCCGTCATAGAGTGCAACGAACCGCTGGACTTGCTCCTGGGTATCGCAGATCAGGCTGGTACCGACCTCGACCTCCGCGGCCGGAGGTACCTGCGCCTGCGCTGGCACGGCCAGCAGCGGCAGCAAGGCGGCCACGCAGAGAGACCGCCCGATCATGGCAAATCCTTCGAGGCACGCACCTGCGCCATCGCCCGCGAGCCAGCCCAGCCGAAGACGAGGCGCCCGCGCTGTCGACTGCTCGCATTCCGACCTGTCATGAGGTCGGAACAGGCAACGATCGTGCTCATCAGCAGCATGAGAAAGTAGTGTTTCATGTCGTGTCTGCCGTCATTGGCTCCCCCGTTCGAGGGCGCCGTTGTTTGAGTCGGAACTCGGTGCTTGAAGTGTAGGCTGTGCTGCGAAAGCGGCTTTCGCGCAATTGCCGCGATTGGGCCGCGCTTGCGTTATTCAAGTTTCAGGCGAGCTGGAGCTGGTTCGCTGCCGCGACTGCGCGCCCGTCGGCTCGGGCAAGACACTGCATCTCGTGTGACGCTTTGGCGCTGGCTGCGCTGGCCCCGATGCTGCGACGGCAGCCAAGCGCAAAGGAATGAAGGTCTGTCGTACTATCCGGATTGACGGGAAAGTGACTTTGGTGGTCTTGCTGTGATTTGTTCAATCTTGGCGTGGCCCTTACAAAATCGAGCGATGGGTCGCGTTGGAGGACTCATGCGATCCGTGCCGATCAGATATGATGAAACCTCTATCCACGGTGATACCGAGAAACCTGCGAATGAGCGCGCCTGCGGCCCCACCGGCGCAAGACCCACCTGCCATGTCGACGGCGCGGCGACACACGAGAACTGCAATGGACGCACGTGAGATGCGTGGCAAGTCGCCGTTCCCGGTATTTTCGTCTCCGATCGTCCTCGCCGCTGCCATTGCGCTCACGGTCGCCATCTTTCTCGTCGACACGGCGACGACCCTCGATATCGCCATCGCAGTGCTCTACGTGATCATCGTGCTGGTGGCGGCCAACTTTTTTTCGCGGCGCGGTGTCCTTCTCGTTGCCGCGGGCTGCGTGGCGCTGACGATGCTGAGTTTCCTGCTCTCGCACGGGCTTTCGTTCGGCACTGCGCTGGTGCGCTGCCTTGTCAGCATGTCGGCGATCGTAGCCACGACCTTCCTCGCGTTGAAAAACCAGTCAGCCAACACGGTGCTGCGCGAACAGGCTCGGCTTCTCGATCTCACGCATGACACAATCTTCGTTCGCGACACGAAAGACGTCATCACCTACTGGAATCGCGGGGCTGAGGAGCTTTATGGCTGGTCACGGGACGAGACCATCGGGAAGGTCTCGCACCAGCTCATGAAAACCGTGTTTCCGGAACCGCTGGACGCGATCATGGCCGAGCTGTTCCGCACCGGCCGGTGGGAGGGGGAGCTAGTCCATACCAAGCGGGATGGTACCCGCGTCACCGTGGCGAGCCGCTGGTCATTGCAGCACGACGAGCGGGGACGGCCGAGCGGGACGCTGGAGACCAACAACGACATTACCGAGCGCAAACGGGTGGACTCGGATCTCCGCGAGAGCGAACGGAGATATCGCAACATCTTCCAGACGGCGGGTGTATCGATCTGGGAAGAGGACTTCTCTCAGGTCAAGGCGGCCATCGACGATCTCAAGGCGCGCGGCGTGCGGGACTTCGCACGATACCTGGCGGAAAATCCCGACTTCGTCCGGCAGGCGATCACGATGGTGAGGATCGTCAACGTCAACGATGCAACGCTCAAGCTGCTGGCAGCCCGGCACAAGGAGGAGCTGCTGGTCTCGCTGCACGACATCTTCGTGCCGGAGACCGAAGAGGTGTTCCGACAGGAACTGATCGCCATTGCCGAAGGGCGGACCCTTTTCGAAGCCGAGACCTCCCTGCGCACCCTCAAGGGCGACAAGCTGTCCGTCCTCTTCACGATAGCGTTTCCGCCCGAGGCAAACTCATGGGGGTGCGTGCTGGTCAGTATCATGGACATCACCGAGCGCAATCGGATGACCGAGGCGCTGCAACAGACGCAGGCCGAACTCGCCCATGTCAGCCGGGTCACGACGCTGGGGCAGCTTACCGCGTCGATCTCACATGAAGTAAACCAGCCGCTTGCGGCCATCGTCACCAATGGTGAAGCCTGCCTGCGGTGGCTCGGCTACGACCCGCCGCGGCTCGACGAGGTGCGGGGAGCCGTTGACGGCATGATCGCCGACGGCTTGCGCGCCAGCGAAGTGATCTCGGGGCTGCGTGCCCTTTCGAAAAAGGACGAGCCGCAAAGGGTGGCGTTGCGCCTGAACGAGGTCATCGGTGAGGTCATTTTGCTGGTCCAGCGCGAGGTGCTCAATCATCGCGTCTCGCTGCGCCAGGAGCTCGCCCCCGCGCTGCCCGATGTGGTCGCCGACCGCATCCAGCTGCAGCAGGTCATCATGAATTTGCTGATCAATGCGATCCAGGCCATGGCGTCCGTCACGGACCGCGCGCGCGAGCTCGTGATCCGATCGCGCCCAGGCGAGGCGGAGGAGGTGGTGATCGAGGTCGAGGACTGCGGCGTGGGCATCGCCCCGGAGAACATGAATCACCTTTTCACCGCCTTCTTTACCACCAAGCGCGACGGCATGGGCATGGGACTGTCGATCTGTCGCTCGATCATCGAAGGACATGGAGGCCGGATATGGGCTTCCCGCAATGCCGGCCCAGGCGCCACATTCTCGTTTACACTGCCGGCAACGCAAGGAACCGGCCTGGCGGCCCGGCCGGCGGCCGGGCAGGATGGTGAGTGATGCCAGACGCGTCCGATCCGCAGCCGATGGTTTTCGTTGTCGATGACGACATGTCGCTCCGCAATGCGCTCAGCAACCTTTTCCGCTCCGTGGGTCTGCGGGCGGAGGTCTTCGCCTCGGCTCCGGAATTCCTGCAGAGCAAGCTTCCGGACGTACCCAGCTGCCTGGTCCTCGATGTCAGGCTCCCGGGTCCGAGCGGGCTCGACTTTCAAGCCGAACTGGCGAAGGCGAACATCCACATCCCGATCATTTTCATGACCGGACACGGGGATATCCCGATGACGGTGCGTGCCATGAAGGCCGGTGCGGTCGATTTCCTCACCAAGCCTTTCCGGGACCAGGACATGCTTGATGCAGTCTCGGCGGCGATCGAGCGCGATCGCAAGCGGCGCAGGGACGCGAAGGTGCTCTCCGATCTCAAGGCCCATTTCGAGGCGCTGACGCCGCGTGAGCAGGAGGTGCTGGCCCTGGTCGCGTCCGGGCTCATGAACAAGCAGATCGCAGCCGAGATCGGGCTCGCCGAAATCACCGTCAAGATCCACCGCGGCAACATCATGAAGAAGATGGGTGCGAGGTCGCTGGCCGACCTGGTCAGGATGGCGGAGCTGCTCGGCGTTCGTCGTGCCAAACCGCAGGGTGCCCAAACCTAAGTATGATTTCGTGGCGCTCCTTTCCGGCGCAGTGTGCCGGTGACCCTGCTCCAGAGGGCATCAATTTCATGCGAAGGATTGATCGACTTGTCTCGAGTTCCGGTGGTTTCGATCATCGACGATGATGCCTCCGTCCGCATCGCGACCAACCGGCTCGTGCGGTCCCTGGGCTATGTCGCCCATACGTTTTCGTCGGCCGACGAATTTCTGCGATCCTCCGAGATAAACGACACCTCCTGCCTCATCGCGGATGTGCAAATGCCGGGCATGAGCGGGGTCGAGCTGCAGGTTTTCCTGCGCGCCCAGGGGCGCGATTTGCCGGTCATTCTGATCACCGCCTTTCCCGAGGAAAGCGTGCGCACGCGCGCGCTGGAGGCCGGTGCGATCTGTTTCTTGACCAAGCCCTTCGACGGTCCGACGCTGATCAAGTGCCTCGCCACGGCCCTGGAAAAGGCCGGTTACCGGACCTGAGCGGCTGCGCTCGCGGCAGCTCCAATTCTTTCCGCACTGAAATCCCAATTCTTTCAGCACTGAAACGTGGTGCCAGGGGCCTCGCATGCCCGCCCGTTCGACCGGGCGTGATTCACGCCGCGATCCGCCGTTAAACCTAGGTATGGGTGTCCCAAACCAATACGCCGCCAGAATCAACCTCCGTAGGATGGAGCCTGCCGCCTCGCTGGAACTAGCTTCATGCCCAGGGTGGAGACGGTCAATCCCGGGCTGGACCAGTCAATCCAACGGACTCGAACGTCAGAGGTGGAAGTGATGTTAGCGAACTCCCCGTCCACGAACGCGTACCGTCCTTTCGGACCATGTCCGCCAACGGCGCCCGCAAGCGCCAAAGTGCTGCCCTTCGACCGCCGTTCGCGCACCGACGAGGACACAAGCGCGAGCATCGATCGCCCGCCTGGACTGCTGCAAGGCCAGATTGCGATCGGCGCGATCAACCCGGCGGTGGCGATCTCCCCTGCCAATATCGTAAAGCGCCGCGCCGTAGCTTGGGACGGCATGGCAGCGGAGATCGTGCAGGCGACGCGGCGCGAACCGAGTGAGTTCCGCTTTCGTGGACGGCACCATCTGCTGGTCGTGTACGAGCAGGGCGTGCGCAGCGACGGCGAAACGGTCGTCGAGGGCTTGCCCGGATCGAAGCTGCGCGACCTCAAGCACAAACTCACTTTCGTGCCGGCTGGCCACGAATATCGCGAGCGGCAGCATCCGCGGGTTCTGACGCGTGCGGTGTTTTTCTATTTCGATCCCGCCAAGATGCCGACCCATCCCGAGAGCGGCGTCGGCAACGGGTCGCTGGCTCCGCGCCTGTTCTTCGAGGATGCCTCGGTGTGGGATACCGCGCTCAAGCTCAAGCGCTTGATCGAAAGCGGCGGCTCGGACAACCGGCTCTATCTCGAAGCGCTCGGGGTCGTGCTCATGCACGAGCTGGTGCGTCTCGACGCCGGCGCTCCGCGCATCGACGCTCCGGTTCGGGGTGGGCTCGCCGCCTGGCAGCAGCGGATCGTCTCCGGGTACATCGAGGAGCACCTTGCTGAGCAGATCCCGCTCGCCACGCTTGCTCAGCTTGTGCGGCTGAGCCCGTTCTATTTTTGCCGGGCGTTCAAGCAATCCTTCGGCGTGCCGCCGCACCGCTATCACAACAACCGGCGCATCGAGCATGCCAAGATGCTGCTGGCGAAGCCGTCGCCGTCGGTGACCGACATCGGATTGACGGTAGGCTTCAGCGAGACCAGCTCGTTCACCGCGGCGTTTCGCAAGACCACCGGCCAGACGCCGACCGCGTATCACCGCAGCCTCACATGAAAGCGCAACGCCGGCGGGCCTTCAGGTCCGCCGGCCGGGGGCCGTGTCTGGATCGGCGCAAGACCGGGCAACTCGGCGCAATCCCGATAAAAACGTCGCCGGCCTCGTGCGTAGGTATGGTTTGGAGCTCCCACCGAGCTGGTGCGACCCCGGAGGTTTCCGAAGCGGCCTCTTGTGCCGTGAGTGATCGCCGCGAGGTGCGAACCACCAGTCAGGGGCAGCTGCGCTGAAGAGGAGAGAGCCAAGATGTCACGCGTCCTGACAATCATCGCGGCGGTGGCGCTCCTGGGCTGCAGCCCGGCCGCGGCACAGGTTGGCGGCATCGGGGCGCCGCCGCTGGGTTTGACCTCGCCGCTTGGAATCGGACCGGGTTCGCCGGTAAGCCCCACCGGAATTCCGATGGGCGCCACCGAGCTCTCGTCGCCGGGCGTAAGTCCGATGACAAGCGGCGCATCGCCCCTGGTGCCCTCGCTCGGCGGCGCCACGGGGTGCTCGACCATGGCGGGTTCGAGTCAGCAGCCGTTTCTCGGCACTGCAGTGCCGAGCGCCGGGATATCGGGAACGGTCGGATCGTCATCCGGCTCGAGCGCCGTCTTCGATGGCGGCGGCATGGCGGGATCCGCGTCCGGGACATGCGCCGGACTGGCGACCAATCCCACGGCAGGACCTGCGGCATCAGCTTCGTCGCCCACCGGTATGGGTCAGCCTTCGTCGGTCGCCCGCGTCGGCATTCCGCTGGGATCGACCGAGTTGGGCGTGGGAGGCCTGAGCCCACCCCCTGATGTTCTCACCTCCAATCCGTCGGCACCGTTCTCCACGCTGGGTGGCAGCACGCCGTGCCCGTCGGGATCGATGCCGTCGGGGATCGGAACTTCGACGACGGGTGGAGTATCGACGTTTTCCGGCTCCTGCTGAGCCGCTTCCATGCGCAGGGGGTCACTCTGATGCGACGAACGATCGCCATTCCTGCTGTTGTGCTGATCGCCCTGCTGGCGATCGGCGGCGGCCTTGCAGCCACGCACCGATTCCCGCTTGGGCGTGTGCCGCCGCAGCCGGCCGCCGCCCCGGTGATACCGGTGGTGGCGGGTGCGGTCGAAAGCCACGACGTGCCGATCTATCTGCGCGGCGTCGGCACGGTCATCGCCTACAATACGGTGCTGGTGCGCAGCCAGATCCAGGGCCAGATCACGCAGATCGCCTTCACCGAGGGGCAGACCGTAAAGGCCGGGGACCTGCTGGCGCAGATCGACCCGCGCCCCTACCAGGCCCAGCTCGATCAGGTGACCGCCACCCGCGATCGCGATCAGGCCCAGCTTGTTAACGCCCAAGGCAACCTCAACCGTTACACCCAGCTCGGCGACAAGGGCTGGGCCACGCCGCAACTGATCGACACCCAGACCGCGCAGGTGGCGCAGCTGCAGAGCGCCGTCAAGGCGGACGAGGCGCTCATCGAAGCAGCCAACGTGCAACTCGGTTACACCCGGCTGACATCGCCGATCGACGGCGTCACCGGCGTGCGACAGGTCGACATCGGCAACATCATCCACCCGACGGATCCGAACGGACTCGTTGTGGTCACCCAGATCGAGCCGATCTCGGTGATCTTCACGCTGCCGGAGACCGACCTGCCGCAAATTCAGCAGCAGATGGCCAAGGGCCCGCTCACGGTGCTGGCCTACAGCCAGGACGACACGATCAAACTCGACGAAGGCAAGCTCACCCTCGTCGACAACGAGATCCTGCAGACGACCGGCACCATCCGGCTCAAAGCGGCATTTCCCAACCAGGCGCATCGCCTCTGGCCGGGCGAGCTCATCGATGTGTGGCTCCTGCTCGATACCCGGCATAACGGCCTGACCGTTCCGGCGTCGGCAGTGCAGCAAGGTCAGCAGGGCGCCTTCGCATACGTGATCAATCCCGACAGCACCGTGCAGGTACGCCCCGTCAAGATCGCGCAGATCATGCGCGGCCAGGCATTGATCGATTCGGGCCTGGCGGCGAACGATCAGGTGGTTGTCGACGGCCAGTACAAGCTGCAGGCCGGCAGCCATGTCAGGATTCTGCACGGCAAGGCGGCAGCGGAGGCCGCGGCGCAGAGCGCGCAGCAGATCCCGATCCCATGAACATCTCCGCGCCCTTCATCGCGCGCCCGATCGCGACCGCGATGCTGATGATCGGCCTGTTGCTGGCCGGTCTCGCTGCCTATCCGCTGCTTCCGGTCGCGGCGCTGCCGAACGTCAACTATCCCACGCTGCAGGTCTCGGCCCAGCTGCCGGGCGCGGATCCGCAGACCATGGCGTCGTCGGTGGCAACCCCGCTGGAGACGCAGTTCGGGCAAATCCCGGGGCTCAACCAGATGACCTCGGCGAGCGCGCTCGGCTTCACGCAGATCACCTTGCAGTTCGATTTGAGCCGCGCAATCGACGGCGCGGTCAGCGACACGCTCTCGGCGATCAACGCGGCGTCGGCACAGCTCCCGCCCAACCTGCCGTATCCGCCGACGATCCGGAAGGTCAACCCGGCGGATACCCCGATCCTGGTGCTCGGGCTGACCTCCGATACCCTGCCGCTGACCACCGTTGACGCCTATGCCGAGACCATCCTGCTGCAGAAGATCTCGCAGATATCCGGCGTCGGCCTGGTCGGCATCGGCGGCCAGCAGAAGCCGGCTATCCGCGTTCAGGTCGATCCCCAGGCGCTGGCCGCGCGCGGCATCGGCCTGGAAGACGTCCGCAACATCATCAGCGGGGCCAATGTCGATCAGCCCAAGGGCACGCTCAACAGTCCGCGGCAGACCTACACGCTCAACACCAACGATCAGCTGCTCAAGCCGGAGGCCTACGACTCGCTGATCCTCGCCTACCGCAACGGCTCGCCGGTGCGCGTGCGCGACGTCGGCAAGGCGATCAGCGCGCCGGAGAACAATCTGGTCGCGGGTTGGTTCAACCACCAGCGCGCGATCCTCCTTTCGGTCCAGCGCCAGCCCGGTGCCAACGTGGTGGAGACGGTGCAGCGCGTGAAGGACATGCTGCCGGTGCTGCAGGCCTCGATCCCGTCCGCCATCAAGGTCAACATCATTTCCGATCGCACCGAGACCATCCGCGCCTCGGTCAGCGACGTCGAGTTCACATTGCTGCTGACGGTCGCGCTGGTGGTGATGGTGATCTTCCTGTTCTTGCGCAATTTCTGGGCGACGATCATTCCGGCGGTCACCGTGCCGCTGTCGCTCGTCGGCACCTTCGCGGTGCTCTATGTATTGGGCTACACCCTCGACAATCTCTCGCTGATGGCGTTGTCGATCGCAGTCGGCTTCGTGGTCGACGACGCCGTCGTCGTCATCGAGAACATCGTGCGCCACGTGGAGGAGGGCGCCACTCCGCTGGACGCTGCGCTCAAAGGCGCGGGCGAGATCGGCTTTACCATTGCGTCGATCACGCTTTCGCTCATCGCGGTATTCATTCCATTATTCCTCATGGGCGGTTTCGTCGGGCTGCTGTTCCGCGAATTCGCGGTTGCCGTCAGCGTGGCTCTCGTCCTTTCGCTGCTCATCTCGCTGACGCTCACGCCGATGATGTGTGCGCGCCTGCTCAAACCCCAGCGTCGGGAACATGGATGGCTCTACCGCGTCTCGGAGCGCGGGTTTGATCTTCTGCTCCACGTGTACGAAGCCGGCCTCAAGGTTGTGTTGCGGCATCGCTTCACGACGCTCATGGTGATGCTCGGCACCATCGCGCTGACCGGCTACCTCTATGTGGTAATTCCCAAGGGCTTCTTTCCTCAGCAGGACACGGGCTTGATCATCGGGCTGTCCGAGGCGGCCCAGGACATCTCCTACTCCGCCATGGCACAGCGCCAGCAAGCCGTGCTCGACGCGGTGCTGGAGGATCCCGCGGTGGCGTCGGTCGGTGCGGCGATCGGCGCCGGCGGCGGCACCACCACGATCAACAACGGCCGCGTCTTTATTGCGCTCAAACCGCATGATGAGCGCGACGTCAGCGCTGACCAGGTGATCCGGCGACTGCAGACGCGGCTCGCGCGCATCCAGGGCATCACTCTCTACATGCAGGCCGCGCAGGACATCACCATCGGTGGCCGCCTGGCCAAGACCCAGTACCAGTACACGCTGGCCGATTCCGATCCCGGCGAACTCAGTCACTGGTCCTCGCTCTTTCTCGACAAGATCAAGGCCATACCCGGCATCACCGACATTACCACCGACCAGGAGAATGCCGGGCCGTTGCTCGATATCGCCGTGAATCGCGAGGTCGCCTCGAGCTTTGGCATCCTGCCGTCGACCATCGACAACACGCTGGACGACGCCTTCGGGCAACGGATCGTGTCTACGATGTACACGATGAACAACGAGTATCACGTGGTGCTGGAGGTCGATCCGAAATTCCAGCTCGGCCCCGAGGCGCTCAACAACATCTATGTCAATTCATCGTCCGGACAGCAGGTACCGTTGCGGACTCTCGTCAACAGCGCACTCACGGTTGCGCCGCTGGTGGTCAATCATCAAGGCCAGTTCCCGTCGGTGACGATTTCGTTCAACCTTGCGCCCGGGAATTCGATCGGGCAGGCGGTTACCGCCATTCAGCAGGTCGAAAAGCAGCTCGGCAAGCCGCTGTCGCTGGCGACAAGCTTCCAGGGCAACGCGCAGGCCTTCCAGGCCTCGCTTTCGAGTACGCCGATCCTGGTGCTGGCGGCGCTGGTCGTCATCTATCTCATCCTCGGCATGCTGTACGAGAGCATAATCCATCCGATCACCATCCTCTCCACTTTGCCCTCGGCCGGCCTGGGTGCGCTGTTGCTGCTAATGGCGTTTCACTTCGACCTGAGCGTGATCGCGATCGTCGGCATCATCCTGCTCATCGGCATCGTCAAGAAGAACGGAATCATGCTGATCGATTTCGCGCTCGAGGCCGAACGCAACCGCGGCCTGACGTCGGAGCAGGCGATCTACCAGGCCTGCGTGCTCCGTTTCCGGCCCATCCTCATGACCACCATGGCGGCGATGCTCGGCGCAGTGCCGCTCATGCTGGGCACCGGCGCCGGCTCCGAAATCCGCCAGCCGCTCGGCTATGCCATCGTCGGTGGCCTCGCGCTGAGCCAGTTGCTGACGCTCTACACCACGCCCGTGGTGTTTCTCTATCTGGACCGGTTGACCAGGCGGACGCGCCCGCGGCCGCCGGACCGGGACGGGGCATCGCAGCCTACCCTCGAGCGTACGTCCGCCGGATAGCTCCGGATGGATGCCGCTCCCCCGCTGGACGTCCGTCGGCGGTCTCAGCCGGAGCGAAACGAGCAGGTGCAGAGCCCGGCGCAAGGCGCCGGGCTTGCGCGACTTTCGTGGTCAGTCTGGCCAGCCCGAGTCGTAGTGCCGCAGCATTTCCTCCTGGATGAAGGGGTCGGGATCGCGACCGATCACTCGGTTGCCGGTCACCACGGAGTTCGGGGGCATGACGCGGGGGCTTCCGTTCGCCTGCGGATTGGCCTGGGCCGGCGCTGCCTGATGCCGGTGCACGTAAGCCGCCTCCGATATGGAGCCCTGGGTATAGGCCGCCTCGGCCTCGCTCATCGTCGCGAGCGCAACCGAAGCCACCATCGCCAGTCTGGTCATCAGGATTTTCATGTGACGTCTCCTCCAATTTTACTTTCACATGCGGACGAAAGGCCGGTCGGTTTAGCCGTTCTTGCCGTGCGTTGCTCTTCCTTGCGCCGATTGCGCACATGCCGGCCTTGAATGCAGGACATAGCCGGCCGAACGGAGCGAGCCTATTTTTGATTTTGCTCGATTTTGTGCTCTGGCTTATAAAGTTGGGCTCCCCGCGCCGCATTGCGCCTTAACGGGTTTTCCGAGCGACTTACAAACCGGGCGCGGCGCGAAAGCTTTACATTCGAGCTGCGCGCGGCGGCTCCGAATACTTGTGGCGGCGTGCTCGGCCGCGATCTACTTTGCCCACAAGATATAGACTGAACGGGGAGCACCGATGGCATCCAAGGTGCTTGAGCTGGCTGACTTCCGCGAAGCCGCGATGATGCAATTTGCCCGGGACCAACTAGTCCTTGCGCGAGCGATCGCGTCTTGAAGGGGGCCGGGGGGTGTCTGGTGTGAACGATAGTTTTTACGATGAACTGGCCGAGAGCTTTCACCTCATCTTCGATGATTGGGACGCTGCCATTCTGCGCCAGCGGGATGTGCTTGCCCGCCTCTTGCCGGTTCCTGCCAACGGCAAGCGGGTCCTTGATTGCGCTTGCGGGATAGGAACGCAGGCGATTGGTCTGGCAATGCTCGGCTTTAGCGTCGAAGGGTCCGATCCCTCCGACGCGTCGATCAATCGTGCGCGACGCGAAGCAACCGCGCGTGGCATGAAGGCTGAGTTCCGAGTCGATGACATGCGGAGCCTCTCCACAGCGCCGATCGATTCGTATGACGCTATCATCGCGATGGATAACGCGGTTCCGCACCTTCAAAGCGACGACGACATTACGAAGGCTCTACATACGATCCGCGCCCGACTGCGCAGCGGCGGTATCATGCTCATGAGCTTGCGCGACTACGCGCCGTTGATGGCCCAGCGTACGTCATCCACGCCTGCCTCACTGTATTCCGACGGCAAGTTTCGCCGGTTCGTGCACCAAGTTTGGGACTGGCAGGATAATCGTCACTATGTGGTGCATCTGTTCATAACGATGCAGATGTCAGATGGCTGGCACACTCGGCATTTTGTCGGACAATACAGGGCCATCACTCCGAGTGATGTCGCGGCTTTGGCGGTGCATGCTGGCTTCGATGATGTCCGTGTTCTAGCGCCCGATGAAACTGGCTACTATCAGCCAGTGATCCGAGCTGTTGCACCAGCGGTCTCCTCGTCCGGTTAGGGTCAGACTCGGTCATTCGGCGGTATTGGCTCGATGTCCGGTTTGCCCGAAAGCGGACACGGCACATGCCCTAAACCCCCGCGCCTCGTCGCAACAGTGACGCTGCCAGCGTCTCGTGCCAAACCTTGCAAAATCGAGGCGCGACTTAATTGACCTAACAATGGGACTCCTAACTCATTGACAGATCAACAGCAATTTCAGGCGTTTTTCGCAGTTTGTAAAAGGCTCGTTTCAGAACGATTCAGGTCTTCCCCAAGGACCTCCTGACGCGGCCCCCGGCAGGCTCCAGACGCGGCAGACCGCCAGCGCCGGCGGTCCCTGGCTGGTATGATTGGCGGCGGCACCCGTGGGAGGGAGCCCCATGTTCGGCATGAGGCGGCGCGAGTTCATCACGCTGCTCGGCGGCGCGGCAGTAAGCTGGCCGCTGGCGGCGAGCGCGCAGCAGCCTGCCAAAATGGCGCGAATCGGCATCCTCAATTACGCAGCGGCGCAAGATGTTCGCGTAAGTCAGTTCCGTGATGCGCTCCGCCAACTCGGATACGCCGAGGGGGAAAACCTCGCCGTTACCTACCGTTGGGCCGACGGCGTCTTGGACCGGCTGCCTGAGCTTGCCACAGAGCTGGTTGCGGGCAAGGTCGATGTAATCATTGCTTTGGGGCCGGCGGTGTGGGCGGCGAAACAAGCGACGACTACGGTGCCAATCGTGATCGCGTTCAGCGGCGATCCAGTTGGAGACGGCGTGGTGCCGAGCCTCGCTCGACCGGGTGGAAACATTACGGGCTTCTCGTACATGTCCACAGACCTGGCCGCAAAACGCCTTGAGTTGCTCAGCAAGGCATTCTCGAAGACCAATCGCATCGGCGTCCTCTACAACCCGCGGGAGCCTGCAACGAGATTGGAGATGCAGGAAACCGAGGCCGCTGCAACGATGCTCGGCGTAACGCTGCAATTGCTGGCCGCGGGCCATCCCGACGACCTTGAGCAAGCCTTTGCGGCGGCCAAGGACGAGCGTGCCGACGCGCTGGTGGTGTTCACCCATGGCTTCGCAGTTTTGAACCGGTCGCGCATCATGGAATTGGCCGCGCGGCACCGCCTGCCTACGTTGTACGGTTGGCGCGACTTCGTCGACGAAGGGGGGCTAATGTCATATGGCCCGGACATAGAGGTCTTGGTGAGGCGAGCGGCGAGCTACGTCGATCGCATCATACGAGGCGAAAAGCCGGGTGATCTCCCCGTTGAGCAGCCCACGCGGCTGCGGCTGATCCTGAACCTCAAGACAGCCAAGGCGCTCGGTCTCGAAATTCCGCCGATGCTGCTCGCGCGTGCCGACGAGGTGATCGAATGAGGCGGCGCGAGTTCATCACGATGCTCGGTGGCGCGGCGGCGTGGCCGCTCGCGGCGCGCGCGCAGCTACGGCCGGATCGGATGCGGCGAATCGGCGTGCTGTTGTCGCAGGCGGAAAGCGACCCGGTAGCGCGCTCCTACATAACAGCGTTCACAACTCGGCTTCGAGAGTTGGGCTGGACGGAGGGCAAAAATCTCGGGATCGACTATCGGTGGGGCAGTGGCGACACAGCGCACATGTCTCCGCTGGCGAAGGAACTCGTCGGGCTGCGACCTGATGCGCTTCTTGCGGCAACGGCGGTTTCCGCCGTGCACCTTAGGCAGTACACCCTCACGATCCCGATCGTCTTCACGCAGGTTGGCGATCCGGTGGCGCTGGGCCTCGTCACCAACCTGGCGCGTCCCAACGGCAATATCACCGGCTTTACCTCCTTCGACTACGCGATCGGTGGCAAGTGGCTCCAGGCCCTCAAAGAGAGTGCGCCTGGCTTCACCCGAGTGGCGGTTTTCTTCGAAGCAGGAAATCCGTCGAGCGTCCAATACGTGACCGCGATGGAGGCCGCGGCTTCGTTGCTGGGAGTCGGGCTGGTCCCGTCTCCGGTGCAAAGCGAGATGGACATTCAGCAAGCCTTTGCCAGCTTCACGGCGGAGCCGAACGGGGCCGTTGTAGCGGTTCCCACCGCCGGGGTCGTGCGCCATCGCGGGCAGATTATTGCCCTCGCGGCAAAGCATCGCTTGCCCGCAATGTACCCCTACCGTTTCTTTTCGGCCGAGGGCGGACTCATGTCGTATGGCACCGATATGGCCAGCCAATTCCGGCAAGCTGCGCTCTATATCGACCGCATCCTCAAGGGAGAGAAGCCGTCGGATTTGCCCGTCCAGCTACCGACCAAGTTCGAACTAGTCATCAACCTCAAGACCGCAAAGGATCTTGGCCTGACAATTCCCACCGGTTTGCTCGTCCGCGCCGACGAGGTGATCGAATGAGTGAGGCACGATGCCGGAATGGTGGTGGAATGAGGCGCGAGCAGCCACCCTTTTCAAGAGGTTTGCGCGTAAGGGCTCAAGCGTGCCGAACGATATCGCCACGCAAGGGAGGCGACGAATGTCCAGTCACAGCGAGGAGTTTATGCTGCATATGTCGATGGCTGGATGCCAGGCCGCCTGCGAGCGAGCGGCCAGCAGTGCCGGATGGCGCATCACCGACCGGCAGGCGACGTCGATCGTATGCGTGGAGACGCCCCAACTCGCAATGGGTTTCACTAACCCGGCGGAGGTGACCATCACGCTGGCTAGTGCTGGCTCCTCGACGCACGTCAAGCTGGACGCGTCGAGCTTCGGGTTCGGTCCATTTCAATCGAACCACGTCAAGGAACAGGCGCAACAGTTGCGTGGGCAGATTGAAGCCCAAGCCGGCAGGCCGTCCGAGCCGGAAGCGGTGCCGGGCGGGTTTACGCGATCAGTGTTCATCAATCGCGTGCGACTAAGCGACGAGCAGCTTCATTCCATCGATCAGACGTACCGAGTGAGCGTGCCAGACGGGCACTATTGGTACGATCGGGCGTGCGGCGCGTGGGGTATGGAAGGTGGCCCGCAGGCCGGCGTCGCTGTCGCCGGACTCGATCTAGGCGGCCCGCTCAGGCCAGACGCTTCCAACGGTAACACCGGCGTGTTTGTCAACGGCCGCGAACTGCACGCGCTCGACGTTCAACGCCTGGGCGCGCTGGTGGGCAACGTGATCCCCGGCCGCTGGTGGGTAGACGCGCAGGGCAACTTCGGCCCGGATGGCTGGCCGATGGTCGGTAACCTGTTCATGATCGGGCGGGCGCACCCTTCTGGCGAAGTCGTCAGCCAATCTGGATGGCTCGTCTCTGATGGTTCCGGGTTCATCGGTTTTCAGGGATCTATCGGCAGTGGCGTGAGCGCGTCCAGTGGGAGTTAGCAGGGCTTAGCCAGTTACGATCGACGCTTCCTTGACGTGGTTTCACGCTGCTCGGCTGGCCCGCCCCGCAATATTTGGCTTGCGCGTACTCAAGAGAATTTGGCATTGGAACATCCGTACCCGGTTGTGCATTGTCAGTGCGGCGCGCGGGGCGGTGGCGTTTTTGCTGTTTCTGCTGCCCAAGCCATCTGTCGAAGCCGAACAGCGTCAGCAGATGGTCCCGCGCGTCCTGATCCGCTCGACGATTGGACGGCCGGCAATTGCCGGACTCCCGGCGCAACACTCTTGATGGCGCGGCATCGGACCATGGTGGAAGCCGCGCTTGGCACAGTTCGGAGTTACCATGAAGACGATCGCTTCTGGTTTGCTCGTTGTCCCGCTTCTCATCGCGCTCGACGCGTCCCCCGCCGCCGCCCAGGCCAACCGTCCCTGGTGTGCGCAGTATTACGGCTTTGGCGGCGCTACGAATTGCGGCTTCACCTCCTACCAGCAGTGCATGATGACGGCGGGCCCAGGCACCGGCGCATGGTGCGTTCGGAACCCGGCGTATCAGGGCTCCGGCGGGCGGCGCGCGCGACCACGGCGGTAATCACCTCGCGACCTGCGGGCGTATAAGTCCGAACCGGCCCCTGATCATCGGCCGGGACTAGCGTTCGATGTTGAACTGCAACGGGTCAGGACGGCCTGTGCAGGTGAAGCTCGCGGCACTGTTCGGATCGCCTGAACCGTTGTATCGGGCGTATGACGGGTACCTGCACGCGGGCATCGTTCGCACCGTCTTCAGATCGACCGGATCGATATCGTAGGCAATCTGCGTATCGGTTGGCGCCTGTCCCCTTTCGACCCACTCTGTCAGCAACGTGAGAACGTCGACCTGGGACGTCTTTGTGACGTTATGTCCGCCGCCGGGGGCGACAAAAAAACGGAGCACGTCGTCGGTGGCCTGTTGACCGAGCTTCGCGACGACACTGTTGTAATATTCGGCGACCATCGGCGTTCCGACCGCATTGTCCGCTGACGGCTGAAGGATGATGGCCTTTCCGCCGCGCGCGCGGAATCTCGATAGGTCGGGATCGGTCGCGTCGAAGAGTCCCGAAAGATACTGAATTCTCTTGGCGTAGGGCCGCGGATCGAACAGGTAAGGATCGAAAGTGGAATCCTGCGCGATCGTGTGCCGGATCAGGAGGGCTGCGAAATTGAGGATTGCCCCGCGGCCCCGCTCGAAGCCCCGGCCTGGCTCGAGCGGGTGGGATGGTTGGTCCGTTCCGACAGTATAGAAAGCGTATTGATATCGCTCTCCATCCTCGTCACCGGTGACGCCGAAGCCCGGATACCGCGAGACACCGTGCGCCATGGGCACGGCCATCGACCACGGCTCGCGGATGGCGTTGATCGAGGCAATTTGAGCGTCGGTTAGACAGCCCTCGTTTTGCTTGCCATCCGGGCAGCGGAGCGCCGCCGCGTCATTCGGGCATTCGAGATAGCGGGCGATGACGCCGTCCTTCAGGCCGTCTCCCTCGTCGCACGAGGTCCGTGTCCTGCCTGCGATCAGCGCGATCGACTTCTTGTCGAGCCAGCCCTGGATGAGCTTGTCGCGAATGTTGTTGTCGGCCAGATGGATATAATACCAGCTCAAGACCGGGGACGTGGCGATAATTCCGTCGTAGTCATCCGGGAATTTCTGCGCCACCATCAGTGCCTCGCGCCCGCCGGCGGATTCGCCGGCGAAATATATGCGCTCGGGATATCGCCCGTAGGCGGCATGGACGATGGTCACGGCGATGTCGCGGGTTTTTTTCATCGAATCCGCCGCCCAATTGCGGAGCGCCTCATCGCTTTTCATAAACGCAACGTCGCTGCCCTCATGGCCGCCATCGCTGCCGAACGTGACATAGCCAAGCGTCAACGGATAAGGCCGATCGAGCGGGATCGGGTCGAAGCGAGCGGCGGCCTTCTTGTCCGGAGCCGTGATGACGACCCCGCCCATGCCGCCACCGCCAGACTGTAGAATGCGACCGTTCCAATTGATCGGCAGATTGACGTTGAACTTGATCGGTGGCGCGGCCGGATCGATCGAGTTGATGTGGCCTTGCACGATGCAGCGCTCGGGAATCGGCAACCCGAATTCGCCATCCGGATCCGGACGGGGTTGTGAAACCGGCGTGTGATCTGCCGAAACAATCGTCGCCCCATTCGTCGGCAGCTTGATGTCGCTCGCCGGAATGGACATTCCCTTGAAATCCCCGCAGCGCTTCAGCGAAGCAACGCTATTCGATTGTGCCCGGGCGTCGAGCGCGGATGTGAGGGCCAAAATTGTCAGGATCAGCGCTGCGATGCAGTGCGCGCTTGAGGGGCGGTGCGGAGACCGCCGGCAACTCGATCGGCTCATGAATGAACAGCCTCCTCCGGTTGCTTGCCTGGCCAGTGGGCAACATATCGCGAATCAAAGCGGAAAAGGAGCTTCTGGTCATGACGAGACAACTGCCCATGCAGACCGGCGGCACTGGGCAAGTTGCTGGCGCTGGCTGATGAGGTGATCGAGTGAGCGCGCGTCGCCTGCCGGGCAGGTCGCTGGGCGGCTTTGAAACGCCAAATCCCACGGGAGTTGGCGTTCCACCGCCGGCTTGTCATCCGGCTTGGAATGCCTAATTGAGTTTCGCGTTCCGACAAATCATCAAGGACATCAGCGTGAACTGGAAAGGACGTCAGAAAGAGATTCAGCGACTGCGTGAGAAGCACGGCGAAGATCGAAGCCTCGCGCGCCAGCTTCCGGACCTGAAGGTGGAGCAGCGCACAACTCCCTGCACGAATGGAATGCGCGGCAGCACGGCACGTCGGGCTCACCCCGCTGGCATGAAGACATTCCCGGTCGGTCACAGCCACAAGCAAGGGCTTGAGCTGATTACGCCCGGCATGGACCTGCAGTGGATGGGCGGCAAGAAAACATGAAACCCGCGCTTCGACGTTTGTAGCCGCGTGCGCGCGCCCGGATTGGCGCGGGCGGGCGCGCAACGCGATGGTTCCGCTCGCAGGTGTCGCTCTTACTCTTTCCGGGCGAACAACGACCGGGCCCGATGAATTGCGACAGGGCGCTGCGCGCATTGCAGCGCTATTTCTCCTCCTGGGCATGGACCGGTTCCCAGTCAGGGCCGGGCGAGTGTTGCGCGAGCTGCCGAGCCCGCGCCAGGAATAGTGCCGCGGCCGGATCGTCGCCCGCAACACAGGCGAATTGCTCGGCCGCCCCGGCGAAATCGCGCGCACGATAACGGCTCAGCCCCTTCCCATAGGCCTGTGCGCGGGAGATCAGGTCAGGCGCGACCTGATCTGCCATGCCGAGCGGCTCGAAAATCCGCACCGCCTGGGTGCGGCCCATGACGCGGATCGCGTCGAGTTCGCGCCAGGCAAACGCCCCGCCGGTCAGCGCCACCGTTGCCTCCGAAGCGATGACCGTCGTGCCGTAAAGCTTGTTCGAGCTTTCGAGCCGCGAGGCGAGGTTCACCACGTCGCCCATCACCGTGTAGTTGAAGCGCCGGCGCGAGCCGATGTTGCCGACCAGCGCCTCGCCGGAGTTGAGCCCGATGCGCTGGCGCACCGTGCCGCCGCCGTGTGCCGCGTTGAAGCGATCGAGCGCGCCGAGCGACGTGGCGCATCGCAGCGCCGCATGCACGGCGTTCCTGGCGTGATCCGGATCGTCGAGGGGCGCACCGAACACCGCCACGATGGCGTCGCCGAAATACTTGTCGACGAAGCCGCCATGCGCCTCGATCTCGTCGGTCATCGCCGAAAGATATTCGTTCAGGGCGGCCACCAGTTCGGCCGGCGGGATTTTCTCTGCAATCGAGGAGAAGCCGGCAATGTCGGAAAAGTAGACGGTGACGTTGCGCATCTCGCCGCCGAGGACCGGCGGCCTGTTGGACGCCAACATTTTTTCGATCAGCGCCGGCGCGAGGTAGAACGCGAAGCTCTGGCGCAGCAGCCGCTTGCCGCTGTCCGCGATCACGAAACGGTAGCCGATGGTTGCGAGCAGCGCCGCGACGCCGGCGATCAGAGGTTCGATGAGCGGCGGCGCCAGCGCGTACCGTAGCGCCACCGTCGCTCCCGCGATCCAGGCGATGGCGAGGCCGATCGTGGCAGAGGCCGCCAGTGCGGGACCGAAGGTGAGGGCGGCCATGGTGGCGAGGGCGGCGAACGCAAACGAAGAGGCCGCGGCGCCGATACGGCCGAATTCGATCAGGCCATCGTTCCGGAGAAGGTTGTTCACCGCCGTCGCGTGGATATAGACACCAGCTATCGAATCACGGGTGAACTTCTGGCTCGCAACAGGAACGGGCAGCGCGCAGCGCTCCGCCCGCGCGCCTTCGGGCGCGGTCGCAAAGCGCTTCGACGTGATCTTGCGATCCTCGACGTCCAGCACCGTGCCGATCAATACGATCTTGCCGCCGAAATGGCGCTTGAAGAAATCCTTGTCGCCTTTCGACGCGCAGGCGTGCAGGTCGGCAAGGGAATATGTCGGGATGTCGTCGGCGCCGCCTTGAAAGTTGAGGGTGAGCGTGTCCGGCGCCTGGCGCGGCAGCCGCGGAGGGGCGCCGTCGGAACCCGGCTCGCTCCCGCGGGCGACAAGCTCGGCTGCCATCGAAGGCACTGTCTCGCCGTCCACCTCGAAGCCCATCGGCACGCGGCGGATCACGTCGTCGGGATCGGTGTGGACATTGAGCGCGCGGATGTTGCGGCCGAATCCGACCGCCGCGCGCTGCCCGGGCGACGGGAGCAGCGGACGATCCTGATGCTGAACCTGGCCGAGCACGACCTTGCCGGCGCGGGCGCCAAGCGCCAGCGCGCGCAGGTAATCGCGGTCGAAGCCGCGCACGCGTGCCCCCAGCGTGTCTTCGCCGAACGGCACCGCGGACTGCTCGATCGAAGTCGGAAATATGACGTCGAAGCCGACGACCCTGGCGCCGCCGTCGATGATCGCGGTCAGCACCTGGCCGATCTCGTGCGTCCAGGTGACGCTCGGCGTGCCCTCGAACGGCGGCGTGCGGAAGGTCTCCTCGTCAAGGGCGACGACGGCCACGGCGGAGGTCTCCGGCGGGTGCGAATTGCCGTAGATGCGCCAGCGCAGTGCAGTCAGAACATCAATGGACAAGCCGCGCAGCGTATCCAGCGCCGGCGACGCGGCGCCGACACTCGCAGCGACGGCGATCAGGAGGACTGCGAATGCAGCGCGCAGCCGGGGTCCGTGCATGAGCGCGCCGCCGACGCTCACCCTGGCGGGAAGCGCAGCAGCCGGCTGACGACCGGTGCGTTGCCGGTCTTGGCCTTGGCGTCGACCTTGAAGGTGAACTTTCGGCTTCCGAAGCGTCGCGGTGTAGAGCGCGCCCCGCCGCAGGCGGATGTCTGCCTTGGCGAGATCGTAGAAGCCGCCGTTGGCCAGCGACTCGTCGATCTCGACCGCGAAGCGCTCGTTCGGGCGGTTCGTCCGCTCGATGACGAGGGTGCGGCCTTCGCCGCCACGGACCTTGGGAATCTGGATGACCGGAGGGAGCGCGTAGACGATCGTTTCGAATGACGCGCTCTGCAGGCGGAACGACGATGCACCGCTGGCATTGGCCTGCTCGGGGCTGAGCTTCATGTTGCCGCCGTTGCAGGGCACTTTGATGCGGACGAGTTTGCCGCCTTCCACGTCGCTCTTGACCGATCCGACATGAACCGTTCCGCCGGTGATGGTCTCGTGCTCGCACGATTTCAGATAGCTCAGCACCAGAACGTCGCTCGGCTCGAGCTTGATCACCTGGCCCAGGCCGACATAGTCCATGAATTCGACGTCGGCCGACGTGCTCTTCACGTCCTCGACCAGCGCGGTAGGAACAAGCGGTGCAGGCGCGCGCGAGAGTACCTGACTGGAGACTGCAAGAGCGGCGGTCAAAACGGCCGCTCCGAGAGCGTTATTCGTCATCCCGTGTTTTTCCAGCGCGGCAAGCCGGGAACGGCTTCAAGCTGCAAGGCTGCATATCCAGGCAAGGAGGCTTGTGGTCGGAGAAGATGCAGAAAAAATGGCGGCAGGGGAGCGATTTGACAGTCGCGGGACAGGTCAGGTGTCCCTCGCCGCGTTTGCTGAGTCACTACGTTACGTGATAATAGTTTAAGAGGCGCACGTTTCCGCATTGGCGTGGACCCGTCGACCGCGCGTTCAGCGCGCGGCCGCGCGAGCGCAAAGCGATAAATGATTGAAATCTATCGAGTTCTGGTGGCCGCTCACGGTGCGTCCGCGGCCGGTGGTTTAGCCCAGCGCGACAATCTAGTACGTTAGGAAATTAGCGCTTGACTACGTTACGTGAGACGGTGTATAAAGGCGCACGCTCCAAAGTTGCGAGTTGACCACCGTTCGGTGCCGCCCGGGCCTGCACTTGGCTCAAGGCGAGGGCAGGTTTTGGCCTCCAACGGCGACGAGTGCCGGCGCTCACTCGATGATTTCGTCAGCGCGTGCCAGTTCCGTTGGAGCCGAGCACTTTCTGTTGCTGCCCATTCACCCCCTTCTCTGTCATTCCGGCCGAGCGAACGCAGGGAAGCGAGAGCCGGAATCCAGTAAACGCCGGACACTTCCGCGACGCCGGTGCGTACTGGATGCCCGCTTTCGCGGGCATGACAACCGCGGCGGCGTGCGCGGGCGCCCCTACGATGAGATTCGGCTGCGATGTGCGATCGCCTATCTCAGGCGGGCTGCGCCATTGCAGGTCGAATGCCGGGTCGGCGCCTCTGCGGACGTCACTCGGCCGGCTGTCGCTGCCGGCAGCCTTGCGGGCCGGTCCTGCCCGCTCTTTGCGAGCTCGTCCTTGAGCCACAGGTCGTGATGCTCCTTGGCCCAGTTGTAATCGACCTCGCCGGTCCCCATCGCCTCGAATGCGCCCTCCATTCCAAGGGTGCCGATGTAGATGTGGCCGAGGATCAAGGCGACGAACAGGACGGCGACGATGCTGTGCACGACCTGCGCGATCTGCATTCCGGCGATGTCGGTGAGGTAGAACGGGAACAGCAGCAGAAAGCCGGATACCGAGACCGCGGCGCCGGCGCCGAGGACGCCCCAGAACACCAGCTTCTCGCCGGCGTTGAAGCGGCGCGCGGGAGCATGCTTCGAGGGGATGAAGCCGCCACCCTGCTTGAACCACTCGATGTCGACCTTGTCCGGGATATTGTCCTTGAGCCACATGACCGGGATCAGAATGATCCCGACCACGAACGGAAAGGCCATGAAATTGTGGGCGTATTTGGCGGCCTGCGAGAACGCGCTGAAGGCGTCGGGTCCGATCAAGGGCAGCAGCAACTGCTTCCCGAACGTGATGTTGAGGCCGGTCAGCGCGAGAACGATGAAAGAGACCGCCGTGAGCCAATGCACGAACCGCTCGAACGCGCGGAAGCGAAGGACCTTGCGTCCGGATCGGCCTTCCGAGATGCGGATCCGTCCGAGGATGACATAGCCCGCTGCCAATCCGGCCAGGGTTCCGAGGATCACGATCGCGCCGATCCAATGCAACGTGACCTGGTGGAAGTAATCCCAGGTGCGCCCGGCGGGCTGCTCGAGCACGCCCGCCGTCTGGTTGGGAATGTCGATGCGCCCCTCGATGCGCGGAAACTGCCGCAACAGCTGCTGCTCGTTCACGACGCTCGCGTCCGGATCGACGACCCCAGCTCCCTGTTGGGCCGATGCCGGCGTGCCGAGGGCGATCAGGGTGCAGACCGCCAGCGCGCCGACGACGAAGCGCAGGCGTGCCAGCGAAGCCATCGCCCGTGCCCCGGTGTTGGGGCCTTTCACCCGGCCGTTCACGTCACGATCTCCTCGCGATAGGCCGTCCTCCAGCCCCAGGCGCCGGAGCCGTATCCGCGTTTGATCACGCGCTCCTTGTAGATCTGGGCGATGATCTCGCCGTCGCCTGCAAGCAGGGACTTGGTCGAGCACATGTCCGCGCACAGCGGCAGCTTGCCCTCGAGCATCCGGTTGGCGCCGTATTTGTTGTATTCCTCGATGCTGCCGGGCACCTCGGTGCCGCCGCCGCCGGCGCAATAGGTGCATTTGTCCATCTTGCCGCGCGAGCCGAAATTCCCGACCTTGGGATATTGCGGCGCGCCGAAAGGACAGGCGTAGAAGCAATACCCGCAGCCGATGCACAGATCCTTCGAATGGAGGACGACGCCGTCGTCGGTCGAGAAGATGCAGCTCACCGGACAGACCGAGGCGCACGGTGCGTCGGTGCAGTGCATGCACGCCATCGACACCGAGCGCTCGCCGGGCTTGCCGTCGTTGATATTGACGACGCGCCTGCGGTTGATGCCCCACGGCACATCGTTCTCGTTCTTGCAGGCGGTGACGCAGGCGTTGCAGTCGATGCAGCGGTCCGCGTCGCAGAGAAATTTCATCCGAGCCATGGTGACGTTCCTTACGCCGCTCTGATCTGGCAGAGGGTGGCCTTGGGCTCCTGCATGCCGGTCACGGGATCGAATCCGTAGGTGCTGAGCGTGTTCATGCTCTCGCCGAGCACGATCGGATCGCTGCCTTTGGGATATTTGCTGCGCTGGTCGACGCCCTGGAACCAGCCGGCGAAATGAAACGGCATCCAGGCGACGCCCTTGCCGACGCGCTCCGTGACCAGCGCCTTCACCCGCGTCTTCGAACCGTATTCGGCACCGGTCACCCAGACCCAGGCGCCGTCCTTGATGCCGCGCTCGGCCGCATCCGCCGGGTTGATCTCGACGTACATGTCCTGCTTGAGCTCGGCGAGCCACTTGTTGGAGCGGGTCTCCTCGCCGCCGCCCTCGTACTCGACCAGCCGGCCGGAGCTGAGAATGAGCGGGAAGCGCTTCACCACCGCGTTGTCCACGGCCGTCTTCTGCACGGTGAAGCCGATATTGGGCACACGGAACTGCTGTGCATCCGGCCGCGTCGGATATTTGGCGACGAGATCGGGCCGCGGCGTATAGATCGGCTCGCGGTGGACCGGAATGGGATCCGGCAGGTTCCAGGCGACCGTGCGCGCCTTGCCGTTGCCATACGGTGCGCAGCCGTGGTTGATCGCCACGCGCTGGATGCCGCCCGAGAGGTCGATCGACCATGACACCGCGTCAGGATTGGCGGCATTGACCTTCTGGATCACCGCCAGTTCCGTCGGCGTGAGGTCCTTGTCCCAGCCGAGCTTCTTCAGCACCCCAAGCGTGAACTCGGGATAACCGTCCTTGATCTCGGAGTCCTGCGAGTATGAGCCATCCGAAAGCAGGCTTACGCCCTCGCGCTCGACGCCGAAACGCGCGCGGAAGGTGCCGCCTCCCTCCTTCACCGGCAGGCTGGTGTTGTAGAGCACGGCCGAGCCGGGATGCCTGAATTCGGGGGTGCCCCAGCACGGCCACGGCAGACCGTAGTAGTCGCCGCCGATTTCGGGCACATCCTTCGGCGCGCGCAGCGTGACCAGATCGAATTCGGCCTGGTTCGCCATGTGCGCCTTGAGCCGCTCGGGCGACTGGCCGCAATAGCCGGTCGACCAGCCGCCGCGATTGATTTCGCGCAGAATGTCTTCGGCCGACACGGCGCCGTTCTCGACCTTGATGTTCTTGAACATCCGGTCGGCGAAGCCGAGCTTGCGGGCCAACATGTACATCACGTCGTAGTCGTTCTTGCACTCGAAGATCGGCTTCACGATCTGCTCGCCCCATTGCAGCGAACGGTTGGAGGCGGTTCGCGAACCATGCATCTCGAAGCTGGTGCAGGCCGGCAACAGGTAGGTGCCGTTCTTGCGCTCCGAGAGCACCGCCCAGGTCGTCGGATAAGGATCGCACACCACCAGGAGATCGAGCTTTTCGATCCCCCGGGCCGCTTCCGGCATGCGCGCAATGGTGTTGCCGCCGTGTCCCATGATGAACATCGCCTTCATGGTGTCGGGCTGGGCGACCTGATTCTTCGGAAGGAGGGTGGCATCGAACCAGCGCGTGCTGGGGATGCCGGGCGTCTGCATGAAGGTCTTGTCGACGAAACGGGAGAGCATCCAGTCGTAGTCAACCTCCCACACGCGGCACCAGTGCCGCCAGGCGCCCTCGTCGAGCCCGTAGTACAGCGGCAGCGTCGTCACATCGAGGCCGAGATCGGTTGCGCCCTGGACGTTGGTGTGCCCGCGGAAAATATTGGCGCCGTTGCCGTAATGACCGACATTGCCGGTGGCGAGCAGCAGGATGCAGCTGGCGCGGACGTTTGCCGTTCCGACCGTGAACTGGGTCTGGCCCATGGCCCAGATCAGCGTCGACGGCCGCTGCTTGGCAAATATCTCGGCGACTCGCTTGACCTGGGCTTCCGGCAGCCCGGTGACGCGCTCGACCTCGTCGGGCGGCCACTTGTCGACCTCCTTGCGGAGTTCGTCCATTCCATAGACGCGCTGACGGATGAATTCCTTGTCTTCCCAGCCGTTCTGGAAGATGTGCCACAGCATCCCGTAGATGGTCGGGATGTGGGTGCCGGGACGCACCCGGACATATTCGGTGGCGTGCGCGGCCGTGCGTGTCATCCGCGGATCGATGACGATCATGTTGGCGCGGTTGAGCTCCTTGCCCTCGAGAATGTGCTGCAGCGACACCGGATGCGCCTCGGCCGGATTGCCCCCCATGACCATGATGGTCTTGGCGTTGCGGATGTCGTTGTAGCTGTTGGTCATCGCGCCGTAGCCCCAGGTATTGGCTACGCCGGCGACCGTCGTCGAATGGCAGATGCGCGCCTGGTGGTCGGAATTGTTGGTGCCCCAGAAGGCGGCAAGCTTGCGGTTGAGATAGGCGGCCTCGTTGGTGAACTTGGCCGAGCCGAGCCAGTACACCAACTCCGGGCCCGACGTCGCGCGAATCTCCATCAGCCTGTCGCCGATCTCGTCGATGGCCTGGTCCCAGGAGACGCGACTCCAGGTGCCGTTCACCAGCTTCACCGGGTAGCGCAGCCGGCGCTCGCTGAGCACATCGTCGCGGACGGCCGCGCCCTTGCAGCAGTGCGAGCCGCGATTGATCGGGCTGTCCCATCCCGGCTCCTGACCGGTCCACACGCCGTTCGCGACCTTGGCGATCACGGTGCAGCCGACCGAGCAATGGGTGCAGACGTTCTTGCGAATCGTAACGGCAGCGCCCGGAGGAGGCGGTGGGCCCGCTTGCGCCTTTCGAACGCTGGCCAGCGGCAATGTGCCGAGCGCGGCGAGGCCGCCGGCCGCGAGCCCGGAACGGCGCAGGAAGTCGCGGCGATCGAGGCGTTTGTCGGCTTGCGCGGGGAGTGCGGCGGCCCGCGCGGCTAAACCAACCTCCCGACCTTTCCGTCTGATCAGCACGGTTCGCCTCCGTTACTTCGCGGGATAGCGGTTGACGCGGTAGAACGTCTGAACCTCGGGGGAGTTGGCCTGATAACGGGCCTTGCGCCTGTCGGGAAAGCTTGGCCTCTTGGCGGAGTCTTCGGCATCCGCCGACGTGCAAGCGCTGGTGGCGGATGCGGCAGCTCCGACGGCGAGCACGCGAAGGATGTCGCGGCGGCCGATTTTCGGATTGAGGTGATCGTCCATGGTCCCGTCCGTGTGCCAAGTTCCAAACGGTTCCCGAGCGCTGCTCCGGTCCCCGACACAGGCTAGGACGAGGCGCTCAGCCGCACTCCGCCCGGATTGCCATGTTTGTTTCGATCTTGCGCCGATGGTTTCGATCGTCATGGCGAGCTGCCGCTGACCCGAATGCGGCGTCGCTGACGGCCCGATCGCCCGACCGAGTGCCAACGTCTTGTTCGCTTGTTCGGCCAACGGACGTGCCGGAGGCGGATGCGGTCACTCCAGACCGCGCCGATACGCAGTCGGGGTCTGTCCCGTGTGCTTGCGGAACGTCGTCGTGAACGAGCTGGTATCACTGAAGCCCAGATTGAATCCAACCTGCGTCACCGACATCGCGGGGTCTGCCAGCAGAGACTTGGCCTGCTGCATGCGCAGGTGGCTCAGATATCGGTGCGGCGGCAGACCGAACGACCGCTTGAACGACCGCACGAAGTGGTAGGGGCTCAGCCGCGCGATATCGGCCAGCGCCGCGAGCGAGATGTCTTCCGGCAGATGCTCCTCGATATATTCCGCCACGCGTTTCTCCTGCCAGCTGGCAAGGCCGCCGCGAATGTGCGTCTTTGCGGTTGCGGTGCCGTTGTTGAGCCGCAGGAGCTCGTGCACCATCACGATGCTGAGCGCCTCCACGTATTGTCGCTGGCCGGGGCCGGATTGCTCGCTCTGCGCCTTGAGCTTGAGCGCCGTTTCCCACAAGTCGGGGTCGAAGAAGAAGAGGCGGGGCTTGAGCTCGGTCTCGGCAAAATGCAGCTCCGGGTCGATCAGCGGTCCACGCGGATCGATGTAGAAGTAGGTGACGCGCGTGAGCATCCTCGGCTTCTGCCATCCGCAGAACTGGTGACCGGCCGGGACGAAGCTCATGGTGCGGCTGATCTTGTGCAAGGTCGACTTCGGCAGACCTTCAACGACCGTCTCGCCGTCGTCCCGTTCGGAACGCTCGCACATGATCAGCAAATGGCGGTCCGCTCTGAACCCATAGTGAAACGGCTCGCGCCGCACGAGCTCGACCGCCTCGGTCTGAAGTCCATTCCATGTCGCGATATGACGGCGCGCAATGTCTGACGGCGTAAATTGAACCACGGGCAGAACGATACCCGAAGCGTCGGCATCCAACTCACTCATGACGAGGGTCTCCTGATCTTGGCGCCCGGTCTCCCTCCTTTGAGCGACGAATCCTCTTTCTTGATCTTGCAGCCTTTCCCATCAGATGAGCATCGCGTTGCGAACCGGCGAGTGCGCGGAAGTTCACTTTTGCGTGCAACAGGAGACGGCAAGCGCCTAACCGAAAAGCAATGTTTCGAAGCTCGCAGCCACACAATCAAAAAGTGACGAGCCGACGATCGAAAATTATGCAAACTTTATGCGCAGCGAATTTGGCTTTCGACACGAGCCCAAACGAATGAAAGGACCCGGGTATTCTCCGGGCCCTTTCAACCTGGTGTTTCGCGTCGATGCCTTTAGCAATACGGGGCGGTCTGCGCTCCCGAGCTGTCGTATTGCGGAATGCAGTTCGGGTCGTGCCGCTGCGCGAACGAGGACGAGGCGGCGGTCAGCGTCAGCACGGCGGCCAACCCGAGAGCGCCAAGATATTTCATGGCAAGCGTCTTCATGTTCGTATCTCCTTAGCTGTGTGTGTGAAGCGGCCGGGTATGGCGAGAAGCGGGGCGGCTCACCCGCAGCCCCAGCCCGAAGTCCGGCCGTAGCCCAGGTCCTCCTGGCAGTTGCCGGCGACCTGCCATTGATGCCGCGGGCCGGCGGAAGCCGGAACGCTGGCCAGAGCAGCGATCGTCAAAGCAAGCGCCAAGGTGATTTTGGTGATCATGGGTCTCTCTCCTGTCGATCGTTTTCGAGCCGGTGCGAGCGGTGAATGTCCGCTGACCCAACATCTAAGCTCTGCGCCTTGGATTGCTTGGCTGTTTGTGCGGCGCCTTGTTCCCGATTGCTGACAACCGACGGGCAAAGGCAAACGGGCGTTCGACGTCTCGAGAGAGACCTGATCGGGTGTCCCGTCGCCGCCGGGAGGTGGGCGCAAGATCGCGCTGATCGCAGCAATTCAGGTCAAGCCGCTTTCGCCGGGAGGAATAGATGTGGGGTGGGGCTTGATGCCGTGGGGGCGAAACGCGACAGCAAGGGACGTAGCCATGAAGCCTCTCTTTGCCATAGCCTTGATTGCTGCCTGGCTTGCCGGCTGCGGCGTCGCCGCGGCGCAGGTGTTTCCGGCGCTCCCTGGTCTGCCAGAGCCAATTCCCGCTCCGCTTGCGCCACCGAGGCAGGCGCCGGTCGTCAATGGGCCGATGATTCAGAGCCCGTTCGTCAACGGAACGGCGTTGCCGGGTTCCACGAGTCTGCCCACGATCCAGAGCACGGACATCAACCCGCCGGTCGGCAACGTACCGGCGTTGGCCGGCTCGAATTTGCCCACGGTGCCGGGCTCGTCCACGAATTTGCCCACGACCCCGAGCACGAACATCAACCCGCCGGCGATGCAGCCTCCGTCGCCGGGAGTGCTGGTGCCTCCGCCGCTCAATACGTTCAGCGATCGTACGACGCAGTGCCTGCAGACCGGCAGCAGCTTCGGCTTGTCCGGACCGAATCTCTCGACCTACTCCAGCGTCTGCGCCAACTGAACTGATGCGCGTTGCGACCATGCTTGTGCTCAGACGCAATCGTGCGAGTTTTCCGCGCGTGCCAGACCACAGATGGAGGCAAGAGTCTGCCAGCGGCGGCAATTTCGGCAAAGGAACCTGTGCGGCGATGGCTATACTCCGGGACCAGGGAAATTCACTGCTACCCATGGCGGCGGTCGCGAACGTGGCCGCTGCGTCCCGCTAGCTCGGAGGAGGATTGTGCGATGAATCTGACGGATGTGAAGGCGCGGCGGAAGGCTCCACTCGATACGCCGACCGACCTGACCTACAACGCGACGAGGGACATTTCCGGCGCGCTCACCACCCTCCTCGCCGACATGTTCGCGCTCTACCTGAAGACCAAGAATTTTCACTGGCACATGTCGGGTCCGCATTTCCGCGATTATCATCTCCTGCTCGACGAGCAGGGCGACCAGATCTTCGACGCCACCGACGCAATGGCCGAACGCGTGCGCAAGATCGGCGGCACCACCTTGCGTTCGATCGGCCAGATCAGCCGCCTGCAGCGGCTCCTCGACAACGACGCCGACTATGTTACCCCAACCGACATGCTGGCCGAGCTGCGGGAAGACAACAAGCAACTCATCGGCTTCATGCGCGAGACTCACGCTCTGTGCGACGAGCAGGAAGATGTGGCGAGCGCCAGCCTGCTGGAAAACTGGATCGATGAGGCCGAGCGCCGGGTGTGGTTCCTGTTCGAGGCCACGCGGCTGGGCGCCTCCGGCGAAACCTGACGGCCGAGAAGCGCTCACCCTGACCTCTGCAACGGCGCTCTGCCGCCCGTGCCGAATTTACGCGGCCTAGCCGCTGCGGCCGAAAAGCCACGGCGGCGCGCATTCTCGCCTCAGGATCGCGCAAGACCAAGCCAACGGCAGCAATCCCGGCAGGGTCGTTTCGGGGCGAGTGCTTAGATTCCGCCTGTTGGAGGACGCTGCCCGGGGCGGCGCCGATTCTCGTCAAAGCCGGTTAGGTCATGGGCATCGTTCGATTCGCACTGCGATTTCCCTACACGTTCTACGTGGTCGCCGCGCTGATTCTGTTTCTCGGCGTTGCCGCGATCCGCACGATGCCGACCGACATTTTCCCCGAGATCAGAATTCCGGTGGTGACGGTGATCTGGCAGTACACCGGCCTGAGCACCCCCGAGATGGAGCAGCGTGTCACCACCTACAGCCAATACGCGATGAGCAGCAGCGTCAGCGGCATCAAGAACATGGAAGCGCAGACCATGAACGGTCTGTCGGTCCAGAAGGTGTATTTCCAGCCGGACGTCAATCTCGACCTCGCCATTGCGCAGATCGTCTCCGCGACGAATTTCATCCGGGTTCTCATGCCGCCCGGAATCCAAGCGCCGGTCATTGTGCAGTTCAACGCGTCGAGCGTGCCGGTGCTGCAGATCAGCCTGACCTCCGACCGCCTCAACGAGCAGGAGCTCTATGACTACGGCATCTACCGGATGCGCCAGCAGCTGGCACCCATCCCCGGCATCACGCTGCCGACCCCTGCCGGCGGCAAATATCGCCAGATCATGGTCGACATCGACCCGAACAAGCTTGTGGCCAATGGTTTGACCCCATTGGACGTCGTCAACGTCGTCAATGCCCAGAACCTGACTCTGCCTTCGGGCACCGCGAAAATCGGCGACAAGCAATACACCGTTCGCACCAATGCGACGCCCTCGACGATCGACGACCTCAACAATATTCCGGTCAAAGTGGTCAACGGCGCGACGGTGTTCGTGAAGGATGTCGGCCAGGTTCACGACGGCTGGCTGGTGCAGCAGAATGTCGTGCGCGAGGACGGCCGGCGTTCCGTGCTGTTGAGCATCATCAAGAACGGCAATGCATCGACGCTGCAGGTCGTCAACGCCGTACGTGAGGCGCTCAAGACCGCGCGCGCGGCAGCGCCTGCCGGCCTCGAGATCAGCGAATTGTTCGACCAGTCGGTATTCGTGAAGGACTCGATCGCCGGCGTCCTGCGCGAAGGCGCGATCGCAGCCGGCCTGACCGCGCTGATGATCCTGCTGTTTCTCGGCTCGTGGCGGTCGACCCTGGTGGTCATGATCTCGATACCGCTCGCCATCCTTACGTCCCTTGTCGCGCTGTATTTCCTCGGCGAGACCATCAACACGATGACGCTCGGCGGTCTGGCGCTGGCGGTCGGCATCCTGGTCGACGATTCGACGGTGACGATCGAGAACACGCACCGCCTTCTCACCGAAGAGCGGCTGCGGCTGTCGCAGGCCACGTTGCATGGGGCCGCCGGCATCGCCGTGCCGACCCTGGTATCGACGCTTGCAATCAGCTGTGTGTTTACCTCGGTGGTTTTCCTCGACGGGCCGGCCAAGTACCTGTTCACCCCGATGGGGCTTGCCGTCGTGTTCGCGATGCTGGCGTCCTACGGTCTGTCGCGGACGCTGACGCCGATCACCATCGGGCTGCTGCTCAAAGGCGAGCAGCATGGCCCGACCGACGGCGAGCCGCGCAACCTGGTGGGCCGCTTTCATCGCGGGTTCGAGCGCGGCTTCGAGCAGATGCGGCAAGGCTATGTGCGGCTGCTGACCGTCCTGCTCACGCGCCGCTTCATCATCCCAATCCTTGCCGTTCTCGTGCTCTTGCTCGGTGGCACCATGCTGACGGTGGTCGGTCGCGACTTCTTTCCCGCGATCGACGGCGGGCAGATCCAGCTCCACGTCCGTGCCCCCGCCGGAACCCGCATCGAAGCCACCGAGCGCATCTTCCAGGCCGTGGAAGACAAGATCCGTGAGGTCATACCCGAGCGGGAGCGGGATCGTATCGTCGACAATATCGGCTTGCCGGCGCGCAGCTACAACCTGGCGTTCAGCGATGGCTCGACCATCGGCGTCAACGACGGGCTGATCCTGGTGGCGCTGAAGGAAGGCCACGCGCCGACCGCCGACTACGTGCGCAAGCTGCGCGCAGTGCTGCCGGCGGCGTTCCCGGACGTGGTGTTCTATTTCCAGGCCGCCGACATCGTCACGCAGATCCTCAATTTCGGCCTCCCGGCGCAGATCGACGTGCGGACCGTCGGCTACGACCGGGCAACCAATCTGCGGGTGGCCGAGGAGTTGCGGCGGCGCATTGCCGCGATCCCGGGTATCGCCGATGCGCATCTCCAGCAGGAAGTGGACGGTCCGGCGTTCTACGCCACGATCGACCGCGCGCGGGCGGCACAGCTCTCCCTCAACGCCAACACCATCGCCACAAACATCAACGTGAGTCTGAGTTCTTCGGAGCAGGTCACGCCGAATTTCTGGACCGATCCGACCTCGGGGATTCCCTACTACATCGCGGTCCAGACGCCGGAACCCAAGGTGAGCTCGCTGAACGAGCTTGGCAACACGCCGGTGTCGTCGACAATCGGTTCCGGCGGCGTTCCGGTGCCGGGGCTGCTCAGCAACGTGGCCACGTTCAAACGCGACATCGTCCCGACCAACGCGAACCAGACCAACATCCAACCGGTCTACGAAGTCTACGCCAGCATTCAAGGCCGCGATCTCGGCGGCGTGTCCGATGAAATCAGCAAGATCGTATCGGAGTTGAAAACACAGCTTGCTCCGGGAAACTCGATTCAGGTGATCGGTCAGATCGACAGCATGAACGGCGCCTTCTCCAATCTTACGATCGGTTTGTTGTTCGCCGCCGTCTTCGTCTACCTGCTCATGGTCGTGAACTACCAAAATTTTGGTGATCCGTTCGTCGTCATCCTGGCCCTGCCGGCGACGCTGTGCGGCATTCTCACGATGCTGTTCGTGACCGGGACGACCATCAACGTGCCATCCCTGATGGGCGCGATCATGGCGGTGGGCGTCGCCTCGGCGAACTCGATCCTGCTGGTGACGTTCGCGCGTGAGCAGCAGCTGGCGGGCAAGCCGGCGTTCGAGGCCGCGATCGATGCCGGCCGCACCCGCATTCGCCCCGTGCTGATGACGGCGGCCGCCATGATCGTCGGCATGATCCCGATGGCGATCGGCGGGGCGGGCGAGGAGCAGAATGCCGCGCTCGCGCGCGCCGTCATCGGCGGCCTGCTGTTTGCCACGCCCACCACCCTGCTGGCCGTGCCGTACCTGTTTGCGATGCTGCGCAAGGGTAACGACGGCAAACCAGCTCACGGCGTATTCGATGAGGAACTCCATGAGTGACGTCCCGCCCTCGGATCGTCCGCCCGCCGCGGATGCTGCCGGCAGGCCCGAACCGCCGCCGGAAGAGCGCAAGCGCGGCCAGCGCCGCTGGCGCGGACGGCTGCTTGCAATCGGCGTGCTCGTTCTGCTGGGCGGATCGCTCGCCTTGGGAGCATCGCGCCATTATTCACAGCAGCGCGAGGTCGCGGCGGCCGCCGAGCAGCGCCGCAACTTTGTGCCGAGCCTGCGGGTGGCGACCGTGCAGTCGAGCGGCCCCACCCTGACCGTCAGCTTGCCTGCCACCACCCTGGCGTTCGCGACGGCCAACATCTTCGCGCGCGCCAGCGGCTATATCGACAAGCGCAACGTGGACATCGGCGACCGCGTCAAGGCCGATGAGCTGCTCGCTCAGATTACTGCGCCGGAGCTTGATCACCAGATCTCCCAGGCCCAGGCCACGCTCGCCCAGTACGAAGCCTCCGTCCAGCAGGCGCGGGCGAACAAGGACCTGGCGCAGGTCACGTGGCAGCGCGACACCCCGCTGGTCGACAAAGGGTGGGTGACCCCTCAGCAGGGAGACACCGATCGGCTGACCCTCCAGTCACGCGATGCCGCGGTCGGCATCGCGCAGGCCAATGTGGCGGCGCAGCAGGCCCTGCTTCAGGTGCTCAGTCAGCAGAAGGCCTATCAGCGGGTGGTTGCCCCGTTCGACGGCATCATCACTCAGCGCAATATCGAAGTCGGCACGTTGGTGCAGGCCGATGCGACCAGCGGCACCTTCATGTTCACCATCAGCCAAAGCCACGTGATCCGGACCCAGGTCTACGTGCCACAGGAGGCGGCGTTCGGATTGCACCCGGGAGTCGAGGCAGTCGTGCATGTTCCCGAAATTCCCGGTCGCACCTTCCCCGGCAAGGTGACGCGGACCGCCGATGCGCTGCAGCCAGGGACGAGAACACTGCTGACCGAGGTCGACATACCGAATCCGGACGGGGTGCTCAGGCCGGGAATCTACTGCACCGTCGAGCTCCACATCCCGCGCAACTCACCGAGCTTCCTGGTTTCGGCCGACGCCATCATCTTCAATGCCGATGGATTGCATGTCGCGGTGCTGGAGGACGGCGTCGCGCATATCCGGAAGATTTCGGTGGCGCGCGATCTAGGAAAGGAAATCGAGGTGCGCGACGGCGTCAGGCAGGGCGACCAGGTGATCCTCAACCCGCCCATCGAGCTCGCGGACGGCAGCAAGGTGAAACCTCGCCCGGAGGCTGCGACTGCGTCCAAGTGAGGTGCATGCCCGTTGCCCGGGCCGCCTCTTCGCCGCCGACGGCAATCCCCTCCGGAGGGGATGCGCCGGAAGTTCTACGGCTCGAGGTCGACGGCCGCCCGGTAGCTGCCGTCCATGTAGAACGGCACGGAGACGTGTTCGTGGACGACCATCCATTTGTCGTCGCGCTTATGGAAGCAGACCGTCACACGCAGCCAGACGTCGGTTTCTTCGCCGTTGGTCCTCGCTCCGCGAATCCGGTTGAAGCACCGCGAGAACGCAACGTCTTTCCCCACAGTGATGTCAAGGTCGCGCATCTCGGAGGCGATCGGGCCCCGGAACGTGGCGAACCATTGTTCGAAGCTTTTTCGATGCGCGTCAGCTCCCGCATATTTGAGCGGGGGCGCCAAGTCGAATGCCACAACGTCCGATGCATAGACGGACATGATCTTGTCGACGTCCTTGGCATGCAGCGCCTTCGCCCAGTCGTCGATCAGCTTGCGGATCTGGAGCTCGTTGCCTTGCTCTGTCTTCCCAGCATCGGCCATCTGCTTCTCCCTTTCAGTTGATTTGCCAGAGCGGGCGCGCGAATGGCCGTTTCGGGGTCGTTGCTTGCGGAGCGACACCGCTCACACGCGGAATTAAATGTCGACGAGACCGTGTTGCGCCCTAGCGATCTCTTGCAGTCCGCGGCGCGTGAATACTTAACCATACGGTAAAGTGTAGGCGCGGCATCCCAAGGTGTCAACCCGTGGACGCACGGCGCGCGGGCGCTCCCCGTGAGACGGAACCGGGTGGCTACGATATCGTTCGTCCGGTCTGCGCTTCGATCCGGTCGGACGCCCTTCGCGGCATGTCCCTGCAGCACGACGAGAGCGGGTGTGCTATCGCTGCGCCGTTCGTGCAACCGGATGATTCAACGCGGGGGAGTTTCATGCGCCAGGGATTGCTGATCAGCCGCCGCGGTGCCTTGGGCGCCTTGAGTGCCGCGCTGATGCCCTCGCATTGGGCATCGGCGCAATCGGCAGTGCCGGCGGAGTTCCCGAAACGGCCGATGACGCTGATCCTGCCGCTCGCCCCTGGTGGTCCGGTCGATGTTCTCGGGCGCCTGTTGGCGCAGGAATATCAGGCGCGCTCCGGACACTCCGCGAGCGTGGAAAACCGCACGGGTGGCGCAGGGAATATCGGCATCGATGCCGTGCGCCGCTCGCCCCCCGACGGGACGACGTTGCTGGTGATACCGGCAGGCAACCTCACCATCAATCCAACCCTCATGCCGGACCTGACCTTCGACGTGGAGCGCGACTTTGCGCCGATCACCATTCTGGCGACCGCGGCAAATATGTTCGTGGCATCGCCGAAGCTCGGAATCAGGACGATCCCGGAACTGATCGCCAAGGCCAAGGAGGCGAAGCTGTCGTACGGCACGCCCGGCGTCGGAAGTCAGCTCCACCTGGCGATGGAGTTGTTCAAGCAGAAAACGGGCGCCGAGATCACCCATGTGCCGTACCGGGGAACGCCGCCGGCGTTGACCGATCTGCTCGGCGGACACATCGATCTCCTCGTCAGCAATGTTCCCGTCGTGCTTTCCGTGGTGAAGGAGGGCAGGGTGGTGCCCTTGGTGATGACGACCGCCGAGCGCAGCCCGTTGCTGCCGGATGTCCCCACCTTGGCCGAAGCGGGCATAGCGGGGATCGACGTGACGTCCTGGTATGGGCTGCTTGCACCGCGCTCAACCCCCAGGCCGGTGCTCGATGCCATTTTCAATATGACGCGCGATATCCTGGAGTCGCAGACATTGCGCGAAAAGCTCGATGCGCAAGGGCTTGCCGTCAGGATCGAGGCGCCGGACGCGTTCGCGGATCGCATCCGGCGCGAAACCGCGATGTGGCGGGACCTGATCAGGGAGCGCAACATCTCGGCGAACTAGCGCGGCTCTTGCAAAGGCTGCCGCTGCCGCCGACTGCTGCGACGGAGCTGACTCGTGCAAACCACGCTATTCCGGCTTGATCCCCATCGCCTTCACAGCATCGGCAAAGATCTGCTTGTCGGCCTTGAAGCGTTCTGCGACCTGGGCGGGCGTGGTCCCGCCGGGCACGATGCCGCTCTGCACAAGCTTGTCCTTGACCGACGGCGTGTTCACGGCCTCGATCGTGCCTTCAACCATCTTGTCGATGATCGCTTGCGGCGTTCCGGCGGGAGCCATGAACCCGTTCCAGGAGCCGAACGCAAAACCGGGAAATGTTTCGGCTACCGCCGGAAGGTCCGGAGCCTGCGGGATGCGGTTGGGCGTCGCGACCGCCAGCAGCCTCACCCGCTCGCCATGCAGATGTGGCAGCATCTCCGATGCGTTGCCAAAATACATGTCGACGTGGCCGGCGAGCAGATCGCCGATGGCCTGCACCCCGCCCTTGTACGGCACCAGCGTCATGTCCAACCCGGCCCGCGCCAGCAAGACTCCCGCCGCGATCGCGGTGACGGTCTGAACCCCGACGCCTGCATAGGTCAGCTTGCCCGGTCGCGCCTTGGCATAGTCGATGAACTCCTGCAGCGTGTTGACCGGCATGTCGCCTTTCACGCCGAGGACTTGCGGCCCGGTTCCAAACTCCGTGATGGGGATGAGGTCCTTGTCCGGATCGTAGCCGACCTTCTGCAGCAGCGGCGCCAGCACGAGTTGCGAGCCTGCTCCGAACAGGAAGGTGTAGCCGTCGGGCGTCGAGCGCGCGACTTGCGCCGCGGCGGTGACGCCGCCGGCTCCCGCGCGGTTCTCGATGACGAATGGCTGGCCGAACTTCGCCGCGAGTCGCTCGGCTGCCAGCCGTGCCATCATGTCGGTATTTCCACCCGCCACGAACGGGACGATGATGGTCACGGGCCGTGTGGGCCACTCGAGCGCTTGCGATACGCCGGGCGACAGTGCCGGAAGGAAAAGAGCGAGCCCCAGCAAGGCTCGCAGCCAGCGCGTTCTGGTCGTGATCGGGGCTGCTGTGGCGGCTGCCGTCGTGGTTTTCGGAGTCGCGGGTTGCAGATCGAAGGAAGGGAACGTCGGTCGCATTTCAACCTCTCGATGACTGTTTGCGTCGCGTCCTCCCTTCGACATTTTCAGTTACGTCACCTCATGCATCTTTCAGGCCAGTCGCGGCCGATGACCGGTATCGGGCGCGTGCATGCGCGCGCGTTGCCACCGGCGGTGGCCGTTTTGTGGGCGTGAGCGAAAATGAGCGGGCTTCAGGCGCTTGGAAGGCAGCCCTGCATCGAGGACGCCGGTGCCGATGCATCAATGGCAGGCAAGCGTGGCGGTCCTGGAGATTTGTGCCGGCGGCGGCCCTGCCGCGGGCAGGTCGTGCTCATTGCGTCGGCGCGGCGGCTTTTTTCTCGATCATCGCCGCCCATTCCTTGAGCTTGGCGTCGGGCACTAGCGGGAACCCGCCGTAGTCCTGATAGAGCTCGATCGAGCCCGCGCCGTAGGAGATGCCCATCTTGATCGTGCCGTCGAAATCCTGGGGCGTCGTGGGGCCGGTCTGGAACTCGATCTCAGGGCCGAGCTGCTTCATGTAGGCGTAGATCCGATAGAGCGGCCGCGCCAGATTCGTGTCGAGATCGTGATTGTCGAAGACGCAACGACGTCCCACCAGCTGGCGGCAGTTGCGCATGACCCCCTCGGTGAAGGCCGGGTCGCCGGGTCCTTGTCCGAGCGCGGTCCGCAGCGGATTGACCGCGAGTACCAGCCGCAATTCCCGCCACGGCGCGTAGTCCGCGAGCGCGTGAGTAAGGCACTCCTTGTACGCTGCGTCGCTGAAGCCGGCCGCGCGCGGTTGCGTCATCACGGAATCCTCGACCGGAACGAAAAACGGCTCGGCCGTGTACGACATGCAGGCGGTGACCGACACCTCCCGGATCAACGGCCGCTTGTCGAAACGCGCGGCGAGGAGCTGCTGCAAATTCGCCCACGCCTGGCGATAGGCCGGGCTCCAGAACCGGCCGACGGTGCGGTGCTTGTTCCGGTGCACGGTATCGATCGGCGCACCGCCCAGCTGCTTGGCCCAGTCCGGCGCCTCGAAGCCGCCCCAGACCCGCAGCTTCACCGCCAGCGGCTTCTGCGGGTTTCGCTCGTTGTATGCGCGGACCTGTGCCAGCGCCTGGTCGATGACATTGCCGTCGTCGATCTGTGAGCCCGGGGTCGGCTGCAGCTGCTTCCAGCTCGCGATCACCACGAGCCCGCCGAAGATGCCCGGCTTGCCATCGAGCGGCTCGAGCGTGTTGACCGGATCGCCGCCGCTGCCCACGAAGCGGTAGGCGCCCATGGACACCAGCCCCCGGATCGGCGCTTTGATCTCTTCGGCCTGCGACGGGGTCACCGGCAGCAGCCCCAGCATCGCGCAGGCGAGCATCAGCGGTCGGTTGAGGCCCACGGGAGCGATCCTCAATTGAATGAGTTGACAACACGATATCGCACGGAAGATCAGATCGGGTAATGAACGTGCGCTTGCGACCCGTTTGGGATACACCTTCCCGATCGCTGCTCCTGCCAAGGATAGCATAGGCCTTGAAGTACAAGGAAAGTCGTTTCGCCATCGCGCCCATGATGGAATGGACGGACCGGCATTGCCGCTTCTTCCATCGCCTGCTGACGCGGCGTGCGCTGATCTATACGGAGATGATCACCACCGCTGCTGTGCTGCACGGCGACCGCGCGCGGCTGATGGCGTTCGATCCGGCCGAGCGTCCGGTGGCGCTCCAGCTCGGCGGCTCCGATCCGCGCAAGCTTGCCGAATGCGCGCGCATTGCCGAGGAATTCGGCTACGACGAGGTCAATCTGAATGTCGGCTGTCCCTCCGACCGCGTGCAGGAGGGCCGCTTCGGCGCCTGCCTGATGGCTGAGCCCGGCCTCGTGGGCGAATGCGTCGCCGCCATGAAGAGCCGGGTCAAGGTGCCGGTCACTGTCAAGTGCCGCATCGGCATCGACGAGCAGGATCCGGAGGAGGCGCTCGAGGCGCTCGCGCGCGCCGTCGAAGCGGCCGGGGTCGCGACGCTCATCGTGCATGCGCGCAAGGCCTGGCTCGACGGTCTGTCGCCGCGCGAGAATCGCGACATCCCCCCGCTCGACTACGGGCGCGTCTATCGGCTCAAGGCCGCCCATCCGGGACTTGCCGTCGTGATCAATGGCGGCATCGGCGATCTCGACCAGGCCGTCGCTCATCTCTCCCGGGTCGACGGCGTCATGATGGGGCGCGCCGCCTATCAGGAGCCGTGGCGGTTGCTGGCCGTCGATCCCATCGTGTTCGGCGAACCGCCGCGTCTGCCGTCGCCGAAGGCGGCAGCCGAAGCACTCGTTCCCTATATCGAGCGGCGAGCTCGCAAGCGGTGTTCGGCTTCATGCCATCACGCGTCACGTTCTCGGCCTGTTTCAGGCTGTTCCCGGCGCGCGCGCGTTCCGTCGGCATTTGTCGACCGAGGCGGTGAAGCCCGGCGCCGGCGTCGCCGTGTTCCGCGACGCGCTCGCCCGCATTGTGGACACGGACACGCAAATAGCGCACACCGCGGCGGCTTGATTTCCCCCCGGTCCGACCAGCCGCCGGCATTCGGAGCAGGACATGATCCTGGGTGTGCCTGTGAACGAGCTCCTGCTGCTCGCTGCGCTGATCATTGCCGGCGGATTCGTCACCGGCATTCTCGCCGGACTGTTCGGAATCGGCGGTGGCGCGCTGATTGTTCCGGTGCTCTACGAGGTGTTCCGTGCGCTCGGCGTGCCCGACGAGGTACGCTTCCAGCTCTGTGTCGGCACCTCGATCGCGATCATCGTGCCAACCAACGTGCTCTCCTTCCTCACGCACCGCGACCAAGGCGCGGTCATGATGGATGTCGTGCGGATTTGGGCGATGCCTGCGGTCGTCGGCGTCGCGGTCGGCGCGGGCGTCGCGGCCTTCGCCTCCGGCGCGGTGCTCAAGCTCGCCTTCGTGCTGGTCGGAAGCGTCATCGCCTGCAAGCTGCTGGTCGGCCGCGACAGCTGGCGCCTCTCGGACGAGTTGCCGGGGCGGGCCGGCATGACCGTTTATGGCTTCTTCGTCGGGCTTGCTGCTTCGCTGATGGGGATCAGCGGAGGCTCGGTCTCCAATATGATCCTGACCCTCTACGGCCAGCCGATGCACAAGGCCGTCGCGACCTCGGCTGGCCTCGGCGTGCCGATCACCATTGCGGGCACGATCGGCTACGTGCTCGCGGGCCTGCCGCAACAATCGCTGATGCCGCCGTTCTCGCTCGGCTTCGTATCGCTGATCGGTTTTGCGTTGATGGCGCCGGTCTCGAGCTTCACCGCGCCGTATGGGGCGCGCCTGGCGCATGCGCTGTCGAAACGCCGGCTTGAGGTCGCGTTCGGTTGCTTTCTGCTGATCGTCTGCGTCCGCTTTGCCGCCAGCCTGCTCGCATGAGCGCTACGGATAGCCGCGCAGCAGGAGCTTGTCGCCGCGTACCTCCCAGCTTTCCAGCCGGTTGAGAAAGCTCATCCCGAGCAGGTTCGTGCGCAACTGTCCGGGTTGCGCAATGAGCGCCGGCACGGCTCGCTCGGTGATGGCGCCGACCGAGACCCGGTCGAGCGTCACCGGCGCCGCGCGCGCGCGGCCGTTGGCGGTATCGACGTTGACGGAATAGTTGAGGACTTCGAGCGGGAGCCCTGCTGCCCTGGCCGCCTCCTGGGTGAGGACCACGGCGCTCGCGCCGGTGTCGAGCACCATGGCGACGCGCGCGCCGTTGATCTGGGTCGCGACCGCGAAGCTGCCGCCGCTTCCGCGCGCAATCTCCACGGTACGCCCCCGGGTCGCGGCCCGGCCCGGCACGAGCTCGGCCAGCACCCGTTCGGCCACGTCATTGAGCTCGAAGCGATAGGTGTAGCCGAGCATCAGCAGCAGCACGACCACCACCCAGATCAGCACCAACTCGAGCACGTGGGAAAAACGCTGGCGAAACAGCATCAACACGATGATCGCTACCAGCACGACGGCGGTGATCTTCGTTTCGAGCGAGGAGGTGTCGAACTGGGCGAGGTCGGCCAGCGCCGCCTCATTCTGCCGCAGCACCAGGACGAGAAGCGCAACCGTCAGTACGGCAAGCAGGATCCAGAGGAGGCGGCGCACGATGGCGTCCTTCAGTCCGAAGCGGCGCGCTCGGCGCGGAGCCGGTCAAGCGCCGCCAGACGCCGCGGCAGCTCCGTCATGATGCGCGCTCGCTCGTCGGCGCCGAATCCGATCCAACCCCCGATCTCGGCAAGGCTACGCCCGCACCCGACGCAAAGCCCCGAGATCGGATCGACGGTGCACACTTTGTTGCAAGGGCTCTCGATGTCGGTCATGAGTTCGCCGGGGCGATCCGGCCGGCAAGATAAGGATCGCCGCGCGGAAGGCAATCTCCGCCGTTGCTGCACGGACAGGTCCCTGGCTCCCATCGCGGGGGGCGGGGTGCATCCATCTGCGGATCCGATCCGTAGCTTGTGGGGCACCGTTTGCGAATGCGAGGCGCGCTGTCCGGGCTTGACCGCGGCCCGCGTGGGAATGTTAGGATGTATTAAGAAAGAAATACAACTGCAGGTCTATGCGGCGGACGATCAGGTGAGGAGATGAAGCTATACGACGGCGGGCGCGCGCCCAATCCGCGCCGCACGCGAATTTATTTGGCGGAGAAAGGCATCAAACTCCCCACGGAGCAAATCGACCTCGGCGCGATGCAACAGAGGTCGCCAGCCTATGCCGCGATCAATCCGATCAAGCGGGTGCCCGCGCTGGTGCTCGACGATGGCACCGTAATCACCGAGTCGATCGCGATCTGCCGCTACTTCGAGGCGCTTCATCCCGATCCGCCCCTGTTCGGGCGTTCTCCCCTGGAGATCGCGCGCATCGAGATGTGGAACCGGCGCCTGGAGCTCCATTTCTTCCTCCCGGTTTCCCACGTTTTTCGCAACTCCCATCCGGCGATGAAGGAGATGGAAGTCCCCCAGGTGCCGGCGTGGGCGGATGCGAACAGGCCGCGCATTCTCGAATTCATCGCATGGCTCGACGGCGAGCTTAAGGACCGCCCCTTCGTGGCAGGCGACGTGTTCACCGTGGCCGATATTACCGGCTTCGTTGCAGTCGACTTCATGAAGCCGGCGAAGCTCGCCGTGCCGGCAGAACTCAACAATCTCAAGCGCTGGCACGCGGACATTTCCGCGCGGCCGAGCGCGGCGGCGTGACCATGCGGCTGACGATCGTAGGATCGGGCGATGCCTTCGGCTCCGGCGGCCGATTCAACACCTGTTTCTGGGTGGAGACGGTCAAGGGCACCTTGCTGGTCGATTGCGGAGCGTCGTCGCTGGTCGCGTTCAGGACGCACGGCCTCGATCCCAACGCCGTCGACGGCATCGTGCTTTCGCATCTGCACGGCGATCATTTCGGCGCATTGCCCTTCCTCCTGCTCGATGCCCAGTTTCTGTCCCGCCGCGAGCGTCCGCTGCTGATCGCGGGACCACCCGGCACGCGTGCACGCCTCGATGCGGCGCTCGAAGTGTTCTTTCCGAAATCCGGCGCCAACAAGTGGCGCTTCGACTGGAGCGTCCTGGAGATCGAGGTCGGCCGGCCGACCGACGTGCTTGGTCATTCGGTGACGACAACGGAAGTGCTGCATTATTCGGGCGCCCCCTCGACCGCGCTGCGCCTTTCCGACTCGAAAGCGCTGCTCGCCTATTCCGGCGACACCGAATGGGTGGAGACGCTGCCGTCCGTGGCCGAAGGCGCCGATCTCTTCATTGTCGAGTGCTACAGCTATGCCGGTCCCATGGCCGGGCACCTCACCTGGGAGGTCCTCAAGCCGCGGCTGCCCGATCTGCGGGCGCGGCGGATTATGCTGACTCACATGAATTCGACGATGCTCGACCGCCTCGACGAGGTCAGAGCGGAAGGAGTCCTCGCCGCCGAGGATGGTGCGGTCCTCGAATTCTGAGTCCTCGGAACGAGCCGGCCGCGGGTCAGCGCCGGCGTCACTTCTGTTCCCGCTCCAGGCGCGCAATTAGGCTCGACGTATCCCAACGCCGTCCCCCCATCTTCTGCACCTCGGCGTAGAACTGGTCGACCAGCGCGGTTACCGGCAGGCTGGCGCCGTTCTTGCGCGCCTCGCCCAGGCAGATCGCGAGATCCTTGCGCATCCAGTCGACCGCGAAGCCGAAATCGAACTTGCCGGCGGTCATGGTCTTGTAGCGGTTCTCCATCTGCCAGGACTGCGCCGCGCCCTTGGAGATGGTCTCAATCACCGCCTCGACGTCGAGCCCGGCCCTTTTTGCGAAATGAATACCCTCGGACAGCCCTTCCACCAGGCCGGCGATGCAGATCTGATTGACCATCTTGGTAAGCTGCCCCGCTCCGGCGGGACCGAGCAGCTTGCACATGCGGGCGTATGATCCGATGACCTTCTCCGCCTGGGCATACGGCTCGGCGTCGCCGCCGCACATGACGGTAAGGGCGCCGTTCTCGGCGCCGGCCTGGCCGCCCGAGACCGGTGCGTCGATGCAGGCGAAACCGCGTTTTTTCGCCTCCCCGTAAAGTTCGCGCGCGATCTCGGCCGAGGCGGTCGTATGATCGACGAACGTGGCGCCCTTGTTGATCCCGAGGAACGCGCCGCTCGCTCCGAGCGTGACCTCGCGCAGGTCATTGTCGTTACCGACGCAGCACATGACGAAGTCCTGGCCCTCGGCCGCGGCTTTCGGGCTTGGTGCGCTGCGCCCGCCATACTGCTGGACCCACTTTTCGGCTTTGGCCGCGGTTCGGTTGTAGACGGTGACGTCGTGGCCGCCCTTGTTCTTGAGGTGCCCCGCCATGGGATACCCCATGACGCCGAGACCGAGAAAAGCCACCTTCGCCATCCTGCCCTCCTGGCGCGCACTGCCGCGCGACCGCCTCGATGCCTATATGCGCAGTGATTGCGACGGCGCAGGCCGGACGTCAACCATCCTCGCGTTGACCGGCCTCGTCCGCCCCTTAAGGTGTCGCTCCTGAATGGCGCGGCGGCGGTCCGGTGGAGAGTAGCGCAATGGCGGTGACCAAGGAGCACGTGCTCGCGAGCCTCGAAGGCGTAAAGAGCCCCGATGGAACCCCGCTGCCCAGAACCGGCACGCTGTCCGAAGTGGTTGCCGGCGACGGCAAGGTGTTCTTTTCGATCACCGTCGATGCCGCGCAGGTGAAGTCCTGGGAGCCGGTGCGAAAGCGCGCCGAAGATGCGGTGCGCGCGCTGCCGGGGGTGCAATCGGCCTTGGTCGCCCTCACCGCCGAGCGCAGGGCGGGCGCTCAGCCGCCGCGTCCTGCCCAGGGCGCGGCGCCGCATGCCGCGCCCCGTGGCGAGGCCGCGCAGGGAGTGCCGGGGGTGGAGGCGATCATCGCGGTCGCGTCCGGCAAGGGCGGCGTCGGCAAATCGACCACCGCGGTCAACCTCGCGCTCGGCCTGAGCTCGCTCGGCCTCAAGGTCGGCATCCTCGATGCCGATATCTACGGTCCGTCGTTGCCGAAGCTCCTCGCCATCAAGGAGCGGCCGCAGACGCTCGGCGGCACGCGGCTCAAGCCGATCACGCGCTATGGATTGACGGTGATGTCGATCGGGTTCCTGATCGACGAGGATACGCCGATGATCTGGCGCGGGCCGATGGTGATCTCGGCGCTCACCCAGATGCTGCGCGAAGTCGAATGGGGCACGCTCGACGTGATGGTCGTGGACATGCCGCCCGGCACCGGCGATGCGCAGCTCACCATGGCGCAGCAGGTGCCGCTCAAGGGCGCGGTCATCGTCTCCACGCCGCAGGACCTTGCCTTGATCGATGCGCGGCGTGGCGTTGCCATGTTCAAGCGCGTCAATGTGCCGGTGCTCGGCGTGATCGAGAACATGAGCTACTTTCTCTGTCCGCAATGCGGTACGCGCTCGGATATTTTCGGCCACGGCGGGGCGCGCCATGAGGCGGAACGTCTCGGCGTGCCGTTCCTCGGCGAGGTGCCGTTGCACATGACGATCCGCGAAAAGTCGGATGCCGGCCTTCCGGTGGTCGCGACCGAGCCCGACGGTCCGCACGCCAGGATTTACCGCAACATCGCCGCCAAGGTGCGGGACGAACTCAAGGGCGTCGCTGCGGGCCGCGCGGCGCCGAAGATCGTGATCGAGGCCTAGGCGACAAGCCGCTCAGTCCTCCACCCACATCCGCATCAGGTTGGCGAACGATTTCGATATCAGGTCGAACTCGGCGGAATTGCCGTCGCGCGCGAACAGCTGTCGCCGCGCGGTGTCGAGATCGAACAACAGCTCGCGTTGCGCCGGATCGCGAACGAAGCTTCTCGCCCAGCCGACCGCCGCGAGCCTTGCCCCGCGCCTCACATCGGCGACCCGGTGGAGCGATGTGGCGGAATAGGCGACGAGCGAGCCGGCCGCGAGCTTGAACGCGTCCTCGCCGGAGGCGCTTTCGATCGTCAGCTCGCCGCCCTCGTAGCTGTCGGGATCGGACAGGAACAGCGTGAACGAGACGTCCGTCCGCATGCCCTCCATCACGGCATCGTCGACATGGCTGCCATAATGCATGCCTTGTTCGTAACGGGAGAACAGGAGCGGCGTGAGCGCCTTTGGGCGCACCGCGAGGCGAAACACGTCGTTGCCGAGAATGCGTTCGGCCACGAGCTTGCGGATAGTCGCGAGCGAACGGTCCGAGCCCTCCGCCTGCCGGTTGTTCTTGACGCTTTGGGCGGCAAAACCCGCCGTCGCTCGCCCGTCGATGAAGTGCGCGCCTTCCAGCACGGAACGCACGTTCTCGACCTCGTCCGCGGCAAGCACATTGCCGATCACGATCTGCATCGGGTGCCTCGACGCCTGCCAAATCAGCGCGGTTATCGAATACGCGATTGCGGCCGCTCGGCAAGCGCTCTCGTCGGCCGGTCCGGGCTGACTTCCTGGAATGATTAAAAACGAGCACGCGATCGGAGGGATTCGTTACTGGACGGAGTCAGGTCACGACTATATGTACGCACCGCCCTGCCGATGCAGCCGATGCAGGCCGGGGCCGAGATCAAGCCCGGGGCGGCGCAGGTCTTCACGGTCAGGATTCCACATGAGCAGGAAACGCAAGGTCTGGCTCGGCGTCGGCGCCTTCGTGGTGGTCGGAGCCGGGGCGACAAGCGGCGCCGGGCTGCTCGTCGCCGACACCCCCTCCGGGATCAGCGGTCCCGGCATGACCAATGACACCGCAATTGCGTCATCCAGGGCCGTGGGCGCGACCGTCGTCGCGCAGCATGCCGGCCACAACGCGGACGCAGGCGAGGGGGGCGAATCCAAGGGCCTCGCCGATCTGCCTCCCGACCTCGCCTTCGCTGCGCGGATCGCGCTGCTGCGCGGTCACCTTCTCGTCGGGGACGAGCTGGTGAAGCAGCAGCAATGGAACGCGGCGCTTCCGCATTTTCTTCATCCGACCGAGGAGATTTACGGCGACATCAAGGATCAGCTCGCCGGCTACAAGGTGCCGCCATTCGATGCGTCGCTCAAGGCGCTATCGGATGTCGTCAAGGCGAAGAAGGGCGGCGGCGACTACGCCAAGGCATTCAAACCTGTCGACGACGCGCTGGCGGCCGCCGATGCGGGCGTGAGGGCAAAGCAGTCCAACTGGCCGGGCTTTGTGGTCGAGGCGGCGGTCGAGGCGCTCAAGGCTGCCGCGGGTGAATACCAGCAAGCGGTCGTCGGCGGCAGGATCGCCAAGCCGGTCGAGTATCAGGACGCGCGCGGCTTCATATGGCAGGCCGACCGCATGATCGAGAGCGTGGCCGGCGACCTGCAGGCCAAGGATCCCACGGCGCTCGCCGCCGTGCGGAAGGGACTGGCCGAACTGAAGAAGGCCTTTCCTTCGCCCATGCCGCCGCGAATGCCGGTCAAGGATGCCGGCGCGGTGCTCGCGGACGTCTCGCGCGTCGAGCTAGCCGCCGGCAAGCTGATGTGACGGCGATGCCGCGGTTGGCGATGCGTCTGGTCGGATCCGCGTTTCTGGTCGGCAGCGTGATCGGCATCAGCGCGGCCTTGTTCGTTCCGCCGCCCGCGCTGCAGGCGGCGTCGGCGTCGCGCGCGGTGGACGAGCTCGCGGCGCTCAAGGCCTTGTTCCGGCGCCCGCCGACCGTGCCGTTTCCCGCCGACAATCCGTTTTCGGAGCCGAAGCGCGCGCTCGGCGAGGCGCTGTTCCAGGACAAGCGCTTGTCCGTCGATGGCAGCCTGGCATGCGTGAGCTGTCACCAGAGCGGCAAAGGCTTTGCCGACGGCAGGGTGGAAGGTCGCGGCGTGCCGGGGCGTCCGCTCAAACGCCACACCCCGACCTTGTGGAATCTGGCCTGGTCATCGCCGGTGTTCTGGGACGGTCGTGCGCGCCGCCTCGAGGAGCAGGTCGCGGGGCCAATCGAATCGCCCGACGAAATGGCCCAGCCGATCGGCGCCGTCGTCGCGCGGCTGGCGGCCGATCCCGCCACCGTGCGGGCGTTCTCCGCTGCCTTTCCCGCTGCGCCGCGCGTCGATGCATCAAATCTTGCCAAGGCAATCGCGACCTACGAGCGAACCTTGGTATCGCCCGATACCCGCTTCGACCACTGGATCGCCGGCGACGCGCAAGCATTGACGCAAAGTGAGATCGCCGGGTTCAGGCTGTTCACGGGCAAGGCGCGATGCGTGCAATGCCACAGCGGCTTTGCCTTCACCGACTACGCCTTTCACGATATCGGGCTTCCGGGCGACGACCGCGGCCGCGGGGCGGTGCTGCGGCTTGAAGCCGCGGAGCACGCGTTCAAGAACTCCTGGACTGCGCGAGCTCGGACGGTCCGCGCCCTATATGCATGACGGCTCGCTCGCCACCCTCGACGACGTGCTTCGCCACTATCAGAGCGGAGTGGTCGAGCGCGCGACCCTCTCCAAGGATCTCGTGCGCGGACTCGATCTGTCGGCGGCGGAGCGCGGGGACCTCATCGCATTCCTCCGCACGCTCACGAGTGAGGCCGAGCCGTTGCCGCCGGACAGGATCGTGCCAGCGACCGTTGGCCCGACCGCGCCGGCGGAGCTGGTCTCGACCGTGTCGCAGGACGACAAAGCCTTCCACCCCACCCATATCGCGCTCCCGCGCGGGGGGCGGCTGTGGATCGTCAACAATGATACCCGCACGCACAATGTCCGGGTGTTCGATCCCGCGCTCGATTTCGATTCCGGTGCGCAGGAGCCGGGCGAAACCGTGGAGATGACCTTTCCCGCGGCCGGATCCTTTCTGGTGTTCTGCGGCATCCATCCGAAGATGGAGCTTTACGTCGACGTTGCGCGATAAGCGCGCGGAATGCCGCGGGCTTTTCCCCCTTGCGCGCGCCGCGTCCGGGAGACAATCTGTCCGCGAAGAAGTGCTGCGCTTCAAAAGCCTTGAATGACGACAGGACGGGCCGCATGCAGCCGCCGCCCAATCCCGTGACCAGGAGGAACATGCCCATGAAACGCCGAGACTTTCTGCGAGTTGCCGGGGCCGGCATGGCCGCGTCGGCGATCGCCGCGCCCGCCATCGCGCAATCGATGCCGGAGATCAGATGGCGACTGACGGCGAGCTGGCCGAAATCGCTCGACACGCTCTACGGCTCTTGCGAAACGCTCTCCAAGTACGTGTCTGAAGCGACCGACAACAAGTTTCAAATACAGGTCTTCGCCGCTGGCGAGATCGTGCCCGCGCTGCAGGCGCTCGACGCCGCCCAAAACGGTACCGTCGAGATCGGCCATACGGCCGTGTATTACTACACCGGCAAGGATCCGACCTGGGCGCTGTTCTGTGCGGTTCCATTCGGCCTCAATGCCCGCCAGCAGAATGCCTGGTTCTACGACGGCGACGGCATGAAGCTGATGAACGAGTTCGGCGCGAAGTCGAATGTCTACGCCCTGGTCGGCGGCAATACCGGCGCGCAGATGGGTGGCTGGTTCCGCAAGGAGATCAAGACCGTCGACGATCTCAAGGGCCTCAAGTTCCGCATCGGCGGATGGGCCGGCAAGACGCTGCAGAAGCTCGGAGTCGTTCCCCAGCAGATCGCCGGCGGCGAGATCTATCCGGCGCTGGAGAAAGGCACCATCGATGCCGCGGAGTGGGTCGGACCAGCCGACGACGAGAAGCTCGGTTTCAACAAGGTTGCGCCACACTATTATTACCCCGGCTGGTGGGAAGGCGGCACGGCGCAGCATTTCCTGATCAATCTTCCCAAATGGAACGAGCTGCCGAAAAACTATCAGGCGATCCTTGCCGCAGCTGCGGGCTTTGCCAATGTCGAGGAAACCGCGCGATATGACGCGCGCAACCCCGCGGCACTCAAGCGTCTCATTGCGGCAGGGACCCAGCTGCGCGCGTTTCCGCAGCCGGTGATGGAAGCGTGCCTTAAGAGCTCGAACGAGGTCAATGCCGAGACGGCGGCCACCAACGCCGACTACAAGAAGGTTCTGGACTCCATGCAGGCCTTCCGCAACGACGAGTATCTGTGGTGGCAAGTGTCGGAATACACCTACGACAGCTTCATGATCCGGACCAGGACACGGGCATGAGAAGGCGGGAGGCCTCGGCGCCGTGAGGATGCACGCTGCCTCCCTGTCCTTTCCATTCGCTGAACTGCCGAAATGCCGCTTTGCGCGGGGAGGGGCCGCGCTCCTGGCGCCGGCGCATTGCGTTAGCGGGCTTGATGGGGTCGCGCAGGTCCAGCTCCGGGAGAAGGCCGAATCCTCCGACCACGTTCCAGCTGGGCGGAAGATGCTCTAGCATCCTCGCTTAAGGCCGCGCCGACGGTCGACCACCCAGGGAGGAACGCCATGAAACGTCGTCAGTTTCTGCAGGCGGCAGGTCTCGCTGCCGCGGCAACCACAGTCGCCAAGCCCGCCATTGCGCAGTCCATGCCCGAGCTCAAGTGGCGGCTGACCTCGAGCTTCCCGAAATCCCTCGACACCATCTACGGCGCCGGGGAAGCCTTCGCCAAGGCGGTCGGCGAAGCGACCGACAATAAATTTCAGATCCAGGTCTTCGCCTCGGGCGAGATCGTGCCTGGCCTGCAGGCGGCCGACGCCGTGCAAAATGGCACGGTCGAGATGTGCCACACTGCCTCGTACTATTATTTCGGCAAGGACCCGACCTTCGCCTTCGGCACCGCGGTCCCGTTCGGCCTCAACAGCCGCATGCAGACCGCGTGGATGTATTTCGGCGGCGGCATGGATCTGATGAACGACTTCTACCGGAAGTTCAATATCTACGCGATCCCTGCCGGCAATACCGGCGCCCAGATGGGTGGCTGGTTCCGCAAGGAGATAAAGGACGTGTCCGACCTCAGCGGGCTCAAGATGCGGATCGGGGGATTTGCCGGCCGCGTCATCTCGAAGCTCGGTGTGGTGCCGCAACAGATCGCAGGCGGGGAAATTTATCCGGCATTGGAGAAGGGGACGCTCGACGCCTGCGAGTGGGTAGGCCCCTATGACGACGAGAAGCTCGGATTCCAGAAGGTGGCGCAGTTCTACTATTACCCGGGCTGGTGGGAAGGCGGGCCCATGATCCACAACTTCATCAATATCGAGAAGTGGAACTCCTTGCCGCCGGCCTACAAGTCGATCATCCGCACCGCGTCGGCGATGGCAAACGAGTGGATGCAGGCGAGATATGACGCCGGCAATCCAGCGGCGCTCAAGCGGCTGGTTGCGGGCGGCGCGCAGCTCCGCCCGTTTCCGCAGCCGGTCATGGACGCCTCCTTGCGGGCGGCCCTGGAGCTCTACGGCGAGGTTGGGAAGAGCAATGCCGATTTCAAGAAAGTCTATGAAGCGATGCTCGCCTTCCGCAATGACGAGTATCTGTGGTGGCAGGTCGCCGAATTGACCTATGACAGTTATCTCGTGCGCAATCGCACCCGGACGTAGTTACCATAACCCAAGGTTTCTCGCCGCTGGCCTGCTCATGTCACTGCGGCCTCGACGGCTCGCCGAGGTCGAGCGGTAGCGGCATGTCCGGTTGCTGGATCTCGATGTTGATCTTGGAGGGATCGATGGTGGTCTGGCGGGAGAGCCAATAGGTCACCGACTCCGGCCAGAAGATCACGATCACCACCAGAATGACCTGCAGAACGACCCAGGGAATCGCTCCCCAGTAGATATCGGTGCTCTTGATCGACGCGGGCGCAATGCCGCGCAAGTAGAACAAGGCAAATCCGAACGGGGGATGCATGAAGCTCGTCTGCATGTTGGCGCAGATCAAGACGCCGAACCAGATCAGGTCGATCCCGAGCTTGTCGGCGACAGGCGCGAGCAATGGGATGATGATGAATGCGATCTCGAAGAAGTCGAGAAAAAAAGCAATCAGGAAGATGAAGACGTTGACGAAGATCAGAAAGCCGACTTGCCCGCCTGGCAGCGAGGTCAGCAGGTGCTCGATCCATTCCTTGCCGCCGACGCCCTGGAACACCAGACTGAACGTGCGCGCACCGATCAGGATGTAGACCACCATCGCGGTGATCCGCATCGTGATGGACATGGCCTGGTAGACCAGTGGCCAGGTCAGCGTGCGGTTGATGGCTGCCAGCGCCAGCGAGCCGACGGCGCCCAGCGCGCCGGCCTCGGTCGGGGTTGCCAGGCCCAGAAAAATCGTTCCGAGCACGAGGAAGATCAGGCCGAGCGAGGGAATGATCCCGCGCAGGCATTTGCGCCAGAGCGCCCAGCCCTTGAGGGTACGGGCTTCGGGCGGCAGCGCCGGCACTTGCTGCGGCCACAGGATGCTGACAAGGAACACCCACGCGCAGAACAGAGCGAGCTGAATGAGGCTCGGACCGATCGCGCCGGCATACATGTCACCGACGGAGCGGCCGAGCTGGTCGGCGAGAACCACCAGAACGAGCGAGGGCGGAATGAGCTGGGTGATTGTTCCGGAGGCGGCGATGACGCCCATTGTGTGGCGGACGGAATAGCCGTTGCGGATCATCGCCGGCATGGCGATAACCCCCATCGCGATGACCGACGCCGCGACGGTGCCGGTGATCGCACCCAGAATTGCGCCGACGAATATCACGGCATAGGACAGTCCGCCGCGTACCGGACCAAACAATTGTCCTATCGAGTCGAGCAGGTCCTCGGCGAGACCGCAGCGCTCGAGAATCGCTCCCATAAAGGTGAAGAAGGGGATCGCTAGCAGCAGCTCGTTGCTGATGACGCCGTAGAGCTGATAGGTGAGATTACCGAGGAAGCCGGGCCGGATGAGGCCAAGCTCGACGCCGATGAATCCGAAGAACAGCCCGACTGCGGCGAGCGAGAAGGCCGCGGGATAGCCGATCAGCATGAACACCACGAGCCCCCCGAACATCAGGGGCGCCATGTTCTCGCTGATGAAATGGATCATTGCAGCGGCTTCTCGTACTCGTACCGCAGCCGATGATGATGAATGAGCGCCTCAACGCGCTTGATCAGCTCGGAGATGCCCTGCAGTGCCATCAGCGTGAAGCCGACGGGAAGGATGAGCTTGACCGGCCAGCGGATCAGTCCGCCGGCATTCGAAGAGGTTTCGCCGATGCGCCACGAATCGAGAAACCAGGGCCAGGTGAAATAGGTCAGGATGACGCAGATCGGGAGGAGAAACAGCAGGCAGCCGATGATGTCGATCCAGAGCCGCACCCGCTCGGAGACGGCCGAGTAAAACAGATCGACCCGGACATGCTCGTTGACCTTGAGCGTGTAGGGACCGCCGAGCAGCACCATGCCCGCAAACATGTACCACTGCACTTCGAGCCAGGCATTGGAGCTCGCGCTGAACAGATAACGGCTCGCCGCGTTGCCGGCGCTGATCAGGCAGGCAAAGAGCACGAGCCAATTGGCGATCTCGCCGAAGCGATCGTTCACGTAGTCGATCGCGCGGCTGAGCTTAAGCAAACCCTCCACGCCTGTCCCCTTGCCAGGTCCCGCGAGGTCGGGACCGCGCCATTGCCCAGTTTGTCGCCCCTGAGCTTGGCCCTGCGCATGTCATCGCGCGGGCCCGGGAACCTTCCTAGACCCCCACGCGAACGTCAATTGGTAAAAGGGCGGCCACGCGCCGGAACGCGTTCCGTTGAAACCCTGCGTTGACCCGGCTTAGCCGCCGGTCAAGCTCATGTGACGGGAGAGTGCCGGCCGCTGATGGCGCCGGTCGATGATGAAATCGTGGCCCTTGGGCTTGCGGGCGATGGCGTCCTCGATTGCCGCATCGAGCAGAGCGTTGCTCTCGGAGGCGCGCAGCGGCGTACGCAGGTCGGCGGCATCTTCCTGACCCAGACACATGTAAAGCGTGCCCGTACAGGTGACACGCACCCGATTGCAGGATTCGCAGAAATTGTGGGTGAGCGGCGTAATGAATCCGAGCCGACCGCCGGTTTCGGCGACATCGACGTAACGTGCCGGACCTCCGGTGCGATGGTCGATGTCCTTGAGCGTGAAGCGCTCGGCCAGACGTGCCCGCACGATCGACAGCGGAAGGTATTGCTCGAGACGGCCTTCGCCGACGTCGCCGAGCGGCATCACCTCGATGAGGGTCAACTCCATCCCGCGCCCGTGCGCCCATTGAAGCAGCGCCGGGAGTTCGTCCTCGTTCACGCCTTTGAGCGCAACCGCGTTGATCTTGACCGCGAGCCCGGCGGCCTGCGCCGCGTCGATGCCGGCGAGAACTTTGTCCAACTCCCCCCATCGCGTGATGGCGCGGAACTTGTCCGGCTCGAGCGTATCGAGCGAGACATTGATCCGCCGTACGCCATGGCCGGCGAGCTCGGACGCATACTTCGGCAACTGCGAGCCGTTGGTGGTGAGCGTAAGTTCGCTCAACGCCCCGGTCGCAAGATGGCGCGAAAGCGAAGTGACGAGCGTCATGATCCCGCGCCGCACCAGCGGCTCGCCGCCGGTCAGCCTCAGCTTTCTCACGCCGCGCGCGATGAAGGCGCTGCTCAGCCGGTCGAGCTCCTCGAGCGAGAGCAGGTCGGCCTTCGGCAGGAAGGCCATGTTCTCCGACATGCAATAGACGCAGCGGAAATCGCAGCGATCGGTCACCGAAACGCGCAGATAGGTAATCTCCCGACCGAAGGGATCGACGAGGGGAACCGGCGACCGACTGGCGTTGCGATCGAAGGCGAGGTCTTGCACGGCATACGTCATCAAATGCGGTCCGATCCGCGCTCCGGCGGCGATGTCATCGGCTGAACAACAGCAGTCCCGGGGGATACCGGCGACGACATTGGCGGTTTTCCGCCATTCATATGGGAATTCTGACGGATATCGGCCAGAGCGTCCAGCGCTCGGGGCGTGCAGCGCAGGCGTGAGCAGAGAAGAGGGGCAGCCTGCCGCGGCTACCTCGATGGCCAGGGGTAGTTGGTCGCGGATGCCGCCGGTTCGGCGTTCGTGGCCGGGACCGGAACGGCTGGGGCCGAAGCGGGCGCTGGAGCCGGAGGAGGCGCGGCCGAGGCTACGGGCGATGTCGCGGCGGGGCGGTTCGCCGTTGCAACCGGCTTTTTCTTCGCCGGTTTCCTGGGCGGCGCCGCGGCCATCGGCTGCAGTTCCGCAAAGACCGGATTGGGCGCGAGCCGTGGCCCGGCAGCCGCCGCCTGCGGTGCGACCGCCACGGTCTGCGGCTGGTACCCGTTGAGGGCCAAGGTCACCGAGAATTCGCTGCCCGGTTGGACCGAGAGTTCGCATGGCGTACGGCAGTTCTGCCCCAGCGAGGTCTTCGCGTCCGCGCCGGGCGGGTCGGATTCGATCCGGAGCGCCTCGGTCTGCGGCGACGAGCCGAGAAAATTCAGGCTCGACATTGATGTGGAGCACGCGGCGAGGGTGAAGCCACATGCCATGACGGCGAGGACTCGGCTCATGATTGGATCCCCCACTTGGGTGGGCGCGCGGCCACCCGTACCCCCAAGCTGCAACCATAAAACCGCGCCGGACCCTGGGCAACCCAGGGGCCGCGTCCCCCGCGACCTATGGTTAGCGCCCTAAAAAGCCCCTAAGTGTGGCTTTGATAAGGTGAAATCGATCTAGCCACGGCCTGCTGCGACCCCCTTGCCGGTCCGCAACAGGTCAAGAACGGCGCGGGGCAGATCGGACAGGGCACTGATGATCCGGTCGGGGCCCAATTTTTCCACCGGGGTTTCGGTATAGCCGTAGTCCACCGCCACCACTGGAATGCCGGCGGCGCGGGCGGCAGCGATGTCGCTGATGGAATCCCCGACCATGACCGCGCAGCGTGGGTTTCCGCCCGCCCTTGCGATCGTACGCCGCAGCAGTTCCGGGTCGGGCTTCTGCAACCCGAACGTGTCCGCTCCGCAAACGGTTGCAAAACGCTGGGACAGGCCGAGCGCATCGAGCAGCCGCACCGACAGCCACTCGAGCTTGTTGGTGCACACCGCGAAGCGGCAGCCCGCCGCCGCAAGCTCGTCCAGTGCCGCGTCGAGGCCGGGGAATGGACGGGAGTGGTCCGCGATATGTGCGGCGTAGTAATCGATGAAGTCGCTGACGAGCCGGTCGACCTCGGCGGTGTCGAGCTTGCGGCCTTCGGCCTTCAGCCCGCGCGCGAGCATCGCCCGGGCGCCGCCGCCGACCATGTTGCGCGCGGCGTCGTAAGGGACTGGCGGCAGACCGGTGCGGCCGAAGATGACGTTGAGCGTGGCGACGAGATCGGGAGCGCTGTCGACCAGCGTCCCATCGAGATCGAACACCACGGTGGGCGCAACCATCATCCGTGTTCGCTACCGGCTGGCGTGCGCAATGGCAAGGCCGCCACCGGCCACCGGCGCGGGCAAATGACTATGATCCCGCGCCGAACAGGGCTAGATAGGCGCCACCCTGCAATCTCGAGTGGACCGCCCCGATCGCGATGGATGTCGATGCTCAAAAACGCGCAGCCGCTGCCCGTGCCGTCGAATTCGTCCGTCCCGGCATGCAACTCGGGCTCGGCACCGGCTCGACCGCGAAGCATTTCGTCGAGCTTCTCGCCGAGCGCGTCCGCGCGGGCCTCGACGTGATCGCAGTGCCGACATCGGAGACGACGCGGCGGGACGCCGAGCGGCTGGGCATACCGCTCACCAGCCTCGACGAAACGCCTCAACTCGATCTCACCGTCGATGGGGCCGACGAGATTGCCTCCGACCTGAGCCTGGTGAAGGGCGGCGGTGGTGCGCTCCTGCGCGAAAAGATCGTCGCCTCGGCATCCACCCGCATGATCGTGATTGCCGATGAATTCAAAATGGGTACCCGTGCTCGGCCGCTTCCCGCTGCCGGTGGAGGTGGTGCCGTTTGGATTGGGCGCGGTCCGGCGGGCGGTCGAGGCAGCGGCCGCGGCCGCCGGCTGCGCCGGCCCGCTATTGCTGCGGCAGGGCCGGGATGGCCACGCTTTCGTCACGGACGGCGGGCACTGGATTCTCGACGCCGCGCTCGAGCGGATTGCCGATCCGGCATCGCTTGCCGATCGACTCGATGGCATTGCCGGCGTGGTCGAGCACGGCCTGTTCATCGGCCTCGCCCATGCGGCCGTCGTCGCCGGCGCGGGCGGCGTTCGCGTCGTCGAGCGGCGGTGAAATTCGTAATCACCGGAAAAGGAGGGACTTCATGTTTGCCAAACCCACCGTCAGGACGGCTTTTGCGGTGACGCTTGCGCTGGGGCTCATCCTCGCGCTGCCCGGCGCACCCGCCAACGCCCAGCAGCCTTCGCCCAGCGCAATCGCAACCGCGAAGGAGGTGATCACGGTCAAGGGAGCTGCCGCGGTCTACGCGCCCCTGGTTCCGGGCGTCATCGAGCAGGCCAAAGGCGTTTTCCTCCAATCCAATCCGATGCTCTCGAAGGATTTGAATGAGGTCGCCGCCAAACTGCGCGCCGACTACGCCGCCCGCAGCGAGGAGATCGTGAACGACGTCGCCAAGCTCTATGCCTCGCGTTTCACCGAGCAGGAGCTCAAAGATACGCTCGCATTCTACAAGTCGCCGCTCGGCCGCAAGTTGCTCGTGGAGGAGCCGGCGGTCCTCGATCAGAGCATGCGGAATGCGCAGACCTGGGCCAATCGCTTCTCGGAAGAGGTGATCAGCAAGATGCGCGCCGAGATGAAAAAGCGAGGACACGATATCTAGATCGGCTGAGCCGCAGATCCGATTCCATGGCTGACCGCGAGGTCGATCTCTTCGTCGTCGGAGCTGGCTCGGGCGGCGTGCGCGCCGCCCGGATCGCCGCCGGTTACGGCGCCAGCGTCATGGTGGCGGAGGAATACCGGGTCGGCGGCACTTGCGTGATCCGCGGCTGCGTCCCGAAGAAATTGCTCGCCTATGCGGCGCGCTATTCGGACGATTTCGAGGACGCCGCCGGCTACGGCTGGACCGTTCCGCAACCCGTCTTCGACTGGCATACGCTTATCGCCAACAAGGACCGCGAGATTGCGCGCCTCGAACTCGCCTATGTCACGACGCTCGAACGCGCGGGCGTCAAACTCGTCAAGAGCCGCGCCGTGCTCGAGAGCGCGGATACGGTGCGTCTGGTGGCGACCGGTGAGCGAATAAAGGCGCGACACATCCTCATCGCAACCGGCGCCGCGCCATGGTTCGGTCCTGCCATTCCGGGGGTCGAGCATGCCATCTCGTCGAACGAGGCGTTTCACCTGGAGCAACTGCCCAAACGCATCCTGATCCAGGGCGGCGGCTACATCGCCGTCGAGTTTGCCAGCATCTTCAACGGACTCGGCTCCGAGGTGACCCTGGTCTACCGCGGCGAGAATATCTTGCGCGGTTTCGACGACGACCTGCGCGCGCATCTCAACGCCGAAATGGAGAAGCGCGGTGTGCGAATTCTTTGCGGCAAGACCGTACACGCGGTTGATTGCACGCAAGACACTTACATAGCCAGGCTTTCTGACGACAGCCGGGTCGAAGTCGACGTCGTCATGTTTGCCATGGGGCGATGGCCGAATGTCGCCGGGCTAGGTCTCGAATCCGCGGGGGTGCGGTTCACAGACAATCGCGGCATCGCGGTCGACCCGATGTCCCAGACCTCGGTGCCGAACGTGCATGCAATCGGCGACGTCACCAACCGCGTCAACCTGACGCCGGTGGCGATCCGCGAGGGCCACGCCTTCGCCGACACGGTATTCGGCGGCAAGCCGACGGCGGTCGATCACGCCAACGTTCCGACCGCGGTCTTTTCCGAGCCCGAGGTCGGGGTGATCGGTCTCACCGAGGCGGAGGCATGCGCGCGGCTGAACAAGGTCGACATCTACAAGACCACCTTCCGGCCGATGAAGATGTCGCTGGCGGGCAGGGATACGCGGGCTTTCTTCAAGCTGGTGGTCGACGGCGAGACCGATCAGGTGGTCGGCTGTCACATCGTTGGGCCCGACGCGGCAGAGATGATTCAGCTCGTCGGGATCGCCGTTAAAATGAAGGCGACGAAGGCGAACTTTGACGAGGTCATCGCCGTGCACCCGACCGCCGCCGAGGAGCTGGTGACACTGCGGGAAAAGGCCGTGACCTTCCAGCGCGAAGCCGCGGAATAGGCGCCGCCGGGTCGGGGAAATCCAACTGGCTTGGGGCGCCCGCCGTCGTGTATAAGCTCCGCCAATTGGAAAATCTCGCCCGTAGCGGGTGTTAGGCGAAATGGAGTGCGACATGCCCGAGCGTTGGACGCGCGATAGCTGGCGCAGGAAGCCGATTGCGCAGGTCCCCGACTATCCGGACAAGACGGCGCTCGCCGCCGTCGAGCAACGCCTGTCCGCGTTTCCACCGCTCGTTTTTGCTGGTGAGGCCCGCAATCTCAAGGACATGCTCGGCCGCGTCGCGGCAGGAGAGGGGTTCTTGTTGCAGGGCGGAGATTGCGCCGAGGCGTTCGACGAGCAGAGCGCCAACAATGCCAGCGCCAACAACATCCGCGACTTTCTGCGCGTGTTCCTGCAGATGGCGGTCGTGCTCACCTACGCCGCTGCCTTGCCGGTAGTGAAGGTCGGCCGCATCGCCGGACAGTTCGCGAAGCCGCGCACGTCTCCAACGGAAAAGAAGGACGGCAAGGAGCTGCCGAGCTACCGCGGCGACATCATCAACGGGGCCGATTTCGATGAAACGTCGCGGCGCCCGGACCCGGAGCGGCAGATCGAGGCCTTTCGGCATTCGGCGGCGACCTTGAACCTGCTGCGTGCGTTCGTGCAGGGCGGCTACGCCAACCTCGCCAATGTCCGGCAATGGACGCTCGGTTTCGTCAAGGACTCGCCGCAGTCGCACCACTACGAGGAGCTTGCCGATCGCATCTCGGAGGCGCTGGGCTTCATGCAGGCCTGCGGGCTCGATCTGGAAAGCCATCCCGAGCTCAAGAGCACCGAATTCTACACCAGCCACGAGGCGCTGCTGCTGGGCTATGAGCAGGCGATGACGCGCGAGGACTCGACCCGGCCCGGCACGTTCTGCTGTACCTCGGCGCACATGCTGTGGATCGGCGACCGCACCCGGCAGCCCGATCACGCCCATGTCGAGTTCTGCCGCGGCATCATGAATCCGCTCGGGCTCAAGTGCGGACCGTCGAGCAAGGTCGACGAGCTGCTGCGGTTGATCGATATCCTCAATCCGGAAAACGAGCCCGGCCGGCTGACGCTCATCGTGCGGCTCGGCGCCGACAAGGTCGGCGATCAGCTTCCGGCCATGGTCCGCGCCGTCAAGCGTGAGGGCAAGGTCGTAGTGTGGTCGTGCGATCCGATGCACGGCAACACCATCTCCTCGGAAACCGGCTACAAGACCCGGCCATTCGACCGCATCCTCTCGGAAGTGAAGACGTTTTTCGCGGTTCACCGGGCGGAGGGGACGCATGGCGGCGGCGTGCACCTCGAGATGACCGGCCAGAACGTCGCCGAGTGCACCGGCGGCGCGCGCATGATCACCGATGCGGACTTCAAGGATCGTTATCATACGGTGTGCGACCCGCGGCTCAACGCCGAGCAGTCGATCGATCTTGCATTCCTGCTGGCCGATCTGCTCAAGGCGGAACGCACCGCCAAGGCCCGTCCGCTCCCGGCGGCCGCCGGACTTTGATCAGCGCAGGCGCATCGTGGGCGCAAGCATCTCTCGCGGTGAGGCCAAGTCTGCAACTCCATGGGGCGCATGAATGCTGGCGGCCATGCCGCGTTAACCTTGCTTCAAGCCGCCGCGGCGTGCGCAAGGGCCCCGCTGGATTCGCTTCGGGATGGCGATAGATTGCGGGCCAATGGGATCCTTTCGTCGAAAGCCTCCATGGAACGACTGCTGCGCGCCACCATCAATACCTGGCACGGCCTCCTTGCCGCGGCGCGCAGCGAGGAGGCCTTTCGCCAGGAGCTGATCGCTCTCGCTCGTGGCGGTGCCGCTCGCCTTCCTCGTCGCCGAGGAGGCCTGGAAGCGGCTGGCGCTCATCGGCGTCGTGGTCTTCGTGCTGGTGGTCGAGTTGCTCAACACTGCGATCGAAAAACTGGCCGATCGCGTCAATCTCGCAATCGACCCCCAGATCGGTCGGGTCAAGGACATGGGCTCGGCCGCGGTGGGCCTTGCGCTGCTCATGGCCGCAGCCACCTGGCTGTTGGCGCTTGCCGAGCGCCTGGGTCTGATCTGAACCGCGGCGGCGGCGATTGCCGTGCGCCGGCCCGACGCGCTAGACCTAATCCCATGAGCGCCCGCCCATCCGACCGCCTGGCGATCACGGTTGCGCAACTCAATCCGACCGTCGGCGACATCACCGGTAATGCCGACAAGGCCAGGCGTGCGCGCGCCGAGGCCGCGCGCGACGGCGCCGATCTCGTGGCGCTGCCGGAACTCTTCCTGTCCGGCTATCCGCCCGAGGACCTGGTGCTCAAGCCGGCGTTCCAGGCGGCGTGTCGATCCGCGATCGAGGAGCTCGCACGCGAGACCGCCGACGGCGGCCCGGCACTGCTGATCGGCACGCCCTGGATCGAGGAAGGCAAGCTGTACAACGCCTATTGCCTGCTCGACCGCGGGACCATCGCCGCGGTGCGTTTCAAGGTGAACCTGCCCAACTACGGCGTGTTCGACGAGCGTCGCGTCTTCGCGGCAGGTCCGCCGCCCGGCCCGGTCAACTTCCGTGGTGTGCGCATCGGCGTTCCGATCTGCGAGGACATCTGGACGGAGTGGGGCGACTACGAGGATGTGGTGGAGTGCCTCGCCGAAACCGGGGCCGAGCTCCTGATCGTCCCCAACGGCTCGCCTTATTCCCGTGACAAGGACGAGGTCCGGCTCAACATCGCGGTCGCGCGCGTCACCGAAAGCGACCTGCCGATGATCTACGTCAACCAGGTCGGCGGCCAGGACGAATTGGTGTTCGACGGGGCGTCATTCGGACTGCATGCCGATCGCTCGCTCGCGTTTCAGCTCCCGGATTTCCGGGAGGCCATCAAGACGCTGCGGTGGGAGCGCACCGGCAACGGCTGGCGCTGCGTCGACGGTGCAATCGCTGCAGTCGCGGAGGGCGACGAGGCCGATTATGTCGCCTGCATGCTGGGACTGCGCGACTATGTGAACAAGAACGGTTTCAAAGGCGTGGTGCTCGGACTCTCCGGTGGCGTGGACTCCGCGCTGGTGGCGGCCTTGGCGGTCGACGCGCTGGGGGCGGAGCGCGTCCGTTGCGTCATGCTGCCGTACCGCTTCACCTCGACGACATCTCTCGACGATGCCGCCCGCACCGCCAAGGCGCTCGGCGTGCAATATGACGTGGTGCCGATCGAGAGTGCGGTGCTCGGGCTGGAGAAGTCGCTCGCCCCGATGTTCGCGGGCCAGCCGCGAGACGTCACCGAGGAGAACCTGCAGGCGCGCGCACGCGGGACCATCCTGATGGCGGTCTCCAACAAGTTCGGCTTGATGGTGGTGACCACCGGCAACAAGTCAGAGATGTCGGTCGGGTATGCCACGCTCTATGGCGACATGAACGGCGGCTTCAATCCCATCAAGGACCTCTACAAGACCGAGGTGTATCGGCTGGCGCGGCTGCGCAATGCGTGGAGACCCGAGGGCGCGCTGGGACCCGGCGGCCAGGTGATTCCCGACAGCATCCTGACGCGCGCGCCGACCGCCGAGCTGCGCGAGGATCAGACCGACCAGGACACGCTCCCACCCTACGACGTGCTCGATGGCATCCTCGCGCGCCTGGTGGAGCATGAGCAGCCGGTCGCGAGGATCGTCGAGGACGGCTTCGACCGCGAGACCGTGTTGCGGGTCGAGCGCATGCTCAATCTTGCGGAATACAAGCGCCGGCAGGCGGCGCCGGGCGTGAAGGTGACGATGAAGAATTTCGGTCGCGACCGCCGCTATCCGATCGTGAACCGCTTTCGCGATTCCGGCGCGCCGTTGCCCGAGCCGGACCGCTCGCTGGACAAGACCGCGGCGGCGAAGAGCGAAGCATACGATTTCTGAGCACCAGTCATCTGGCACCGACGGCAAGAGAGGAAACGATGTACAAGGCGTCTGCGGGGATCACACTGCCAACTTCAATCATCGGGTCGTTGCCGCGGCCGGCCTGGTACAATGCGGTGCTGGGAACGCGCAGCTTTCTCGAAGCCATGGTCAATTCGCGTTATCGCGAGCAGTACGAGGACGCGGTCTCGTGCTTTCTGCGCGCCCAGGAGACGGCCGGCCTCGACATCTGCACCGACGGGGATGCGCACTACGACGAGGAGGTCGGGGGCATGAGTTGGCAGAGCTACCCGCTCACCCACATGGACGGGTTTGCGGAGGTGGCCGAGCCGATGACGTACAAGATCGGGGCGGTCGCCTATCCGCGCGGGCACATCCTGCATGACTTTCTCGAGGCGCGCGTGTTCCCCAGGATCGTCGGACCGGTGGGGCGCGGCAGGCTGCAGTATACGGCGATGTGGAAGGCGGCCCAGCGCCTGACCCGGAAACCGGTGAAGTTCGGGACCATTCTGCCGGAGCTGATCGCGGCCTCCGTCGAGGACGACTACTACAAGGATCCGGTCGAGCGCACCTGGGCGGTCAGCACTGCGCTCAACGAGGAGCTCAACGAGCTCGCCGACGCCGGCTGCCCGGTCGTGCAGATGGAGGAACCGCAGATCCACATGGTGCCCGCGCGCGGCAAGACGTTCGGCAAGCTCGACGTGGACGACCTGGTGAAGATCTTCAACAACACCGTGAAAGGGCTGCGCGCCAAGACCGAGGTCTGGTGCCACACCTGCTGGGGCAACCCGTCCCAGCAACGCATCTTCCGCGACGTGCAGAGCTACCAGCCGACGCTCGAGGCCCTCAACCACGTCGACGCTGACGCGTTGACCTTCGAGACCTGCTCCTCCGGCACCGGCGATCTGAAGGCGATCGGCGAGGTGATCAAGGACAAGAAGGTCGTGATCGGGGTGATCGACCATCACACCCTGCAGGTCGAGCGGCCGGACGACATCGCCGCCCTGATCCGTGAGGCGCTCAAACATATTCCGGCGGAGCGGCTGGTCATTTCGTCCGACTGCGGCATGGGACGCGAGGGCATGGGACGCCGCCACGCCGGCTACAAGATGGTCGCGATGGTGCTCGGCACCAACATCGTGCGCAAGGAGCTCGGTCTGCCGGAGGCGCAGTGCCTGGCCGCGGATCCGCGCTATTCGCTCACCGCGACCAAGAGCGCGTAGCGGCGTTGGCGGCGGCTCTCCCGTCCGGTGAGATGCGCTCGATCTGGGCGGGCGACCTGCATTCGCTTTTCGACGTCGCCGGCACGCGCGCCTTCAGCCCTCGGGGCTCCACCACCGCCAACCTAGCCGACGTGGCGCAGACTTGTCGCGCGTACACGATGCCGCAAAAGTGCGCCGGCCGGCCTTGTCATTCGCGGTCGGGCAGGCCGCCGGACTGACAAAGAAAAAAGCCGGCACTGGGCGCACCGGCTCGAGTTCGTACAGGGCTTGCTACGCTCTGGTCTTGAACACATTCAAGTCGAAAGGTCCCGGTCGCAGTCTCGATCTTGCTACCGCACCGGATAGAAAGCCGGTCCGACCGCGCGCACCTTGCGCTTGCCGGGATCCTCCTCGACCTTTTCCTCTACAGCGGGTTCAGCGGGTTTCTCGGCGCTTGCGGCGGGCAAGGGTGCGGCCGTCACCGCCTCTGCGCTTTTCGGTGCCGGCCGCCCGGGCGTCGAAGCCGGATTGAGCGGCTTGCCCTGGGCGTCGAAGCGCGGCTGCGACATCTGCTTCGCGCGCTCCTCGGTCACGACGATATCGCCGCGTTCAACGGTCAGGTCGCTGCCTTGCCCCTGCCGCAACGCGTCGGCCCACGACTGCCCGGGCGCCCTGCAGCTGCAGGCTGCGTTGTACTGCTTGCGATAGCTGAACGCCGTGGGCAGGTCCGAGTAGGAGCGGCCGCTGCTCGAGACCGCGCGCGCCACGTCCTCGCCCGGGTTGCGGTGGCTGTAGAGCGTCACCTCGGTCGCAGGGCACATGCGCCGGCAAAGCTGCTCGTCGTCGGCGAACTTGCCCGGCACGGTCGAATACGAGATCGGGAAGTAGAAGCCGTCGCAGCTGCGCACGCAGAGCGTCCGGTAGGTGCCGGCCAGCGGCGCGTCTGCAGGTGCCGAAGAATACCCGCCGCCGCCGAACAGGTTCTCGAAGAAACCGCCGCCTCCGCCGGTCGCGTATTGGCGATATTGCGGGCCGCAGTCGTTCTGGCCGAGCGCCACCAGGATCCCGCGCCGCTGTCCCTCGCGCTCGCCGCTGTTGCCCTGCAGCCGCTGGATATCGGTGAGCGTGCGATCGAGATTCGCCCGCATTTGCTGGATCTGGTTGTTGAGCCCTCCGCATTGCTGCGGCTGCCCGCTGAACAGGGAGAAGAACCCGCCGCCGCTGCAGCCCTGGCGCTGCGACTGCTGGCTCAGGCGATCGAGCTCGGCCTGTTGCTTGGCGGCCGCGTCCTCGTAGCGCTTGATCTGCTCGGCCTTCGCGGGATCGCCGCTGACGCCGCGATCGAACGCGGCAAGCTGGCTTTCCAGCCGCAGGCACGCCTGACTGCGCGCGGGCGCATTCGAATATTGCGCCACTGCCGGCGCGGCGCAGACGACCAGTGCCGGCAACCCGACGCCCAGTCCGCGCAGGAATTTCGCGATTGCTGTATCGATCATAAAAAAAGAGCCCGACCCCAGGCCCACAGGTTCCTCGACGGAAGCGGCGGAATGGTGACCAAACTGTGGAAACCCTTGGCCGATCTGGGAACGGCCAGGGCCTCGCGGGCGATCCGGGGAGTGGATTGGCGATGTGACGCGGCCGCTTGCCGTCGCGGTGGCCCTTCGTTTGCATGATCCGTGCGACGCCGGTTCGCCGGCGTGGCGCCAGCACCTTGGGCAATGCCGATTTTTCCGGCATCGGCTGCTCGATGTGGGCCTACTCGAAGGTCGCGCTGGGATGCACTAACCTCGGGGCTGCCCTGCCGCTCGCTAATCTGTAGTCCCAGCCTTTCCTCGACGAGGCAGCCGCAATGGGATCTCTCAGCGCCTCCCAGTTCCTCGACCTCCTGGTTGGCGGACTCGCCGTCGGATGCGTCTACAGTCTGGTCGCGCTGGGCTTCGCGATGATCATGCGCGCCACCAGCATCATTCATTTCGCGCAAGGCGAGGTCATGATGCTCGGCTGCATGTGCGGACTGACGTCGATGTGGCTGCTTCCGGTGCTGCCGCTCCTGCTCGTCGTGGCAGTGGGGATGGTCTCATCCGGCATCATCGCGGTGGCAATGGAGCTTGCCGTCTACCGCACCCTGCGCCGCCGGCGCGTGCCGATCATGAACATCATCACCGCTACAGTCGGCATGTCGATCCTGTGCATCAATGCCGCGCGCATCGTGTGGGGATCCGAACCGCTGCGTTTCCCCGACCTTTTCAACACCGTCGCCTACGAGTTCGGCGGGGTGCGACTCTCGCCGCAACTGTTCTGGATCATGGTGATGGGCGTCGCAATCATGGCCGCGCTTCAACTCTTCCTCAAGCACACCCGCACCGGCCTGGCCATGCAGGCGGTAGCGCAGGATCCGGAGGCAGCGCAGCTCATGGGCGCGAACCTCACACGCATGATGGCCTACACCTTCGCCATTTCCGGCATGATGGCGGGAGCGGCGGGCGTCATGCTCGGCTCGATGTTCTTCGCGTTCTTTGAGATGGGCTTCATCACCGGGTTGAAGGGGTTCGTCGCCGCCACGCTGGGTGGCCTGGGCAGCATCGCAGGTGCGATGTTCGGCGGAATCCTGTTCGGATTGATCGAGACCTTCAGTACGGTATTCTTGTCGTCGGCCTACAAGGACGGCATCGGCATGGTGCTGCTGATCGCGATCCTCCTGGTGCTGCCGTCAGGCCTGGTCGGGCTGTGGCAGAAACGCAGGTGACCAAACCCTTCGATGCCCGAAGCAGCATGGCCGCGCGCGTCGTCACGCTGCTGGCGGTGGCGGCGCTTGTCGCGCTGCCCTGGATCGACGCGGACAAGTTCGTGCTGCACATTCTGAGCCTCATCGCCATCGCCTCCATCGTGGCAATGGGGCTGCAGGTGCTGCTCGGCTATTCCGGGCAGCTCTCCATCGGCCAGGCCGCATTCTACGGCATCGGCGCCTACACCTCGGCGCTGCTCACCGCCAAGCTCGGCCTGCCGTTTCCGCTCGCGCTCGGCGCCGCCGGGGCCGCCGCCGCCTTCGCCAGCTTGCTGATGGTGCCGATCACGCGCTTGACCGGGGCCTACCTCGCGGTTGCCACGCTCGGTTTCTCCATCATCGTCTATCTCGTCATCAAGAACGAGGAATGGCTCACCGGAGGCTCCTACGGTTTCATCAGCATTCCGCGTGCACAACTGTTCGGCTACGTGCTGCGCGATTCGATGTACAGCTACTACCTCAATGTCGGCGTGGCGGCGGTCGTCTACTTCACCTTCGCGCGTATCGAGGGCTCGCGCTTCGGACGCGCGATCAATGCCATCCGCCAGGATGCCGACGCCGCGCGCGCCAGCGGCCTTCGTGTCACGCTCCTCAAGAGCGAGTGCTTCGTCATTGCCGCCTTCGTCGCAGGTGTCGCCGGCTCGCTCTATGCGCACGAGGTGCGCTACCTCGCTCCCAACGACTTCACCTTCTGGAAGTCGATCGAGATCCTCATCATGGTGGTGATCGGTGGCGTCGGCAGCCTGCCCGGCGCCATCCTCGGCGCCGCGGTGGTGGTCGGCCTGCCGGAATACCTGCGAGGTATCGGCGACTATCGGATGCTGGTGTTCGGCGCGATCCTGATGGCGACGATGCTGTTCGGTGAAGGCGGATTGGCCGCGATGCTCTCCGCCATGGGACGCCGTGCGGCGGCATTAGCGGTGCGCGCATTCCCCAGCCTTCGTCCCGGCAGCGAGCCGGCGCAATGAGCGCCGCGGCTTGCGAGGGTCCGCTGCTGCTCGAAGCGCAAGGCGTCTCACGGCGCTTTGGCGGGCTGGTAGCCGTGGATGCCGTCGATCTTGCGGTTCGCCGCGGCAGCGTCCATGGCCTGATCGGTCCCAACGGCGCGGGCAAGACCACACTGCTCAACCTCATCGCCGGGGTCTACCGTGTCAGCAACGGTGCGCTGCGCTTTGGCGCGCGCGACATAACTCGGTGCTCCACTGCAAAGCGCGCCCGCGCCGGTATCCGCCGGACGTTTCAGAACCTCAAACTGTTCGGCGAGATGACCGCCCTCGAGAACGTGGCGATTGGCGTGCATGCCGAGACCCGGGCGGGATTTTTCGACGCGGTGCTGCGCACTCCCCGCCATCGCCGCGAGCAGCGCGCAATTCTGGATCGCTCGATGGCGGCTCTGCACTTCGTGGGGCTCGCCGGACTCGCCGAGGTGCGCGCCGGGGCGCTCGCTTATGGCCACCGTCGGTTGCTGGAGATCGCGCGAGCCTTTGTCGCCCGGCCCGCATTGCTGCTCCTCGACGAACCGGCCGCGGGACTCAACGTCACCGAGGCTGCGCATGTGAGCAGGCTCATCTCCGACATCCGCGCTGCCGGCACCACCGTGATTCTGGTCGAGCATCACATGGACGTGGTCATGCGCGTCAGCGACGAGATCACCGTACTCAACTATGGCCGCAGGCTTGCCCGCGGCACGCCGGCGCAGATCCAGGACGATCCTCAGGTTGTTGAGGCCTATCTCGGCCGTCCGGTGGAGGTCGAGCGTGCTCAAGCTTGACGGGGTGGTCGCGGCCTACGACGACGTCGTCTGCCTGCGCGGCGTTTCGCTCGAGGTGCGCCGCGGCGAGATCGTGACCCTGATCGGCGCCAACGGCGCAGGCAAGAGCACGACCCTGAAAACCGTATCGGGCCTGCTCAGCCCGCGCGAGGGCACCATCGAGTTCGACGGGCGCGCGATCGCGGGCCAAAGTCCCGATGCCATCGTGGCTCTCGGGTTGGTGCACGTGCCCGAGGGCCGGCGGCTTTTCCCCGAGCTTTCGGTCGAGGACAACCTGCGCGTCGGCGCCTACCTCGTTGCCGAACGGGCCAAGGTGCGCGCGAGCCTGGCGGAGGTCTATGCGCGCTTCCCGCGGCTGGCGGAACGCCGCAGGCAGTTCGCCGGCACGCTCTCGGGCGGCGAGCAGCAGGTGCTCGCGTTCGGCCGGGCCATGATGGCGCAGCCCAGGCTCCTGATGCTCGACGAGCCGTCGCTCGGGCTCGCCCCACTGATGGTCGAAGAGGTGATGCGCTCGATTCGCGTATTTCGCGATTCTGGCATGACGATCTTCCTGGTCGAGCAAAATGCCAACCTGGCGTTGCGTCTTGCCGACCGTGCCTATGTCATGGAGACCGGACGGATCACGATGACCGGCAGCGGTGCGGACCTCCTCGCCGACGAACGCGTGCGCGCGAGCTACCTGGGCGCGAAAGCGGCGTCGTAGCGTGGCTGTTTGCGCGCCGCGCGCACGCGCCGCCTTGCGCGCGTCCAACGGTCGGATATCCTCGAAGGACGCCAGCTTCGCTGAAACGGGAGAATGGTCATGACGATCAACCGACGCCAATTCATCGGCGCTGGAGTGAGCGCTGCCGCCCTCGTCGGCACGAACCCAACCGCCTCCGCCCAATCCCGCGGCCCTGTCAAGATCGGCGCATTCGGCCCGATGTCGGGCAACGCCGCTGCCCAAGGGCAGAGCATACGCGAATCAGTCGAAATGGTGGTGAACGCGAAGAATGCGGCTGGCGGCCTGCTCGGCCGTCCGATCGAAGTCGTGATCGGCGACGATGCCGGCAAGCCCGAGGAGGCGGCCGTGGTGGCGCGCCGCTTCGCGACCCGCGACCAGGTGACGCTCGCCATCGGCAGCGTGAGCAGCCCGGCGAGCCTGGCGGCGGCGCAGGTATTCCGCGAGGAGGAAGTGCCGCAGATCGTCGTGAGCGGGACTGCACAGCGCATCACCACGCAGGGCAACGAATGGGTGTTCCGCTCTGCGGTCCCCGACCGCAAGCTCGTCGGCGACATGGTCGACTTCATCGACCAGAAGATGCCGAAGCTCAGGCGTTTCGGCTTCCTGTACGTCAACGACGATTTCGGCAAGGGCGGTTTCGACGCGTTCGTCGAGGCCGGCAAGAAGTACGGCCTGAGCATCGGCTCCGAAGAACGCTACTCGCGCGGCGACCTCGACTTCACCGGCCAGCTGACCCGTATCCGCTCGACCAACCCGGATGCCATCGTGGAATGGTCGCGCTACACCGAAGGCGCCCTCATTCATCGCCAGATCAAGCAGATGGGCTGGGACCTGCCGCGCTTCGGCTCGGACGGCATCGCGGCGCCCGCTTTCCTCGATCTTGCCAAGGACGCCGCCAATGGTGTGATCTATCCCACCCATTTCAGCCCGGCGACCTCGACCAATCTGCCGGCCGCGCAGGATTTCATCGCGCTGGTGCGCAAGACCTACAACAAGCCGCCGGACTACGTGCACGCCCAGGCGTTCGACGCCATCAATATCGCGCTTGCGGCGATCGCGCGCGCCAACAGCGGCGACCGCACCGCCGTGCGCAACGCGTTGCGCCAGACCGATCACGCCAGCGTGCGCGGTCCGTTCAAGTTCGACCAGAAGGGCGACCCGACGCTCGTCACCCACATGGTGCGGATCGTCGACGTCAAGGAGACCGACGCCCGCAGCTGAGAGGGGGAAACGTGACGATCACGGTGGTCAAATCGGGCATTCCGCGCCCGCTCGCCAACTACAACGAAGCCTTCGTCGTCGGCGATCTCGTGTTCGCCGCCGGCCAGCTCGCCAGCGATTTCAAGACCGGCGTGCCGCCGGAGGCGCGCAAGAAGGATGGCTTTCCGTTCTACGGCTCCGACATCGAGCTGCAGACGACCTACATCCTCGAGAACCTGAAGAAGACCTTCGAGGCTGCCGGCTCCTCCCTCGATCACGTCGTCAAGGCACAGGTGTTCCTCACCGACCTCAAGAATTTCCACGGCTTCGATACGGTGTGGAAGCGCTACTTCAAGCAACCGCCGCCGCGCACCACTATCGGCTGCACTGGTTTGCTGGTGAAGGATACGCTGGTCGAAATCGATCTCACCGCCTACGTGCCGCGCAAGGGGCTCGGCCACGAGGTCATCACCTCGTCCGCGCCGCGTCCGCTCGCCAACTACAGCGAGGCGGTGGTCGTCGGCGATCTCGTTTTCGCCGCCGGCCAGCTCGCCAGCGACTTCAAGACCGGCGTGCCGGCGGAGGCGCGCAAGAGGCAGGGCTTTCCGTTCTACGGCTCCGACATCGAGCTGCAGACCGCCTATATCCTCGACAACCTGAAGAAGACCTTTGAGGCCGCCGGCTCCTCGCTCGATCATGTCGTCAAGGCGCAGGTCTTTCTCACCGACCTCGACGACTTCGCCGGCTTTGATTCGGTTTGGAAGCGCTACTTCACGGTGCCGCCGCCGCGCACCACCATCGGCTGCACGGGACTGCTGGTCGGCGACACGCTGGTGGAGATCGATCTCATCGGCTACGTGGCGGGCAAGGGGCTCAAGCACCAGGTCATCAAGTCGTCGGCTCCGCGTCCGCTTGCGAACTACAGCGAGGCATTCAAGATCGGTGGCCACGTATTCGCCGCGGGCCAGATCGCGAGCGACTACCAGACCGGCGTGCCGGCCGAGGCGCGCAAGAGGCAGGGCTTTCCGTTCTATGGCTCGGATATCGAGCTGCAGACGCAGTACATCCTCGAGAACCTGAAGAAGACCTTCGAGGCCGCCGGTTCGTCGCTCGATCACGTGGTCAAGGCGCAGGTGTTTCTCACCGACCTCGACAACTTCCACGGCTTCGACACGGTGTGGAAGCGCTACTTCAAGCAGCCGCCGCCGCGCACCACCGTCGGCTGCACGGGACTGCTGGTGAAGGACACGCTGGTCGAGATCGACCTCATCGCGGAAAACCCAGACTAGGGCGCGGGCGCGGAGACGCCCGGTAACGCTCAGGCGCCGCCGCAAGGCGCCGCCATGGTGGATGACGCTCCGCTCACCCGCCCTGCGACCTCTGCTGTCCCGCCGCATTCAGGCGCGCGGCCTCGCTGCGCAGATTCCACAGGATGCCGGTCATGATCAGGCCGGCGCCCAGGAACACGAACAGATCAAGCGGCTCGCCATAGAGCCACCAGGCGATCACCGCGATGAGCGGGATGCGCATGAAGTCGAGCGGCACCACCACGCCGGCATCGCCCGCCTGGAACGCGTTGGTCAAACAATAGTGCGACGCCAGCCCGGTGACGCCCATGGCGACGACCGCCGGAATCTGCGCGGCGTCGAGCCTGGTCACGAACAGCGGGTCGGACGCAAGCATGGCGAGCGGGAGCTGGATGAGGTTCATCCAGAAGATGATCGTGAACGTGCTGTCGGTGCGGGTGAGTTTCTTGGTTGCGATCAGGCTGACGGCGAGCCCGAACGCCGCCGCCAGCATCAGCAGCGCCGCCGGCTGGAAGCTCGCGAGCCCCGGGCGCAGGATCACCAGCACGCCGAGCAGGCCGAACACCACCGCCGCGATGCGGCTCGCGGTGAGCCGCTCGCCCAGGATCGGCGCCGCCAGCAGCAGCGTCCAGGCCGGAGTGGTGAACTCGAGCGCGAACGCGGTCGCGAGCGGGATGAGCAGCAGGCTCACGCCCCACAGATACGACGAGCACACGTGCACGGCGTTGCGAAAGAGATGCAGTGGGAGGTGGCGGGTGGGGATCGCCCGGCGCAGGTCGGGGCGCAGCGCGGCAATCGTGGCGAGCACCATCAGGCCGATGCCGGCACGCAACGCGAGGATCTCCATGACCCCCAATGTGCGCGCGAGCGCCCGCACCGAGATCGCCATCGCCGAGAACGACAGCAGGGCCCCGGTCATCCAGAGGACGACGCGAACCAGATTTCCGGGTGCCACGAGCGATCGGTCCGGGCGAACGGTTCAGGCGTGCAGCGCGCGCGGTCGCCGGCTGACTGTGCGCATCACTCCGCGTCCGCCTGGTTCTCCGGCCTGGCCTTGTCGAAGGCCGCGAGCTTGGCGCAGGCCGCATCCGCCGCCACGATCTTGGGAAAGCGCTCAAGCGGAACCTTGAGCCGGCGCGCATTGTAGACCTGCGGCACGAGGCAGATATCGGCCAGCGTGACCTCGCTGCCGCAGAGATAGGGCGCCGGCTGGATCATGGTCTCCACCGCGTCGAAGCCCTCGATAATCCAATGGTGGTACCAGGCGTCGATCTTGGCCTGGTCGTGTCCGAGCTGGTTCTTGAGGTAGCGCAGCGGCCCGACATTGTTGAGCGGGTGGATGTCGCAGGCGATCACCTGTGCCAGCGCCCGCGCCTTGGCGCGGGCAACCGGGTCGCGCGGCAGGAGCGGCGGCTGGGGATGGATCTCGTCGAGATATTCGATGATCGCGAGCGACTGGATGAGCACGTCGCCGGTGTCGAGCGTGAGCGCCGGCAGGCGCATCTGCGGATTGACCGCGCGGTATTCCGGCTTCTTGTTGAGGCCACCCTCCTTTTGCAGGTGGATCGGGATCATCTCGCTCGTCAGGTTCTTGAGGTTGAGCGCGATGCGGACCCGGTAGGCCGCGGACGAACGGAAGTAGGTGTAAAGCTTCACGTCTCCTCCTTGCAGAATGAACGTCGATGGGCCGCGCCGAGCGGCTCTCAGTTCTTGCCGGTCTCGACTTCGGCGACGAGCTCGGCCGAGCGCTTGGTGAGCTGTTTCATGGCGCGGTCGAAGGCGGGACGGTCGGCCGGCGCCACCACTTCGGCCAGGCGATCCATGAAGGCGAGCGCGCTGGGCGCAAGCTCTTCATAGACCGCGCGGCCGGCGGGCGTGAGCGACAGGAAGGATTCCCGCAGGTCGGCGCGGTTCGCGCGCCGGCTGAGCAGCTTGCGCTGCTCGAGCTGCGCCACCGCGCGTGACACCTTGGTCTTGTGCATGTGGGTCTGCGCGCCCACGGCCTTGCCCGTCATCACGCCGTTTTCCCCGAGGGTGACCAGGACCCGCCATTCAGGTATTCCGATACCATGACGGCCGTAGACGCGGGTGAGCGCCTGCGAGACGAGGCTCGACAGCACATTGAGCCGATGGGGCAGAAATTCTTCGAGCTTCAGCAACGGCGCCGCGTCCGGCCGCGTCCGACTGCAGCGCGCCATCCCGGACTGGACCTGAATTCGTCATCGACCGCCCCTCCGTGGAACGGAGGCATCGACCGCCACGGCGGTGCGAGATTGGCTGAAGTTCCGGGGCCGCGCAACGGCGACGGGTGAGCGCGAGACGGCGTCGTGCGCGAGGCGCGCAGGGCCGCCAGACGGAGCTGAATCGTGGTGTCGCGGATGAACGCTTCAGCCCGGCGTCATCGCAGGCATTCGATGGCGATGTATTCGTCGCTGACGGCGGTGCCGTTGGTCACCGGCACGGCGCCGGTGATCTCGCCGGGATCGACCTTGCGGAACGACCCGGCGCGGGCGTAGTCGCGTGACCGGCAATAGGCGCTGGCCACCGGCACTCCACAGCTCGCGCCCGTCGCCAGACAGCGGTCGACGCCATAGCCGTCGGAATTGTTGGCGATGATGAAAGTACGCGTTTCGGCCAAGGCGGCCGTGGTGAAAGCTGCGCCCGCGACGACGAGCGCGGCGAACAGATACCGCATCGTTGACACCCCCGTCCCGTCCCCCGAAGTCCCCCGGCGGCCGGAACCCCGACACTGCGTGGAAAGGCTTAAGACGGCCCTAACCGGGCGCCCCTTCCACCGTTCGGTCGCGTGTAGCGGGATTTGATGGCTCTTGGCTAGGACATGAAAGCCACACCGGCTGACGATTTACGCCAGGCGTCCGCGGCCGCGGACACACCCGTCGGAACCAGTCGGCGCGCCGCCCGTCGTGACGGCGCTGCAGCGCCTCTTGACGCGCCGGGTCCGCTTGCCCATTCTCCGCCGCCATGAACGGCCTTAACCACGTCTGCGGCATTTGCCGGGAGATTATTCGCTAGCGACCCCGCTGGCTGCGGCCGTCTTTATTCTCCTGATCGAGATGTGTGGACGCCCCGGCCAGTGAGGCCGAGAGGCGCCTGTTTCGTTCGGCTCGCCGACGCGATACCAAGCGCCGCAACCCGACGGGACCTGCTGCGATGGAGCTCAGGCTCTATGACACGCTGACGCGCGAGAAGCGGGTGTTCACGCCGCTCGATCCCGCGCGGGTGCGCATGTATGTGTGCGGACCGACGGTCTACGACTTCGCCCATATCGGCAACGCGCGTCCGGTCATCGTCTTCGACGTGCTGTTCCGGCTGCTGCGGCATCTTTACGGCGCCGCGCATGTCACCTACGTGCGCAACATCACCGACGTCGACGACAAGATCAACGCGCGCGCGGCGGAGGAATTTCCCGGGCTGCCCCTGAACGAGGCGATCCGGCGGGTCACGGAGACCACCGACCGGCAGTTTCACGAGGACGTGGCCGCGCTCGGCTGCCTGCCGCCGAGCGTCGAGCCGCGCGCGACCGAGCATGTCGAGGACATGAAGGTCCTGATCGAGCGCCTGGTCGCGTCCGGCCATGCCTATGTCGCCGATGAGCACGCGCTGTTCAGCGTGCCGTCGATGCCCGACTACGGGCGGCTGTCGCGGCGCTCGCTCGACGAGATGATCGCGGGCGCGCGCGTCGATGTCGCGCCCTACAAGCGCGATCCCATGGATTTCGTGCTGTGGAAGCCGTCGAAGCCGGGCGAGCCGGCGTGGCCGTCGCCGGCCGGAATCGCCACGCCGGGCCGGCCCGGCTGGCACATCGAATGCTCGGCGATGGCGTGGCGGCATCTGGGCGAGACCTTCGACATCCACGGCGGCGGCATCGATCTCGTGTTTCCGCACCACGAGAACGAGATCGCGCAATCGCGCTGCGCGTTCCATCTGCCGGTCATGGCGAACTACTGGATGCACAACGGCTTCCTGCAGGTCGAAGGCGAGAAGATGTCGAAGAGCCTCGGCAACTTTTTCACCATCCGGGAACTGCTCGCGGACTGGCCGGGCGAGGTGTTGCGCTTCAATATGTTGCGCACGCATTACCGGCAGCCCATGGACTGGACGGTGCGGGGGCTCGAGGAGAGCTACAACACCCTTCGCTCGCTGACCGATTGGCCGGACTTTGGCGGCGCCAAGGACGAGTCGTTCGCTCCCGCCGTCCTTGAGGCCCTTTGTGACGATCTGAACACGCCGAAGGCGATTGCCGAACTGCATGCCCTGCATCGCGAGCGGGATTTTGCTGCGCTTGGCCCGACCCTGCATGCGCTCGGATTTCATCGCAGCCCCGAAAGTCGGCGCGACGTCGACAAGGACAAGGTCTTCTCGCTCGTTGATGCGCGCAACGCCGCCCGCAAGGCCCGGAACTTCAAGGAGGCCGATCGCATCCGCGACGAGCTCAAAGCCATGGGGATCGAGATCGAGGACCACAAGGATGGCACGACAACCTGGAAGGTGAAGCGATGAGCGCGCCGCACACTCCGAAACCCTCTCCCCCTGCGGGAGAGGGTGCCGAGCGGCAACGCCGCGAGGCGGGTGAGGGGGCTTTCGCCAAAGACCACCCCTCACCCGTTCGCTCGCTTCGCTCGCGTCCACCCTCTCCCGCAAGGGGAGAGGGTGCGAAGCCCGCTACCCGTTCGGCGGCTCCGAGCCTTGCAACTTCGCGGGCACGCTCACTGCGCGCGCGCATGACCGATGCCGAGGCAAGGCTCTGGTTCGCGTTGCGCGACCGGCGGTTCGCAAATTTCAAGTTTCGGCGGCAGGTGCCGGTCGGTCCGTTCATTGCTGATTTCGTATGCTACGACGCCCGGGCCGTGATCGAAGTCGACGGCGGGCAGCACTCGGAATCATCGATGGATGTGCGTCGCGACCGGTGGTTGGCAGCGAATGACTTTGTGGTGCTGAGGTTCTGGAACAACGATGTGCTGTCGAATCTCGAAGGCGTCTTGATGTCAATTCTTGGTGCACTGTGTGCGCGTACCCCTCACCCCGCCCGCGCTTCGCGCGGGCGACCCTCTCCCGCAGGGGGAGAGGGTGACCGAGTCCGCGGCGCGCTCGCCCGGCAGGACCCCGAACCATGACCGCGCGCGCCCAGCCCAAGCTCGGGATGCGGCCGTTCCTGCCCGCGGATGCGCCGTTGCTGGCCGAGATCTTCCGCGCCAGTATCGAAGGGCTCACCGGTGACGACTATGACGAGACCCAGCAACAGGCCTGGGCGTCCATGGCGGCGGACGAAGCTGCGTTCGGAGCGCGTCTTGCCGATGCCTTGACCCTGCTCGGCACCATCGAAGGCTCGCCGGTGGGCTTCGCCTCGCTCGCCGGGCCCGACCGCCTCGACATGCTCTACGTTCATCCCGCCGCGGCCGGGCACGGCGTCGGCACCATGCTGCTCGACGCGTTGGAGCGGCTCGCGGCCGCGCGCGGCGCCGCCAGGCTCACCGCCGACGTGAGCGACAGCGCGCAGGATTTCTTCAGGCGCCGCGGCTTCGTGCCGAAGCAGCGCAACAGCGTTCCGCTCGGCAACGAGTGGCTCGCCAACACCACCATGGAAAAACCGCTGGCCGCCAAGGAGCGCACCCAATGAACAGGCCCGACATGCCGACCTCGGGGTTTCAACGCCATCACATCGTGATCGCGATCATTGCGATCGTGGTCGCGGTCGCGATGGCGCTCAACTATTATCTCTGGTGAGGGTGCGATGGCCCGCGAGCGCCTCTATCTGTTCGACACCACGCTGCGCGACGGGGCGCAGACCAACGGCGTCGACTTCACGCTCGCCGACAAGCTCGCGATTGCGAAGATGCTGGACGATCTCGGCATCGACTATGTCGAGGGCGGCTATCCCGGCGCCAATCCGACCGACACGCAATTGTTCGCGCAGGAGCGCGGCCTCGACACCACCTTCACCGCCTTCGGGATGACGCGGCGGCCCGGCCGCTCGACCTCGAACGATCCCGGCCTCGCCGCGCTGCTCGAGGCCAGGGCCGACGCCATCTGCTTCGTGGCGAAGTCGTGGGACTACCACGTGCGCATTGCGCTCGAGACCAGCCCGGAGGAGAACCTGGCCGCGATCCGCGACAGCGTGCGCGCGGCGCGGGCGAAGGGCCGCGAGGTGCTGCTCGACTGCGAGCACTTCTTCGACGGCTACAAGGCCAATCCGCAATTCGCGCTCGCCTGCGCCCAAACCGCCTACCAGGAGGGCGCGCGCTGGGTGGTGCTGTGCGACACCAACGGCGGCGCACTGCCGCACGAGGTGGAAACGGTCGTCGGCGAGGTGGTCAAGGTGATCCCCGGCGATCACGTCGGCATCCACGCCCATAACGACACCGAGCAGGCGGTGGCCAATTCGCTCGCCGCCGTGCGCGCCGGCGCGCGCCAGATCCAGGGCACGCTCAACGGGCTGGGCGAGCGCTGCGGCAATGCCAACCTGGTGTCGATCATTCCGACCTTGAAGCTCAAGCCCGAATTCGCCGACCGCTTCGAGATCAACGTGTCCGACGCCAAGCTCAGGAGCCTGGCGCATGCCTCGCACACGCTCGACGAGATGCTCAACCGCGCGCCCAACCGGCACGCTCCCTATGTGGGGGAGAGCGCCTTCGCCACCAAGGCCGGCATCCACGCCTCAGCTATCATGAAGGACCCCGCCACCTACGAGCATGTGGCGCCCGAGCGCATCGGCAACCGCCGCAAGCTCCTGGTCTCCGACCAGGCCGGCCGCTCGAATGTGCTGGCTGAGCTCGAGCGCATCGGGCTTGTCGTCGACAAGGACGATGACCGCATCACGCGGCTGCTCGACGTTGTGAAGGAGCGCGAGGCGATCGGCTACGCCTACGAGGCGGCCGACGCCTCCTTCGAGCTGCTGGCGAGGCGCGTGCTCGGCAAGGTGCCGAACTATTTCGACGTCGAGAAATTCGACGTCAATGTCGAGCAGCGCGACAACGCGGTGGGGCAGCGCGTCACCGTCTCGCTGGCGGTGGTCAAGGTGAAGGTCGGCGGCGAGACCCTGATCTCGGCGGCGGAAGGCAACGGCCCGGTCAACGCGCTCGATCTGGCGCTGCGCAAGGATCTCGGCAAATACCAGGGCTACATCAGCGGGATCGAGCTGACCGACTACCGCGTGCGCATCCTCAACGGCGGCACCGAGGCGGTGACCCGCGTGCTGATCGAAAGCCAGGACGAGACCGGCGAGCGCTGGACCACGGTCGGCGTCTCGCCCAACATCATCGATGCCTCGTTCCAGGCGCTGATGGATTCGATCGTCTACAAGCTGGTGCGCTCCAGCGCGCCCGCGTGAGCAGTATCCCCTCTGTCATCGTCCGCGCAGGCGGACGATCCAGTAATCATGGCAGTTGCAGGATGAGCTTCGGCCTTGATCGCCTGCTGCCGCGGTTACGGATGCCCGCTTTCGCGGGCATGACCGGGAAGCTCGGGTTCCCGGCAGCCGGGGTGGCGGACAGCGGAGTAGAACGATGATCGATCACATCTCCGTCGCCGTCCGCGACCTCGACAAGGCGGCGCGCTTCTACGCGACGGTGCTGGGTGCCATCGGCTATGACAAGCTCGTGGTGCGGCCGCACACCGTGGGGTTCGGCAAGACCTATCCGGAGTTCTGGATCAACTCCCGCGCGGCGATGCCGCCGGTCCCCGACGACTACGGCGCGCACGTGGCGTTGCGCGTGCGCACGATCGAGCTCGTCGAGGCCTTTCACGCCGCGGCGCTTGCCGCCGGCGGCAGCTCCGACGGCGCGCCCGGACTGCGCCCCCAGCACGGCGAGGGCTACTATGCCGCCTTCATCTGTGATCCCGACGGCAACCGTATCGAGGCCGTGACTTTCCTGAGAATGGACGGGGACGTCGAAGGGACCGCGGAGTGAAGCGCGTGTCCCGGGCGCGGCGCAGCATGCAATGATGCGCCCCAGCCCCGGGGTCGTTGCGGCCTGGCCTGCGCCCACCCATGACGACCTCGCGCAACGAAGAGGACCTATGCCCGCTCGCTCCCTGCTCGCCGCCCTGATCATCGCGACCGGCCTGGCCACCGCGGCGTCGGGCCAAAACCTGCCCAAGGTCATCGTCGGCGACAATCCCTCGCTGTCGGGCGCGCCGCTCTATGTCGCGCTGGAGAAAGGGTATTACCGCGCGGCCGGCATCGACGTGCAGCTGGAGATGAGCGGGACCTCGAGCGACATGGCGGTGCTGCTCGCGACCAACCGGCTCCAGGTCATCGGCGGGGCATTGTCGGCGGGCTTCTTCAACTCGCTCGGCAAGGGGCTCCCGATCGGCCTGCTGATGTCGCGCGCGACCAGCCCCTATTCCCACTACCTCATGATCAGGCCCGATCTGGTGGCGAAGCTCACGCAGCCGGCCGATCTCAAGGGGCGCACGGTCGCGGTCGCCGCACGCGGCGCGATCCTGCTCTATGAGCTCGCCAAGATTCTCGAGTCCGGCGGCCTCTCGCTTGCCGACGTCGACCTCAAATATATCCCGTTCGGCCAGATGGCGACCGCGCTCACGACCGGTGCGGTCGACGCCGCCATGATGATCTCGCCGCTGCAGGACCAGGTCGCGGCCAAGGGCATCGGCGTCAAGTGGATCAATGCCGACAGCCGGATCAAGGCGCAGCCGGTGTTGGTCTCGGTGTGGCAGATGAACACCGACTGGATGCGGCAGAACGAGGATGCCGCCAGGAAATTCGTGCTCGGGACGCTGCGCGGCGTGCGCGACTATTGCAGCGCCTATCACCGCGGTCCCAACCGCGACGAGGTCACCCGCATCCTGGCCAGATATTCCGACGTGAAGGATCCCGCGCTGATCAACGGCATCGAATGGGGCGCGACCGACGTGCACGGACGCATTTTCGAGGCGAGCCTCGCCGACATTCAGGATACCTTCGTCCGCGAAAAGCTGGTGTCCGAGAGCGTGCCGCTTGGAAAGATCGCCCCGGCCGGCTGGGTGCGCGACGTGGCGGCGAGCCTCGGCCCCTTTCCGCTGCCCAACGACGACGGCACCCCCGGCTGCCGCTGACGCTTGTGCCCATGGCGTGCCCCTCGACGTCATGCCCGGGCTTGACCCGGGCATCCATCGAAAAAAGCGCTCTCTCGAACAGGATGGATTGCCGGGTCAAGCCCGGCAATGACAGCCGATGGACCGGTGTCAGCGGCCGCCGACGTCACATCTTCTCTGCCGCGACCGGGGTCATCTCCTTCTCCGCTTCCGAGACGGCGCGGGCCGCCGCGAACAGCTTCGGCAGGATGTCCTCCACGCGCTCGGCCACCAGGAAATCGACCGCGAGGCCGGGCCGGATGAATTCGAGCTTCTGCATCTGCTCGATCAGCACGCGCAGCGGATCCCAGAATCCCGCGACGTTGAGAATCAGGATCGGCTTCTTGTGGCGGCCGAGCTGCGCCCAGGTGAGCTGCTCCACCAGCTCCTCCAGCGTGCCGACTCCGCCCGGGAGCGCGACGAAGGCGTCCGCACGCTCGAACATCACCCGTTTGCGCTCGTGCATATCGGGGGTGACGATCCGCTCCTGCACGCGCACCAGCATGTGCTCGCGATTGACGAGGAAATCGGGGATGACGCCGGTCACGAATCCGCCGTGGTCGAGCACCGCGTCGGCGAGCGCGCCCATCAGGCCGACGGAGCCGCCGCCGTAGACCAGCCGGATCCCCTTCTCGGCCATGATGCGGCCCAGTTTGGCCGCCGCCTCCATGAATGCCGGATTGTTGCCGGGGCCGGAGGCGCAATAGACACAAATTGATTTGATTGTACTCATGAGCGCCTGATGTGGGTCCCGCAAAGCAGATCGTCAAGCCGCGCATGGCATGAGCATGGCCGCGCATGGCGATTCGGTGGTGGGATTTTCTCCGCCGGGGTGATTGCAGTCTGGAAAATCTCTATATGAAGGAGCGACGGCCTGCCACCCTGTGCAGCCCGTCAGTCCGGGCCTGCCGAGAATGGATTCCCAGCCGCGATCGACCGAAGCGCTGAAACGCGAAGTCTCCGCTGAGAGCGGCGGCTCGCTGTTCGCGATCATGCGCGGCCTGTGGCCCTACATCTGGCCCGGCGACCGCCCGGACCTGCAGCTGCGCGTCGGGATGGCGATGCTGCTCCTGCTGGCCGCCAAGCTCGCGACCATCGCGGTGCCCTTCACCTTCAAGTGGGCGACCGACGCGCTGACCGGGGAGGGGACGGCCCCGGTGGCGCCGGACGCGTGGCTGGTCTGGGCGCTGGCGGCGCCGATCACGCTGACCATTGCCTATGGCGGGATGCGTGTCGTGATGGCGCTGCTCACGCAGGCGCGCGACGGCATCTTCGCCAAGGTGGCGATGAACGCGGTGCGACGGCTCGCCTACCGCACCTTCGAGCACATGCACCAGCTCTCGCTGCGCTTCCATCTCGAGCGCAAGACCGGCGGCCTGACGCGTGTGCTCGAACGCGGCCGCAACGCCATCGAGACGATCGTGCGCATGGTGATCATGCAGCTCGTGCCCACGATCATCGAGCTGGCGCTCATCGTCGTCGTGCTGCTCTACCAGTTCGACTGGCGCTACGTCGCCGTCATCCTGAGCGTGGTCGCGCTCTACATGGCGTTCACCTATCAGGCCACCGAATGGCGCATCAATATCCGTCGCCGGATGAACGACAGCGACAACGACGCCAACATCAAGGCGATCGACTCGCTGCTCAACTACGAGACGGTGAAATACTTCGTGGCCGAGGAGCGCGAGGCGAGGCGCTATGACCGCGCCATGGCGCGCTACGAGGACGCAAGCGTCCAGGCCTACGTCTCGCTCGCGGTGCTCAATGCCGGTCAGGCCACGATCTTCACGATCGGCCTCGCCGCCGTGATGGTGATGTGCGCCTACGGCATCAAGCAGGGCACCAACACTGTCGGCGACTTCGTCATGATCAATGCCATGATGATCCAGCTCTACCAGCCGCTCAACTTCATGGGCATGGTCTACCGCGAGATCAAGCAGGCGGTGATCGACATCGAGCGGATGTTCGTGATCCTCTCGCGCGAGCCCGAGATCAAGGACAGACCGGGCGCGAGGTCGCTCTCGGTCCCGCGCGGGGCCATTCGCTTCGAGAACGTCTCCTTCGCCTACGAGCCCGACCGCGAAATTCTCAAGAACATCAGCTTCGAGGTTCCCGCCGGTCATCGGGTGGCGGTCGTCGGGCCGTCCGGCGCGGGCAAATCGACCATCTCCCGTCTGCTGTTTCGCTTCTACGAGGTCAGCGGGGGGCGCATCTCGATCGACGGCCAGGACATCCGCGACGTCACCCAGCAATCCCTGCGCGCGGCGATCGGCGTGGTCCCGCAGGATACCGTGCTGTTCAACGACACCATCCGCTACAACATCCGCTACGGGCGCTGGGAGGCGAGCGATGCCGAGGTCGAGGAGGCGGCGCGGCTCGCCCGGATCGACGATTTCATCCGCCGCTCCCCCAAGGGCTACCAGACCGAGGTGGGCGAGCGCGGGTTGAAGCTGTCGGGCGGTGAGAAGCAGCGCGTCGCCATCGCGCGCACGATCCTCAAGGCGCCGCCGATCCTGGTGCTCGACGAGGCCACCTCCGCGCTCGACAGTCACACCGAGCGTGACATCCAGGATGCGCTCGAGCGGGTATCGGCGGACCGCACCACGCTCGTCATCGCGCATCGGCTCTCCACCATCGTCGGCGCCGACGAGATCATCGTGCTCGACGACGGCGTGATTGCCGAGCGCGGCACCCATCACCAGCTGCTGGCGCAGGGCGGGCTTTATGCCAGCATGTGGAACCGCCAGCGCGAGGCCGAGGCGGCGCGCGAGACGCTCGCCTTGGTCGGCGAAGATGCCGACGCGCCCAACCGCAATCCACCGGCGGTGGACGAGGAACCGCCCGAGCCGGTCGACGACGTGCGCGACGAGCCGTCCATCGAGCGCATCGACGCTGCGGAGTGATCGTGTCCGTCCTCGCCTCCATCCGCTCGCAGCTTGCGCCCGTGCACCGCGAAGGCCTGCCGTTCGTCGGCGTCTTCGCCCTGGTCAGCCTGATCCTGTTCTGGCTGTGGTCGCCGCTCGGCTGGCTCGGCGCCCTGGCGACGCTCTGGTGCGCCTATTTCTTCCGCGATCCGCAACGGGTGACGCCGGTGCGCGACGGGATCGTGGTGGCGCCCGCCGACGGGCGCGTGAGCCGCATCACCAACGCGGTGCCGCCGGCCGAGCTCGGCCTCGGCGAGCGGCCGCTGCCGCGGGTGTCGATCTTCATGAGCGTGTTCGACTGTCACGTGAACCGCAGCCCGGTCACCGGCCGGATCGAGCGCATCGTCTATCACCACGGCGCCTTTCTCAGCGCCGACCTCGACAAGGCGAGCGAGAACAACGAGCGCAATTCCCTCGTGATGGTGACCAACAAGGGCAGCATCGGCGTGGTGCAGATCGCGGGGCTGGTGGCGCGCCGCATCGTCTGCTTCGTGCGCGCGGGCGCGAGCGTGGGCGTCGGCGAGCGCATCGGCATGATCCGCTTCGGCTCGCGCGTCGACGTCTACCTGCCGGACGGGGTAAAGCCGCTGGTCGCCGAGGGCCAGACCGCCATTGCCGGCGAGACGCTCATTGCCGATCTGCGCGCCGGCGACCCGCAGCGCACCTTCCGCGTCGGTTAGCGCTGGCGCCCGACCGGACGAGCCTAAGCCATTAACGGACAAAGGCGATTCCCGCCTCGGCCGCTGGCGCCCGGGTGCCCGCTCCGGTATAGTCGCGTCATGCCCTTTTCACCGTTCGATCCCCCCGAGGCCAAACGCCGGCGTTTCCGCCTGATCCCGGTTCGCACGCTGGTGCCGAACCTGATCACGCTGCTGGCGCTGTGTGCTGGGCTCACCGCCATCCGGCTGTCGGTCGAGGACAAGCTGGAATGGGCGGTCGCCGCCATCGTCTTCGCTGCGCTGCTCGACGGCATCGACGGACGCGTGGCGCGCATGCTCAAGGGCACGTCGCGTTTCGGCGCCGAGCTCGACAGCCTCGCCGATTTCGTCAATTTCGGCGTTGCCCCCGCGCTGATCCTCTATTTCTGGGGACTGCACGAATTGGGCAATGCCGGCTGGATCGCGGCCATGGTGTTTGCGATCTGCACGGGACTGCGGCTCGCGCGCTTCAACGTCATGATCGACGATCCGAACAGGCCCGCCTGGGCCGCGAAGTTCTTCGTCGGTGTGCCGGCGCCGGCCGGGGCGATCATCGTCCTGCTGCCGATCTACGTTTACTTCCTCGGCATGCCGCGCCTCATTTTCATCGCGCCGCTCATCCTCGTCTACACGCTCGCCATCGCCTTCCTGATGGTGTCGCGCCTGCCGGTCATTTCCGGCAAGCGCGTCGGCAAGCGCATCGCGCCGGAGATGGTGCTTCCGGTCTTCGTCGCGGTCGTGCTGTTCTTCGCGCTGCTCATCTCCTATCCCTGGGTGGTGCTGACCATCGGCAGCGTCTGCTATCTCGCGAGCCTGCCGTGGGGCTGGCTGTCCTATCGCCGGCACGAGCAAAGGGATGCGGCCGAGAGTGCCCTGCAAGCGGACGCGGATGCGCCTGCCTCTATCGCGCGGCAAGGCGGGGCGCCGCCGCTGCCGCCCATCGACCACGAGCCTCCCGCGGAGCGGCCAACCCGCCTCAATTGATCGCCGCGCAGCAACGGCGGCGACCCAAATCCCTCATCGCGCACAGCCGCTGCCGCGTGTGCCGGCGCCTCTTGCGGGCAAGGGCGGTTCGGTGCTCCAACAAAAAACAGGTGCGATGCCTGCGCACATTGCACGGTGATGACATGGCCCGTCTGAAGGACAAGATCGTGCTCGTCACCGGCGCCGCGGGCGCGGTCGGCGCCGCCGTCGCGACGGCGGTGACGCGCGAGGGCGGCGTCGCCATCGCCTCCGACCTCGCGGCCAGGCCCGGCATCGATCACGCGCTCGACGTCACCGCCGAAGACGACTGGCAACGCGCGCTCGGCGGGATCGATCGGGCGCACGGGCGCCTCGACGGTCTCGTCAACGCCGCCGGCATCGCGTTCCTCGGCACCATCGAGGATACCGACTACGCCACCTGGCGTCGCGTGCTGGCGGTCAATCTCGACGGCACCTTTCTCGGCTGCAGGCATGCGCTCGACTTGCTCAAGCGCGGCGGTGGCTCGATCGTGAACCTGTCGTCGATCTCCGGCATCGTCGGCGGGCACAACTTGACCGCCTACAATGCGTCCAAGGGCGGCGTGCGGCTGTTGACCAAGTCGGTTGCGCTGCACGGCGCACGCCTCAAGCCGCCGGTGCGCTGCAACTCGGTGCATCCGGCCTTTCTCGATGGGCCGATGGTGGAGGACATCCTCACGCAGACCGGCCGTCCCGATATCGCCCGCGGCCAGCTGACGCGCGATATTCCGCTCGGACGCCTGGGCGAGCCGTCGGAGGTCGCCGAGCTCTGCGTCTATCTCCTGTCCGACGAATCCCGCTTCGTCACCGGCGCCGAGTTCGTCATCGACGGCGGCCTGACCGCGCGGTGAGAGGCAGCCCTCTCATCCCCCTTTGCGCCAGTTCTGCTCCCGCATGAGCTCGAACCGGATGTTGGGGTCGGGATCGGTGCCGATGCGCCGGTCGCCGGAATAGACCGCATCCGGGGATGCCCGGTAGGCCGGCAGCGGGCGTTGCGCCTTGCGCGACGACTGCGCGAGCGCCGGGGAGGCGGCGAGGATGATCGCCATGGCCGCGAGACAGATACGTCGCATGCTCAACTCCGCCTTTCCGGGCCCGCCGGTGCGCCCCTCATGCGAAGGTACGCTATCGCCCCGGCAGCGGATGCCCCGGCATGAGGTCATACGGATGGCCCCAGCCCGGCAGCGCCTTGATGCGGTCGAGCCAGACCGCGATGTGCTTGTGCTGCGCCGGGATATCGAAACCGAACTCCTCCGCCGGATAGTAGAGATAGGCCACCAGCGAGAGGTCGGCGATGGTCGGGCGTTGGCCGAGCACGAACGGCTGCTTCGACAGCCGCTTGTCGACGATGGCGACGTTGTTGTCGATGCGGCCCTTGAGGAACGCGAGCACCGCGGGATCGCCCGCCGGCGTGGCGAAATTTCGCAGGAAACGATAGGGCCCGAGAAAGCCGTTGACCTTCTGGTTGTCGAAGATGATCCAGCGCAGCGCCTCGAGCCGCTCATCCTCGCCGTCCGGGCGGAACTTGCCCGACCGCTCCGCCAGATAGGTCAGGATCACGCCCGACTGGCTGAGCTTCTTGCTCCCGTGGACCAGCACCGGTGCCTCGCCCATTTCATTGACCTGGTTGCGGTATTCCGGCGTCCGCTGCTCGCCCTTGGCGAAGAAATCGACCCAGACCGGCTCCCAGTCGGCGCCGATCAGGTTGAGCATCAGGGCGCAGCGATAGGCGTTGCCGGATTGGGCGAAGCAGTAGAGCTGGTACTCGGCCATCTGGTCCTCTTCGATTGCCCGGAAAGCGCGAGCAGCCTGTCCGCCCGCGCATCGAATGCGCTCGGGCGGAACTCCTCCGTGTGCACTGCACGGCTTGTCCTGCGCCACACTTCGGTCACGAGTGTCACCAAAAAATGCGGCACGCGCAACGTAGCGCGCAATCGCGCGCAATGTACCGCGCAGGGGCCTTCCCCATGATCACATCTGCGCTCTCCGCCGGTTGCATCCACCGAGCCTGGTTCGCGGCCGCCCTGCTGGCGCTGGTCGCGGCCGCCGCGCCCGGGGCGCTGTTCGCGCAGGCGGAGCCGAAAGCTGCGCCGGAGCTGCGCACCGCCGACGACGAGTTCTCGCGCCAGCTCAACGAGCTCAAGCAGACCTTTTCCGATCTCAGCAAGAAATTCCAGGACAGCGCGCAGAGCATCGACCGGCTCGAAAGCGCCGAAGCCGCGCGCAAGGAGATCGAGGAACTCAGAGGGCACGTCGGCCGCCTGCTCGGAGCGGTGGCCGACAACGGCACCGTCTGGAGCCTCGGCGTCAAGGCGCTGAGCCGTGCCGAGGAGAAGCTCAAGTCGCTCGAGCAGGAGACGCGCTACAAGCCGGAAGACAAGGCATTCCTGATCGAGCGCTGGCGCGAGCTCAAGGTCGCCACCGAGAGCGCGATCCGCGAGCTCGAGGGTGCGCGCCGGGACTTCGCGGACCTGCTGCGCAGATTGCAGACCAGCGAGGATTTCATCGACGAGCTGCTGCAGATCCGTGAGCACCAGCGGGCGCTCGAGGTCATCCATGGCCTCACCGACGGCATCCGCGACGCCTCCGAAAAGCTCAAGAAGCTGCTCGGTACGATCAAGACCCCGGGAGCGTGAGCGTGCGATCGGTCGCCGGCGGCGTCGCGCTGCTGACGCTCGGCCTGACCTCGTGCCAGGTGGACGGCGGCGAGGGCTACGTCGAGATCAAGGCGGTGCCGGCCTCAGCCGCGGTTCCGCTCTACCTCGATCAGGTCAAGCTCGAGCCGCTGCGGAACGGCAACGCGCTGCTGCGCCGCAAGTCCGGCACCACGAAGCTCGAAACCGGGCTCGACGCCAGCAAGCTTGCGCCCCTTTGCACTATCGAGGTGCGAAAGAACCGCATCACCAGCGTGACCGTCTCGGTGACCGGCTCCGTGGCGCGCTGCCAGTGCGGGCGCAGCAGCGGGGCGCAGACCGGCCCCGAGCGCACGTGCATCGGCTAGCACGGTGTCGCTGCGTTGTTCCTAGACCGCATCCGGGACACTCGGCTTGGCTCGTTGAGCCGCTTCGCCTCGCAAGCCCATCACGGCGGCGCTTCGTAGGCGATGTAGCGCGAGATCTTCCAGCTGCCGTCCGGCTGCTTGCGGAAGATGTCCATCCCGGGCTCGTCGGCGGTGACGTCGCGCGGCGGATCCTTCTGCCGCACCGTCAAGGTCCAGGTGAGCCGCACCACGGCGAGGTCGCCGACGACCACGATTTCCTTGATGGCGAGCGCGTAGCGATAGGTCCTGCTGTGGTCGGCGAGCGAGCGCTTGAGCAGGTCGCAGAGCGCCTCGTAGCCGCGCTCGGGCTGGCCGCGGTACTGCGCGACCAGGTCGGGCGCAAACAGCCCGCACACCTTCTCGCTGTTGCCGGCATTGAAGTCCGCCATCCACTCGGCGAGCGCGGTGCGGATCGCGGCCCGCGCCGCATCCTCGTTCTGCGCCTCGGCGGGACAAGCGAGCGCGAGCGCGAGCAAGACCGCGCCGGTCGACGCGCGCGTCACGGCGGCGACGGCCCCCACGTCGTGCTCACTTCATGGTCGGGATGATGAACTCGGCGCCTTCCTTGGTGCCCGAGGGCCAGCGCGAGGTCACCGTCTTGGTCTTGGTGTAGAACCGCACCGCGTCGGGGCCGTGCTGGTTGAGGTCGCCGAAGCCCGAGCGCTTCCAGCCGCCGAAGGTGTAATAGGAGAGCGGCACTGGAATCGCGAAGTTCACGCCGACCATGCCGACATTGACCCGGCTGGTGAAGTCGCGCGCGGTGTCGCCGTCGCGGGTGAAGATGGCGACGCCGTTGCCATAGTCGTGCTCGGAGGGAAGACGCAGCGCCTCCTCGTAGTCCTTGGCGCGCACCACCGACAGCACCGGGCCGAAAATCTCCTCCTTGTAGATGCGCATGTCCGGCTTGACCTCGTCGAACAGGCAGCCGCCCATGAAGAAGCCGTTCTCGTAGCCCTGCAGCTTGAAGCCGCGGCCGTCGACCTTGAGCTTGGCGCCTTCCTTGAGGCCGAGATCGACGTAGCTCTTCACCTTGTCGAGATGCGCCTTGGTGACCATCGGCCCGTAATCGGCCTGCGGATCGCTCGAGGGCCCGACCTTGAGGCTCTCGACGCGCGGGATGAGCTTCTCGACCAGGATGTCGGCGGTCTTCTTGCCGACCGGCACCGCCACCGACACCGCCATGCAGCGTTCGCCGGCCGATCCGTAACCCGCGCCGATGAGAGCATCGACCGCCTGGTCCATGTCGGCGTCCGGCATCACCACCATGTGGTTCTTGGCGCCGCCGAAGCACTGCACGCGCTTTCCATGGGCGCAGCCGGTCGTATAGATGTATTCCGCGATCGCGGACGAGCCGACGAAACCGATGGCGCGGACGCGCGGATCGGTGAGCAGCGTGTCGACCGCCTCCTTGTCGCCGTTGACGACATTGAGCACGCCCGCGGGCAGCCCGGCTTCCACCAGCAGCTCGGCCAGGCGCATCGGCACCGAGGGATCGCGCTCCGACGGCTTGAGGATGAAGGCGTTGCCGCAGGCGAGCGCGGGCGCGAACTTCCACATCGGGATCATGGCCGGGAAGTTGAACGGCGTAATGCCGGCGACCACTCCGAGCGGCTGGCGGACCGAGAACAGGTCGATGCCGGGACCCGCGCTCTCGCTGAACTCTCCCTTGAGCAGGTGCGGAATACCGCAGGCGAATTCGACCACTTCGAGTCCGCGCTGGATGTCGCCCTTGGCGTCGGGAATCGTCTTGCCGTGCTCGGAGGAGAGCAACTTCGCCAGGCTGTCGAACTCCTTCTGAGCGAGTTCGAGGAATTTGAACAGCACCCGCGCGCGCCGTTGCGGATTGGTCGCCGCCCAGGCTGGTTGCGCAGCTTCGGCATTGGCGATCGCCTGCTCCACTTCCGCCTTCCTGGCGAAGGCGACCTTGGCCTGCACCTCGCCGGTGTTGGGATTGAACACCTCGCCGCTGCGCCCGGAACCGCCCGCGACTTCCTTGCCGCCGATGAAATGGCCGATCTCGCGCATCGTTTCCTCCGTTGCATTGGGACTTCGGCCGCGCGGGGTCGCAGTCGGTCCGTCCACCGTCAGATAGCGCAGCTTGCGCCGTGCGGGAAGCACGGGGTTGCCGCACGGTTGCTGGCGCGGCGGGCGTTTCTTGCTCTGCCGCCTTCGCTGGTTTGCGCAATTTGCCAGCACTTCCGGCAAGAAACGGCAAGCCGCGCTTGCGCATGGCGGCTACCAAGAAGCCCAGTGCCGCAGACCCTGAAATCAAGTCGGCCGGCCCGGTCGATCACGCGATTTCAACACCTCTTGCGGCCTCGAGCGGTTGCGGATCCTCGCGGCCGCCGCCACCGGGACGTGACGTCATGACGCTCGAGCCATCTGTCCGAACGGCCATGCTGGCAGCAATGCCGAGGCTTCGCGCCTTCGCCATTTCGCTTTGCCGCGATGCCGATCTTGCCGACGATCTCGTTCAAGACACGCTGCTGCGTGCGTGTGCGAACATCGTGTCGTTCGCGCCGGATACCAACATGCTGGCGTGGCTGTGCACGATCCTGAAGAATCACTTTTTTTCGCAATGCCGCCGGCGCCGCCGGCGGTTCGAGGCCATCGATGACCATGCCGACAGCGTCGCCTCCAAGCCGACGCAATTCGCGCAGGTGGAATACAACGAGCTCTGGGCGGCGCTGGCAAAACTCGAGCCCAAGCAGCGCGAGGTCCTCATTCTGGTTGGAGCCTCGGGACTTTCCTATGACGAGACCGCGAAGATATGCGGATGCCCGACGGGCACGGTGAAGAGCCGGGTCAACCGCGCCCGCTCGCAGCTTGCCCAACTTCTGGTGATCGAGGGTCCGCAGGATTTTGAACAAGACCACGTCATGGCCGCGGCTGTTGCCGGCGGCGCCGACCATACGACGATCGAGGCATCGCAGGCGGCATGACTGATGCAATGAGGTCACGCGAGGTACGGCAATTCCAGCCCGGCGATGGGCGCCTGATATGGCATGCGCGGCGTCGTGCCGGCGGAATGGTGGCTGCCCGTTTGAACACGTGACGCGACGGTTTCGCATTCGAGGAGGCAGACATGTTCCGCATCGCCGTGGCCTTCATGCTGGTATCGCTGCCGGCTGCGGCCCGCGATTACGGACAGTGGGGCGATCAGCCCGCCTACCTGCGTGAATGGTTTCAGAAGCTGATGCAGCCGGACAATCCGCACATGTCGTGCTGCGGAGAAGCCGATGCCTTCGAAGCCGACAGCTTCGAGGTGCGCGGTGACCAGTATGTGGCCATCATCACGAACGGCAAGGGTGTGATCCCGAACGGGACGCGAATCCCTGTACCCAATCAAAAAATGAAATGGGACGAAGGCAATCCGACCGGCCACGGCATCATTTTCATCGGCAGCGGCGGCCAGGTCTTCTGCTACGTGACTCCGGGCGGCGTCTAGCGCGGAGCTTGTCCGCGGCTGGCGGACTTTCGATCGAGGATTAATGTCGTGGAACTCGATCCCGTCCTGCTTGCCCGGCTGCAGTTCGCCTTCACCATCATTTTCCACATCATCTTCCCGACCTTCACGATCGGGTTGTCGGCCTACATCGCGACGCTCTGCGTCGTCTGGATGCGCACCGGCAAGGAGCACTACCGTGTGCTCGCACGGTTCTGGACCAAGATCTTCGCCGTCTCTTTCGCCATGGGCGTGGTGTCGGGGATCGTCCTTTCCTATCAGTTCGGCACCAACTGGAGCCGGTTCTCCGCCGTGCTGGGGAACGTGGTCGGGCCGATGATCGGCTACGAGGTTCTGGTCGCGTTCTTTCTCGAAGCGACGTTTCTCGGGGTCATGCTGTTCGGCTGGAACCGGGTGCCGCCGTGGCTGCACACGCTGTCGGCCGTCGTGGTGGCGACCGGCACGACGCTCTCGGCGTTCTGGATCCTGTCGGCGAACAGCTGGATGCAGACGCCGGCGGGATACGAGATGCGCGATGGCGTCGCCTATCCGATCGACTGGCTCGCAGTCGTCTTCAATCCGAGCTTCCCGTACCGGCTCGCGCACATGGTGACGGCGGCCTATCTCACGACGTCCTTCGTCGTGCTCGCCGTCGGAGCGCGCTATCTCATCGCCGGACGGCATCTCGAGCACGGCCGCACCATGGTCCGGATGGCAGTCGGCTTCGCCGCCATCGTCGCGCCGCTGCAGCTCTTCATCGGCGACCAGCACGGCCTCAATACGCTTGCGCACCAGCCGCTGAAGATCGCGGCCATCGAGGCGCACTGGGACGGCAGCCAGCCGGGCGAGCTCGTGCTGTTTGCCTGGCCCGACGAGGCGGCGGAGACCAACCGCTTTGCGGTGACGATCCCGCATGGCGCCTCGCTGCTCCTGACCCATAGCTGGGATGGCCTGTTTCCCGGTCTCAAGAGCGTGCCGCCGGGCGACCGCCCGCCGGTCAAGCCGCCCTTCTTCGCGTTCCGCATCATGGTCGGCATCGGCGTGGTGATGATCCTGTCGGCGCTGACCGGAGTTCTGGCTGTGGTGGCGCGGGCGACTGTTCAAGACCAGATGGTTTCTGTGGCCCGCGCAACACGTCTGGTGGATGGGCTTCGTCGCGGTGATCTCGGGCTGGATCGTCACCGAGACCGGCCGGCAGCCGTGGGTGGCCTACGGGGTCCTGCGCACCGCCGAGGCGGCGTCACCGCTCGCGGCCAATACGGTCGCGACCACGCTGGTCCTGTTCGTCCTGGTCTACGGCATCGTGTTCGCGGCCGGCCTCTACTACATCAACCGGCTGATCGCGCGCGGACCACAGGAGCACGCGGCCGAGCCCGGCGGCGGCACACCGGCGCCGTCCTCCATGGCCGCTGCGCCCGAGATTCTCGCCGAAGCCGCACGAAGAGTCCCGGTTTCGAGCGAGCACCCCATGTGAGGATCCGCCATGGAATCGTATCTGCCGGTCATCTGGGCCGCGATCATCGGCCTCGCGGTTGCGATGTACGTGATCGTGGACGGTTTCGATCTCGGCATCGGCATATTGTTTCCGTTTGCGGAGAGCGAGCAGGACCGCGACCAGATGATGAATTCGGTCGCCCCGTTCTGGGACGGCAACGAGACCTGGCTCGTGCTCGGCGGCGCCGGCCTGATGGTGACCTTTCCGCTGGCCTATTCGATCATCCTGCCGGCGCTCTATCTGCCGGTCATCGTCATGCTGCTGGCGCTGGTGTTTCGCGGAGTGGCATTCGAGTTTCGTTGGATCGCCGGGAGCAGCAAGGGGCATTGGACCTTTGCGTTCGCGGCCGGCTCCGCCCTGGCGGCCTTCTGCCAGGGCTTGATTCTCGGCGGGCTGATCCAGGGCATCAACGTGCAGAACGGCGCGTTCGCCGGCGGCGCCTTCGACTGGGCCACGCCATTCGCGGTGCTCTGCGGCCTCGGCTTGATGGCGGGCTACGGCCTGCTCGGCGCCACCTGGCTCGTCATGAAGACCGAAGGCAGCCTCGCAAACCATGCGCGAGCCGAGGCCAAGCTCCTGCTCATCCTGGTGCTCGCCTTCATGGCGGTGGTGAGCCTGTGGACACCGCTTGCCTTCGAGCGCATCGCCACGCGATGGTTCTCGTTGCCGAACATCCTGTTTTTCTGGTGGGTGCCGGCTGCAACCCTTCTGGTCGCGTACGCCGCCTGGCGCTGGCTCGAGACCGGACGCGAGGTGCTTCCGTTCCTTGCGACCGTCGGGCTTTTCCTGCTGGGCTATCTCGGGCTGCTGATCTCGAACTTCCCCTATCTGGTGCCGCCGTCGCTGACCATATGGCAGACCGCGGCCGCGCCCGCGACCCACATCTTCATGCTGATGGGCACGTTGGTGATGCTGCCGATCATCATCGGTTACATGATCTTCGTCTACTGGATCTTCGGCGGAAAGCTGCGCGCGGGCGAAGGCTATCATTGAGCCCGGCGGCTGCTCTCCAGGCCGCGCGCAATCCGCTTTCGTTCCGCCTACGCATCCCTCTGACCGCAAGCGCGCGACAAACACCGCAATTTCGCAGCGTCGCGGTCCCGGCAATCAGGCAATCCCCAACGAGCCGCGGCAAGGATCGGCGAGCGTCTGCGCACGCACCTGCTATCCCTGTGAGCGTTCAACCGTTCAACGTGGAGGTGGAAGATGAAAACGTTCGTGAGTGGAATATTGCTGACATCGGTGCTGGCGGTCGCAACGCTGGCCAGCGCAGGTGCTTATGCCGAGCCGGATGCCACGTTCGGCGGGCAGGTTCTCGGCACCGCCGTTGATACCCAGGCGACGGGCGAAGAGGGAATCAGCGGTCCGTTCGTTCCGGTGAGGCCCGGCGACGTGGTCGTTGGCGGGCGGGTGATCGGCGCCGATCCCGATCCGTTCATCCGCGATCAGCTCCGGCGCGAGTTCGAACTCGGGATCCCCGGATTGATGCCATGAAATTGCTGCACGGGCCCGGCCGGCGCGCCGGGCTCGCTGCGACTCGATCGCATCCGTTCGGTGGTGAATCCATCGCCGGCTTGTTTGATTTTCTCCTCCAGCATCGCAGAAAAGTAGGCCCATGCCCGGCTCGGCGCTCGTGGTTGGTGCCAGCGGCATCGTCGGCAACAATCTCGCCCGGCATCTGCGCGATCGCGGCTGGCAGGTGTACGGACTGGCGCGGCGGCCGCCCGATGACATCGACGGCGTATCGCCGCTGGCGGCGGACCTGCTGGACGCGCAATCGCTTCGCGTCGCACTCGCCGCCTTGCGCCCCACCCATGTCTTCATCAGCGCATGGCTGCGCCAGAAGACCGAGGCGGACAACATCAGGGTCAACAGCGCGATGGTGCGCAACGTGCTCGGCGCGCTTTCGCCGGCACGCTCGGTCAGGCACGTGGCGCTGGTCACCGGCCTCAAGCATTACCTCGGCCCGTTCGAGGCTTACGGGAAAGGCAAGCTGCCGCCGACGCCGTTTCGCGAGGAGCAGCCGCGGCTGGCTGTCGACAACTTCTACTATGCGCAGGAAGACGAGCTGTTCGCCGCCGCCGCCCGCGATGGTTTCGGCTGGAGCGTGCACCGGCCGCACACGATCATCGGCTACGCCGTGGGCAATGCCATGAACATGGGCGTGACGCTCGCGGTCTACGCCACGATCTGCCGCGAGACCGCCCGGCCGTTCCTGTTCCCCGGCTCGGCGGTGCAATGGAACGGGCTCACCGACATGACGGATGCCAGGCTGTTGGCGCGCCATCTGGAATGGGCGTCAACGACCGCGGCCGCGCGCAATCAGGCATTCAACGTCGTCAACGGTGACGTCTTTCGCTGGAACTGGATGTGGGGGCGCATTGCGGGCTGGTTCGGGCTCGAGCCGGCGCCTTTCCCGGGCGAAGGCGTCCCGCTGGAGCGTCAGCTCGCCGACGCGGCTCCGGTCTGGGCCGACATCGCGCGCCGGCATGGCCTGGCCGAGCCGGACCTCGCCGTCGTCGCCTCACCCTGGCACACCGACGCCGATCTGGGGCGGCCGATCGAGGTCGTCACCGACATGAGCAGGAGCCGCAAGCTCGGCTTTCTCGACTACCAGGCGACCGACGACAGCTTCTTCGACCTGTTCGCCCGGCTGCGGCAGGCGCGGATCATTCCGTGACGGCGTTGACCTCGCGCGAGATCGTCAGGGACGACGCTCGGTCTGGTCCACGCTGCTGGGTGCGTTGTGCACGCAGATGACCTTGATGGCTTCGTTGGCGGGAAGGTCGCGTGCGATCGAGGTGCCGGCGACATAGGCCTGACCGTGCATGAAGCAGGTGGCCGGGTTCGCGAAAGCGGCGGGGACGGCGACCACGTCGAGCGCGTTCTGGCGCGTGCAGTCGGCGAGGTTCGTGGCGTTGGCGAGCGAGCAGATCAGGATCAGGGCGGTCAACATCGAAGTAGGTCCCGTCGTAGAGATGGATGCGTCCTGCGTCCCGGCTTGCATCTGCGCGCAGCGAGGCTGTGACGCTCGGTTGCAACGTCGGGTCTAAAGTGGCGATCGGACCGGAAAAGAACTTTGCCCGGATTGCCGTGATTTGGCCGGCCGTGCCGCAAAGCCCGGGCCTGGCGTGGCCCCACAGGCCGCGCCCCGATCTAACCGAGGTTGCGGTGATAGTCGGTGGGGGTGACACCGGTCGTCTTGCGAAATGTCGCCGTGAACGAGCTGGTGCTGCTGAAGCCCATGGTCAGGCCGATATCGGTCACCGAGACCGCGGGCCTGGCGAGCAACGCCTTGGCGTGCTCCATGCGGCGGGCGGTGTGGTAGCGATGCGGCGGCATGTCGAAGGATTGCTTGAAGGCCCGGCAGAAATGATGCGGGCTCAGCCGAACGAGCTGCGCGAGGGTGGCGAGCGGGATCCGCTCCGCAAGATGGTCCTCGATATAGGCGGTGACCAACCGCTGCTGCCACGCGGCGAGGCCGCCGCGGAATTGAGGTTGCTCGCGCGGCGTCCCGCTGTTGAGGCGCACGAGCTCGTGCACCAGCACGATCCCGAGCGCCTCGGCATAGGGCCGGTCTCCCGACGCCGGGTTTTCCACCAGCCGCCTGAGCTTCAGCGCCGTATGCCACAGCGTTGCATCCTCGAAGAACAGCCGCGGGGCGAACGACATGCCGGCGATGCTCAGCTCCTGAGGAAGGGTCGCCGGATCGATATAGACATGCATGCGGCGCGTGCGCGTCGAGCGGGACATACCATTCGTGATAGTCATGGCCGGCCGGGACGAAGGTCAGCTTGCGCGCGAAGTTGCGAAGTTTCGATTCGCGGCAGGCCTTCGACCAGCGTCTCGCCGTCGCGGCGCTCGCCCTCCTCGTAGACCACCAGCAGATGCATCGGCGCGCGAAAGCGATATTCGACGTTGCCGCGGCGCGTGGATTGGACAGTCTCCGCCGCCATGCCGTGCCAGGTGATGGCGCGGCGTCTCACGATGTCGGGTGGTGAAATCTCGACCGCAGGATGGATCTCCGTGACGCTGGCATGCGAGCGCGGCGGTGGATCGCGGTCGGCCGGCTCGGCGATGCAGCCGTCGATTGCAGCCGGTGACGCGCCGTTCGTGGGGGAAGAGTTCGTCAACATGGCTTGTCCACTTCAAGGCTCTGGAGTCCGGCGGACTCCGGGTTGCTCCCTCCCGCGCCGGCGACGCTGCCGGTTGTCACCTCCCTAGTTTCTTCTGCTTCCGCGACCCGCCCATGAAGGGCGGTCGCGCCTCAAAGGCCGAGAGCGCTCAAAGATGCGTGATCGTCCGGACGGCGGCCGAGCGGCCAGTGGTACTTGCGCTCGCTCTCCTTGATCGGGAGATCGTTGATGCTGGCGATGCGCAGGCGCATCAGGCCGTGCTCGTCGAACTCCCAGTTCTCGTTGCCGTAGCTGCGAAACCAGCTGCCGCTGTCGTCATGCCACTCATAAGCGAAGCGCACGGCGATGCGGTTCTCGCGGAACGCCCAGATTTCCTTGATCAGGCGGTAGTCGAGCTCGCGCTGCCACTTGCGCGTCAGGAAGGCTTCGATGGCCTGGCGGCCCTGCAGGAATTCGGCCCGGTTGCGCCAGCGGCTGTCGGTCGTATAGGCAAGCGCGACGCGCGCCGGCTCACGCGTGTTCCAGGCATCCTCGGCCATGCGGACCTTCTGCACCGCCGTTTCGAGCGTGAAGGGTGGCAGCGGCGGACGGCTCTCGGCCATCGCACTCTCCTGTCAGGGTTGCATGGGAGCGGAGCTGTTCCTGACCGGGCTCGCCGCAAGAATAGTGGGGGCCTCGAAGCCGCCGCACCAGCCGCGCTCGCTGCGGACCTGCCTTGCGTGCTCAAAACCGTGCATGCCCAGGCGCCACTGCAGGGCGACGATGACCCCCTTGGTCGGTTGCAGGAGACCGAGCGTCAGGATCACCGCCGCCGGCAGCCACAGCGCGAGGTGCACCCAGTACGGCGGCGCAAAGTGGGTTTCGACGGAAAGCGCGGTCGGGACCAGCAGGTGGCCCACGATGAAGATCACGATATAGGCCGGAAAATCATCGGCCCGGTGATGAAACAGCTCCTCGCCGCACACCGCGCAGCGATCGTTGACCTTGAGAAAGGCCCCGAACATCCGGCCCTTGCCGCAGCAGGGGCAGCGGCCGAGCAGGCCGCGCACGAGGTCGGTCATCAGGGGCCGCTCGGACGGAGGATGCGACACGACCGTTACTCCCGATTGTCTTGGCATTGTTTGGGTCTTGCATTGCGTGTATGCATACACTATCATCACCATGACATACAATCAACGCACTCACCTCCTATTGTATGGATTGGAGCCCTACGCTCACCGACCGGGACGGTCCCGTCTACCAGCGCATCGTCGATGCGCTGAGCGCGGACATTGCGAGCGGCCGCCTGCATCGCGGCCAGCAATTGCCGACGCACCGCGCGCTGGCGCAAGCGCTCGGCGTCGATCTCACCACCGTCACGCGCGCCTACACCGAGGCGCGGCAACGCGGCCTGACCGAAGCGCGCGTCGGGCGCGGCACCTTCGTCGCCGAAAGCCTGTCGCAGGCGCGGCCCGCCGCCGGTGCGCAGCCGCCGCTCGACCTGTCGATGAATCTCCCGCCGCAACCGATCGAAGCCGATCTCGAAGGCCGGCTCACGCGCGGGATCGCGGCGATCCAGCGCGAGGTCGGGTTCTCCGCGCATCTCAACTATCGCGAGCCCGGCGGCAGCGAGACCGAGCGCGCCGTCGGCGCGGCGTGGCTGCGCTCCCGCATCCCCGATGCGCGCGGCGAACGGCTGGTGATCTGTCCGGGCACGCAGAACGCGCTGTTCAATCTGCTGATCGCGCTGACCTCGCCGGGCGACGTCGTGCTCACCGAAGCGCTGACCTATCCCGGCATCAAGGCGGCGGCGGCCTATACCGGCGTGCGGCTCGTCGGCGTGCCGATCGACAAGGAGGGCGTGCTTCCGGACGCGCTGCGGGCGGCATGCCGGCAGCATGCTCCCAAGGCGGCCTACCTGATCCCGACGATCCACAATCCCACCACCGCGACCATGTCGCTGGCGCGGCGCAAGGAGGTTGCCGAAGTCCTGCGCGCCCACGACGTGCTGCTGCTGGAGGACGACGCCTATGGCGCGCTCGAGCCGAGCGCGGTGCCGCTCGCGTCGCTCATTCCGGAGCGGACCTACTATGCCGCGAGCCTCTCCAAGTGCATCGCGCCCGGGCTGCGCGTGTCGTTTCTCATGACGCCCGACCGCGACTCCGCCGGCCTCCTCGCCTCCGCGCAGCGCGCGAGCGTGCAGATGCCGGCCTTTCTCATGGTCGCCTTGGTGACGCGCTGGCTGCAGGACGGCAGCGCCGAGGCGATCATCGGCGCCATCCGCGACGAGGCGGCCGCGCGGCAGAAGCTCGCCGCCGACGTGCTCGCACGGCATCCGTTCGCGCGCCACCCGCATGGCCACCACATCTGGATCCCGCTGCCGCGCAACTGGAGCCGGACGGAATTCGCGTCGCATGTGCAACGGCAGGGGCTCGCCATCGTCACCGCCGAGACCTTCAGCGTCGAGGACAGCCAGCAGCACGCGGTGCGGGTGTCACTCGGCGCCGCGGCGAGCCGCGCCGAGCTGGTCAGGGCGCTGGAAATCCTCGCCGCCGCGTTGAGATCGTCGGCGGCCAGCACGCGCGTGGTGTGACTGAATCTCGCGTCGTCGCGCTTCGAGTCTCGATCACCGGGATGTGCGCAGCGTCTTGCTTGTCTTTGACGCGCCAGTTGAGGTCCTTTCCAGAACGCAAGCAGATTTGGCGTCTTTCGCGCTCGACAATTGCCCGCAGGCTTGCAAGGCACGCCCCACGTCTGACACCGTGGGGGCGATAGGCCGAGATACGCCAAATGGCCGACTGGAGAAGCGGATGCAACTCCGGAAGACGCAGATACTCACGCCGGTCCGAGAGCCATCCGCGGAATCCCGGGATACAATGGCGAACGGCATTGCCGGACGAACGCGGAGGAGCCCGAGATGATGAGAGCCCTGCTTGCAGCATCGCTGTGCGCCGGATGGGCGCTGCACGGCATCGACCCCGCGCACGCCCAGGCTTATCCCAATCGGCCGATCCGGATGGTCGTGCCGTTCCCGGCCGGCGGACCGACCGACGGCATGGCGCGCATCATTTCGGACCGGCTCGGGGCTGTCCTCGGTCAAACCATCATCGTGGAGAACCGCGGCGGCGGCGCCGGCGGCAGTATCGGCGCCAAGGCGGTCGCGACCGCCGATCCCGACGGCTACACCATCCTCATTACGCCGGGCGGTTCGCTGACCACCGGGCCGGCCGTGCATTCCAATATCGGCTATGATCCGGTCAAGGTGTTCACGCCGGTCTGCCTGCTGATCGAGACGCCGCTGATCGTGGCTGCTCACCAGGACCTGCCGGTGAAATCCCTGGCCGAGGTCGTGGCTTACGCCAAGGCCAATCCGGGCAAGATCAGTTGGGGCTCGCAGGGCTTTGGCGTAGCGCCGCACCTCCTCCTTGAACTGTTCAAGCTCGAAGCCGGCGTCAACATCGTGCACGTGCCTTATCGCGGGACGGCGCCCATGCTCGCCGCCATCGTCGCGGGCGAAGTTCAGATGGTCGCCGATCCCATGACCACCAGCCTGCCCCACGTCCAATCGGGAAAGCTGCGCGCGCTGGCGATCGCCGGCACCGAACGCAGTCCGAAACTGCCCGACGTACCGACCACGGTCGAGGCGGGCTATCCGAAGCTCAACGCGCCGTTCTGGCTCGGCGTGGTGGCGCCGGCCGGGACCCCGCCCGCCATCATCGACAAGCTCAATGCAGCGTTCCGCGAGAGCCTCGCGCCGGCGGAGACGCGCGCGCGGCTCGCAGCGCTCGGCGCCGACATCAAGATCGGCACGCCGGCCGAGTTCGGCAAGATGCTCGCCGACGAGCTCGCGCTGTGGACTGCCGTCGTCCAGGCCGCCAACATCAAGGCGGAATAGCTTTAGGAATACCTGGCTTCGCCATGTTCCGTCGTGACGTGCCGGCTGAAACCGAATTCCGCATGGACGTCGTGCGAGCGCTGCCATGCCCCGTTGAACCAGGAGCCATTCATGAGTGAAGAGCAAACGGTCACCTACGAGTTGGAGGGAGAGATCGCCCTTGTCGGCCTTAACCGCCCCGACAAGCGCAACTGCTTCAACCCGACGGTGATGAAGCAGTTGCGCGAGGCCATCGATCGCGCCGGCGAGGAGGCGAAGTGCGGCATCATCTTCGGCCATGGCGATAACTTCTGCGCCGGGCTCGACCTGCGCTGGGCGGCGGAGAACTGGAAAACCGGGCGCTCGGAGCGGCTGCCGTTTCCGTTCAATCGCAACACCTATTTCGAAGCGATGGCGCGCGGCAACATTCCCTTTATCGCGGCGCTGCACGGCGCGACGTTGGGCGGCGGACTCGAGACGGCCGCGGCCGCGCACATCCGCGTCGCGGACGAAACGACGTTCTTCGCTTTGCCCGAGGGAACGCGCGGCATCTTTATCGGCGGCGGCGGCTCGGTTCGCGTGGCGCGGCTGCTCGGCTTTGCCCGCATGCAGGACATGATGCTCACCGGTCGGGTGCTCAAGCCCGACGAGGCCGAGCGCTACGGCATCGTGCAATACGTCGTGCCGAAGGGACAGGCGATGGCCAAGGCAAAAGAGCTGGCCTCGAAAATCTGCAAGAACGCGCCCTTGTCGAACTTTGCGATCACCAACAGCCTGCCGCGCATCCAGGATATGTCCTACGACGACGGCTTGTTCTTCGAACGCATGGTGGCGGAATACACCCGCAGCCCCGAGTTGATCGAGCGGCTGCACCAGTTCCTCGACAAGACCGCGCCGCGGGTGCGGCCGGGCTAGACCTCTCCACCGTCATGCGCGGGCTTGACCCGCGCATCCATCTTCTTACGAAGAGGATTGATTGCCGGGTCGAGCCCGGCAATGACGACCAAGACAGGGTCGACGTAATTGGGACATGCGCGAGTGCCCCGAACCCGAAGTTCGCATCAGAGTGTGCCGCGAGTGCTTGCGAATTTCGGAATCGGGACACTGGCGTGCCATAGGGAGTGAACGATGAGTTTGCGTGACAACGCCATCGTGGCCTACGCCGAAACCAAGGTGATGGAGAAAAGCGACCGCAACGTCTGGGTATTGTCCGGCGAGATCCTCGAGGAGCTGCTCGACAAGACCGGCATCGACAAGAACGAGATCGATGGCCTGGTGATGGCGGGACTGACCGGCACCGGTGCCGCCAATCCGTTCTGGGCGCAAACCACGGCCGACGTGCTGGGCCTCGAGGTCGGCTTCTGCGAGCAGGTCCATACCGGCGGCTGTTCGGCGGCGGGCTGCGTCGCCCGCGCCGCTGCCGCGATCGATTACGGGATGTGCGATGTCGCATTCCTGTTGTTTGCCGACACCCACGTGCTGGAGGACCGCACCGACCACAGCCACTCCTACCGGCGCGAGTGGACCGACCCCTACGGCTTGATGGGACCGCCCGGCGCCTTCGGCCTGCTTACTCGGGCCTACGAGGCGAAATACGGCCTCGACTACCGGATGTTGGGCAAGCTTGCGGTGACGCAGCGCAACCACGCGCTCCTGAACGAGAACGCCTGCGAGAAGCTGCGCGTGCCGATCACCATCGACGATTACATGAACTCGCGCATCATCGCCGATCCGATCCGGTTGCTGGACTGTGTCATGCGGACCGACGGCGCGGCGGGCTTGCTGATGATGAGCCGCAAGCGTGCAAAGGAGAAAGGGCTTTCCAACTGCATCATCCCGATCGGCTATGCCGAGCGGACCAACTTCAAGGGCGGCGAGAACCTGGTCGACGTGACCAAGAGCGGTCACGAAATCTGCGGCAAGAAGGCGCTCGGTGCGGCTGGGATCGGCATCAAGGACGTTGCCTCGTTCCATCCCTACGATGATTTCATCATCGCGATCATGCTGCAGTTCGAGGCCTTCGGCTTCTGCAAGGCGGGCGAAGGCGTGCAGTTCATCCGCGATCACGATTTCTCCTACAACGGCGATCTGCCGCTCAACACCGGTGGCGGCCAGATTTCCGCGGGCCAGGCGGCCTGCTCGTCGCACAATCTGGTCGAGGCGGTGCGGCAGCTGCAGGGCGAGGGCGGCAAGCGTCAGGTCAAGGACACCAGGAATGCGCTGGTGACGGGCATCGGTTGGATCAACTACGGGCGCAACTGGGGCTCGAGCGCGGCGCTGGTGCTGGTCCCGGAATAGAGCAGTTTCAGGAAAATCGGTCGCCGGTTTTCCGCCAGAAAATGCGACCACCAACGAATCCTAACGCGAGGCGATCATGGCCAAGGCATTGAACGACACGCTGGGCGTCAAGCGCACCATCAAGCACTTCGATTTTTCCGAGCCGTATTGGGAGGGGACGAAGCAGAAGAAGCTCCTCATCCAGTACTGCAAGGCGACCGGCAAATACCAGCACTTCCCGCGTCCGGTGAGCATCTTCACCGGCCGGCGGCGCGACATCGAATGGCGCGAAGCGTCCGGCAAGGGCGTGGTGTTCTCCTACACCATCACTGAACGCGGTACGCCTGCCTTCCGTGGTGCCGAGCCCTACGCGGTGGTGAGCGTGACGCTCGACGTCGGGGTCAACTTCATCGCCAACATCGTCAACTGCAAGGCCGAGGAGCTGAAGGTCGGCATGAAGGTGAAGCCGCATTGGCATCCGCTCGACGACGGCACGCATCTGCTCATGTTCCAGCCGGACAAGGACGCGGCATGACCGGTGCGGAGGCCGCGCGCGGGCCCCAGGCCGTCGCCAGATTCCTGCGACCGCGATCGGTGGCCATCGTCGGAATGTCGGCGCGCGCCGGGAGCGCGGGCCAGGTGATCCTGCAATCGCTCAAGCTCAACAACTTCAAGGGCGACATCCATCTGGTCGGCCGCAGCAGCGAACCGATCGAAGGCCGGCCTGTGCTCAAGAGCCCGGACGAACTGCCCGAGGGCGTGGACCTCGCCGTCTTCACGCTGCCGGCTGCCGGCGTCCACGAGGCGATCGAGGCCTGTGCGCGCCGCAAGGTCGGCTCGGCGATGATATTCGCCGCCGGCTTTGCCGAGGTCGGCGATCAGGCGACACAGGATGCCGTCACCGCCACCGCGCGGGCGGCCGGACTTGCGGTCGTGGGACCCAATTGCCTCGGCATGACCAACAACGTCGACGGCATGTGGCTGCACATGCTGTTCGCGCGCGAGGCGCGGCGCAACGTCGAAGGTGGTGTTGCCTTCGTCGGCCAGAGCGGCGGCCTGCTCGGCCACTTCCAGCGCGCCGCCGATGGCCTCGGCCTTCCGCTCAGCTACGTGATCTCGACCGGCAACGAGGCCGGCCTCGAAGGCACCGATTTCCTCGAGTTCCTCGCCGAGGACCGCTCCACCCGCGTGATCGCGCTCTATTGCGAGCAGATTCGCCGGCCGGCGGAGTTCCTCGCCGCCTGTCGCCGCGCACGCGCCGCCGGCAAACCGGTCGTGCTGATGCAGGCGGGCCGCGGCGCAAAGGCGCGCAAGGCGGCGCTGTCGCACACCGGCGCGCTGATCGGCGATTTCGCGACGATGCGCACGCAAGTCGAGGATGCCGGCGCCATCGTCGTTTACACGATGGACGAGATGATGGATCTCGTCCAGATCCTGGTGCGCTATCCCGACCCGCCTGCGAAGGGGCCCGGCATTCTCACCGCCTCGGGCGCGTATGTGGGACTGACCAACGATTTCGCCGAGGAGATCGGCCTTGAGCTTCCCGAGCTCGATCCGGCCACGCTGAAGAAGGTCGGCGAGGTGCTGCCCGCATACGGCAATTACGGCAATCCGCTCGACGTCACCGCCGGGTTTGCGCCCGACGCTCTGTCTGTGGCGGCCAAGGCGCTGCTCGACGATCCGAACACCGGCATGCTGTTCATCTCCTTTCCGATCAACGCGCCTCGTCCGGTCGAGAACTTCAACAAGGGAATGGTTGGATCGACCAAGCCGAAAGTGATGGTGGCGCTCGGCGACACCTGGCCGCTCGGCCCCGACGTCCTGGAAGCCGTGCGCGAGAGCCCGGCCGTGTTCTCGCGCTCGTCGGATCGCATGATGCGCGCCATCGCGCTTTATACGCGCTATGGCCGCCTGCTCGCCCGTCCAGGCGCGCGCATCCCGCCCGAGCCGATCAAGGGGCTGCCCAGGCTCGGCAAGGGCGCGCAGCCCGAATGGCTGGGCAAGAAAGTTCTCGCGGCCGCCGGCATTCGGGTGCCCGACGGCGAACTTGCCCGTACGGCTGACGAAGCGGTCACGGCGGCCAGGCGCATCGGCTACCCGGTGGTGCTGAAGGCGCAGGCCGCGGCGCTGTCGCACAAGACCGAAGCGGGCGGCGTCATCTTAAATCTTGCGCGATGAAAGCGCGCTGCGCGCCGCCTGGGACACATTGGTGAGAAACGTCAAACGCGCCGCGCCCGACGTCACGCTCGATGGCGCCCTCGTCGAATCGATGTCGCCGGCCGGGATCGAGCTGATGGTGGGTGCCAAGCGCGATCCCGGCTGGGGTACCGTGTTGCTGCTCGGCCTGGGCGGCATCTGGGTCGAGGCGCTGGGCGACGTCAAGCTTTTGCCGGTCGATGCGGATGAAACGCAGATCGTCGAGGCGTTGCACCAGCTGCGCACGGCCAGGCTGCTCGCCGGTTTCCGCGGCGCGCCGCCGGCGGACATCACGGCGGTCGCGCAGGTGGTCATGGCCATTGGCCGGCTGATGCAGACCGTTCCCGAGCTGACCGAGATCGACGTCAATCCGCTGATGGTGCACGCCAAGGGCAAAGGCGCGACCGCGCTGGATGCGCTGATCGTCGTTTGATCGAGGGGCACCATGAGCCTTCGTTGCGAGCTTTGAAACATGGTTCGCTTAGATCGGTTCTCGGTGAATTTGAATCAGTGCGGCAGCACACTCGGTGTGCTCCCTCCCCACGCGCCCCGGGCTTGCCCGGGTCGCGACTTAATCTGCGCAAGTCGGGCAAGCCCGGCTTGCGTTGGGGGAGGGCTGGGGAGGGGGGTGGTGCGTTGATGCGCAAGCATTGCCTCAAGGGATGACCCCCACCCCCAACCCCTCCCCACAAGGGGGAGGGGAGGGCACCGGGATCGCGGCGCCGTTATCCATCAAACACATGCGGCTCCGTTCCGAGCGGGGCAGATGCTCTGGAAATCGAGAAATGCAAAAGCGGCTAGGGCCGCCGTGATTTTGGAAAAGGATCGAGGGCACGATGACCAGGCAACTATCGGATCGGGTGGCCATAGTCACCGGCGCAAGCAATGGAATCGGACGCGGAATTGCGGAAGCATTGGCGGCCGCTGGTGCAAGAACGGCGTTGGCCGCGCGGCGAACCGAGCTGCTCGCGGACGTGGCCTCCGGGATTCGTAGTGCGGGCGGCACGGCCCTGCCGGTGACGACTGACGTTACGCGCGAAGACCAGGTCGTTCAGCTGTTCAGGACAACCTACGAAACCTATGGTCGCGTTGACATCCTCGTCAACAATGCCGGTGTCCCGACCCATGTGCCGATCGAGGACATCACGCTGAAATATTGGCAGGAGGTTCTGGACGTGAACCTCACGGCGGCATTCCTGTGCAGCCGCGAGGCCGTCAGGATCATGAAGAGCCAGACTCCGCAGGGCGGGCGTATCATCAATATCGGGAGTGTCTCGGCCAAGACGCCACGAGCGGATTCCCTGCCGTACACGGCAACCAAATTTGCCATTCAGGGCATGACGCATCAATTGACCATGGACGGCCGCAAGTACGGTGTCGTTGCTTCGATCCTGCATCCGGGCGCAACCCTGAGCAGCTTTTCGACCCGGCGCGGCCGGACAAAGGCCGGGCCGGGCGCCACGCCTGAGGATTACGTGATGGCCGCCGAGGATGTGGCGAAGGTCGTCGTGCTCATGTGCAGCTTGCCGCCGGAGGTGAACCTGTACGAGGCGACAATCCTGCCCAATCACATGCGCTCATTCATCGGGCGCGGCTAATAAATGCAGGATGCGGTCAACATAGGATGCCGCTTTTCGGTACAATTCGACGAAGTCAGTCCCGTAGAACATGAGACCACCCGCTGCGACGAAAATACGGATTGCGTAAACTGCGGGCAAGCGATGTCGGGCCGCTGACGCGATGATGAGATCGCGATGGATTACGGTCGTGGTGTCCGGTGGCAGAACCAGCCCGCCATTCGGTTCGCGAGCGAAGCCCTCGATAGAACGCTCAATGTCGTTAGCATTTTCGATTGGCATAGGTACCAGGTCGATATACGAGCGATGGAGCCAGCGTTCTGGCAGACAGCAGGAAGTAATCGAAAGCCGTCGTTTTTGGATTGGCCAAAAGAGCAGCGCGCGTGAGGTTCGGTGCAATTTCCTTGAGCATAGCCAGCCATTTGCCGGTGATGCCCTCTTCGTATTGCAACAGGCCAGTGAGATTGCCGCTTGGTCGCGACAAGCTTGCAACGAAACCCGATCCAATCGGGTCGGCGACGCCAGCGAACACGATAGGGATCGTACTGGTCTCTGGTTTCAAGGCAGCGGTCGCCGGTGTTGACTGTGCGAGGATCACATCGGGCTGCAACGCGACAAGTTCTCTCGCAAGCAAGTGCGCCTGACTGCCAGCCGGCGCAAAGCGATAGTCGATTCTCACATTGCTACCTTCCGACCATCCAAGCTTCTCAAGCCCATGTCGAAATCCCGCGAGGCGTTCTTTCATCTCTGGATCATTTTCGGCGAGGCCAACCAACACACCGATGCGGCGCATCGGTTCGGGCTGCTGCGCCAGCGCAACCACCGGCCACGCCGCAGCCGCGCCACCAACCAAACCAATAAATTCCCGCCGCCGCATGTCTGCCCCTTGCTCAGAAGGCAGCATCGTATCGGGTCGAACTATCACTTGATAGAGGCTTGTGCAGTGCAGCCCTGAACGTCCGGCCTCATGGGAAATCGGCGCTTCGGGTCATAACCGGAAATGCTCAATTTGAGTCCAAGATACTGATCTAGGTCGTAGAGTTCAATTGCGAGTTTGTCGCGGACGAATTCGATAAGCGGAAACTCACCGATGATGTTGATAAGCGGTAACCGGGAGGCAACAATGGATCCCAAGAGCTCGGCGGACAGGGGCCCTGAGGAACGATCGACAATCGATCCGGACATGAAGTCCGCGCGCGCGCAGTCCCGCCGCGAGGTCCTCAAAGCCGGCGTGTCGATTGCCGCCGGCGCAGGCGCCATGCCGCTCGTTGCCGGCGATGCCAAGGCCCAGGCAGGCGCCGATGCCGCGACGCTCGATCGCCTGCAGCGGGCCGTCCGCGACCCGCGCCGCCGCATCCTGCTCAAGGGCGCCACCATCATCTCGATGGACCCGGCGGTGGGCGACTTCGTGCGCGGCGACCTGCTGATCGAGGGCAAGAAAATCGCGTCGGTCGCACCGGACCTCGGCGCCGCCGCGCAGGACGCGATCGTCGTCGACGCCGGCGGCACCATTCTGATTCCGGGGATGGTCGATTGCCACCGCCACGCCTGGGAAGGGCAGATCCGCGGCATCATCTCCAACAGCGCCACCATCGGCGACTACATGGGCGCGACCCATCGCGGCTTCGCGCCGCACTACCGGCCGGACGACATGTATGTCGGCAACTTCATCACCGCGCTCGGTTGCATCGATGCCGGCATCACCTGCTTCATCGACAATTCGCACAACTCACGCTCGGCGGCGCATTCCGATGCGGCGGTGCAGGCGCTCATCGATTCCGGCGTTCGCGCGGTACATGCGTCGGGCGCGCCGACGTTCGCCGACTGGGACCGGCAATGGCCGCAGGACGTGAGCCGGCTGCAGCGCCAGTTCTTCGCCTCCGACGACCAGCTCGTCACCTTGCGGCTGTTCTCGCGCGGGCTGGTGCGGGAGGACTGGGAGACGGCGCAGCGCCTCGGCCTCTGGCTCTCGATCGATGGCGCCGGCGCTGCCAACTCGGCGCAGACGCTGCAGGAATTCCAGCAGGCCGGCCTGCTCAACGAGCGTCGCACCATCAATCACGGCTATGGCCTGCCCGATGCGAGCTGGGAGCTCATTCGCGGCGCCGGCATATCGGTCAATGCGTGTCCGCGCTCGGATTCGCAGTGGGCGCTGGGGTCGGCAAGCATGGGGCTGCAGGAGGCGCTCAACCGCGGCATCCGGCCCGGGCTGAGCGTGGACAACGAAGCCGCCTACAGCACCGACATGTTCACGGAGATGCGCGTCGCCTTCCATCTCCAGCGCTGGGCGGTGCACGGCGCGCGCGCCCGGCAGGAGCCGAATCCGCCGGCGCTGCTGAGCGTGCGCGACCTGCTCGAGTTCGCCACCATCCGCGGCGCCCAGAACGCGGCGCTGGCAAACAAGATCGGAACGCTGACGCCGGGCAAGGAGGCCGACATCGTCGCCATCCGGGCCGACGACATCAACACGATGCCGCTGACCAACGCGGTGAGCACGGTCGTGTCCTATGCCCATGCCGGAAACGTCGACGCCGTGTTCATCGCCGGCGAGATCCGCAAGTGGCGCGGCAGCCTGGTCGGCCAGGACCTGGCAAGGGTCCGCGAACGCGTGCGGCAGTCGCGCGACGACCTCTTCGCGCGCCGCGGCCACAAGCTCGACGTGCTGGGCTAGAACGGAGCTCGATCGAGCTGCATAAGCCGGGCACCGCTTGCTGAGATCCGCGCCCGATGGATGGGTTTCGCTGGCGCTCAACCCATCCTACGCCGTTGGTTCTTAGCTCGCGATGTTCTCGGTGCTGTAGTCGGCCGGACTCGCGATCTGCATGACCTCGAAATCGTCGGAATACTCGATGTGCGCCTGCGGGATTTCGCCCTGATAGGCGATGCAGTCGCCCTGGCGCACCACCACCTCGCCGAGGCCCTCGAACTCGGTGCGGAACCAGCCGCGCATCACGAAGATCAGGTGAAAGCTGGTATTGTGGGTGTGGCGCGGCGCGCCGCCGCCCGGCTCGAACTTCTTGATGGCCCGGCCGATGGTGCCGCCGACGCGGCCCTCGGTCGCTTCCGCCAGCCCGAGATCGCGATATTCCAGGAACGGGCGCAGCCCCTTGCGCGTCCAGTCGGTGCCGTCGAGCCGCGACAGCACGATCTTGGGCTTCGGTGCGGACATGATTCCTCCTGTCGATCGATGGACGCTGCCGCGTGACGCGCAGCGTTGCAGACGGCGGGCTCTCCGTTACAATCGTCGCAAACGCCTGCGCGCCGGGCAAGCACGGCACGCGGGCGTTGGACGATAAGGCCAAAAGAGCCGGAGTACGCCGAGAGTCGGCGAAATCTGCGCCGCCGCCGGAGGGAAACGAATGCACGTCGGTCAAGAGCCTGCACGAGCCTCATACACGAACGATGGGCTGCCTGTGTCCCGGATGCGGTGCAGCGCGAGCGCGGGCACGGACCAGCGCCGGATTCCACTCGATGTAGCGCGCAAGCGGTGCACCGCTGATCCGGGACCGCCGCAGCGTAGCGTTCAAGCGGTCCCGACGCGTCTGCAGCGCATCATTTCGCTACGCTCATGCTGCGCTGCGCCCGGGACACGGGATACCAACCCGCGGCGCAGATTGCTGACGCGTTGCCTCGCCGCGTTCGCGCTCGTCGTCGCCTGGTGCAGCGCGCTACCGGCGCAGGACGCGTGGCCCAGCCGGCCGATCAAGCTCGTCGTTCCGCTCACCGCCGGCGGCGGCGTCGACATGATGGCGCGCGTCACCGCGCAGCATCTCAGCGACCAGCTCGGCCAGCAGGTCGTGGTGGAGAACCAGGGCGGCGCCGGCGGCACCATCGCCGCCAACCAGGTCGCCCGCGCCCGGCCCGACGGCTACACGCTGATCTTCCAGTCGGTCTCGTCGGCCGTGGTCAACGCCCTCGTCTACAAGAACCTGCCGTACGATCCGGTGAAGGACCTGATCCCGGTCACGCTCGCCGGCAGCTTTCCGCTGGTGCTGATCGCCAATCCCGACGTGCCGGCCAAGGATCTCGGCGAGCTCATCCGCCTGCTGAAGGCCAATCCCGGGAAATACAGCTACGGCTCCTCGGGCGTCGGCACCATGCCGCATCTGTCGGGAGAGCTGTTCAAGTCGCTGGCAGGCGTCGACATCGTGCATGTCCCCTACCGCGGCAATTCCGCGATCATGGCCGACCTGTTCGCCGGCCGGGTGGCGATGATGTTCGACGGGCCGCCGACCCAGCTCGCCAACATCCAGAGCGGAAAGGTGCGCGCGTTCGCGATCACAACCGCCGAGCGTTCGCCGGTGCTGCCCGCGGTGCCGCCGGTCGCCGATACGCTGCCGGGCTACGCCATTCCGTTCTGGACCGCGATCTTCGCGCCCGCCGGCACGCCGCCTGAGATCGTGGAACGGATTGCGGCGGAAACCGGGAAAGCGATGCGGCATCCCGACGTGCAGCGCCGCTATGGCGAGCTCGGCATCGTCGGCATCGGCTCGAGTCCGCAGGAGCTCGACCGCTTCTGGCGCCAGCAGCTCGACTACCTCGGCAGGATCGTCAAGGACGCCAACGTCAAGCCGGTAGAATAGCTTAGCAGGGGTTCGGACGATGCGTGGCGCGGCCGATCGAGGGCCTGCGTCCGTCGCGCAGTGGCGGGGAAACCACACCGCCGCCGATTTGATGCACCTGCCGGCTTGCTAACGAAAAAATGACTGATTTTCGGCATCCTCTGGGGCGATGGTTTCGACATCGTGCGTTGCAAGGTTTGGGGTGTGAAAGGCGTTAACGGTTCCTTTGGGGATGGGGGGCTCGATGACTGCAATTTCGCTCGGACAGGCCGCTCGCCGTGGTCGTCTCGCCAGGACGGCAACCACCGCCGCGATCGAAGTCGGCCGATTTTCGCGAGACAATGGCAGGGATTTGATTGATCCCGCCCGGCTGCGTGACCGGCTCGCCGTAGGGAATGTCACGTCGCGGTCGCGCGAGTTCGCCGGCGGCTTCGTGGATTTCCTGCTCGGCCGGGGCATCTGCCATCAGCGTTGATGGCCCGCCGGGCGCGCCGCGGCGCATCTCTTTTCGTATCGCCACTCTTCTGAAGAAGAGCTGACTGTCTCATATTTGCCGATTTCCGGCTCGCCCCGAGGGCGCGTCCGTACAATTGGCTTCTGTTTCCATTTCCCCCTCCGTCTTGGCCGACCCAACCAGCCGCCCTCCGCCCTGGCCAACCCAACCGGCCGCGTCTTTGCCGGGCTTGACCCGGCAATCCATCGTCCACAATCATGACTACGACATAACTACGCTATTGACTACGTAAAGTGGCTGTGCTACGGAGGGTGTACTCGCTCATCGAGGGGCGTCTCCGGAGACGATCCTGACGGCGGAGCGGGTGTGGCGTCGACCGCGGCTCGTAACCGCGGATACGGGACGCCCGGGGCCGCGGCCGGGCACGTTCGCCCGGCGGCGTGGAGCCTTCGCACCGGATCCGGCGGCAACGCCGGAGACGGAAGCGGTCCCTGGGCCGACAGCGCCACGGTGGAGCGCCGAGAGGCGGCGTCCCGGTTGCGCGGGACGGCCCATGCCTCGCAAGCGTGGCGTCGCGCCCTACGAGCGCGACTTGATTCAAGGCTGGCGCCTCCCGGCGCTCCGCCGCCCCTCGGTTCGGGGGCGGGCTGCAAAGCAAGGGCTCGGGTGGTTGCGAAAAAATGAAAAGGTGCAGACCCGGAGCGGGGCGCGCAACGCGCAGGCCGCAACGGGACGGGAAAGCTGTTGTTCGGGTCCGGATGCCGCTTGAACGGCATCCTTGGGCCGGGCTGTTTGACATTGTGAATAGGGGTCGCACGGCCTCCCGGAGACTTAGCGTCCCGGGCCGATGCCGCGCGTGTATCGTGCGTGTCCCGGGCGCAGCGCAGCACGAAGTGATGCGCTGCAGACACCGATCTCGGGTTTACCCGAGATCGGCGCTTAATGCGCGCAAGTCGGGTAAACCCGACTTGCGTGGATCGTCACGCACTCCGTCTTTGCAACGGTCCCGGATCAGCGGCGCACCGTTCCGCGCTGACGCGCTCCACGCTGCACCGCATCCGGGACACGGATGCTGGGCACGCAGTTAGCGTAGGGCGGAATAGCGAAGCGTATTCCGCCAAAGTCGTGCGGCAGCGGCGCAATACGCTACGCTATTGCGCCCTACGTTCGCGGCTCGCGCGGCTCCTGCATTTTTCCGGTTGTTTGCAGGAAGCGGGCGGAACGGGTCACGTCGCGCCTTGTACCAGCGGCGCATCTTGCCGCGGCGGCGCCGCGTCGGCGAACGCCGGCATCACCTGCGACGCGAACAGCCGCAGCGATTTTTGCGCCTCGCGCAGGTCGAGCACGCCGAAATTGATCTGCAGGGAGGCGTGCTCGAACGGTCCGATCGCTTCGATCACGCGCCGGATGATGGCCTTGATCTCGTCGGGGGTGCCCACCCACGCGCCGCCCAATTCGATCTGGCCGTCGAGCGTGAACGAGCGCAGCCGCCGCATCGAGGTGTCGTAGTCGCGGTAGTCCTTCGAGGTCGTGCCGCGCGTCCAGTCCCCTGCCGCTTCGTTGAGCGCGCGGAAATATTCCTCGAACGGCGGCCGCGCGATCTCGCGCGCAAGCCGCGCATCCTGGTGGCAGAACATGTGGAAGGCCACCATCACCTCGCCGTCGCCGGGATGGCCGGCATCCCGCCAGGCCTGGCGGTAGCGCGCGATGAGCGGGCCGATCGGCCCGATCGGGATCGCCATCAGCGAATAGCCCTTGCTGCCGGCAAACTCGAAGGATTCCGGGGTCTGGGTCGCCGCGATGTAGAATTTGGGGCGCGGGGTCTGCGTCGGCCGCGGCAGCGAAGTCACGCCCTCGAACGAATGAAACTGCCCGGCATGGGTGGCATTCTCCTGCGTCAGCAGCAGCTCGATCTGTTCCAGGCCTTCGCGGAAGCGCGCCTGCGATTCATCGGGTGAAATGCCGAAGCGGCGGAATTCGTGCGGCAGGAACGCGCGCGCAAAGCCGACGTCGAGGCGTCCGCCCGAGATGCCGTCGAGCATCGCGATTTCGCCGGCAAGCTTGAACGGATGGTTGAACACCGGCAGCACGGCGCCGGTGACGAGGCGCATGGCGCGCGTGCGCTGCGACACCGCCGTAAGGAACACGATGGGGTTGGGGCTGTAGCCGCCGTAGCGCGTGAAGTAGTGCTCGACGGTGCGGGCGTGGGTGAAGCCGAGCTTCTCCGCTTCCTCCGCGATCGCAAGCAATTCCGCGAAGTAGTCGGCGGCGCTCTTGTCGGTGTGGTCGACGGCGGGAAAGAACTGCACACCGAATTGCATCTGGCGTCGTGCTCCCGTTCCGCTCGCGTGGAGTTGTCTGAGGCTGCGAATGAGGGGAATGGCGGAACTATAGAGCGCGATGCTTCTCAGTCAATCGACGGTGTTTCGCGCGCAACTGCTTCGCGGATAGGCATGGTGGCGCATTGACAGCATCGGGGCGCGATCTAGAGTCCCGATCGCACGTCCGAGATCAGCAAAGGCGACGTCCATGTCCGCCGCCGCTCCCCGCGATATCGATGAAGTCCGCAAGGCCTGGAAGGCGGCCAACCTCGCGCCCCTCTGGGAGAACGCGAGGGCGCATCGTCCGGCGCCGCCGCCCGATGCCAGCCATCTGTGGTCGTGGGACACGATCCGGCCGCTGCTGGCCGCCGCCATCGAGGTCGCGTCGACCGAAGCCGTCGAACGGCGCGTGCTGCAGCTCGTACCTCCGATCCCGCGGCACCAGGACGAGCAGCAGACCTCGCGCACGCTCGCCGCCAATATCCAGATCCTGCTGCCGGGCGAGAAGGCGCGCCCGCATCGTCACACCATGAATGCATTGCGCTTCGTGCTCGAAGGCTCGGGCGCGACCACGATCGTGGACGGCAAGCCTTGTCCGATGGAGGAGGGCGACCTGATCCTGACGCCGGCCTGGACCTGGCACGAGCACGTCCATGAGGGCACCGCTCCGATCCTGTGGCTCGATGCGCTCGATGTGCCGCTCCATCAGTATATGGGGACGGGCGCATTCCAGCCCGGGCCGGTCGCGGACACGCCCGATACCATCGCCGACGCGGCCTTCGCGGTCGCCAATGTCGTGCCCGATACCAGCTACGCCACCCGCGAGTACTCGCCGGTCTTCCGCTATCCCTACGCCACGGCCGCGGCGGCGGTGGCCGCCGCGCCGCCCGCGCGCGACGGCTCGCGGCGGGTGCGGTACGTCAATCCGCTCACCGGTGGCTCGGGGATGGCGATGATGGACTGCTTTTTGGTGCAGCTCGATCCTGGCACGGTGACGCTGCCGTTCCGGACCACCGCCACCTCCGTCTGCTGCGTGGTTGAGGGCGCGGGCGAAAGCGAGGTGGGCGGCCAGACGATCCGATGGAACAAGCGCGACATATTCACGTTGCCGCAAGGCAATCGGATCGTGCACAAGAGCACCGGCGGCGCCGCGCGCCTGTTCCAGGTTTCCGACCGCGATCTCTACGCGCGGCTTGGGCTGCTGAAGGAAGAGTACGGGAATGTCGCCGTCTGAGCAGTCAGCGGCGAAGAGGAGGAGTTCTCTCTCGCTGTCGCAATGAGGCATCGCTGCGATCGGCGGGGAGGGGACGCCGGCAGATGGTCGTCTTGCCGGGCATGTTGCTACGCTTCCGAGCGGTGATATAAGGCGCCCCCTTTGGTAGCGGTGCGTTGGGACTGACCCTGCCCCATGGTCGAGGTAGCGAACGAGAAAACCGCGCCGGTGGTAACGCATCCGGTTGCCGCCAGCATGTTCGCGGGCAAATCTCCGCTTTGGCCGCTGGCAATCGGGAGCGTCGGCGTCGTCTACGGCGATATCGGCACCAGCCCGCTCTACGCATTCCGCGAGGCGGTGGTGGCGGCGACCGGATCCGGACCGGTCACCCGCGACAGCGTGCTCGGCGTGCTCTCGCTCATCCTCTGGTCGTTGATCGTCGTGGTCGCGATCAAATACGTGATCCTGCTGCTGCGGGCCGACAATAACGGGGAGGGTGGCACGCTGTCCTTGACCGCGCTCGCGACGCGCGCGCTCGGGCGGCGGACGGCGCTGGTATTCCTGCTCGGCGTCGTCGGCGCCTCCATGTTCCTGGGCGATGCCGTGATCACGCCCGCGATCTCGGTGCTGTCGGCGGTGGAGGGGCTCAAGCTCGTCACGCCGGCCTTCGACCACTACGTCGTGCCGCTCACCATCGCTATCCTGCTCGCGCTGTTCGCGGCGCAAAGCCGGGGCACCGCGCGGGTGGCGAGCTTCTTCGCGCCGATCATGGTGATCTGGTTCGTCGCGATCGCGGCCGCCGGACTGCTTCACATTCGCGACGATCCCGGCGTCATGGCGGCGATCAATCCGCTCTATGGGCTGACGTTTCTGTTCGAGCACGGGCATATCGGGCTGGTGACGCTCGGCCTCGTTTTTCTCGTCGTCACCGGCGGGGAAGCGCTCTATGCGGATCTCGGCCATTTCGGGCGCAAGCCGATCCAGACCGCGTGGTTCGGCCTGGTCCTGCCGGCGCTGTTGCTCAATTATTTCGGCCAGGGCGCCAAGGTCCTTGCCGACCCCGCGGCCATCGAGAACCCGTTCTACCGGCTCGTGCCTGAATCGCTGCTGCTGCCGATGGTCGTGCTCGCAACTGCGGCGACCGTGATCGCGAGCCAGGCGGTGATCACCGGCGCCTATTCGCTGGTGTATCAGGCCATTCACCTCGGGCTGCTGCCGCGGCTTGCGGTGTTGCACACCTCGGAGTCGCAGGCGGGACAAATCTACATCCCGCGCGTCACCGGCATGTTGCTGATCGGCGTCCTGCTGCTGGTGCTCCTGTTCCGCTCGTCGAGCGCGCTCGCCTCGGCCTACGGCATCGCGGTCGCCACCACCATGGTGGTCGACGGCCTGCTTGCTTTCATCGTGATCTGGAAGCTGTGGCATTGGCCGCTGTGGCGAACCATCCTCGTCATCGCGCCGCTCATCTTCGTGGATGTGGCGTTCTTCTCCGCCAATCTGCTCAAGCTGCTCGAAGGTGCGTGGGCGCCCATCCTGTTCGGCGCGTCGATGGTGATTCTCATCCTGACGTGGCGGCGCGGCACCAACATCCTGGCGCAGAAGACGCGGCGCACCGAGGTGCCGCTCGATACGTTGCTGGCGAGCCTCGAAAAGCATCCCCCGCACACCGTGCCGGGCACGGCGGTGTTTCTCACCAGCCAGCCGGAATTCGCGCCGACCGCGCTCTTGCACAACCTCAAGCACAACAAGGTGCTGCACGAGCACAACGTCATCCTCACGATCATCACCACCGACACGCCGCGGGTGACGGAAAGCGAGCGCGTGAAGATCACGGTGCGCTCGCCGCGCTTCAGCGTGGTGGCGCTGAAATTCGGTTACATGGAATCGCCGAACGTACCGAAGGCGCTCGCCATCGCCCGCCGGCACGGCTGGCAGTTCGACATCATGTCGACGTCGTTCTTCCTGTCGCGGCGCGCGCTCAAGCCGGCCGCCCATTCCGGCATGCCGCGCTGGCAGGACCACCTGTTCATCGGCCTGGCAAAATCGGCCAGCGACGCCACCGACTTCTTCCACATCCCGACCGGACGGGTCGTGGAGGTCGGGACCCAGGTCACGGTGTAGTCGAGGGTCTTCCGCCACTTGCGCAGCCCTGGCGAGGCCGCAGCGGTCAGCCGGGCACTTATCACAGCCCAGATTTCCCACTTTTGCGCTCGCGCCGGGGCGGCCTGCCCGGCGCGGCCCGGAGGGTATATATTGCGCCGCAGCATTATTGGGCGAGGACGATGCCAACCACAGTTCCCGCCTCCCGCCGGGGGGCCACTGCCGCCGACGGGCATCTCGGAGGGCGGTCCCGAGCCAGTTTCTTGGCGCTCACCATCGGCAGCATCGGTGTCGTCTACGGCGACATCGGCACCAGCCCGCTCTATGCGTTCCGCGAGGCGGTGACCGCGGCTGCGTCCGGCGGCACGCTCTCCCGCGACGCCGTGCTCGGCGTGCTGTCGCTGATCCTGTGGGCGCTGATCGTCGTGGTCACGCTCAAATACGTGCTCATCCTGCTGCGGGCGGACAACAAGGGCGAAGGCGGGACGCTCGCGCTGATGGCGCTGGCGCAACGCGCGCTGGGCAAGAACGCCGGCATCGTCGTGCTCTGCGGTATCGCCGGCGCGGCGCTGTTCTACGGCGACGCCGTGATCACGCCGGCGCTGTCGGTGCTGTCCGCGATCGAAGGCCTCAAGATCGCCACGCCGGCATTCGAGCATTCGATCGTGCCGCTGACGGTCGCTGTCCTGGTTGCGCTGTTTGCCGTGCAGTCGCGCGGGACCGGGAAAGTGGCGGCGCTTTTCGGCCCGATCATGATGCTGTGGTTCGTCGCGATCGCGATCCCGGGCGTGGTCTATACGATCGGCAATCCGGATGTGCTGCTGGCCTTCAATCCGGTTTACGCCGTGAGTTTCGTCGCCGGTCATGGCGTCATCGGGTTGGTCACGCTCGGGGCGGTGTTCCTCGCCGTCACCGGCGCGGAGGCGCTCTACGCCGATCTCGGCCATTTCGGCCGCCGGCCGATCCAGACCGCATGGGTCGGTTTCGTGCTGCCGGCGCTGGCGCTGAATTATCTCGGCCAGGGCGCCCTCGTGCTCGCCGATCCGAAGGCGATCGAGAACCCGTTCTTTCTGCTTTACCCGGACTGGGCGCTGCTTCCGATGGTGGTGCTGGCGACCGTGGCGACCGTCATCGCGAGCCAGGCGGTGATCACCGGCGCCTATTCGCTCAGCCAGCAGGCGATCCAGCTCGGGCTACTGCCGCGGCTCGAGATCCGCCACACCTCGGAAGCGCACTACGGCCAAATCTACATGCCGCGGGTGAATTTCATCCTGCTCGTGGGCGTGCTGTTCCTGGTGCTGATGTTTCGCTCCTCGAGCGCGCTGGCATCCGCCTACGGCATCGCCGTGACCGGCACCATGGTGGTCACCGGCATCATGGCGTTCTTCGTGATCTGGAAGGTGTGGCAATGGTCGGTGCCCGCGGCGGCCGCGCTGATGACGCCGTTCCTGGTGATCGACCTCACCTTTCTCGGTGCCAATCTGCTCAAGGTCTACGAGGGCGGCTGGGTTCCGCTCGTGCTGGCGGCCGCGGTGATGGTGGTGATGTATACGTGGCGGCGGGGCAGCCGACTGCTGTTCGAGAAGACCCGCCGGCAGGAGATTCCGCTCGACCAGCTCGTGCACATGCTCGAAAGAAAGCCGCCGGTGCGCGTGCCGGGTACCGCCGTGTTTCTCACCAGCACGCCGAATTTTGCCCCGACCGCGCTCATGCACAGCCTCAAGCACTACAAGGTGCTGCATGAGCGCAACGTCATCCTGACGATCGAGACCGCGGACACGCCGCGGGTCGATTCCGCCGAACACGTGCGCATCGAGACGGTGGGCGAGACCTTCTCCCGGGTGGTTCTGCGCTTCGGGTTCATGGAAAGCCCCAACGTCCCGAAGGCGCTGGCCATCGCCCGCCGGCACGGCTGGCAGTTCGACATCATGTCGACGTCGTTCTTCCTGTCGCGGCGCGCGCTCAAGCCGGCGGCCCATTCCGGCATGCCGCGCTGGCAGGATCGCCTGTTCATCATGCTTACCCGTATCGCCAACGACGCCACCGACTATTTTCACATCCCGACCGGGCGGGTGGTGGAAGTGGGCACGCAGGTGACGATCTGACGTGGCTGCATGAAAAACTGGCACGCCTCTCTTGATTCGACGGCGTCGCGCGACTTGTTTCCGCGACGGTCATGCCGTCCGCGCAACGAGGAGTAAGTCCCATGTCCGCTCAGCTTGGCCGAGAGAACGTCCACGATCTGGCGCCGGAAGAGGTGGCGCGAGGGCTGGCCGAGGGCACGGTCCTGCTGGTGGATGTCCGCGAGCCGAACGAAACCGAGGTCGAGCGCTACCCGGAGGCCTTCTACCTCCCGATGTCGGAGTTCGATCCGGCCGCGATCCCCGATCCCCAGGGCCGCCAGGTCGTTTTTGCCTGCCGCTCGGGCAACCGGTCGGTCACCGCCTCGCTGATGGCGCAGGCGGCGGGGCTGCCCTACGACGCCCATCTCGCCGGCGGGCTCAAGGCCTGGAAGGAGCTCGGCCTGCCGACCGAAAGCTAGCCGACCCGCCGACCAGGACTTTAGTCGTGTCTCACCGCTTACACTTGAGGATTCCGTCCATGCGCCGACCGTTCGGTCTTGCCTTTGTCGCCGCCACCGTGGCGATCACGGCTGCGCTCGGCCAGCCGAAGAGCGAGCGGGTCGTCAACGTCTACAACTGGACCGACTACATCGCTCCCGACGGTCATCGAGGATTTCACCAGCGAGACTGGGATCAAGGTGCGCTACGACACCTTCGATTCCAACGACACGCTGGAGACCAAGCTGCTGGCCGGCAAATCCGGCTACGACGTCGTCGTGCCGACCGCCTATTTCCTCGAGCGCCAGATCAAGGCCGGCATCTTCCAGAAACTGGACAAGGCGAAGCTGCCGAACCTCGCGAACATGTGGCCGGAGATCACGCAGCGATTGGCGAAATACGATCCCGGTAACCAGTACGCCGTCAACTACATGTGGGGCACGACCGGCATCGGATACAACGCCAAGAAGGCGCGCGACGCTTTGGGCGGCGATGGCAAGATCGACAGCTGGGACATCGTCTTCAAGCCCGAGAACCTGGCGAAGTTCAAGGACTGCGGCGTGCACATGCTCGATTCCTCCGACGATATTCTGGCGGCGGCGCTGCATTATCTCGGACTCGATCCCAACACCACGAAGGAGGCCGATCTGCAGAAGGCCGCCGACCTGATGATGAAGATCAGGCCCTACGTGCGCAAATTCCACTCCTCGGAATACCTCAACGCGCTGGCGTCCGGCGAGATCTGCCTCGTGGTCGGGTTTTCCGGCGATATCAAGCAGTCGCAGAAGCGCGCGGCGGAAGCCAAGAACGGCGTCGACATCGTCTACGTGATCCCGAAGGAGGGCGCGCAATTGTGGTTCGACAACCTTGCCATACCGCGCGACGCCAGGAACATGGACGAGGCCTACGCATTCATCGATTATCTGCAGAAGCCCGAGGTGGCGGCGAAGAACTCGAACTTCATCTCCTATGCCAACGGCAATCTGGCGAGCCAGAAATTCATCGACAAGGCGATCCTCGACGACAAGAGCATCTATCCCGACGAGGCGATGATGAGCCGGCTCTACACCATCAGCGCCCATGATCCGAAGACGCAGCGGCTGATGAACCGGCTGTGGACCAGGATCAAGACCGGGAAGTGAGCGCGCGATGACGGGACGAGCGGCGCGATGAAGCGCCGCGATGCCGCAGCTCACCGCCACCGTCGGTGCACCCACAGCCATTGCTCGGGGTATTCGCGCACCCAGCCTTCGACCACCGAGGTGATCACCTGCATGGTGCCCGCGATGTCGATCTTTCCATCGGCGTCGCGTCGCGGCTCGATGGCGTCGGTGAGATCGATGCGAAAGCGGTGCCGGTCGGGCAGGCGCACGACGCGCGTGCCGTGGATCGGGCATTCGATGTGGCGCGCGAGGCGCGCGATGAACGGGTTCGCCTTGCAGCGGCGGCCGAAAAAGGTCACGTCGACGCCGTTGACATAGTGCTGATCCACCAACATGGCGACATGGCCGTTGTCCTCGAGCACGCGCAGGAGCTTGAGCGGCGCGTCGAGACCGGTGGGCACCAGCGTGCCCATGCTGCCCTTGCGGATGTGGATCACGGCATCGCTGACAGCGCCGATATTGGGCCGGCGGTAGAGCACGGTGGTGTCGAGCTGATACTTGCTCGCGACCAGCGCCGGCAGCTCCCAGTTGGCGAGATGCGCGGCGAAGATCAGCGCCGGCTTGCCGTCGCGCCGCAGCTCCTGAAAGCGATCGTAGGCCTCGGTCGTATAGAGGATGTCGCCTTTTTCGTCCGGGTCGGGATGGAGCATTTCGAGGCGGTCGATGTGGGCGAATTCGGCCGCCACGCGGCCGAGATTGTCCCAGACGCCGCGCCAGGATCGCCTCGATCTCGGCGGGGGATTTTTCGGGGAAAGCGGCGGCGAGGTTGGCACGGCCAAGCCGATGCTCCTTGAGCTTTGGGCCGACGGTGCGCGTGAAGAAGAACGGCCCGCGAAGTCGGCCATGCGCGTGCGGCTGGTGGCGCGGATCGTGCGCAGCATTCCGACCGCCAGCGTTCCCAGCGCGGCGTCGGCACCGGCCTTGAAGCGCTGGCGGATGCGATCGGCGAGAGCTCTCGACGGGGGCATGGTCGGCGCTCGCGGCGGCTCGTCAAAACGTGACGATGATCTTGCCGAATACCTGCCGGCTTTCGAGCCGCGCGAATCCGCGCTCGAAATCGGCGAGAGGAACCTCGGTGTCGATCACCGGCAGGAGGCCGTTCGCCATCTTGGCGAGGCTTTGGCCGGATGTTGCGCATCGAGGCGCCGAACGATCCGATGAGAATTCGGTATTGCTGCTGGAACAGCTGCATCAGGTTGATGGTGGTCGACGGTCCCGATGTCGAGCCGCAGGTGACCAGGCGACCGCCGCGCTTGAGGCACAGCAGCGAGCCGTTGAAGGTGTCCGCTCCGACGTGCTCGAACACCACGTCGACGCCTTTCTTTCCCGTGATCTTGCGCACCGCACCTTCGAAGCGGTCGGTGCGATAGTTGATCACATGATCGGCGCCCAGCGCCCTGGCTTTTTCCGCCTTGGCGTCGTCGCCGACGGTGGTGATGACGGTGCAGCCGATGGCCTTGGCCATCCTGATGGCGACGGAGCCGATCCCGGAACCGCCGGCATGCACCAGAACGCTCTCGCCGGGCTCTAGCCTGGCATTGTCGAACAGCATGTGCTGGACGGTGGGAAAACGCGATCGGTGCGCAGGCAGCGTCGCGCATGGTGACGCCTGCTGGAACCGGGATCACCAGGCGGGCCGGCATGTTGACGAGAGGGTCGCGCAGGCGGGCCCGTCGATGTGGAAGCCCATGATGCCGCCGA
>CAVUAI010000058.1:0-184018 GCA_963739385.1 uncultured Alphaproteobacteria bacterium
TCCCAGCCCTCGGTCAACACCATGCAATTGCAGACGACCTCGGTTTCCCCGCTGGCGAGCCGCGCCAGGAGGGCGTCGCGCTCGTCCTTCGGCGTCTCGCCGTCGAGATGCTCGCGCGCACGCCGGAACGGATGAACTCGTCGCGAATATGGATTGAGTGGGCGACGTTGACCGCGAAGGCGACGGTCTTCCGGCGCTCGCCGAACTTGTGCCAGTGGGTGACGATGTCGCCGACCAGCTTGGCAACGTTCATGCGGCCGGCGAGCTGTCTCGACATAGTCGCCGGCTTGCGTCCGCACCCCGCGCAGGTCGGGATCGACCGGGGCATAGACACGGGTCTGGACCAGATAGTTTTGCGCGATCAGCTCGCCGACCTGCGGGCACTCGATCATGGTGGTGAAGATGCCGCCCAGTCCGCGTCCGTCGCCCCTGCATGGTGTTGCCGTCAGCCCGATCAGCACCGCGTCGGGGTAGGCCTCGATGATCTTGCGCCAGGTCTGGGCGGTCGCGTGGTGTGCACTCGTCGATGATCACCAGATCGGCGGGCGGCAGCCGCATCGCCTCCGAGCGCATGGCGCGCACCCACAGGGTCTGCACGGAAGCGAGCTGCACCCGCTCCATCGGTCGCGGTTCGAATCCGGCCTTGATGATGCCGTGCGCAATGTTGCGGGCATGGAGCTTGACGCTGGTCTGCGTAATGATCTCCAGCCGATGCGCCAGCACCAGAACCGGGCGATAGCGGCTCACGTAGTGCTGGATGATCTCGCCGGCGACGATGGTCTTGCCGGACCGGTCGGCGCCACCAGCAGGATGCGCCGTTGCCGGCGGCGATCTCGCGCTCGACATCGGCGATCACGTCGACCTGATAGCCGCGCAGGGTCTCGCTCATCGCCGCCTCCAATGGCGGCGGGGCGGATGGGTGCGCTCCCTCTCTCGGCCAGCGACCAGCGTCGACAGTCGCAGACGGATTAGACAGATCGTAATAGGCGTCGGCGAGGTCCATCTCGCCAGCCTCGACCAGGATGAACGCTCGCGCGGGCGAGGAAGATCAGGCGGGGATCGAGGAGGTCGGTCACGGCGCCGACCTCGCCGGCCCAGGAGATCCGATGATCGTCGTCGCCCCTGGTGCGCGCGATCCCAGCAAAACCAGGCGAAGGCCATGCCCTGTTCGCCTTGCGGCCCCTCCCAGCCGGCGCGATGCATCGTCGGAAGCCGATTGCGAAACACGTGGATCCGCGCGAGGCCGCGGCCTTCGAGGATCCCGCGCGGCGCTCGGACTCCATGAACGCGAGCCGCAGCAGCATCACCACGCGCGGGCACAGCTCAGCGCGTGCGCCAGAACTCCTCGGCTAACTTGAACGGCGGATTCGTGACGATCGCCTCGCAGCCGTCCGGGCGCTTGCGCTCCATCAGAAAGTCGACCCGATAGTAGTGGGCCGGGATCGCCGTAGTCGACGAGATCGCTGGCAACCACCTCGTGACCGGGGCGCGCAGCACATTGACAATGCGCCGCGCCCGCCGCCGGCTCCCATAGCCGATGCGGAAGATCCTCGACGCGCAGCAGGGCATGCACGGCGACCGCAGGCGTCTCGTAGAGGTCGTCCCGCGCTCGGCGAGCGGGTGGCGCTGGACCTGGCAGGAGTGGTCGAGCATCACACCGGCTCCCGCCGCTCGAAGTAGCGGCAAGCCGAGGTGCGCGGCGGAACGACGGCGCCGTGCTGGCCAGTGAACTGGTGGAATTTCGCGCAGCCGCCGGTGCGCTCGGTCTTGACGATCTCGCCGTTGCCGCTGCGACGCTGCCGCCAATAGCCGAGGTAGGCGCACTCGCCACAGGTCGCGCCGAACGGACCGGTAGCCGCGAAGTGCGCCATGGCCCTGACGGCTCTGACGGATTTGTGCGCCAGCTCGGGCGAATGCCCGGTCGTAGAAACGGGTTGGTCTTCATGGCACATGTCCACTGAAAAAGGGCGCCGCCCTTGCGAGCGACGCCGGATAAATCAGCTCGCTTCCGCAGCAAGCCGCTTTACTTTCACGTCGTTGATTGCCCTCCGTACCGCTTCTTGCGTTTCTGCTTCCGAGGGGAAAGGACCTACGCAGTACGTGGATCTGCTGTCCGAGTAGTCTGCGAACCCTGTTCACCCGCTCGGCGGACACTAACGTCAAAGCCGCGAACAATAAGCTCAGTCATAGGTATCTCCGTTCTTTAAGTGGAAGAAGGCGCCGCCCTTGCGAGCGACGCCGCAATTCATGCTGCTGTCTTGCTCTCAGTTGCTCGAGACCCGCCTCTCTGATCTCCCGCTCGTCGTATGTCGCGAGCACGACGGCGGGCTCGCTCTCGGTATCTTCGAAATGCGCTGTGACGATCGGCGGAATCATCACATCGTCGCTGGCGAGGCTGGTGCTGTGCGCGCGGTTATGCTTACGGGTCACGTAGGCGGAGCGCGCGAGCTTGAGGCCGCGGCGGAGATCGAGGCTCGAGCCTTGCTGTGCCAACACGACATGCCGCACAGTCTCGTTGTCCTGGAACGTGCAGACGAAGACCAGCGTGGCGCTCATGACGCGCTCACAGCTTCGCTGACAACGTCGAACACGCGCTCGGCGCCGACCGCGCGTGCGAACGCCACCCGCGCCTCGTGGTCGGCGGCGTTCCAGTCGCGCATAAGCCGGCTCGCCGCGGGCGAGCGGCCGCGCGCCTCGCAGACGTACAGGGTGCAGACGCGGCACAGGCGGGCCACCTGCTTGACGGTCAGGCCGGTGACGGTCGCTCTGCCGTCGAGAAGGGCGGCGGCGAGCTTGGCGCGCTCGCGGGCGCCCAGGTGGTTCTTTGCGAGGTATTGTCCGCTGACCTGGCGAGCGGTGGTTGCGGTGGGGGTAGATGAAGGTCTATAGAGCATTGCGCTCTCCTTGGGTGTAGCGACCCTTGAGAATGCAGTCCCTTGCCAGGACCCTTCCCGATCGGCGGGTCGCAGCGCCGATCGGAAACGAAATGGCCCCGCCGGTGGCGGGGTTCTTCGTATTTCAGGGGGTGAGGGATTCCCGCGGGCGCGGACGGCGCGGCTTTAGCGGTTGAAACTTGGCTTTGGGCCAGCGCGCGACGTGGCGCTCGATCGAGCCAGGTGATTGGTGCGCCCGCCATCCTTGACGGCGTCCAGCTCGCCCTTGGCGAGCTTGTCCCAGACAGTGCTTTCACCTGAGTCGGTGAGGCGCGCCGCCTCGGCGACCGACACCGCGAAGGGTTTGAGCTGAGGCTGTTGTTGTCGTCCATCGTGACGCCTCCATCCGGTTGTTTCCGAACAGAAGCGTGGACCGATGGAGGGCTCCAAAAAATCGGCGGCAAACCCCGGTAAACTCCCGGTAAATCTATTTTCTAATGCGGCGGAGGGCCGTTGCGAATTTTTGGGACAGCGACTTGTTCTTTTTTCTTGCCCGTGCGTCGGGGTCTCTAAATCGCTGCTGCTTTTATGTCGACAACACCTTTCGCCTTGGCGGCCCATCCGGCCAGCGCACGAGCGAGGCGAGCCTTGCTGAAAGCACTTTCATTCGGAGTCCAGCGCCTTATCTCGGCTCTAATTCGGTCAGGGCCGCCCGCTATCCATCCACCGAGCTCAGCCTCGATGTCTGACATGGGAGACGGCCGGCCGACCGACGCCCCCTTCGAGACGGCATTCGTCGCCGCCAGCTCCTCCGCAACCCACCGCTCCAAGGATTCGCGCTCAACGCGGACATCACGCCATGCCCTCGCGAATTGCTTCGTTGCGAATGCGGCCAAGTCGACGCCAATCGTGCCTTGCTCGTCATCGAACCAGAAGGGCGAATCAAATTCGGGGGGATCGATTGGCTGAGAGGATCCTTCGGCGCTCGACCTCCCAAAGAGCTTCACCTTGTCGTCTCTGGCGGCAGCGCAGAGTGCCTTGAACGACTGTTCCCAGCGCGCCCTCCGCATCAGAGGGGAGATCTTTTTCGGTGGAGCTGGCGCGCCAAATGCAAGGAAGTTCAGCACATCCATGAGCGGCAGGCGGGGCGCCTGCTTTAGGACCGAGACCGACAGTGCTTTAGGTGGAGACCACCGCTTCTCGCAAAGCCGGCGCGCCTTGACGAGCTCAGGGCTAAGCCGCTGTGTCCATTCAGCCGGCTTGGACTTGGCGGCCCCGGTCATGACCGTGCCGTCCGAATTGGCAGAACCTTGCCATCCGCCGACGGCTGGCAGGCGTAGGCCGCCCATGCCTGCATCAAGGCGGCGCGCTTCTGGAACAGGTCGCCGCGCCGGTACGCACGCTCGACCGCGTTGCTGATCGTGTGCGCCAGCGCCTGCTCGCAGACCTCATGCGGGAAGCTGGTCGCCTCGCTCGACCAGGTCCGGAACGATGACCGGAATCCGTGCACCGTCGTGCCTGGCCGCATGCCACGCAGCAGCTCCAGCATGGCCATGTTGGAGAGCGCGAACACGCGCTTGCCGTGCCGTGGCAGGCCGGAGAGGATCTCGACGGCGCGATCCGAGAGCGGGATTCGGTGCTCCTTACCCGCCTTCATGCGCTCGGCAGGCACGGCCCAGATCTTCGCCTTGAGGTCGATCTCGCCCCAGGTCGCGCCGACGGTTTCGCTGGTCCGGGTACCGCAAAGGATCGTCAGTTCCAGCGCGCGGGCGCTCAGGCTATCGCGGCCGCGCAGCTCGGCCATGAAGGCTGGGATCTCCTGATAGGGCAGGGCGGAGTGATGCTTGACCCGGCGGACCTTCGACGGCGCGGCCAGCATCTCGTCGAGGTGGCCGGACCAGCGCGCCGGATTCTCGCCGTCGCGCAGGTCGCGGCCCTTGGCCCAGGCCAGCACCCGCTCGATCCGGCCGCGCAGCCGCGTGGCGCTCTCGGTGCGGGTTGCCCACAGCGGGGTGAGCACGCGCAACACCAGGTCGGTGTCGATGTCCTTCACCGGCAGGGCTGCAATGGAGCTGCAATACTTCGTGAGCGTCATCCGCCATTGCTGGCGGTGCTTGTCGTTCTTCCAGGAGATCTCATGGGCGGCGAGGTAGGCTTCGACGCACTGGCCGAAGCTCATGGCCTTGGCGGTCTCAAGTCGCTGCTCGGCACGGTGCTGGCGCTTGGCCTCTAATGGGTCGACGTCGTCAAGGATCTGCTGGCGCAGCCTGCGGGCCTTATCCCTGGCCTCACTCAGCCCGATCGTGTGGAGTGGGCCCAGACCCATCTCCCGGCGGCGGCCGTCGCGCTCGTAGCGGAACAGCCACGAGCGCCGGACCGAGCCGTCAGCGCCGAGCGTGCATTGCAGGTAGAGATTGCCGCCATCGGCCAGGAGCGCCGCCTCCCGACCGCGCTGCGGCCTGGCATTAGCAACCTGTCGCGATGATAGTCGTCCAACCGTCCGCCGCACCGTTGACCCTCCGCGCTACCCATGTTTCAAACCTGGATACTAGTGGAGGGCGGTGGAGGCGTACAGAGGGTAGGATGCAAGAAACCCGCTCTCCACCGATGTTTTTCGGATGCGGGCGGACGGCTACGGAGAGTGGGCCAGCGGACATCCTCTCCGCCATACCGCGCTGAAATCACTGACCTTAAGCGGCATCGAATAGCAGCGGGACCGCGGGCGCATCGGCATTTCCGCCGTCCTGTGCGCGCGGGGCACGCCTTTATGCTGGCGAATGCAGTGGTTGGTCCGGCGGCACGAGCCCGACCAGCGGGAATCGGCTGCAGTCCTCATGTTGGGACTCAGGAATCGCGCTCCGGAATCGCCCGGTCGCGCGCCGAGCCCAGTGTGTCCTCCGCTCAGGGCGCGTTCGGCGGCGCTCGCGAGGTTGAGCGCCGCGATGGCCTTTTCACGACCCCGGGCGCTCCCATCGGCGGGCCTCAGCCGTGACCGTCCGGTTGGACAATTCGTCATATAAATCAATATCTTGAGAAGGACCTTGCAGGGTCGTTTCGAGGCCCGGAAATAGACAAAAAAGCTCGCCGGAGCACCCCTTCCGCCAAGTGTCGTTTTGGCAACACCCCGCTGGAAACTGCGTTTTGAGCTGTTCAAATGGCCTCTTCGTCGTTGCCAGCCGGAACATGTGCGCTAAGGTGATGGCGCGACGGAGGGGGGCATCCCTTGTCGCTCCTTCCGGTCAGTCCGGTGCCTAGGGGACAACGAAGGCAACGGAAGGTTCGGACGGTGAGGGGAGCTAAGGGGACCTTCCAGGGTGAGCAGCGCCCGAGGAGATCAATCCCTCCCACGACAACAAATGGAGGTTGAGATGAAGATGGTGAAAAGTCTTCTCCTCGGTACCGCCGCGGGATTCGTTGCGGTTGCTGGGGCGCAGGCAGCAGATATGCCTGTGAAGGCAGCGCCGGTGCAGTATGTCAAGATTTGCAGCCTGTACGGCGACGGCTTCTACTACATTCCCGGCACCGATACCTGCCTCAAGCTCGGCGGTTACTTGAGAGTCCAGGCCGAGTACAACATGGGTGGCGGCGGCGTCTCCCTTGGCAGCGGCGCGGCCGAGGCGATGCAGGCCCGCATCAACCGGGCGGACACCAACGACGTGAACTTCCGCACCCGTGCGGCACTGTCGTGGGACGTGCGCCAGCAGACCGAATACGGCACGCTGCGCACCTACATCCGCATCGGCGTCCAGCAGACCACTCCGGCCGATACCGAGGGCGGCGTGGTGTTCTGGGACCGCGCGTTCATGCAGTTCGCCGGCTTCACGGTTGGTAAGACGCAGTCGTTCTTCGATCTCTTCACCTACGGCGGCGCCTACAGCTACCACAACGTGCGGGTCTCCGGCGACACCGGCGCAGCCGGCATCACCGTGTGGGCCTACACCGCCCAGTTCGGCAACGGCTTCTCCGGCACCCTCTCGCTGGAAAGCCTCACCGGCCACAACCGGGCGATAGGCACGCACGCCGTCGTCGACAACACCACCGCGAACTTCTTCGGGCTCAACGGCCTCATCGTCGCTGACAACGCCTTCGGGTTAAATCGCCACCAACGGCTTCCGCATGCCCGACGTCGTCGTCAACCTGCGCGTCGACCAGGCCTGGGGCTTCGCCGGCATCAGCGGCGCGATCCACGATTCGAGCGGCGCCTATTGGTCTCCTGCGGGTACCAATAGTGGGTCCTCCGACTTTTGCGGCAATGCCCCGGGAGCCAACAACGTCGGCAACGGCCACCCAACGACAAGCTCGGCTGGGCACTCGCGGCCGGCGCCAAGTTCAACCTGCAGGGCGGCGACATGCTCGGCTTCAACGCCTGCTACAGCGAGGGTGCGGCCGGTTTCTGCACCAACCAGGGGTCGGCGCAACTCTACAATGCCTCGACCAGCGTGGGCGTGGGCTGGATCTCCGACGGCATCTTCGGTCGGCGCCGAGGTCCAGCAGACCCGGGTGTGGAGCGCACTTGCCGCCTACGAGCACATCTGGAACCCGAAGTGGAGAACCTCGTGGTTCGGCGGCTACGTCGACGTGAGCTACAACGACTCAGCCAAAAACCTGATCAACGCGTCGCAGAATTTGGGGGCCGGGGGGTTCTCGTGCAACCAGGGGCTAGCATTCATCCCGGGAGTCCCGGGTCAATTCTCGGCGGTCACGCCGCAGTTCGGCAACAGCTGCAGCCCGAACTACAGCTTCTTCGAGATCGGGTCGCGCACGCAGTGGAACCCGGTGCCGCAGCTCGATATCGGTCTCGAAGTGCTCTACACCAAGCACAACACTGCCTTTAAGGGGCCGGGCATCTACGCCGTGAACTTGGCGCGTCCGGCGGTCTTCCTCTTCGACGACCAGGAAGTGTGGTCGGCGATGTTCCGCTGGCAGCGCAACTTCTATCCATGATCGGCTGATCGCCTGATTGTGGCTCAACCTCCGACCCCCGGCGGGCAACCGCCGGGGGTTTCGCTTTCGGCCGCCCTCCTCTACCTCGCCGGCTCTCTTTGCGGTCTCGAATCGCCCTCGCTATAGTTGATCGTCGAAGCGTGCAGGGTTTCCATGGCCGATCGATCATTTGCGTCCACGGCGCAGCGGGAGCGGCTGTCGAATGCGCTAAGCGAGGCGGTGGCGTGCCACCAGCGAGGAGACCTCGCCGAGGCGCGACGACTCTACAAGCTCATCCTGCGTGAAAGGCCCGATCAGTTCGACGCCCTTCACCTCCTGGGCGTGGTCGAAGCGCAACGCGGTCACCCCGACAAGGGGGCGCGGCTCATTCGCGACGCGCTACGCATCAATCCCAACTCGGCCGAGGCTCATTTCAGCCGCGGCAATGTACTGCTCCAGCTCCGCCAGCCCGACGATGCGCTCGCCGCTTTTGAGCGTGCCCTTGAGCTTAATCCCGACAATTCCGACGCCCTAGTCAACCGCGGCAATGTGCTGCTGCAGCGCGGTCGATCCACCGAGGCCCTCGCCTGCTTCGACCGCGCGCTGGTGCTCGATCCAGGTTCCTCGCGGGCGCTAAACAACCGCGGCAACGCGCTGCTCGAGCTCGGGCGCTACGACGAGGCCTTGGCGAGCTTCGAGCAGGCGCTCAAGATCAAGCCCGATCACCCCGGCACCCTGGTCAATTGCGGCAACGTGCTGCTGCGGCTGCGGCGCTTGGACGAGGCGCTTGCCGCCTTCGATGCGGCGGTGCGAATAGATCCTCATTTCGCCGATGCCCTGAACAACCGCGGAAATGTGCTGCTTGAACTCGGCCGGCTCGACGATGCGCTGGCCAGTTTCGATGAAGCGCTGAGAATCAATCCCGAATTTGCCGATGCCTTGGCAAACCAAGCCTTGGCGCGCATGTCGGCCCGGCATTTTGAAGCGGCGAGTGAGGCGCTAGCGCGGCTGTACAAGCTCAATCCCCGATTCCCCTACGTCACGGGCAATCTCTGGTACTCCAAGCTGCGAGCGTGCGACTGGCGGGGGCTGGAGCAGCTCAAATTGCAGATCGAGCAGGGCTTGCGCGCGGAAAGGCGCGTGATCATGCCATTTGCATACACCGCTAGTTTCGAATCGTCGACCGGCCAGCTGCGCGTGTCCGGCATCTATGCGCGGGACGTTTGTGCCAATGAGGTGCGAAAATGGGAAGGCCCGCGTTACCAGCATGACAAGATCCGGCTGGCTTACCTCTCGAGTGATTTCCGTGCGCATGCGACTGCCTACGTGATGGCTGAATTGTTCGAACGGCACGATCGTGCGCGCTTCGAAACGATCGCTCTGTCCTTCGGCCCCGACGATGGGAGTAAGATGCGGGCGCGATTGCAGGCCGCCTTCGATCATTTTGTCGACGTCAGCCAAAAGAACGATCGGGAGATCGCAGACCTTATGCGAAGCATGGAGATCGACATCGCCGTCGATCTGAAGGGATTCACCGAGAACGCCCGGCCCGGCATTTTCGCGCTTCGACCGGCGCCTGTTGCGGTAAGCTACATGGGATTCCCTGCGACGATGAATGTGGGCTTCATCGACTATATCGTTGCCGATCGGTTCATCATTCCTGAAACCGAAGCAATCAACTACGCAGAAAAGGTTGCCTACTTGCCCGACTCGTATTGGGTCAACGATACGAAGAAAAGGATTTCGGAGCGACAGTTTAGCCGCGCCGATTTGGGTTTGCCGGAGAGAGGCTTTGTATTCTGCTGCTTCAATAACAGTTACAAGATTCGATCCGACTTCTTCGATGTTTGGATGCGGCTGCTGCATCAGCTAGAAGGCAGCGTCCTCTGGCTGCTCGAAGTCAACGCTGCGGTAAATCGTAATCTGCGTCGTGAAGCCCAGGCCAGAGGAATTGACCCGGAACGGTTGGTTTTCGCGCCACGCATGGCACTCGAAGATCACCTCGCACGGCATCAATTCGCCGACCTCTTTCTCGACACGCTGCCCTACAACGCGCATACGACCGCAACGGATGCGCTGTGGACCGGACTCCCCGTGCTCACGTGCGGCGGCACGACGTTCGTCGGCCGGGTCGGTACAAGCTTGCTCCGTGCGCTCGGACTGCCCGAAATGATCACCGAGTTCGCCGGCCGCTTACGAGGCCCGCGCCCTGCAACTCGCGCGCGATCCAGGTGCGCTGTCCGCCATCAAGGATAAGCTTGATCGGAATCGCATGACTCATCCGCTGTTCGATACCGATCGCTTCCGCCGCCATTTCGAGGCTGCGTTCGCCACCATGTTCGAGCGTTACCAGCGCGGAGAGCCGCCTATGAGCTTCGCGGTCCAACCTTTGGCGTGATCAGGCCATTTGCGATTGACCCGCCCTGGCGCGGTCACAGCCTGCGATGAAGGCGGCAATGGGGATGACCTCGGGGCCCTCCAACAACGGCGCGTGACCTTCGTCCGGCACTTCGAGCACCTCGAGGCCGGCGTGGCGCCCTTGCATGGCGTCGACGGTCGCTGCGGACAGCAGATCCGAGTTGCCGCCGCGAATCACCATGACCGGGACCCGCGCGAGCGCTTCGAACTCCTTTCCACAGGTCGGGGATGGGCTGCTCGAGGTTGGTCGCCTTGAGCGTCTCGGTGAGCATCGGATCGTAAGCCGGCACGATGCGCCGGCCCGCCATTTTGAACGTCCGGCGTGCGATCCTGAACAACATCGCCTTCGCCGAAGCCGACATCGGCAAGCTAGCGGGCATCGACCGTAGCTTCGACATCGTGGATGCAAGCGGCGCCTACTTTCTCTCGCCCAACAACGTTGGAAACGGCCATCCCAACGACAAGCTCGGATGGGCACTCGCGGCCGGCGCCAAGTTCAACCTGCAGCGCGGCGACATGCTGGGCTTCAACGTCTGCTACAGCGTGGGCGCAGCAGGCAAATGCACCAACGAGGGCGCTTTCCAGCTCTACGATGCCTTGAGCACGGTGGGCGTGGGCTGGCTCGCGGACGGGATCTTCGGCAACGGCACCGAGGTCGAGCTGACCCGGGTGTGGAGCGCGCTCGCCGCCACGAGCATATCTGGAACCCGAAGTGGAGAACCTCGTGGTTCGGCGGTTACGTCAATGTGAGCTACACCGACACCGCCAAGAACCTGATCAACGCAGGCCTTCCGACGGCCGGATTTGGGGTGTGCGGCGTTGGAGTTCCGGCACCGGTGAGTTACCTTCCCGGCGGTGACCCCTGCGTTAGGCAACAGCTGCAGCCCGAACTACAACTTCTTCGAAGTCGGTTCGCGCACACAGTGGAACCCGGTGCCGCAGCTCGATATCGGCCTCGAAGTGCTCTACACCAAGCACAACACTGCCTATAAGGGCCCCGGCATCTACGCGGTCAACCTGCCGAAGCCGGCCATCACCGTCTTCGACGACCAGGAAGTGTGGTCGGCGATGTTCCGCTGGCAGCGTAACTTCTATCCATGATCGGTTGATTGGCTGATTGTGGCTCAACCTTCCGACCCCCGGCGGGCAACCGCTGGGGTTTCTCGTTGTGCCCAGACTGATTTCCCGGCCGCGCGGAGGCGTGTCCAGCTCATAAAGTCGAATGCCGACTTCTCCGACCCCATTGGAATGAAACGTCGATTCCGCAATTCTTGGCTCCGCAACGACAAGCATTCGAGGCAAGGCCGATCGTCTCGGCGACCTCCGTCCTTTCCGTCAATGCCCGCGCTTGGCTTGGAGGATTCTGCAAAAATGATCAGCTCGCGCCCAGCGATCCTCGGCTACGCGATCGAGAACATCCAAGGGGACGATTTCCGACCTGCGTGAGCGCGGTTCTGCGGCTCGGTTCCAACGAAGAGCGATGTCCTGAGCTCACTGCTGTGACTGTTCAACATCGGTCGCACCAGATGCAGACCATCACATGCGTGCACACACAGCGCGCTTCATTGCCGCTTGGGCTGCCGGCGGTTGTCGCCGCCTCGTCCCTGGCCATGCTCCCCGTACCACAAATACCACGGGTTCTGCACGCACTGGCCGCCGGTGCCAGGGCCGCCAGTCATCATGCATTGCTCATAGGAGGTGAAGGTGCAGGTCAAACCGTTGTCGCCGCTGGCGCCGCCGTACTGCACGCACCAGGGCCGATAGGTTTCGGCCGCCGCTGAACTAGGGGAGACTGCGGCGAGCGTTGCGGTTGTGAGTAGGACGGAAGCGGCGCGGACTATGATCACGGCTTATCTCCCGGCGGCCCACCAATCTTAACACCCTACTGGACCCGCTATTCCCAAAAATGATCCCGAACATCAGGACATGTCGAGATCCTCCTAGGCCAGCAGGAGGCCCTTACTGCCGGTTCCCTTCCGAAGTCACGGCCCATCAGCCGACGCGCAGTTGCGGCGCCCGTGCCAGGTCGGCGGCGGCGATGAAGGCGGCGATGCGGCGGATGACGTCGGGGCCCTCCAACAACGGCGCGTGACCTTCGTCCGGCACTTCCAGCACCTCGAGGCCGGCGTGGCGCGCTCGCATGGCGTCGACGGTCGCTGCGGACAGCAGATCCGAGTTGCCGCCGCGAATCACCATAACCGGGACCCGCGCGAGCGCTTCGAACTCCTTCCACAGGTCGGGGATGGGCTGCTCGAGATTCGTCGCCTTGAGCGTCTCGGTGAGTTTCGGATCGTAGGTCGGCACGATGCGTCGGCCCGCCATCTTGAACGTCCGGCGTGCGAAGGCCAGCCAGTCGTCCGGGCCGAGTCTTGGAAACTGGCTGCCGAACAGCCCGCGCAGGATTTCGGCGGCGTCTTCGAAGCTTGCCGGCTGCGGCAGCTTGCCGACATAGCTCTTGATCCGTACCAGGCCTTTGAGGTCGATCACCGGCCCGATGTCGTTGAGCACGGCGGCGGCGACCGCCGTGGGCCGGGCCACCGCGAGCAGCATGGTCAAGATACCGCCGCGGGAGGTGCCTATGAACGCCGCCTGGCCGATGTCGAGCGCGGTCAGCACGGCAAGAACGTCGGCGAGCTCGACCGGGAGGCTGTAATTTGCCGGATCGGGATCGTAGTCGGACTGGCCGCGACCACGCGAATCGAGCGCGATCACCCGTCGGGGCGCTGCGGGATCGCTCGCGAGCGCCGTCGCCAGCGTCTCGAAATCGGCCACGGTTCGCGCCAGCCCCGGCAGGCACACGACCGGCAGCACGCCGGCGGTCTGCGGTCCGTGGCGGGGAGCGTGGCTGCGCACGTGCAGCTTCAGTCCGTCCTGGGCGGTGACGAACATGCTGGTTGCGAAACTGGCGACCATTGCCGATACGTCCTCAGCGACACTCGCACCTCGTGGCGAGCGACCGCCCGCGGTATATAGCTGGCACCCCCCGTCCGGCCAAACCCGCGGCCGCTCGGCCTGAAGGTGCGTCCGTAAAGCCGCAGGATCATCTCGATGAGCGTTCCGACCGCCGACCTGTTGCAGGAGGCCGCGCGCCTGCACCGTCAGGGGGCACTCGGGGATGCTGCCAGCCGCTATCGACAGGTGCTGGAGAGCGATCCTGCGCACGCCGCCGCGCTCTACCATCTGGCGGTCATCGCCTGCCAGCAGGGCCGGTTTTCCGAGGGCATCGAGCTGGTGCAGGCATCGCTGGCGAGCGATCCGCAGCAGCCGCGCGCGCAAAACCTCCTCGGCATGGCGCTGGCCCGGCTGGGTCGCCATGAGGAAGCGCTCAAAAGTTTCGACCGCGCGGTCGCCCTCGATCCGGATTTCGCCGACGCCTGCGGCAACCGGGCGAGTGCGTTGATGGAGCTCGGCCGGATCGCGGACGCGGTCGCGGGTTATGAACGCGCGGTTGCCCTGCAGCCCGGGTCGGTCGGCGACTGGCTCAATCTCGGTACGGCGCTGCATCACCTCGGCCGGCACGACGATGCGATTGCCAGCTACGACCGCGCCTTGGCGCTGCATGCGAACTTTCCGGAAGCGCATTTCAACCGGGGCAACGTGCTCGCCCGCCTCGGCCGCCACGAGGAGGCGTTGGCGAGCTACGACCGCGCGCTTGCGCTTAACCGACGCTATGTCGATGCGCTCAACGGACGGGCTCGCGTGCTCCTCGAGCTCGGGAGGATCGAGGGCGCGGTCGCGAACTTCGAGGATGTGCTGGCGCTTGCGCCCGATCGTGCCGGCGCACTCGAGCAACTGGTCGAGGCGCTACTCTCGCAAGGCGACGATCCTGCCCGCAGGGCGGCCGCACTGGCCGTGGTCGTGCGCGCGCTCGCGGCCAGGGAAACCGAGGGCGCCAAGGCGCTTTTCGCGCAATGCATCAAGAACAGGAAGTTCACCACCGACCCGTTCGGGGTCCGTCCGTTCGCGCTGCGGGCGCTGTCGGAGCCTTGGGATCGCCCGGCCGACCTCGCCCTGCCGGCCGTCAGCCTCGTCAAGCTCAACCCCGCCATCAAGGACTGCTGCGCGCACGCCGCGCGCAAGTGGCCCGCGCGGCTCACCGTCGAGGATCTGTCGGGCCGGCTGACGCCGATTGCCGACGATGAGCTGCTGCGTGTGGTGCTCGAAACCGTGCCGGTCTGCGACGTCGAACTGGAGCGCTGTCTCACCGGGATCCGCTCCATCCTGCTCGACGCGGCGGGGGAGGGCCCGGCAACGCCTGCCGAGGACGGGCTCTTGCGGTTCTTCTGCGCGCTGGCGCGTCAATGCTTCATCAACGAATACGTTTTCGACGTCTCTGCGGAAGAGCTCGAACGGCTGGAGAAAATGCGCGACCGGCTGGTGCGCGCGATTGCCGCGGGCGGCGCTGTTCCGGTGCTGTGGCTGATCGCGGTCGCGACCTACGTGCCGCTCTATTCGCTCTCCGGAGCAGAGGCGCTGCCCGACCGATCCTGGTCGCCGACGGTCGCCGCGCTGCTGACGCAGCAGGTACGCGAGCCGCTCGACGAGCAGGTCGCGCGCGGTTTCATCCCGCACCTCACCGCCATCGCCGACGAGGTGTCGCTCGAGGTCAAGCGCCAGTACGAGGAGAACCCGTATCCGCGATGGCTGAAGCCGGCCCCGGCAGGGGAACCCAAGACCATGCAGCAATATTTCGGCGAATGGTTCACGCCGCACCCCGGAATGGGCCGGCCCGACCGGACCGACATCCTCGTTGCGGGCTGCGGCACCGGGCAAAATCTGGTCGAGACCGCGCGCCAGTTCACGGCGGCGCGCGTTCTCGCCGTCGACCTCAGCCTGGCGAGCCTCTGCTATGCCAAGCGCCAGGCGCTGGCGCTGGGCCTGAACAACATCGCCTTCGCCGAAGCCGACATCGGCAAGCTCGCCGGCATCGACCGCAGCTTCGACATCGTGGATGCAAGCGGCGTGCTGCACCACATGGCGGATCCCTGGGCCGGCTGGCGGGTGCTGTTGTCGCTGTTGCGGCCGGGCGGATTCATGCGGGTCGGGCTCTACAGCAGGCTCGCGCGCAGCGACATCAATGCCGCGCGCGCGCTCGTGGCGGAACGCGGCTACGCCTCAACCCCCGACGATATTCGGCGAAGCCGGCAGGACATTCTGGCATTGCCGGACGGCGAGCTGGCGAGGAACGTCGCGAATTCTCTCGATTTCTTTACCACCAGCGAATGCCGCGACATGCTCTTTCATGCGCACGAGCATCAGATGACGTTGCCGGAGATCGCGGATTTCGTCGCTGAAAACGACCTGACGTTGCTCGGCTTCATTGCCGATGCCGGACTCATCCACCGCTTCCAAACGCGGTTCCCGCAAGCTGATGCGGTTACCGATCTCGCGCGCTGGCACGAATTCGAGATCGACAATCCCAGCGCTTTCGCCGGCATGTACCAGTTCTGGATCCGCAAGAACGCCTAGGGCGTGTGACGCCCGTCAATTCTCGGCGCCCCCGCGCCGGAGGTCAGCCTCGATCAGCAGCCTGGAGTTGCCGCCGAAACGGGCGCGATAGACCTGAAGATTTTCGAGCACGCGCTGAACGTAGTTGCGCGTCTCGGAGAATGGAATCATCTCGACCCAGTCGATCGGATCGACTTTGGAACTGCGCGGATCGCCATGTTTCGCGAGCCAGTCACGCACGCGGCCGCGGCCGGCGTTGTAGCCGGCGAAGGTGAGGATGTGGGAGCCGCGATAGTCCGCGTAGAGGTCGCCGAGTTCGGCGGCGCCGAGTTGCACGTTGTAGGTCTGGTCGCTTAGCAGCCGTTTCTCGTCGTAGCTCTGGCCGAATTTCTTTGTCACATAACGGGCCGCCTCGGGGGTCACCTGCATCAGCCCCATGGCGCGTGCGCTCGAGATCGTCTTCGGATTGAAGGTGCTCTCCTGGCGCGCGATGGCATAGACGACGGCGGGTTCGATCGCCGGCCCGATGGCCTGATACTCGGGCATGCCGATGGTGGGAAAGGCGTAGTGCTCGAGCGGCAGCCCGCGCCCGAGCGCGGCCTTGCCGAGCAATACCATGGCGCGGGCATCCCGGTGGTGCGCGGCGACCTCTGCGATCGCCGCGAGCGCGACCGCATCGGTTCCGCGTTCGCCCAGGTCCGCCAGTCCTCCCGCGATCAGATCGCCTTCATCGATGGCGTAGAGCAGTTCGATCGCGCGCGCCACCTCGAGCCCGCGCCGGTCCGGAGCGGATTCGGGCGGCGGTCGCAGGACCAGGTCCTTGTACCCCAGCCGGGCCCGCGCGATCTGGCCGTAATAGGCGGTGGAATAGCGCGCCGCCTGCTCGTAATGCGCCCGCGCCTCGTCGCGCCGGCCCAGCGCTTCTGCCGCGCGCCCCTGCCAGTAGCCGGCGCGCGCCAGCGCGATCGGATTGCTGCTGCCGTGGCCGATCCGGCTGAAGTGGGCGAGCGCCGTTGCGGGGTCGTTGAGGAAACGCAGCGCGATCCAGCCGGCGGTGAACTGGTGCTCGGCGCGGTAGTTGTCCTTGGTCGGGACGGCGGCATCGCGCGCGACCCGATAGGCGGTCTTGAAGTCGTCGAGATCGAGCAGCTTGCGCGCCACCAGCCGCCGCTCGATCCACCATTCGTTGGTGTCGATCGCCTGGCCGTGATCCGCCGGGAGAGACAGGATCAATTGCGCCGCCTCGGCGGTTTTGTCCGAGCGGCGGAGGAACTGGACACGGCTGAAGATGTAGCCGACGTCGCGGCGCGCCTCCGCCGGGACATCGTCGAGCATCGCCTGGGCATTCGCTGCCTTCTTGATCACCGCGATGCGGGCCTTGGCGATCGCGGGCGCATTGCCGCCGGCGCGGTTGGCCGCGCGCAACGCATCGTCGACGTCTTCCGCATAGAGGCGCATATCCATGCGCGCCTTGTGGTCGGCGTTCGTGATCAGGTCCTGGAAGACGTCGAGCGCGAGCCCTTCGAGGTCACCGGAGAAGTCGTCGTTGCGCCAGGCTTCGCGCACCAGGCTCTGCGCGCCCGCGCGATCGCCCTGCAACAGCAGCGCCCGCGCGAGCGCGAACTTGCCCTTGGTGGTCGTGGGCCTGTCCTTGCCGAAGAACGCGCGCACGAAGGCCGGATCGCGCCGGTCGGCCCACAGTGTCGCCTCGGCCCGCCGCCGCAGAAGGCCGATCGCCGGCCAGGTCGGATTTTCTCCGATGAACGCCATGTAACGGTCGACCGAGACGCTGTCGGTGTTGTCGCTGCGCAGGATGGTCCATTCCACCAGCTTGCGCGCGACCGGATCGCTGATGGTTTTCGCGAGATCGGCGGCCTGCGCGCTCTTGCCCCGGCGCGCGGCGGCGACCGCCTCATCGAGGGCTGCGATGTCGGCCGCGGAGACCGGCTCGCTGGCGGCAAGCGCAAAGCGGGAGGCGCGCGGGGCCGGTGCGGGTGTCGCTGCGGCCGTGCTCGGCTTGGCGTTGGTTTTCGCGGCGGCGCCGCTCGGCCGCGGCTTCGGCAACGGTACGCCGACGGCGGCATCAGCCTGCAGGGCGATCAGGAAGGCGCCGGCCGCGAGACCGGTGAACAATCGGGTGGGCCTCTGCATGATCAGGTATCGTCCCCGTCGTCCGCAACCGGATACGTTTTGGTTAGATAAGATTGAGGAAGAGCTAACTACCACCATCTCCGCCGACCGCGGCAAAAAGGCGGCGGAGGCGGGGGCTTTCGCTCCACCCCCATTCTCGATAACAATGCGCGGGTGTGCCGCCCGGGCCGCCGAACTCGGGCCCGGGATCCGCCCGATCCCGCGCCGCTGCGCGGCCGACCCGGGCTTCTCGGCCAAGCGGCTTTACGTGGTTGGGCTCGCGCCCATTCAGAGGATCGTATCATGACCGCCAGGACGAGCTTCAGGGGCTCGTTTACCGCCCTCGTCACGCCGTTCAACAACGGCTCGCTCGACGAGAAGGCCCTCCGGGGCCTGGTGGATTGGCAGATCGCCGAGGGCACCAGCGGCCTCGTCCCGGTCGGCACCACCGGCGAGAGCCCAACGCTGTCGCACGAGGAGCATGACCAGGTCGTCGCCTGGTGCATCGAGCAGGCCAAGGGCCGCGTCCCGGTGATCGCGGGCGCGGGCTCGAACTCCACCAAGGAGGCCGTCGAGCTCGCCCGCCATGCGCAGGAATCGGGCGCCGATGCGGTGCTGGTGGTGACGCCCTATTACAACAAGCCCACCCAGGAAGGGCTCTACCAGCACTTCAAGGCGATCAACGACGCCATCCGCATTCCGATCATCATCTACAACATTCCGGCGCGCTCGGTGATCGACATGTCGGTCGACACCATGAAGCGCCTGTTCGACCTGGACAATATCGCGGGCGTGAAGGATGCGACCGCGAATGTCATGCGGGTCTCGCAACAGCGCGCCGCCATGGGTGAGGATTTCAATCAGCTCTCGGGCGAGGACGCGACGGCGCTCGGCTTCATGGCGCACGGCGGCCACGGCTGCATCTCCGTGACCTCGAACGTGGCGCCGCGATTGTGCGCCGAGTTCCAGAACGCCTGCCTGCGCGGCGACTACGGCACCGCGCTCAAGCTGCAGGACAAGCTCATGCCGCTGCACACCGCGCTGTTCATCGAGACCAATCCGGCACCGGCGAAATACGCGCTGTCGCTGCTCGGGAAATGCGCGGATACCGTGCGGTTGCCGATGGTCCGGCTTGCCGACAAGACCAAGACGGCGGTGCGCGAAGCCATGGTCCACGCCGGTTTGGTCAACTAGGCCGGCGGGCTAGCCCAGCGAACCCGCGATGCCTGCGCCCGCTCGGTCGCTGGCCCCGCCCGCCTGACGGACGAAGTCTGCGTCATTCCATCCGCCATCACGCGATCACGCCGATATGTGCGCCCCTGCTGCGCAGATGTTGTTGTCAGCGAGTAACTCCAACCGCGTCGCCAAGAGGAACTTTTCGCCCACCTTTGCATTGTTAAATCGCATAACATTCCGGCGCCATTTGAGCCGGTGCTGCGCGAGCATTTCCCTCTAAGTCCCTTGTTTCGCAGCATCTTTGTCGGATACCGCACAGACAGGTTCCATCGTGGTGGCGTAGCAATGCTGCCCGGCTGGACGGGCGCGTCGTCGGAGCGCTGGACGGAGTGCGGGACCGGCTCGGACGGTGGAAAGGGCTTTAGGGTGGAACTGGATCGCTCCCGCGTGAGCAGGCGCAATCTGTTGCTGACAGCGCTTGCGCAGAAGGATCTCGCGCTGCTGCTTCCGCATCTGCGGGAGACTCCGCTGGTGCAGGGCGTAATCCTGCACGAACAGGGCGATCGCATCGACCAAATCTATTTTCCCCACGACGGAATCATCTCGCTGCTGGCGGTGATGCGGCAGGGCGACGCCATCGAGACGGCCACGATCGGTTACGAGGGTGCCGTCGGCGCGCTCTCGGGCTTCGGGCCCCGGCGTTCCCACACCCGCGCCGTGGTGCAGGTTCCCGGCACGGCATCCCGCATCGCCGCCGAGCACTTCCGTAAGGCCGCGCAAGAAAGCGACGCGATCCGCAGCATCATCGTGATGTACAACGAGATGCTGCTCATCCAGGTGCAGCAGACGGCGGCGTGCAACGCCTTGCATGCGGTCGAGGCGCGGCTCAGTCGCTGGCTGTTGCAGGCGCGTGACCGGCTTGAAAGCAACACCATCCGGCTGACCCACGAATTCCTGTCGCAGATGCTGGGCGTGCGCCGGACCACCGTGACCGTCGTGGCCAACATGCTGCAGCAGGCCGGCCTCATCCGCTATCATCGCGGGCATATCGAGATCGTGGATCGGCCCGGCCTCGAAGCGCGCGCGTGCGAATGCTACGAGGCGATCCGCCGCCAGATCGACCAGGTCGCCCCGGTCACGGACGCCTAGCGGCACAGTCTTCTCGGCCACGCGAGGCGCGAACATCTCGCTTTTCCCGCCTGACGGGTTGGCAGCGCGGCGTCGGTCCGCTATCCCAAATCCCCGGTTTCGAGGCGCGGGTGCCCGGCGGCATTCCGGCGGCGACGCAGCCGGCAGGAGGCAGCGGCAGGATGGCTGCGAAATCGGACGACAGGGTCAAGGTCGTCGCGCACAATCGCAAGGCGCGATTCAACTACCAGATCGGCGAGACCTTCGAGGCCGGCATCGCGCTGACCGGAACGGAGGTGAAGTCGCTACGCGGCGGCAAGGCCACGATCGCGGAATCCTACGCCGATTCCCGCGGCGGCGAGATCTGGCTGGTCAATGCCAACATCCCCGAATATCTGGAGGCCGGCCGCTTCAATCACGCGCCCAAGCGGGTCCGCAAGCTGCTTCTGCACCGCCGCCAGATCAACAAGCTGATGGGCGCGGTCGAGCGCGAGGGCATGACGCTCGTGCCGCTCAAGCTGTATTTCAACGAGAAGGGCCGCGCCAAGATCGAGCTTGCGCTTGCCCGCGGCAAGAAGCTGCACGACAAGCGTGAGACCGAGAAGAAGCGCAGTTGGGAGCGCGAGCGCGGCCGGCTGCTGCGGGCCAAAGGCTGACCGGCGCGCGCTTATCGGCGATAAGTCAGACATTGTGATCGAGCATGGTGGCGGTCGAGCCCATGCGAGTGCCATTTTTTCTCGCCAAGGCGCGAGATCGCGCACGCACCTTACCGTCACCGACAAGCAGCGCCCGCGCGTGAGCGGCACTGCTGTCACGAACACGTGAACGCGGCGCGCGAAAAACCCGCGCCCGCCTGCATCCCGGCGATGTCGGGCCCGTAGCTAATCGCATCGGCGGCGGGCGCCCTCGCGCCCTGCGCCGGCAGACGCGGACATTTTTCACGGGAGCGACACCATGTACGGAAAGGCGAAACTACTCGCGCTCGCCGGCGCGCTCGCGGCATCGGCCCTCGCTGCGACCAGCGCGCAGGCAGCCGGCTGGATCATCGGCCTGGTCGACGGCAAGTCGATCGTCACCATCGATCCGGCGACCCGCAAGGTGGCATCGAAGGTCGATGTCAAAGGTGCCGGCCCGCTCGCCGGCATCGACGTGCGGCCGGCCGACGGCATGCTCTACGGCGTCGCGGCGGACGGAACGATCTACACCATCGATCCGAAGTCCGGCCAAGCCACGATGAAGAGCAAGCTGTCGGATAACCTCAAGTCGGGCGTCACGCCCACCATCGACTTCAACCCGGTGGCCGACCGGCTGCGCGTGATGGGCTCCGACGGCACCAGCCTGCGCGTCAACGTCGATGACGGCAAAGCCACGGTCGACGGCTCGCACAAGTACAAGGAGGGAGACGCCAACGCCGGCAAGACCCCGAAGGTGGTGGCCGGCGCCTACACCAATTCATGGAAAGGCACCAAGGCGACCGCGCTCTACAACATCGACAGCGCCACCGGCGCCCTGGTGACCCAGGCTCCGCCCAATGACGGCGTGCTCAACACGGTCGGCCCGCTCGGCATGCCGGTCAGCGGACCTGTCGCCTTCAACATCGTCTCGACCGGCGAGGACAAGAATGACGCCTGGCTTGTCGCCGGCGGCGCGCTCTACTCGGTCGATCTCAAGACCGGCAAGGCCACCATGGTCGGCAAGATCGAAGGCCTGAGCGGCAATCTCGGCGACATCGCCTGGATCGACTGAGCGGCCCGCAATGGCTTAGGCTGTCCGGCCCGCGGGGTGCGTCCCGCGGGCCGGTGCCGTTTTGGGTTCCAAACGCGCCGGTGCATATAAGCAGAGCGGAGTTCGCGTTTCAGCTCTGGACCCGGCTTCGCAAACGGCAAAACGCCATGGCGCCTCCCATCTCGTTCGATCATTGTGTCGTGCACGTCTCCGACTGGGAGCGCTCGAACGCGTTCTATCGCGACGTCCTCGGCGCCGAGCTCGTCCAGCGTCCGCACGGCTGGGCCTATCGCTTCGGCACGGTGCAGCTCAACTTGCATGGACCGGGCTTTCATCCCGCCGAGGTGGCGCGGCTGCCCGTGCAGCCCGGCAACAGCGACCTCTGCTTCCGATGGAACGGGCCGATCGCTGACGCCATCGCCCATCTCGAGCGCTGCCGCGTCGCGATCCATGCCGGCCCAATGGAACGCTTCGGTGCGGGGGGTGCGGGGACCAGCGTCTATTTCCGCGATCCCGACGGCTCGCTGCTCGAATTCATTTCCTATTATCCTGCAGGTGGAGATCGCTCATGACGACCGTGCATGATCCCAACGTTTTGCCCGCATCGCTTCCGGTCCCGCAGGACGACGGCGGAGCGCGCCACCTCACCGGCATGCGGCTTCCTTCCATCCGGCTTGCCGCCACCGACGGCTCGCAGGTCGACCTCTCGCAGCTCGCCGGCCGCACCCTGGTCTACATCTATCCGCGCACCGGCGTGCCGGGCGTGCCGTCGCCGGACGGCTGGGACGCCATCCCCGGTGCGCGCGGCTGCACGCCGCAATCGTGCTCGTTCCGCGATCATTTTGCCGAGCTCAAACGTCTCGGCGTCGCCCATCTGTTCGGGCTCTCGACCCAGGACACCGGTTACCAGCGAGAGGCGGTCGATCGCCTTCACCTGCCGTTTCCCGTGCTTTCTGACGCCAGGCTCGAGCTCGCGCGCGCGGCCGGTCTGCCGACCTTTGCGGCCGGGGGCATGACACTGCTCAAGCGCATGGCACTGGTGATCGACGACGGCGTGGTCACCAAGGTGTTCTATCCGGTGTTTCCGCCGGACAAGAATGCCGAGGAGGTGATCGCCTGGCTGCGCAGCAGGTAGAGCGCTGCGCGTCAGCCTCGGGCTTGTGCCGCGGCCCTCATCCCCCCGCGCGCATATCAGGAAGGCGGCTACGCCTCTCGGTCGAGATAGGCGCGCGCCTTGGCGAACACCGCGTGAAACATGTCCGGCGTCAGCACGCCTGTATTCGTGTTGTAGCGCGAGCAGTGATAGCTCGCAAAAATCATGAGCCTGCCGAGGTCATGCGTCGCGCCGTGACCGAACGGCGCGGCCGCGCGCCGGTGGTCGAGCGCCGCGAGCGTGCTGTCGTGGGAGATCCGTCCGAGCGTGACAATGGCGCGCAGCCTGGTCATCTCCGTGATGGTCGCGGCGAGGAACCCGCGGCAGGTCCTGATCTCGGCCGGTGTCGGCTTGTTCTCCGGCGGCACGCAGCGTACCGCATTGGTGATGCGCGCATCGATGAGTGTGAGCCCGTCGTCCGGCCGTGCTTCATAGCGGCCACGGGCGAAACCGAACTGCGCGAGCGTGGCGTAGAGAAGGTCGCCGGCATAGTCGCCGGTAAACGGCCGTCCCGTGCGGTTCGCGCCTCTGAGGCCGGGCGCCAGGCCGACGATCAGCAGCCGCGCGTTCGACGGACCGAACGAGGCGACGGGGGCATTGAACCAGTCCGGCTCACGCGAGCGCCAATCCTCGCGGAATGCCTTGAGGCGCGGACACAGCGGGCAGTCGCGGCCGGGCTTGCCGGACGCATCGACGATCGCGGCGCCGCGAGCGGGGTTCGGACGAGGAGGCACCGTGTTTGCGTTGAAAGGCAACGGGCGCGAATTCAGTCCTCGAAATCGTCGTCGTCATCGAGCGTGGCGCCGGCGCCGGCGCCGGCCCGTTGCGGGGCCGCGGGCCGCTGCAGGAACTGCGGCGTATGGCGCTCGCGCGGCTCGCGCGCTTCGCGTGCCGCACGCTCGGCCGGATCGCGGCCGATCCGCGACTGCAGCTCGACGATGTCGAGGAAGATGTCGGCCTGGCGGCGCAACTCGTCGGCCACCATCGGTGGCTGGGTCGAGATGGTGGAGACCACGGTCACGCGCACGCCGCGTCGCTGCACCGCCTCGACCAGCGAACGAAAGTCGCCGTCGCCCGAGAACAGCACCATGTGGTCGATCGACCCGGCAATCTCCATGGCATCGACCGCGAGCTCGATGTCCATGTTGCCCTTGACCTTGCGGCGTCCGGTTTGATCGACGAATTCCTTGGTGGCCTTGGTCACCACGCTGTAGCCGTTGTAGTCGAGCCAGTCGATCAACGGCCTGATGGATGAATATTCCTGATCTTCGACGACGGCGGTGTAGTAGAAGGCGCGCAGGAGATATCCCCGGGATTGAAACTCCCGCAGCAGCCGCTTGTAATCGATATCAAAACCGAGCGACTTGGCAGTTGCATAGAGATTGGCGCCGTCAATGAACAGTGCGATTTTTTCCGTTTTGGGTTCCATGCTCGCTCTCGTGTAAGGTCATCGAAACTTCGATGCCGGCTCGAACGGCGCAAGGCCGCCGGACAATGATGCCGGTGCTCGCTATCGGGACTGAGTAATCGTGAGCCGCTCAATTGCGGATACACGCTCCCCGTCGCAACCAATTCGCCAGTACAATCGTAAGGATCGCATGACGGTTCCCAAGTCTTGCCTAACAGAACGCATACCGGGACGCCAAGGAAAATGTGAGGCGGCACTTTCTCCTTGCACTTGGGTGGCGGGATCGCTACCTAACGGCCACTTTCCAAAAGTTCCATTGCAGGAGCAAAGCGCCGATGGCCCGTGTCACCGTTGAGGATTGCATCGACAAGGTCGAGAACCGTTTTGATCTGGTGCTGCTGGCGAGCCACCGGGCGCGGATGATCTCGTCCGGGTCCCAGATCACGGTCGAGCGCGACAACGACAAGAACCCGGTGGTGGCGCTGCGCGAGATCGCCGAGACCACGATATCGCCCGCCGACCTGCGGGAGGAGCTCGTCCATTCGTTGCAGAAATACGTGGAGGTGGACGAGCCCGAGCCGGAGGTAGCGCCGCTGATCAGCGCCGCCGGCGGCAGCGTCGATGCCGACGACACCGAGGTTACGGTCGACCGGATGACCGAGGAAGAGCTGCTCAAGGGCCTGGAGGGGCTCACCCCGCCCGAGGAGCAACCGGAAGAAGAAGAATAACGCGGCCGGATCGAGGTCGCCTGCGCACGGCCCGGCTTTCGTCCGGGCCGTTGTCGTTTTGAGAAACCATGGGCGCAGCGGCTTGTAGCAGTTGCGAAACGTCATGATATCCTTGCGGGAGGCGGGCCGGTGAAGGCCGCCCTGCAAGGATGGTGATGGCGCGTTCCACGACCGATCTGCCACGGATGCAGAACCAGTCCCGGGCTCGGGCGCCGCTTGAGCTTAATCTCAATATCGTATCGCAAGTATTTGAAAAAGCGGTAAAACCTTCCTTCCAAAAGCCGCCGATGATGCGGCAATATGACCTCATCGAGCGGGTCAGGCGCTACAATCCGGCGACCAGCGAGGCGCTGCTCAACCGCGCCTACGTCTATGCCATGAAGGCGCACGGCGAGCAGAAGCGCGCGTCCGGTGATCTGTATTTTTCTCACCCGCTCGAAGTGGCCGCGATCCTGACCGACCTCAAGCTCGACGATGCCACCATCGCCGCGGCGCTCCTGCACGACACGATCGAGGACACGGCCGCCACCCGCGCCGAGATCGACCAGATGTTCGGCAAGGAGATCGGCGCCCTGGTCGAGGGCCTCACCAAGCTCAAGAAGCTCGACCTGGTGAGCAAGGAAGCCAAGCAGGCGGAGAACCTGCGCAAGCTGCTGCTGGCGATCGCCGACGATGTGCGGGTGCTGCTGGTCAAGCTCGCCGACCGGCTGCACAACATGCGCACCCTGTCACACATGCCGCCCGAGGCCCGCCGCCGCAGCGCGGAGGAGACGCTCGACATCTACGCCCCCCTCGCAGGGCGGATGGGCATGCATGAAATGCGCGAGGAGCTGGAAGACCTGGCGTTCCGCGAGCTCAATCCCGAGGCCTACACCGTTGTCAGCGAGCGCCTCGATGCGCTCGAGGCGAAGAACATGGGCCTGGTCGCCGAGATCGAGCACCAGCTTGCGCGCAAGCTCAGCGACCGAGGCATCGACGCTGAGGTGAAGGGGCGGCGCAAGCGCGCCTATTCGATCTGGCGCAAGATGGAGCGCAAGTCAGTCGGCTTCGAGCAGCTCTCCGACATCTTCGGCTTCCGCGTGGTCGTGAAGACGCTGCCCGAGTGCTATCAGGCGCTCGGCATCGTCCATACCACCTGGCCGGTGGTGCCGGGCCGCTTCAAGGACTATGTCTCGACGCCCAAGCAGAACGAATACCGCTCCATTCACACCACCGTGATCGGGCCGAGCCAGCAGCGGGTCGAGCTGCAGATCCGCACCCGCGACATGCACCAGATCGCCGAATACGGCATCGCCGCGCACGCGCTCTACAAGGACGATGTCGGCTCGCCCACCGAGATGCTGTCGCGCGAATCCAGCGCCTATGCGTGGCTGCGCCGTACCATCGAACTGCTCGCCGAAGGCTCCAATCCCGAGGAGTTCCTGGAGCACACCAAGCTCGAGCTGTTCCACGACCAGGTGTTCTGCTTCACCCCCAAGGGCAAGCTGATCGCGCTGCCGCGGCGGGCCAACGCCATCGACTTCGCCTATGCGGTGCACACCGACGTCGGCAACATGGCGGTCGGCTGCAAGATCAACGGCAAGATCGCGCCGCTCGTGTCGGAGCTCGCCAACGGCGACGAGGTCGAGATCATCACCTCGCGCGCGCAGAACGTACCGCCGGCGGCCTGGGAATCGCTCGTCACCACCGGCAAGGCGCGCGCCGCCATTCGGCGCGCCACCCGCGCCGCCGTGCGCAACCAGTACGCCGGACTGGGCCGCCGCATCGTGGAGCGCCTCTGCCAGCGTGCCAAGATGGCCTATTCCGACGAGAAGCTGCAGGGCGCGCTGCCGCGGCTGGCGCGCGCCTCGGTTGAGGAGGTGATGTCCGCGGTCGGCCGCGGCGAGATGCGTGCCGCCGACGTCGTGCGCGCCATGTATCCCGACTACAAGGAGGAGCGCGCCGCCACGATCGCACACCAGCCCAAGCCCGAGAGTGGCTGGTTCGGCCTGAAGAAAGCAAAGTCCGTGAAAGCCAAGGTCCCGGGCGATGCCGGCGCGGCCATCCCGATCCGCGGCATCAACACCGATCTGCCGGTGCGGTTCGCGCCCAACGGCGGGGCGGTGCCGGGCGACCGCATCGTCGGCATTCTGACCCCCGGCGAAGGCATCACCATCTACCCCATCCAGTCAGCGGCGCTGAAGGACTTCGAGGACGTGCCCGAGCGCTGGCTCGACCTGCGCTGGGATGTGGAAGAGCGCACGCCGCAGCGTTTTCCCGCCCGCATCGTGCTGCAGACCGTGAACGAGCCCGGCTCGCTCGCCCAGGTCGCCCAGGTGATTGCCGAGCACGATGGTAATATCGACAATATCGGCATGGAGCGCTCGTCGCCCGATTTCACGTCGGTGACCATCGACCTCGAGGTGTTCGACATCAAGCACCTCAACTCGATCATCGCGCAGTTGCGGGCGAAGGACGTGGTGGCGCACGCCGAGCGGGTTAACGCTTGACGGTGACCTGGGCTGGCGGGGCTGCGGAGAAAATGTCGGCTGTTCAGCTTCGCCTCGGCGTCAATGTCGATCATGTCGCGACCCTCCGCAACGCGCGCGGCGGCCGCCATCCCGATCCGGTGCGCGCCGCGCAGATTGCCATCGAGGCTGGCGCCGACGGCATTACCGCGCATCTGCGCGAGGATCGCCGCCACATCCGCGATGACGATATTGCGCGCCTCAGGGCGGAAATCGCCAGGCCGCTCAACCTCGAAATGGCGGCCACCGCCGAGATGGTCGCCATCGCGGTCAAGACCCGCCCGCATGCCGCCTGTCTCGTGCCCGAGCGCCGCGAGGAACGCACCACCGAAGGCGGTCTCGACGTCGCCGGCCAGAGCGAGGCGCTCTCTCCGGCCGTGGCCCGGCTGCGCGACGCCGGCATCCGCGTCTCGCTGTTCATTGCCGCCGAGCCGCGCCAGATCCAGGCGGCAGTCGCGATCGGCGCGCCGGTGATCGAAATCCACACCGGCGCCTGGTGCGATGCGCTCGCCGACCATCGGCTGTCGGCGGCGCAAGCCGAATGGCAGCGCATCCGCCACGGCGCGCAGCTTGCGCGCCGGCTCGGCCTCGAAGTGCATGCCGGCCACGGCCTCGATTTCGAGACCGCGGAGGCGATCGCGGCATTGCCGGAGATCGTCGAGCTCAATATCGGCCACTTCCTGATCGGAGAGGCGGTCTCGCTCGGCCTCGTCGGCGCCGTGAAAACCATGCGCGCCGCCATGGACCGCGGCCGCGCATGATCATCGGGATCGGTTCCGATCTCGTCGATGTCCGCCGCATCGAGCGCGCGATCGACCGCCACGGCGAACGCTTCCTGACGCGCATTTTCACCGCCGCCGAGCGGGCGAAGGCCGAGGGCCGCGCCCGCCGCGCCGAGACCTATGCCAAACGCTTCGCCGCCAAGGAGGCATGCGCCAAGGCGCTCGGCACCGGCCTGCGCGCGGGCGTGTTCTGGCGCGACATGGGGGTGGTCAACCTGCCCTCGGGGCGGCCGACCATGAAACTCACCGGGGGTGCGCTCGCGCGGCTGGCGGCGATCACCCCCGCGGGCTGCGAGCCGCGCATCGACGTGACCATCACCGACGAGGGGCCGATGGCGCAGGCTCTGGTTGTGATAACGGCGGTGCCGGCGGCGCGCAACGACGCCTAGGGCAGGGCCCCGCGTCGGCGGAGCCGTGGGCGGCGAGCGTACCCTCGCGCGGTGTGTCGCAGCCGGAAATTCCACGCCCGCGCTTGTTGCAGACAAGCGTCGGGTCGTAAGCTTCTCCGGGGCGGTCAATCCAGGAGGAGCTTCGATGAAGCGTGTCGTCCGTGTTGCTGTCGCGTTTCTCGGTCTTCTCGCCTGTGCTGCGCCGGCCCAGGCCCAGCAATATCCGAGCCGCGTCGTCACCATCATCGTGCCCTATCCCGCGGGCGGGCCGACCGATCAGCTCGCGCGCACGCTTGCGCCGGTACTGTCGGACAAGCTCGGGCAGAATTTCATTGTCGAGAATGTGAGCGGCGGGGCCACGACCATTGCGACTGGGCGTGTTACCCGCGCTGCCCCTGATGGCCACACCCTGCTTCTGCATAATCTCCAGATTTCGGCGAACGTCTCGCTCTACAACACTCTGCCGTTCGACACCGAGAAGGACCTCGCGCCGGTGATGTTCGTCAACAACAATCCGCTGGTGCTGGTCGGCCGCAAGACGCTCGAGCCCAACACGCTCGCGCAACTGATCGCCTATATGAAGGGCCACGTCGTCAAGATGGCGCATCCCGGCGCCGGCGCCACCGGGCACCTCGCGACCTCGCTGTTTGCGCAGGAAGCGAAGGTCACCGTCGATCACATTCCGTATCGCGGCGCCGCGCCCGCACTGCAGGACATCGCCGGCGGCCACGTTGATCTGTTCTTCGCGACGCCGCAGTCGGTGCTGCAGCAGGTGGCGTCCGGCCAGATGAAGGCCTTCGGCATCACCGCGAAGGAGCCGTCGCCGCAGTTTCCGACCGCCGCAAGCTTCGTGCGGGAGCTCGGGCCCAAGCTCGAGATTCTCTACTGGCACGCCCTGTTCGCGCCGGCCGGAACGCCGGATGCCGTCATCGACAGGCTCAATTCCGCGCTGCAGGAAATCGTGGCTGATCCGGCGACCGTGAAATCGTGGGCGGACACCGGCGTCGTGCCTTACCCGAAGGACCAGCGCTCGCCTGCGGCCGCCCGTGCGCTGCTCAAGAGCGAAATCGCGCGCTGGGGACAGGTCGTGCGCGACAACAACATCCAGGCGCCGATGCAATAGCGCCTGATCGCGAGAGCTGCGGCTTTTCGGAGCGGGGCGGCGACCGAACGAATAACTGCGAGCGCAAGCCCGCGGGGCATCCGTCGCCGCGTCCCCCGCGCGGCCGGGCGGCGCTTCACCCGCGGAGTGGCAGCCGATTCGCGCGCGTCGCAACCGCCACGTCGAGCGCCTGCCCCTGCTGAATCGACCGCCGCATGACACCCGCGCGATCCTTTCCGCCTCCGAGCGGCCTGAATGACGCGCGCCTACAGCGAATCTCCAGAGAATCTCCACGGAAAGTCACGACGCGCGGAATTCCTTCCTCAAGCCGGGGACGTCCTTCGCCGCTAAATACCGTCCCGCGCCGCCGACGTACGCGTCCGCGTCGCAAAGCAGCCCTCGATCGTTCGCGGCCGGAGTCGTTCGCGCCTCGACGCCTGTTTGGAAAGGAATACGACCATGACCATCATCAACTCGCCGCAAGGAAGCCATGTGCCCGTCCCGGTTCTGCGGGCGGCAGGCTTCGGGCTGTTCGTGGCCGTCGCAACGCTCGGACTGCTGGTGTCCGAATCGTTTGGCTTGCCGCAATCATGGCCGAGCACCGCGGCGCCAGCGGTCAACCGGGTGTTGGCGGACCTCCCGGCGATCGCGGCCGCCGCCGGCCATCATTTCAATGCCGTCTGCGGCCCAGGCGCGGCGCCCGCCTTCGGCTTTGCCGAATTCGATCGGCTTCCCTTGCAGCCGGTATCGCCGACCATCCCGTCGCCGCCCATGGCGGCGGCGTGCGTGCTCGCGCGCGACACCAGCGGGTTCTGGGCGCTTGCGCGCAGCGAGGACTGATCATGTTCGAGGACCCGGATCCACGCTTGTCGCTTTCGTCCTACGAGCTCGAGCGCTGGGCGCGTGTAGCGCGCGCCGCGGCGATGAGCGCGAGCATGCGCGGCGCCCTGCGCAAGCTTGCCGGATGGTGGCACACGCTTTTCGGTGCATGCTCCCGGCTGGCCGCCCGCCTCGCTGCCGTGGTTTGCGAGTGGTACGCCATCCGCGCGCTGCAGTGCCTTGACGACCGTATGCTCGCCGATCTCGGCGTGTCGCGCGGCGAGATCGCCTTCGTCGTGCGCGGCGGTCGTCCCGCACGCGAGCGCCCGGCGACGCAGACTTCACTGCGGGCGCGCGCGCAACGACAGCAAGCCGCCTGAATTGAAGGAACGGGCCATGACCCTCGCCCTCCAGCCGTTACGGTCGGCCACGCTGCCGGCGAGCAGCGTGGCCACAAAAACGACACGCCAGGTGCTGCTCTAACCGGCACCCGCATCGCTTCCATTGATCTCCTGCGCGGCTTGGTCATGGTATTGATGGCGCTCGACCATACCCGCGACTTCTTCGCGGCCGGCGCTTTCAATCCGCGCGATGTCGCCGAGCCGGCGCTGTTCCTGACCCGCTGGATCACGCACTTCTGCGCACCGACATTCATCTTTCTCGCCGGCATCTCGGCCTTCCTCTATGGCGCGCAGGGGCGCAGCCACGGCGAGGTCAGTCGCTTTCTGGTCACGCGCGGATTGTGGCTGATCCTGATCGAGTTCACCGTGGTCCGGTTCGCCTGGACCTTCAGCCTCGCGCCCGATCATCTCGTCACCCAGGTGATCTTCGCGATCGGAGCCTCGATGATCGCGCTCGCGGTTCTGGTCCATCTTCCCCGCTGGGCGATCGCGACCGTCGGCGTCGCGATGATCGCCGGCCACAATACGCTCGACGGCATCAAGCCCGGGCTGTTCGATGCCGCGCCGCCGGTCTGGAATGTCCTGCACCAGCCAGGACTGTTCGAGGCCGCGGGTATCAAGGTGTACGCACTCTATCCGTTGATTCCCTGGATCGGCGTGATGGCGGCGGGTTATGCGCTGGGCCCGGTATTCAAGCTCGACCGTGCGAGCCGTCTGCGCCAGCTGTTCGGACTTGGCGCCGCCGTCACGACCGCTTTCGTCGTCCTGCGCGCGACCAATCTCTACGGCGATCCCGCACCCTGGATCGCGCACGACGGCTGGATCGGCACCCCGCTGTCATTCATCAACTGCGAGAAATATCCGCCCTCCTTGCTCTACCTGATGATGACGATCGGACCCGCGCTGTTGCTGCTGGCGGCGTTCGAGGACGCGCGCGGCCGTCTGGCGGCGTGGATCACGACCTTCGGACGCGTACCGTTCTTCTACTATGTCGCCCATCTGTTTCTGATCCATGCGCTCGCCGTTCTGTTCGCATGGACGACGAACGTGGACACCGCGTTCCTGTTTGGCGCCTTCGGAACAGGCAAGCCGGCGGGCTACGGACTCGGCCTTCCCGGCGTCTATGCCGTATGGCTCGCAGTGGTTGTCGCGCTCTACCCGGCGTGCCGCTGGTTTGCGGCGATCAAGCAGCGCCGCCGCGAATGGTGGTGGTCTTATCTTTAACGGTTCGACGCGCGGATTACCTCACGCCGTTCCGCCTATTTCAGCGCCTGATCGTATGGATAGATCAGGCTGCCGGTCTTGAGCTCCTGGGGCCAGACCACGACCTGGCGCGACATGTCCTTGAACTGGTCGATGCTGCTGCCGCTCACGTTCTGGAACTGGGCGTAGATGATACGTGGCGCCTTCCACTCGCCGTCATCGCCGAAGGCCATCGGTCCGATCACCGTATCGATCGTGTTGTTGCGGATATAGTCGGCGATCTTGTCGTCCTCGAGCGATTTGGTCGCGGTGACTGCCTGCGCGAGAATCTGCCCGGCCGCATAGGCATAGGGCGGGTAGGTGAAGCCCAGCGGATCGATACCGAGCCCGGGCGCGCGTTTCTGATACTCGTCCAGGAACTCCCGCGTGCCGGCGAACTGCAGGCTCGCCGCCGGAATATAGAATTCGTTGTTGACCAGCCCGTTGATGAGCGGTCCGAGCTGTTGCTTGATTCCGGTCACGAGCAGGCCCAGGAAGGCGCCGCCGAAAAGCTTGGGCTTGAACTGCACCTCGCTCGCGGCGCGCACGAGCCCTACGGTGTCGACCGGCAGCGTCGCCGCATAGACCACGTCAGGCGTGGCCGCCTGCATCGAGCGCACGACGGTCGCATATTCCGTATTGGCGAGCGGATAGGTGCGCTCATAGACGACGTCGAAGCCGAATTCCTTGGCGTTCTCGCGCGCTCCGTCGAGCGCGTTGCGCGAGAACTCCACGTCCGCGCCGACGAGCGCCACGCGCACCGGCTTCGGCTGCTGTTGCAAGGCCAGCTGGAAGAACCCGCGCGAGTAGTTTCGCGGCGACGCGCCCTGCGAGTTCATCGAAAAATACTTGGTGTATTTGTACTCCCTGTTGGCGCCCAGGCCGAAGATCCCGATCGTCATGCGGCGGTTCTGGATGATCGCGGGCAGCGCCGCGGCGATCACGTTGGTGCTGTAGGGCCCGATCAGTAGATCCACCTTGTCGACGCCCATGAGCTTGGCGTAGATGCCGGGCGCGCTGGCCGGGTTTGCCTGGTCGTCGTAATAGACGAGCTCGACCGGACGCCCGAGCAGGCCGCCGCGCGCGTTGACGTGGTCGCGCCAGATCTCGAGTCCAGTCTGCACCTGCCGCCCGGCGGGGGCGGTGGCGCCGGTCAGGCTGAGGCTCAGACCGATCCTGATCGGATCGGCGGCGCGCGCCGGCACGGTCCAAAAGGCCAGGGCGGCCGCGCAGATCGCGGCGGCTGCGCACAGTCGTCGGCGTGCATCTCTCTCGTGCAGAGCCATGATTGTCCTCCCGTCGTCTCGCGCTGCGTCCGGATGATCGTTGTATACAATCTGACGCCGCTTCGGGCGAGCATGCGCGAGAACGGCGGACATCCGCGTTGACAGCAACCAAAATTGTATACAGCCTAGATATGGACTGTCGATCCCCGGAGGAGACGATGCGTGCGGCGTCTGGCACCCCGTCGTCGCAGGCCGTGACTGCGCTGCTCAGGCTACGGGACATCATCCTCAGCGGCGAGATCAAGGCCGGCGAGCGCATGTCGGAGCTCGCGTTGGTCGAACGGCTCGGCGTCTCCCGTACCCCCATCCGCTCGGCGCTGGTGCGGCTCGAGCAGGAAGGCCTGCTGCAAGCTGTTCCGACCGGCGGGTTCATCGTCAATGCCTTCAACGAGCGGGACATTCACGCCGCGATCGAGATCCGCGGCACGCTCGAGGGTCTCGCGGCGCGGCTTGCGGCCGAACGCGGTCCGCCGCAGGCCGACCTGGACGACCTGCGGCATTGTCTGTCCGCGCTCGATGCGCTCGTCTGCGGCGACGGCGTGACGGACGATAATTTCTCCTCCTATGTCGAGCTCAACGAGCAGTTCCACCGCATCATCGTCGAGCTCGCCGACAGCGCGGTGCTCGCCCGGCAGATTGCGCGCGTGGTGACGCTTCCGTTTGCCTCCGCCAGCGCGTTCGTGATGGTGCAGGCGAGGCTGCCGGAAGCGCAGATCATGTTCACCGTGGCGCAGGATCATCATCGCTGCATCGTACGCTCGATCGAGGCGCGCGAGGGGCAGCGCGCGGAGATGCTCATGCGCGAGCATGCCCGCCTGGCGCGCCGGAACCTCGAGCTTGCGCTGCGTAATCAGCACACCCGCGACCTCGTGCCGGGATCGACGCTCATCGTCTTTCGAAATCACGCCGGAGGACAGACGTAACCAGGATCGACCGAGAACAACATCGTGGGAGGATTCACATGAAGCTGTCGTCGTGGAGTGCGATCGCCTCGCTTGCCCTTGGATTTCTCATGGTGACTGCGCCGGACACGCAGGCGCAGGACCGGCCGGTTGCGCTCAAATTCTCGCACTGGGTCCCACCGACGCATCCGATGCATGCCGCCGCCGTGTCCTGGGCGGAGTCCATCGACAAGGCCTCGAACGGGACCATCAAGATCGCAATTTTTCCCGCCCAGCAGCTCGGCAAGGCATTCGATCACTACAACATGGCCCGCGATGGCATAGCGGACATCGCCCATGTCAATCCGGGCTACGAGCCGGGCCGCTTCCCGATCATCGGCGCCGTCGAGCTGCCGTTCATTTTCTCCAACGCCAAGGAGGGAAGCGCGGCGCTCGACGCCTGGTACCGCCGCTACAGCGGGCGGGAAATGAAGGACGTGCGCTATTGCCTGGCGTTTGCGCATGATCCGGGTACGCTGCATTTCACCAAGAAGAAAGTCGTGACGCCGGCCGACATGTCCGGCCTCAAGGTTCGTCCGCCCAACGCGGTGATCGCCAACTGGATGACCCATCTCGGCGCGACCAACGTGCAGGCCGCCGCCCCCGAAATCCGCGATGTGCTGGAGAAGGGCGTCGCCGACGCCGCCGGCTCGCCGTGGGGATCGATGCTGCTGTTCGGCATCGACAAGGTCACGAAGTACCACATCGACTCGCCGCTATACGTGTCGGAACAGCTCTGGGTCCTGAACAAGGCCAAATACGATGCGCTGTCGCCGGCGCAGAAGCAGGTCATGGATCAGCATTGCACCAGCGAGTGGGCGCTCCGGATTGCGACGCCGTGGGCCGAGTTCGAATCCGACGGCCGCGAGAAGATCAAGGCGATGCCCGGCCAGGAGGTCTATCCGCTGACCGCCGAGCAGCTTGCCGCCTGGCGAAAATCCGCCGAACCGGTGACCGCGACCTGGGAAGCGTCGGTTCGCAAGGCGAACGAAGATCCAAAAGCGATCGCCGAGGATCTGCGCAAGACGCTTGGCGACCACAAGTCTGGCTACTAGCGCATGGCCGTCCAAGCGCCTTCAGCCGGGATCAGCGAGAAAGCGAGACATGAAGCGGAGCGAGCATCGCATCCTCACCACCCATGTGGGCAGCCTGATCCGCCCCAAGGTGGTGCTCGACGCCGCTGGCGATCGCGATCCCGCGCATCGCGACGTCCATGAGCACGAGCTCAGGCGCGCGGTCGCGGAGGTCGTGGCGCGCCAGGCGAAGGCCGGCATCGACGTGGTCAACGACGGCGAGTTCGGCAAGTCCGGCTGGGCCAATTACAGCCTCGAGCGCCTGACCGGGTTCGAGCGCCGGCCGGACAAGCTCTATCCGGCCGTCTGGCTCGGCCGCGACCGCATCCGGTTCGCGGATTTCATGGCGGCGGAATTCCCGCGCGGCACGGTCGGCACGCCGGGCCATGCCTGCGTGACGCCGATCACTTACAACGGGCATGCCAGCGTCCGCCGCGATCTCGACAACCTCAAAGCCGCCGCCGCGGCAACAAAGGTCGAGGACGTGTTCTTCACCGCGGTGGCGCCGGCCAGCGTCGGCTACGACGCCGCCAACGAGCACTACGCGAACGAGCGCGACTACGTCTTCGCCATCGCGAAGGCGATGCGGGAAGAATATCTCGAGATCCACAAGGCCGGTTTCGTGCTGCAGGTCGACGATGCCGTGCTCGCGAACATGTACGACCATCTCGTCGAGCAGAGCCCGCAGCACTATCGCGCGTGGGCGGAGCTGCGCATCGAGGCTCTCAATCACGCGCTGGAGGGTATCCCGGAGGATCGCATCCGCTATCACGTCTGCTTCGGGAGCTGGCACGTGCCGCATGTCGCCGACGCCCAGCTCGAGGACATCGTGGATCTGATCCTCAAGGTGCGGGCAGGGGCCTATTCCATCGAGGCGGCCAACGTGCGCCACGAGCACGAATGGTACGTATGGGAGAAAGTCAGGCTGCCGCCGGGCAAGATCCTGATCCCCGGCGTCGTCACGCACCACACCACGACCGTCGAGCACCCCCGGCTGGTGGCGGAGCGCATCGTCACCTTCGCCCGGCTCGTTGGCCGGGAAAACGTGATCGCCGGCACCGACTGCGGCTTTGCCCAGGCGCAGGACATCCAGCGCGTCCATCCCCAGGTGATGTGGGCGAAGTTCGAAAGCCTCGCGCAGGGTGCTCGCCTCGCCAGCGAGGCGCTGTGGGGACGTTGAGCGGACCCTCGTATCGGTTCGAACACCCTTGTCGTTTTGGCCTGCGGCAGACGGATGGGCCTGAATGATGCGGGTCTGGCTGTTACAGTCGCGCGAGAAGGCGGCGACAACCGCGGGGCCCGTGCGGTCTGCAGGAGGCGCGGTGAATGATCACGCTCTATGATTTCGGCAACTCGGTTTGTTGCCAGAAGGTTCGGATCACGTTGTGCGAGAAGGGCCTCGAGTGGGAGGCCGTCAAGGTCGACCTGTTCCGCGCCCAGCAATACGAGCCGCAATACCTCAAGCTCAATCCCAAGGGCGTGGTGCCGACCCTCGTGCACGACGACAGGCCGGTGATCGAGTCCACGCTGATCTGCGAGTATCTCGATGACGCCTTCCCCGAGCCGTCGCTCGTCCCGGCCGACCCCTGGCTGCGCAGCCGCATGCGCATCTGGAGCAAGCTGGTCGACGAGGGACTGTTCGAGGGCATCACCGAGATCAGTTTTTCCGCCATGTTCCGTGAGCGCATGCGGAACATGCCCGACGACCTGCGCGAGATACGCTTCCGCAACATCGGCGATCCGCGCCGGCGCGATCGCTTCAAATCGACGTACGAGCTCGGCGTGCAATCGCCGTTCGTGCTGCATGCCGTCGCCGCCTACGAACGAGCCTTCAGGCTGTTGGAGCAGACGCTGGCCGAAGGGGGGCCCTGGATCGTCGGAGCCCGACCGACGCTCGCCGACGTCAACCTCATGCCGTTCGCAGCCCGCCTCGACTATCTCGGGCTGCTCGATCTGTGGACGCATGATCGGCCGCGCGTGAACGCCTGGTGGGCGCTAGCGCGCGAATGGCCGAGCTTCAGGCGCGGGCTGCGCGACCTCATCACCGAGGCGGAGTTTGCCGAAATGCGCACCCACGGACCGACCATACGCGACGACGTCGCCGCATTGCTCGCCGGGCTGCGAACCGGCGAGCTGGCGCCTGCAGGCGCAGAGTCCCCCTTCGCAGACGGTGGTCCGAAGCTCTCGCGGGTTTGATGGCCCAGGCGAGTACGGCTCGCCGAGCATGCCCGCGACGACAAAGTATCGGATAGGGCGGCGGTAGTCCCGGTTTTACGGTGTGAGAAGACTCGTCAGGCTCGTTCACCCCGTCCCGCTCACGGCGTCTGTGGTTCGAGGCCGGCATGCGCGGCAGCCGGCGGCTCGGGCCTGCGCACGCTTTCTGGAAACAGCCTGCGCACGACCACGTAGAACACCGGCGTGAACAGCAGTCCGAACAGCGTCACGCCGATCATCCCGAAGAACACGGCGACCCCGACGGCCTGCCGCATCTCGGCGCCGGCGCCTGCGGAGATGACGAGGGGCAGCACGCCGAGAATGAACGCGAACGAGGTCATCAGGATCGGGCGCAGCCGCAGTCGGCACGCCTCCGCAACGGCGTCCACCATGGGTCTTCCCTGTTCCTCCTGCTGCTTGGCGAACTCGACGATGAGGATGGCATTCTTCGCCGCAAGTCCCACCAGGACGATGAAGCCGATCTGGGTCAGCACGTTGACGTCCTGCTCCATCAGCCGGACCCCGGCGATGCCGGCAAACAGGCACATCGGAACGATGAGGATGATGGCGAGCGGCAACGTCCAGCTGCCATACTGCGCGGCGAGGGCGAGGTAGACGAACAGCACGCAGAGCGGAAAGATGTACAGGCCGACGGTGCCGCCCTGGGTCTCCTGGAACGACAGGTCGCTCCATTCGAACGAGATGCCGTCCGGCAGGATTTGGCGGGCGAGCCGGGTCATGACGTCCAGCGCCGTGGTCGAGCTCACGCCGCGCGCCGGCTCGCCGGCGATCTCGGAGGCGGGATAAAGGTTGTAGCGCGGCACGCGATCGGGAGCGGTGGTGTCGCGGAACTGCAGCACGCTGCCGATCGGCACCATCTCGCCGCGCTCGTTGCGCGCCTTCAGCCGCAGCAGGTCTTCGGGCGCGCGCCGGAAGGGAAGGTCTGCCTGCGCGGTAACGCGGTAGACGCGGCCCAGCGCATTGAAGTCGTTGACGTAGGTCGAGCCGAAATAGGTTTCCAGCGCCTCGGTCACGTTGATGATCGGCACGTTGAGCATCTGCGCCCGCGTGCGGTCGATGTCGACAAAGAGTTGCGGCGTGTCGGTGGCAAACGGAGTGAACACCGAGGTGAGGGAAGGTTCGGCGCGCGCCGCGCGCACCATCTCGTCGGTGGCGGCGCCGAGCACGTCGGTGCCCCGCCCGGCACGATCCTCGAGCCGCATCGCAAAGCCGCCGCCGTTGCCGATACCGGGAACGGAAGGCGGCGGCAGGACCAGCAGGTTCGCGTCTTCGATCGCGCCCAGCCGCGCGCGCAGGTCGGCCGTGATCCGCGTGGCCGTCAGGTTGTGAGGCAGCCGTTCCTCATAGGGCGCGAACACCGGGAACAGCGCGGCGGCGCTTGGCGACAGCGTAAACGTCGCGCCGTTGAACCCGGCAAAGGCCGGCGCTCGCACCACGCCGGGCGTCGCGAGGATGATCTCCTCGGCGCGGCGCACCACGTCGGTGGTGCGGGCGAGCGAAGATCCCGTCGGCAGCTGGACCGCAACGATCACGTAGCCGCGATCCTGCGCCGGAATGAAGCCGCGCGGCGTGCTGTAGACCGCCCAGCCTGTGATCGCGATCAGCACTGCGTAGACCCCGAGCAGCACCGGCGCGGATGCGGTCGCCCACCGCACGGCGCGGCCGTAGAGGTCCGCGGCGCGGCTGAACCCGCGATTGAAGTGGTCGAAGAACCAGTTGAACGGCCGCGCCAGCATCGACCAGCGGCCCTGCGCATGACCGGTCGCGTGGCTCTTGAGGATCAACGACGAGAGCGCGGGTGAAAGCGTCAGTGAATTGAAGCACGAGATCACCGTCGCCACCGCGATCGCGATCGCGAATTGCCGAAAGAACTGGCCTGAAATGCCGCCGAGGAACGCGGTCGGCACGAACACCGCCGCCAGCACCAGCGCGATCGAAATGAGCGCGGTCCCGACTTCGTCCATGGTCTGGCGCGCCGCCTGGAGCGGGTTGGCGCCTTCGGACAAGTGACGTTCCACGTTCTCGACCACGACGATGGCGTCGTCGACCACGATGCCGACCGCCAGCACCAGGCCGAACAGCGTCAGGTTGTTGATCGACAGTCCGAATGCGGACATGACGGCGAAGGTGCCGATCAGCGACACTGGAATGGCGATGATGGGAATGATCGCGGCGCGCCAGCGCTGCAGGAACAGGATCACGACCAGGACCACCAGGATGATGGCTTCGTAGACCGTCTTCACCAGTTCGCGCACCAACTCGGCGATGAAGTCGGTGGGATTGTAGGCGATGCTGTAGACGAGGCCCTTGGGAAACTCCTTCTCGAGCTCGGTCATGGTCGCCTTGATGCTGTCCGCCGTGGCCAGCGCGTTGGTTCCCGGACGCTGGGTCACCGCCATGGCCACGGCAGGCTTGCGCAACAGAAAGCTGTTGGTCGAATAGGACAGCGCGCCGAGCTCGATGCGGGCAATATCCTTGAGCCGCACCAGCCGCCCGTCGGCGGCGGATTTCACGATGATGTTCTCGAAGGCGTCGGGCTCGACCAGCCTCCCTAGAAAGGTGAGATTGGGCTGAAAGGCGCGATCGGAGATCGGCGGCTCGGCGATCTGGCCGCCCGCAATCTGCACGTTCTGCGACCGCACGCTGGCGAGCAGGTCGGCGGCGGTCAGGCCGAACTCCGCCATCTTGTCCGGATCGAGCCATAGCCGCATGGAGTAATCGCGCGCGCCGTACATCCGGATGTCGCCGACGCCGTCCAGCCGCAGCAACGTGTCGCGCACGCGCCGCAGCGCATAGTTGGATATGTAGAGCTGGTCATAGGTGTCGTCGGGAGACATCAGAAACACGACCAGCATCAGGTTGGGCGAGTTCTTCTTGGTCACCACCCCGGAGCGGCGCACCTCTTCGGGCAGCCGCGGTTCGGCAATGGAAACCGAATTGCGCACCAGGGTCTGCGCCTTGTCCGGGTCGGTGCCGAGCTTGAATGTGACCGTAATGGTCACGGTCCCGTCGGACGTCGACTGCGAATACATGTAGAGCATGTCGTCGACCCCGTTCACCTCCTGCTCGATGGGGGTTGCGACGGTATCGGCCGCGACCTGCGCAGAGGCGCCGGGATACTGGGCCTGGATCACGACGGCGGGGGGAGCGATCTCGGGATACTCCGCGATCGGGAGCCGCGAATAGGCGATTGCGCCGACGACGAGAATGAAGATGGAGGCGACGATGGCGAGGACGGGCTGGTCGATCGAAAGACGGCTGAGATTCACTGCCGCGCTCCGGCGCCGGCGGCCTGCGTGATCTGCTTGCGGGTCGGAGTGACGGGCGCGCCCGCCCGCACCCGTTGCAGCCCGGAGATGACCACGAGTTCGTCGGGCTTGACGCCTTCACGCACCACCCGCAGCCCGTCAATCAGACGACCGAGCTTGACTTCGCGCGTCTCGACCAGGTTATCGCCGCCGACGACATAGACGATCTTGCGCGATTGATCCGATCCGATTGCCGTATCGGGCAGCAGCAGGGCCTCGTACGGGGCGCTCCCCATCAGCCGCACGCGTCCGAACTGGCCGGGGCTGAAACGAAACTGCGGATTGGCGAGGACCGCGCGGCCGCGCAACGTTCCGGTACCGTGATCAAGCTCGTTGTCGATCCAGTCCATGCGGCCTTCGTGCGGAAAATCGCTCTCGTCGGGAAGCGCCACGTGGACGACGTTGGGGTTGCCGTACGAGGTCGTGGAAGCGGGTGTCGCCAACCGCAGCCGCGTATTCTTGAGATAGGTCTGCTCGTCGAGATTGAAGTAGAGGTAGATCGGGTCGAGCGAAAGCACGGTGGTGAGCACCGTCGCGTTGGTGTCGCCGCCCGAGACCAGATTGCCTTCGGTGACAAGTTTACGGCCGATGCGCCCATCGATCGGCGACACGACCAGCGTAAACTCGAGGTCGAGCCTGGCGCGCTTGAGCGTGCCCTGGGCCGTGATCACGGCGGCCTCAGCGGCCTGCAGCGCCTGGCGGCGCTGGTCGATCACCTGCTGCGACACCGCCTGGGTGCGGCCGAGCTCGACCGCGCGATCGAGATCGCGGGTCGTGAACGTAAGCTGCGCCTGCGCCGTCTGCAGCTGTCCTTGCGCCTCCTCGGCAGCCGCCTCATAGGGGCGCGGATCGATGACGAACAGAAGGTCGCCCTTCTTCACCATCGTGCCTTCCTGGAAATGTGCCGATTGCAGATATCCGCTCACCCGCGGCCGGATGCTGACGTGGTCCACGGCCTGAAAACGCCCGGTAAATTCGTCCCATTCGGTTACCATCCGGCGCAGTGGCTCGCTCACACTCACTTGCGGGGGAGCCGCCTCGTTTTGCCTGGCGGAGTTGCTGTCTCCGCACGCGCCGAGCGCGACCGCGCAGAGCAGGACGAGAACGGCGGCAGCGGACGCGTGAACGCGCATTGCAAGACATCCCAGGCCGCGAAGGCCGCACATGCGGGTACGCTCGTCAATGTGAACGGCTGGTAATCTATTTGCAACGTGGAGCGTTCACGACGGCGTTATGAACGATGCGCATGGCCGCGGTCGCACCCGCCTCGAACCACTGCATCATCGCGCGGGCGGGGCTGCGGTTTTTTGTCCGCCCGCTCTTGGCCTCGGCCGCGCTGTCATTGCGGGGGCTACCCCGGCAACCCCATATTCGCCAATGTTTGCGCCTTGGCTTGCGAGCGGCTACAAGGGCGCGGTTACTGCGGTTCGCGACGCTGGCGGCCGACCCGGCGCCAAGGACTAACACGCTGAAAATACGTTGATTTTATATATCGTTGGACGGGACCGCCAACTCGGCGGCCGCGCGGGGCGCGCGCCACCAAAAGGACGAGAGGCAAATGAGCGTGACGTCAGGAACAAAGAGAAAAGAAGGCGGTATTGCCGAGACCGGGCGCGTAATCTTTCACGCCCTCATCATCGCGCTGGTGATCCGCACCTTCCTGTTCCAGCCGTTCAATATCCCGTCCGGCTCGATGAAAGAGACCCTGCTGGTCGGCGACTATCTGTTCGTGTCGAAATTCTCGTATGGCTACAGCCACTATTCCCTGCCGTTCTCGCCGCCGTTGTTCCCCGGACGCGTCTGGGCAGCGCAGCCCAATCGTGGCGACGTCCTCGTGTTTCGGCTGCCGAAGGACGATTCCACCGACTACATCAAGCGCGTGATCGGTCTGCCGGGCGACCGCATCCAGATGATCGACGGCGTGCTCCACATCAACGGCGAGCCGGTCAAGCGCGAGCGCATCGAGGACTTCATCGAGACCGAGGAAGGCACGCGCGCCACGCGGGTGAAGCGCTGGCGTGAGACTTTGCCGAACGGCGTGAGCTACACCACGCTCGATCTCGTCGACAACGGATTCTACGACAACACCCCGGTCTACAATGTACCGGCCGGCCACTTCTTCATGATGGGCGATAACCGCGACAACTCCACCGACAGCCGCGTGCTCAGCCAGGTCGGCTATGTGCCGTTCGAGAACATCGTCGGCCGCGCGCAGATCATCTTCTTTTCGATTCGCGAAGGCGAGCATGCCTGGATGGTATGGCGCTGGCCCTGGTCGGTGCGCTGGAACCGATTGTTCACAATCGTAAGATGAGCCGCGGACGATCTGGATCATCGGCTTCTCTCGAAGCACCCAATCCCGCCCTCGACGGCAAGTCTGAGAGCCCGCCGTCACTCGATCCCGATCCCCAGCCTGCGCCGAAGCGGCCGAAGCGCCGACGCCGTAGCACGGCGGCGTTCGAGGAGCGGATCGGCTATCGCTTCAAGAACCCGGCGCTGCTCGATCAGGCGCTCACGCATATTTCCGCGCTCACCGGCGCGCGCAACCGCGCGGGTTCCTATCAGCGGCTTGAATTTCTTGGCGATCACGTGCTCGGCCTGGTCGTCTCCGACATGCTGTTTCGCGCTTTCTCCAAGGCCGACGAAGGGGAGATGTCGCGCCGCCTCGCCGACCTCGTGCGCAAGGAGGCGTGTGCGGATGTCGGGCGGGCGATCGATCTGGGCGAGGCCATCAGGTTGGGCGCATCGGAGGCCAATGCCGGGGGACGCGGGCGCACCGCGATTCTTGCCGACGTCTGCGAGGCGCTGATCGGGGCGGTATTCGTCGACGGCGGATATCCGGCTGCCTCCGCGCTGATCGAACGGCTGTGGAGCGAGCGCATGCGCACGCCGGCGCGGCCGTTGCGCGACTCCAAGACCATGCTGCAGGAATGGGCGCAGGCGCGCGGACTGCCGACGCCCGCCTATCGCGAGGTCGAGCGCAAGGGCCCCGATCACGATCCCGAGTTTCGCGTCACCGTCGAGCTTCCCGACCTCGCGCCGGCGGAAGGTCTCGGCCGCTCGAAGCGGGCCGCCGAGCAGGCCGCGGCGGCCGAGATGCTCGCGCGTGCCGGCGTCAAGGCGGACCGGGTCGATGGCTGACAGCAAGCGCCGCCGCGGCGAGGCACGCGGCGCCACGACCGATGAGCCGCATGCGGGCGCGGCCCCTGATGCCGCCGACGCTGGCGGCGCGGTCGCCGACAGCGGACGCACCCGCTGCGGATTCATCGCGCTGATCGGCGCGCCCAATGTCGGCAAGTCCACCCTCATCAACGCGCTCGTCGGCAGCAAAGTCGCGATCGTGTCGCACAAGGTGCAGACCACGCGCGCACTGCTGCGCGGGATCGCGACCGCGGACGGCGCGCAGCTCGTCTTCATCGATACCCCGGGCATCTTCGCGCCCAGGCGCCGGCTCGACCGCGCCATGGTGACGAACGCGTGGGCGGGGGCTCATGACGCCGACATCGCAGCGGTGCTGATCGATGCAACGCGCGGCCTCGACGATGAAGCGAACGCCATTCTGGATCGCCTCGCCGACGCCAGGCGGCCCAAGATCCTGCTCATCAACAAGGTCGATCTGGTCGAAAAATCGGCGCTGCTTGCGATCGCCAGCGCGGCCAATGAGCGGGCGGCGTTCGCGGCCACCTTCATGATCTCGGCGCTCACCGGCGACGGCGTTGCTGACGTCAAGAACTGGCTTGCCGCGCACGTGCCGGAAGGGCCGTGGCACTATCCTGAGGATCAGATCACCGACGCCCCGCTGCGCCAGCTGGCGGCCGAGATCACCCGCGAGAAGCTCTATCTTCGTCTGCACCAGGAGCTGCCGTATCAGTCGACGGTGGAAACCGATGTGTGGAAGGAGCTCAAGGACGGCTCGACGCGCATCGAGCAGACGATCTATGTCGAGCGCGAAAGCCAGCGCAAGATCGTGCTCGGCAAGGGCGGCCAGACCATCAAGGCGATCGGCGCGGAGGCGCGCCGGGAGATCGCCGACATGGTCGAGGCCCCGGTGCACCTGTTCCTGTTCGTCAAAGTGCGCGAGCGTTGGAGCGAGGATCCGGAACGCTACCGCGAGATGGGCCTCGACTTTCCCAAAGCATGATCCCGAAAAGTTGCAGACTTTTCGGATAAAGATCATACGAACCGAATAAATACTTGGACCAAGGTTGCAATTCGCGAAGCCACCTTGCTCTTGGAAATGGCGATGCAGTGGACCGACGAAGGCATCGTGCTCGGCATCAAACGCCACGGGGAGGCCAATGCCATCCTCGAACTGATGACGCGCGCGCACGGCCGCCATCTCGGCCTCGTGCGGGGAGGGGCGGGATCGCGATTGCGTCCGGTGCTGCAGCCCGGAAATCGCGTCAGCGCGACCTGGCGGGCGCGGCTCGATGAGCATCTCGGGCTTTACGTGGTGGAGGGCCTCGACGCGCGCGCGGCCTCGTTCCTGTCGGTGCCGCATGCGCTCTATGGCATGACGCATCTGGCGGCGCTCTGCCGCCTGCTGCCGGAGCGCGACCCGCATCCGCAAATCCATGCCGCGCTTGATGACGTGCTCGACCGGCTCATCGAGGCGCGCGGCGCCGGGGTGAGTGTCGTCCGCTTCGAGTTGCAACTGCTGGCGGAACTCGGCTTTGGCCTCGATCTCGCGACCTGTGCGGCGAGCGGCACAGACCAGGATCTGGCTTATGTGTCGCCGAAATCGGGGCGGGCGGTGTCACGACAGGCGGGCGAGCCGTGGAAGGACAGGCTCCTGGCGCTGCCGGCATTTCTGCGCGAGACGGACGCGCATGATCCATCACCGCATGACGTTGCCGCGGGCTTCGCGCTGACCGGCTTCTTTCTGGTGCGCCACGTGCTCGAGCCGCGCGGGCTTGGTCTTGCCGATGCACGCGCGAGCTTCATCGCCGCGGTCGAGCGCCACGGCCGCATCGCGGTGGCGATCGGGTAACGAACGGGCCGGGCGCCCAGGGCGGCCCGGCCCGTCGTCCGATGGGAATTACCACCAACGGCGATGGTAATGCCGCCACCGCCAGTGCCGGTGGTGATAGCGCCGCCAGTGAACCTGCTCGACCATCGGGTTCACCACGGCAGCATCCGCGATGGCCGTGCCGTTCGCGGGCACGGCCAGGGTCGGCGACGTGCCGGCAAGGCCGATGCCTGCGGTCATGAGCGTAGCGATGAGGATTGCACGCATCTTACTCTCCCTTCTTTGCCGGGAGACGCCGACCGGGCGGCTCCCATGTTCTGGCGCTTGGCGACCGCATGCTGCGGTCCGAGTTCCGGCCGGCGAGCCGCGTGTTCATCCGTCGATTGGCTTTGGTGCCAGGATCGCCCCGTACCGCGACGACGAACGCCATTGCCGCGAAGCTAGGCCATCGAATCGGAACGGTGCGTGGCTAACGCATTCATCGCTTGTTCATTGGATTGCCGGGCATTAACTCTTGTCCATGGGACAGCAACTGATTCCCCCGCGCGACGGCGAGGTCGAAGAGATTCCGCTGCGCACCGCGCTCGAAGAGCGCTACCTGCAATATGCGCTTTCCACCATCACCGGGCGGGCGTTGCCGGATGCGCGCGACGGACTCAAGCCGGTGCATCGCCGGCTGCTCTACGCCATGCGGCTGTTGCGCCTTGATCCCGGCGCTGCGTTCAAGAAATGCGCCCGCGTGGTCGGCGACGTCATCGGCAAGTTTCATCCGCATGGCGACCAGGCGGTCTACGACGCGCTGGTCCGGCTGGCGCAGGATTTTGCCCAGCGCTATCCGCTGGTCGACGGGCAGGGAAATTTCGGCAATGTCGACGGCGATAACCCGGCGGCGATGCGCTACACCGAAGCGCGTCTGACCGACGTCGCGCATCTCCTGCTCGACGGCATCGACGAGAACGCGATCGATTTCAAGCCCACCTACGACGGCTCCGAGAACGAGCCGGTGGTGCTGCCGGGCGCCTTTCCCAACCTGCTCGCCAACGGATCGCAGGGCATTGCGGTGGGCATGGCGACGGCTATTCCGCCGCACAATGTCGCCGAACTGTGCGACGCCGCGCTTCATCTCATCGGGACGCCGAACGCCAGAAGCCGCACACTCTTGAAATACGTGCCGGGCCCCGACTTTCCGACCGGCGGCGTGATCGTCGATCCGCTCGAAGCCATCGCGGAAGCCTACACGACCGGGCGCGGCTCGTTCCGGGTGCGGGCGCGCTGGCACAAGGAAGATACCGGCCGCGGCACCTACCTGATCGTCGTCACCGAGGTTCCCTGGCTGGTACAGAAGGGGCGGCTGGTCGAGAAGCTGGCCGAGCTCATCAACGAGAAGAAGCTGCCGCTCGTCGCCGATGTGCGCGACGAATTGGCCGAGGATATCAGGCTGGTGATCGAGCCGCGCTCGCGCGCGGTCGACGCCGAGCTGCTGATGGAATCGCTGTTCAAGCTGACCGAACTGGAAAGCCGCATCCCGCTCAACATGAACGTCCTGGTGCGCGGCCGCATCCCCAAGGTCGTCGGTCTTGCCGAGGCGCTCACGGAGTGGCTCGCCCATCGCCGCGATGTCCTGTTGCGGCGGTCGCGGTTCCGTCTCGACCAGATCGAGCATCGGCTCGAAGTGCTCGGGGGCTATCTCGTCGCTTACCTCAACCTCGATCGCGTGATCAAGATCGTCCGCAACGAGGACGAGCCCAAGCCGGTCCTGATGAAGACGTTCAAGCTCTCCGACGTGCAGGCCGACGCCATCCTCAACATGCGGCTGCGCAATCTGCGCAAGCTCGAGGAGATGGAGATCAAGAAGGAGGACAAGGATCTGCGCGCGGAGCGCAAGACGCTCAAGGAGCTCATCGGTTCCGAAGACCTGCAGTGGAAGAAGGTCGCCGATGAGGTCAGGGACGTCCGCACCAAGTTCGGACCCAAGACGCCGCTCGGCAAGCGCCGCACGAATTTTGCGCAGGCGCCCGAGCACGATGAGGCCGCGATCGAGGAAGCGCTGGTCGAGCGCGAGCCGATCACCGTGGTGGTGTCGGAGAAGGGATGGATCCGCACGCTGCGGGGCACGGTGACCGATCTCTCCGGCATTGCGTTCAAGGCCGACGACGGACCGAAATTCGCGTTTGCCGCGGAGACCACGTCGAAGTGCCTGGTGTTCGCCACCAACGGGCGTTTCTACACGCTCGACGCGGCGAAACTGCCGGGCGGCCGCGGCCACGGCGAACCGGTCCGGCTATTCATCGACCTCGAACAGGACGGCGATCTCATTTCCGTCTTCCGACACCAGGGCGGGCGCAAGTTCCTGGTCGCCGGGCGGGAGGGCCGGGGTTTCATCGTCCCCGAGGACGAATGCCTCGCCAATACCCGCAAGGGCAAGCAGGTGCTCAACGTCACGCCGCCGGACGCGGCACGCGCCATCGCGGTGGTCGACGGCGAACTGGTCGCGGCCATCGGCGAGAACCGCAAGATGGTGATCTTCCCGCTCGACCAGGTGCCTGAGATGACGCGCGGCCGCGGCGTGCGGCTGCAGCGCTACAGGGATGGCGGGCTCTCCGATCTCAAGACCTTCAAGGCGGAGGAGGGGCTCTCGTGGACCGACACCGCCGGCCGTGCCTTCTCGCTTACCCTCAAGGAGCTCGCCGACTGGCGCGGCAACCGTGCCGACGCCGGGCGCCTTGCGCCCAAGGGCTTCCCGCGCAGCAACACCTTCAGCCAGCTGCCGGCCAACGGAAAGGGACGGGACGAGCGCTAGCCAGCGACTCGGACGGTTCGTACCGACGATCGCGCGCTTTTTTTGCTGCGCCATCCCGGGAGACGCGCTCTCGCCCCTTGCGGGTACGGCGGGCGGCTCGATGGTTGCGGCGGGCGGAGACGGAGAGGGCCTCACCCCCGTAGAGGTGGATGGCAGGCCAGTGCTCCGCGGACGGTTGGTTGCCCGCGGAGGAGGCGCCTGGGCGGGCCCGAGCGCTCGCCCTTCCAGACGGGGCTCGCCTTAGAAGTCCATGCCGCCCATGCCGCCCGCGCCGCCCGGCATCGCCGGGCCCTGCTTCTTCGGCACCTCCGCGACCATCGCCTCGGTGGTGATGAGCAGACCGGCAATGGACGCCGCACCCTGTAGTGCCGCCCGAACCACTTTGGTCGGGTCGATGATACCCTTGGAGATGAGATTGCCGTACTCGCCCGCCTGCGCGTCATAGCCGTAGGCGTAGGCGTCCTTCTCCAGGATCTTCCCCACCACGATCGAGCCGTCCTCGCCGGCATTGATGGCGATCTGGCGTGCGGGCCAGGAGATCGCCTTGCGCACGATCTCGACGCCGGTCTTCTGGTCGTCGTTGTGGGTGCGTACCTTCTTGAGCGCCTCGCCCGCGCGCAGCAGCGCCACGCCGCCGCCGGGCAGGATACCTTCCTCGACCGCGGCGCGGGTCGCGTGCATGGCGTCATCGACGCGGTCCTTGCGCTCTTTCACCTCGATCTCGGTTGCGCCTCCCACGCGCAGCACGGCGACGCCGCCCGCGAGCTTGGCGAGCCGCTCCTGCAGCTTCTCGCGGTCGTAGTCCGAGGTGGTGTCCTCGATCTGCGCCTTGATCTGGGCGATGCGTGCCTGGATGTCGGCCTTCTTGCCGGCGCCGCCGACGATCGTGGTGTTCTCCTTGTCGATCATCACCTTCTTGGCGCGCCCAAGCATATTGATGGTCACGTTCTCGAGCTTGATGCCGAGGTCCGCTGAGACCAGGGTGCCACCGGTCAGGATCGCGATGTCCTCGAGGATCGCCTTGCGGCGATCGCCGAAGCCGGGGGCCTTGACCGCGGCGACCTTGAGGCCGCCGCGCAACTTGTTGACCACGAGTGTCGCGAGCGCCTCTCCTTCGATGTCCTCGGCAATGATCACCAGCGGCTTGCTGGTCTGCACCACCGCTTCCAGCAGCGGTAGCAACTCCTGCAGTCCGGACAATTTCTTTTCGTAGATCAGGATGTAAGGATCCTCCGTCTCCACCCGCATCTTGTCGGCGTTGGTAATGAAATAGGGCGAGATGTAGCCGCGATCGAACTGCATGCCCTCGACCACTTCGAGCTCGGTCTCGAGCGACTTCGCTTCCTCGACCGTGATCACGCCCTCGTTGCCGACCTTCTTCATCGCATCGGCAATGAAACGGCCGATCTCGGCATCGCCGTTGGCCGAGATCGTTCCGACCTGGGCAATTTCCTCGTTTGAGGTGACCTTTTTGGAGTTCTTTTGGAGGTCCGCAACAATGGCCTCGACCGCGACGTCGACGCCGCGCTTGAGGTCCATCGGGTTCATTCCGGCGGCCACGGCCTTGGCGCCCTCCCGGACGATCGCATGTGCGAGCACGGTTGCGGTGGTCGTGCCGTCACCGGCCTGGTCGGAGGTCTTGGACGCGACCTCGCGCACCATTTGCGCGCCCATGTTCTCGAACTTGTCCTCAAGCTCGATCTCCTTGGCGACGGTGACGCCGTCCTTGGTGATGCGGGGAGCGCCGAACGACTTGTCGAGCACGACGTTGCGGCCCTTGGGACCGAGCGTCACGCGCACCGCGTGGGTGAGAGTATCGATGCCGCGCAGCATGCTGTCGCGAGCGTCGACCGAGAATTTGACTTCCTTGGCGGCCATGGTGATGTCCTTTCAGCCGGTCATCCGCATCCCGAGGAGCAGCCGACGGCTGCGCGTCGGGATGAGGTCGAACAATTTCCTCGTCCTTGCCCTCAAACCCGCGCAGGTCGCGTACACGCGGATCGCATAGATGTGTCTGTCTGCGGCCGCGTCGGGACGAGGACGTCCGCCAGTTAGGCGGCCTTCTTCTTGGCGATGGTCTCTTCGAGCACGCCCATGATGTCGTCCTCCTTCATGATCAGGAGTTCGACGCCGTCGATGGTAACCTCGGTGCCCGACCATTTGCCGAACAGCACGCGGTCGCCCACCTCGAGGTCGATGGGGATGAGCTTGCCGTCCTGGTCGCGACCGCCGGGGCCTACCGCGGTGACCTCGCCCTGCGACGGCTTTTCCTGGGCGGTGTCGGGGATGATGATGCCGCCGGCCGACTTCGCTTCGGCATCGATGCGCTTGACGACAACGCGATCATGCAATGGACGGAATTTCATCGGTGTCTCTCCCTTGAACTCTGATGAAGCCCTCGAGTTCGATCTCGTTCGGGCAACGGTCGTTGCGCGTCGGACCAGCGGATATTCGTTACTGTCGTACAATCGGCGAATTCCCCCGCCGTCGAATATCTCTGCGTTGACTTCCAGACCGACGTTCCGAAGAAGCTCGGGCGGGAGCTCCTCGATCGCGAAACGGATAGCATCCGCAGCGCGGGCAAAGCGCCCGTACCCGATGGGTTGTCGCCTGAACCTTCGGCGTCCGGTCGGCCACGACCCCGCCGGGCTGACGGCGGGGAACAGTTCAGCCACGATGCGGTAATCGAACGCAGCCATGGTGGCCTCCGTCACCGGCCCGATCGCAGCGGCCGTGTTCGCGACGCGGGGCCGGTCATGTGCCGCTCTCCAAATTAAGGCAAATAATCCCGTGGACACTCAACATTCAGTAGACGAAGAATATGTAGGATAGGAGCGCGCTAAAACTACCCCGAACGGGACAATTATTTTCATAAGCGTAGTCATTTCTATAATTTTTCTTTAGACCGTGGTGTTCTATTCAAGTATTGTTCCTTCAGATCATGTTTACGAGCAGAAGATCATCCGTCGCGCCGATTCCGAGCCGGAAAGAAGAAGTGCCGGCGTTGCATCCTGTTCTGGAAACACCCGCGGTCCCTGAACGTCCGCGGCGCGCCGGCAGGCAGCGGCCGCAAGCCGGCGCGAGCTTGGTGAGCGCGACGGTCTATCTTCTCCCCGACACGCTGTCGCTGATCAAACGGAATTGCGCCGACACGAATCGGCGGATCAGCGATCTCATTTCGGCGGCGATCGACGACTATTTGCGAAAGCCCCGTTAAGCTGCCTTTCCCGATCCAACGATCGGCTGGCTGAACGCAAGCGCCCAGGCTGCCGAGGAAACCGTTCGCCGCTGGTTGAAGGCTTGCGTCACCGCCGTTAATTCGCGCTCGGGGACGAGCGAAGCCCCGGCAACAATGTGTACCGGGGCTTCACTCATGCCTACGCGAGTCGGGGGACGAACGCGCGACAGTGCTTTGCAGCTACGCATGAAAGTGCGGGAAACAAGACAGCACCCATGACGTACAGGGGTATCCATGCGTGATGTGACGGATGCACGGGCGTGATGGATGATCCAACAGCACGGCCGTGTGGTTCATTACTCTTGCCGGTCAAATGCGCTCGATCCTGAGTTGCTTCGTAAAACCGCATGTCTTGCATGCGAGCGCGAGATCCTCGAATTTTCCGCCGAACAGAATTGGCGTGATGCGCGTAATGACCATTTCCGTTCCGCATTCGGGACATGTCGACGTCGCTCCTTCCGGTGGCAATTTCTGGCCTGCCACGTGATTTCCTTTCACCCGAGGGATTGGCGGAAGCGCGACCAATCGGTTGAAGGAAGGCCGGTTGGAGAGGGCTTCGTTCCGAACTGGGTGGCAGGCCTCCCTTCGCTGAGCCCGTTTTGCGTCCCCGACCATTTCAAAGCCAGGTGGTGCGCACCGACGATGCGCAGGGCCGCCTTCAAATCGAGGCACGATGGTGATGCACCTCGCGGAAAGAGACGAGGCGTTGCTGACCCTCGTCCCACAAAACCAGTCGTACGCACCCGAGGCTTTGAAAGAGGGTGAGCCGGCCGACGCCGTCGAGGTCCGGGTGGTCGCGCAGCACGAGCGGCAGTCGGTAATAGGGGATCCGGCTGCACAAATGATGGATGTGGTGAATGCCGATATTGGCGGTGAACCAGCGCAAGAGGCTGGGCAGGGCATAGTGCGAGCTGCCGTGCAGCGCAACCTCCTGCAGATTCCAGGCCGGGTCGCGAGCCCATACGGTATGCTCGAACTGGTGCTGAACATAGAACAGCCAGACCCCGGCCGAAGCCGCGAGCAGCATGATTGGCAGGTGCACGAGCAGGAACGGCCCGACGCCGACCAGCCAAATCATCGTGGCGACCACAGCCGCGATGGCGGCATTGGTCGCGCCGGTGCTGAGCCAGGGCTGCCAGCCACAGCGCATCAGGCCGACTGGCAGCCGATGCTGGATGAGGAACAAGTAGGCCGGGCCCAAGCCGAACATGACGACGGGGTGCCGATAGACGCGATAGCGCAGCCGCCCCCACGACGACAGCGCGAGGTACTCACGCACGGTGAGCGTGTCGATATCCCCGATCCCGCGGCGGTCGAGATTGCCCGATGTCGAGTGGTGGACGGCGTGAGTGCGTCGCCAGAAGTCGTACGGCGTGAGCGTCAACACCCCGATCACGCGTCCGACCCAGTCATTGGCGAAACGGCGATGGAAGAAGGCGCCGTGACCGCAATCGTGCTGGATCATGAATAGCCGCACAAGGAAGCCCGCGGCCGGCACCGCCAGCAGCAGGCCAAGCCAGTAGCCAAGATCGAGCGTTGCCCATATCAGGAACCAGAGCAGAATCAGCGGCCCCGCGGTGATGACGAGCTCGACCAGGCTGCGCATGGAACTCGGAGCGCGATAGCGGGCCAGCATTTGCGTCAAGTTGCGGGCGTCAAGCGTGGCGGGGGTCAAAAGGGATTTTCCGGTTGTGTCAAGACAAGGTTCTATGCCGGCACTAGGGATCGGCAGCGAAACGGACGAATTGCCGGTGTGATGGACCGGCAGCGACTCCCGATGTTTCGCGTAGCTATTGCAAAGCGGTGAGCAGGGTGGCACATGCCTGCGCGACGCCGCGCCCGGGCGGGGAAACGCCGGCGAATGTCGCCCAGCCGCCCTTCTCGATGTAGGAATCCTGCATCCACGAATTGACTTTTTTCAGTTCAGCCATGTTGGTGGACGCATCGGCGCCCTGTCGGAACTTCTCGGCGCACATCGGCGCGAGAACCGCCACGACAGCAGCGCTGGCGTTCTTTTCCGCCATTTCTTTGGCAGTACTTCCCAATGTCCATCCGCCCCAGGTGAAGCCGATGACGACTGTGGCGATAACGCCGGCAACGGCGCCCTGCAACAAACGCGTGAGCGACTCGCCTTGGAGGATTGAAGGTACTTGCATGATGCGTTCCTTTCGCCCGATCCGTTTCGGAGCGAGGACAGCGGAGACCCGGGTGGGCTCCGGTCAATAGCAATTGAAGGCCCGGGCCGCTTTTAAGCAGATCGGTCAGATCGAGCATGCGCTCGTTTGCAGGCAAAGACTGTATAAAATTGACCACATGGGCATGATGCCGCAAGGTTGCGCGACCTTCGCAGCCGGGAACTGAGGCCGCCCGGCAATCCCTTTGCTGTCGTGCCGAAGCGCAGCTGATCGACCGACCCCGCCCGCCATGGATTTGGGTCATGATCGGGATGTCGGAGTTGCTGGAGAAACTATTGCGCCGGGCTTAAGTTCATTTCGAGAGGGCCGGTCGACCGTACCGTGCCAACGAGAACCCAAAGCACTTCGAACGGACGAGGTTCGGTGCTGCAGGCCAGGAGGTCGTGCTTGGCGACCAAACGAAGGCCGTTTGATCCCAAATCCTTCCTCGCCAAGGTCGGCGAGGGCCGAACCATCGCCAAATATCGCAAGGGCCAAGTCGTCTTCGCGCAGGGCGACCCTGCGGATGCCGTGTTCTACATCCAGAAGGGCAAGGTAAAGATCACCGTCGTGTCCGACCGCGGAAAAGAAGCGGTCATCGCAATTCTCGGGCCGGACGAATTCTGCGGCGAGGGGTGCCTGGCCGGGCAGCCGCGGCGCATGGCAACCGTCGCGGCGATGACGGACGGCACCATCATGCGGCTGGAGAAAACGAGCATCATCCACGTGCTCCAACAGGAACCGGGGTTTTCCGAGATTTTCATCTCGCATCTTCTGGCTCGGACCATCCGCGTCGAAGAGGACCTGGTGGACCAACTGTTCAATTCCAGTGAGAAGCGCCTGGCGCGGCTGCTGTTGCTGCTGGCAAACTTCGGCAAGGAAGGGAGACCCGAACCGATCATCGCGGAGCTCAGCCAGGAGACGCTTGCGGACATGATCGGCACGACGCGTTCGCGCGTGAGCTTCTTCATGAACAAATTTCGGCGTCTGGGGTTCATCGATTACAACGGCCGCGGCCTGGAAGTTCACAGCTCCCTGCTGAACGTCGTCCTGCACGACTAGAGCATGATCCCGAAAAAGTTGCAGACTTTTCGGATGGGATCACGCGACCGGCGCGCTCGAGGTATCGATGCAGCGCCGATGAAGTCCGGCGCCCTCGGCCTCGAAGTTCCGGCGACGCTGCTCGCCATCGCCGACGAGGTGATGGAATAAAGCTGACCAATAGCCACTGAAGGCCCTTCTGCCACGATCTGCGAAGCAGAACCGAATAGAATTGTCCAGCCGTGGTGCGCCCGGCCTCCCCGGAGCTCGATGCCTCGCTCGAGGTGGGAGACCAGCATGTTGTCGGATTTCCATCGGAATCCGGCCGACGGCAACGCCGGATCAACGGTGTGCGGATAGTCCCGCTCGTTCATGCGCAGTGACTTCGCCTTTTCACTGGTGTCATCTTTCCTAATCGCCTGTCGCCGCGCCTGGGGCAGCTATAGCCGGGCCACTCTCTCTTGCCTCCGCATCTCATCTCGAATCTTCGATACGGCCAACTCTATGGTTTGGAGCTGCTCCTCGAGTCCGGTAGGCCCCCCGCTGGAGAGCCTCTTCTCTGCGCCGACGTTGGCCTCTTGAATGCGCTCCAGCTGCTTGCTGATGTAATGACACTTCATCATCATCTCCTCTGGGACCCACTTAAGGTGTGCGCCCGAAGCTCTCGGTCTTCTGTGATGCAGATCACACCCCGGTCAATGGCGCGGACCCTTGGCGTCGATCACTACTTTGAAATCGGGTGGCGGCTCTGGAGGTCGTCCGTGTTACAGCGAAGCACGGTATGCGCGCGCCACCGCCATGGCATGCGTCCTGGCGAGGGCTGAACATTTCAAACGGCCGGTCGACGCGGTTCTCGCACACCCACCCGGTGCTGTCGCAAGGGCCGTCTGGTGGCGCCCCAGAACGTCACCGCGGCACTACACTGGCGGCCTGCGAATGTCCATCAATGCTCGTTCGCACAAGATGTCGGGATTGCGCTCACCGGTTTTTGCAAGGTCGATGAGCTTCGTGGCGATGGCCTGTTTGACGCCATCGTCACAGTCTCCAACCCGCAAAGCGATGCAAACGATCTCGAGCGCGACACTCAGTAGGCGCCTCGTCTCGGCGTCGAACCGTACGCCATTGAGGAATGGAGTGATGAACATGGACGCTCACCACGCGCGTAGGGCGTCATAATCGAGCGAGTACGTGCCAGCACGCCCGCACGCGGGGCATCGAACCACGAAAACCCGTTGGTCTCCCTCGAATGCGGGGGCTATGACGGTCGTGATCCCGCACTTAACGCACGGCGGCGGCGGTGGTTGGAATAGCGGTGACATGACGAATGGCTCCCTGATTTTCGGGGCGAGGGGAGCGCGACCGGTCTCCCAGCCACCAACGCCTGGCGATGTCGGTGATGAGAAAACGTACGCTTAACTGAGGCACACATAGCGAAGTTTATTGTGCTCAGCAGCATGGATTGTCCCAAGAGGGCGGCCGGTGGTTCGCCGGCTTGGTGCCGCGAAGGATCTCTCGACAAGCTCGGGCCTGAGCTGTGCAGCAATTGTGTCGGTGCCCCCGTCCTTGCTTTCCATGCGAAAGCGGAGCCTCACATCAAATTCACGCTTGTTTCCACGGTCGTTCGCACCACCGGATCGACATCGGTGATCGGGGCGGGCCGTTTCATGAGCGAACGATAGAGCTGAATGTAATCCGTCGCCATGCGAGCGGCGGAGAAACGTTGCTCGAAGCGGCGGCGCACTGCGCGGCGATCGAGCGAGAGGACACGAGGCAGCGCCCTTACCGCCTCCTCCTCCGTGTCGACGATCTGGCCGGTCACCCCGTTGTCGACGATTTCGGGCACCGAGCCGCGGCGAAACGCCAGCACTGGGGTGCCGCAGGCCATGGCCTCGATCATCACAATGCCGAACGGCTCCGGCCAGTCGACCGGAAACAGGAGTGCGCCGGCTTCGCCGAGAAACCTGCTTTTGGCGCGCTCGTTGATCTCGCCAATGAATTCCACGCCCTCCCGCTGCAGCATGGGCTCGATTTGCTCGCGGAAATAGCCTTCGTCGGCGCGGTCGACCTTGGCGGCAATCTTGAGCGGGATGCCGAGGGTCTGTGCGATGCGGATAGCGCGGTCGGGCCGCTTTTCCGGCGAGATGCGGCCGAGGAAGGCAACATAACCGCCGCGGGGAGCGAAAATTGGCGTGTAGAGGTGCGCGGGAATCCCATGCAGCACGGTCGCCAAGAAGTTCGCTTTCGGCACTGGCTTGCGCTGTGCATCCGAAATCGAGACCAGCGGCATGTCGGGGAATCCGAAGTACAGGGCATTGAGATCCGGGATGTCTTGCCGGCCATGCAGCGTGGTGACCGCGCGATTGGCCATCGACTTGAAGAGAGGAAAATGGAGCTGGTCGATATGAAAGTGCAGGATATCAAAGTCGAGCGCGGCGTCGCGCACCCGGTCGAGCATCAGCAAATAATAGGGGAGGGTATCGCGAATGTCTGCGTCCAGCCGCAGCGCCGTGGGAACAGAACCGACGAGCTTCGCGCTGGTTATCGAATCGCCGCTGGCGAACAGGGTCACGTCGTGACCCATGCGGACCAATTCTTCAGTGAGGTATGAAACGATACGTTCGGTTCCACCATAGAGCCGCGGCGGCACGCTCTCCATGAGCGGCGCGACCTGCGCAATCTTCATATTCAAGAACTCCCGCGAAGCGTCCGCGAAGTGCGTTCGCACTCTATATGTCCTGGGGCGGAGCAGAGTCTGTGCAAAATTGCTCACTCGCCCGCGCGCGTCTTGGCGCGCACGAAAGTTCTTCTGGTTTGCCCGGATTTCGCCGCCAATCACGGTGGAAAAATATAAACTGATCGGATCCTCGTAAACGCGCTCCCCAGCACCATATGCGCTGAGCTGTCGTCACGTCCGCAGAAGTCCAGGGAGGCTATCGTGACCAAAGACCGCGTTCTTGCTGATGTCGTGATGAAGACAATGTACTTTTCTCTGGCGGCTGCGGCGTTCGTGTTTGTTTCGATGCTTTTGCTGACTAGCTTCCATCCTTAAAGGGCCTTTCGAGCCTCAAGGAGCTTGCGCCTCGTAAGGAATCTGGCGGACGCGGCACCGGAGCCTGCGCCAAGGGCCGTCGGTTTAATCGACGGCACACCGGTCGGGCGGGACGCAGAGAATTCGCCCGCAATGGGCTCTCATCCGACCAATGCCAGGGGAGTTCTTCCAGCGAGGGATACCGAGATGGTCGTAGTATATCCTCTAGAATTTCATCGACGCTCCGAACGCCACTGGCAGGCTCGCGTCCGAGCTGCGCAACCTCAGGACCATGCGGCTCCTGCAATTCGCGGCAACGATTGTTGCCCAAACTGTTGCCTTCCGGCCGCAAGGCCACTTGTCTCCAAGTACCTTCCAGGACGCGTCATTGAACATCATTGGCAGTGCAATTCTTGTGATTTCACCTGGACCAGCCGTTTTGATCCTTTGCTGGTCTAGGCACCGACGTCTTGGGGCATAGGCGCTCCTCGCGATTGGAGAGCGGGTGGCGGCCGGCATCGACCCCGTCTGGACCCGTCCGAGTCCGACCGGCCTGCTGCGGCCGCGCCTCGGGCTCGCATATGTTTCGACCGTCGATCTCGCTATTAGGCGTGATCGTTCCCACATGCGTTCTATCCCTTCGATGCAACCCCAGCGGTGGCAGGCTGCCGCAGAAAGGGCGTGTCACATGTTCACTGCGGAGCAATACCGAGCCAAGGCAGCCGAATTCAGGGCGTTCCTCACCAATGCACTGCGCTCGTCGACTGAAACGAGTGAATTGCGCCATCTCGAACAGACCTACACGACGCTCGCCGAAAATGAAGAATGGATGGTCGCTCATCTCGATAAGACGCTGCAGCGGCGGAAGGATAGCGACAGCCGCACGGCCCTCGTCGAGGAGGAAGAGCAAATCCTGAAGTGTCTGGGCGCGGCTCTGATCATGCACTGGAATACTGTTCCAACGAAGCTCCAGCGGGAGCTCTTCGACTGCGCCAGCGGCATCGGCGACCAGCAGCAAGCGACGCCGCTGAAGGGACAGATCGCACGCTTCCTTCACAATCATAAGGACGACGAACCAAAGTCAGGCTAAAAGGCAAGCCCGGCACGCGTCGCCCCCTTGGTGTGCTCGCGCTGGTTTTGGGTGAAACGGGAGTTCCGTCCGACATGTGTGCCCGCGGATGTGGCGGGTGGCACGGAGGTCACGACCGTTTCGACACTCCGCGTGGTGGAATGGGCAAGTTCAAGATCACGGTGGCACGCATCGAGCTGGCTGGCCGCGGCTCGCAGGTTCGTATCACGTTTCAGGTCGAAGGCGCGCCCACATGTTTCCAGGTGCCCATCCTTCTGGACATCGGGGACTTCGACGATACCGAAATGGTCCAGGCAGCACGAAGCGGCCTGCACCGAACGTTCGTCGAGCTCGCGTCCCAAAGCCAAAAGTGGGAGTTGACGCCGCAAGACCTCCGGCGGCTATCGAGCATGAGCTTGCGTCCAAAGGGACACGCGACTTAAGCGTCCCACCAATTCGAAACTCAGCCCATCACGCGACCTGGCCCCCACGACGGGTCTGCGAGACGACTGCGACGTCGACGGTCATGCCGATATAGCTGTCGGGCGCGCCGGAAAAATTGCCGCTGATGGGGATTGCCTGACTGATGTCGCGGGTAACGGCGACGCGGATCAGGTTGTCGCCGCCGATCGTTCCGTTCGTCGGGTCGTAGGCGATCCATCCGGCGCCCGGGACATAGATGTCGGCCCATGCATGCGTCGTTCCGACGCCGACCGCGGCAGTGGAATGGCCATCGGCGGCGGGATTGTAGAGATATCCGGTCACAACGCGCGCGCCGAAGCCCAGGCTGCGGGCGGCTTCAATCAGCAGCACCGCGAGGTCGCGGCACGAGCCCCAGCCGCGATCAAGCGTCTCGATCGGAGTTTGGGTGCCCTCGGATTCGCGGCTCTGATACCTGGTCCATGCCCCGACACCGGCGTTGAGATCGGCCAGCAATGCCGCCGTGTCCGTCGGGTTGCTGCGCACGAACCCTCGCGCCCAAATCCCGAGGCGATCGCCGGGGTCGCGGTAATGGCGCTCGAGCATCCGCCCGAGGTCGATCCGATCGTCCGCGGAATAGATGAACGGGTAGCTCACCGCCTCCGGAGAGGTCGGAAACGCCGGTCCTTTCGCCGCGTATGTCTCGAGCTCGAGGTTGCTTTCGATCCGCAGCTCGGTCGCCGGCTCGACGAACGACGCGATGGCGACCGAATTGCCGAACACGTCGTGAAGCCAGCGCAGCGACGCCGGCGGCGCGCAATTCAGGCTGGTTCGAATCAGGCGAAGGTCGTGGCTGTCGCGCGGGCGCAGCATCAGCCGATGATCGCCGAACCAAACCGGCCGGCTGTAACGGTAGACAGTGGTGTGCCGCACCTCGAGAACGCTCAAATGAATCGACGTCCACGTATTGCAGCGGCGAGTGCTTCGTCGCCGCGACCCGGCCGCGTGCCGGTCCGTTTCCCTGCGCGCCGGTCTGCGCCCGGTCAGCTGGGCGCAAGCTGTCGATGTGTTGCGGCGTCCCGGTCCTGCGCTGCCTGCAAGTCGAGAGGATCGATCGCCACCATCTCGATGCGACGCGATGGTCCGGGCACAAAGATCATCGTCGATATCCGGTGGTAGACTGGAAAGGACAATCCCTCGATTAGTTCCTCGTCCGTGACAATCGCGTACTCGCCGGGTGGCAAGGTCCGGTCGACGTCCTTCAGCGTAAAGGAATGAAGGAAGATCACCTTTTTCCGCGTGGTTCGTGTCGTCATGTCCCAAACCTCATGAGTGGTGCTTCGCCGGCTGCACGAGGAATGCAGCCACCCCGAGGCCGAGCGCAATCGCGACGACGACAGCTATTAGTCCGATCCACATCTCCTGTCGCTCCTCGGCGACGTAGCGATGGTATCAGTGAAGGGGAGTCGCGAGCTCCCCGGCGGTCCCGTTGGCAATCTCGTCGGCAAGCCGTTCCGGATGCCCGATCTCGCTGCGGGTGCGCGGCGTCATCGGACCCCTGTCGCGGCGCGCCGCGTCAGCGGATACGTGGCATGGTCGTACAGCCGACGTATGCCGTCGGCGTCGAATCTCTCCTCCTCGACTTCGAGATAGGCGCCGGCAAGAAGCTCCGGCGGCAGGTCCTCGATGGCAAAACGGATGGCGTCTGCGGCTCTGGCAAATCGCTGGTAACGCGCGCGCGGCTTGGAGGTTCGCTTGGAGAGCCGGGCCCCAGGCGGGAACAGTTCAGCCTCGCTGCGGTAATCGAATTCGATCATGATCATCACCTCATTCTCGTCGGTTGGGCGGGTGTCCGAGGCGGCCAAGGATGCGACCTTTGAAATCATTGAGTTGCGTCGATGTTGACGGCCGGTCTTTCATCCTCATGCGTGACGGTTCGAGCCGCGACCCGCGTAACGACATCGTACCTGTTCTCGCAGCGGACAGATCCGCTCGGAGAACTTGCTCCACTTCGCGTCGATGCCCTTGAGAACGGTCTGCCGTGTCTCGACGGTGGTTTCGGGCTTTGCGGCGGTCGAGCCTGAAGCTGCCTTGGTCATTCAAAGAGATCAAGATATTGCCGGATTATCATTTGAATGACTTCATTCAAACTACAGATGATATATGCGCTGGTTTCACCGAAACCAGCGAGTTGCCAAAATATATTTTCGCAGGTGGGAAAGAATACTTCTCTTTTTCTAGGGTCGAGTGTGACCGCCCCTCATCCGCATGGTGGCGTCTTGCGAAAGGCGAACCTCCACCGATTTCGTTCATGGGTTCACGTCACTAGCTCGCCACGAACGCGACGGATGCCGGCACCTTCTCGAACGCCGTTGCGGCGGTGTCGCCGAGGAATTGCTTCGGTGAGGATCACCTAGTCGGGCGCCATGTCCGGCTGTTCATCGATCTCGAACAAGATGGCGATCTCGTTTCAGTCTTCCGCCACCAGGGCGGGCGCAAGTTGCTGGTCGCCGGGCGGGAGGGCTGGTTTCATCGTCCCCCGGGACGAATGCCTCGCCAATACCCGCAAGGGCATGCATGCTCAGCGCCCGACACCGGCGGATCAGGGCCTGCACCTTGACACATAGTTACGCGAGGCATAGCATCACGATGTATAAGTGGAGGCCTGCAGATGATGCGCCGGCGCAACTTGCTTGCACTCGCAATGCTCACGGGACCCGCTCTACTCGCACCAAGAACGGAGACGCTTGCCGCTGATTGTTCATCGGCAGCCGATGCCGGCGCGGTCGGGTCCCTGCTTCTCGACAAGTATGCAGCGGCAGTGAACGCACACGATACCGGCGCGTTTTCTGATCTTTTCGCCGAAGCCTATATCCAGCATTCAGGCCGGAGTGCTTCGGGGCTCGCCGCGCAGATCGAGAATTTTCGCCGCATCTTCAGCACCATGCCCGACATCCGGATGCAGGTCGAAGACCGCGTCATCGCCGGCGATAGGGTCGCTGCTCGCAACGCCTATTCGGCAACCCACACCCAGACGATACGAGGTATTCCGCCCACCGGAAAATCTTTTACCTTCCGCGCGTTCGACTTCTGGCGTGTGGAGAATGGAAAGTTCGCGGAGCATTGGGACCTCACCGACACGGCGGAGGTGTTGGGGCAATTGCGACGCGAATAAAGAGCAGACCCACCGCGCCTGCCCTGCTGCTTGACCTGCACGCCGCCCAGCCCTAGTGGTCCGAGGTATGCAAGGCGAGATGCTCAAGGGCCACCTCGACATGATCGTGCTTGCGGCCCTGTCGGCGGGTCCGGCCCATGGCTATGCCGTCATCGAGAACATCAGACGCAAGAGCGGCCAGGCGTTCGACCTGCCCGAGGGAACGGTCTATCCGGCCCTGCATCGTCTTGAGCAAGCGGGGCTGCTGGCCGGACGTTGGGTGACCGCGGAGAGCGGACGACGCCGGCGGGTCTACACGTTGACCAGGCGTGGCCAGCGCGCACTCGCCGAACGGCAGGCAGTCTGGGAGCAATTTTCCGGCGCGATCGGTGGCATCCTCGGCGGCATCCGGCCATGCGAAGACCCGACGTGATCTCCGAATACGCCGACTTGCTGGCGGACAAGCTCGGCTTTGACCAAACCCTGTCGCGCGCCGTGCGGCAGGAGGTCGAAGACCATTTGTGGGAAGCCGTCGCGACCGACCCATCGGGCCCTACGTGCGAGGCGGAAAGGCGCGCAATCGAAAATTTCGGCGATCCGGACGTCATCGCCGCCCAATTCGCCGTGGTGTCGCTTGACCGGCAGACCAGGAAGGTTGGCGTCGCCATCATTCTGGTGACGGCCGCGGTTTTCCTCGCAATGAAGGCGCGGATCGCCTGGTATGTCCAGACCCAATGGTCACTCAGCGCCGACATGAGGGTTGCGAGCGCAAATATAGGTTTGATTGACAGCTGTGCCTTCTGGCTTTCGGTCGTCGTCGCGCTGATCGGTTTGGCCTACCTCGCCAGCTGTCGCATTCGGGCGGCCAGCTATGCGTCCTACCGCCAGCGGCTGCGACGGTTTTCCTTCCTGTGCGCGTTGGCAGCCACCGGCCTCATCGTTTCAGTCGTTTGCGACGGCGTGCTCACGCTTGCTCGGCTGTCCGAGACCCAGGCGTCTGCCAGGTTCCTGATTCCAGTCGCCTCGATGGCGTTTGAAATCATTTGTGCAGGCGCCCTTGTCTTTCAGATCCGCTGCGCAATGCAACGAACGACCTCTGCAGGCGAATTGCTGACACGCGCGGCTCCGCTCGGGCGATGACCGCGCAAGCTGGACAAGGACACTTTCGGACCTGGTATCTGCCTGCCCACAGGTCGGCACCGCGCGTAAGGTCGGTCTTGCCTTCGGGCTTTCGGAACTTCAGCTCGCGACGAAAACCATCGCCGCCGGCGCCTTCTCGAACACCGTGGCGGTCGTGTCGCCGAAGAACAGCTTGTCGCCCGGCCTGCGGTTGACGCCCATGATGATCAGGTTGTGCTCCGGCTTCTTCGCTTCGGTGAGGATTGCCTGGTCGGGCGCCATGTCGGCGTGAATGACGGTTTCTGCCGTCACGTCGTAGCGGTCGGCGATGTCGACGACCTCCTTCACGATGGCCTGCTCCTGGCGGTTGGCGCGGAAGCCTCGGCGCTTGCGGCTGCGCCCGTTGCTCCCGCCGGCGACGTAGAGCACGGTGAGCGGGCAGCCGCAGGCGCGGGCGATCGCAATCGCAACCTCCGCGGCCCGGCGCGATACGTCGGTTCCGCTCACCGGCGCGAGGATGCCGAGCGGACTGCGTTCCGGCTGCTTGAGATGAGCGCCTTTCGCCGCCACGATCGCAAGCGGGCCGTCGAAGGCCGAGGCGATGCGACCGATATCGTCGTGAAAGACGCCGTCCTTCGCGCGCATGTTCGCAAGACCGACGACGAGAAGGTCGTATCCCTTGCTCGCCTCCTTCGCGACGGCCACTTCGGTCGAGGCGTCATGCTCGCGGATGGTGACGTCGATCTTCGCCGGTTCGGCGCCCTCCACGGGCTTGGTGTCCGCGGCGGCTGCCTTCACGGCTTCTTCGACGCGTCCCCCGGTTCCTCCGTTCTGCTGCTCGCGGGCCTGCTTGCTCTGGCGTTTTCCGGTCTCCGCCGGCGGCAGGATCGTGATGGGAAGGCCGCGGGTGCCGGCCAGCAGGCCGGCGAGCCGGGACGCGAACTTGCCGTTGGGGCTTTCATCCGCGGTGAGCAGCAGGCGTTCCAGGTTCGCGACGAAGCCCTTGGCCTCGAATTCCTCGCGCTCGAGCCGCTCCTTCTCCGCCTTGCGCATCGGCACCCGCGCAAGCGCCCAGCGCAGCATGGGTGGCATGGCCATGGTGGTGATGACCGCCATCGCGACGATCATGGTGAACAGGTTCTGGCTGAGTGCCCCCATGGAGAGCCCGATCGTGGCCACGATCACCTCGGTCGAGCCGCGCGCATTCATGCCGCAGGCGAGGGCGAAGGCCTCGCGCCGGCTCAATCCGCCGATCTCGCCGCCGATGAACGCGCCGGCAAATTTGCCGAACGTCGCAATCGCGATCAGGCCCAGCGCCATGAGCAGCAAGGTCGGATCCGTCAGCACGGTAAGGTCGGCGGACAATCCGGCGATGCCGAAGAATACCGGCATGAAGAACGCGAGAATGAGGCCGCGCAGCTGCTCGTCGATGTGCTTGCTCAGAATCGGCGATTCCCCGATCAGGACGCCGGCGACGAAGGCGCCCAGCACGGTATGCACGCCGATGAAATGCGTGGTCAGCGCCATGAGTCCCATGATGACCAGGATTGTCGTGATCACGGGGAAGTCGCTCTCGAAATTGTCGTTGGTCCACCGGATCAGGAAAAACACGAGGCGGCGGCCGACGGTGAAGCTCGCGATCAGGAACACGAGGGTGCCCAGAACCGCCCGGCTGACGTCAACGAGGTCGACGCTGCCGGCCTGCGCCAGGCTCAGCGTAATGGCGATGATCACCCAGCCGATCGAATCCTCGCAGATCGCCGAGGCGACGATGATCTGCCCGAGGTCGCGGCGGGTGAATCCCATTTCCCGCACCACCGCGGCCACGATCTTGATCGAGGAGATCGAGAGTGCGGTGCCCAGGAACAATGAGGTCAGAAGGCGCTGATCGGGATGCGGCAGCAGCGCTTCCGGCATGAACTGGCCGAGCGCGAAGCCGCAGGCGAACGGCACGGCCACGCCGGTGACCGAGATGCTCAACGCCGACTTGCCGACCTTGCGGACGAGCTTGAGGTCGGTCTCCATCCCGGTCAGCAGCAGCAGCAGCAGGATGCCGAACTGCGAGATGCCGTCGAGCATGGCTTTCTGCTCGGGCGTCTTTGGGAAGATGGCATGCTGCAGGTCCGGCCACAGCACTCCGAGCGCCGATGGGCCGAGCAGGATGCCCCCGAGCAGCATGCCCATGACGGAGGGCTGGCCGATACGGTTCAGGGCCTCGCCCAGGAGGCGCCCCACCAGCATCAGCGTGATGAGCTGGGCAAGAAAGACGACTTCCGACGGACCGCTTTTGCCGCTCTCGGCGGCAAGCGCGGCATCCGCGCCGAGGACAAGCGCGGCGCCCCCGCAGGCGAGGGCAGAAGGGCTGACGCGCAGGATGAAAGTGAAGATTGGCATGCTCATGAACAGGCTCAACGCCCAATCCGCGGGCGGCCGGTTGTTCCACTTTGCCTGAAGGGGTGCCTGTCTGGGAGAGTTTCTTGCGTCGGGCCGAGACTCGCGGCCAAACGGAATGCGCGCCGTTGCCGATTCAAGGTTCGCGGCACTCGCTCATGAAAAGGAGTACGGCGCGATCCGAGACTAACGCACGGCCGTCCGTTCCAGCAAATCGATCATGCAGCTCCGGCTCGGCGTGCTCGCCCATGTCCATCCTGGCGAATTGCCCGCGCGCAGAAAGTTCAGTGCGATACGATGATCCAGACGGCCGCAATGACCGTGCCGCCGATGGCGAGCAGGATCGGCATGACGACGATCTGTACGAGCGCGTCGCGCCCGCTCACGCGCCCGGTCTCGATGTCGACCCTGCCGTTGACGAACTGCGCGAATGTGCGCGTCGTCTCGCGATCGGGAGTCATGTTCCGAGACATCATCGCGCCGCCGGCGAGAAGCCCGAGAAGGACGACGCTGATCAGGACGACGACGACGAGGTCGAGAGCGGCGTAGCCCCGGCCGAACGCGATCCATGCGATCATGATGAACCAGGCATAGGCCGCGAGCGCGGCGGCGACCGCGCCGCTGTGGACGTTGGTCGCCGGCTTGGGCGCTCCATGGTCCGGGTCGATGAGACCGGAACCTGACAGCGCCCCTGAGCCGGCGCTTGCGGGGTGTCGCATGATCGCGGCGGGTGCGTTCGGGGCGTTCACGCCTTGCGGAGCTGTGGTGGCCATGGCGCTCTCCAATGAGTTAAGCGGTCGAGCGGATGTGCCTGCGAACGCACGCTCCTCGCGCGGAGGAGGGCCGCACACCGCGGCAATCGACCGGCGTCGCCCCGCCTGCGGATTTAACGCCGCGTCGCGTCGAATGACTTGAACGTTGTTGCGGTCAATGGCCGCCGGTTGCGCCAATCGTCAGGGGGTCGCCCGCGCTGTTCACCGCCAATGGCCCGGCGTCGGCGATGCCCCTGCCACGTTCACGGCGCGGTGGTTTGCAATTGCAAATTATTCGCAACAACGATATGGAGGTGCCGAAGGATTGTCAGTATGGCTGTCTCATCGTTGCCGGAGCCGTCATCGACCTCAGGCTATCCCGAAGCCGGCTGGCGGCGCAGGCGCGGCACGCCGTCGCTCGCGGACGTCTTCGGCTCGATCGCCACGCGGCCGCAGGGCCCGCTGTGGAAGAAGCTCACGGCCTTTCTCGGGCCGGGATATCTCGTGGCCGTCGGCTACATGGATCCCGGCAATTGGGCGACCTCGCTCGCGGGCGGCTCGAAGTTCGGCTACGCGTTGCTGACGGTTGCGCTCGTCTCCAACATGATGGCGATCCTGCTGCAGGCGCTGTGCGCGCGGCTGGGCATCGCCTCCGGCCGTGATCTGGCGCAGGCGTGCCGCGACGCGTTCCCTCGCGCGGTGTCATGGCCGCTCTGGCTGCTGGCGGAGGTCGCGATCTGCGCGACCGATCTCGCCGAGGTGATTGGCACCGCGATCGGGCTCAACCTCCTGTTCGGCGTTCCGCTCGAGCTCGGCGTGCTGATCACCGCGCTCGACGTGTTCTTGATCCTGTGGATGCAGACCCTGGGCTTCCGCTGGATCGAAGCCTTCATCGTGACGCTGCTCGGGGTCATTGCGATCTGCTTCGGCATCCAGATTGCGATGGCCGATCCGGAGTGGGGCGCAGTGATCCGCGGCTTCGCGCCCACGACGGAGATTGTCACCAACCCGGAGATGCTCTACCTCGCACTCGGCATCCTCGGCGCCACCGTCATGCCGCACAACCTCTATCTGCATTCCGGCGTGGTGCAGACCCGGCGCTACGGCGACAGCGTGTCCGACCGCCGCGAGGCGATCACGCTCGCCACGCTCGATTCCACCATCGCGCTGATGTTCGCGCTCGTCATCAACGCCTCGATCCTCATCCTCGCGGCCGCGACCTTCAACAAGACCGGCAAGACCGACGTGGCCGAGCTCGAGCAGGTGCATTCCTTCCTGGCGCCGCTCCTGGGCTCCGCGCTGGCGCCGACCCTGTTCGGCATCGCGCTGTTGTGCTGCGGGCTCAATTCGACCGTGACCGCGACCCTGGCGGGTCAGATCGTCATGGAAGGGTTTTTGGAGATTTGCCTGCCGCCGTGGCTGCGGCGGCTGGTAACGCGGGGCATCGCTATCGTGCCGGCAGCGATCGTGACCGTCTGGTACGGGGAGAAGGGTACGGCGCAGCTCCTGATCCTGAGCCAGGTGATCCTGAGCTTGCAGCTTCCATTCGCCGTGGTCCCGCTGGTGATGTTCACCGCCGACCGGCGCAAGATGGGCGAACTGGTGGCGCCGCGCTGGGTGACCGCGCTCGCGGCGCTGGTCGCCGCCGTCATCATTGCGCTCAACGTCAAGCTGCTGATCGACTTCGTCAGCGGCTAGGAACGCAGCCCCGTCATCTCACTCGGCGGCCTGGGACAGTTGGTGCCTTGCCAGCACCGTCGTCTTCAGCAGCGCGGCGAGCGCGGCGGCTTCGTCGTGCGGGAGCGGGGCGTAGGGCGGATAGGGCTCGCCGACAGCGATGCCGATGAGGTTCATGGCGGCCTTCATCACCGGCGCCAGCCCGCGGTGCATCCATCGCGACGGAAACAACGCGAATTGCAGCTGCAATTGCGCGGCGCGTTCATGGTCCTTGGCGACGAAGGCGTCGATGACGTGGCGGGCGATCTCGGCGGCCGGCGGCGGCATGGTGACGCCTGAGCCGCCGAGCATGAGGGAACTCAGCAGCATCTGCATGGTGGTGAAATAGCGCGCGTGCCCGGCGCGGTCGATCTCGACGATCAGGCGGGACACGCGCGCGAGGTCGCGCGAGCTCTCCTTGATGAAATGGACGCGCGGCAGGCGCGCGAGCGCGATGGTGTCGGGGATGGACACGTCGGCGCCCGGCCCGGGATTGAGATAGAGCGTGATCGGAAGGTGGGTCTCCCGCGACACCGCTTCGAAATAGGCGAGGAGGTCGTCCCGGCTGGGCGGGCCGGCGAACGGACGCAGCGGAGCCAGGAGCTGAATGGCGGCGGCTCCCAGCCGCTCGGCATCGTGGGCAAGCTCGATCGCGGTGCGGAACGAGGGATGCGACACGCCGACCATGACCGGCACGCGGCCGTCGACCAGCTCGATCGTGCGGCGAACCAGCGCCTTGCGCTCGGCGAGGCTGAGATAGGTATATTCCTGCGTCTCCACGCCGGCGGCCACGACCATGGTGGCGCCGCAGTCGGTAACCACGTAGTCGAGTTGGCGGCGCAGCGCCGGCTCATCGAGCGCGAGATCCGCGGTGAACGGCGTGAGCGGGGCGACGATCAATCCGGGACGTTGCATGCGGGGCTAGTGCTCCGCCCGCTTCCAGCCATCGGGGGTGAGGCGCTCCTGCGGCAGGAAGCGGCCCTTGTAGTCCATCTTGCGCGAGCCCTTCACCCAGTACCCGAGATAGACGTAGGGCAGGCCCATCTGGCGGGCGCGGTCGATGTGGTCGAGGATCATGAAGGTGCCGAGCGAGCGCGGCGCCTCCTCGGAGGCGAAGAACGAATAGACCATCGAGAGCCCGTCGCTGAGCACGTCGGTGAGCGCCACCGCCAGGAGGTCGCCGCTGCCGCGGCCGTTGATGGCGCTGTCGGGCCCGCGGCGCCGGTACTCCACCATCCGTGTATCGACATGGCTGTCCTCTATCATGAGGGAGTAATCCAGGACGGACATGTCGGCCATGCCGCCGTCGCGGTGGCGGGCGTCGAGATAGGAGCGGAACACGGAATACTGCTCAGCGGTCGGCGCCGAGGCGCGCATCTCGCCGATCAGGTCGCGGTTGCGCTCGCGGATGCGCCGCATGCTCCGGCTCGGGCGGAAATCGGCCGCCACCACCCGCACCGACACGCAGGCCCGGCACACCTCGCAGGCCGGCCGGTAGGCGATCGACTGGCTCCTGCGGAAGCCGCCGTGGGTGAGCAGATCGTTGAGCTCGGCCGCCCGCTCGCCGACCAGGTGGGTGAACACCTTGCGCTCCTCCTGGCCGGGCAGGTAGGGGCAGGGCGAGGGCGCCGTGAGATAGAACTGCGGAGTGTTGCGCGAATGCTGGGTCACGGCGGTCTCAGGCGGCGAGATTCGAGCTCGCCGGCGCCCTCAGGATCGCGCGGGCGGCGCGTTCCGTCAAATCCCTTGTTCCCCTAGCGCAGCGGATGACGCAACTCCTCCGCGCGCGCGGGCTTGTTGATGACGATGGTGCCGACCAGCATGTCGTGCAGCAGCCGCCGGCGCTGGTTAAAGAACGCGACCAGCAGGATGAGCGGCGTGAAGAACGACACCAGGAACCAGTAGGCGACGGCGTGCACCGCGCCGAGCAGGAAATAGGCCGGTGCCCCGTACCAGGTGCGCATCTCGATATCCATCACCCGCATGCCGATGGTGGCGGACGCCGCACTGCCGAAGGTCATCCCGTAATAGACGATCGCCCAGATCACCGTCGCCGGCGAGATGAGCCAGAACAGCGCCCAGCCGAGCCCGAGCGTGACCAGCCCGAAGATGAAGATGAACACCGACGCGAACAGCACCGGAATGGCGATGATGGTGACGTCGATCAGGAACGCGATGCAGCGCCGCGCCAGCACGCCTTCGAACAATTCCGGATTGGCGACGGGGTCGTAGGCATGGGGCTTCACGTCGATCGACACGCCGATCCGTCCCGGTCCGCTGTCGGTCATGGCCGGTTATCCTCCCCAGCTCGGTCTGCTATCCTCCGAATCTTCCGCCACATGGAGAGTAGACGGTCTTTGCGCAAGGGGCACGGTCGATCGTGACATCCGGCCGGCCGGCCGCAGCTGGCGGCCCGCCCGGAAGCCGGCATGCGCGAGCCCAAGGGATCAATCAAGAGATCAATCAAGCGATCAAGAGAGTACCACGCGACCACCAAGAGCCATCCGCAAGGGAGTGAGCAAGAACGTCACCGAGAGCCTCACCATGACCGTCAGCGAGCGCATCAGCATGAGCATCACCCTGGCCGATATCGAGGCGGCGCGCCGCACCATCGCCGGGCAGGTGCTGCGCACGCCCATGCTGCCGGCGCCCAAGCTCTCCGACCTCACCGGTGCCGACGTCTACGTGAAATACGAGAACCTCCAGGTCACCAACTCGTTCAAGGACCGCGGCGCCCTCAACAAGCTCGCCTCGCTCGACGCGGCGGCGCGGGCGCGCGGTGTCATCGCCATGTCGGCCGGCAACCACGCGCAGGCCGTCGCCTATCACGCCCGCCGGCTCAAGATCCCGGCCACCATCGTGATGCCGGTGACCACGCCGTTCGTGAAGGTCGAGGCGACGCAGGCCCACGGCGCCGAGGTCGTGCTCGACGGCGAGTCGGTGGCGGAGGCGCAGGTGCGCGCGCAGACCATCGCCCGCGCGCGCGGGCTGACCTTCGTTCATCCCTACGACGATCCGCTGGTGATGGCGGGGCAGGGCACCATCGCGCTCGAAATGCTGGAAGACGTCCCCGACCTCGACGTGCTGGTCATTCCCATTGGCGGCGGCGGGCTCATTGCCGGCAACGCCGTCGCCGCGCGCGCCCGCAAGCCTGCGATCGAGATCATCGGCGCCGAGGCCGCGCTCTATCCTTCGTTCTGGAACGCGCTCAACGACGGCCACCGCCCGCTCGGCGGTGCCACGCTGGCGGAGGGCATCGCGGTCAAGAACGTCGGCGTGCTCGCGCTGCCGATCGTGCGCGCGCTGGTCGCCGCCATCATCCTGGTCGACGAGGCGCAGCTCGAGCGTGCGGTCAACGCCTATCTCACCTTGCAGAAGACCATGGCCGAAGGCGCCGGCGCCGCCGGGCTCGCCGCCATGCTGGCCGAGCCCGACCGGTTCCGCGGCCGCAAGGTCGGGCTCATTCTCTGCGGCGGCAACATAGATCCCCGCATCCTCGCGTCGGTGATGGTGCGCGAGCTCGAGCGCGACGCCCGCATCGTCTCGTTCCGGCTGACCATCCCCGACCGCCCCGGCGTGCTCGGGCAGATCGCCACCCGGCTCGGCCAGTTCGGCGCCAACATCCTCGAGGTTGAGCATCGCCGCCTCTTCCTCGACGTGCCGGCGAAGGGCGCCAAGCTCGACGTCACGGTGGAGACGCGCGACCGCGCCCACGGCGAGACTATCTTCGCGGCGCTCAAGGCGGAAGGCTTCGAGCCGGTCTGGATCGAACCGGCGGCCACGATGGAATGAGCGCGGACGTGGCGGATGCTGCATTGCCAACCTCGATGCCGTCGCCCGCACCCCGCCGGGCCACCCCGGTGAGGCTTCCGCTCCCGCCGTTCTCTCCTATGATCGCCGCCGCCGGCGAATCGCGCGGTTGAGGGCCTGCGGTCGTGCGCGAGAAGGAACTCCGCATTGCGCTCGTGTGCTTCGGCGGCGTCTCGCTCGCCATCTACATGCACGGCATCAGCAAGGAGATCCTCAAACTGGTGCGGGCCTCGCGCGCGCTGCACGCCATCGAGGATCGCGCCGCGCGCGCCAAGGCATCGTTCTTCGACCACGCCGACCGGGCCGACCCGGAATACGACACCGACGAGATCTATTTCGAGCTCCTGCGCGACATCGGGCGCAGCTACGAGCTGCGCGTCGTGGTCGACATCGTCGCCGGTGCGTCGGCCGGCGGGATCAACGGCACCATGCTGGCGCGTGCGCTGGCGCACGACCTGCCGATGGATGCGCTGCGCGAGCTCTGGCTCGAGAAGGCCGACGTCGAGGTCCTGCTGTCGACCGAGGCGCGGGCCAAGAACTGGAGCAAGTGGTTCGTGCGGCCGCTGTTCTGGGTCGCCGCCGCGACCGGCAGGTTCGGCCTGATCGCGGACATCGAGGTGCGCCGCAAGCTCTCGCTGTTCGTGCGCTCGCGCTGGTTCAAGCCGCCGCTCGACGGGCGGATCATGGCCGGCCTGATGTACGATGCCGTCACCGCCATGGGAGCGCCCCGCCATCCGCGGGCGTCGTTGCTGCCGGCCGGCCAGCAGCTCGACCTGTTCGTCATGCTCACCGATTACTACGGCTACGACCAGCTCGTACAGATCCACGATCCGCCGCTCATCCACGAGGTCGAGCATCATCACCTCCTGCAGTTCGGCTATCGCCAGCTTTCGACCGGCGAAGTCGAGAGCGACTTCGATCTCGACAACGCGCCCGGCCTGGCCTTTGCCGCGCGCGCGACCTCGTCGTTTCCGGGCGCCTTTCCGCCGGCGCGGATCGTGGAGATGAACGAGGTGCTGGTCGAGCGGCACGCAAGCTGGCCGCGGCGGGCGGAGTTCATCGCCAAGGGATTCCCCAACCACGTGCGCGCCGACATTGATCCCACCACCGTCTCCTTCATCGACGGCTCCGTGCTCAACAACCGGCCGTTCCAGGAGGCGATCAGCGCCATCCACGGCCGGCCCGCCTATCGCGAGGTCGACCGCCGGCTCGTCTACATCGAGCCGCATCCGATGCCGACGGATTCGCGCCACGAGCACCGCGTGCCCGGTTTCTTCTCCACGCTGCGGGGGGCGCTCTCGGACATTCCGAGCTCGCAGCCGGTGACCGACGAGCTCGCCCGCGTGCTCGAGTTCAACGAGCAGGTGCGGCGGCTGCGGGCAATCAACGACAGTGCACGTCCGGAGATCAGCCGGCTGGTGGCGTCAGTGGTGACCGACACGTTCGGCCGCCGGATCTCCAGTGACGAGCTGCGTGGCTGGCGCGAGCAGGTCAACTCCCACGTCGCGCGCGACGCCGGCTTCGCCTACCAGGCCTATGTCCGGCTCAAGCTCGCCTCGGTGCGCGTGTTCGGCGCTGAGCTGATCGTCAAGCTGCGCGGCGTGCAGGCGCAGTCACCGATGCAGCGCGTGGTGGCGGAAATCATCGACGCCTGGGCCGTGCACAAGGGCATCGTCTACGAGCGGGCCGACAGCGAAGCGCTCGAATTCGAAACCCAGACCTCCGATCACCTGCCGGCCTGGGTGAAATACCTGCTGGCCTTCGACGTCAAATATCGCGAGCGGCGACTGCAATTCATGATCGAAGGGCAGAACCGGCTGTACCAGCTCATCGGCCAGGACCGATTCGCCGGCCTTGATCCGGTGCTGGTCGATCGGCTCAAACGCGAATTCTACGTGCGCCTCGACGAGCTGAAACGCCGGCAGGATCCGAGACGCTACAGTCGCGCGGTTCGCGACCTGGTGACGGACATCTTTCCGGCAGTTCCCTCGATGGGTGAGATCAGGCATCTTGCGGCTTATGCGACAGCGTTCGTGGAGAAGCACGCCGACAAGCTCGACCGGCTGATCGATCTGCTCTCCACCGAGATCGATCTCGACGCCACCACAAACGATCTCGACGGGCTGCTGGCGTCGCTCGATCCGCAAAAATGGCATCCGGACGCCCGCCGCGAGGTGCTGGTCAACTATCTCGGCTTCCCGTTCTGGGATGTGCTGACCTTTCCGATCATGATCGCGCGCAAGATCGGCGAGCTCAACGAGATCCTGATCGACCGCATCAGCCCGCAGGACGTGCACGCGCTCAAGGGCTTCGACGGGATCGAGAGCCTCAAGGGCGTCGGCTTCGGGCACTTCGCGGCATTCCTGTCACGCGCCTACCGCGAGAACGACTACCTGCTCGGACGCCTGCATGCGCTCGACCGTCTGATCGACATCGTCTGCGACGCCGCCGGCATCGATCCCAGGGGCACCACCGAGCTCGACGTGGCAGCTTTGAAGAAGCGCGGCTTCATCCGCATCCTCGACGCCGAGGAAAAGCATCTCACCCACAGCGCCGAGCTCATCGCCGGCCTGCGCCGTTCGATCGGCGGGGGCGGCGAGTGATCATCGTCCGCTTGCCACCCGGGGTTCGGAGGGGCTCACGCGGCGATACGCCGAGCAAAACGCATTTTCGGCTGCAGCGGTAAAATTTGGTACTTCGCAGGAATAAACTTGCCGTCAAATCCATTGGCCGGGACAGCACCCATCAGAGGTAATACGCCACTCCCTGGGCTCGGGCCGGCAGAATTGTCGGCAAACTGTACTGTAGATCGCATTCAAATCGGGCTTTCCGCATGTCCATGGCGGAACGTTCTTCCATCCGCTTGTCGGGAAGATTACGCCGAGTTGATGTGCATTTTATATTGATTTTATATGTTGCAGAAGAGTGACAGCCAAGTGCAGCGAACGATCGTCTTGCCCATCAAAACCGGGGGGTCGTTATGAAAAAGCTCTTACTTGGAAGCGTCGGACTTGCGGCGATGCTCGCAGGGCCTGCTATGGCCGCCGACATGCGCGTCGCGCCGGCGGCGCCGCCGCCAGTGGTGTACTATGATTGGTCCGGCGCCTATATCGGCTTCAACGCCGGTGGCGTGTGGACCGACATCCATCAGCATTATCAGGCGCCGGGCGCGGCCGGCTTCGGCCCGGTTGGCGGTCTGGGCCCGCAGGTGGGTCAGGTTGCCAACGACGTCAACACCAGCAACAAGGAAGGCATCTACGGCTTCCATGCCGGCGCACAGTGGCAGTGGGGCGCCTGGGTTCTGGGCGCCGAAGCGGCTCTGAGCGGATGCTGGAATGAGTGCCGCACTCAAACCCTCGCGCTGGCTCCTGGCTTCACCGCCAACACCGCCGCCGAGCACAAGATGACCAACCTGTTCACGGCTGGCGGCAAGATCGGCTATGCCTGGGACCGTTGGATGATCTTCGCCACGGGCGGCTGGGCTTCGGCCAATCTCAAGAACGCGTATTGCAACACCCTCACTGGCGTCTGCGGCCCCACGGCCGTGTCCCTCCAGGACGGCGCCTCGCGCAACGACGGCTGGTATGCCGGCGGCGGCTTCGACTTCATGGTGCACAAGGGCGCCCTGGTCGACGTCCTGCTCGGTGTCGAATACCAGCACTTCGATGTCAGCAACGAGCAGGCGTTCTGCGCCGTCCCGGGTTGCAACGTCCCGAACCGCGCGAACTACGATCTGGGAGCCAAGGGCGACCTCGTTCGCGCCCGCCTGACCATCAAGAGCCAGGGCTACAGCTTCTTCTGGAGATAGTTCGGTCGTCATTGATCTTTGGGAGCCAGCAACCCCCCAAGGTTCCTCGCTCTCACCTCAGCCCTCGGCAGGGATTGAACCCCCCGGCCGAGGGTTTCCTCTATTGCTCGCGCCTGCTCACTTGCTCCTTCGCCGATGCGGTTCCTTGACGGCGACTCGCTCCTTTGTCGTAGATCATCGACACTGGTGTGGCCATGAAGCCGTAGCGGCTCGTGAGCCTGGTCAGCCACGACACCTTCGAGCTGATGAAGCTTCGCCCTCCGCGGGTAGCGGGAAATGGCGCGCCGTTCTTCCATGCCCGCGGGTTGGACGATATAGATCGTCGAGGCCTCCGGGGCATCGCATCGCGCACCCGACCGACGGTGGCGAACTCGTTGGGACGTGAATTTGTCAGAGCATCAGTTCCGGGGGCGCCGGGAAGACCTTCGATTAGTCACGGGTCGGGGCCGCTACACCGCCGACTATGATTTCGATGGGCAGGTCGCCGGCCATTTCCTCCGCGCCGATCGCGCACATGCCAGGATCGTGCGGATCGACGTCGAGCAGGCCAAAAGCCTGCCCGGCGTCCTCGACGTTCTGACCGGTGCGGATCTTCTTGCCATCGGGTGGAAGGGCACGCCCGCGGCCGCGTTCTTCAAGGGGGTCGGCGGCAGCTCGCTGCGCGTCCCGTTCCGGACCGGCCTCGCGCATGGTCGCGTCCGGTTCGTCGGAGAGCCGGTCGCGCTGGTGGTCGCGCAGAGCGAGCACATCGCCCAGGACGCGGCCGAGCTCATCGCAATCGAGTACGAAGACCTCCCGGCCTTGGTCGACGCAAGGCAGGCCATTGCCGAGGACGCCATTCCATTGCACGAAGACCTTCCCGACAATCTGGCGTTCGATTACGAGTATGGCGACTGGAAGAACACCGAGCCCGGATTTGCCGAGGCCGCGCACGTGGTTCGCGTCGAGCTGCATGCGCAACGCATCGCCGGCAATCCGATGGAGCCGAAGTCCTGCATCGCGGTCTATCACGCGGCGGACGAGGCGTTCGAGCTCTGCATTCCCACCCAGGGCGCCGCGGATCTGAAGGCGGCGCTCTCTCACATCACCGGACTTGCGCCGGAGAAATTCCGCATCCGCTCGGCCGACGTCGGCGGCGGCTTCGGGATCCGGCACGAGGTCTATCCCGAATTTCTGGCCGTCATGCTCGCCGCCCGGCGAACCGGCAGGCCGGTGAGATGGCTCGGAACGCGGGCGGAGACGATCTCCGGCGATCATCACGGACGCGGCGCCGACCTGACCGGAGAGCTGGCGCTCGATCGCAGGGGACGGTTCCTGGCGCTGCGCGTGCAATGGCTGGTGAATCTCGGCGCCTATTGCTCCAACTCCGGGCCTCTCATCAACACGATCGCTTCGCCCACCAGTTCGGCCATCAGCCTCTACAATCTGCGCGCCGTACATGGGCGGCATCGGCTGGTCTTCACCAACCTCACCCCCACCACGGCCTATCGCGGCGCCGGCCGCCCCAACGTCTCCTATCTGTGGGAGCGCCTGGTCGAGGAAGCGGCGGCGGCGACTGGGATCGACGCGATCGCGCTGCGGCGCCGCAACATCCTCGGCAAGGACGCATTTCCGCACAAGACGCCGACCGGTTCGTCCTACGACAGCGGCGATCCGGCGCGTCTCCTCGACACCGCCTTGCGCGCGGCGGACTGGGATGGCTTCAATGCGCGCCGGAAGGCGGCGAAGAAGAACGGCAGGCTGCGCGGCATCGGGCTTGCGCTTTTTCTCGAGCCCTCCGGCGGCGCCGGCAAGGAGCAGGTCGAAATTCGCGTCACAGCGGACGGCCGCCTCGCCATGTATTCGCTCGCCGGCCCGAGCGGGCAGGGGCACGAAACCGTATTTCCTGCGCTGGTCGCCGATATCCTCGGCTTTCCCGCGGACCGAATCGAGCTGCGCTACAACGACGTCATGGCGCCCAGGCTCGTCGGGGTCGGCACCTTCGGCTCGCGCTCGCTGATCAGCCACGGCGCCGCGCTCGCCACGGCGGCCCGCGAAATCGTCGAGAAGGGAAAAAAACTCGCGGCCGGAGAGCTCGAGGTGGCGCCGGCCGACGTCAGGTTCGAGAACGGCCAATACAAAGTCGTCGGCACCGATCTTTCCATCAGCATGCGAACGCTGATCGAGAAGACATGGGGCGAGGGGACGCATCCGCTCGACACCAATCTGACCCTCGATCTTTCGACCGCCTTTCCCAGCGGCGCCCATGTGGCCGAGGTCGAGATCGATCCGGAGACCGGGACGGCCGACATCGTCAACTATGTGGCAGCCGACGACTGCGGCACGATCTACAATCACAAGCTGGTCGAGGGGCAGCTTCACGGCGGCCTGATGCAGGGCATCGGTCAGGTGTTCGGCGAGCACGTTGCCTACGACCCCGACACCGGCCAGCTCCTGTCCGGCACGTTCATGGACTATTTCATGCCGCGGGCCGACAACCTCGGACCCATCACGCTGATCGATTGCGGCGTGCCGTCGCCCGTCAACCCGCTCGGCGCCAAGGGCGCGGGCGAGGCGGGCGCGACCGGTGCGGTCCCCGTGCTCGCCAATGCGGTGCTCGACGCGCTCAAGCCGCTCAATGTGCGCAAGCTCGAGATGCCTTTCACGCCCGATCGCATCTGGCGGGCCATTCATGCGGCGCGTGGAGCGGCCGCACGCAATTCCCTCTAAATCGAGACGCGACGCCGCCACTGAGTACCAGCAAGTGTCCTCACCCTGTCGGCGTGGGTGGCACCGACTGAGCTGCCCTCTTCCCACTGAGCTGCCCTCCGCAAGCGGGAGAGGGCGCCGGCGGCGTCAGCGCACCTGCATGACCAGCGGAACCGAGGGCATGAACGTCGACGTTTTGCTTACTCTCCGGCTATCACATTGATTTAACGCCTTAATCATCGGAATTCGGGCAGCCAGCCGTTGTCCGCTAATTATCGGGGCTTGAGCCCCGGGCGTGGGAACAGACCCATGAGCCCGCACCCATCTACCACCGCTGCGAAATCGACCCAAAGAGCCGCCTCAAAATTGCGCCTTTCGTTTCCTAGCTTGCCATCAGGTCGGGCTGCTCCTTCTTACTTACTTGCCCGGAGGCTCGACCTGATTCCCTGTTAGAAGCTCTTGGGCCACCTTCCGTGTCGGGGTGGCCCTTTTCTTTTCATGGGCGCCTCGATCCAACATCGCGGAACAACGGTCCTCTGAGCTGATTGTTCTGTTCGAGGGCGAATTGGTGGCGCCAAAGCAAGGGAGCCTTTGCGCTATTGACCCAATATTGCGGCAATCCCCCAACGCATTGCCGAAGGCATGGACCCCGCCGCTCAAGCGGGGTCTTGCTTTTCGAGGCGCAATGGAAGGGTAAGCCGCCAAAAAAGCTCGGCACCACCACTACCGACGATTGGGGTGCTGGAACAGGCGCTACTGGCAACTGCGAAGCTGACTATGCGGAGGCCGCCAATGACTGACGGCGTCACTCTTCTGCCCGGCATCTCTTTCATGCCGCGCCAGCGTCCGAGGCTTGGGAGTAGTAAGTCAGCGAACTCGTCGTCGTGCGCGTTCTTTAGTGTTGAGCGGTCCGCCGGAGGCGTTCCAAGTCATCGGCCAAAGCGCGGAATTCTGTCGCGAGGTCAACTAACGCCATCTGGGCGTAAATCTCTTTGGTCTCGCTCGCGAGCTTGAGACACACTTCGGCGTTGTGCCGATATTCCTTAGACGTTTGCATCGTGGCGCCTCGCTTTACACAGTCGTTATAGCGGCAACATGCGCAGTCGCGCTTGGGGCCGCTGTGATAGCCGTCACGTTTCTGCCGATTGCCCGGATGCGAAATCCTTTGACGCGCCCTCTCCCGCTTGCAGGGGAGGGCTCAATAGCGGTGACGCGTGTCGTGAGGGGTGCGGAGGCGACCGGCGAGTCGGCATACGTCGATGCCTCAAAATGCCCTCACCGGTGTTTGTTGCACTGACTGAGCTGCCCTCTCCCGCGAGCGGGAGAGGGCGCTGGCGGTGTCAGCGCGCAATCGGCACGGGGGCGCAAGACTGCGTCAGCACCGCAGGCAGGGCGGCAGTTGCGTCGCGTGGCGCGCCTCAATAACGGACCGGGATCGCGGGCGGACCGAAGCGCAGGTTGAGGCCCACGAGGAACACGTTGACGTTCTGCTTGACGTCGACCGTAACGCCAGCCGGGAATCCGCCCGGTGTCGGCGTGAGCAGCATGCCGCGGCTGCCGAAGTCGAAATAGTCGTACTCGGCGAATACCGATACATTGCCCCAGAAATTCCATTCCCAGCCGAGGCCCGCGGTCCAGCCGCTGCGCGTGGTCTGCCCGTTGACCAGCGTGAGGTTGGCGGCATTGCGGATGCTGTGAACGTCGCCGACCCAGGCGACGCCGCCCTTGGCGTAGATCAGCGACGCCGGCGTCGCTGCGAAGCCGAAGCGGCCGGTGAGCGTGGTCAGCCACTGCACCTTCGAGGTGATGACGTTCGCCGTCCCCGGGATGTTGTTCTCATTGCGGGCGTCGATGCCGTCGATCATGCCCTGCAGGCCGGCCACGAACAGGCCGCTCTGGTAGTCGCAGCCGATCTGCCCGCCGGCCGCGCCGCCGCTTCCGGTATGTCCGCCAAAGTCGGCGCCGGTCGCCGCATTGCGGAAGGACTTTTCGGCCCAGCCGCCGCCGCCGTTGACGCCGCCATAGCAGCCGGTCCAGGTGAAGACCGGCGGCGGCACCGGGGCCAGCCTCATGTCGGCAGCCACGGCCGGCCCCGCAAACAGCGCCGCCGCAGCGGCAATCAAACCGAGCTTTCTCATCGACCCCTCCCGCGCTCCCGCGATGTCGCCGGCACCTTAAGCGCACGCAGCGTCGGCGCGCTACGCAGATGTGCAGGATGGTGGCCGCAATCGATGCGAATCCGAACCGGCGTGGCGAAATAACAGCATTCTTGAACTGGAACAATTCTCATCTGTTGGGCCCCGAACGCGCGCAACAGCACGGGATCCACCGCAAACACTATCGCGCGACGGCGAATTACGGCGGTTGGTCTTCCTGCCGCCGCGAGACATACGCGATCGCCGCCTGCATGAGGCCGGGATCGTCGTCGAGATGCCCGATGCCGAGATTGCATTTGGAGCAGAGCAGCCCGCGCACCCTGCCGGTGGCATGGCAGTGATCGACGCACAGCCTCTTGGTCGTCTGCTTTCCGCAAATGGCGCAGGCGCCGTTCTGGCGAACGAGCAGCTGCTCGTACTCCTCCAGCGACATGCGGTAAGAGCATTTGAGGGCCGATTTTCGCCGGTTCTGCGAACTGCGCGCTTATCTTCGCCGCCGGCAAAGCCCGGTCGCATTCGAAGCTTGCGCGGAGCATGACCGGCATGCAGAGGCGCCGGCATCTTAACATAGAAGCGGTTTGTTATTATTCTGGCGAACGACAGCTCCCACCCTTGATCTCAATTCGATCTCAAAAGGACGAAAAATGTCGAACCATTTTACCGGCCTGAGCCTCGGTCCGCCGCTCGGCGACCAAAAACTCGACCTGTGCGACCTCTACGCGTTCCAGTCGCCCACCGACCCGTCGAGAACCGTGATCATCCTCAATGCAAATCCAAATGCCGACGCGCTCCATCCCGACGCCATCTACCGGCTCAACATCGACAACGACGGTGATTTGCTGACGGACGTCGCGCTCAGCTACGTGTTTTCGAAGCCGCAAAACGGCAAGCAGACTTTCAGCGTGTTTCTGGCCAAGGGCGCGGAGGCGCGCTCGGTCGAAGCGGTCGGGAAGAAGATCGTCGCCGATGCAGACGTCTCGTTCGGCCCCAAGCCCAACATCGTCAAGGCGGGCGACTACACATTCTTCGCCGGTAGCCGCAGCGACGCTTTCTTTTTCGATTTCGACGGCATCAAGAATCTGTTCGACATCAGGGGCAAGCGGAATTTCACCGAGCCTCACCTGACCGGCAAGTCGCCGTGGACTGGCGTGGATTCGAATACCGAAGCCAACATATTCTCGACCGTGGTCGAACTCCCGACGAGCGAACTGGCCCCGAAGCCCGAAATGCACATCTGGGGACGATGCAGCGTGCGGGAGGACGGCAAGCTGGTCCACGCCGATCGTGCGGGCCATCCGAGCGTCAGCAGCTTTTTCAACACCGATGACACGAAATTGGAATACAACGCCAGCGAGCCGGTGAACGATCGCAACCGCTGGCTTGATCAGTTCGTGCATCTGATGGGCCACACAGGAAACTATTCGCGCGAAGAAGCGATTGCCGCGATCGACAAGGAGCGCACGCTGCCCGACGTGCTGAGTTTCGATCCGTCGAAGCCTGCGAAGTATCCCAATGGCCGCGTCTTCACTGACGACGTGATCGATTACCGCCTCGCGTTCCTCACCAAGGGCGAATGTCCTCCCAGCGGTTTGAAACCGCACACCGACATTCTCAAGGAGTTTCCGTACATCGGAACGCCGCATCAGAAGTGAGACGTGCTCGCTGAGAACCTTTCAGGTCGCGAACCCAAGGCGGTCAGGCAGCAAGACATGGCCCAAGCTGCCGAAGTTTCGGGCGCCGGCTGTGGGCGGGCACCGGGATCCCTGCAGATGGTTCCGCCTTGCCGGTTGATCTCCTATGCGGCGAGTTCTTCACGCGATCCATCGCATAGCAGGCTGCGACGCTATTTTGCTCCAACTGTCCACTGAGCGGATCCAGGTGCCATGAAGAGCGTGAAACGGCTGCTTCAAGATACCGGCGAGGAGCTTACGGCCGGGAAGAAGCTGCTGGTCGAGAAGAAACGGCTCGCGAAACGGGCGAAAGGCAAGATCGCGCGCAGCAACGCCAAGCGTCAGGTCCAGGTGATCGACGAGGCGGTGGACTTCGATCACCGACCACCGCAAGCTGCTGGCCGAACAACTGCTCGACGAGAAGACCGAGAAGGCCGACAAGGCCGAGAAGAGCGAACAGAAAGCGAAGAGCGAAAAGAAAGAGAAGCCGCGGCGGTGAACCCCGACGGAACAACTGCCATGCGCGTCGTCCGCATGGTTGACTTGGAGTGACCGACCGGGGTCCGATGTCGTGGCCCTGACGGATGATCTTGTCACCGGACGAATGGTGGCATCATCACCCTCGGCGGCAGCATCCCGGAGGCGAACGCCATGAAGCTCCCGCGTCGTCAATTTCTCCATCTGGCGGCGAGCGCGGCTGCGCTCCCGGTCGCGTCGCGGATGGCGAGAGCGCAAAGCTATCCCTCGCGCCCCATCACGATGATCGTGCCATATCCGGCCGGCGGGCCGACCGACACGATCGCGCGCCTCCTTGGCGAGCGCATGCGGGGCTCGCTCGGGCAGCCGGTCATCATCGAGAACGTGGCCGGCGCGGGCGGCAACATCGGTGTCGGCCGGGTCGCCCGCGCGGCTGGCGATGGTTATACCGTGGGCATCGGGCACTGGGGCTCGCACGTCGTCAACGGGGCGATCTACGCGTTGCCCTACGACCTGCTGACGGACCTTGAGCCGGTGGCGCTGATCTCGGACGGCCCGCAGCTGATCGTCGCTGCCAAGTCGGTGCCCGCCAAGGACATCAAGCAACTGATCGCCTGGCTGAAGGCCAATCCCGGCAAGGCCATGGTGGGGACGACCGGCGTGGGCGGCGCGTCGCATCTCGCGGGCATCCTGTTTCAGAACACCACCGGCACCGATATTCAGATCGTGCCGTACCGCGGCGCCGCGCCGCGCATGCAGGACATGCTTTCGGGCCAGATCCACCTGGCGTTCGACCAGGCGGCGAGCTCGCTGCCGCAAGTGCGAGGCGGCAACCTCCAGGCCTATGCGGTCACGTCGAAGGCGCGGCTGGCGGTCGCCCCCGATATTCCGACCGTGGACGAAGCCGGGTTGCCCGGGTTTTACATTTCGGTCTGGCACGGGCTCTGGTCGTCGAAGGGCACGCCGAAGGATGTGGTCCGCAGGCTCAATGCCGCTGCTGTTGACGCGCTGGAGGATCCGACGGTGCGTCAGCGGCTCACCGAGCTTGGGCAGGAGCTGCCGGCGCGCGGGCAACTGACGCCGGAGGCGCTGGGCGCCTATCAAAAGGCCGAGATCGAGAAGTGGTGGCCGATCATCAGGGCGGCTGGCATCAAGGTGGATTGATCCGGGGCGATTCCGCCTGAATGTTTCCGGCGCAATTGAACCCATAAACCGTCGTTCGCCGTAAGAAGCGAGTGGCGGCGGGCACCTGGATTCAGAACGATTCAGGTCTGCCCCAAGGACCGGCTGCCGTTCCATCGGCAGGCTCCGGATGCGGTAAACCGCCCGCGCCAGCGTCCTGGCTGGTAAGATCGGCGGCGGCATTCTGGGAGAAAGCCGTCCATGCCCGGCATGAGGCGACGGGAGTTCATCACCCTGCTCGGCGGGGCCGCTGCCGCTTGGCCGCTTGTGGCGCGCGCGCAGCAGACGGCGATGCCGGTGATCGGGTTTCTCGATGGCAGATCGGCTGACAGCTCTGCGCATCTGGTGGCCGCATTCCGCCGAGGTCTAAGCGAAGCCGGCTATGTCGAAGGTCGCGACGTCGCGATCGAATACCTCTGGGCACATGGCCAATACGATCGGCTGCCAATGCTGGCTGCCGATCTGGTTCGTCGCCAGGTAGCCGTGATTGCGACGAGCGGAAATGCTTCCGCGGTGGCAGCCAAGACCGCGAGCGCGACGATTCCCATCGTCTTCGTCACCGGGGCCGACCCGGTCCGGGCTGGGCTCGTCGCCAGCTTGAACCGACCGGGCGGCAACCTCACGGGTGCGACCTCATTAGGGGTGGAGCTGGGGCCGAAGCGGCTCGAACTGCTTCACGGACTGATCCCCACGACGGCCAGCGTTGCGGTCCTCGTCAACCCAGCCAATCGCTCTGCCGAGATTCAGGTAAGGGACATGCAGGCGGCGGCCCGCGCGCTCGATCGCAAGCTCCACATCCTGCATGCGAGTGCCGAACGCGACATCGATGCGGCCTTCGCAACCCTGCGCCAATTGCGGGCGGGCGCGCTCGTCATCTCTCCCGAGGCATTCTTCAACAGCCGGAGCGAACAGCTCGCCGCATTGACAGTCCGTCATGAGGTGCCCGCGATCTACACGTATCGCGAGTTCGCCGCGGCTGGTGGCCTGATGAGCTACGGCGGCAGCATCGGCGATATGTATCGTCAGATGGGCGTCTACATTGGACGGATTCTCAAGGGCGAGAAGCCGGCCGATCTGCCGGTCCTGCAGTCCGCGAAAGTCGAGCTGATCATCAATATGAAGACCGCCAAGGCGCTCGGCCTCGACGTACCGCCGATGCTTGTCGCGCGCGCCGACGAGGTGATCGAGTGAGGCGCCGCGAATTCCTAGCGCTGCTCGGCGGTGTAGCGGTGGGGTGGCCATTCGCAGCATGCGCGCAGCAGGCGGCGGTCAAGGTCTATCGCGTCGGTATCATGGAGACGATTTCCCCCATCGCGAATGCCGCCAACTTCGATGCCCTGCGAAAAGGGATGCGGGAGCTTGGTTACATTGAGGGGCAAAATCTGTTTTTCGAATACCGCTCGGCTGATGGCCGCAACGAGCGGTTCCCGGACCTCGTAGCCGAACTGGTTGGACTCAAGGTAGATCTGATCGTGACCAGAAGCACGCCAGCTGTTCTGGCTGTGAAAGCCGCCACGGCCACCATTCCCGTGGTTATGGCTGCAACGGCCAACCCTGTTGGCGACGGCATTGTTGCGAGCCTCGCGCGCCCGGGCGGCAACATTACCGGGTTAAGTTCCTTTCACAGCGAATTGGCCACCAAACGTCTCGAGCTGCTGAAGGAAATGTTTCCGCGAATTGTGCTGGTCGCGACCCTTTCCGATCCAAGCAATCCCGTAACCCCGGGTCAGGAGGAAGACGTGCGCAGAGCTGCGCAGTCGTTGGGCATGGCGACGCAGTTTCTCGGAGCGCGCAACCGCGAGGAGCTGGGGCCTGCGTTCGCGATGGCAGCAAGAGAAAAAGTCGAGGCGCTGATCGTACAAAACGGCGCCCCGACCCAGGCAAATCTGCAGCTGACCATCGATCTCGCGGCAAAGCATCGGGTGCCTGCAATCTATTCATCCAAGGAATTCGTGGATGGGGGAGGGTTGATAGCATATGGGGTGAGCTACCCCGACCTCTATCGGCGCGCGGCGGCGTACGCAGACAAGATACTGAAGGGCGCCAAGCCGGCTCACCTGCCAATCGAACAGCCCACCAAATTTGAGTTGGTGCTTAACCTCAAGACCGCCAAGACGCTCGGCCTCGAAGTCCCGGCGACGCTGCTCGCCCGCGCCGACGAGGTGATCGAATGAAGCGGCGCGAGTTCATCACGCTGCTCGGCGGCGCGGTAGCATGGCCGCTTGCGGCAAGGGCGCAGCAGCGCGAGCGGGTGCGGAGGATCGGCGTGTTCATGCCCGGTGTGGCAGACGATCCCGACTACCAGGCGCGCAACGCGGCGTTCCTCCAGAGGCTGGGGGAATTGAATTGGACCCTCGGCCGCAACTTGCGGATCGACTACCGTTGGGGCGCGGGCGACACCGAGCGTTATCGCGCTTATGCGGACGAACTGGTCGCGCTGACACCGGATGTCATCTTGGCCCTTGGCGCTGCAACCGTGGGTGCATTGCTCAAGGTGACCCGCACGGTCCCGATCGTGTTCGCGAATGTCACCGACCCTGTCGGGAGTAGTCTGGTCGTGAACCTGGCGCGACCGGGCGGCAATGCCACCGGATTTACCTCTTCTGAATTTGGCTTCGGCGGAAAATGGCTTGAACTGCTCAAAGAGATTGCACCCCGCGTGACGCGTGCCGCGGTCATACGAGATTCCGCGATAGCCTCTCAGATGGGCCTGTTCGGTGCTATGCAATCCTCAGCAGGTGTGCGCGGGATCGACTTGCGCCCGATCGACCTACACAATGCGGGCGAGACCGAGCGCGCCATCATGTCGTTCGCGGGTGAGCCCAATGGCGGCTTGATCGTCTCGGCGGGCGCGCGCGGAATACTTCACCGCGACCTCATAATCTCGCTTGCGGCTCGCCATCGCTTGCCTGCGACCTACGCCTACCGCACCGCCGTCACGAGCGGCGGCCTGATCTCGTACGGCATCGACAACAACGACCAGTTCCGCCGGGCGGCGGACTACGTTGATCGCATCCTCAAGGGCGAGAAGCCTGCCGACCTGCCGGTACAAGCGCCGACCAAGTATGAACTCGCGATCAACCTCAAGACCGCCAAGACGCTCGGCCTCGAAGTCCCGGCGACGCTGCTCGCCCGCGCCGACGAGGTGATCGAATGAAGCGGCGGGAGTTCATCACGCTGCTCGCCGGCGCGGCTGCGTGTCCGATCGCGGCGCACGCGCAGCAGGGCGAGCGGATGCGGCGCATCGTGTTCTTGCATGGAATTGCCGAAAACGATCCCGAGGCACGGGCCCGTCTCGAGGCCTTTCGACAAGGACTTGAGGCGCTCGGATGGGTGGAGAACCGCAACATTCAAATCGCGCACCGGTTTTCAGGCGGGGATTTCGTCCAGATGCAGACTTACACCAGGGAACTGGTGGATTCCTCGCCGGACCTCATTGTCGCCAGCAGTTCGCCCGTCATTGCGGCGCTGAAACAGGCGACCCGTACTATCCCGATTGTCTTCTCTGTGGTCAACGATCCCCTCGGACAAGGTTTCATCGCGAACCAAGCGCGTCCGGGCGCAAACATCACCGGCTTCACGTTCGTCGAGTTCCCCATGATCGGGAAATGGCTGGAGCTGCTGAAGGAGATCGCCCCCGGCGTCAAGCGGATCACGCTCTTGTTCAATCCACAGACCGCGGCCTATTACCCCTTCTTCGTGCGCGAATTCGGAGTGGGCGCGGCATCGCTCGCTGCCGAAATTTCTGCAACACCTGTGCGCGACGGAGCCGAAATCGAGACGGCCGCCGGAGTGTTGGCGCGGGAGCCGGGTGGCGGTCTGATCGCCGCGCCGGATCCCTTCCTCAATGCACACCGTGGCGTGGTTATGGAGTTGTCAAAGCGGCATCGGCTCCCTGCAATTTTCGGTTTTCGTCGGTACGTGACGGAAGGCGCGCTGATGTCCTATGGGCCTGACACCCTCGATATTGTCCGGCGATCGGCTTCGTATGTCGATCGCATCCTCAAGGGCGAGAAGCCCGCCGATCTGCCGGTGCAGGCGCCGACCAAGTACGAGCTTGTGGTCAACCTCAAGACTGCGAATGCGCTCGGTCTCTCCGTGCCGCCGACCTTGCTCGCCCGCGCCGACGAGGTGATCGAATGAGGCGGCGCGAGTTCATCACGCTGATCGGCGGCGCGGCGGCGGCGTGGCCGCTCGCGGTCCGGGCGCAGCAATCAGAGAGGGCGCGGCGGATCGGCGTGCTTATGCCCCTTGCCGAAGGCGATCAGGAAGCGCGGACTCTGGTCACCGCGTTTGTGAAGGGCCTGCGGGACCAGGGTTGGACGGTTGGTCGCAATGTTTTGATCAACTATCGCTGGGCCGCCGGTGATGCACAGCGCATACAGGCCTTTGCGAAGGAATTGGTTGAGCAAAATTCCGATTTGATCCTTGCTCGTTCCAGCCCAGTGGTGGCGGCGCTGATGCAGCGAACGCACACCATCCCAATCGTGTTTTTTCAAGTTGTCGATCCGGTCGGCCAAGGATTCGTGACGAATTTGGCGCGTCCCGGAGCCAACATCACCGGGTTTACCAACTTCGAGCCGACTATGGGAAGCAAATGGCTAGAGCTGCTCAAGGAGACGGCGCCTCGGGTTGCGCGAGTTGCACTGATCTATAACCCAGACACAGCTCCATTTGCCGGGTTCTTTTTTGGCTCCATCACTACTGCGACCCCCTCAGTCGTGAATGTCCCCATTCACCACGCATCCAAGATTGAGCCATCGATTACAAACTTTGCGAAGGAGCCAAATGGTGGTCTGATCGTTCTGCCAGATGCGTTCACCCTGACCAATCGCGAGTTGATCGTCGCGAGCGCGGCAGAGCATCGGTTGCCGGCGATTTATCCGTTCCGTTACTACGCCACGACCGGTGGCCTGATGTCTTATGGAAGCGACCCAGCCGAGGCAGTGCGGCAGGCGGCAGTGTATGCCGACCGAATCTTGAAAGGCACCAAGCCTGCCGATCTTCCCGTGCAGGCGCCCACTAAGTTCGAGCTGGTCATCAACATTAAGACCGCAAAAGCGCTCGGCCTCACAATTCCAGACAAATTACTCTCGCTCGCCGACGAGGTGATCGAATGAGACGGCGGGAGTTCATATCGCTGCTCGGCGGCGCGGCAGCCGCGTGGCCGCTCGCGGCGCGGGCGCAACAGGCGGCGAAGCCGGTGATTGGGTTCCTCGGCAGCGGATCACCCGATCCATCCGCGTATTTCGTAGCGGCATTCCTCCAGGGCCTGAACGAAATCGGGTTTAACGAAAGTCGAAACGTGGCGATCGAATACCGATGGGCGGAGGGCCGATATGACCGGCTGCCAGCACTAGCGGCCGAATTGGTTCGCCGTCAGGTGGCGGTGATCGTCGCGAGCGCCCCGCCTGCAGCGCTTGCAGCCAAGGCGGCAACCTCGACGATTCCAATCGTCTTCTCTGGCGGCATTGATCCGGTCAAGCTGGGCCTTGTTGCCGGCCTTAACCGACCAGGCGGCACCATGACAGGTGTCAGCCAGTTCAGCACTGCGCTAGAGGGAAAGCGCCTAGAGTTGCTGCATGATCTGGTTCCCAACGTCACAGTGCTAGCCCTGCTCGTGAACCCGATTTTTCCGGGCACCGATTCAATTATCAATGACATGCAGGTCGCCGCGCGCACACGTGGAGTAAAACTGGATGTAATGAATGCCAGCAGCGAACGTGACTTCGATACCGCCATTGCAACTGTGGTTCAACTACGGGCTGGAGCGCTCATCGTAGCGTCTGACCCATTCTTCATCAGCCGACGCGATCAGCTAGTCTCCTTGGTCGCTCACCATGCAGTGCCCGCGATTTATCAGTTCCGGGAGTTCGCTGCGGCCGGTGGCCTGATGAGCTACGGAACCAATCTTGCAGATGGGTATCGCCAAGTAGGCATCTACGTCGGTCGGATTTTCAAGGGTGAGAAGCCCGCCGATCTTCCAGTAGTGCAACCAACCAAGTTCGAATTGGTCATCAACCTCAAGACCGCCAAGACGCTTGGCCTGACCGTGCCGGACAAACTGCTTGTGGGCGCCGACGAGGTGATCGAATGAGGCGGCGCGAGTTCATCACGCTGCTAGGAGGCGCGGCGGCATGGCCGGTAGCGGCGCGCGCACAGCAGCCGGGGCGGGTGCGCCGTATCGGCGTACTCGCGGGCTTATCGGCGGACGATTCGCAGGGGCAAGCCCGCCTCGTGGCGTTTGTGCAGGGGCTACAGCAATTGGGCTGGACCGACGGCCGCAACGTGCGCATCGACTTCCGCTGGGGCGCGGGGGATGCCGACCGGTTTCGGCGATACGCGGCGGAATTGATCGCCCTCGCACCAGACGTCATTCTCGCCTCTGGCAGCCCAGCCGTAGCGCCGTTGCTCCAAGCCACCCGCGCCATACCGGTCGTGTTCGCGTCCGTCGGCGATCCGGTCGGTGCTGGCTACGTCACGAACTTGGCGCGGCCGGGTGGCAACGCGACCGGCTTTATGCTGTTCGAATACGGCATCGGCGGAAAATGGCTTGAACTGCTGAAAGAGATCGCCCCTGGCGTGAAACGAGCGGGGATTATTCGCGATCCGGCCGTAGCCTCTGGGATCGGTCAGTTCGGCGCGATTCAGGCTCTGGCACCGTCGCTCGGGATGGAAGTTGTCCCGGTCAACGCGGGCGACGCAGGCGAGATTGAGCACACCGTCATGGCTTTTGCGCGCGGTCCGAAAAGCGGTCTGATCGTGACAGGAAGCGCTCCGGCGTTCGTTCATCGCGATCTGATACTCATGCTTGCGGCCGGGCATAAGCTGCCGGTGGTCTACTTCGAACGCTACTTCGTCACCGGTGGTGGCTTGCTCTCCTACGGACCTGATTTCATCGATCAGTACCGGCACGCTGCGGTTTACGTTGATCGCATTCTCAAGGGCGAGAAGGCGGGGGATCTGCCGGTGCAGGCACCGACCAAGTATGAGACGGTCATCAACCTCAAGACCGCAAAGACGCTCGGCCTCGACATCCCGGCCACTCTAATCGCCCGCGCCGACGAGGTGATCGAATGAGGCGGCGCGAGTTCATCACGCTGATCGGCGGCGCGGCGGCGTGGCCGATTGCGGCGCACTCGCAGCAGCAGCCGGCGATGCCGGTGATCGGATTGCTTTACGGCGTGTCAGCGGCTGAATGGGCCCATCGCGTCGCCGCGATGCGCCGCGGCCTGGGCGAAATGGGCTTCGTCGAGGGCCGAAACGCCGCCATCGACTATCGCTGGGCGGCAGGTCAGTTCGACCGGTTGCCGGAGATGGCGGCCGACCTCGTCAACCGCAATGTCGCGGTCATCATCTGCGGCGGCAGCGACCTCGCTACGCGGGCGGCGATGGCGGCGACCCAAACCATTCCAATCATCTTCACAACTGCTGGGAATCCCGTCCAGCTTGGCTTCGTCGCCAGTCTCAACCGGCCGGGCGGCAACGCCACGGGCGTCACCACGTTTGGTCGCGAACTTGGACCAAAGCGGCTGGAGCTGCTGCGCGAACTTCTTCCCGCGGCCGGCAAGATCGCCTTGCTCGTGAACCCGAATCAACCGGCGGTTTCGCAAGCCGAAATCCAAAGCACGCAAGCAGCGGCTCGCCGCCTCGGGCTGGAGATCATCGTTGTCAGCGCCGGCACCGAGAACGAAATCGAAAGCGCCTTGGCAACTGCTGTCCAACAGGGGGCTGCCGCTCTCCAAGTCTCTTCCGATGCGTTCCTTACCAGCCGGTACGAATCCATTGCCGCGACGGGTCTGCACCATGCGCTACCCACGATCTCCAATGACCGTTCCGCTGTCAGAGCCGGGCAGTTGATGAGCTATGCCTCTAATGCGGAGGATTTGTATCGACAGGCCGGAACCTATATCGGCCGTATTCTCAAAGGCGAGAAGCCCGGCGACCTCCCGGTCTTGCAGCCGACAAAGTTTGAGCTGGCAATCAATCTCAAGACCGCAACGACGCTCGGGCTGACGATCCCAGAGGCGTTCCTGCTGCGCGCCGACGAGGTGATCGAATGAAGCGGCGCGAGTTCATCACGTTGCTCGGCGGCGCGGCCGCGTGTCCGTTCGCGGCGCGTGCGCGGGAGCCGGGCCGCGTCTATCGCCTCGGCGCCCTACTTCCGGCCGGGCGAGAGAGCTCCGTGGCCATCGCCTTCTTCGACGAAATGCGACTGCTCGGCTTTATCGAGAATGACAACCTCACGGTGCTCCCGAACGGGTTCGGCGTCCGGGACGATGAGCTCGTCGAACGGGCCGAAGCGCTGATCAGGGCCGCGCCCGACATCATCATCAGCGGGTCGGACAACTACACCCGCGTACTGCAACGGTTGACGCGCACGATACCGCTGGTCGCCCTGACCGAGGACATGCCTGGGGCAGGGCTCTCGCCCGATCTCGACGGCAAGCGGCAGGACATCCTGATCGAGGCGGTCCCGGCCGCACGCAAGATCGCGGCGCTCGCGGATTCGACCGTCACTCCGCGCCGACACCTTGAGGCGCTTCAGGACGCCGCGCAGCGGCGCGGCGTTGCCCTCTCCATATTCGGCGTCGCCAATCGCGAGGAGGTCGTACCGGCAATCGAGGCCGCAAGGGCCGCGGGCGCGCAGGCGCTCAACCTGCTGGCGACGCCGCTGTTCACGGTCAACACGCGCGGCATCATGGAGGAAGTCGCGGCGCTCCGTCTGCCGGCCATGCACCAGGGGCCGGAGGTGGCGGAGGATGGCGGCCTCCTGGGCTACGGCCCGCGTCTTGCGCACGCCCTCCGTCAGAGCGCGCATCTCGTCGCCCGGATGCTGGGCGGCGCCCAGCCTGCCGACATTCCGGTCGAGGAGCCGACCCACTTCGAGCTGGTCATCAATCTCAAGACAGCGCGGGCGATCGGCCACGACGTCCCGGCTGGCCTCGTCCTGCGCGCCGACCAGGTGATCGAATGAGGCGGCGCGAGTTCATTATGCTGGTCGGCGGCACGGCGGCGGCGGGGTTGGGCGCGGCGCGCGCGCAACAGTTGCCGAAGGCGTTGCGCATCAGCATCCTGCACAGCGGATTCCCCGATCGCACTCCGATACACCTTTTGTTCGGCGCGTTGCGTACGCTCGGTTACGAAGACGGGCGGACCGCAGCAGTTGAACTGCTCGGTGGCGAAGGCGACCCTCATCGGCTGAACGCCCTTGTTTCGAAGCTGGCCGCCCAAAGGCCCGACGTCATCGTCGCCCTGACCGAACCCGCCGTGCTTGCGCTCAAGCAAGCCGGTGTGACGACACCGGTTGTCTTTGCCTTCGTCACCGATCCCGTCGGGCTAGGGATCGTCAACAGCCTTGCGCATCCGGGCGGAAACTTCACCGGCCTGAGTTTCAGCGATGCGTTACTCGGCGGCAAGCGGCTCGAACTGCTTATAGATATGTTGCCGGACATGCAGCGGGTCGCGGTGATCTGGAGCCGATCTTTTTGGGCAACAGCGCTATTTTCGATGCCATTCGCGAAGCCGCTCGCGCGCGCCGCGTGGAGATATTCCCCCGCGAGCTTCGCGATGCGGACGATCTTTCATCTGCCTTCGACGACGCCAAGGCATCGGGCGCACGCGCTGTAATCTTCATGACCGACAATGTCATGTTCGGCCGCCGGAAAGAAATCGCAGCGCTGGCATTTGCTCGCCACCTTCCTTCAATCCACTCCTTCACGCCCGAGGCGGAAGACGGCGGATTGATGTCTTTTGGGCCCGACCTCGACGAGAGCTACAGACGCGCCGCCGCGCTCGTGGACGCCATTCTCAAAGGTGGCCTTCCCGCCAATCTCCCTGTCGAGGAGCCGACCCGCTTCACACTTGCCGTAAATCTGAAGACGGCGGCTGCGCTTGGCATCACAATTCCGCCCGCGATCCTGGTGCGGGCTGACAAGGTGATCGAATGAGGCGGCGCGAGTTCATCACGCTGCTCGGCGGCGCGGCCGCGGCATGGCCGCTGGCGGCGGCCGCGCAGCAGGGGGGCAAGCTGCCTACGATCGGCTTCTTGGGCGCGGGCGCGGGGTCGGATTCGGTCTGGAAGGATTGGACTGCAGCCTTTGTGCAGCGGCTGCGCGAACTCGGCTGGATCGAAGGCCGCACCGTCGCGATCGAGTACCGCTGGGGGGAGGGACGCGCCGAGCGTTATGCCGACATCGCGGCCGAGTTTGTCCGGCTCAAGGTCGATGTCATTGTCACGTCTGGCTCCGCCGTGGTGGCGGTTAAGCGGGCCACATCTGTTATTCCGATTGTCTTCCCGACAGCAAACGAACCGGTTGGCAGCGGCCTCGTTGCAAGTCTGGCAAGACCGGGGGGCAATGCTACCGGGCTGTCGATGCAGCAGACCGATCTTGCCGGCAAACGGCTTGAACTTCTGCGCGAGATTGTCCCAGGTCTGCACCGGCTGGGAGTCCTGATCAGCGTCGGCAATCCTGGGGCCGCGCTGGACAGGGATAACGTTCGGGCAGCGGCCGGCGCGCTCGGGCTCGAAGTTGTGACAAGAGAAATCCAGCGTGCGGAGGAGATCGCGCCGGCCTTCGAGGTCTTCAAGGGCCGCGCGCAGGCGCTTTACGTCGTCGGCGATGCGCTGATGAGCACCAATCGCATCCGCATCAACACGCTTGCGCTGGCGGCGCGACTGCCGTCCATGTATCCCAATCGAGCATCCGTCGAAGCGGGAGGTCTGGTCTCCTATGGAGCAAACTTTCCGGACCTGTACCGGCGAGCCGGCGACTACGTTGACAAGATTCTGCGAGGGGCGAAGCCCGGTGACCTCCCGGTCGAGCAGCCCACCAAATTCGAACTGGTCATCAACCTCACGACGGCGAAGGCGCTCGGTCTCGAACCTCCGCCAACACTGGTCGCGCGCGCCGACAGGGTGATCGAATGAGGCGGCGCGAATTCATCACGCTGCTCGGCGGCGCGGCGGCCGCTTGGCCGCTGGCGGCGCGCGCGCAACAGCCGCGAAAAGTGCCACGCATCGGTGTTCTGCTTCCCGGCACGGCCGCATCATTTGCACTTCGCGCCAAGGCATTCGTCGAAGGGCTGCGGGAGCTTGGCTATGTCGACGGGCAGACCATCACGATTGAATGGAAATGGGGCCAGGACAAAGTCGAGGGGCTTCCGGGGCTCGCCGCCGAGCTTGTGGGGCGCAATGTCGACGTCCTTGTTACAGGTGGAACGCCGGCAGCCAAGGCACTCAAGAGCGCGACCGGAACGATACCGATTGTCATGGCAATCATCGGCGATCCGGTCGCCGCCGGTCTTGTGGAGAGCCTCGCGCGGCCCGGCGGGAATGCCACCGGCTTCAGCATTGTCGCACCGGATTTGAGCGGGAAACAACTCGAGCTGCTCAAAGAGATCGTGTCCGAAGCGTCCCCGGTGGCGGTGATGCTCAATACCAGGAATCCACAGTCCCAATTCGAATTGAAAGAGATGCAGACTGCGGCACGGGCGATGGGGCTGCAGCTTCAGCCCATCCAGATTTCACCTGACGATACGTTGGAGGACGCATTTACAGTCATGAGGGGGGCGTCTGCCCGGGCGCTGGTCATTCTCACCGACCCGATATTTTTCAGCCAGAGAAAGAGGATCGTGGACCTTGCTGCACGCAGCCGGCTGCCGGCGATGTATTTTTTCCAGGAGTTTGCAGAGGAGGGAGGCCTCGTAAGTTATGGTCCGAGCGACACCGATCTCTATCGGCGATCTGCCACCTACGTGGATAGAATACTCAGCGGCGCCAAGCCGAGCGAGCTGCCAGTAGAGCAACCGACCAAGTTCGATCTGGTCATCAATCTCAAGGCCGCCAAGGCGCTCGGACTCGACATTTCGCCGATGCTGCTCGCGCGTGCGGACAAGGTGATCGAATGAAGCGGCGGGAGTTCATCACGCTGCTTTGCGGTGCGGCTGCCGCGTGGCCGATCGCGGCGCGCGCGCAGCAGCCAGCAATGCCTTTGGTGGGTTTTCTCAGCGGCCGATCACCGGGCAAATCGGCGGATTTGGTCAATGCGTTTCGCCGGGGACTGGGCGAGACCGGCTATGTCGAGGGGCAGAACATCGCAATCGAATTCCGCTGGGCGGATGGCCATTACGATCGGTTGCCCGGGCTTGCGGCCGAGCTCGTGGTCCGGCGTGTTGCGGTCATTGCCGCAACCGGCGGCGGCGTCTCCGGGCTTGCCGCAAAATCGGTGACGACGACGATCCCCATCGTATTTTCGAGCGGTGGCGATGCCGTCGGGATCGGCCTAGTCGCGAGCTTCAATCGGCCCGGCGGCAATGTGACAGGGGTGAACCTCGTCTTCGGCGCGCTCGGCGCAAAGCAACTCGAATTCCTGCGCGAGCTCGTCCCCGCCGCCACCGTGATCGCCATGCTGGTCAACCCAGATTATCCGAGCGCTCCAATCGAGGCGCAGGACGTCGAGACCGCCGGGCGCAATCTCGGGCTCAAGATAGGTTTTTTCAACGCCCGCACCGAGAGCGAAATCGACCTGGCATTCGCCGGCCTTGCTGAGCGGAAGGTCGGCGGGCTTCTGGTCGCGGACGATCCTTTCCTGCAGAGCCAGCGCGGTCGCTTGGTGCGGCTGGCGGAGCGCCAGGCGGTCCCCACGATATATTTCTCGCGGGATTTCGCGGACGCGGGCGGCCTGATGAGCTACGGCCCCAGTATTGTCGATGCCTATCGCTTGGTCGGCGTGTATACCGGCCGCATTCTCAAGGGTGAGAAGCCAGCCGACCTTCCGGTCATCCAGCCGACCAAGTTCGAACTCGTCATCAACCTAAAGACCGCTAGGGCGCTGGGCCTCGACGTGCCACCGACGCTGCTCGCGCTCGCCGACGAGGTGATCGAATGAGACGGCGCGAGGTCATCGCGCTGCTCGGCGGCGCTGCGGTGTGGCCGATCGCGGCGGCGCGTGCGCAGCAGGCGATGCCAATGGTCGGGATTCTCAGCCCGCAGGCGGCCGGTACAAGTGGCCCGTTCCTGGATGCATTCCGCCGCGGTCTCGCCGAAACCGGCTATGTCGAAGGCCAGAACGCGGCGATCGAATATCGCATGGCGGGCGGACAACTGGATCGATTGCCAGCACTGGCGGCCGATCTGGTCCGCCTTCGGGCGAGTGTGATCGCCACCTCGGGGAGCTCGGCTGCGCTCGCAGCAAAAGCCGCGACCCGGTCGATTCCGATTGCTTTCAGCGTTCCCGAGGATCCGGTCAAGCTGGGTCTGGTTGCAAGCCTTGCCCGGCCGGGTGGCAATGCGACCGGCATCAATTTCCTCTCGACCGAGGTGCTTACAAAGCGCATGGGCCTCCTGCGCGAGCTGGTACCCACGGCCGCTCAGGTTGCGGTGCTGATCAATCCAGCCAACCCCGCGAATACGTCGGCCACGCTCACCGAGGTGGAAGCGGTTGCCCGGGCGCTCGGGCTGCAAGTGCAATTTTTCAAAGCCAGCACCAGCGGCGAGATTGATTCGGCATTCGCGACCCTCGTGCGCGAGCGGTCCGACGCTTTGTTAGTCGCCGGGGACGGATTCTTCACCAGCCGGCGCGTCCAGCTGGCCGCATTGTCGGCGCGCCATGCGCTGCCTGCGACCTACTCGACGCGTGATTTTGCGGAAGTTGGTGGATTGATGGCCTATGGCACCAGCCTGACTGATGCGTACCGTCAGATCGGTGTCTATGCCGGGCGGATCCTCAAGGGCGCCAACCCGGCCGACCTACCGGTCGTGCAGGCGACCAAGTTCGAGCTGGTCATCAATCTGCAAACGGCGAAACTGCTCGGCATCGACGTGCCGCCGTCGCTGCTGGCCCGCGCCGACGAGGTGATCGAATGAGGCGGCGCGAGTTCATTGGGCTTGTTGGCGGCGCGGTGGCCGCGTGCCCGCTCGCGGCGCGCGCCCAATCCAGTCCGGTGCGGCGCATCGGGGTCCTGATGAACGCTGCCGCGACCGAGATGGTGCCGCAATCGTACGTGGCGGCATTCGTCCAGGCGCTGCGCCAGCTCGGATGGAATGAAGGCCAGAATTTTCGCATCGACGTTCGCTGGAACGCCGGCGACGCACAACTCGCGCGCATCTATGCGGCGCAGCTGGTCGGGCTGATGCCGGACGTGATCCTGACCGCATCCACCACCAATCTCACGATCTTCCAGCAAGCCACCAGCACCATCCCCGTCGTGTTCGTGCAGGTCTCCGATCCGGTCGAGCAAGGCTTCATTGCGAGCGAGGCAAAACCCGGCGGCAACCTGACCGGTTTCAGCCTGTTCGAGTTCTCGATCGGCGGCAAATGGCTCAACCTGCTCAAGGAGATTGCGCCCGGCCTCGCCCATGTCGGCGTCGTGTTCAACCCCGACACCTCACCGCAGTCGAAATTCTTCATGCGCTCGGTCGAGGCCGCGGCATCGTCGCTCGGCGTGCGAGCGGCTGTCGTTACCGTTCGCTCCAGCGAAGACATCGAACCGGCTTTCAAGGGCTTTGCGCAGCAGCCGAACGGCGGGCTGATCCTGCCGACCGACACCTTCACGCGCTTGCGCATGGAGCTCATCGCCGATCTCGCCAGCCGCTATGGGCTGCCGGCGATCTGCGCGTTCCCCGAGTTCGCCCGAGCGGGCGGCCTGATGTACTACGGCGCCGTCGTCAACCTGGTCGACCAGTATCGGCAGGCGGCAACCTACGTCGACCGCATCCTCAAGGGCACGAGACCTGCCGACCTGCCCGTCCAGCGAGCTGCCAAATTTACACTCATCATCAATCGCAGGACGGCCAACGCGCTCGGCCTCGCCGTGCCACTGCCGCTGCTCGGCCTGGCCGACGAGGTGATCGAATGAAATCTCCAAGTCGGCACGCCTGAGATGTTCGCCGGTGGCGTGCGCAGGTCCGCGCACGGAGCAGAGCGGCGCGCAGGCGAATTTCGCTGGAGCCCGGAGGCGGACTTGGCCATACGCGGCCAGGTTCCAGATGCGGGCAAATGGTCTGCCACAGCCATCGCCGGCTGATATGATCAAGGACGGTTCCCCTGGATACCACCTGGCGGAAGGAGCGACTGAGCTTGCGGCGGGCCGCCAACCGAGGCGACTTCTTACAAATATTGCTCGCGCAGGCTCATCAACGCACGCTCACACAAAAGATCGGGGTTACGCTCACCCTGTTTCGCGAGTTCGATAATTCTCTGAGCGACAATTTCGTTGATCTGGTCCTGTCGATCGAGAAGTCCAAGCGCACAGCGAGTCATCTCGAACGCCACGCCCATGACTCGTTTGGTCTCGCGATCAAATCTCGCACCATTTAGGAATGTGGTGATCGGCATGGCGCGCGCTCGGTGCAGGCGTGAGCGCGATTGCTCTCAGCCACCGACGCCTGTTCGGGGCCGATGGCAAAACGTAGCGCAAAGTTTCCGGGGGAGTCTGTGCAAAATTGAACAGCAAGGAATCAGGACACTCGCAAAATTCAACCAGGACGAGCCTCGGAATAGGACAGTAACCCAGCCCCGCAATCGAGCGCCGTCCATCCGCGCATCTCGCCGAAGCGGGCTCGCGTGATGGCGGAACGTGCCGGTGCAAGCATCGTCGCAAGTCCGGCTTCATCCGGCGGGGGCAGCGGCCTAAGGAAGGAGGCAGCCGGCCCATCCATGATCATGCAGCACGGCGTACTCTTCCGATTTGCAATCCTCTACGCCGCGCTGTTCAGTGCGTTCGGATCTGCCTCGCCGTTCCTGCCGTCCTTTCTTGCAGGGCGCGGGCTTGGGCCTGAAGAGCTCGGGATCGTGCTCGGCGCAGGAACCGTGGTGCGGCTCATCTGCGGCCCCGTTGCAGGACGGCTCGCAGACCGTTTTCATGGCTTCCGAGTGGAGCTTGCGGTTTGCGCCATTGTCGCGGGCAGCGCTGCGTTGGGATATCTGGCTGCGGACGGATTCTGGGCGGTGCTGCTGGTCCACCTGTTGCAGGCCGCTGCGCTCGCGCCGCTGGTGCCGCTCGCAGACGCCTTGTCGCTCGCCCATGCGCGGACCGGACAGAATGCCGGAGGATTCGAGTACGGGTGGGTGAGGGGCGTGGGCTCGGCTGCATTCGTGGCAGGTACGCTGACGGCCGGGCACGCCGCGGGTGTCTATGGTCTGTCCGCCATCATCTGGCTGAGCGCGACGTCACTGCTTGCGATCCCGATCATCGCGATCTTCGTACCCGCATTCCCCACCGCGGCGCCGCAGACCCGTCATGACGAGCGTCCCGATCATCCCTGGCTGACGCTGCTTCGCCAGCGGGCGTTCGTGTACGTGACAGTCGTCGGCGCGCTCGTTCTCGGCAGCCATGCCGTGTACGATACCTTTGCCATCATCCGCTGGCGGCAGGCCGGCATCAGCACCGCCACCACCGGGCTGCTTTGGTCGGAATCGGTCGCGGCCGAGGTGGTGGTCTTTCTGTTGATCGGTCCCCCTCTGCTGAGAGTGCTGAAGCCGACGGGCGCATTGGCATTGGCGGCCTTCTGCGGTCTGGTGCGCTGGGGGGTGATGGCCCAAACGACCGACATCGCGGCGCTCGCATCGGTCCAGCCGCTGCACGGATTTACCTTTGCGCTCCTTCACCTCGCATCGATGCGCGTGATCACCGATACCGTGCCGTCCGCTTTGGCCGGAACCGCGCAGGCGGTCTACGGCCTTGTTGGCGTGGGCGGCGCCACCGCCCTTCTGACGATCCTTTCGGGATGGCTTTATGCCCGTTTCGGAGCGGCCGGATTTTGGGCCATGGGCTTCCTGTGCATTGCCGCTTTTCCTGTCCTGTGGATGTTGCATCGTGCGCTTGCAGCGTTCGGCCCACCGCTGCCGCGGCCCACGCTGCCGGCCAGGTGATGCGGCCCAATTCAGGTTTCAACGCGATCACGGCAAGGTGGCGCCGCGCTTTTTGGCGACGACAGACGCCGAAACAGACGCCTGCCGCTTGCTCGAGGCGAGCATGGCCTCGCGTCCGGGCGGTGGTGCTATCCGTGCAGCGCCGGATGTGGCGACCTAGTCTTCGTCGTCGGGCTCGCGCACTACTGGCGGCTCCTTGTCCTCTTCGTCATCGTCTTCATCCTCGTCCGCTTCGTCGTCGATGTCATCGGGATCACGCGGAGGCATGCCAAATGCGGCGAGTGCGGTCGAGTGGATCCAGAGGACGCGGACCTCGTCCGGGATGATCGTCAAGATCATGACACGGCTCCCAGAGATGCATGCCTACTAAATTGCATAATGCGCCGGCTTGTTCCGTGCCGGAACATGTTTTCGGTGCGCAGCGGCCAATAGCGGGGCCGCTCATCCTTCGGGGGTCGCGAAGACGCGGGCACCTCGGATGACGGACGGTGGATCGAGTGGACCGGGATATGCTCTAAGAGCCCAGGGCGAGAGTTCCCCGGCGACGCGGGGTGCGGTCTCGAGGCATCGACCTGAAGCCGCGACAGCTCGCAGCAAAGCGTCATCCCACTGTCATATCGGAAATTTCGCGCTGACGCGCAGGCCACGGCGGAACACAAGCGCGGCCCGCTTGTTGCCTTTTCAAAGGGCGCCGCCGCCCAATTCCAATCAACGATCCAACTCCGGGCGAGGATGGGATGCGTCGCTTCGCAGCCTGCGCGATTTCGCTTTCGGTTCTGCTCGTGGGATGCGGAGAATCCGGTCGAGCCGGCGAGCCAGGTCCCCCGCAGCGCGAAGCTGGTCAAAATCTGCCCCAACCTTCGCTCCGTCTACTCGTGGCACGGACGGCTCTACGTCAGGGACGGCGAGCGGTATCGCCACGTGGAGCGTACGCACGATGAATTGTGCGACATGACCGCGAGCTATGAGGCGCACATGCGCGACCGGTGAGCGCAAACGCGCTGCCAGGCTTCCGCCGTTGAGCGGGAGAGTGTGAGCCCGCACAAAACAAAGGGGCCGCACCAGCGGCCCCTTTGCCGTCGTGTCGCACGCGGTCTATCGCCTCATGTAGAGGTCGCGCTCCCTGCGGATCTGGTCCGCGGTATACGGCGTGCCGGTCGGAATGAACGATTTCCATCCGGCCTGGCGGTAGGCCGCTCCGCGCTCGCCGACATTGACCGCGGAGCGATCCATCAGCGCCTGGAGCCTGGGGGCATCGTGGTCAGTGACGCGCGCGCTCACAACCGCTCCGCCTCGGCTGAGCCCCTCGGCGTAGACGTCGGCATTAAAGGAGGTGGGCGGCCGAGAGGCGATCGGAACATTCCGATGCTCCAAGTGTTAGCCGGTAGTCGCAGAAGGTCCATCGCCATGCGTGGCAAGCTTGTCGTCGCTGCCGTCGCCGCCCTCGCGCTCACGCTGTCCGCCGTCAGCGGCGCCGATGCGCGCGCCAGGAAGAAACATCACTACCGCGCCAACGCACCGTCGATGCAATCGCGCGACGTCGCCCCGTCGCTCGACGGCCGCATCACCGGACGGGCGCGGACCTGCTGGAACGAGACCTTCGTGTACGACGGCAAGGGCGTGCCGGTCGGGCCGTACTGCCACTAGTGAACAGTTTCTCGCATTTCGCTTTCGGTACCTGCCTGGCGGCATGATCTCATCCGGCGCGCTGCAGCTTTTCATGATCATGCTTTCCGGCGTGCTGCAGTCGAATTGCCTGCCGTGATGCCTCCGGCTTCTTCGACGAGACCGACAATACTTGCGACAGACCAAGCCGTTTTTTGGAACACGGCCCGTACCAGCGGAATTACCGACCTCAGATCGGGGTCGCCGCATGCGGTTCACTATCGAAATCCTTCGTGCCGACGAACGCACGCATTCCAAAGTGCTGTTCCGCTCGGCGATCGAAGGAATAAGCCCGAAGTGGGCGAAGACCAAAGCGGCGACCCTGCTCGATGCGTGGCGCAACCGGGGCGCCAACGGCGTCCGGATTTTGAACCGCAGCGGCGAAGAACTCTATTGCTGGCGGGAGTGACAGCCGCGGGCGCGGAGCTTCACCCGTCGACCGCTCGCGCGAACCGGTCTTGAACGCGCTCGCTCGCGTGGAACTTACCACGGCCGCCGACTATTCAAGGAATGGACATATTGCCGCCGCGCGAGGAGGTCGTCTCATGCATCGGTTTGCTGCCGTGGGGGCCTTGCTAATGCTTCTCCCCGCCATAATCCAGGGCTCGGCACGGGCCGAACGGGCGCCAACAGAGGAAGAAACGGTCGCCCCGCTGGTCATGAAGCAGAACTGTTGGGGCGGGATCATCAGATATCTCGCCGACGAGAAGAAATTCGAGGTCGAGGACGCGGTCTGTGCCGACGGAAGGTTCTATCACCTTGAGTTCAGCGCCGATCTCAAACTCATGGAAAAGAGGATGGTTCGCTATCCGCTCGACACATCCGACTAGCCTCCTGCGTTGCGAGCGTGATCGCGTCGGCGCACCGCTCTGCAGGCAACAACGGCCTGTCAACGCGAGTTCCATCGACGTGTTGCTTCACCTTGGCGAAAATGGTGCGCGGCGGGAACTGCATGCAGCGCGTTGCATTGTGCTACGGGGGCGACACAACGAGGCCTGCCATGGGATTTTTCAGCAAGGACATCCGGACGATGGACGATCTCTTCGTCCACACGCTCCAGGACATTTACTACGCCGAGAACCATATCGTGAAGACGCTGCCCGACATGATCGAGAAGGCCAGCGACGCCGCGCTCAAACAGGGTTTCCAGTCGCATCTCGGCGAGACGAAAATGCAGATCAAGCGGCTTGAACAGGTCTTCAAGCTGCACGGCGCCGAGATCAAGGGCGTGGATTGCCCCGCCATCGACGGGATCATCGAGGAGGCCGACGACGTCGCGGGCGAGATCGAGGACCGGCGCGTGCTGGACGCGGCGTTGATCGGCGCGGCGCAAGCGGTCGAGCACTACGAAATCGCGCGTTACGGAACCCTGATCGCCTGGGCGAAGCAACTCGGCAGGAACGACTCCGCACGTCTGCTGGAGCAGAATCTCGCAGAGGAGAAAGCGGCGGACACGAAGCTGACCGGGATCGCCGAAAATTTCGTCAACCGGAAAGCGGCTTGAACGGCCTCAGGCACTTGCAGCCTGCGCGTTACGAGCCCCCGCCTCGATAGGCGGGGTCTCTCGTTTTCGCCGTCAGGGCGCCCCATGAGGTGTGAGCCGCCGATGATCGCGCGCTCGCCCGACCGGTTGTCGAGCGAGCGCGCGGCCCCCCGCTCGTAATGTGTCAGCCTGCCTATTTCTTCTTGCGCGGGACCTTCTTGCCCTTCTTGCGTGCCTTGGACAGACCGATGGCGATCGCCTGCTTGCGGCTCTTCACCTTGCCGCCCTTGCCGCCGGGTCCGCTCCTGGCCTTGCCGCGCTTGTAGCGATGCATCTCGTTCTTGACGTCCGAGCCGGCACTGCGGCTGTATTTGCGCTTGCGCTTCTTCGCCATCGTGGCCTCCTTGCCTTGCGATCATCCGCGCCGCGACCCGGCAGACCCGCCGTCGCACGCGAATCTCATGCTGCGACCTTCTTCTTGAATTTCTTTTCGCACTTGCGAATCAATTTCTCGGCTTCCTTCGGTCCGCGCCATCCGATGAACTTGAGCGTCTTGTCTTCCAGCTCGTCGGTCGCCTTGAAGAACGTCTGCAGTTCATCCTTGACCTCGGACGGCAGCTCGCGGACATCGTCAAGCTCGTCCTCGCGATGGGACTCGGTGGGCACCGCGAAGATGCGGTCGTTGCGGATGCGCTTGCCTTTGGACGCCTGCATGACTGCCAGCACGCCGATGGGCTTGCAGCGCAGGACCAGGCCCGGCGTGGTGGCGACGTCATGCAGGATCATCGCATCCAGCGGGTCGCCGTCTTCCGCCAGGGTCGATGGCACGAATCCCCAGTCGTAGGGATAGGACAGGCCGAGCACGAGGGATTTCGACAGTACGAAAGTCGCAAGCTCGGGATCGAACTCGAGCTTGGCGCGCGCGCCGCGCGGGGTCTCCACGATCACATGCAGCAGGTTGCTGGCGGTCCAGGCTGGAATTCTCAGGAGATCCGGCATGCCAAAAAGCCCGGACCAATCATCTGTGCCCAAGGCGGAGCCGGTTGCCGACGACAACAGGAACCAACGCGGGCCAGAATTCGGACGGGGAGGGTGGGCTAACCAGGGGCATGCTGCGCGCGTCCGATTGGGAAAGGCGATGCGGATTTGCGGGATCGGAGCGTCGCGCGCGACCGGCCGATCATCGGAAGGTCGGCCGGGACGAGATCGGCCTGCACGCGCCCAATCCGTTCGGCCTCGCTCGCCAGCTCAGCGGGGGTCATCACCCCGCTTTCATTGGCGAGCGTCAGCCACAGGCTTTGCAGCTTGAGCAGGATGTTTCTGCGCAGGGGATCGGGAGTCGCCTGAGCGGCGCGCTCGCAGTCCGCCGCCTTTTCCCACGGATCGATCGCGGCCATGGCAAGCTTCCCAGATCGGCTCTGTTGCCAATAACCCGGGAGATGGAACCCGGTTCCCGATGGATTCAAAAACATCCGTCGGCGCTCAAATCGCCCGCCGCGTCAATCGCCATGCGACCCGGAGTAGGCGCCCTCAAAACGGCAGCAGATCCCCGACCGGTCTCCGCGCCGAGGAAAATAGGTCAGCCCGCTTTCCGCTGTCGCGGCGACGAACGGCCGGCCTTCCTCGCCCCGCGGCGAGCGGGAGCCCGCGCCCGCTTGCGGCCGCCGCCGCCCCGCGCTCGGTCTCGACGCTTCGCCGCAGCGCGTCCATGAGATTGATGACCTTCGCCGGCGCGCGCTCCTTCGGTGCTTCAATTTTTTCGCCCGCCTGCTTCTTCTTGAGGAGCTCCTTGAGCGCGTCCTCGTATTGGTCCTCGAACTTCTCCGGCTTGAAATGGCCTTTCTTGGTATCGACGATGTGCTGCGCCAGTTGCAGCATGTCCTTGGGCACCTTTTCGTCCGGAATGTCGTCGAAATAATCCTTCTCGTCCCGGACCTCGTAGGGGTAGCGCAGCGTGATGCCCAACAGGCCCTTGCCGCGCGCTTCCAGCGCGACCATGTGCTCGCGCGAGGTGAATACGACCTTGGCGATGGCCACCATGCCCTCTTTGTTGATCGCCTCGCGGATTACCGCGAATGCCTGCTGGCCGACCTCGCCGTCGGGGACGATGTAGTAGGGGTTGTTGAGATAGAGCTCGTCGATCTCCTCCTTCGGCACGAACTCGTCGATCTCGATCGTGCGCCTGCTCTCGATCGCAATGGCCTCGAGCTCGTCCGGCTCGATTTCCAGGTATTCGCCCTTGTTGACCTCGTAGCCCTTGACGATGTCGCCGGCCTCGACCTCGTCGCCGCTCTCGGCATCGACCTTGCGGTACCTGATGCGGTGGCCGGTGTTCTTGTTGATCTGATGGAAGCTGATCTTCTCGCGCTCGGAAGTCGCGGGAAACAGCGCGATCGGACACGAGACCAGCGAGAGCTTGAGATAACCTTTCCAGTATGCGCGCGGGGCCACGGGGCAAACTCCAATACGGTGGGGGCGGGGTCCGATCCTCAACGGCTATGGAAGGAACACCGTTCCGAGTTCGAGGGTGGAGGGCGCGCTCAAGAACGGCAGGTTTCCGATTTGTTCCTGCCGTGGACGCGCGCTAGAGTCCAAGTTTGAGCTGATTCGCCCTGAGGTTACGCCATGGCCGATGCCGCGCTGAAAAGAAAGCCGAAGCTGAAGACATTCCATGCAACGGTCCAGGTCACGCGCACCGAGCAATGGTACGTCGAGGCCGCGACCGTCGAGGAGGCACGCGCGCTTCTGGCCGCGGGCCAGGGGCACCGCAGCAGCATCGGCGACTGTCTGCATTTCGAGATCGACCGTCTGGACGGTTGAGGAGACGGCGACCTTGGGCAAGAGCAAAAGCCTGAGCGATCCCAGGCCACCACACTTCTGAACGGCGTCAATTCAACGCAGGAGCTGCTCCCGTCATGGGGGCGTCGCGCCGAAATGGCCCGCGGCAGCGGTCCTCGACTAATTGGCGGTCGGTGGGCTGAGGACGGTCCGCCGCGCTCGGAACTTTCTCGCAACGGGCGCGTTTCCCGCTGCTGCGGGGACTTCCGGCAGGGTCATCCCGCCCTTCGTTACACGCCAAGTCCGCGCGGAGGGGGTAGCCGATGCAAATTCCCCTTCCACCACGTCGGCAAGGTCGGCTGATGATTTATCAACTCACACAGCGCGGAACACCGGTCCCGGGCACAGTTGGAGGGCCTGCTTGTCCCGTGAATGCCCATGAGTGATATCGGCCAGGGTTGCCGCCCCATTGACGCCCGGGGATCGTGAGTTCCGCATAACCACAGATGAAGACCGCGCCGTCCACCTCCGCCAACCTCGTCAACGTCCACGGCACCGAGCTGTTGGCCGGCGACACGCGTGAACGCTATCGGCAGAAGCTTGCGCGCATCACGCTCGACTCCATGGTCCAGTTCGTGGGCCTGCTGGACGCCAAGGGCACGGTGCTGGAAATCAATCAGGTCGCGCTCGACGCCGTGGGGATCAAGCTCTCCGACGTCGAGGGCAAGCCGTTCTGGACGACCTTCTGGTGGCAGGTTTCGGAGGAGATCAACGCGACACTGAGAGAGTCGATCCGGCGCGCCGCGCAAGGCGAATTCGTTCGCTGGGATACCGAGATCTACGGACGCGCCGGCGGCAAGGAGACGATCATCATCGACGCTTCGCTCATGCCGGTGACGGATGAGCAGGGCAACGTCGTGTTCATCACCGCCGAGGGACGCGACATCACCGAGAAGAAGGCGCACGAGCGCGAGATTGCGCGCCAGCGCGAGGAGCTGGCGAAACTCGACGAGTTGAAGACGCAATTCTTCGCCAATATCAGCCATGAGTTCCGCACGCCCCTGACGCTGATGCTCGGCCCGCTCGAGGATGCCTCAGCCGATGGCGATGAACCTCTCGGCGCGCGCCAGCGCGAGCGGATCACGATGGTCCAGCGCAATGGCCTGCGCCTGCAAAAGCTGGTCAATGCGCTGCTCGACTTCTCCCGGGTCGAGGCTGGCAGGATCCAGGCGGTGTACCAACCGACCGATCTCGCGTCGCTGACCCACGACCTCGCGAGCAGCTTCCGCTCGGCCTGCGAGAAGGCAGGCCTGACGCTGACAATCGATACGCCGCCGCTGCCCGAGCCGGTCTATGTCGATCACGAGATGTGGGAGAAGATCGTCCTCAACCTCGTCTCGAACGCGTTCAAGTTCACGCTCGACGGCGGCATAAGGATCGAGCTGTCCGCGGAGGACGGACACGCGGTGTTGCGGGTGAGCGACACCGGCACCGGTATCCCCGAGTCCGAGGTGTCGCGGATCTTCGACCGCTTCCACCGCGTGGAGGGCGCCCGCGGGCGTACCTATGAAGGCACCGGCATCGGCCTTGCGCTGGCCAAGCAGCTCATCGAGTTGCACAAGGGCACGGTGGCGGTCGACAGCACCTTCGGCAAAGGCACCACCCTCATCGTCCGCGTGCCGTTCGGCCACGCGCATCTTCCACAGGACCGGCTCGAGGCCGCCCGCACCCAGGCGTCGACGGCGACGCGGGCTGAAGCGTTTGTCAGCGAAGCGTTGCGCTGGCTTCCGGACGGCATGATCGTGGAGGAGCTGGACCCGCTTCCCGCGCCAGAACAACCGAGCGGCGCGCGCGCCCGCGTTCTGCTCGCCGACGACAATGCCGATATGCGCGACTATCTCGCCCGGCTGCTCGGCGTCAGCTATGAGGTCACGACCGCCGCCGACGGCGAGGAGGCGCTGGCCGCAGCCCGGCGCATGCGGCCCGACCTGATCCTCACCGACGTCATGATGCCCCGGCTCGACGGCTTCGGGCTGCTGCAGAAGCTGCGAAGCGATGGCGAGCTGCGCAGCGTACCGGTGATCGTGCTGTCGGCGCGCGCAGGCGAGGAAGCCAAGGTCGAAGGCTTGCAGGCGGGGGCGGACGACTATCTCATCAAGCCGTTCAGTGCCCGCGAGTTGCTGGCGCGCGTCGGCGCCAACATCGAGCTGGCGCGGACGCGCTCGCACAGCGCGCGGCTGTTGCGCGAGGAAGCGCAGACCCTCGACATTCTGAACAGGGTTGGCACGGCGGTCGCCGCCGAAATCGACCTGGAACGCGCGGTCCAGATAGTGACCGATGCCGCCACCGAGGTTTCCGGCGCCGCGTTCGGCTCGTTCTTCTACAACGTCCTCGATGAGAAGGGGGAGGCCTACACCCTCTATACGTTGTCGGGAGCTCCGCGCGAGGCCTTCGCCAAATTTCCGATGCCGCGCAACACGGCCGTCTTCGGACCGACCTTCACGGGCGAAGGTATCGTCCGCAGCGACGACATCACGGCCGATCCCCGCTACGGCAAGAATTCGCCCCATCGCGGCATGCCGCAAGGACATCTCCCGGTGCGAAGCTATCTGGCCGCTCCGGTGGTGGCGCCGTCGGGCGAGGTGCTGGGCGGGCTGTTCTTTGGGCACCCGGACATCGGGGTATTCAGCGAGCGAGATGAGCGCATTGTTGCGGCTATCGCCGTGCAAGCCGGCATCGCCATCGACAAGGCCAGGCTCTACCGTGCCGCCCAGGATGAAATCGAACGACGCAAACGGATCGAGGCTACGCTGCGCATAGGCGAAGAGGCATTGGAGGCCAAGGTCGCCGAGCGCACCGCCCAGCTGGCGGCGAGCAATGCGCGATTGATCGCGGAAGCCGAGGAGCGCGAAAAGGCGGAAGGCCGCTTCGGTCTCCTGGTCGCGGGCGTCGTCGACTACGCACTCTATATGCTGGACCCGAACGGCGTGATCACGAGCTGGAATCCCGGTGCCGAGCGCCTCAAGGGATATGGCACCAGCGAGATCATCGGCTCCCATTACAGCCGTTTCTTCAGCGAAGACGATCGCGCCGCGAATCTGCCCGGACGGGCGCTGGAGACCGCGGCCAGGGTGGGAAAATTCGAGGCCGAGGGCTGGCGTGTGCGCAAGGACGGCTCGCGCTTCTGGGCAAACGTCGTGCTCGACGCCATTCGCAGCCAGGATGGCCGCCTTCTCGGCTTTGCCAAGATCACCCGGGATATCACCGAACGCCGCGAGGCCATGCTCGCCCTGCAGCGGACGCAGGAACAGCTTGCGCAGGCCCAGAAGATGGAAGGCATCGGTCAACTGACCGGCGGCGTCGCGCACGACTTCAACAACCTGCTCACCATCATCATCGGCAACATCGAGACGCTGCAGCGCGTCCTGCAGGGTCCCACAGTCGACGCTCCCCGGCTGCTCAAATCGGCGGAGAACGCCATGCGCGGAGCGCAGCGCGCGGCCGCCCTGACCCAGCGGCTTCTGGCATTCTCTCGTCAACAGCCGCTCGATCCCAAGGTGCTGGAGGTCAGCAAGCTGGTTGCCGGCCTGTCAGACCTGCTGCGGCGCGCGCTCGGTGAGGAGATCGAGATCGAGACGATCCTGGCGCGCGCGCTGTGGAACGTGCACATCGATCCGAACCAGCTGGAAGTCGCGATTCTCAATCTCGCGGTCAATGCGCGCGATGCCATGCCCGATGGCGGGAAGGTCACGATCGAGACCGCCAACGCCTACGTCGACGAGAGCGACGCCGCTGGCCCGGCGGACGTGCCGACCGGAGAGTATGTCGTGATTGGCATCAAGGACACCGGCTCCGGCATGTCCCGGGAGGTCGCGGAACGGGCGTTCGAGCCTTTCTTCACGACCAAGGAGCTGGGGCAGGGCACCGGGCTCGGCCTTTCCCAGGTCTATGGCTTCGTGAGGCAATCGGGCGGACACGTCAGGATCGATACCGAGATCGGACGCGGCACCACGGTCAGTATCTACCTTCCGCGGCTGCTCGCCGCGGAAGAGGTCGCGGCCGCGCCCGAGGCCGCCCTGCCGCCGGCGCGCAGCCGCGGCTCCGAGACGATCCTGGTGGTCGAGGACGACCATGACGTGCGCGTGCACACCAGGGGAATACTGCACGAGCTTGGCTACCTTACGCTCGAAGCTGGCACGGGCGAGGCGGCGCTGCAGATGTTGCACGCACACCCTGAAATCCGATTGTTGCTTACGGATGTCGGCCTGCCCGGCGGGATGAACGGCCGGCAGCTCGCCGACGAGGCGCGCCGCCACCGGCAAGGTCTCAGGGTCCTCATGGCCACCGGCTATTCCCGCGACGCGATCGTGCGTGACGGCCGGCTGGCGCCGGGCGTGCATCTGATCACCAAGCCTTTCAGCTATGCCGGGCTGGCGTCCAAGCTGCGGGACATTCTCGAGCAGTCGTCGAGGCCCCCACGCGTCCTCCTGGTCGAGGATGAAATGCTGATCCAGCTCACCACGATCGATCAGCTTGAAGAGCTCGGATTCGAGAGCGAGACCGCGGGCTCGGCGACCGAAGCCCTGAACAAGCTCAAGCACGTGGATGGGGACGTCGACGCTGCCATCGTCGACGTCGGCCTGCCGGACTGGAAGGGCGACGTCCTGGTCACGGAGATACGGGCGATGTACCCGGCCATGCCGATCGTCATTGCAAGCGGGTACGGCGAAGACACGCTACGGGTCCTGTTCAGGAACGATGCGCACATCGCCTTCCTGACCAAACCGTACAGTGCCGAACAATTGCGCACGGCGCTGGGATCGCTGGATGTGGAGTCCGCGCCTAAGGGACTTCGTCAAACTCCGGAATAGTTGTCTCCGCCGCAAGCGCAAGGAAAACCCCGCCAGGTAGGGGGTGACCTGGCGGGGCTATTTCGGACCCGATTGTTAGGCTGAAGAGTGAGCCGGGTCCATCGAACCAACGCAACCGGCGGCCCCGGGTTCCGCCGCCGCGGCAGAGCCGACATCACGCAGGGAGCGCGGAGCGGGGCAGCTGCTCCCGGACCGCTTGCGGCCACTTCGGCGGCTTCGCTCTGTCCGATATCCGGCAGACGCGCATTTACCGCGGGATTTCGCCGCGTGTCAGCAAACGCGGAACAATGCGTGCTCCGAATGTTTGATGGTGCGGGAGAGCTCCTGCGACGGAGCGACTTTCAACACGACGGAGATGGCCGACAAATGACGACCCCCTACGGAAACCCGCCATGTTCGGGAGGGTTTCGTCCGTTCACCAAGTCAACGATGGAGGCCCCAGTGGCAAAAACGAAGACGCTGCAAGACCTGTTTCACGATACGCTCAAGGACATCTACTTTGCCGAGAAGAAGATCCTGACGGCCCTGCCGAAAATGGCGAAGGCCGCGAACTCCGACGCGCTGCGGGCTGCGTTCGAGAAGCACGAGGGCGAAACCGAGGGACAGGTGAAACGCCTCGAACAGGTATTCGAGATTCTGGGCGAAGCCCCGAAGGGCAAGACCTGCGATGCGATTATGGGGATCATCGAGGAGGGGCAGGAAATCATGAAGGAATACAAGGGCACGCCCGCGCTCGATGCGGGCTTGCTGGCGGCCGCCCAGGCGGTCGAGCACTACGAGATCTCCCGTTACGGCACCCTCAAGACCTGGGCGGGCGAATTGGGGATGGACAGGGCGGTCAAGCTGTTGGACGCGACGCTGGCCGAAGAGAAGAAGACGGACCAGGCCTTGACGCAACTGGCCGAGAGCGTCGTCAACCAGGAGGCTGAGGCGGCCTGAACTTTCGCCGCAATCGGCTCAGCACGTCATCCGCCGCCATTGGCGCGGCATACGCATGCGGTTGCTGAGTCATCAAATCCCTCCCTCCGGCCCCGCGTTGCGCGGGGCCTTTTTTCTTTGCGTCCGCGCGATCATGCTTCAGGGGGCGCGCAGCTTGACGCACAGCGGGGCGTCGGGGCGCTGGCCGCACCAGTCGACCAGCGCGGCCTCGACTTCAGCGCGCGTGATGCCGCGCGGATTGGGCTCGATCTCGGCAAGCGCGTCGGGCGGCGGCGCGGCTGGGCCCGGCGCGGGCGGCGTGGCCGGCACTACGCGCAGGCCCGGCAGAACGAGCGGTACCACGGCCGTCAGAATGCCGGCCGCGATGTCTTCTCCGGACGGGCGGGTACTCCCGTGATACTGCACGGCGACGGCCCCGCGCGGGACATGGCGCGGCAGGTATCGGCCCGGTCCGGGCGGCCCATGGCGCAACCAGCCGGGGCCGACCACCCGATATTCGCCCGCCCGCGCCTCGAACGCCCCACCGGCAGCGATGCAGGCCGCGAGCACCAGTGAAGCCGACTTCATGGCGAGCTCCTCCGCTCTCCAGATAGTCCGTGTGCCCTGAAGCGGCGATGAACGATGCGTTCAGCAGGCCGGGCGCTTAGCCGGGCACATGCCATGGCGCACGGTCCACTCGCATGTCCTCACCGAGACCGTCCGTTCAATCGCCCGGCACCAGCCGCTTGAACAATGCGTGCCGGACCAGCCCGTCGTTGGTGAGGTGGCCATAGGTGATCTCCGCTTCGAATTGGGGCGCCACCCACGTCGTGTCCGGCGACCTGATCGGGCTCGTCAGCGGTGAGCGTTTCACCGCGACCGCCTCGAGCTGGCGTCGGACCGCGGCGGCGGTCTCGCGCGTGAAGCCGGTTCCGACCTTGCCCACATAGCGCAGCTGATCGCCGTCGCGGCGCCCGAGGCGGAGCGCGGCAATCCCGCCGGCGCCGGGAACGTAGCCGACCACGACAAAGCGGCCGCGGCGCGGGCATTTCACCTTGACCCAATCCTCGGAACGACCGGACCGGTAGGGGGCCTCGGCGCGCTTGGACACCACCCCCTCGAGCTCGAGCTCGCTGGCGCGCGCGTAGAGGCCGGCGCCGTCCACGAAATGCTCGCTGTACATGACGCCCGGCACGGACGCCTCGGCAAGGAAGGATCCCAGCACGCGCTTGCGGGCGACGAGTGGCGCCGCGCGGGTGTCAAAGCCGTCGAGGTGGAGGAGGTCGAAGGCGTAGTAGACCATCCGGTCGTTGCGCCCGCGTTTGAGGTCATCCTGCAGCGCGGAGAAATTGGGCCGGCCGCCTGCATCCACCGACACGATCTCACCGTCCATGACGAGCTTCCCTGCCGGCAGATGCGCAACGCTGGCGGCGACCGCCGCTAGCCGGCCGCTCCAATCGAGGCCGGAGCGCGTATAGAGCGCCACGCGGCCGTCCTGCAGGTGCACCTGAATGCGGTAGCCGTCGAGCTTGGCCTCGTGCACGTAGTCCGCTCCCGCAGGCACTTTGGCGCGCGCCGTGGCAAGCGCCGGCGGAATGAAGCGGGGGAACGGCGCGGGCTGCGCGCCCGCAAGCACGCGGGCCAGGAAGCGGGAGGAAGAGCGTTGACGCGGCGACGGCGCTCGGGGCATGCGGAGTCAATATACGCCCGACCCCACGAGCCTCAACCGGGCGATCCTCCGACCGCGGTGATCGTTGCGCAAGGGACGGCCGCAACACGGGCGCGGCCGCGCGCGCGGATTTACAAATTCCATTTTGCGTGGCGAAACCGATCGGCTATTCTTGTCAATCATCGGCCGCATTCGGGGGTTGGCGATGATTGGGAAGGCCGCTGGCTCCCGCCCTCTGCACGATCCAGACCAATGGGGGCCATCGCGATGCCGATCAATCGCGCGCTGCAAGGCCGTGTGTTTTCGCCGGACGAGCTCCAGGTGTTGACCACGGCGTTCGAGGAAACCTTACGCGAGTTGCGCCTGGTCGATCGGAGCGACCCGGCGACCGAGATGGTCGCCAAGAAGATCATCGAATTGGCGGACGAGGGCGAGCGCGACCCGGTGCGGTTGCGGGAGCGAACCGTTCACTCCTTCAGCCGGGGCCAAGGCCCATAGCGCGAAGCGGCATTGGCTTTTCGGTGCCGGGTATGCTCGCGGTTTGATTTCGCTCCGGCAGCGTCCAACACGGGGCTCGGGTGCCAGGGAATGATGATGAACCAGACAAAGCGCCGGTACTCCTTTCGCGGCTGTGCCTGCTGCGATCAGCCTGCGACGGGCGCCTGGGGGCCGAGCCGGCGAGGTCTGCTGCGCGGAGCCGCCGCTTTCGGGCTCAGCGCCGCTGCGGGCCTGCGGCCGCGGACGGCCGATGCCCAGGGCGCGGCGGCGAGCCCCGGCAAGCCCCACCGCATCGACACCCATCACCACATTGCGCCGCCGAAATACGTGGCCGAGTTCAAGAGCGAGTTGCAGCCGCCGGTCATTGCATGGACCGTCGCCAAATCGCTCGAGGACATGGACAGGTCCGGCGTCGCGACTGCGATCACGTCGGTCACCACACCGGGGAGTGCCTTCAGCGGCAAGGATGGCCGCCGCGTCGCGCGCGAGTGCAACGAATACGCCGCGAGGCTGGTGCAGGACCATCCCGGCCGCTTCGGCATGTTCGCCGCGCTGCCGCTCACCGATGTCGAAGGGAGCTTGCGCGAGATCGAGTTCGCGCTCGACGTGCTCAAGGCCGACGGCGTTTCGGTATTTACGAGCTACGGCAACCTGTGGCTGGGCGATCCGGCATTCGAGCCGGTGATCGCGGAGCTCAACCGGCGCAAGGCGGTGATCTACACCCATCCCGATGCGCCGAACTGCTGCCGGGATCCGATGGTGCCGGAGATCCGTGAGCCGGTGATCGAGTACGGCACGGATACGACCCGCGCGATAGCCCGCGTCCTGTTCAGCGGAACCGCGGTGCGTTACCGGGACATACGTTGGATCTTCTCGCACGGGGGAGGGACCGCGCCGTTCCTCGCCGAGCGTCTCATCCGCACGCCGTCGCTCAACAAGAAACTGGCCGAGACGGTGCCGGATGGCGCGATGGCCGAGCTGCAGCGGTTCTACTACGACATCGCCCAGATCGCGCATCCGGTTCCGCTGGCGGCGCTGACGAGGTTCGTGCCGGCGTCGCAGATTCTGTGGGGCACGGATTATCCGTTCCGCTTCGGCGACGAATACGTCAAGGCGCTCGCCGCATTCGGATTGGGCGAGGGCGATCTGCGCAGGATCGACCGCGAGAATGCGCTCGCCCTGCTGCCGCGCCTCAAGGCCGGCTAGCGCCGCGGCCCCTCATTCGATCACCTTCGGCGGTTGCGGCCGCGTCGATGGGATCCCGTCGAGTTGCCTCTCCACTCGGAGGGCGCACTCTATCGCGTAGCAATACAGTCGATCTCGATGTCAAAAGGTCCGGGCCAGGCGGGAACGCAGACAAATATCCGGGCGGGCGGGTCCGTGGGAAAATAACGAGCATAGACCGCGTTGACGGCTGTGAATTTCTCAACCGAGGTGCAATACACGTTGCATTTGAGCACGTTCTCCAGGGACGAGCCCGCCGCCTCGAGGCAGAGCTTCATCTGTTCCAGAACAAGCTCAGTCTGGCGTTCGATCGGGGCTTCGACCACCTTTCCGGTGTCGGGGTCGAAGGGCGGAAACCCGGAGACATAGATCGTGTCGCCGCTGCGCGTAACGGCCGAGGTCGGCGCCTTCCAGTTTTCCAGGTAGGTCGACAGGGGCTCAACGCGGATGACTTCTCGTTTCATGGATGGTCTCCTGGATTTAACGGACGCCCGCTGCCCGGCCAGACTGGTCACATGCGCGTGGTGCCTTGATTTCATCCGACAGCGGAATAAGACTCTGCGCGCGATTCCTGTAGCAACGTTTCTGACCAGCCGGCGACCCGCCATGGGTCGGGCGACGCCGCGCCCTCTGCAGAGGAGACCGCCATGACCGAGATCCAGGCTTTGGACGTCCGGATTCCTGCCGAGATCATCAACAATTGGGGTTGGTTCCTGGCCTTCGGCATCTGCCTGGTGCTGCTCGGATGTCTCGCAATCGCGCGCTCCGTGGCAGCCACCGTGGTCTCCATGCTGTTCTTCGGGTGGCTGCTGCTGATCGCCGCCGGCATCGAGGTCGTCCAGGCGATCATGGTCGGAAAATGGGCCGGCCTGTTTCAACATTGGCTGAGTGCGCTCCTGTTCGGGGTGCTCGGAGCGCTGATCGTGTGGAGGCCGGTGATCACCGCCGAGATCTTGACGTTGCTGATGGGCGCGTTCTTCCTCGTGGCCGGTCTGTTCCAGCTGATCACCCCGTTCGTGATCTCCTTGCCGGAGTGGGGATGGCACGCGCTCAACGGCCTTATCACGTTGGTGCTCGGTATCCTCATCCTCGCGCAATGGCCGGTCTCCGGACTCTGGGTGATCGGCCTGTTCCTGGGCATTGAACTGATCTTTTACGGTGCCGCCTGGATCGCGGTGGCGCTCAGGGTGCGCCCGGCCGGTTAGCGCATGATCCCGAAACGTTACGACGTTGCGGACAAGATCATGCGGCGGCCGCTCGTTCGATCGGCTCGCGGTCGGTGTCCTGTGTGGCAAGGATGGCCTGCCGTCGTCCGAGCCACAGGCTGTTTGCGAGCCAGGCTGCCGACAGAATGACGGCAACCACGGCGGCCTGCGTGGCGCCGAAGCCCAGGGCGCCGATCAGCGCGTAGGACCAGGCGCCGACCTGATCGCCGGTGCGGTACACCGCAGTGTCGATGAAAGCTTTGGCTTTGTAGCGGTCCTCGCGCGGCACCACTGTGAACAGGACCTCGCGCGCCGGCCGGGTCAGGGCAAAATTGCCCGCGCGACGCAGGACCTGGAATCCGACGATCACTGCCAGCGTGGGCAGCACGGCGAGCAGACCGAAGCCGAGCATCGTCATCGCCGGAAGCAGCGCGAGCGCCATGCCGACCCCGAGCCAACGCAGCAGACGACCGGTGAGGAAAATCTGGGTCACGAGCGTGAGGATGTTCACCGCCAGGTCGATGGTCGCGAAAAACGCTGTCTGCGCGCCGCGATCGTTAAAGCTGCGGGATACGATGCTCGCCTGGTCGAAGTAGAGCAACGTCGACGTTACCGCATAGAGCAGCAGGAAAACCCCGATATTGAGCAGATATGGCGAGCGCAAGGTCTTGATGAGACCGGCGAACACAGAGCCGCCGACCGGAGCTTCGCCGCGCTCGGGATGCGGACGCTCGCTCAGCGTCACCGACAGGCGCGACAGCCGCCGCACGCACCAGATCGAGACCTCGAGCAACAGCGCCGCTCCGAGCAGCAGAACCGGCTGCGAGACCGACTGCGCGAGCGAGGCGGTCACGGCGGAACCGATGATGGCCCCGATCGTCGCGCCGGCGGCGATGAATCCGAACAGGCGCTTGCCCTGCTCGGAAGTGAAGATGTCGACAACCATGGCCCAGAAGATCGAGACCACGAACAGGTTGAACACCGAGGTCCAGATGAAGAAGAAGCGGCCGATCCACACCGTCTGCTCGGGTGTGGCAACATGCAGGGCCGCGCCGCACGCCAGGATGGTCACGGCAAAGAAACGATACGTCAGCGGAATGAACTGGCGACGCGGCAGCATCTTCACCAGCGCCGAAAACGGGATGTTCAGCACGATCATGACGACGAGCGTACCGGTGAACAGCCATTGCAGATTGTCGACGCCGCCCGCGACCCCCATCTGGTCGCGGATCGGCCGCAGGATGTAGTAGGACGCAAGGACTGACGAGATATAAAGCCAGCACCAGCCGAGCGCCGGCAGCTCCTGGGGTCTCACGTCGATGAGTTGGCGAAGAATCCGTTGAAACGGATGGTCAGGCGCCGCTGCGGAGCCCTCCAGCCGGGATGGTGTCATTGCGCCAAGCCGAAGCGCTGGCGTAATTCCCCGGCTGTGAGCTGCTGTCCGTAGAGCGGTCCGCCTTGCGCGAATTCCTGCGCGCGGGCAAGCGGCACGGCTACGGGCTCGAAGCCCGCATCGCGCACGAGCTGGCTGGCGACGGCGACCGCATGTGCGTCGTCGCCCGCGATCGGGATCGCCATCGGCTCGCCCCTGCGATGCGACTCCTTGACGAAGTAGGCGACGCTCATGGAGTTGAAGGCGCGCACCACGCGGGCGCCGGGGAAATAGGCCGCCGTGGTGTTGCCGATACCTTTGTCCCTGGTTTCCTTCAAGAGTTCCTCGCCGTCGCGCGCCGCGACCGCGTTGCCGGCGTCCAGCACCACCTTGCCGATGAATTTCGGCGCGTAGTCCCTGGCGATCTGCGGCACCGCCTTGTACGGCACCGCAAGGAAGATCGTGTCGCCGAACGCCAGCGCATCCTCGACCGTCCCGGCCTCGGCCAAGGGTCCAAGCCCGTTGGTGAGCGCCTTGAGCTCCTCCGGATGGCGCGAGGAAAACAGGACGGGATGGCCGGCCTTGACCCAGAAGCCGCCAATGGTGCTGCCGATGTGGCCCGCGCCGATGATGCCGATCTTGAGCTTGTTCGTGGCGGGCTGCGCGGACGCAAACCGGGGCGGCGCGTAGACCGCGAGCAGCGCGGCAGCGCCGATGCGAAGCACACTACGGCGGCCGTGGTCGACGACATCATCAGTCATGATTGATCTCCAGGGAAAATACCAATCCGAGGAGGCGAACCATCGTGGCAAGTCAAAGGTTGCCGTCATCACGTCAGTGTGAGGCGATGTCCTCGGGAGAAAGGACTCACGCTTTATCTCCCGGCGTCCCACTCCGCGATGATGCGGTTGCGCAACGCGGCATCCGGCAGCGCTCCGGATCCGGCCCGGCAGTTGTCGGCCATATGCGCCGGATTTCCCGTGCCGGGTATGACGCAGGTGACGGCCGGCTGGGCAAGAACGAATTTCAGCAGGATCTGCGCCCAACTGGTACAGCCGATATCGGCCGCCCAGTCCGGCAGCGGGCGGTCGCGGAGGCGACGCAGGAGGCCGCCGCCGCCGAACGGCACGTTGACCAAAATCGCAATGCCGCGCTCGGCCGCAAGCGGCAGCAGCCTGCGCTCCGCGACGCGATCGTCGAGGGAATAATTGAGCTGGACGAAATCCAGCTTCTCGTTGCGCATCACCGCCTCCAACTCGTCGAAGGCGCTTGCGGTGTAATGCGTGACCCCAAGATAGCGGATGCGGCCGTCCTGTTTCCAACGGCGCAGCGTTCCCAGATGCGTTTGCCAGTCGACGAGATTGTGCACCTGCATCAGATCGATGCGCTTGACCCGCAGCAGATCGAAGGAACGCTCCATCTGCGCGATGCCGGCCTGGCGCCCGCGCGTCCAGACCTTGGTGGCGATGAATGTGCGCTCGGGGTCCGGTGCGGCCGCCAGCAGGTCGCCCAGCACGGCCTCGGCACGACCATACATCGGCGAGCTGTCGAACGCCTTGCCACCGGCACCGCGGAGCGCGCGGACCACATCGGCGAGCGCCCTGAGCTTCTCGCTGTCAGCCCCAATATCGAACCCGACATAGGTACCGCAGCCGATGACCGGCAACGGCTCGCCGCTCGACGGAATAGGGCGTGTCTGCATCGCTGTTCCCTCATGGCGGGCTTGCGCAATGGCGAATTCTTGACCGAGAAGGGCAGCACCCATGCCGCCGGCAAGCCGCAGGAAGCCCGCACGCGACAGGTCCCCAGTCAGCAGGCTCTTCGGAGCAGCGTTCTTTGCCATGCGATTCCCGCGTTCTGCGGGCATGAGCAACCCGCAAAACAATTCAAGCGCACCGAATGAGCTGATGTTGCGAACACTGCAAGCCAAATGTTCTTGAAGGGGCTGCGGGCCGACGCCACACAAGCCGGGCGCGGGCCCAAATTGAGTGCGACTTGCATCGACTGGGGGACTTCGGCAACGGGCGTTCGACGCCGACCGGGATTTCGACCGGTGCGGGGGCGGGCACTGCGGCAACGCGGCGCTCGAAATTCTCGCCACTGAATTGCCGGAGGCTGGTGAGCAGGAGTGTACCGCAAAGGGGCTCGAGGGCACCGAATGACCCGATTTCAAAATCCTGCAAGCCAGATGAATCAACCGTAGCGTTGTCCGAAAGTGACGGCCGTTGCAACGATCGGGCACCGGATTTCGATGGCGATGCCGTTTCCCGCCGGTTGGTCGCACAAGGGCAAAAAAAGCCCCGCGCACGAGCGCGGGGCGGAAGGCGTGCGGGGTAACGCTCGCGTGCGTACATGCCGGCCGTGAAGGCGAGATGACGCCCACGGGAGAGGTGTGGAAAACCTTCGGGGCGACGCTTTGGAACTTCCGGGTGCCGGACGCTTCCACGGGCGTTCCCGCACCGGACGGAGCCGCCTCGGAACCTTGGGAGCGCCGCCGGAATGCGGGACGGAACCTTCTCCCGCGCCCTACGAGACCCGTCGAGGGTAATCCGGCGTCCAGACGGATGCGTTGATTATTGCGCCGTCTTGCCGCTGACGTCCGCGCTCGGCGAGTTGACGGTTCCGGGCAGGCGACCGCCCGACATCGCAAACGCGAGCACGCCGATGATCACGACGAGCCCGCCGATCGGGACCAGGTAGCGCCTGACTCCGCCGATTTGTCGCAGACCCCGGGCTGACGGCACGGTTCTGGGACAAGGAGGATCGCTGCAGGGAGGACTCACAACCAAACCCGGCCCTGCGGCGTTGTCTAGGCACCCCAGGAGGCTCGCCATGTCCATCATCCGGCTCATTCACATCAAGATCGATCCGTCCGAAACCGACAAAGCCCTGCAGGTCTGGAAGAGCGAATGCGCACCCCTGATGATCCAGCAGAAAGGCTGCATTTCCGAGAAACTTCTGCGCTGTCGGGATGCCCACGAGCTCATTTCCTATTCCGAATGGGACAGCGAAGCCGACATCGAGCGCTATCGTGGGAGCGACGCGCACAAGGAGATCGTGCGCCACGCCCGCGCGCTCAAGGGCTCGAAGGCGGAGGTCAAGCTCTACGACCTCGTCATGTGAACGGTGGTCCCGGCATCGGGATGTCCTGAGGATTTGACGCGTCGTTTCAAGACCGGGGATGGCCTGAACACCAGCACGCGGTGTGCGGGGATAGCGACCTCCTTGCCGGTCTTCGGGTTGCGACCTACCGATCGGGCCTTCTCACGAACAACGAACGACCCGAACGTCGCGAGCTTGACAGTTTCGCCCCGCGTCAGGCAATCGCTGATCTCCCTGAGCACGAGCTCGACGAGCGCGGCCAATTCCGTCCGCGACACGGCGACCGTCTGGTAGACCGCATCGCACAGATCTGCGCGGGTTATTGTTTTTCGTACCATTATTCTTCATCCGGCAATCGATGCTGGCCCACGAATGCGACGTGGCCGCACCGAAAAGTCGTCGTCCGCAAGCCTGGTGGCGACGGGGGACCCGCAACAAGCGGTTGGGACACCTCACGACAAAGAGACGCCCCCGCGCATGCCGGCGCACGCTTGCAAAATTGTGCCGCGGGACATTCGAGCGGGGACGACTGGACAATCCACCAGCATACCTCGTGAGTGTATCACGCGCATGACAAGTTTCGTTCGGCGGCGGAAAAAGTGCTTAAATACCGCTTTAATCCACACACTATAGGTTTCAGGGCGAAAGGTTTTGCAATAAACAGGTGAAGGTTTGCCCCTCAAGCTGGAAATGAGCCGCCCGCTGCGGCATATTCCGGCGATGGTTCAGCGCGACTACCGCTATAGGCTCCGAAAATATCCGCGCGGTCGCGGGATCGTCTGGCGCTGGTTCATTTACGATGGGCCGACGGGACGCACTCTCGAGAGTGGCGTGGTCACCGAGCCTGATCGCGGCAAGGCCGAGACAGCCGCCAGCGAAGCGATCGAGCGGCTGCGACGAAATGCGGAGCAGGTGCTCCACTTAGCGTCGGCGCCCGTGATATCAAACTGACCACATGTTTCACCGCGCGCTCGGTGGGCGCGAGCCGTTCCGCAGCGTCGAGAGCCCCGCACTCTTGGCTAGCCTGGGCTGCGCAGCGTCGGCTCGCGCTCCCAGATGCGATGCTGCTTGGCGGCCTTGATGAAGCTCCCGACACCTTTCGACCCGGCGAGCGCGATCACGCCTTCATCTGCATCGGGCGCCACTCCCGCCTTCTGGAAGATCGGCACAGCCGCCTCCACGTGTCCCACCACCTTGAGATGACCGAAGGCATCACGCAGCCAGTCGACGGCGGCCGCTTCCTTCGCCAGCAGCGCAGCGCCCTCCTGCGAGGGAAGCAATGCGACCGCGTCGAAGAAAATCGAAGGCGCTGCCGACAACGCATGATCGGCCGCGAGCTTCTTGCCCTTTTCCGTCGTCACGCCGGCGATCTTCGGCGCCACGATCGCGAGCTGCGCGCCCTCCTTTTCGACGTCGCTGCGCAGCGACGCGAGCAGGCCGTCGTCGACGCCGTCGGTCACCAATGCCGCGACTTTGCGGCCGGCCAGCGTCGGCTTTGCCTTCATGACGAGGCTTAGACTCGGAGAGGGCTTCATGTCGAGCGGTTCACGCGCCGGCGTGATGTCGTCGGCCGCGCCCTCCATGCCGAGCGCGCCTTCGACGCCCGCCCCCAGATTTTCATCGATGATCATCAGGTGGCCAAGCATGCGCTTGCGCACCGCCACGGTTTCGACCTTGCCGAGCTCAAAGGCGAAGGCGCTGATGATGTGGCGCCGTTCCGGCTCCGACATGGAGCGGAAGAACAGGCGCGCCTGGCTGTAGTGGTCGGCGAAGCTCTCAGGCCGCACGCGCAACTTGTCCCCGTGCTCATTGCTCGCTGCATTCGCAGCGAAGGTCGTGTATCCAAGCGTGGGATTTTCGCGCGGTCCATCGGGAGCGAGGCTGTTGGGCTCGTAGGCGACGCGGCCCTTGGCGACGAGCTGGCGCTTGATGCCGTCACGCTGGAAGTTGCGCATCGGACAGCGCGGGCGGTTGATCTCGAGCTCGTGGAAGTTCGGACCACCAAGCCGCAGGAGCTGGGTGTCGGTATAGGAGAACAGCCGCCCCTGCAGCAGGGGATCGTTGGAGAAGTCGATGCCGGGCACGACGTTGCCGGGATGATAGGCCGCCTGCTCGGTCTCCGCGAAAAAGTTGTCGGCGTTGCGGTTGAGCACCATCTTGCCGATCACCTCGAGCGGGATCACCTCCTCGGGAATGAGCTTGGTGGGATCGAGAATATCGAAATCGAAGCGATCGGCGGTGCGCTGGTCGAAACTCTGGATGCAGAATTCGTATTCGGGAAAGTCCCCCTTCTCGATCGCCTCGTACAGGTCGCGGCGGTGGAAATCGGGATCGGCGCCGCTGATCTTGACGGCCTCGTCCCAGATCACCGAGGCGGAGCCGGCAACCGGACGCCAGTGAAACTTGACGAAGGTAGATTCGCCCGTGGCGTTGATCATGCGGAAGGTGTGGATGCCGAAACCTTCCATCATCCGATACGAGCGCGGGATGGCACGGTCCGACATCACCCAAGTCAGCATGTGCATGCTTTCCGGCATCAGCGACGCGAAGTCCCAGAACGTGTCGTGCGCCGACGCGGCCTGGGGAAAGCCGCGGTCCGGCTCCATCTTCACCGAATGGATGAGATCGGGAAACTTGATGGCATCCTGGATGAAGAAGACCGGGATATTGTTGCCGACCAGATCGAAGTTGCCTTCCTCGGTGTAGAACTTGACCGCGAAGCCGCGGACGTCGCGGGCGAGGTCGACCGAGCCGGCGCCGCCGGCGACGGTGGAAAACCGCACGAAAACCTCGGTCTTCGTCGTCGGATCCTGCAGGAACGCCGCCTTGGTCAATCTGGCCAGTGACTTGACCGGCTGAAAGAAGCCATGGGCGCCGGAGCCGCGGGCGTGGACGATGCGCTCCGGGATGCGTTCGTGATCGAAATGAGTGATCTTCTCCCGCAGGATGAAATCCTCGATCAGGGTCGGTCCGCGCTCTCCGCTCTTCAAGGAGTTCTGATTGTCCGAAACGGGCGCGCCCTGGTTGGTGGTAAGGGTGCGCTCGAGGGTCGTGACGATCTGATGGGTCTCGCCGCCTTCCCCGGTATGGAGCGAAGGAGATTTGGTGCGCGGGTTATTGGACGCAGTTTTTGATGGCTTTTTGGACATGGCGGGCTCCAATACAAAAGACGGGAGTGGCCGCTGCAGCGGCCACTCCCGGGCTCAACATGCCGTCCATGCATTCGGTTCCGGCGCTCCCGGGCTGGCCGTAGGATGCGACCATTGGCCGGCCCATCGCGGGTTTCGCCTCCCGTTGACCCCGGCGCCCGGATCAATAAGCTCCTTAGCGATTTTGGCGGGGCGGCCGAATTCAACCATGGAGGCGCCCCGTGGCGACGACCCACATTGCCTGGAATTGGGGAACCAACACCAACATCGATTTCAACGCGGCCACCGACATTCTCGATTTCGGCTGGTTTCAAGCCGAGCAGTTCACGGTCAGCGAGATCAACGGCGCGGTGGTCATCGCGATCCCGTCCAACCAGCAGACCTATACCCTTGCGCACACGCAGCTGAGCGAGCTTAGGCTCGCCAACATCGCCGCCAAGGATGCATCGGCGGTCACCGAGTGGACTGATGTGCTCAGCGGCACGCCCGGCACATCGCCGCCGATGACACCGCCGCCGGTCACGCCACCTCCGGTTACGCCTCCGGTGGTAACGCCGCCGCCCGTCGTGCCGCCGGGTGGCAGCGCAACCGACTGGTCGGCGACAAGCATCTACACCGCCGGCATGATGGTGATCGAAAACGGCGTCACCTACAAAGCCAACTGGTGGACGCAGGGCGTGGATCCCGCGCACAACAGCGGCGGCGGACAGCCGTGGACCGTCATCGACGGCGACGTTCCGCACGCGCCGACCGCCTGGTCGGCGACGAGCGTCTATACCGCGGGCATGACCGCGGTCGAGGACGGCGTGATCTACCAAGCGCGGTGGTGGACGCAGGGCAATGACCCCGCCCACAACAGCGGCGGCGCCGGACAGCCCTGGAGCATCGTCGGCCCGCTCGACCCGTCGCATGTCGATCCCACCGTGCCGACCGGGCTTGCGGCCGCGGGAACCTCGAGCAGTGCCACCATGCTGAGCTGGAACGCCTCGACCGTGCCCGGTAACGGCGCGGTTACAGGCTATGCGGTGTTCGAGAACGGCCAACAGATCGCGATCACCGCTGGCACCAGCTACACCGTGTCCAACCTGGCACCGGATACGACCTATGCGTTCACGGTGGCGGCGTTGGATGCGGACAGTTCATCTGCCAGAGCTAGCCCGATCTCGGTGCATACCGCCGCCGCGACGCTGCCCGCTCCCGGCGGTGACAGCCACGCGCATGAGTTCAGTCCCTATATCGACATGGCGATGCCGGTCGCGGCCGATCTTGCGGCCATTTCGGCGGCGTCCGGCATCAAGAATTTCACGCTCGCCTTCGTGCTCAGCTCCGACCACGGCATCGGCTGGCAAGGGAGCGGCGCGATCAGCGATGATACGCTGTCCAACGGCACCACCATCCTCTCGCAGGTGCACGCGATCCAGGCCGCGGGCGGCAACATCACGATCTCGTTCGGCGGCGCCTTCGGGCAGGAGCCCGCGCTGACCGCGGGCAGCGCGGCGAGCCTGCAGGCGTCCTATCAGTCGGTGATCGACCGCTATCACGTCACCTCGCTCGACTTCGACATCGAGGGAGCGGCGGTGTTCGACCAGCATTCCATCACGCTGCGCGACCAGGCGCTGGTGGGACTCAAGGCCGCCAATCCGGAGCTGACGATCTCCTACACGCTGCCGGTACTGCCGACCGGCCTGACCGCGAGCGGTATCGACCTGCTGGCCAGCGCCAAACGCGACGGGGTGGCGATCGACGTCGTCAATATCATGGCGATGGACTACGGGACGGCGATCGACAACGGCGGCCGCATGGGATTCAACGCCATCAGCGCGGCCGAAGCCACCCAGCAGCAGCTGACCGATCTCGGGTTGCACGCCAAGATCGGCATCACCCCGATGATCGGAGTGAACGACATCGCCTCCGAGGTGTTTACGCTCGCCGACGCGCAGGCGCTGCTCGACTATGCCAGGAGTGACAACGACATAGTGCGGCTCGCGATGTGGTCCGTTGCGCGCGACAACGGCAACAGCGCGGGTGCGCACTATGCCTCACCGGACAGCAGCGGGATCGCGCAGCACCCTTACGAGTTCGCATCGATCTTCCATCAGTTCGATCTGATGCTGTAGCGCAGGGCAGCGCGCGCCGTCAGCTTCACAGGCATCGGACGCTCGTAGCGTCCGACGTCACCGTGTGCAGGTGTTGTCGTTCTGGCGGTTCGCGAATTGGCGTGGTCGCGCCGCTTCGGCGCAAAAATTCACTCGCGCTTAACGGTCGGAAGGCCGGATTTTACGGAAACGTTCCTTGCCGTCGGGCCAGAAATTTACGCTGGTTACACATCAACAAAGTTCAAAAATTGGAGAGGCTAAAATGAAGCGCCTTGCGATCCTGACCTTCTCTCTCGGCATGGTGGTTGCGCCATTTCAAGCTCAAGCTCAAGCCCAGAAGCCGGTGGAATTCAACGGTATGGTTTTCGATTCGCCGCCTGCCCAAGGCTATCAAAGCTCTCAAGGCTATGAGGCAGCTCAACCGACGACGACCACCAGGCACAGAACGTCAACGCATCACCAGAGCCGCCACCACCACAAGCATTCCGCAACATAGCGGATCGGCGATCTTGCGCCCGGTGAGCCTTGCCGGCGGCAGGCTCGCACCTTGCTCGCGCGCATCGGCGCAGACGCAGCAAAGCGGATCTTAACCGAGGTTTTTTCCACGGCGCTCCGGCAGCTGCGACGGCAACCGGCGTGGTCCCTTGACGCGCATGCAGGAATCGACTCTTGAGACGTCGTCCGCTCGACGATGCCGCAGGGGAGGCCGGCCCCAAGGACGCTGTATCCTTCTGAAATCCAGCGTCCTAACCCCGCACATCTGCCGCCGGCCACTGCGAGCATTCTCGAAGACCTCGTGCCCGCGATGACGCCAGCCGTCGGTCGCCGGCCAAAGCCCGCCGCGGCGACGACCCGCGCCGTGCGCCGGGGTGACCGAACCTACCTGCTTTGCCCCCATGGGTGAGCCGTCTCACATTCGCGCCGCGGTAAAGGCTTTACCCTCGGCACGGTGCGGGCGGCGCGTGCCGCGCCGCGCCTGCGACGATGGAGAGTTCCATGCACAACCCAATCGTGCTTCGCGTGCGACCGGCGTCTACCGTGGTTGCCACCGCGATGGCGTCGTCTCTCGCCATCATCGTGGCGGCGACTACACCCGGACACGGTGCGAGCACGAGTCCGCTGGCCGCGATCGAACTCGCCCAGTCATGCACGACCTTCGGCCCGTACGCCACGATGCGGCGCGCCAATGAAATCGTCTATCAAGCCAACGGTCTCGGATACTCGGCGATGGCGTTCCACAACGGCGACGGATATTACGTGCGGGTCTGCTGAGGCAGGTTCACCGGCCGGATCGAAGCTGCGGCTGGGGCGCGCCCGGCGGGGCTTGCAATCCCGCCCGCGCTCGCGCTTGTTAGCGCCCTGCGCGGCCGCGAAGTCCCGCCGCCGCGCACGAAAGCCGATCAGAGACGGCGCGAGCCGGTTACATGCCCGACGGGGACCTGCGCGAACACATCGCCCGGCTCGAAGTCCGGATCGAAGACCTTGCCGAAACCATCGAGCGCTGCCGCAAGGCGATCCTGATTGCGAAAGTCGCGATCGCGCTTGGCGCCCTCGTCGTCGTCACCATGACGCTCGGAGTGATGCGGTTCGATCCGGTGGGCGTGCTGGCCGCGATCACCGGCGTGATCGGTGGTACAGTTGTGTTCGGGTCGAACACCAGCACGCTGGAACAGACGTCGGCAGCGCTGAAGGCGGCGGAGGCGGAGCGTGTCGACCTGATCGGCCGGATCGATCTGCAGGTGGTGGGGGAGGACGAGCGGTTGCACTGACCCGCGATCCGGAGTGTCGTGGGCGGCGGCCCTGCCGCAAGCCGCGGCGTGGCCGACTGACAGTCACGATGCACAAAAGCCGACGCGGCGATCCAACGACGCCTTACTGCCGTCTACTCCACGCCCGGGTGCAGGAACTGGTGGATCGCCTGCACCACGACGGATCCTTCGCCCACGCCTGAGGCCACGCGCTTGACCGAGCCCGAGCGCACGTCGCCGACGGCGAAGACGCCGGCGCGCGTGGTCGCGAACGGGGAGGCGAGGGCGCGGCCGTCGGCGCTTTTCCCGGTCTTGACGAAACCTCTGCCGTCGAGGTCGAGGCAGCCGTTGAGCCACTCGGTGTTCGGCTCGGCGCCGATCATCACGAATACGCTGCCGATGCGATGCGTCGCGACCGCCCCGCTGTCGCGATTGGTCCACGTGACCTGGCGCAGCAAATGATCGCCCTCGAGCGCGGAAATCTCGGTGCGAGGGTGCACCGTGATCTTGGGCGACGACGCGATACGCTGCACGAGATAGTCCGACATCGTCGCGGCGAGGCCGTTGCCGCGCACCAGGATATGGACATGGGCGGCGGTGCGGGCGAGGAACACGGCAGCTTGCCCGGCCGAGTTGCCGCCGCCGACGACCACTAAATCCTCGTCGGCACAGAGCTGCGCCTCCATGGCGGTGGCGGCGTAATAGACGCCCTGACCTTCGAACCTGTCGTAATTGGGCACGTCGAGCTTGCGGTAGCGGGCGCCTGTCGCCACCACCACCGCGCTGGCGGCAATCGACTGGCCGTCATCGAGGCGCAACTGGTAAGGCAGCCCCTCGCAGTCGAGGCCGACGACCATACGCGAGACCGCAAGACGTGCGCCGAACTTCTGGGCCTGGACCTGGGCGCGTCCGGCGAGCGCCTGTCCGGAAATGCCGGTGGGGAATCCGAGATAGTTCTCGATCTTGGACGACGTCCCGGCCTGACCGCCCGGCGCCATGCCTTCGAGCACGATGGTGTCGAGTCCCTCCGAGGCGGCATAGACCGCGGCCGCCAGGCCCGCCGGACCGCCGCCGACCACGGCAACGTCGTACACGCGCCCGGCCTCGATGCGCTCGGTCAATCCGAGTTTATCGGCAAGTGCAGCATTGGTCGGATTACGCAGCACGCGCTCGCCCGGCGCGACCACGACCGGCAGGTCGTCAGGGGTGAGGTCGAGGCAGGTGACGAAGCCGTCGCCGGTGGGATCGATATCGGTGTCCAACAGCCGCAGCGGATAGGCGTTGCGGGTCAGGAACCGCTGCAGGCGCAGCGTATCGCTGCCATGGCCTGGTCCGATCACCACCACGCTGGCCTGCCCGTGCAGGATCAGTCCGACGCGCCGCAGGATGAACGCCCGCATGATGATTTCGCCGATGTCCGGCTCGGCGATGACGAGCCGGCGAAATTCGGCGCGCTTCACGCGAATGACGCGGCTGTCGGTGCCGGCGCGGCCGCTGACAAGGATCTGGCGGTCGTTGAACAGGTCGAGCTCGCCGGTGAACTGGCGCTCGCCGTGGACGGTGAAGACGTTGGGCTCGCCGTAGTCGTCGAGCTCGAAGATCTCGACTTTGCCTTCAAGCACGAGAAAGAAGTCGACACCGCGCTGGCCGAGTTCGAAGATGAGCGTGCCCTTTTCCAGCCGTTCCTCGGCGCCGTAGGCGGCGACCCTCGCGACGAGTTCCGGGCTGAGCTGGGGAAAGGTCTGCGCCCCACGCGCATAGGGGTCGGACGGACCGAACTCGGGCGTGCGGGTAGCGGTGGGAACATCCATGCGGGCAAATCTAGGAGTGCGGCTGCGACCTCGCAATGCGCAACGACCTACCGCGCCGACAGGGCAGGCGGCCATGCCAAGGGCTTCATCTTGACACTCACGCTTGCCCGCCCTACGGTAAACCTTATGGTTAAGTATCCAGAAGCTGCACTGGACCGCACCTTCGCGGCGCTTTCCGATCCGACGCGTCGGGCCCTGCTGACGCGCCTTCGCGACAACGAGAGCCTGTCGGTCAGCGAGCTCGCGCGTCCGTTCTCGATGTCACTGCCGGCGATCATGAAGCATCTCGATGTGCTGTCCGATGCCGGCCTGATCGCGCGCACGAAGGTCGGCCGCACCGTGAGCTGTCAGCTCGAGGCGGCGCCAATGGAAAACGCCATGAACTGGCTTGTCCGATACCAGCGCTTCTGGTCCCGGCAGCTCGATCGCCTTGCCGCCTTTGTCGAGGAGCAGTCATGCCCGCCAACCCGGCCAGCCCCGGCGTCGCCGCCAAGCCAAGCCTCACCCTCAAACGTCGTTTCAATGCGCCGGCGGAAAAAGTCTACGCCGCGTGGACGCAGCCCGCGCAAATAGCGCAGTGGTTCGGCCCGGACGCGGGCGGCGTCTCGCACGCCGAGGCCGACGTGCGCACCGGTGGCCGCTACACCGTCATCTTCCAGACCGAGGACGGGGAGGAACATCATGTGAGCGGCGTCTATCGCGAGGTGGTGCCGAACCGCAGGCTGGTGTTCACCTGGGCCTGGCGCAGCACGCCGGAGCGCGAGTCGCTGGTGACCATCCTGATCGAGCCGCAAGGCGAGGATTCGCTGTTCACTCTCATCCACGAGCAGTTTTTCGACGAGCCGGCGCGCGACCGCCACCGCGACGGCTGGTCCGGCTCGCTCGACAAGCTCGCACGCCACCTCGCCCGGGCCTGAGCAAGTTGAGAGTTTGCGCTCCCTCAGGAGAGCGGCCAACGCAGGCAGTCCGCCAGGCCGCGACCCATGATCCATTCCAGCTCGTCGGCGGAGAGAAAATCGAGCTTCTCCGTGAAGTGGGTGACGGTCTGACGATAGGAGCAGGTCGCAGGCACGCGGGTGATGTCGCTGCCCCAGAATGCGCGGCGCGGTCCGAACGCCTCGATCACGCGCCGCAGCGGCTCCCTTAGATTCCTGAACGGGTACGGCTCGGTCGAGAAGCACGGCAGCGCCGAGACCTTCACGAATACGTTGGGATGGCGCGCGAGCGCGTTCATGCGCTCGACCGCCGCCGAGGCGGCGCCGTCCATGGTCGCGCGCGCGAACCCCATGTGGTCGACAATGATCCTGAGCCCGGGATGGCGCGCCGCGATCGCGTCGATCTCGGCGAGCCGCTCCGGCGCGTGCACCATCACCGGAATGTCGTGCCGCTCCGCCTGCGGCCAGAACCAGTCGGCGGTGCCGTCGGTGAGCCACGGGCGATCGGAATCGCGGTGGAACGTCAGCCGCACGCCCAGCATGCCGGGCTGCGCGCGCCATCCCGCGAGCATGTCGCGATCAGCCGCCTTGAGTGCCACGCGGCCCATGATTGCGAAACGGTCGGGGTGGCTGCGTACCGCCTCCAGTGCGTAGTCGTTGCGATCATGGTCGAACGACGGCGGCACCAGGATGGCGCGGTCCACCTTGGCGCGATCCATGTCGGCGACGAGGCGGTCGTAGCCGTAGGGTTGTCTCTCGCCGACGCCTTCGCCGAGCCGGCGATCCGGCCGGTCCGGCGGCCATACATGCACCTGGGAGTCGATGATCATCATGTCGGAGGGGCGGCGATCGCAGTGTGGAGCGCGAGGCGGCGCTAGCGTGCGGCCTTCAACCTCTCGGCCACGCGCGGCGCGAAATAGCTGAGTACGCCGCATGCGCCCGCCCGCTTGAACGCGATCAGGCTCTCCATCATGGCCTTTTCGCCATCAAGCCAGCCGTTCTGCACGGCAGCCATGAGCATGGAATACTCGCCCGACACCTGGTACGCGAAGGTCGGCATGCCGAAGGTGTCCTTCACCCGGCGCAGGATGTCGAGATAGGGCATTCCGGGCTTGACCATGACCATGTCGGCGCCCTCGGCGATATCAAGCTCGACCTCGCGCAGCGCTTCTTCAGTGTTGGCCGGGTCCATCTGGTAGGTGCGCTTGTCGCCGGTCAGCGTTGACGCCGAGCCGACTGCGTCGCGGAAGGGCCCATAGAAAGCCGAGGCGTATTTCGCTGCATAGGCCATGATCGACACGTCGGCGAAATCGGCTTGGTCGAGGCCGGCCCGGATCGCCCCGACCCGCCCGTCCATCATGTCGGAGGGCGCAATGATGTCGCAGCCGGCCTCGGCCTCGACCAGCGCCTGCTTTACCAGTACCTCGACGGTCTCATCGTTGACGATGGTGCCATCGCGCAACAGGCCGTCATGCCCGTGGCTGGTGTAGGGATCGAGCGCGACGTCGCAGAGCACGCCGAGTTCCGGCACCTCCTTCTTGATGGCGCGGATAGCACGGCAGACCAGGTTGTCCGGATTGAGGGCCTCGCTGCCGTGGTCGTCCCGCTGCCTCGGGTCGGTATAGGGAAAGAGCGCCAGGCAGGGGATGGCGAGCTCGGCGGCGCGCACGGCGTCGCGCACGGCTTCGTCGACCGACAGCCGCTCGACCCCCGGCATGGACGCGACCGGTACGCGCGTCTTCGCGCCGTCGACCAGAAACAACGGCCAGATCAGGTCATCGGTGGTCAACACGTTCTCGCGCACCATCCGGCGCGCCCACTCGGACTTGCGGTTGCGGCGCGGACGGTGCGTGATGTCGAGCCGGGTCGCGGGCTTGGGCTCGAGCGGTGCAAGACGGGCTTCGATCGGGCGACCGTATTTGATGGCCATCGCAGCGCTCCGGAGATGACAACCGTCGTGTCTTATCCTGTCCGGCTGACGCCCGCCAGCGGCCCGGCGCCGTCGCGATGGGAATGGCGGCGGTACCGGCGGGTTGCCGCCGCACACACCCTCGTGGCACGATGCTACGCAATCTCCTCGGCGAGTGCCCCATGTCAGTTCCTGGCTCCGATCCGACCCCGCCCTCCGCGTTGTCAGCCAAGCAACTCGCGCTGATCGTCTATATTCTCTACTTCGTCGCGTATTTCACCGGCATAACCGCCGTGGTCGGCGTCATCATGGCGCATCTCCAGGTCGGCTCCGCCGACCCGCTTTCCAGCAGCCATTTCCGTTTTCAGATCCGGACCTTCTGGATCGGACTTCTCTACATCGTGATCGGCACGATCCTCACGGTCGTGATCGTCGGGATTGCGGTGTTGTTCTGGTGGTTCATCTGGTCGCTGGTCCGCAACATCAAAGGCGTGCTCGCCCTGAACGAGAACCAGCCGATCGCGAATCCCAACTCGTGGTTGTTCGGATGAGCTGTACGGCGAAAGCCTAGACCTGGATCATGCAGGCGCACGCGCCGTGCCACGCACATTTGTTCCTGTGCACAGCCGTCGGCCACCGAGCAGCGCCGATGCCGCTATCCTTGCTATGCTGGCCGCTGTGCGACATGAAGGTCGAACGGGACAACCATGATCCTGACGGTCCAGACCCTGGTCATCCTGCTGGTCGTGGTTGCGGCGGTTGCGGTCGCCGCGGCCCGCCTGAAAATCCCGCCGGCCATTCTTCTGGTCCTCACCGGTGTTGCGCTGGCGCTCGTCCCCGGGCTGCCGGAGGTGAACCTTGCGCCGGAGCTGGTTTTGCTCCTGGTACTGCCGCCGGTCATCTATTCGTCCGCGGTGGCGATGAGCTGGCGCGAGTTCCGATTCAATCTGCGCCCGATTTCGCTGCTGGCGGTCGGATCCGTCGTGTTCACCACGGTCGCCGTGGCGGCGGGAACACATTGGTTGCTCGGACTGCCATGGCCAGTTGGTTTCGTGCTCGGCGCCATTGTTTCGCCCCCCGACGCCCTCGCGCCGCTGTCCGTCGCGCGCAGAATGCAGCTCCCCAGGCGCATCCTGGTGGTGCTTGAAGGCGAAGGACTGGCAAACGACGCTACCGCGCTGATCCTTTACCGCTTTGCGGTCGCCGCTGTCAGCGCCGGTGCCTTCTCGTTAGCTCAAGCGGGGTCGATGTTCGCCGCAATTGTTGTCGGCGAAATTCTCTGGGGTGTGGGCGTCGGCTGGCTGATGCTGCGTCTGCGGCGCTGGGTGCGCGATCCGTCGGTCGAGATAATGCTCTCGATCCTGACACCGTTCCTCGCCTATTGGCCGCCCGAGCATCTGGGTGGCTCCGGCGTGCTCGCCACCGTGACGGCCGGCCTCTACATCAGCTGGAATGGCCTCCGGCTCATCAGCTCCGCGACCCGTCTGCAGGGCATCTTCTTCTGGAGCTTCTTCATCTACCTGGTCGAAGGCTTGGTGTTCCTGCTCACCGGCTTGCAGGCGCGCACGCTTATCGCCCACATCGGCGGATATTCGATCTCGGAGCTCGCCTTCTCCGCCGCCGTGGTCAGCGTCGTGGTGATCGTGGCCCGCTTCGTCTGGGTGTATCCCGCAATCTACCTGCCTCGCTGGCTCATTCCCTCGGTGCGGCGCAAGGATCCTTCGCCGCCGTGGCAGTGGGCGTTCGTGCTCTCGTTTACCGGTGTACGCGGGATCGTGTCGCTTGCCGCGGCGCTGGCAATCCCGTTCGTGATCGACGACGGTCAGCCCTTTCCCTACCGCGATCTCATTCTCTTCCTGACCTTCTCGGTGATCGTGGTCACGCTGGTGGGCCAAGGCCTGTTGCTGCCGAGCGTCATCCGTGCCCTCGGCCTTGCCAATGCCGGACGGCGCGAGCGCCATGGCGAGAGAGTGAAGGAACGCGCCGCCCGGCGTCAGGGGGTCACCGCTGCGCTCGACGCGCTCGAACGTCTGGCGACAGAGCGCAAGCTCCCGGATGATGCGGTGCGACCGCTGCGTGCGCACCTGCGTGACCGGCTGCGCCACTCGGATCACCACGGCGACGCAGACGAAAGCCACAGAAAGCTCGCCGAGCTTCATGACGATATCGAGCTCGAGCTGATCGAGGCCGAGCGCACGCGGATCAACGACCTTTTTCGTTCCGGCGATCTCACGGACGAGACACGGCGCCGGATCGAGCGCGAGCTCGATTTGCGCGAGGCGCAGATCGCCAACCACCGCGCCGAGGAGGATTAGACTGCGGCGTGCGGCCGTCGATTGACGGCCGTAACGACGCACATTAACGGTCGTCGGCATGGATTTCGACCTCACCGAGGAACAACGGGCCATCCAGGACACCGCCCGCGCCTTCGCCCGCGACGAAATCATGCCGTTCGCGCGGCAGTGGGATGAGGACGAAGTCTTCCCCAGCGACACGCTAAGGCAAGCGGCGGCGCTCGGCTTCGCCGGCATCTATGTCTCCGCCGATCTCGGCGGCTCGGGGCTGTCGCGGCTGGATGCCGCACTGATCTTCGAGGAGTTGGCGCAGGGCTGTCCCTCGACCGCGGCCTATGTCTCGATCCACAACATGGTGGCGTGGATGATCGATGCCTATGCCTCGGACGAACTGCGGCGACGTTTCCTCCCCGATCTCTGCAGCATGGCGACGTTCGGCAGCTATTGCCTGACCGAGCCGGAGTCAGGCTCGGATGCCGCGAGCCTGAAAACCCGTGCCGTACGTCAAGGCGACCACTACGTGCTCGACGGCAGCAAGGCCTTCATCTCGGGTGGCGGCATGTCCGACGTCTATCTGGTGATGACGCGGACGGGCGAGGGCGGGCCGCGCGGCATCACATGCCTGCTGGTCGAGAACGGCACGGCCGGGCTTTCGTTCGGCGCCAAGGAGAAAAAGCTCGGCTGGCACTCGCAGCCGACCGCCATGGTGATATTCGAAGATTGCCGGGTGCCGGTCGCGAACCGCGTCGGCGGCGAAGGCGAGGGCTTCAAGATTGCCATGAGCGCGCTCGACGGCGGCCGCCTCAATATCGCGGCGTGCTCCCTCGGCGGCGCCCAGTTCTGTCTCGATCGCACCGTGGCGTACATGAAGGAACGCAAGCAGTTCGGCACGCGCCTCGCGGATTTTCAGGCGCTCGGGTTCCGCATCGCCGACTATGCGACCGAGCTCGAGGCGGCGCGGTTGATGCTGCACCGCGCGGCCACTGCGCTCGACCGGCGCGAGCCTGCCGCTACCCGGCTTGCGGCCATGGCCAAGCGCCTCGCGACCGACACCGGCTTCGAGGTGGTCAACGGTTGCCTGCAGCTCCATGGCGGCTACGGCTATCTGCGCGATCATCCGATCGAACGCGTGCTGCGGGATCTGCGCGTGCATCAGATTCTAGAGGGCACCAACGAGGTCATGCGACTGATCGTGAGCCGGGATCTGTTGGGGAACTAGCAAGGGCAGGGCGCTGCATGATCGTCGGCCTTCTCGCCTTGGTCGCCGCTGCCGCCTTCGCCGGCGCCGCGATCTACGTCAACGTCGCCGAGCAGCCGGCGCGGCTTGCGCTCGCCGACCGCGCCATGCTCGTGCAATGGAAACGCAGCTACGATCGCGCATCGGTCATGCAGGCAAGTCTTGCGCTGGTCGCCTGCGGGCTGGGCGTGGTCGCTTTCCTCTTCAGCCAGGATTGGCGCTGGCTCGTTGGAGCGCTCATCAGTCTCGCGCCGTGGCCGTGGACCCTGTTGGTCATCATGCCGGTCAACCGCCGGCTCAAGGCCACGCCGGAGGACGCCGCGGACTCGGAGACGCGACATCTGGTCGAGCAGTGGGGCCGCCTGCATGCCGGGCGCAGCGCCTTCGGCATCGCCGCCACGTTGATCTATCTGTGGGCGGCCGCGTGACCGCACGGATCCCGGCGATGAATTCTGACACCGACGTCCTGTTCGCGCGCCGCGGCGCGGCCGGCCTCATCACGCTCAATCGGCCGCACGCGCTCAATGCGGTCTCGCTCGGCATGGTACGCGCACTGACGCAACAGCTCGCCGAGTGGGAGAGCGACGCCGCGGTCACGCGGGTGATCGTGACCGCGCAGGGCTCCCGCGCGTTCTCGGCGGGCGGCGACCTGCGTGCGCTCTACGACCTCGGCCGCGCCGGGCAATACGACGAGGCGCTCCGCTATTTTCGCGAGGAATACGCGCTCAATGCCCGCATCAAGCGCTATCGCAAGCCATATGTGGCGCTGATCGACGGCCTCGTCATGGGCGGTGGCGTGGGAGTCTCGGTACACGGCTCCCATCGCGTCGCCGGCGACAAGTTCACGTTCGCCATGCCCGAGGTCGGCATCGGTTTTTTCCCCGACATCGGGGCGACCTGGTTCCTGCCGCGGATGCCGGGAGAGCTCGGCACCTATTGCGCGCTTACCGGCGAGCGGCTCGACGCCGCCGACGGCGTGGCGGCAGGGATCGCGACCCACCGTGTCGCCTCGGCGCAGTTTCCCGATCTGATCGAGGCACTGTGTAGTGCGGTCCCGGTCGATGCGCTGCTCGGCGCCTTCGCTCAGCCCGCCGGGGAGGGGCCGATACGCCGGCACCGGACCGCGATCGATCGCCTGTTCGGCGGGGACAGGATCGAGGACATCCTCGCCGCACTCGATGCGGAAAGCGCTGGCGAGACCGGCTTTGCGGCCGGCGCGGGTGCCTTGATACGCACGAAATCGCCGACGAGCCTGAAGATCACGCTTGCGCAGATGCGGCGCGGTTCCGCGCTGGATTTCACCGAGTGCATGCGTACCGAATTTCGCATAGTGTCCCGCATCGTCCGGGGGCACGACCTTTACGAGGGAATACGAGCGGTGATCGTTGACAAGGATCAGGCGCCGCGCTGGCAACCTTCCGCGCTCGCAGCGGTGAGCGCTGCCGAGGTGGAACGCCACTTCGCGCCGCTCGCCGATGAGCTCGGCCTGCCATGACCAACTCCGAGCAGCCGCAGACGCTCGAGCCGGTGCACGCCGACGAGAGCGAAGGCGACGGCAAGCCGTGGTCCCATCGGCTGGTGCTGTTCCTGCGGGTGATGGCTGCCTTGTCGCTGTTCAAGGGCCTTTATCACTGGGCGGTCGTCTGCGGGATCGGAGCGCCGTTTCCGTCCGGCTTCGATGCCTATCCGGCGCCGTATCAGGCAGCGACGATTTTCTTCGCAGTCATCGACCCGGTCGCGGGCGTAGGGTTATGGCTTGCCGCCCCATGGGGCGCGGTGGTGTGGCTGACCTCCGTCATCTCGATGGCCGCGGTGGAGATACTGTTTCCCCAGATCTTCGGTGGGAACCTGTGGATCGTGGCGACGGAACTGCTGCTCATCGGCACGTATCTGGGGCTCGCGCTGATGGCGGCGCGAGAGCAGAACTCCCTGACACGTCAAGAAACCGGAGGACGCCATGGCAACGATCGGCTTCATCGGACTCGGCAATATGGGGCTGCCGATGGCGCAGAATCTGCTCAAGGTCGGGCACGTGGTCTCGGGCTTCGACGTGAACGCGGAAGCGAGCGAGTGGCTCGCAGCGAGCGGCGGCAAGGGAACGAACTCGATCGGCGATGCGTGCAACGGCGCCGAGGTCGTGGTCACCATGCTGCCGGCGGGCGAGCATGTGCGGCAGGTCTATCTCGGTGAGGGCGGCGTGCTGGCGGCGGTGACGCCGGGAACACTCCTCATCAACTCCTCGACCATCGACGTGCAGACGGCGCGCGACGTGGCGCGCGCGGCTGAGGGCAGGGGGCTCGACATGGTCGATGCACCGGTGTCGGGCGGCGTGACCGGGGCGCAGGGCGCGACGCTGACCTTCATGGTCGGCGGGTCCGATGACGCCTTCGCGCGCGCGCGGCTGATCCTGGACAGCATGGGCAAGACCATTGTGCACGCCGGCGGCTCCGGCACCGGGCAGGCAGCGAAGATCTGCAACAACATGATTCTGGGCGCATCGATGATCGTGGTTTCCGAGGCGTTCCTGCTGGCCGAGAAACTCGGGCTCGACGCGCAGAAGCTGTTTGATATCTCGTCGAAGTCGTCCGGCCAGTGCTGGTCGATGACCAGCTATTGCCCGGTGCCGGGTCTGGTGCCGGCCTCGCCGGCAAACCGCGACTACCAGGCGGGCTTCACTGCGGCGATGATGCTCAAGGACTTGAATCTCGCCCAGGCAGCGGCCCGTGCAACCCGCGCCACTACGCCGCTCGGCGCGGGCGCCGCCGCGGTTTACGAACGCTTCGTCGACACCGGCGAAGGTGGCGTCGATTTTTCCGGCATCATCCGGTTCCTGCGCGGCGTGTAACGCAGCGGCGAAATGCAGGATGGACTGAGCCCATGCTAAACGAATCCTGACGAAGACGACCGGATGGGCGAAGGGTTTCGCAGGTCGAACCCGTTTGCGCGCGGTGGCTCGCATCGTTCATTTCCTTGAAAGTCCGCTTCAAGAGCGGCTTGCCAGCGTGAACGAGACGTTACGATCATGCCGCATTCGCGGCGTCAATCGAACGTTCACCCTGGCGAGTAAACCTTCTCTTCAGCGTGTTGCTTAAGCCGATTTTAGACCCCGCGGCGTAGGGTGCACGTCGAGCGAGGGAACAGGGCCTCGCCTGACAACAACAAGGAAGTGCGTCATGATCAAAGCAGTTGCAAAAGCGATGGAGCCGGTCGAGCGCGAAGCGGGCGTCGAGAGCATCCGCCCGCTCTATCTCGAAACCTTGACCTTGGTCGAGCGGCTGCATCGCCGCCTGCTCGATGTCATCAAGGATGAGTTTGACCGCAGGAGCCGCTCCGACATCAACGCGGTGCAGGCGCTGCTCCTCTACAATATCGGCGAAAAGGATCTCACCGCCGGCGAGCTGCGCACCCGCGGCTACTATCTCGGCTCCAACGTGTCTTACAATCTCAAGAAGCTGGTCGAGATGGGCTACCTCGATCACCAGCGCTCGCGCGTCGATCGCCGCTCGGTCCGCATCAAGCTCACCGACAAGGGACGCGAGGTGCGCGACATCGTCGAGGTGCTCTATCAGAAGCACACCGGGACGGTGACGCAGGTTGGCGGGATCAATTCCGACGAGTTCGCCATCCTCAACAAGTCGCTGCAGCGCCTCGAGCGGTTCTGGACCGACCAGATCCTCTATCGGCTGTAATTTCCCAGTTTGTTGTCGGCCCCTCGCCCCGGCTTCGGCCGGGGCTTTTTTTTGCTCAAACGGGTCGGGTGGGCAAGGCGCGCATCGTCATCCACATGTCGAGAGCCGCGCTCGCGCCTTGCCCACCCGACCGGCGCTGTTACAGTGCGCCCCGCACGCGAGACTCGAATGAAAATACTGAGCGCCTTTGCCATTGGCCTGCTGAGCGCGGTCGCGCTCGCGGGTGGCGCCGCGGCACAGACCGCCGCCGACTTTCCGTTGCGGCCGGTGAAGCTGGTGGTTCCGTTCGCGGCCGGCGGGCCGACCGACGTAGTGGCGCGCATCCTCGCCGATCTGCTCGCGGTGCGCTGGGGCGGGCAATCGGTGGTGATCGAGAATCGGCCGGGCGCCGGTACGATCGTCGCCACCGCAGCAGTGGCGAAGGCGCCGGCCGACGGCCATACCCTGCTGGTCGGCACCAACTCCCTGCTGATCAATCCGGCGATCGGGCAGAAGCTGCCTTATGATACCGAGAAGGATCTCGCGGCCGTGAGCATGGTGGCGACCCAGCCGGTGGCGCTCGTCGCCAACAAGTCGTTCGCCGCCGGCACCATTCCGGAACTCGTGGAGCTGGCGAAGAAAAGCCCTGATCCGCTCAACTTCACCTCGCCGGGCCCGCGCGGCGTCGGCCACCTTGCGGGCGAGATGCTCAAGCAGCGCGCCGGCATCGCCATGACCCATGTCAACTACAACGGCAGCGCGCCGGCCTTGACCGACCTGATCGCGGGACGCGTGCCATTGATGTTCGACATCTGGCACTCGGCCAAGCGCTACGTCGATTCCGGCGACCTCAAGCTCATCGCCGGCGCCAGCGCCAAGCGGCTGCCCGATGTCCCGCAGGTCCCGACCATCGATGAGACCTATCCGGGTTTCGACGTGATGGCATTCAATGCGATGGTCGCTCCGGCGGGGATGCCCGCGCCGGTGCTCGACAAGCTGTCGGCCGACATCCGCGCGGTGGTGAATTCACCGGAATTTGCCCACAAGGTTCGCCATCTCGGCATTTTCCCGCTCGGCAATACGCCGCGGGAACTCGACGCCTGGATGCGCGACCAGATCGTGCGCTGGGCGGAGATCGCCAAGGCGTCCAATATCAAGGCGGATTAAATGCGATGGCCCGAGTGAACGGCACCCTTCACGCCATCGACTGCGACGTGCATCCGACCGTACCGGACATGAAGGCGCTGTTGCCGTATCTCGACGATTTCTGGCGCGAGACGGTGGAGGAGCGCGGGATCAATTCGCTCGAGACCGTCGCCTATCCACCCAATGCGCCGCTCACGGCGCGGCCGGAATGGCGCGGCAAGAAGAACGGTCGTGCCGCCGCGGATGCGTCCGAGCTCACGGCGCAGGTGTGCGACCGCTGGCAGGCGGAGATCGCGATCTGCAACTGCCTCTACGGCGTGGGCCTCGTGTTCAGCGAAGACATGGCCGCGGCCTTCACGCGCGCGCTCAACGACTGGGTCGCACGGGAATGGCTCGACCGCGATCCCCGCCTGCGCGCCTCGATCGTCCTGCCGATGCAGAACACCGAATATGCGGTCGACGAGATCGAGCGCTGCGCGAAGGATCGCCGCTTCGTGCAAATTCTCGTGCTGGCGATGCAGGAAACGCCGCTCGGCCGGCGGCACCTGTGGCCGATCTATGCCGCCGCCGAACGCCACGGCCTGCCGCTCGGCATCCATGCCGGCTCGACCTACCGCCATTCCATTACCTCACTGGGATGGCCGAGCTACTACATCGAGGATTATACGAGCCACACCCAGGCCTTCCAGTCGCAGGTGGCGAGCCTGGTCTGCGAAGGGGTGTTCGCCAAGTTTCCTGCGCTCAAGGTCGTATTGCTCGAATCCGGCGTCACCTGGCTTCCCGGCTTCCTCTGGCGGTTCGCGAAATTCTGGCGCGGCGTGCGCTCCGAGGTGCCGTGGGTCGATCGCTCGCCCGCCGAGATTGTGCGCGACCATGTCCGCCTCACCATCCAGCCGTTCGATGCGCCGGCGGATCCGGAGCAGGTGGCGAGGGTGATCGATCACCTGCGTTCCGATGCTATACTGCTCTACGCCTCGGACTTCCCGCATTGGCAGTTCGACGGCGACGAAACCGTGCCGCCGGCCATCCCGGCGGCCTTGCGCCGCAAGATCCTGGTGGAGAATCCCCTCGCCACCTATGATCGGCTCCAGGGCCTATAGGGAGATGCGCGATGAACATCGAGGTGCGGCAGCCCGAGCGCGACGCCAAGGAACTCGCCAAGGCCCGCGTCGGCATCTTCGACTGCGATATCCATCCCAAGAGCTCGCTCGAGGACCTGCGTCCTTACCTCAGCAATCGCTGGTGGGACTACCTGCAGACTTATGGCCAGCGGCAGCGCCACGGCTACGTCAAGGGCTTTCCCTATCCCAAGAGCCAGCCGCTGGCGTCGCGGCGCGACTCCTGGCCGCCCGGCGGCGGCCTGCCGGCGAGCGATCTCGATTTCATGCGCCAGCAGCATCTCGATTTCTACGGCATCGAATGGGGGATCATGAACCCGCTCTCGCCAACAGGGCAGGGCGAGCAGAACGACGAGCTCAGCGCGGCGATGGCGTTCGCCGCCAACGAGTACCAGCTCGAAGGCTGGAACCGGCCCGATCCGCGGCTCAAGGCGTCCGTCGTCATTCCCTACGAGAACAGCGAATTGTCCTGCCTCGAGATCCGCAAGCGCGCGGGTGACCGCCGCTTCGCCCATGTGCTGTTCCTGAGCCGCACCAGCGAGCTGCTGGGCAAGCGGCGCTACTGGCCGATCTTCGAGGCGGCGGTGGAAGCCGGGCTGCCGGTCGGCGTTCACGTGTTCGGCTCGAGCGGCCGGCCCATGAGCAATACCGGCTGGCCTTCGTTCTATATCGAGGAGATCACGGAGCATTCGGCGTCGCTGCAGGCGTCGGTCGCGAGCCTGATCGTGGAAGGGGTGTTCGAGCGCTATCCCGAGCTCAAGATCGTGCTGATCGAGGCGGGCTTTGCCTGGATCCCCTCGCTCGGCTGGCGCCTCGACCAGAACTGGAAGCGCATGAAGGACGAAGTTCCTCATTTGCGGCGCGCTCCCTCGGACTACCTGCGTGAGCATTTCTGGGTCTCCACCCAGCCGATGGAGGAGGCGGAGGAGCCCGACCACGTGCTCGACGTCATGGAATGGATCGGCTGGGACAGGATTCTGTTCGCCAGCGACTATCCGCACTGGGATTTCGACGATCCGTTCATGGCGCTGCCGCCGGGCCTGAGCGAGGAGCGTCGCAACAAGATCTATTCCGGCAACGCCAAGGCGCTCTATCGGCTCGACTGAGATCCAGGAATTCGGTCGCGCATGGCTAAGCATGTGGTCGCCGCGGTCGGCGAGATCCCGCCCGGAACGCGTCGGCTTGCCGAGGTGAACGGCCGCGCCATCGTGGTGTTCAATCTGGCAGGCGAGTTCTTCGCGCTCGCCAACCGCTGCCCGCACCGCGGCGGCAGTCTCTTTCATGGCAGGCAGACCGGCCTCGTCGAATCGGACGGCCCCGGCAAATATTGCTATTCGCGCCCTGGCGAGATCATCCGTTGTCCCTGGCACGGCTGGGAGTTCGACATCCGCACCGGCCAGTCCTGGTGCGACCCGGCGCGCATCCGTGCTCGCAGCTACGCGGTGTCAGTGCAGCCGGGGACGCGGCTCGTGGCCGGTCCCTATGTGGCCGAGACCGTGCCGGTGACGGTCGAGGACGATTATGTGGTGGTGGAGGCGTAGGCACCGGCGGAGCGTGAGAGGACTCGCCCCCTAGATGTGGGCAACAATGCCGCGCCTTGTCCCACAGCTTGGCGCTCTGGACCGGGTATGCTACGCCCCGAAGAGCCTCCGGGGGTGGAGGCGAAGCCCGCAATGCAGCGTGAAACCTGATGACCGATCCGTCTCGAGCCCATGCCGATGCCACGAGCCTGTTCACCCAGTCGCTGGCGGAAGCCGACCCGGACGTGGCGCAGGCGGTCAGACAGGAGCTGGGCCGCCAGCGCGACGAGATCGAGCTGATCGCCTCCGAGAACATCGTCAGCAAGGCGGTGCTGGAAGCGCAGGGATCGGTTCTCACCAACAAGTATGCCGAGGGTCTGCCCGGGCGACGCTACTACGGCGGCTGCCAATACGTCGACGTGGCGGAAAACATTGCAATTGAACGGGTTACAAAGCTTTTTGGATGTAAATTTGCAAATGTTCAGCCGCACTCCGGCGCCTCCGCCAACGCCGCTGCGTTCATGGCGCTGATGGCGCCGGGCGACACATTCATGGGACTTAATCTCGCGGCCGGCGGGCACCTCACGCATGGGTCGCCCGTGAACATGTCCGGCCGTTGGTTCAGACCGGTGCCTTATGGCGTGCGCCGCGAGGATCACCGCATCGACATCGACGAGGTTGAGCAACTCGCGCGCGAGCACCGGCCCAAGGTGATCATCGCCGGCGGCTCGGCCTATCCGCGCATCATCGATTTCCGCCGCTTCCGCGAAATCGCGGACGAGGTGGGCGCGAAGCTGATGGTCGACATGGCGCACTTCGCCGGCCTGGTCGCCGGCGGCGTGCATCCGAGCCCGTTCCCGCACGCCCATGTGGTCACTTCGACCGCGCACAAGACCCTGCGCGGACCGCGCTCGGGCTTCATCCTCAGCAACGACGAAGAGCTGGCGAAAAAACTCAACTCGGCGGTGTTTCCGGGGCTGCAGGGGGGACCGCTGATGCACGTGGTCGCTGCCAAGGCCGTAGCCTTCGGCGAGGCGCTGCGGCCGGCGTTCAAGCTTTATGCCCGCAACGTGGTCGAGAACGCCAAGGCGCTGGCGGAAACGCTCAAGTCCAGAGGCCTCGACATCGTCTCCGGCGGCACCGATACGCACCTGATGCTGGTCGACCTGCGGCCCAAGCGCCTCACCGGCAAGGTCGCTGAGCTGGCGCTCGGTCGCGCCCACATCACCTGCAACAAGAACGGCATTCCGTTCGATCCGCAAAAGCCTGCCGTCACCTCGGGCATCCGCCTCGGTACGCCCGCCGGCACCAGCCGGGGCTTCGGCATCGCCGAGTTCCATGAGGTGGGCGAGCTGATCGTCGAAGTGCTCGACGTCCTCGCGCAGAAGGGAAGCGAGGAGGATGGGCCGACCGAGGCGGCGGTGCGCGAGAAGGTGAAGAAACTCGTCGGCCGGTTTCCGATCTACAACGGATGAGCCACTGCGGTGTCATCGTCCGCGCAGGCGGACGATCCAGTATGTGGGCCGGGGTCATGAGGGCCCCTGCGATGACTGGATGCCCGCTTTCGCGGGCATGACCACCGGAGGGGTGACGCGAATGCGGCAAGGGGAAATGCCATGCGCTGTCCGAATTGCGGCAGCCTCGATACGCAAGTGAAGGATTCGCGGCCGACGGAGGATTCGTCCGTCATCCGCCGTCGGCGCGTCTGCCTGTCCTGCAATTTCCGCTTCACGACCTTCGAGCGTGTGCAACTGCGCGAGCTCGTCGTGATCAAGCGCAACGGCCGGCGCGTGCCATTCGACCGCGACAAGCTCCTGCGATCGGTGCAGATCGCGTTGCGCAAGCGCCCGGTCGAGCCCGAGCGCATCGACCAGGCCGTTTCGAAGATCGTGCGCGAACTCGAAAGCCAGGGCGAGAGCGAAGTTTCCTCGGAGACGGTGGGCGAGATGGTGATGGAGGCGCTGCGCGCGCTCGACGACGTCGCCTATGTGCGTTTTGCCTCGGTCTATCGCAATTTCCGCGAGGCCAAGGATTTCGAGGCGGTGCTCGACGAATTGTCGGGCGAGGAGGACGATCGGCCTCCGGCGACGGCGCGCAAGTAGGTCGAGCGGGCGGTCGTCTATGCCGCGCGTGTCAACTTGGCCGTCCGCCGGCTGATCGCCTTTTCATCGTAGCCGCGCCGCGCCCGTTCCACCTTGTCCATGTTCTTTTCGACCCAGATCCAGAGCCCGCAGATCGACTCGCCCAAGGTCACGCCCAGCGGCGTGAGCCGATACTCGACTCGCGGCGGGACCGTTGCGTGCACACGCCGTGTCACGAGCCCGTCACGTTCGAGTTGCCGCAGCGTCCGGGTCAGCATTTTCTGGCTTATCCCGCCGACGCGCTCCTGCAAGCGCGTGAATCGCATCTCCTTCTCGCCTTCCAGCGCGTCGATGACCAACAGCGTCCATTTGTCGGCGATGCGCTCCAACATTTCGCGCACAAACGCTTGCTTTTTGGGCAGGAGGTCAGGTGATTTCACGACATTTCCCGTTTGTTCATTGCGGTCAGTATAGAGCTTCCGGACTTTCTTGCGAGCAGAAACGGGAGCGCCGGTTTGGGCTACGGACCGATGCTTGTGGGTGGCTTTGAGTTAGCGGCGCGGTGACTTTTTCGTGCCGCTACGTCGGCGGCGTCGCGACGCGCGCCAGCAGTCCGTCCACCGTCGCATGGAATTCCTCCCACGGCGCCTCGCGGTCGCTCTGGTTGCGCACGATGATCGAGTTGCCCGCATAGAAACGTTCGTAGAGCATGTGGCGGCCGGCGAATTCTGAGCCGATCAGGTCCCATACCAGCTTGTAGAGCTTGAGCCGGTCGATGGCGTGCAAGGCGGGCGTCGACCACCAGCGCTCGAAGCGCTCCTTGAGCTCCGGATCGGTGACGAGATCGATGCTTGCGGGCATCTGCAGCGGTGCCGCGCCGGCCAGCGTGCGCAGCGCATCGATGATCTCGGTGTGGTGCTCCTGGCACCAGTTGAGCGTGGCATACACGATACGGCGGTTGGGCGTGACGAAGCCTTCGGGCCATTGCTCGCAGGCCTCGATCTGTCCATTCACGAGGCCGCCGATCGTTGCTTCGAGCGCGGCAAGCCGGCCCAGGGTCTCGCGCACCGCAGGTATCTTGTCGACGCCGTTGGCCTGGCACATGCGGCTGGCAAGCCCCACGATCAGTCCCATCTTGGCCCAGAAGCGCACATTCGACTGCTGGTTCTGGTAGCAGTTGGCCGGCGTCTCGATGTAGATGCGGCGCGACATAGCGCCATTGTTGTGCAGGAAGACACGCTCCCACGGCACCTTGACGCGGTCGCAGACCAGCACCGTGTCGGTCTCGTCGAAGCGGAAACTAAGCGGGTAGTCCGCCTCGTGCCGCGCATGGCGCTCGTATGGCTCGCGTGCCCAGAACGAGACGCCGGGAGTGGCGATCGGCAACGCGCAGGTGATGCTCTCGCTCCGGCGCTTGTCGTCGATAGCGGTGAGGTTTCCGATCCACACCTCGTCGGCGAAGACAGCACCCGTCGCCAGCATCTTCATGCCGGAAATGGTGACGCCGGCGTCGTGTTCCGCGATGACCTGCAAGGTAGGATCGTCGCGCGCCTCACCGGCGAAAATTTCACGGCTGCGGATGCCCGACGGCGGCGTCACCGCGAACGAGAGATAGAGGTCATTCCTGCGCGCATGGTCGTAATAGCGCATGAGATTCGTGCCGAACCCGGGCGTGAGGGCGTCGAGCAATTCCGGCTTCGTTGCCAGTCCGGTGATCAGGCCCGCGACATGATCGGGCGAGCGGCCGATCATGCCGTAGGTAGCGTCCGCGATCGCCTTCATCGCCCGCATGCGACGGGAAAGGTCGTCGCGGTTGCGGCACCGCAGCCAAGGCAGGCCGTATCGCTCGCCGTTCTCTTCGAAGGAGAAAAGATCGCGCCGGCCCGCATCCGCCTTGAGGTCGTAGAGATCGGCAATGGTCTGGGCAGCGTGCCTGAATGCGGGGTGGCGGGTGACATCGTCCACGCGTTCCGCCCCGATATAGACGGCACGGCCGTCGCGCATGCGTTCGAGCTTTTCTTTTCCGCCGATCAGCATTGCACCTCCGTCTGGGTCGGTGGTCGCGGCTCCCGATATAGCGTAAATCGGAGAGTGAAGGATCAGGTGGAGCAGGCTCATTGAGCGACGTCGAACCGACGCGTAACGCCGACGATGTGCGCTACATGGCGCTCGCACTGGCACTCGGGCGGCGTGGGCTGGGACGCACGTGGCCCAATCCGGCAGTCGGCGCCGTGGTGGTGAAAGACGGCGGCATCGTCGGCCGCGGCTGGACCCAGCCGGGCGGGCGGCCGCATGCGGAGACCGAGGCGCTGCGCCGCGCCGGACCGTCGGCGCCGGGCGCTACCCTCTATGTGACGCTGGAGCCTTGCTCGCACCACGGGAAAACTCCGCCCTGCGCGGATGCGATCATCGCCGCCGGCATCGCTCGCGTCGTCTCCCCGATGGTCGATCCCAACCCCGAGGTCGCGGGTGCCGGGCATTGGCGCCTGGCCGAAGCCGGGATCGTGGTCGAGGTCGGCATCGGCGCCGCGGAGGCCCGGCGCGAGCATGCCGGACATATCCGGCGGATGCAGGATGGCCGCCCTCACGTAACGATCAAGCTTGCCGTATCGGCCGACGAGAAGGTCGGTCTCGCAGGCCGCAAGCCCGTGCGCATCACTGGCGAGCGGGCAGGCGCGCGCGTGCATCTCATGCGCGCGATGAGCGACGCGATCCTCACCGGCATAGGCACCGTGCTGGCGGACGACCCGCTGCTGACCTGTCGCCTGCCTGGCATGGCGGATCGTTCGCCGGTGCGCGTCCTCCTCGACGACGGGTTGCAAGTGCCGCTGACGAGCCGGCTGGTGGCGACGGCTCGGCAGACGCCGCTCTGGGTCGTCACCGGAGCGGCTTCCTCGCGCGAGCGCGAAGAGGCGCTCGCGGCCCATGGCGCTCTGGTCCTGCGTGCGGCAGGGCAGGGCGGCAGGCTTGGCCTTGCAACTGTGCTGAAGCTATTGGCTGGACGGGGCATCACGCGGCTCATGGTCGAGGCCGGGCCCATTCTGACCGCGGCGTTGCTGCGTGCCGATCTGGTCGACGATGCCGCGCTCTTCCGTGCTCCGTCGACCATCGGGCCCGACGGCATCGACGCCCTCGACGGTTTGCCGCTGTCCGCTTTGACCCGATCGCCGCGGTTGCGCGCCGTGGGGAGCGAAGCCATCGGATCGGATATGGCTGAGACCTTCGAACGGGCGTGACATGTTCACCGGCATAGTCACCGATATCGGCGAGGTCGTTGCGGTCGGGCCGCGCGCGGAGGGGCTCGTTGCTCTCAAGATTGCCTGCGGCTACGACCCCGATACGATCGACATCGGCGCTTCGATCGCCTGCAGCGGCGTATGCCTGACTGTGGTCGCCCGCGGCCGGGACGGCAATCGCACCTGGTTTGCGGTCGATGCCGCCGCCGAGACGCTGCGCGTGAGCACGGTCGGCCGTTGGCGGCAGGGCACGCGTGTCAATCTCGAGCGCGCGCTCAAGGTCGGCGAGGAGCTCGGCGGGCACATTGTGGCCGGCCATGCCGACGGCCTCGCTGCCGTGATCGAACGCGAGGACTTGACCGATATGGCGCGGCTCATCCTGCGCGCGCCGGCCGAGCTTGCCCGTTTCGTTGCGCCGAAGGGGTCGGTTGCGTTGGACGGGGTATCATTGACGGTGAACGAGGTTGCCGGCGACACCTTCTCGGTGCTGATCATTCCGCACACGCTCGCCGTCACCACGCTGGGTGTGCTCACGGCCGGCGACGAGGTCAATGTCGAAGTTGACCTGATGGCGCGTTATGCCGCGCGCCTACTGGCAAAGCCGTAGGGCGCAAGCGAGCGATTGCGCGCGCTTACGACGAAGCGGGGCGCTGTTCCCGCCAAGCTGCGGTATAGACCTCGCGCGCGGCGTCCGCATTGATCGCCGCGATGCCAAGCCCGACTACGAGGTCGGGCCACCCGGAATGGGTCGCGGCGGTGACGAACCCGGCCGCGATGATGGCGATGTTCGCAAATGCATCGTTGCGGGCGGACAGGAACGCCGCCCGCGTCAGACTGCCGGCATGGTTGCGGAAGCGCGCGAGGATGAGTGCGCAGGCGACGTTCACCGCGAGCGCCCCGGCTCCGGCAAGAGTGAGCGGAACTGCAGCCGGCGGCAACGGGAACAAGAACTTGTTCCACGCGGTCCAGAGCGTCGCAAAGCCCGGAATGAGCAGGATGCCCGCCAGCGCCATGCCGAGAAGCGCGCGACTGCGCGCACTCCAGCCCAGTCCGACGAATATCAGCAGGTTGATCGAGGCGTCTTCCAGGAAGTCCACGCTGTCGGCGAATAGAGACACCGAGCCGATGGTGAGTGCGACCGCGAACTCGATCCCGAAATACCCAAGATTCAGCAGCGCCACCACGAGCACGGCGCGGCGCAGCGTTGCATGAGCGGGGCAAGGCATGTCGCCGATTGTGCCAGATCCCCGGTGACGACCAAAGACTCTGCGTGCGGCGCCTGCCGCTCACTTGCTTCCCACCCGATCCGCTTGGTACGACCACGCCGCGCCTTCAGGCGGAATGGAGACAGGGCATGGCCGAGCCGCGCAGATCCGCCGGCGACGATGCGGGAAGTCGCGCCGCAGGAGGTCTCTCCGGTGCACGCATGCTCATCGTGGAAGCGCGCTTCTACGAGGATCTCGCCGATGCACTGCTCGCGGGCGCCACGCGGGCGCTGGAAAACGCCGGAGCGGTCTTCGAGCGCGTGAGCGTGCCAGGTTCGCTCGAACTGGCGCCTGCCATCGCCATCGCGCTCGATGCCGGCGAGCGCGCCGGCAAGCCCTACGAGGGTGTCGTCGCACTCGGCTGCGTCATTCGCGGAGAGACGTTGCACTTCGAGATCGTCTCGCAGGAATCGGCGCGCGCACTGGTCGAGCTGTCAGTGGCGCGCCGCGTGCCGATCGGCAATGGCGTCCTCACCGTCGACACTGATGCCCAGGCGTGGGCGCGGGCGCGTCCAGACGAGGCCGACAAGGGTGGCGACGCCGCGCGCGCGGCGTTGGCACTCGTGCGGCTCAAGCGCCGCCTGGCGGAAGATTGACCATGGCCAGCGGCGGCGCGCCCAAAGACGAGCGCAAGGCCAACCGCCGCGGCGCCGCCCGGCTCGCAGCCGTGCAGGCGCTCTATCAGATGGATATCGCAGGCACGGGGTTGAACGAGATCCTCGCCGAGTTCGAGAGCCATTGGATCGGCCGCGAGGTCGAGGGCGAGCAATATCTGCCGGCGGAAGCTGCGTTCTTTCGCGACGTGGTGTCGGGCGTGGTGCGAGAGCAACGCAGCCTCGATCCTCTGGTCGACAAGGCGTTGGCGGAAGGCTGGCCGCTCAAGCGTATCGAAACCGTCTTGCGTGCTGTGTTGCGCGCCGGCGCCTATGAGCTCGGGCATCGCAGCGACGTGCCGGCGCGGGTCGTTGTTTCCGAATATGTCGACGTGGCCAATGCCTTCGTCGGAATGGACGAGACCGGCATGGTCAACGCGGTACTTGATCAGATTGCGCGGCAGTTTCGTGCCGGCGAGTTCGCGCGTGGGACGAGATAGGATCGATCGTCGCTGCCTCATTCCCTGTTATGGGCGCTGCCCGCTGTCGCAAAGCGCTTCTTCTTTGGTCCAGCAGTCCGGGCGATAGATCGTCGCATTCGGAGAGAACGGCGCCGCCAGCCTGTTGTGCGGCTCGAACGCTGGAAAGGCCGCGTCCGACTGCGTGGCCAGAATGAAAGCGATCGCAAGAATGACTGCATATTTCATCATGTCGGACCTCCATGGTCCTGAGCCTGCGTCCCATGCCCATTTCTAATGAGTCATACCGTTCCGCTTTGTGAGTTAAGTCACAGTTGGAACGAAGAAGCCCCGGGCGCATGAGCCCGGGGCTTTCACGCAGGAACGGCATTACGCGAAATCAGTAGCTGCCGTTCCGGGTGCCGGCCTCGCGCTGCAAGTCGAAGCGCACGTTGGCATCGGGATCGGAGCCGAGGTTCTGGTTGCCGACGACCACGCTGTTGGCGGATCGCGGGGCAGTCTGGGCAAGCGCAGGCGTTGCGATCGCGACGGCGAGCGCTGCAAGGGCAATAAGAGTCTTCATAGGGATCTCCCGTGGTTGAATTCGGTAATGGGATATGTGCGCTGCAGCATGGCATGCTGCAACGCACAAATCCGTGACATGCCCGGTGCGGACCAGTGACGGCTTCGTGATGCCGATATAGGCGTTTGGCGTCAGTGCGTTACGAACGGCAGTGCGACCGGGCTGCGAAAATTCGAGGACGAATTCCAGGCAATCTCGCCCTCTGCGAGGTGGTAATCCGGCACGCGGGCGAGAAAGCGTTTCATCGCGACCTCGGTCACGAGCCGCGCCATCTGGCTGCCGAGGCAAAAATGCTTTCCGGCGCCGAAGCCGAGATGGCCCTGCGGCCGACGCTCGATGTCGTAGACGTCGGGATCGGGGAATTTGCGCCGGTCGCGGTTGCCGGAGCCGAAGGCCAGCGCCACCTTGTCGCCGACCACCAGCCGCTGGCCATGCAACTCGGCCGGGCGCACAAGGGTGCGCTTGAAACGCTGCGCCGAGGTGTTGAAGCGCAGCGATTCCTCGATGGCCGGCGCGGTCAACTCCGGATCCGCAACGATGCGGCTGCGGGCGTCGGGATGATCATGCAGGTTGAGCGCAAACATGCTCATGAAGCTCGACAGCGATTCCACCCCCGCCATGACGAAGGTTGCGGTCGTGAGCACGATCTCGCGTTCGCTCAGCCGGTCGCCATCGATCTCGGCTTCGGCGAGATGCGTGATGAGATCGTCGGTCGGGTGCGCGCGACGCACTGCGACCTCGGCGGTCAGGAAGTCGCCAAGGTCCTTGAAGGCGGCGATGTGCTCGGGGTTGCGCCCCTTGACCGATTTGTCGGTGGAAACCGCGAGGATCACCTTGCGCCTGATATCGGCGTGGTCGCGTTCGGGCAGACCCATGGTACGGAAGAGCAGTCCGACCGTGATCTGACTGGAAAAATCGTTGATGAACTCGAACTTCCCCGCTTCGCATATCCGATCAAGAGATCGGTCGGCGATCTCGATCGTCGGTGCGATGAGATGCTCAATGTTCTTGCGCGCGAAGGCGGCCTGGCTCAGCGCCCGCAGGCGGTCGTGACGGGGCGGGTCGGTGGTCCCCAGCGTGGCGCCCGCGCGCCCGGGCAACTCGTCGATCATGTTGCCTTGGGAGGACGAGAAGGTCTCCCAGTCGCGCGCCGCCTGTACGATGTCGTCGTAGCGCGACAGGATCCACAACTGGCCGCTTTCGCTCCAGTAGCAGGGATATTGCTCGCGCAGCATCTCGTAGTACGGAAAGGGATTGGCGTCGATTTCCCGCGAATAGAGATCGAATGGCTCCATCTTCCGGCTCGGAATCTTGTTTTTTCGATCGAGGGCAAGGCTATCATGGCGGGTGAGATCGGTCACTCGAGCGACGCCTTCGGGCGGCGAGCGTCATGAGTAGACAGCACGGAGTCGAATCAGGCGAGGACCGCCTGATCGCGCGGTATTTCGAGCCGCTCGCCAAACATCCGGGCGCCTTCGCGCTCGTCGATGACGCCGCGGCAATCGTCCCACCCGCGGGCTGTGATCTCGTCCTCAAGGCGGACGGCATCGTCGGCGGCGTGCACTTCTTCCCGGACGATCCGCCCGACACCATCGCCAGAAAGGCGCTGCGTGTGAATTTGTCCGACCTCGCAGCCAAGGGCGCCAAGCCGCTTGGATTCCTGCTCACCCTGGCGCTGCCGAAGGAACTGGGAGATGCGTGGCTTGCGCCCTTTGCCCGCGGACTCGGCGACGACGCCGACGTCTTCGGTTGCCCGCTGTTCGGCGGCGATACCGTGCGAACGCCAGGACCGGTCTCGGTATCAATTGCGGTGTTCGGCGCCGTGCCCCACGGCACGATGGTGCGCCGCGCCGGCGCCAAGCCGGGCGACCGGGTGATTGTGACCGGCACGATCGGTGACGCCGCGCTCGGGCTTCGCTTGCGCCGCGATGCTTCGGCCGCCCGGCGGTGGAGGCTTGGCCGTCCCGAGGAGCGCCGCCTCGAGACCCGCTATCTCGTGCCCGAGCCGCGCGGCGCCATCGCCGATGTTCTGCGCGAGTACGCTTCGGCCGCCATGGACGTCTCCGACGGCCTCGCCGGCGACCTCGGCAAGCTCTGTCGCGCCTCCGGCGTCGCCGCCGATATCGAGATTGCCAGCATTCCACTCTCCGACGCCGCGCAACTCGCCGTCGCCAACGAACCGGAGCAGATCGAAACGATCATGACCGGCGGCGACGATTTCGAGATACTCGCGTGCGTGCCGGCGGACAATGTCGACGCGCTGCGCCGGCGGGCGGCTGCGGCCGACGTCGCCGTCACCGAGATCGGCACGGTCGCGGCGGGGGAGGGGCAGACGCGCTTTCGCGACCGGCAAGGCAACATGCTTGTGTTCGCCCGCCCCTCCTTCAGCCATTTCTGACAGCAAGCCATGTTCGATCAGGATATGGCGCCGTGAGCCGCCGACGCGAGGTGGGGAGGCGCGGCGGCGTCCTGCTGCTATAACGAGAGAAAGGGAAGGGCACTCATGCACGACGCGACCGTTCTGGTCCGGCCGCCTGCGGACGTCTACGCGCCGGCCGACAATCCGCGCTTCGTCAAGCTGCACCGCCGGTTTCCGACCGTCGCCCATCTGCGCCGGCATGCGCGCCGACAGGTGCCGAGCTTTGCCTTCGAATACATGGATGGCGGCGCGGGTGCCGACGGCGGGATTGCCCGCAACTGGAACGCGCTCGATGCGGTGGAGATCGTCCCGCGTTACGGCGTCACCACCGTCTTGCCTCCAGTCGATGTCGAACTCTTCGGCAAACGCTATTCGGCGCCGATTGGCGTTGCCCCGATGGGCGGTCCCTCGATCGTCTGGCCCGGCGCCGACCAATATCTTGCGGTGGCGGCTCAGCGCGCGCGCGTGCCCTATACGCTCGGTCTCGTCGGCGGCATGACGCTCGAGCGCGCCGCCGAGATTGCACCCGATGTGCTCTGGTTCCAGCTCTACCGCTGCTCCCGCAATGAGCATGCGATCGGCTTCGATCTCGCGCGCCGCGCTGAAGCGGCCGGCGTGCAAGTCCTCGTCCTCACGATCGACGTTCCGGTGCGCACCACGCGCCCGCGCGAGGTCGTGGCCGGCATCACCTCGCCGTTCCGCCCCGACCTGCGGATGTTCGCCAGCATTCTGTCGTCGCCCAGCTACCTCAAATCGCTGTGGACGCACGGCCAGCCGCGCTTCGGCAATCTCAAGCCCTACACGCCAGATACCGCGCACGTGAACGAGGTCGCGGCATTCGTGCATCGGGAGATGGGGGGCGCCTTCACCTGGGACGAGGTGGCGCGCTATCGCGATCGCTGGAAGCGTCCGCTGGTGGTAAAGGGCGTTCTTCACCCCGCCGATGCCGAGAAGTGCGTGTCGCTGGGGGTCGATGGCATTGTGGTGTCGAATCACGGCGGCCGCCAGGTGGAGGGTCTGCCGGCGCCGATCGATGTGCTCCCCGCCATTGCCGATGCCGTCGGTGCACGCGCAACGGTCATGCTTGACAGCGGCGTGCGCTCCGGGCTCGACGTCGTGCGCGCGATTGCACTGGGCGCCGATTGCGCCTTCGCCGGCAAGGCCTTTCTGTGGGGGCTGGGTGCGCTCGGCGCCGAGGGGCCGGGCCACGTCATCGATCTCATGATCGACGAGATGAAGTCGGCGCTCGGCCAGATTGGAGCGATGCGTCCCGCGCAGGCGCGTTCCGCGGTGATCCGCCATCCCGGCGCGCTGCACTTCTGATCTGCGCTCCGGGTATTGGTTCATTTCGGATCCACCGCTAAGAAGAAAATCCATTTCCACGCTGATCCCTTTCTGGAGCACGCGAATGTCGGCTCTCGCCGACCCGGTGGTTGACGTTGACGCCGGCGACCGCCTCGCCCGCCGCAACGCGCTGGTGCTGGCCGCAACCCAGGCGCTTGCGGGCGGCAACAATACGGTGCTGGTGGCGACCGCCGGCATCGTCGGCACCGTGCTCGCTCCAGACAAGGGATTGGCGACGCTCCCCATCAGCGTGTTCGTCCTCGGCATGTGGATGGCGACGCTGCCGGTCGGCGCGTTGGCGCGGCGGTTCGGCCGGCGCAACGCGCTGCAGATCGGCACCGCCTGCGGTGTGCTCACCGGATTGATCTGCTGCCTTGCGGTGCTGCAAGGCTCGTTCCTCCTGTTCAACGTCGGCGCCGTGTTCGGCGGCTTCTACGCCGCGGCTCATCAGTCATATCGCTTCGCCGCCGCCGATACCGCGAGCGAGGCGTTCCGGCCCAAGGCGATTTCCTGGGTGTTGTTCGGCGGCATCCTCGCCGGCGTCGTCGGCGCGCAACTCGTCATCGCGACGCAGGATTTGTGGCCGCCTTATCTTTTCGCCGCCACCTATATCGGGCAGTCCGCGCTCGCCCTGATCTCTGGCGGCGTACTGATGTTCCTGAACATACCGAGGCCGCCGCCCCGCTCGGCGGCCGGCGAGGGTCGTCCGTTGTTCGCCATCGCCCGGCAGCCGCGCTTCGTCGTGGCGGTCGCCTGCGGGGTCGCATCCTACGCGATGATGAACCTGGTCATGACCTCGGCGCCGCTCGCCATGGTCATGTGCGATCACACGGTCACCCAGGCGGCGCTCGGCCTGCAATGGCATGTGCTCGGCATGTACGCACCGAGCTTCATCACCGGCACCCTCATTTCCCGCTTCGGGATCGAGCGTGTCACCGGCACGGGCCTCGCTCTGATCGTCATCGCGGCCTTGATCGGAATCGCCGGCATTTCGCTCTGGCATTTCTGGATCGGGCTCGCGCTGCTCGGGGTGGGGTGGAATTTCGCCTTCATTGGTGCGACCACGATGGTGACGCTGTGCTACCGGCCCAACGAGCGCAACAAGGTTCAGGCATTCAACGATTTCCTGGTTTTCGGCTCGATGGCCATCGGGTCGTTCTCGTCCGGGCAACTGCTGGCGAGTTTCGGCTGGACCATGGTGAACGAGGTGGTGTTCCCCGTGGTGCTGGCGGCGGGCGCGCTGTTGCTTTGGGGCGCGCTGCGCGGGCGCGCCGAGACCGCCTGACACGAACGGCGATGAGAACGTGCATGCCACGAAGACGAGCTTCGCGAGCGGCCCCGGGCCGCAGCAACATTTACCAAAGGAGGGCTTGAATTTTGCCCGCCCGGCCGAAAAGTCTCATCCTCTTGCGAGACCACGTAGCAAGGCGACTTCCCCTCCAAATGCACCCTTGAGCACCGTTTGAAACCGGGATCTGCGCTCGGCTGAGCGGAGACCGTGAAGTGACAAGTAGCCCTGCAACGAAGCGCGTTATCGCGCTCTACGGCGGCCAATAGAGCCCACGAGCATGGAGAAGCTAATGAGAACGCTAGCAGGTGCGATTGCCGTCACGGCAGCGTTAATCGCGACCGACGCTTCGGCGCAAGGCGTGAATCTTACCGGCCCCTATCGATGCGTGGAGGGTTGCCTGAGCCCCCGGCCTGGCCTCGCCTTCATCACCCAGAACGGGTGGGAGCTCAACATGGTGAACGATGCCGGCCAGCCGTCCAGGGGTTGGGTGGATTATCCCGGCCGCATCTGGGTCGACCGGGCCAATATGGGCGCAATCTATTCTCCCGACGGGATGACCATTCAATTCGACAACGGAACGATCTGGCAGCGCGCGCCGGAACTGCCGCCGGCCCCGCCTCCTCCTCGCCGCCGCCGCTAACGCCGGCGAGGCGTTCGGGGGCCCAGCGCCGCGGCCCGGCGGAACGCGGAGCTTGCACTGTCGTCATCGACGCACGGCGGCGAGTATCGTCGCCGATGGCGTGTTTGGCCCCAGGTCTCCAGCTTTCCTCGGTGGCCGCATTGAGCTTGCCGGGCGCACGCGTCAGCCATCGGCAGGCCGATGGCGGCGATATCCGGTCAAGACGGCCGGCTCGAATCAGAGCCGCCACTGCAGGCGCGGTCGAAAGCCGCAAGCCACCGCGGCTGGTGTGCCCGCAGCTGTGCGGGGTGCGTAGCGATGACGCAGGCTCATTGGAATCGTCGCGCCAACTATCATTTTCCAGCAGCACCCGGAGCGGCGGACTTTGACCGGGCCGGGGTTTCGAGACATATTCAGGTCGGACGTATCGCATGCGGGGAGGCGGTAACCGAAGAAGGCCAACCATGAACGGTGATCTGCTTCAGGAGCCCAAGCGTGCAGGACGCGTCGGACTTCTGAGACTGGCCGCCGTTGGTGTCCTGGCAAGCGCCGTCCTGGTTTCGGCCTGCAGCCAGCAGTCGGATTCCCAACAGACCCCTGCCGAGCAACAGCAGCAGACCGCCGCTGACGAGCAGACGCGCAAAGAGGCCGACGAGAAGGCCTGGACCGAGGCGACCGCGGCCGGGACGGTTGCGGCCTTCAACACATATCTTCAAGGGTTCAGCGCGGGCGCCCACGTCGCGGAGGCGCGCCAGCGCATCGCCGCGCTCAACGAGCAGGCGCGCAAGCAGGCGGACGACAACGCCTGGGCCGATGCGGAGCGCACCAATTCCGTCGCGGCGTTCAACACGTATCTGCAGAATTTCGCTTCGGGCGCGCATGCGGCCGAAGCGCGCCAGCGTATTTCCGCGCTCAACGACCAGGCGCGCAAGGATGCCGACGAGAAGGGCTGGGCCGACGCCGTGCGTACCAACACGGCCGCGGCGTTCAATGCATATCTCCAGAGGTTTGGTTCGGGAGCACACGTCGCGGAAGCCCGTCAGCGCATTGCCGGGTTCGAGGAGCAGGCACGCAAGGATGCCGACGAGAAAGCCTGGGGTGACGCATCGGCCGCCGGGACGCTCGCGGCCTTCAACGCCTATATCCAAAAATACGGTTCTGGCGCTCACATCGTCGAGGCGCGCGAGCGCGTGGCGGCGCTCGAGGAGCAGGCACGCAAGCAGGCAGACGAGAAAGCCTGGAATGACGCAGTGAAGGCCGACACGGTCTCGTCGTTCAGCGCTTACGTGCAGAATTTCCCCACCGGCGCGTATGTCGCCGAAGCGCGCCGGCGAATGGGGGCGCTCGACGCGCAAGCGCGAAAGGAAGTCCCGGTCGTCGATATCGACAAAACCTGCCAGGCGGCCGCCCAGGCGATGGTCAGCTTGATGGGAGGGTCGACGGCGCAGCAGGACGTCAAGGGATGTCTCGATTCGGAGCAAAGGGCCCGTGACCAGATCGTCAAGGACCGCGCGACGTATTCCTCCGCCGACAAGGCGCGGTGCCTTCGCACGAATGTCTATCTCCCGAGCTATGTCGAATGGCTGACCTGCCTGGAAATGGAGCGAGACGTGCGAAAGATGCAGCGCGATCTGCCGCCCCCGACGCGTTCCACGCGGCTTCCGACGGTCGCGCCGGCCATCAATCGCTGACCTGGGCGGGCCGCGGCCCCCACCTGCGATACTGACCGCGGTTGCTCCGCCGGCTGGCGGGCTGCGCGCTGAGAATCCACCAAAACCGGGTATATTCCGAGCGTTGCGTCGCGGGGCCGTTTTTGGCAATGTCCGCGCCGACGGACCGTCCCGCCGGCGTCCATCACCGTTTTATTTCCTCCCTAACCCATTGAACAAGCACATAGGCCGTCCATACGTGGACATGGGCGTCCATCTATGTTTATTGGACAGTTGTTGGACACGGGCTTTTTGGCGTTGCCCGCGAGGCGCGCGCCGTTCTGTCCAACAGGTGTCCAACGGGAGGCCAACCCGAGATGGCTCGAACGGTCCGTGACGCGCAGCTAGGAAGCAGGGCGGCGCGAGAGCGGCTGAAACCGCGTGGGAAGCCCTACTGGCGCGAAATCGACCCTGGCTTCCACATCGGCTACCGCCGGCCGCAAAAAGGCGCCGGACGGTGGACTGAGCGGCTTTACCTCGGCCGCCAGATCTACGAGACGAACACCTTCGCCACGGCCGACGACATATCCGATGCCAATGGCATCGACGTGCTGTCGTTTGAGCAGGCGCAGCGCGAAGCCCGCCGGCACAGAGACGAGCGCGCCCATGAGTCTTCCGGCAAGGGCACGCCCATCACGGTCGCGCTTGCCATCGACCGTTACCTGGAAGCTTTGGCGGGGCGAGGGCGGGATACCGCCGATACTCGCTCCCGCATCAAGTCGATGATCTTGCCTGCCCTCGGAGACATCGAGCTTTCGCAACTCACGACCGAGCGGATTCGGCACTGGATCCGCGAGATGGTGAATAACCCACCGCGGCTGCGCACTGCGCGAGGGGAGCCGCAGCGATACCGGAAACCCAAGAAAGGAGACGAGGCGCTTCGCCGCCGCCGGTCGACGGTCAATCGCATCGTCGCCATTTTGAGGGCCGCGTTGACGAACGCATTCAGAGAGGGTCTCGTCGCTTCGGATCACGCTTGGCGCAGAGTCAAATTGTTTGAGAACGTTGCGGCTGCCCGGGTGCGATATTTGACCGTGGAAGAGGCGCGGCGGTTGATAAATGCATGCGATCCCGACTTCCGCAACATGGTATTGGCCGCGCTGCAAACCGGCGCTCGATACTCAGAGCTGGCGCGGCTACATGTGCACGATTTCAATCCCGACAGCCGTACTGTCTCGATACTCAAATCAAAGTCCGGCCGGGCACGCCATGTAGCCCTGACCGAGGAGGGCGCTGCATTCTTCGCGGAGCTGTGCGCGGGCCGCCCCGGGGCAGACGTGCTGCTGCGCCGAGCCAACGGCGAGCGGTGGGGCCCATCGAACCAGATTGCGCCGATGGCCGCAGCGTGCCGCCGGGCAGCAATTTCGCCCGCGGTAGGGTTTCACATCTTGCGGCACAGTTACGCCTCCCATTCCGTCATGGGCGGCGCTCCGCTCGTGGTCGTGGCTGCTGCGCTCGGTCACGCCGACACGCGTATGACCGAAAGGCACTATGGTCACTTAGCCGAAAGTTACGTCGCAGACGCCATTCGCGCCGCCGCGCCGCGCTTCGGATTTGCGCAGGAGAAGAAACTCAGCGTGCTGCATCGAGACCGCACCCGTGCGTGACCCCGCCACTGTCGCCACGGAGGCGAAGCGTGTCAGGGACGCCGTTGATGTAGCCCGCGTTTCTCTTTGGTTTATGATTGACCGCCTTCGCATCCATGACGAAAAAAAATCCGGCAGAAGCAGAGTTCTATAGTGCCGTTGACTTTGTCACTCGCATCCTAAGCGACACCGATGCCGACAAACTCGTCCGTAAGTATGCGCCCGCACCGGGCGCACGCGACAAAATCCTTTCGGCCCTTCAGCAAGGCCGGCCCCCGCTAAGGCCTAAGGCCGGCAGGCGCGCTAACGAGCTTCGCGACCGCTGGCTTGCGGATATCATTGAAAGCGTCCGACGTCGTGGGTTCGACGCAACTCGCGGCGACGCCACTAAAGACAACCGCAGCCGGGAATCGGCGTGCTCCATAGTTGCAACGGCATCACGCGAGCTAGAAAGCTTAATGCACGAAGAACAGTTGCGAGCAACTTTAATAGAGGAGCAACACTTCACGCCCCTCCTAGTCGATCTGCGAATCCAGGGTCTTCGGGCCGGAGCCAAGAAACTGAGCGAGGCCAGCATCGAGCGTATTTGGGGTAAAAGCACGTGGGCAGCTAAAACGCGTGCACGAAAATTGCTGCCCCCGCGACCGTAGCGTTTTCATCTATTACATTTTTGTTGCCCCATGAGCGCCGGCTGCGAATCCGGCACCGTCCTGGGCCATGCAGAAGCGTACCCCCCTAGACGATGTCAGCGGGGCGTCGGGCGGCTCGCACGCGCCAGAACCAGCGCGGACAGAAGCCCGGGAAGCACGCGTGCCCTTTCGCGAAAGGCTCGCGTGCAGCCTCGGTGATGCCGAGGCCGCCAGCGGGCTCTCACGCTCGACGCTTTACATCGAGATGGGGGCCGGACGGCTCGACTACTTCAAGTTCGGTAACCGACGACTCGTGCGAGTGGCTTCGCTGATCAAGTTGATCGATGGCTGAGCCAGCGCCAGCAACGCCGAGACCAACAAAGGCCCAACCCCCTATCGAGCGCGCCTTACGCGCGAACGGCAGAGCCATGCCCGAAACCCGCCTTGCACATTTTCTCGAGCAAATCGGCGCCGCCCAAGACGAGAGCGAGCTAACCGCCATCGCCAGCGAGATCGAGCAAAGCGACTTCGGCGAGGAAGCGCTTGAGCAACTGGCCGACGCGATCCGCGAGGCTCGCGAACGCCCTTTCGGGAAAATAAACGCCGCTAACCGCGCGGGCGGTGCCACTTCTCCTTCACACGCGCGAGTGAGGTAAAACGCAAATGAGAACAACTGAGCAAGTCCTACGGGAGCAGCAGCAGGATGCCGACCGTGGCCGGCAACCTGTCCCAACTCAATCGGCCGCGCCCGCACCGGCCACCTCGACGGCCGTTGCGCCGGCAGACCACCGCGCAATACGCAATCGCTACCTGGAGCAAATCGCCGGCGGCATGCCGGGGCGATTGATTAAGTTCAGCACCAAGGTCAACAAGTTCGTCACCATCGACGACGGTTCGGATGCCGAGGATGTGGACTACATTGCGCTCTGTGCGGAAACTCTGGTCGGCTGGATCAAGTTTGGCGGCGACGACGCGCCGCCGGAGCGCGTGATGGGCCTGCTCTACGACGGCTTTCGCATGCCCCCGCGGGAGGAACTCGGCGACCTCGACGTGACGCAGTGGCCGGCGGGCCTCTCCAACGCGCCCGAAGATCCTTGGCGGCACCAAATCGCGCTGCCGCTGATGAACGCAAGCACGCAAGAGCTGCTTGTCTTTACCGCACTCAACGACACTGGCCGGCGCGCCGTCGGGCGCCTCCTACAGCATTACGAAAGGATGCTGCGGCTGAAGCCCGGCGAACTACCCGTCGTGCGACTGAAGGTTGGCGGTTTCAACCATCGCGATGCAAGAGTCGGATGGGTCAGCACACCTCAATTCGCGATCGTAGGCCGCATCAACCGCAGCGACGTAGCAAAGCCTGCGACGGCACCCAGCGACGGCATGGACGACGGCATCCCGCCGTTCTGAGCACACCGAGAATTCTCAGCGCCGGCGCCAATGCCGGCGGTGGGAGGCACCGCCGTGACGCTGAGGCTTATTTGCGCGCTGCCGAACCCCGGATGCCCGGGCGTGCCGTGCGGGATGTTCTATCCCGATACGCCAGAGGGAAATCGGCGCGCCGAAGCATTCTCCAAAGAGCACGACCGGCCGGGCTGGGGCGTGTTCGACTGCCCTAACCTGTTCCATGACGATGCCGACGACATGACGTTTGCACGGATCCTCGCGGCAAACGGCTTCAATCAATAACAGGTCTTCCTCGATATGGGGTCGCGACCATGCCGCGTTATTACATCTGTGCACTTCCCAACAAAAAAGGAGCAGGCGCCCCCAAGGAATTCATTTCGGACGACATTGCCAAGATCGAAGAGTGGGCCCGGCAGCACGACAGGCCCGGCTGGGGAGTTTTCGACTGCATCAACCCGTTGAAGGACGGCGCAATCACACGCACCAAGGACACCATTGCAGCGGTCGAATCCCTGCGCATCGATGTCGACAGCAAAGACGTCGTCGAGCCGAAGCCCGAGATTGAGGCCCGGCTAGCCAACATGCTGCTGCATCCGACGGTCATCGACAGCGGGCATGGGCTGCACGCTGACTGGCCGCTTAAGGAGCCGGTCGATACCGGCGACGCCGCCGCAATCGCGCGCGTTGACGCTGTACGCGACCGCCTAATCGAGATCCTTTGTGGCGACCGCGCCCCCAGCCATCATGCGGCGCTGTTCCGCCGAGTGGGAACACACAACACGAAAAACGACGAGTGGATCGAGTGCAAGGTCCTGCGCGGCAACGGCATAAGATACGACCTGACTGAGCTGGAGGAGATGGTTACGCTCTATGACCGCCCCCTGCTCACGCCCAGACTGCCGGAGGACGGCGAGCCCCTCATAGCGCCTTCGATATCGGTGGCGAGGCCCCGATTGATGTCGAATCCCGTCTCGCCGCGATGCAATACCAGGGACCCGGCGACCGCGGCATTCACATAACGCAATTGCAGTGCATGGCGGCGCTGTTGCGCCACGGCACGTCGCTGATCGATGCGGCCAGCTCGGTCTACGACGCCACGCGCGCCGCGATGGCCAACGACCTGCGCGCCGCCGATTGGAACTGGTCGAAAGAGTTGTGCGCGGTCCAGCTCCTAGGCGCGGATTTCGTCTGCAAGCACACCGAGCTGGCCGACCGGCTGCCGGAGCATCTGCGCGGTGCATTTGACGCCGTGGTGGCGGAGGGGCGCCGGCCGAAGATTTGCGCGCGCCGCGGTCGTCTGCACGTTCGCGGCTATGCCACTGATCGATCCGGCGACGCCGATACGAGCACGCCGCCCGGCGACGGCGCGGGCAAGGGTTGCGAAGCGCCGCCCAGGACCGAAGCGCCGGCGCGACCACGCCGCTTCAAGCTGGTTTCGTTTGGCGACATGCGGCCGGGGCTGGAACCGCTCTATCTCGTCGACGAGCTGATCCCCATCGCCGGCCTGGTCGACGTTTGGGGCAAGGCCAAATGCTTCAAGTCTTTCTGGACGCTCGATCTGATGCTGCACGTCGCCATGGGCTGGGAATATCGCGACCGGCTCGTGCGCCAAGGCGCGGTCGTCTACTGCGCGTTCGAGGGCGGCCACGGCTACAAGAAAAGGATCGAGGCGTTGCGCCGGCACTATGCCATCGAGGAGGGGATAATCGTCCCGCTTTTCATCATGGCGGGCCAAGCCAACCTCGTGCGCGAGCACGCCACGCTGGTCCGCGACATCACCGAGCAGATGGCGGGCGAGGTGCCCGCGGCGGTCGTGCTCGACACCTTGAACAAGTCAATCGAGGGGTCGGAGAGCAAAGACATCGATATGGGTAACTACGTGCGGGCAGCCGAAGCCGTCCGCGACGCGTTCAAGTGCGTCGTGATCGTCGTCCACCATTGCGGCCTGGACGAGACGCGGCCGCGCGGCCACACCTCGCTGCCCGGCGCGGTCGACGCGCAATTGGCGGTCATGCGCGAGGGCGACGTGGTGATCGTCACCGTCGAGATGATGCGCGATGGCCCCGAGGACACCGTCGTGTCGAGCCGGGTCGAGTCGGTCGACGTTGGCCACGACCAGAACGGCAAAACCCTTACCTCGCTGGTCGTCGTTCCCTATGAAGGCACCGTGGTGGCGGGATCGCCGGGGGCGGGCTGGACGCCAGTGCTCAAGGTGTATCGCGAGGCGTTGCGCGAGGCGCTGCTGGCGCATGGCGAAGTCATCCGCGAGCACGACGACCCGCATGCGCCGCCGGCGCGCGCAGTCAATCGCGAGCACGTGCGCCAGGAGTTCTACGGAACCTTCCAGGCGAGCGGCGAGACCGAGGAGCAGCGGCAGGAAAGCCGCCGAAAGAAGTTCGGGCGCGACGGCGAAGCCGCTCAGGCCAAGGGGCTGATTCGGGTTCGCGTGCTGCCCGCCCCCGACGGCCGGACGATGATCTGGCCGGCCAACCCGGATGCAACTTTCAGGCGAACAGGCCCATGAGACCGGCCCCCAAAACCGCTAGCGGGACACCCGGTACAGTCCCTAGGGACCGGAAAATGTCCCGCTATGCGGGACGACACGGCGGGACATCGATAAGCGCCCGAAAACTCGGCATATCTCGCGGTCGTGTCCCGCCAAGTGTCCCGCCGATGTCCTGTGGCATTTTTGTCACTGTCCCGCCAATGTCCCGCAAACCAGGAGTTGTGCCGTGCGCGAGCTAGCCCGCGAGCCGACGCGCCTGGTGCGCGCGTGGCGGGGTGCGGTCGCGCGTGCCGCCGCGCCGTTCTGGAAGCAATACGGCCTGGTCTATCTCAGGGCGCGCGACGCCGGCCTCCACGCTCGCCTGCTGGCGGCCATTGCCGATCTCGACCGGGCCTGTGCCGCCGAGGACGGCCAGCGAATCGCCGCCGCCGGCGCTGAGCTGGTCGAGGCTTGGGGCGTGGTCGCGGCCGTCATGAAAGTCGATGAAGCAGCAACCAGAGAACTGCCGTCAGCGACGGCATATAAAGCGCAGGAGGACTGAGAATGACGTTTATCTGCAATTTCAGCGATGGCGAGCAAACCTGCATGTCGGTTTACTGCCGCAATGGCCCTGATTTGGCGCGCGGGCTGAAGCTCGCGCGATATGCGTACGAAAGCCGCAAAGGAACGACGCCGCCCAGGATTGCCAGTGCGAGCTTTGTCTCGCGCGACGACAAGACGGTGGCAACGTATGCAGCCGATGAAGTGGTTAAGGCTGCATGAGCCCCGCCGTCATGCGACGGCACACCACAAGGGGGAGTTCCAAACCTATCGGCACAAAATCATACTGTCGCTCAGATGCGGCAACACCGCCTACAGAAGGCGTCGGCAATCCGGGCGTTAAGCCCGCCAGTGAGCTATTTCAGCGCCCCCGCTACCCCGCCCCGCGACCCCCTCGAAAGAAGGGCCCCAGACAGGATAGGGGCCCCATGGATAGGGTCCCGTTGCAGGATTTGGGTCCCGATTGAAGGCAGGCGGAGACTCCATCTCCGTCCCCCCGCCCCTGCGGGCGGGGTCCCGGCCGGCTTGCGGACCCAGTTTCAAGAAATGGAAAACAGAAAAAAGAAAAAGTATTGATGTCTTTCCTTTCCTTTCGCAGCCATGACGCAATTGAGTTGCTCGAGGACAAGCAGCAGCGCTCGCCTGCAGGAAGGACCTGTTACCCTAAGACTGCGGGAAAAAGGGTTATCAAAAGACAGGCTGAAAAGTTATTGATTTGTGCGGCTAACTGAGCGATAGATAGGCACGGAGAAAGGGGACGATTATTCGCTTAGCTTGAGGGCATCCAAATGCGCATAGCTATCTACGCTCGCGTCAGTACCGACGACAAAGGCCAGGACCCCGAGAACCAACTGCGGCAACTGCGGCAATGGTGCGCCAGCGCCGGCCACGGGCTCGTATACGAGTATGTCGACCACGAGAGCGGCAGGAAGGGCACCAAGGACCGCAAGCAGTTTGCTGCGCTGTTCGAGGATGCCCACAAGCGGCGGTTCGATTGAAGAAGGGACTCCTATCCCATCCGCCAGCCCCAGACGGGGTCCCGGGGGTCTGTACCGGACCCAGTCACAGAAATCCTTGCAGAAAGAATCCAAATAGGCTTCCGCGGATGCTCCTCTTTGCTGTAAGGCTATAAAGAAAACCCCTCTCGACACCGAGCGCAGCGAACATTGAAACCATTGCTGAATTAATAGCAGCAATACCTATTCAACAAAGAGTTCTTTGTTGAATAGGCGTGTGATAATCTCACCCATCTTCGGGCATGAGGGAAACTACATAATGAAACGCGCCGTTCTCTATCTTCGCGTCTCGACCGTTGATCAGACCACCGCCAATCAAGAGCGTGAGCTCAGGCAAGCCGCCGAACGAGCCGGATGGCAAGTCATCAAAGTCTACAAGGACCACGGCATCAGCGGCGCCAAGGGGCGCGACAAGCGGGCAGCACTCGATGCGCTCTGCCGCGATGCCACCAAGCGCCAGTTCGATGTCGTGATGGCTTGGAACGTCGATAGGCTCGGCAGGAGCCTCCAAGACCTGGTCGTCTTCTTATCCGAGCTGCACGCGCTGCGGATAGACCTGTTCTTGCATCAACAGGGCCTCGACACCACCACACCGGCTGGCAAGGCCATGTTTCAGATGCTTGGCGTGTTTGCTGAATTCGAGCGCTCGATCATTCAGGAACGAGTCCGTGCTGGCCTCGCGCGGGCGAAGGGCGAGGGCAAAACCCTCGGGAGGCCCAAGATAGCCGCTGACGTCGAAACGGCGGTCAGGGCCACGCTGGCGGGCGGCACCGGCATGATAAAGGCGGCCAAGCTGCACGGCGTCGGTGTCGGAACGGTGCAGCGCATCGCCCGAGCAGGGCACTAGCCGAACGGCCATAGCGCCAGCGAAGGCAGCGACAGGCCAGCGAGGAAGCCCAGAAAAAGCGAGACACGGAACGCCCTCTCTGAGCCTACCGCCAATGCATCTGCTGCATTGAACGAATATCAGCGCCAATGCATTGCGCCTCTTGTGCCGTAATTGGATTGCGGCAGTTGGATTGCGTGGTGAGTGAGGCGCTTGCTCTTGAGCACCTTCTTTGGTGCTGCAGCGATACGGGCATTGAGGCGCTGGCGAGTGCTTTGCTGGATGTAGGATTTCAGCCTGAGGAAAGCCTGCATTCGCTGTGCTTGCAGGATGGGGCGCAGGCGCTTGCTGCAAATCCGGCTTGCATAGGTAGCCTTACAGCAGCGGCGGCAGGCTAGACGTCCGTAATTGAAATACAGCTTGGTGACCGGGCGGCCGCAATTGCAAATGAATAACGGCCGCGGACGGGAATTGCCTCCGAAACCTGTGCGACACCAACGCAATCGAATGGGTTGAGTATAGCCCGAAAGATGATTGGCTTCAATGGCTTGCCGCGAAATGACAAGGTTTTTCAGGAATGGATAGCGGAAGGGTAATTCAAGACTCCAGCGCTCATGCCAATTGTTTTGGGAGGGGAATACGCGATAGCGGCAGAGGTCGGCAATATCAATTCTCTGCATTTGCTCGACAAGTGGCCGTTGTTCACGGTGCCGGGATTGACGCCTTGCCCACAATCCTCGCTCCAATTGCGGCGGCATAGCCATTGTCAATTGCTCACCTCTGCACCTGACACTGCAATTGCAGTCAATGTCTCAATCAGTCGATCATTAGCCTCGAGAGCCTGCTCAATCATCTCGGGCGTAATTGCATCTTCCTCTGCACCCACCTGCAACAGCAATTGACGTCCGATGTCTTGGGTGGATTTGCATTGAATGAAAGCATCCTGCTCGGAAGGCGGTTCAGTGTCCGCAATCAATTTGGCCGCCAATTCCGCATACCGCTCGGGATATTTCTCACGCAGCCGCACAATGACGTCGACGCCATTGGCCTCGAAGTCGCTCTGAAATGCGCGCAGAAAAGTCCCGCCCAACTTGTCGCGCACGCTTGGCTCAGCAATTTTTGATTTACGTGGCTTCATAGTCCTAGCTTCCTGAATGCTTTCAATTTGGGATTGTCATCTCGCGAATTCGCAATTTCACCCCTGACAATGGCGTCGGCACATTTGGCCTGCCCGGCGGCAGCCCCTTCGCTGGGAATGACGCTGGCGATTGGGGCAGTGCGCTGCAGGGAGACGCTGTTCGGCTGGAATTCGACCCCTTCAGCCTCAAGCGCCGAGACGACGCGGTGGAGGGCACGCACGCCTGCATTGGGGATGCTGCCGCTTGAACCTTCCCACGCCGTCAGGCATGGGCGCGTAATCGAAGCGCGATCGGCAAGCTCTTGCTGTGTAAGGCCGGTGAGACTGCGCGCAGCGCGCAACATACCGCCGGTGATTCCGAAAATCGTCATGTCGAGATTCTTTGCGCAGCGTCAGCGCGCGTCAATGTAAGGATTTTTTACCAAGCCGGAGGCGTTGGGGCTAGGATGCGCCGATCCTTCCATCCGTGGACCGGGCGGGACGGTGCGCTCTCGACCGGGAGGCTACGCAGTGAGCAGCGACGACATCGACCTGTCAGAATTTGAAACCGAAAGCGAGGCCGCGGGTCTGCCGCCCAATGCCGCCGACCTGCCAAAGTCCGGCAGACATATAAGTTATTTTCCGATTCGACCCCTATCCAACGATGCTTGGTCAGCGGATCTGTCTGCAAGTAGTCACTCTGCAGTTATGTCCTTTAGCTGTGGAGAAGTTCAAACGAAGACGGCAGTTTCCGCGAACCGGACGGTGAGGTCCGAGGGTCGATGGGCCTCAGTTACTCCGACTTTGTTCCTCAATTAAGAAGCCTTCCAATAGTGGGCTATCCAATCAAAGCGTTCACGCGTATAGCGCACGACGCGGTGCGCCATCGGATCGTCGATCTCGTGCAGGCGATCGCCGGTAGCGATTGGGATCAAAGGACATGTAATGGTGACTGGGCAGCAACGAATAGACGAGTTCGGCTCAGACGGCGAACCGCCGGCTGGAGAATTGATGGAATTGCTTTGCGAAGATCACAACGGCACCTATGCGCTTCCTTTTCCCTGTCGCTGGGCAGACGGAGCGTGGCACAGCGGCACCACTGGCCATCGAATTGAAGTCAATGTTGTTGGCTGGCGAAGGCAATAAAGATGGAGCGTCGTCTTGACGGCGCGCCGGACGTCTTAGGAACGGCGATTTCGGGATGCTAAAACTGCTGCTCCGAGCCGCGAACGACTAGGGGACGGCCCCATACTGGTCCAATGATCACAGCTTCGCGCGCATGCTGACATAGACCAGCACTAACCGCGCGCGTTTCCGCTTCGCTCATAGCTCGCTACGGCACATCATGCCCGCGCCCGACGGGCAGCCCGCCAATCAGGGGGGCGTAGAGGTCCCGGCCTCTAGCCTCATTGTGCGCAGGCGCTTCGCCCACCATCGATCGATCGCCTTCTCAGCCGCGAGAATTGCGTCTCGCTTGGCGCCTCCAATAGAGCCTTCCAGAGGTTTGGGCGTTGTGTGAACTGTCCAAGTCCATTGGCTCCGGCCAACGGCAATTTTGATCTCGTACCTGACGCCGCGATGCTCCACGAACTTGGTGCTCCCCACCGCTCGATTTCACCATGTGCCGCGCCGATCGCGCAAGCGGGTGTAGGGCCCGGTCGGACTGGGGGGTCCGCCAGACCGCAGATTTAAGAACAATTCAGGTCTGCCCCAAGGACCGGCTGACCCATCCCCCGGCAGGCTCCTGATGCGTCAGACCGCCTGCGCCCGGGGGTCCCTAGGTGCTATGATCGGCGGCGGCACCCCTGGGAGGGAGCCCCATGCCCGGCATGAGGCGGCGGCACTTCGTAGCGCTGCTCGGCGGCGCGGCGGCGGCGTGGCCGCTCGCGGCGGGCGCGCAGCAGCCGACGCCGGTGGTCGGGTTTCTTGGCTCTGGCACGCCTACTACCCAAGGCCTATCGAGCTCCGCTTTTGCTCAACGATTGCGCGAACTCGGCTGGATCGAAGGCCGCACCTTCGCGATCGAGTATCGCTGGACGGATGGGCGCAGCGAGCGATACGCCGAATTCGCAGCTGAGTTCGTTCGGCTCAAGGTCAATGTCATTTTCACGACGGGAACTCCGGCGGCCATAGCCGCAAAACGGGCGACAACTCTCATCCCAATCGTCTTCGCGGGGGCGGCGAACCCAGTCGGCGGCGGCCTGGTCGCGAGTCTGACGCAACCGGGTGGCAACCTCACAGGCTTGTCAAGCCAGCAACGCTGAGGTCGCTTCGAAGCGACTCGAACTTTTGCGCGAGGCCATCCCATCCCTCCGCCGATTGGCGGTCCTCGTCAATATCGGCAATTCCGCCGTTGTGCAGGAACTGGATGAGATTCAAGCGGCGGCTCGCGCGCTCGGCCTTACTGTGGCCCCTCTCGAAATCCGGCGAGCCGCCGATATCCTGCCCGCGTTCGAGGCGATCGAGGCCCGTGCGGATGCACTCTATGTCCCTATCGATGGGCTGACGATCAGCCAAAGGGCTCACATCAATACCTCAGCGCTTGTTGCCCGACTGCCGACTATGCACGGTATCCGGGCGCAGCTCGAAGGTGGAGGGCTGATGTCCTACGGAGCAAACACCTCGGACCTGTTCCGGCGTGCGGGCGACTTCGTCGACAAGATACTGCAGGGGCGCGAAGCCAGCTGACATCCCAGTCGAGCAACCGACCAAGTTCGACTTCGTCCTCAACCTCATCACCGCAAAGGCCCTCGGCCTCACCGTGCCGCCGATGCTGCTTGCCCGCGCCGACGAGGTGATCGAATGAGGCGGCGCGAGTTCATCACGCTGCTTGGCGGCGCGGCGTCGTCGTGGCCACGCATGGCGCGGGCGCAGCGACCGGCAAAGATGCTGAAGTCGGCACTGTCGCCGGCACACCGAAATCATCCCCGCAGTGGGTAGCGTTCGAGCGACGCATGGGTGAACTCGGTTATCAGGAAGGAAAGAATTTCTCTTTTGATTTTCTGCAAGCTGCGAGCGCGGACGAGTACGAAGTCCTATACCGAAAGCTTGCAGCGCAAGCGCCCGACGTCATCCTTGCCATTGGCCCGGAAATCGGCCTGAGGTCAGCGCTCTCTGCTACGCGGACGCTGCCGATCGTGATGATTGCCATCGACTATGATCCGCTCGCCCGCGGCTACGTGACAAGCCTAGCACGGCCCTCCGGCAATGTTACCGGCGTCGTCTTCCAGCAGATCGAACTGGCAGCAAAGCGGATTCAGCTCATCAAGGATAGCTTTCCGGATAGGCCGACCGCGACCATGTTCTGGGATGAGTTGTCTGCAGACCAATGGGAAGCAGCGCGGGACACCGCCGCCACGCTCGGCTTGCAGCTTTTTGGGATTGAGCTGCACGAGTTGCCTTATGACTATGAGGCGGCCTTTGGTAAGGTACCGCTCGATCATCGCGGCATGCTTATAATCCCAACGTCGCCGTCGCTTTTTCGCGATCGCGCGCGTCTTGCCGACTTCGCGCTTAGGCATCGGATCCTATCCATGTTTGTCTTCCGGAATGGGTGGATGCGGGTGGCCTGTTGTGCTACGGGCCGAGCATCACGGCGCTCTTCGCGCGCGTTGCTGAGTTCGTTGACCGGATCGCTCGCGTCGCGGTGCCCTCTGATTTGCCTATCGAGCAGCCAACGAAGTTCGAGATGGTGGTGAATTTGAAGACCGCCAAAGCAATCGGTATCGAGCTACCGACCTCGATACTGCTGCGCGCCGACGAGGTGATCGAATGAAGCGCCGCGAGTTCATCACGCTGCTCGGCGGCGCGGCGGCAGGATGGCCGCTCGCGGCGCGCGCGCAGCAAGGCGGGCGGCCACGCCGAATTGGGATGCTCATCCTCTATGCTGAAGGCGATCCGCGGGGAAGGGCTCGGGTCACCATGTTTCACGAGGGGCTTCGGCAGCTAGGTTGGGCGGAGAGCCAGAACCTCTCGCTTGATCACCGGTGGGGAATTGGCGACGCGGATCGGGCGCGCACCGCGGCTTCCGAAATCGTTGCGCTGGCACCGGACGTCATCATTGCAAACGGGACGCCAGCACTAGCCGCGTTGCATAGGATGACGGACAGTATCCCAATCGTGTTCATCACAGTGACAGACCCGGTGGGGGCGGGTTATGTCCGAAGCCTCAACCTGCCTGGCGGAAACATCACCGGCTTCAGCACATTCGAGCCGGAAATCGGGGGCAAATGGCTCGAATTGATCACAGAGGCTGCTCCCAGTGTCCGCCGAGTGGCAATCATTCTGGACCCGCCCTTTAGGGGATTTGCGGCGATAGGGCATGCCATCGAGCGCATGGCCCCGGGCTTCGGCCTCGGCTTGACTCCCGTAGCGCTTCACGACGCGAGGGACGACATCGAGTCGGAGATCGCCGCGTTCGCAAGAGAGCCCGGGGGAGGGTTGATCGTGTTCCCGACGGCCATGAATTCCGTTCACCGTGATCGTATCATTTCTTTGGCTGCTCGTTACCGTCTCCCCGCTGTTTATCCATTCACGTTCTACTGCAATGAAGGCGGTTTACTCTGCTATGGCTTTGATGCTGATGATATTTGGCGCCGCAGCGCGTCTTATGTTCACCGCATCCTTCGTGGCGAGAAGCCAGCCGACCTGCCGGTCCAGGCGCCGACCAAATTCGAGCTTGCGATCAACCTCAAGACCACCAAAGCGCTCGGCCTCGACGTGCCGCCGTCGCTGCTCGCGCGCGCCGACGAGGTGATCGAATGAGGCGGCGCGCGTTCATAACGCTGCTTGGCGGCGCGGCGGCGTGGCCGCACGCCGCGAGCGCACAGCAGCCGGCGATGCCGGTGATCGGATTCCTCAGCGCCGTAACCCCCGACCCGGAGCGTGTGCGCGCATTTCGCCAAGGCCTAAAGGACACGGGCTATGTCGAAGGTGAGAATGTCGCGATCGAATACCGCTGGGCCGAGAACCAGCTAGACCGGCTGCCAGCACTGACGACCGATCTAGTTCGTAAGCAGGTCGCGGTCATCGTCCCATCCGGCGGCACCGCTCCGGCGATCGCGGCCAAGGCGGTGACCACAACCATTCCAATCGTCTTCGTAATCCCGGAGGATCCCGTTCAGCTTGGACTTGTGGCCAGCCTTTCCCGGCCGGGAGGCAATGTCACAGGCGTCAATTTTTTCTTCGGCGAGGTGGTGCCGAAACGGCTGGAACTCCTGCGCGAGTTAGTGCCTGCAATGAGTTGCGTCGCCGTCTTTGTCAATCCAGCCAATGCTGCACGTGCGGAGTTCCTGGGAAGGGAAACGGTGTCCACGGGGCGTGCGATGGGGTTGGAGATCCAAATCTTCGACACTGGAACCGTCCGCGAGATCAACGCGGCCTTCGCAACACTTGCACGCGCGCGGCCCGACGCGCTGTTGGTCCTCCCGGACCCCTTCTTCAACGATCGCCGCGCGCAACTTGCCAACCTGACAGCACGCCACGACATCCCCACGTCGTTTCCGGCGCGCAGCTATGTCGAAGCGGGTGGCCTGATGAGCTACGGAACCAACATCAACGATGCCTTTCGTCATGCGGGCGTCTACACTGGCCGCGTCCTCAAAGGCGCGAAGCCCACAGATTTGCCGGTCGTGCAATCGACCAAATTCGAGCTTGTCATCAACGCGCAAACGGCATCCATGCTCGGCCTCACCGTGCCGGCGTCGCTCTTAGCCGCCGCCGACGAGGTGATCGAATGAGACGGCGGGAGTTCATGGCGCTGCTCGGCGGCGCGGCGGCAGCGTGGCCGGGTGCGGCAAGGGCGCAACAGCCGACGATGCCGATCATTGGCTTCCTCAATAGCGAGTCGCCTGACCTGTTCGCGTACCGTGTGCGCGCGTTTCGACAAGGGCTGAGCGAATCCGGTTATGCCGAGGGCAGCAATGTGGCGATTGAGTATCGTTGGGCGGATGGCCAATATGATCGGCTTCCGGCATAAGTAGCCGACCTGATCCGGCGCCAAGTGACCGTGATTGCGGCGAACAGTCCTGCGCCGGTGATGGCAGCAAAGGCGGCGACCCTGACAATTCCGATCGTCTTCGCCACCGGCTACGATCCAGTCGCGGCCGGACTGGTCGCCAGCCTCGCTCGACCCGGCGGTAATCTCACTGGCGTAACTACGTTGACCGCGGAAGTGGGGCCGAAGCGGGTTGAGCTGATGCATGAGTTGATGCCCGCGGCGACCAGCATTGCACTGCTCGTCAACCCGGCCGCCGGTTCCTTGCGGGAAACTATAACGACAGACTTACAGGCGGCGGCACGCAAGCGCGGGCTGCAGTTGCATGTACTGCATGCAAGCGCTGTGCGCGATACTTTGATGCCGTCTTCGCAACCTTAGCCCAACTGGGGGCAGGCGGCCTTGTGATCGGCAGCGATCCTTTCTTCAACAGTCAGAGCCAACAGATCGCCGCACTGGCCATCCGCCATGCTGTGCCTGCTGTCTATCAATATCGCGAGTTCGCAGCGGCCGGCGGCTTGATGAGCTACGGAGGAAGTCTGACAGACATGTACCGCCAAGTCGGCGTCCACACTGGCCGGATTCTTAAGGGCGAACAGCCGGCCGACCTACCGGTTCAGCAAACTACAAAAGTCGAGCTAATTATCAACCTCAGAACTGCCAAAGCGCTCGGTCTCACTGTACCACTGACGCTGCTCGCGCGCGCCGACAAAGTGATCGAATGAGAAGGCGCGAGTTCATCACGCTGCTTGGGGGCGCGGCGACGTGCGGCAGAGTGGTCTCGGACCTGGGATCGAGCCGAGTAGTGACACATTTCCGCAAAGTTTGCGGGGCACCTCGAAAGCGCCGGGGACGGTCTTCTTGCTTGTCCTGTCCCCGGCGTGCGTTCCGACCGGCTGATGTGGTAATCCGGTGGAACGCGCTTCATTTCGGTTCAGGCGCGAGCGATTGGCACGGCGACAAACTTTGTCATCTCGTCCGACTTCAACCGCATCAACACCACGCGCTTGCCATCCTTGTGGGCGTCCCTGACGGCATTGCGCACATCGACCGGGGTAACGACCTTCTTCCCGCCAACATCGAGGATGATGTCGCCGATCTTGAAACCGTGCTCGAAGGCAAGTCCGTTGCGATCGAGATTGATCACGATGACCCCTTCAGAGCCGGCACCTGCGACATGCTCGGCAGACGCGAGCATCAAACCGAGCTTCGGCGCGTCGACGCGATCCGCATCGATTTTGGGCGCGGCTGCACGCGTTTCCTGTTGCTTCGGCATTTCACCGAGCGTCAGCGAGATGATCTTCTCTTCGCCCTTGCGCCAAATCGTGAGTTTCGCCGTGCCACCCGGAGCCATGTCGCCGATCTGCTTGGCAAGGTCGCGGATATCGTTGACCGGTTGACCGTTCAGTGCGGTGATGACATCGCCCGAGAGGATGCCAGCCTTCGCGGCGGGGCCGTCCGTGAGCGGTTCGGCGACCAGCGCGCCTTTGTCTTCCTTCATACCGAGGCTTTCGGCGATATTGGTGGTAACGGGCTGGATCTGCACGCCGATCCAGCCCCGGCCAGCCTGCGGCGTGCTTTCCTTGGCGTTCGCGGTCGACGCCGCCGGGAGGATCGATCGGCCCGAACCGCCCGGGGCAAGGAGAAGTGCGGCGGCAGCGAAGCTCGCGCCGGTGGCAAGGAGGACAAGACGCCGCGCCGAACGAGCGCGATCCAGATTGTCTCGAAGACTGATCATAGTATCTCCATTGGATTGATGGCGCTGCGGGCGCCGTGCTGGGCGGCTAAATGAGGGGGCCGGGCTTACTGTGAGGTGACGGCCGAATTAATGTTTGGCAATCAAACCGTGCTCTGTCAGGTGGTGCTGCCGGTGCGCTCGTGTGCCGCAGCCATTCGACCCGAATCGCGAGAGGGCTTGGCGGGCGCGGTTAGCGGGCCGCTTCGAGGGGCCCTGCGAAAAAGGACAGGTGCCAGCTAGGTTGCTTCGCCGCATTCAAAACGATCCAGGCGGACCTGCCCGCTTCTCGGTGACAGGCTGACGCTGCGGTAAATCGCCGATCGGGCCGGTCAGGGTACGAACGGGCGAGGCCGACTTCGGCTAGATTACAGGCAAATGGCTAATCGGGCTGCGCAAATTGCCATTGCGTGCTTTGCACCTAAGCGTCGCAGGAGCAAGTGACCGGGGAGGGGTACCGGGCCGGATGGCGTGCCGGCTCGCACTACGTCGTTGCGCGAGCAAAGAAGCCGAACCACTTTCTCATGCGCGCATGGTCTTTCGCTGATTTTGCAAGAAAGTTGTCCTTGCAGGATTTGCGGCAGAAGCGAAGGCCCCAATGATGATGGGAAACAAGACCGAGCTTGCCGCCACAGTCTGCGCAACGATTCTCCGACTTGCTCATGAGCTTGCCCGTGAGTGGATATGCTTGCAGGCCGCCGTCGCGTTTCTGACTCGCACTGCGTTGGCTACAGCAGCAATCCTGCGCGGCGTGTAACCGATGTCTAATGCAGACCGCATTGCCACGAGATTTCGAGCGAATTAATCTTTTGCAATGGTTCTCCCGAGCGAGGGTTCGGCGACGAAACCGTTTTTCTTCGGGCACGAAATACAGTTGAAACAGAGCCGCGCTAACGGACCCTACATATTTTGTTGGTTCTTTTCTCTTTGGGGGGCGCTGAAGGTACAGCGCGTATGCCAGACTACTGTTCCGCTCCCATCTGCCTGCTTTGCCACGAGCCAATGCAAGTAGTCCGTACGATCCCCGCGGTGGCGCGACTGCCCGAGGTACTGGTGTTTTATTGTGAAGGTTGCGGCGAAGTCGAAACGCGCGAACGAGGTCGCGCTGCGTGCTTCCGCTGACTTGCAATCGCCGCCAGAGCGCGGCGCGTCCAAGGCAATTGTTAAAGTTACGTCAGGTTTTGAACGCGAACAGCTGATTGCGCGACTTACGCGGGGGGCACAATTAGAGTGGGAGCGGAACCATGACCGACCTGACTGTACCGCAGACGATCCTTGCGCATCTTGGTGGCGAGAGCTTCGTGAAGATGAGCGGTGTCGCGGGCCTCGTCGCCAGCGCCGACAGCTTAACTTTCAAGCTGGGCCGTAACCCCAAACGCGTGACTCATGTGCGTGTCACGGTCACGCACGATGGCCTCTACGACATGACGTTCTTTACGATCGGCAAGGGGCCGCAGAGCTATGACGGGATCCATCGCGAGATGCTACAAGAAGTCTTCGGCGCCAATATTGGGCTCTTTAGGGAACTCCGAGCATCTGCTTAAAAGCAATCGCCAGAACGGCGCTGTCGTCGGCTGCATCTTCAAGTCGCCTGCCGCACCGCAGAACTGCCCTTTGGTCCGTTGCTGGCCCTTTTGAGACGTCCATCGATGTCCGCTTTGTCGCCGGTCTTGGAGCGCTTTGCCGCTGAGGGTGGCCTTTTATCCTATGGGGTGGACATCACCGACCCGTTCAGGCGGGCTGCGGAATATGTCCGTCGCATCCTCCGCCGTGCAAAACCGGCGGATCTTCCCGTTCAGGCGCCGACGAAATTAGAACTTGTGATCAACCTCAGCGCGGCCAAAGCGCTGGGCCTCGTTATGGCCCTGCTCGCCAGCGCCGATCAGGTAATGGAGTGAAACGCCGCGAGTTCATCGGACTGCTCGGCGGAACGGCTGCTTGGCCGCTCATCGCAAGGGCGCAGCAGGCGGCTCGCCGAACCGAAGATCAAGGCCCGGATGGCCGACCTTGGCATCGCGGTGCTTGCCGGGTCGCCCGCCGACTTCGGCAAGCTTATCGTGGAAGAAACCGAGACCGGAGTGATCGGCGCGACCTCGGCCAAATATTCCGTAACGCCCGTTCCGCGAATGGCTGGTGCCCGTCTGCGTGGACCACTTGATCGAATGACGAAGCTGTGTTGCTGCAGCGCATGAGGTCCGGTCATGGGGCACAAGGCAAGCCTAAAACGATGTCCGATTTTGTGCCGCTGTCGGAGGAAGAGCAGACGTTGCGCAGCTAGATCAGGATAGATCGTGAGTACTCGGCCTTAGTTCATCCAAATACGTCAATCAAGGCCGTCAAGTGATCGAGTTGGCTCTGAAACAGCTGCGCAATTCTATCGCCTTCGCGACCTCTGTATCGAGCCGCAATGGTACAGAGATTGGGAGAAAAACGGCACATCAGAGAACGCCGCTGGAAGGGCCATCGGCGAGGTCCAGAGGTCCCAGTCGAAACAAGACCGAAGGCTGGCCTGATTGGCCAGCGTCAACTCGGTGGAGATCAGGATCGCCTGCGGCGGTGGCGGAGGGAGTGGAACTGGGATCCAACATTCTCCATGTGGCCGGACCTAGTCCAGCGCGTTGAACGTTGATGGCAGAGGTGCAACAGAACTTGTCGCCACTGCCAAATTCCCCGTTATCCTAGATAGGAACAACTTCCTCGAATCCGCGGTTTTTTTGCGCGCCCGCGCGTCCTGCGACTTGCACTGCAATACCGAACTCAAAGCTTGAGCGGCCGCCGTAAGTATTGGCCGCGTGCCGGCCCGATGATCTCGCCCTTATGATAAACTAAGGCGCCGCGTAGGAAGGTGCTCTTCACCCGACCCATGAGCTCTTGCCCTTCAAATGGCGAATATCCCTGCTTGGATTGCAACTCGGCCGCGCGGACCACAAAGCTTTCGTGGGGGTCGACCAGTGCGATGTCCGCGTCGAAACCCGGTGCGATATCGCCCTTGTTGAGCAGGCCGAACCGCCTGGCCGGGTTCCAGGCCAAGAGTTCGGCCATGTGATTGTAGGACATGCCGCGCTTGCTGCCTTCGCTCAACACGCCCGAGAGCAGGTACTCGGTGCCGCCAAATCCCGCCTTGGTGAGCCAGATATCGGTCGGGTCGTCCTTGGACCACTTCTGCTCGCTCGAACAGCAGGCGTGGTCGCTCACGATCCAATCGATCTTGCGGCCGAGCACCGCCTGCCATAACGCCTCGACGTCCTCGCGCGGCCGGATCGGCGGATTGACCTTGGCATGCACCGCGCATTCGCAGTCGGTATCCAGCAACAAGTGTCCGACCGTGACCTCGCGGCGGAACGCGATGTGCGGAAAGACCTGCTGCATGGTCCAGGCCGCGTCCACTGCCTTGCGCGAGCTCAGGTGCAGCAGATTGATGTTGAGGCAATCCGTTTCATTGGCGAGATAGGACGCGATCCAGATCGCCAGCCCCTCGGAGTGCGGAGGGCGGGCGGCGCTGTAGGCATGCAGCCCGGTGAGCCTGCCCTCGCGTTCGACAATCCTGGTGTAGGCGTTGAGGATCTCCGCGAGCTCGCAGTGCAGGCTGACGCTGACGTAATCCGCAAGCTCGGGATGCTGCGTCATCAATCGCCGGGCGGAGCGCATGATGAATTCGAAATGCGCGATGTCGTAGCGTTCCTCCGGACCGATCATGAGAAAATCGCTCTGGGCGTTCGATCGCCCGTGCAGTCCGTAGCCGCCGTAGAACATGAAGATCTTGAACGAAGGAACGCCGTGAGCGACGGCGAGATGCTCCATCTCATCGATGTGCTGCGCCTCGATCGGAGCGACGTGGTAGCCGTAATCGACCCAGAACCGCCCGTCGGACTGCTTGAATACCTCGGGCATGAACGTCCGGTAGGGGCCGTTTCGGTTGAGATAGTATTGTCCGGTCCGGATGTAGTTGAGGCTCGACGTCACGCCGCCCATCGCCGCCGCCTTGCTCTCCGAGACGGCGTCCTGGGCGAGGGGCTGATAAATGCCGACATGCATATGTGCATCAACGCAGCCGGGAAACGCCAGATAGTTCTTGGCATCGAAAATCTCCTTGGCCTGCTCGGCGCGGATATCCGGGGCAACTTGTCCGACCTTTCCATCCTTGACTGCGATGTCGAGGCAATCGACCGCCGTCTTGTTCGGCCGTACGACCCGGGCATTCTTGATCACAAGGTCAAAACTCTCATCCATCACGAATACTTCCCTGCCGACTGCCAGCGTTCGCCACGATAACCAGCGCGGCCGATCCCGCGAGGCCGAACCGGGTCGACCCATGTCACCGGGAGACGTCCACTCTCTTGTCGAGGGGTTGGATAGGCGTTTCGTAGCGCTTGCCAAGTGCAACCATTTCCGGCGTGCCGATGAGATTGTTGAGCCCTTCGAAATCGAGCATGCGGGAGCGGAACGGCTCGGTCGTGCCATGAGCCGCCAGCGATGCATAATACTCGAGCGCCGTCTGCGCGAGCGCGCGCACGATCGCGCCGGGGAAGATCACGAGCGCGAACCCGATCGCCTCTAACTCGGCCGCGGACAACGACGGCGTCTTACCGCCTTCGACCATGTTCGCCAGCAGCGGACCGCCCGCGCCCAAGGTTGAAACGATGCGAGCGAGATCGTCGCGCGTCCTGGGCGCCTCCACAAACAGCACGTCGGCACCGGCAGCGCGGTAAAGCCCGGCGCGTTCTATCGCAGCTTCGACGCCTTCCACCGCCACGGCATCCGTGCGTCCGACGATCAGGGTTTCGCGCGAATGCCGAGCATCGACGGCCGCGCGGATCTTGCCGCACATCTCCTGCGCCGGGATCAGAGCTTTGCCGTCGAGATGGCCGCAACGCTTCGGAAAGTCCTGGTCTTCGAGCTGTATTGCATGGGCGCCCATCCGCTCGAGGGAACGAACCGTGCGCGCCACGTTGAGTGCGTTCCCGTAGCCCGTGTCGGCATCGACAATGAGATGGGCATCGACCCGATCGCGGATCAGCGCAAGCGTATCGGCAACCTCGCTCACGCTGACGAGGCCGATATCCGGCCGGCCCACCCGGGTATAGGCGATGGCGGCTCCGGAGACATACAGTGCGGCGAAACCTGCCTGCGTCGCGACGAGCGCCGTGAACGCATCATAAACGCCAGGCGCCACCACGATCGGCTTCCGGTTCAGGCGAGAGCGCAGCGTTTCCAAATCGGCCATGGCTAAAGTCCGAGATAGGTACGCTTGAGATCGGGATCGTTCTTCAGGTCTGCCGCTTTCCCCTCTAGCACGAACATGCCGTTGTCGAGGATATAGGCGCGCGCGGCCACCTCAAGACTTTGCACCACGTTCTGTTCGACCAGCAGCACGGCTATTCCTTCCGCATTGATGCCCTTGATCAGAGCAAACAGCTCTTCGACCAGAAGCGGGGAGAGCCCAAGCGACGGCTCATCGAGGATAGAAAAGTCTCGGCTCGGCCATCAGTCCCCGGCCAATGGCCAGCATCTGCTGCTCGCCGCCGGAGAGCGTGCCCGCGCGCTGGCCCTGCCGTTCGGCGAGGCGCGGAAAAGTTGCAAACACCTTGCTTCGGTTCCGCTCGCGATGCCTACGACCCCGGCGATAAGCACCAAGATCGAGATTCTCTCGCACGGTCAGGTTCGGGAAAATCCGCCGTCCCTCCGGCACCTGGATGAGGCCGAGCGCGACAATCGCCACCGGCCGCTCCCGCTCGATAAACGCATCAGCAAATAGAATCGCGCCGCTCCATGGCCGGACCAGGCCGGAGATGGCCTGGTTGAGCGTCGACTTTCCGGCGCCATTGCCACCCAGCACGGCAACGATCTCGCCATGCTGCACGGTGAGATCCACGCCGCGCAGGATTTCGGTCGTACCGTAACCGGCGTAAAGGCCGCTCA
>CAVUAI010000059.1:0-132892 GCA_963739385.1 uncultured Alphaproteobacteria bacterium
AGCGAGCAGCCGGTGCGCGATGGCTCGCCGCCTCCGCGATGACCGTGGTCAGGCCACTTGTGCCATGGCTTGGACCGGTTGATGCGATCAAAAATTGCAATACAACGCTCAGTCGCCGGCTTATATTAGCATGTTGGGTGGGCTGACACATGCAAAGGAGTTCTTGCCATGTGTGACTACAGCTTACACAGTGTGCGTTCGCGCCCAGCGAAAATCGGCGACAAGTTGATGACGAAGGACTTTGGCACCGGCACCCGCGGCTTCGCTCCGGTGACTGATGCCAGCACGGCCGTCTGTGTTCTTCCTGGCACGGAATTGGCGTTCGCTAGTGGAGTGAGGCACGCAGATTGGACGTTCCGGTCCCTCATCAGAGGGCCCCGGGTCAACACGCCTCATAAGACCGCGATCTTCCGGCAGATCAACAAAGGACAGGAGAGAATGCACCGCGATGCGCTGGAGTTCCCCGATGGAAAGGTTGTGCTCCTCACACGTCTATATGAAGGCCAAGAGGCAATCGTGCTCCAGCTCCCGGCGGAAACGCGTGTGGCCGTAGAAGCGAAGAAGCGAGAGCCCGGTCCGATCGTAGCCTAAAGGCGATCGCGATCCGTCTCGTTGTCGCCTGCGACGGGCCGCGTTGGTTGGGGGCCAAAGGCGCCGCACAGAGCAGCTGAGTTCGTGCTGCCTGCTGGAACGCACGCCTCCGCATTGACGCGGAAACCGCAGCGTCGTGCCTCGAAGTGCTTAGTATTGGCCCGATCCTGGGAACTGGTCATGAGCCGGCGACCGATCTTGCGACTTACGCCCCGGGCGCTTCGGCGTCCGGGGCTTTTTTCGTGCCCATCACATGTTCATCGTGAGCGCGCATGGCGACCTCCGCCAGCAATATCGGCTGAATCTCCTCCTCCCAGAATAGGACGCCAGCCGGACATTTTCCCCTATCGTCGTCTCGATATTGACGAACAATCTCTTCTCTGATTGCCCTGGCAATCCTCTCAATGGTCTCGTCGTCTCGCTCAGTCTCGAATCCTCATGGCCTCGGCGTCCGATGTACGGGCCCAAGCCGTATAACCGCTCAAGGGTTCATGCGCTGAAACTCAATCAAGTCGAGCACTGCATCCATGAAAAGCGCTCGGTGAAATTGCCACGTAACGACCTCCAAATCGGCCTCTTCCATGATGAGTTGACAGGCGCACTGCCAATGATTGCGTAGCTCCCGATGCGGCCCCAGCGTAAGCATGTACGCACGCATCCTGGATAGTGCGCAGGATGTCGCCGCCCTTGATCGGTAGCGGATAGGACAGTTCGCGGTAGGCGGAGCGAATTGTCATTGCGTCAGGTTTGACCCGCCGCCAGAATGGAAGCGGCCGGGTCACAGTCACTCGTTGGCAACGATCAGCAGCAGCAGCCGCAAACCCTGCGCAATGCCGATCATGCTAAGGCCACCAGATATCAGTGCCAACATCATCGCGTAGTATCTCAAGGGGGCCTGTCCCGTTCGAGCCACGTCGTCGAACATCAAAATCAAAACGCCCAGTGCACCGCCGGCGAACGTTATGAAGCCCATGAACGCGATCAGGTAAGCAAGCCAAGTGGTCCACATGGCCAGCCCTCCAGGCTAAGAATGCATCCTCAAGATCGGTCGCTCACCGCCTACTCCGCTTGATCTCTTCCAGCTCGACGAAAAGAATGCCCACGCCAACCCTTAAGAGGATGACGACGCCGAGCCGAGATTTGCTCTAGCCATTTTCATCTCCTCAACTCGGGCTTGGCTGGCCATCGTAATACCAGCACACGTTGCGCTACATTGAACTGGCCCCCGCGAAGCCTGAGCATTCACCTTTGACGGGAACGGCGCTGCTTCAATCCATCACCGAGTTCAAAAAAGTCGCGACGTAGGGCTCAATCCTCGGATGGAAATCGCCTCTTCTTCGCACAATGTGGATGTCGGCCAACTCAGGCTGATCTTCTAGAGCGAGGTTGGCCAGGATGCGTGTCCGCAGCGCATCCGCGCCTTCACGCGCATGTAGTATCCTGATGTGCGCGATGCGTGGGCCGTGGAATAGGGTGTGCCAATAAGGTTCGGCAGTGAGGTCGGCGGATGTTAATCCGGTTTCCTCGGCAACTTCGCGCCAGAGGCTCGCCTCAAGATTTACCGACTTTCCATCCACAGACTGCGGATCAGTCATGCCGCACGGAAAATAAATGCGACCCGCATTCGCAGTGTGGTCGCCCATGATGCCAAGAACGAATGCCCCATCCGTACACTTGATCGCTCCCATGGCAAAGCAATTTTGCACCGTCGGATCCGGGATATCCCAGTCGCGCCATGCAAGGAAGCTCGCGTAATCAGTCTCGAAGAACTGGCCGCGAAACACTGTTCCATTGATCGCGTAATTATGCAGCAACAGAATGCGGCCATTCCACAGCGCCGGCTTGTCCCTCCTGAGCTTGCTAAAGTGGTCGTTGATACCGGCGCGCTGCTGGTCAGCAAAGGGCCAAGGTCGCGGTTCGAACGTAAGCTCCAGCCGCTCAATTGGAACAATGGTTTCTTGTCTCATTGCGGCTGTCATGCCGCACCACGCTCCGCAGCCACATCTTGGGGGGCGGCTTGCCGGATGGCGGCGGCGCTGGTGGCAGATAGTCTTTCGGGTTGAGCGCGAAGGCGTTGGCAGGCTGTGACAGTTCGTAGCCGATGCACGGCCGCTCCTTGGGGATGTGGGCCCCCACCAGGGTGCAGGCCGAGGGGCAGCGGCCGCGGATTTCGACCTCGTTGCCGGCGGCGGCGAGGCAGTTCTAAGGCGCAACTTTCGCGCATATCATGACGAGCGGACTGGTCGGCGCGCCCCTTGCGCAAGTGACGGTTCTCTCATTGACGAGCGTCACAGAACTCCGGCGCGGACCACAGTATGCGATGACGAGCACCTCGTTTTGGTTACACTCCGCTCTGCATGCGGCCGCCTCGCAGTTGGAACGGGTAACACGGATGGCGCTGTCAGTTGCAGGTGTCCCCGCAGCGCCAGGCGACGCAGGAGGACCTTCCGCTCCCTGAGGTCCGGGCGGTCCTGATGAACCAGCAGGTCCAGGCGGACCAGGATCACCTTTTTCACCCGGCGGCCCAACGGGGCCAGGGTCTCCTTTTGGGCCCATCGTGCCCTCTCCGCAGCCTGCCAAGCAAAGGAAAAAGGCGATTGCAAAGGCGATAGGCTTAATATGCATACACACACCTCAACCAAAAGTCAGCCCAAGCTGAGAGTTCCTCGGCCCTGTTCGCACGGGGCCCTTCTTTTGCCAACCGCAATAATTGTAAAACCCGCGCTATCCCTTCGTGAGCTCGCTTTCTAGGGCGACGCGCTCATGTTCCTCGCTGGCACTCTTGATGCGGTACTCGAACTCGCGGCCATTGTGAGGAGTGCTTGGTCACTTCGTACGTCCCGCCAGGCACATTGCCCCGCCGGCCTGGAGCATGACAATTCGGGTCATCACCACTTGCTCATCGACACGGAGCTGCCGCCGCTCGATCAGCCCATTCCCAACGATTTCAATCATCTCCACTTCGGCGCCGGCCAGACCGAGGCGGAGATCACGCTCAAGCCGGGAACGCACACCCTGCAGCTCCTGTTCGGCGACAAGGACCACGTTCCGCACAATCCGCCGCTCATGTCGCCGCGCATTCGCGTCGTCGTCGTGGAGCCCGCAGCCGAGCGAACGGTGCCGCCGGTCCGCAAGAAGCGCACGAGACGACGCTGAGGCAGCTCCGGGAACCTGCGTTTGAGCCGAGATCGCCGGAGACCCGCGCGCACAGGGGGCCCACCCCACACAGGAAATGCCCGCCGCAGCAAGCGCGGTCGCAAGTAAAAGACGCAAACGCTTAGTTCCTCTAAGATGAACTCGCGTCGCTCATTCGATCATGAGAGGAGGAATTCATGAAAGTCGCTTTGGCAGCCGCTTCTAGCATATCGATCTTGGTGTTCTCGTTTAATGTGCAGGCCTTCCCTGGATCGCCACATCAAATCTCTGTAGCTCCTAGCCTGGTGCTGGTTGCGCCGGGATGCGGCAGAGGTGTCCCCCGAACCCCGGAGGAGGATGCGGGGTTGCTGGGCAGACGCGAAAGGTGGCGCGGCCTTCCGGCGTGAACGGGACAGTATGCCCGCCTGGAACGCATCTCAACGCGTCGGGACGCAGTTGCGTAAAATAGCCTCGCAGCATCAGCCGCCCGCACAGGTCGCTGGGCTCGCGTGGACTAAGCTGCGTGAGGACAGTTTCTATTCCTTATGAGCTTCGAGGAGGGCGCGGGCCTTCTCCAGGTCGAGCGCGAGCTGCAGCCATTTGACCGCGAGGTCCTCCAGCAACTTTCGTAGTTCCGGGTTCTTAGTCACCACCAAGATATCGGCGCAGCGGCGCGCTTGTTCGCGACAGTATTGCGGATCACCGGCATACCGAATTGTACACGCCAAGCCGGAACCTGTCAGTCGCGACCCTTAGCCTCACGCAATGCTACGGCTTGTAGCAGTTGGCGGGCAGCCGCCCGCACAGGACCCACTCAACCTCGTTCGGAACTCACTGCATGTCATGGCGCTTCGGCGGGAACGGAGCCCGCGGTCGTACGTTGGACTGTGAGCAGCCGTGAACCGGACGAGGCGTGAAATGATCGTTTATCCCTTGGATTTTCATCGCCGCGCAGAGCGGAAGTGGGCGCGAAGGCTGAAGTCCGTGCGTACGCTGGTCGCGCGCGGCGGAAATCGTGTCTGCGCCCCTGATGCGCTCGCTGATCGCATGGCTCACCGCCCCCGCGGGCAACGCAACCGTCCGGCGTTTGGCCGAGCTGATCGCTATGCGCCCACTCCCTTCCCCAGCACCCACTCCGGTGGAGTAAGTTCACCCACACAGGGATGGGTACTACCCACATCAACTATGGGACCCACGGGTCCATTTTTCGCCCCTTGATATCGGGCCCCTCGATCGCCCTGGCGGTTCAGCTGTCACCGCCAGGAGTACATTGGCCGCACGGCGGTTGGTGCTGGACCTCCTCACAACCGTTGGCACTCGTTCGACTTCGAGGGCTGCTGTTTAGGCGGCCCTCCCTTCAATTCGGGCCAGGGCTCGCTGGCACAATCCCACGTTCTCGAGTTAACTCATCGGGCGGCGGCGGGAATGCGCCCATCGGGTTGACAACTGGTGCTCCCCGATGGATGACGATCCAGCAGCTCCGGTACAGACCCTCGTCGCTCCACCATTTGTGGTCTCGAATACGCACCAGCGGCGACCAGTACCCGGCCGTCGTGCGCCGCCTCTCCCCCTCCCAAAGCTCCGGTTTCCCGGTGCGCTTCGCCCATGTCGCGGCGTCGCAGAAATCGCATGCCGTACCATTCGGATGCGCCAGCTTCGTGCAGCCCACCCACGGGTTCCAAGTGTGGTGCGTCCACTCGATCTTGCTATAGAGCGTCAGGGGCGGGATCCGCCGGCTGTTGCCCATTCGTGACAAACATCAACGGGTGCATCACTCTGGCTGGCCACGTAGGATTCGAACCGGCGAATCCGTGCGCGCCCTATCTAATTGGAATTGTGTGACAACTTCGCCTGAAGTAGGCGAAAGCCCGGCGGCGGAGACGCTTCGCGTGCGAGCTGCGCGATACACAGCTTCGCCAAGAGTTGCAGTTGAGACGGCTTGGCGCCGCGCAATATCTTCGGTGCCCGTTTGGAGCAACGTCCTCCACCTTGAGGCTAACAAGACCACAGCCGCTGACTTGGGCCGAGATTTAATCCCGTCAGCCGTCGCGAGCAGATTGTGGCGCTCGCCGCGCGCTACCGGCTGCCAGCGATCTACGAGTGGCCCCAACAGGACCTGCCGATCCCAAGAAGGTCACAGCGCCGCGTCAGGCGATGTTGTTCTCGGTCGAAGCGGCCGCCACTTCAGAAGCATTTGATGTTTTTTTGTTGGTTGTACGCGGGGTGCCATTGGGAGACGGCGTCAAAGGATGATCTTGGACGTGACTAAAGCCGCCTGAGCGAGGTTCGCATAACGAACCGTCTCTTGCTCAACTAGCTCCCCTCGGATTGCAAGAACTCCCTCGCCAATTGCATCTCAGCCATCAGCCGCTCGATTTCGGCAGCCTCCACCACGTCCTCGGTCTTCGTTTCGATGGGGCCGGGGGGCATTTCGAAAATCCAAAGCCGGCCTGCTCTAGACCGCCCCGCAACGGTTTTTCGCTAAAAACGTGAATTCGGATCGCCCGCGGGTGGGATGGGGGTCGGGCAATTAGCTTTAAAAATCATGATTATGTGTGTCCGAAAAGGTCAATATGGTAGCGCAAGAGGGGCTGTTGCTACGCGGCATCGCCAGATTTGTGAGTACACATACCGAAAACACTTATAAGAGAGAGGGTTAGGGATGTTTTGAGAGACCACTGCGTATACCTACTCACATTTCTGGCGATGCATTCTTCGCTGGCCGGTCTAGCCGAAATCAGCCCCAGCCCGGCCTCGTCGGCGGTTCGTCTGCACTAGCCGTTGCCAGCAGTGTTGCCCTATCAAACCCATCGGCCAGACGGTAGCGCCAGACGGTGCGTTCCTTTTCGTCGGTGTCGTATCCCCCGGGTTTTTCTCCCTCACAGCGTAACAAGCCAAGCATGTTCAGCGCTTCCATTTCGCGCTTTGTGGTGCGCCAAGGCTTGTTGATGCGTTCCCGGACGTCACCCGGTCGGGAATCAGGGTGTTTGGCAACGTCAGCAGGATCTCCAGCCGCAGCGGGGGAATGCTGTCGCGGGCACAGCGGATGGCCAGCGCAAGGGCTCGCTTGCGGGACATGCCAACGGCAACGCACCCCCGAACTATTTGGGTGAGCTGCTTTGCGAAGCGTGTCGGCCTCTCGGGTGCGTCGATTACTTCACCGGCATAGTCGCGCTCGACCGCTGTTCAGGCCATTGTTGTGATGTCGGCTGCATTCAGTATCTGTTTGATTTCGTCTTCTGTAACTTCGCCCACATCCCCGTTGGCGTGCTGCACAACTCCGGCCACTGCGGCCGCCAATTTCTGGCGCATCTGCGTCTCTTCGCCTGCGTTGCGGATCGTCCGCATACCAGAGGATTTGCGCAAACACTAATTTCCAACGGTGGATTTATCTCTTAATACCATACGAAATAGCTTCGGAAGGCACAGAAACCAATGCGGTTTCCACTTCTGTTTTTTCAACCGGACCGAAGGGGGAATATTCTCCCTAATAGTCTCAACCAAGCCTCAAGATCAGCGGCCCGCAAGGGGACTAGATAGGTCTTTACCCCGGCCTTACGCCTTGCATTAAGCCGATTTTCGCGTCCGCATGTCGGCGCATGAGGCGCTTCTTGCGGGCAATGCCGAGCTTTGCCGGTCAAATGTTTCAGTTTGTTCCATTGGTATTCTCCTGTTTTCCATGTTTTGTGGAACGAGCGCCACAAACGCGCGCCAGTGCGATTGGCAGGGGGTACCCCCGGGGATAGGGCTCCCCCGCCAAAACGCGCTGGCGAGCTTCCTAATGGCCGCCTAGAGGTGCTTAAGCGCATAGGACATCCCCCGGAAAGCTGGGGGAAAATCCCCCGGCTTTTGACAAACCCAACCGGTGCTCTTTCTCAAGAAAGGAAACAAGTAAGCAAGCACTAGACTTATAATATAGACTATGGACCGTATGTACCCTCACGGTACATGCCTCATGTACCCTCGCGGTACATGCCACTAAGCCAAAAATCGCACCTTGATGAGCGGGGATTTACGCGGGCGCTCCTCCACCGCAACCAGGCCGGCCTTGCTCAATTGCTGCAAAGCAGTGCGCTCGCCGTTGCGGCTAACCCCCACCTTGCGCGCCGTCACGTTGCTTAGGGGTACCAGCTTGCACAAATGGGCTTGTTCAATCAGGTATAGCGCCACCCTGTAGGCACACCCATCAGCACGAATTTTTGCAAGTTGTATCTGCCATACCTTTGGAAATTTGGTGAATCTATTTATCACGCCGTTTTTCTCCCCGCTTGACCGGCTTCCTGCAGTAGCTGGGTGACCCGTTCCCACATGTCCCGGCCGCGGCTGTCCATGTACCTGGCAGGCCACCGGGTGACGGAAACATCCGTCTCTAAATCAAATCCGTTCAGGACCGTTCTAGACGCCTCGGCCATGGCGTCCCGCATGGCGGTAATATCCGCGTCCAGGCGGTCAAGCGGCGCACAAATTAACACCGCGTCATGGACTGGAGCGCAGACCTCGATTCCGCGCTCGGTGGCCAAACAGCACGCCAGCCTAAGCATCTCGGCGCCGTTGGCCTGCATCGGGAAATTTCGCAGGCTTCGCGGGTTGGAATACTCGCCTATCCGCAAATGCCAACCGAAGGCGGTGTACAGCGAGCCCATGAGCATGGCGGTGTCCACCGCTGCATCCGACCAGCGCCAGAACGTAGGGTATGTCTCGCGGTGCGCTTTCAGCAGATCACGGGCTACTATGGTTGGCTGCGCAAGGCGCAGCGCCAGTGCGTCCGCACCCATGCCGTATTGGGTAGCCAAAACACATTGCTTGAATAATTCACGCTGTGCGCCGTGCGTTTTCTTTGTGGCATCGGCGGGGACGGCACCGGCTTGTTTTGCGAATTCTAGGTAGGGGTCGCCGCTTGCGTATGCGGCCTGCATTGCCGTGTCCCCCGATAAGGCGGCCGCAATACCAAATTCTTGCTGCGACCAATCAATGTAGGCTACGCCATGACCTGGCGTCGGTTTGATTAACCCGCGCAGCCACACGCTGGGGCCAAATATGTACTTGGTGTTGCTGGGCTGGTTTCGGCCGGTCCGGGATCTGAAAGCCGACAGGATCGTGCGGTTACGTCCGTCCCGTCCGACGGCCAGCTCATTCAATCGCATTTCAGATAGTGCGCTCCGCAGCTCACGCAGCGGCGATACGGTCGGGTAGGCCTTCGCTTGCTGCCGGAATGTATCGTCGTCCAGTGCAAGCTTACCGCTCTCCAGCAAGGGCCAAGGGATACCGTGATTGGCAAGCCACGCAGCAAAGCGGTCGGACTTGAATGTGCGGCCGTCAAACACGCCGTAAACTGCGTCGATCTCGGCGATCAACCGGTCCTGAATGCCGGCCCAGCCTTCGCGCAAACACGCAAGCGTGTCGGTATCGACCGGCGTGCCGGCATTCTCCATAGCAGCCGCCGCCGACATATACCTGCCACGCAGCAAGGCGCGCGGTAAATCAATTTTCGGCACCATGGCCGGCAGTAACCGTGTGAGTGCGGCCACGTCAGTTTCGCAATAGTTCAAAATCTCTTCCGGCGTAAACCGTCCGCACCAAGTGCCGTTGCCTATGGCTTCCTGCAGTTCTTTCTTTTCGGTGGCAGCAAGGCCGTCGAGACCAAAGTATGCCAAGGCCCCAAGCAAGCCAGCACCTGCCGGAGTCGATCAGCCCGTTTGTGCGGTCCCGAAACTCAGCGAAGAGATCGAGCACACGCTCCGGCATTGGCCAACCAAGGACGCGGTAGCAACCGAGTTCTGCGCTGGCGTAGTAGGCGACAAAGATTACGTCCGGCCCGGTGGCATAGGGTGGCGCCAGTCCAAACTTACCTTTAAAAATTCGAAATTTTCGTCCGCTACGGAATTCATGTGCAACAAGACAAACGGGCACCGGCCGCTCCCCTGGTCGGTTTCAAACTCGAAGTCGACCAGGACGATTTCACGGTAGGCGTCGAGCATTATTTCCGACCGCGAAGGCGATCGATGGTTGGATGGTCAGGCCGATCAATTAGGTTGTTTTTGAAAGCAATTTTAATTAGGTCCCATATGCCAAACTCGGGCCACTTTGGTTCGGCCTCAATGCTCTCTGCTTTAAAGATGTCATACGCGCCAAGGCTCATGTTGGCCCTTACCCGGACCCAGTTGTCCACGGCCATGGCAGCTGCTTCACGCGCTGATCGCCACCAATCCAAATCCTTCCCGTCTGGACTGGAAGGCGCACCGGCCAGAAGAAAACAACACCCTGCCGGTTGATTGCGAGAAACAGGGTCTTGGTCACGATCTCGTCGGCAAGTTCCGAAACCATGTTTTGGGCGACAATGTACTCTTCACGCTCGTCCTTTAGTTCGAGAATATGGAAGTGCTCCCTAAACTCGGGGTGAACTCGGACAAAATCTTGCGGGCTAGGTTTGCGGACTGGCACGGTGGCCAGTTGCTTTTTGACCTCGACAGTCTCAGTGAACGATTGACTGAGCCGCAAATTCTCCGGGCTGAAAGGGTCAACCTGGGTAGCGTCCGCAATTTTTTGCAGGTCGATAGCGTGTAGCTTATTCATTGAATCACCTCTTGCAGGTTGTGTAGATGTTGACAAACGTGGGAACGGGGCTACAAGAGAGGTTGCAACGTTACCGCTCTTGTAGCTTTTTGAAGCGCCGCCCTTGCCGGGGCGGCGTTTCGTTGTTTGGGTTTATTCCGCGCCCGCCCCGCCGCCGCGGTGTCGTCGCGCTCGGCGATCAGGCGTTCGAGGTAGGCGTCGATCTCCGACTCGACCCAGCCGCGGGCCTTTGGGCCGAGCGGGATCGGTCGCGGGAACGCCTTACGCGACATCATTTCGTAGATGGTGGAAGTGGGGTAACCTGTCTTCGCTTTTACCGCTGGGAGGCGGAGGACGCGAAGCTGGCGAGTGGTTTCGGTGGTTTTCATTTGCCGTCCCTTGGGAATTGGACGGCACATATATGATGCACGTTCGGCGGCTTGTCGTACTAAAAATACGATCTATTTTTGGGACGCCTAGGTGGTGTGAAGTTTGAGTTCACTTTCCGCGTTCAGGTACTCCTTGTGTAAAATCTCTCTCCAGCCAGCCCCATATTGGCGCGTTAGCGACTTTTTTTGCTTGCGCCGAGATCTCGTTTACCGAAGGCTCGTCAATGTTAATGCCAACCTTGTGAAGTGCCCTGGTAACCAGCGAACATGCAGACTTTTTATTTCGTTGCTCTTTGTTTCTCGTCCCGCCAAGATTTGTCTGGCAAACGATTGTTTCAATGGCGTGCGCGACAAAAGTATCCCGCAATGCCCGTCCGCCTCGCTCTGCAAATTGGGGGATTGGCTTCGTTCCGGGACGCCTCAGAGCATCAACGATATAGTCTCGCAAGGGCGGCGGCATAGGTTCGTTGCGCTCCAGCATATCGGACGCTACCGCACGCAGGACCTCATCTACCAGGTCATCGCTGGCCTTCTTTGCCAAGTCAATCAGCTCAAGTAAATGCTTGAGAAAGTAATCGCGATCTCGGTGGGCTTTCAGTCGGGCCAACTGGGCCAAAAGCCAAGTATGTCGGAACCTACCTTCAGCGCTCGGCCCTAGCGAAGTCATGACATACCCAAGGGTCGAAACCACTTTTTGGATGTCGTCAGTATCGGGGTCTAGGCCAGCCTCTTTACAAATTGCGAACGCGGCCCTTCTGGCCGTCACGTGATGCTTAAGAATATGCCTACCTAAATATTCCTCGTGAGTCATAAGACGTCACCATTTTGCGCCTACCGCGCACTCCCAAGGGATGAACCAAATCCGAGCCAATCTGATGCCGTCCGATGCAGAAGGGAGCGGGTCCCCCCTCTAGCTTTGACCTGATTCGCGCAGCTGAACCACGTCGCCCTCGGTGTTTTCGCGCTCGCAATAGTCGGCCCATTCCTGCATCAGGGCGCGGCGCTTCTCGAACAGGTCGCCTCGCCGATAAGCCGCTTCCACCCCGCTCGGGATCGTGTGCGCGAGAGCCATTTCCACCACATGGTTTGGATATGCCGTGATCTCAGCCGCCCAATCCCTAAATGATGACCGAAAACCATGCACTGTCACGACGCGCCCCATCCGACGAAGTAATTTTCCCGGTATATTGTTTGGAATACTGGCCCCCGACCTTTCGCCAGGGAAAACATACTGACCTGTTCGCGGCACCGCTTGAATTAGGTCCACCGCGCGCTTCGATAGCGGCACGCGATGTTCTCGGCGGCTCTTCATACGCTCGGCCGGCATAGTCCAGAGATTACCTGCAATCTCGTCCCACCGCGCGCCCAGATGTCTCGCCCAGCCGTGCGGCAGTTAGGATCGTGAATTCTAGTGCCCGCGCGGCAATTCCTTCTCGCCCGCGTAAATCATGCATGAATTCCGGCAGCAGGGCGTATGGCATGGCCGCATGATGCTTCACCCTCGCAACCTTGCGATGGGAGGCAGCAGATGGTCCAAGATGCCCCCGCCAGCGCGCGGGATTCTCCCGGCGCGATAGCCGCGCACTTTCGCCCAGTCCAAAATGGACTCGATGCGGCCCCGAACCCGCGATGCCGTCTCAGGTTTGCTCGTCCAGATTGCTTCCAGAACCGTGACTACCAGCGCAGTATCGATCGACGCGACAGGTAACTTGCCAATCACTGGATGAACGTACGCCGCCAGCGTGGCCCGCCACTGCTTCCGATGCACGGCGTTGCTCCACCCAGCCTCCTGCGCTGCCAATAGCGGTCGGCACATTCTCTGAACGTCACGCTTTTGGTTGCGGCCGCCAGAGCCTGCTGGCGAAGCGCGTTCTTATGGTCCAGCGGATCAATGCCTTTGAGGAGAATTTCCTGTACTCCGAGCCCTTCTCGCGCGCCTCCGCCAAACTGACCAGGGCAGCAAGGGCCTAGGCCGATGTGCCGGCCGCGACGTTTGCCACCGTAATCACGCTCAAATCTGAAGACCCAGCTACGGCCGTTGTTGCCCGTGATCTGAAGATAGACGCCATCCCACGGCATAGCGTCCAGGCTTCCTCAACTTGGCTATTGCGAGTGACGGTGAGCGGGCGCTTCATCGCCTAAAGCCACAGAGGTACCTACAGAGATGGCTAGATGTAGCGGGAACTCGTGGGAACGGTCAAGGAACATAGACGGAGAAAAGCTCTGTAATTATAACCGCATTTCTTGGCCAGGCCATGCCCATTTATCATCAATAGGTTCATGGGATTAGTGCGGAAACGCCCTCCGCGTACCCAAGGCGATCCTACTCCGGGTATCCCGAATATGCTGTGCCTCTTCTGCCACAGTCGGCGGTAAAGTAGGCTCCGGGAGGCACCCAGGTGGGTCATGGAAAGGCGATTTTCTGAAGTTCCAACCGAGGGTTGGACAGCGGCCTGGGGAACTTCAGGGATGCCGGTCGGGAGCTAGGTCCGCAGCAGCTCCGCCAGGGTCTTGCCGAGCCGTGCGGGCGACGGAGAGACCTTGATCCCGGCCGCTTCCATGGCCGCGATCTTGGACTCTGCATCGCCCTTGCCGCCGGAAATGATCGCGCCGGCATGGCCCATGCGCCGGCCGGGCGGCGCGGTGCGGCCGGCGATGAAGCCGACGACGGGCCGGCGGCGGCCGCGCTTCGCCTCGTCGATGAGGAACTGCGCGGCGTCCTCCTCGGCCGAGCCGCCGATCTCGCCGATCATGATGAGCGCCTCGGTGGCCTTGTCGGCGAGGAACATCTCCAGCACCGCGATGAACTCGGTGCCCTTGACCGGATCGCCGCCGATGCCGACTGCGGTGGTCTGGCCGAGGCCCTCGCGCGTGGTCTGGTAGACCGCCTCGTAGGTGAGCGTGCCCGAGCGCGACACGATGCCGACCTTGCCCGGCTTGAAGATATTGCCGGGCATGATGCCGATCTTGCATTCGCCCGCGGTCATCACGCCCGGGCAGTTCGGCCCGATCAGCCGCGACTTGCCGCCCGACAGCGCGCGCTTGACCTTGACCATGTCGAGCACCGGGATGCCTTCCGTGATGCAGACGATCAGCGGGATCTCGGCCTGGATCGCCTCGCAGATCGCATCCGCTGCGCCGGCCGGCGGCACGTAGATCACGCTCGCGTCGCAATCGGTCCTGGTCTTGGCCTCGGCCACGGTGTCGAACACGGGCAACCCGAGATGGGTGGTGCCGCCTTTACCCGGCGAGGTGCCGCCCACCATCTTGGTGCCGTAGGCGATCGCCTGCTCGGAATGAAAGGTGCCGTTCCGGCCGGTGAAGCCCTGGCAGATGACCCTGGTGTTCTTGTCGATGAGGATGGACATGATTCCTCAGCGCTTCCACGTGCTCGGCTGCGGAGTCGTCGCCATCACGAATTGCCCTTCACTGCCTTGACGATCTTCTGCGCGGCGTCGTCGAGATCGTCGGCCGAGGTGACGTTGAGGTTGGACTTGGCGATGATCTCCTTGCCGAGCTCCACGTTGGTACCCTCGAGCCGCACCACCAGCGGCACGTGCAGGCCGACCTCCCTCACCGCGGCGACCACGCCCTCGGCGATGACGTCGCATTTCATGATGCCGCCGAAAATATTCACGAGAATTCCCTGCACCTTGGGATCGGCGGTGATGATCTTGAACGCGGCCGCCACCTTCTCCTTGCTGGCGCCGCCGCCGACGTCGAGAAAGTTCGCCGGCGCCTCGCCGTAGAGCTTGATGATGTCCATGGTCGCCATGGCAAGGCCGGCGCCGTTGACCATGCAGCCGATGGTGCCGTCGAGGGCGACGTAGTTGAGATCGTACTTCGAGGCCTCGATCTCCTTCTCGTCCTCCTCGGTGAGATCGCGCAGCGCCACGATGTCGGGATGGCGGTAGAGCGCGTTGTCGTCGAAGCCGATCTTGGCATCGAGGCAGACGAGCTGGTTGTCCTTGGTGACGACGAGCGGATTGATCTCGAGCAGGCTCATGTCCTTGGCGGTAAAGGCGGCGTAGAGCTTCGCCACCAGCTTTTCCGCCTGCTTGGCGAGATCGCCGGTGAGCCCGAGCGCCTGCGCCGCCAGCCGCCCGTGATGGGGCATGACCCCGGTCGCAGGATCGACCGCAAAGGTCATGATCTTCTGCGGCTCGGTGCGCGCGACCTCCTCGATGTCCATGCCGCCCGCGGTCGAGACCACGAAAGCGATGCGTGAACTTTCGCGATCGACCAGCACGGACAGGTAGAACTCGCGGTCGATGGCGGAGCCTTCCTCGACATAGAGACGATTGACCTGCTTGCCGTGCGGGCCGGTCTGGTGGGTGACGAGGACGGAGCCGAGCAGGCGCTGCGCCTCCTTGCGCACGTCCTCCTTCGACTTGACCACCTTGACGCCGCCGGCCTTGCCGCGTCCGCCGGCATGGATCTGCGCCTTGACCACGACCACCGGGGTGGCGAGATCATTCGCGGCCTTGACCGCCTCCTCCACGGAGAAGGCGGCGTGGCCGCGCGGCACCAGCACGCCGAACTCGCGCAGCACGGCCTTGGCCTGATATTCGTGGATGTTCATGCCGATCCCTTACGGGTCGTGGATACGGATAGCCGCACGCACACAAGTCCACGCAACACGCTCGCCGGGTCACGCCGCCGGCGACACTCAGCGCCGATCCGCGCTGCGCCCGCTATCCCGGCATCATTCACTTGCCCAGATTGGGTGCGATCTTCATGCAGGCTTCGACCAAGTTTGCCACGGCTTCGGCCGAGTTGTCGAACATGTCGCGTTCGGCGCCGTTCAACTGAATCTCGACGATGCGCTCGACGCCCTTCGCGCCGATCACGACCGGCACTCCGACATAGAGGTTCTTGATCCCGTACTCACCATTGAGATAGGCGGCGCACGGCAGTACCCGCTTCTTGTCCTTGAGAAAGCTCTCCGCCATGGCGATGGCGGATGCCGCCGGGGCATAGAACGCCGAGCCGCTCTTGAGCAGGTTCACGATCTCGGCGCCGCCGTCACGGGTGCGCTGGACGATCTGATCGAGCCGCGCCTGCGTGGTCCACTTCATCTTGATGAGATCAGGCAGCGGTATGCCGGCCACCGTCGAATAGCGGATCAACGGCACCATGCTGTCGCCGTGACCGCCGAGCACGAAGGCGGTGACGTCCTCCACCGAAACGTTGAACTCGTCCGCGAGAAAGAAGCGAAAGCGCGCGGAGTCCAGCACCCCCGCCATTCCAACGACCATGTGCCTGGGCAGGCCGCAGGCGCGTTGCAACGCCCAGACCATGGCGTCGAGCGGATTGGTGATGCAGATCACGAAGGCGCCAGGCGCATATTTGCGGATGCCGGCGCCGACCTGCTCCATGACCTTCAGATTGATGCCGAGAAGATCGTCACGGCTCATGCCCGGCTTGCGCGCGACGCCGGCGGTGACGATGCAGACGCTGGCGCCGTCGATGGCGTCATAGGAATTGGTGCCGGTGAACTGCGCATCGAAGCCCTCGACCGGCGACGACTGCGCGAGATCGAGCGACTTCCCCTGGGGGATGCCCTCGGCGATGTCGAACAATACGACGTCGCCGAGCTGTTTGAGGCCGACGAGATGGGCGAGCGTGCCGCCGATCTGGCCGGCACCGATCAAGGCAATCTTGGGACGCGCCATGTGGGAAAAAACCTCGGATAGGAACGGCGGAGAGCCGGCGGCATGGGTCATAGACCCTTTCCGGGCCGGCGTTCAAGTCACTGCATTCGCATCGCGATGATACCGCCGGAGACAAGACGGCAGCCGCAACCGCTCACGTCTCGACCAATCCTTCGGTCGAGCCTGACGCGAGCCCGTAGCCATGTCCGTGGGGCAGTGCCAGATAGGCCTGCGAGCGCATCTCGATCAGGCGCGATGCGGTACGCCTGAACTCGGACGCCTCGAAACCTTCGTTCGCGTCATAGAGCGCGTCGGGCTCGGCCGCGGCCGAAGCCACGAGCTTGACCGCATTGTCGTAGAACGTGTCGATCAGGATGATGAAGCGCTTGGCCTCGTTGCGCCGATCGTAATCCATCACCGGGATATGATCGATGAGAACGGTGTGAAATTCGTGCGCGATCTTGAGATAGTCGGCGGCGGCGAGCGGCTGCCCGCACAGGTCGTGAAACGCGAAGCGAGCCACTCCCATGCTCGCACAGGGCACGTGGACGGCACGCCCCTTCACCATCAGATCCTGCGCTTCCCCGGCATGACCGGCGGTCAAGCGCCGCCAGGCATCGTCGAGCGCGGCTTCCGCCGCGGCGTCGGCGGGAACATACCAGACCGGCGCCCCGGTGAGCTTCTCAAGCCGGAAATCCGTGCGGGCGCTCAATTGCACGACGTCCATGTGCTCCTCGATCAGCGCGATGAACGGCAGGAACAGTGCGCGATTGAGTCCATCCTTGTAGAGCTCGCCGGGCGCCACGTTCGAGGTGGCGACCACGACCACGCCGAGCTCGAACAGGCGCTTGAACAGGCGGCCGAGAATCATCGCGTCGGCGATATCCGTCACGTGAAATTCGTCGAAGCAGAGCAGCCACGTCTCCTCCGCGATGGCGGCAGCGGTATGTCCGATCGGATCCTCGCCGCCGGTTTCGCCCAGTTTCGCCTTTTGCCGCAACGCGTAGATGCGCTCGTGCACCTCGGCCATGAACTCGTGGAAATGAATGCGACGCTTGCGCACGATCGGCGAGGCCGAGAAAAACAAATCCATCAGCATGGTTTTGCCGCGACCGACCTCGCCGAAAAGGTAGAGGCCCTTGATCGTTTCCGCGTCGCGGGCGCGGGCGCCGAACAGCCAGCCGAGCGATGAGGACTTGCGCGCGAGCCGATGCTCTGCCAGCCGCGTTTCCAGTTGCGCGAGCCGGTCGACCACCGCTTCCTGAGCGCTGTCACGCTCGATCTTGCCAGCGGCAACGCGCGCCGCATACTGCACCGAGATGGAAGCCGGCATGTGCGGGAATTCAAGCGTGAATTGCGTGGTGGTGACATAGCGGCCTTGCGCCGCCATTCGCAAGCCGGAGCTTGAAGCACGTCCGTCCATCCCGGGTCCAGCGCGATGGCTGCGCGGTTGCGGCTCGCGCGTCACGCTCTCGCCACGCACTCTCGCCCGACTCGCAGGCAGGTTGCGGAGCCTGCGGGCGGCGCCCACGTCGCCCGCGTGTTGCGGCCGGGATTCGCGCAGAGAGTCCAGGCGCAAACCGGCCGCCTCACAACTCATGGTGCGATGCGACAGAAAAACGACGAGCGGCAACGGCCTGCATGGCAGCCATGCCGATTTTATCGTTACACATCATCACGTTAAATTCACGTAACGTCACGCCGTCGCCATTGTCCGGCTTGTATTGCATTGCAATATCCAAGGCTGATTCGCGTTTCCGGTTCGAGAAGGAAAGACAGAGAATGCACGACCCGCTTCCCCCCGGCGGCACGATCCGCAAATTGTGGATCAGCGAGGCCGATGCCTATCGCGACCACCTGTTGCGTCTCGACGCGGAGAGCCGGCGCAATCGCTTCGCCGGCGCGGTGGCGGACGAGTTCGTGCGCAATTATGCCGAGCTTTCGTTCGGGATCGACGCGCTCATTCACGGCTTCTTCGTCGATGGCACGCTGCGCGGCGCGGCCGAGTTGCGTCCGATCGGAGCGCCGATCACGCGCGAAGCCGAGGCGGCGTTCTCGATCGAGAAGCCGTGGCAGAGCCACGGCGTCGGCTCCATGCTGCTCGAGCGCACGCTGCTCGCGGCACGCAACCGCGGCCTCAAATTCCTGCACATGGCGTGCCTTGCCGACAACCGGCGCATGCAACAGCTCGCGCGCAAATACGAAGCCGAGCTGAGGTTCGATTTTTCGAGCGTGGTGGGCGAGGTCGCCGCACCGCGGCCGACACCGCTCTCGTTCATGCGCGAGATTCTCGCGGACGGCCATGGTTTCGCGACCGCCATGTTCGACGTGCAGTCACGGCTGCTCAAGCCGGTCTAAGCAAGCGAGCGATGATGGGTTCCTGCGTCCTCCGCGTCGATCAGGCGGCAAGCGGATAAGCCGCCTCGACCACGTACGGTCCGCCACCGATCGACGCCCGCGAGGAGAACAGCACGAAGCGTGACACCTTGAACAGCGGCGAGCGGACCGGCGCGCGCAGGGCCAGATAGTCCGCCACCTGCCAGCTTGACGAATCCCGCAACCGCGCAAGCGTGACATGCGGGGTGAATTTGCGTCCTTCCGGCTCCAGCCCGACCCGCTGCATCAGCCGCTCGTGCTCGGCCTGCAGCTCCATCAGCGCCTGCGCCGGGCCGAGCGTCGCCACGATCGCGCGCGGCTTGCGCCCGCCGAACGACTTGAGATCCTCCACCCGCAGCTCGAACGCCTCGCGCCGGACGCGACCCAGCATGGAGGCCACTTCGTGCGCGACGACGTCGTCGACATCGCCGATGAAGCGCAGCGTCACGTGATAGTTGTCGGGATCGACCCAGCGCGCGCCGGGCAGCCCACCGCGCAGCGAGGACAGCGACTGGCCGATCTCAGGCGGAATTTCGAGGCCGGTGAAGAGGCGAGGCATGGGACGACTGCAATGCTCCAGCCCATATAGAACGACTCGCGCAGATTCGCACGTCCCCTGTGGTATTCACATGACACGCCGGCTGCGCGCCCGAGCCGCCAGCTCCTCGGCCTTGGGCAGGATGCGCGCCACGATGGCGTCGACGCCGGCCGCCGTCGGATGAAGGCCGTCGCCCTGATTGAACCGGGCATCCGCGGCAATGCCGTCGAGGAAGAAAGGGTAGAGCAGCAGGTCGTAGCGGGCGGCGAGATCGCTGTAGATGGCCTCGAAAGTGCGCCCGTAGTCGGGACCGAGATTGGGCGCGGCCCGCATGCCGGCGAGCAGCACCACGATGCGCCGCTCGGTCAGCCGCCGCACGATCTCCTCGAGCGCCCGGCGGGTGACCTTGGGATCGATCCCGCGCAGCATGTCGTTGGCGCCAAGCTCGACGATGACGGCGTCGGTGCCCTCCGGCACCGACCAGTCGAGGCGGGCAAGCCCGCCGGACGCCGTGTCGCCGGAGACCCCGGCATTGACGACCTCGACCGCAAGACCCTTGGCCTTGAGCGCCTGCTCGAGCTTCGCCGGGAACGCGGCGGCGACCGGGAGGCCGAGGCCGGCGGTCAACGAATCTCCCAGGGCGACGATCCGCACCGGGCGCTCGGCCGCCGCGGCCGGCCCGCCCGTCGGGGTGGCGAGCACCAAGCCGGCCGCAACCAGCGCGCATGCCTGGACCCGGCTCAACCAGCCCCCATATGACCGGGGCGCCGTCCGCCCCGCTTCAGCCATGAGCATCACAGAACAAGGAAACATGCGCGACACCTCGGGGTCAGGCTCGGACGGCGCGGCCATCGTTCTCAGCGGCGTCAATCTGTCGCTCGGACGCGGCGCGGCGCGCGTTCATATCCTCAAAGACATCGACCTGCATATAGGACGCGGCGAAGCGATCGGCCTGGTCGGTCCTTCGGGTTCGGGAAAATCAACGCTGCTGATGGTGACGGCCGGCCTCGAGCGCGCCGACAGCGGCTCGGTGCTCGTCGCCGGCGAAGCCCTCGGCAAGCTGAGCGAGGACGCGCTGGCGCGCTTTCGCGGCCGCAACGTGGGCATCGTGTTCCAGTCCTTTCATCTGATTCCCACCATGACGGCGCTGGAAAATATCGCCGTGCCGCTGGAGCTCGCCGGCATCGCCGACGCCCACGAGCGGGCGGCGAGCGAGCTCTCTGCCGTGGGGCTGAGCGCGCGCCGGCACCATTATCCGGCCGAGCTTTCCGGCGGCGAGCAGCAGCGCGTGGCGCTGGCGCGCGCGCTCGCGCCCAACCCGGCGATCCTCATCGCCGACGAGCCGACCGGCAATCTCGACGAGGCCACCGGGGCGGAGATCATCGCGCTGCTGTTCGCCGGCCACGAGCAACGCGGCACGACCCTGGTGCTCGTCACCCACGATGCGGCGCTGGCCGCACGCTGCGACCGCGTGGTGCGCCTGCGCTCGGGACGCATCGAGGCGCCGCCCGCGCGCGAGGCCCGCCTGGCATGAACGCTTTCGTCACGCCCACCGGGAGCCGGCGCTTCGCGGGCGCGCTGGCGTGGCGTTTCGCGGCCCGCGAACTGCGCGGAGGCCTGCGCGGCTTCTATGTGTTCATCGCCTGCATCGCGCTCGGGGTGATGGCGATTGCGGGCGTCGGCTCGGTGGCTTCGGGGCTGGCGGACGGGCTTGCGCGCGAAGGCCGCGTCATCCTCGGCGGCGACATGGCATTCTCCCTCAGCTTGCGCGAGGCAACGGCGGACGAGCGCGCGTTCCTCGCCGGCCGGGGCCGCGTATCGCTTGCTGCGACCATGCGCGCCATGGCGCGTGCGCCCGACGGGGGCACCGCGCTGGTCGAAGTCAAGGCGGTCGATGCCGCCTATCCGCTCTACGGCGACGTTGCACTGGAGCCGCAGCAGCCACTCGCGCAGGCGCTGGCCGAACGCGATGGCAGCTTTGGCGCCGCTGCCGATCCCACGCTGCTCGCCCGCCTCGACCTCAAGCCTGGCGAGCGCATCACGGTCGGCGCCGCCGCCATCGAAATCCGCGCCGTGTTGCGATCCGAGCCGGACAAGCTTGCCGGCGGCATCGGTTTTGGTCCGCGTCTTCTCATCAGCGAGGCGGCCTTGCGCGCGACCGGGCTGCTGCAGCCCGGAAGCGTCGTGCGCTGGCACTACCGCCTGCGCCTGCCCGACAACGACGCGACCGATGCAGCCGTGCGCGCCGTGACGGCGGCCGCGCAGGCCGAACTGCCCGAGGCCGGCTGGGAAGTGCGCTCGCGCAGCAATTCATCGCCTGCGCTCGAACGCAACGTCGAACGCTTCACGCAATATCTCACCCTGGTCGGGCTTGCGGCGCTGCTGGTCGGAGGAGTGGGCGTCGCCAATGCGGTCAAAGGCCATCTCGACCGCCGGTGCCAGGTGATCGCCACGCTCAAGGCGCTGGGAGCGACCGGCCCGCGGGTGTTCGCGATCTATCTGATCCAGGTCCTGGTGCTCGCCGGCCTCGGGGCGCTGCCGGGCCTCGCCCTGGGCGCGGCCATGCCGTTCCTGATCGTCTGGGGGTTCGGCGCGGTGCTGCCGTTGCCGATCGCGCCGGCGCTGCATCCGGGGGAGCTTGCGCTTGCGCTGCTCTATGGTCTGCTCACCGCCGTCGCCTTCGCGCTGTGGCCGCTCGGCCGTACCCACGACGTGCCGGTGTCCGCGCTCTTCCGCGACGAGGTCGCAGGCGATGAGCGCTGGCCGCGCCGGCCGTATATCGTCGCGACCGTGCTGGTCGGGTGCGCCCTGGCCGCGCTGGCAGTGGCGCTCGCCTATGACCGGCGGATCGCCGCGATCTTCGTCGCCGCCGCGGCCGGCGTGTTCGTGCTGCTGCGACTGGTTGCGGCGCTGCTGATGCTGATCGCGCGGCGTCTCCCGCGCCCGGCTTCGCCGGTCGTTCGACTCGCCGTTGCCAACATTTACCGGCCGGGCGCCATCACGCCCAGCGTGGTGCTTTCGCTCGGCCTCGGCCTTGCCGTGCTGGTCACGGTGATCGCGATCGACGGCAATCTGCGTCGCCAATTCCTGGCCGCATTGCCCGAGCGCGCGCCCTCGTTCTACTTCGTCGACATTCCGACGGCCGATGCCCAGCGCTTCGACGCCTTCATCCGCGCCCACGCCCGCGACGCGACGCTCGAACGCGTTCCCATGCTACGCGGGCGCATCCTGGCGGCGAACGGCGTGCGTGCCGAAACGCTCAAGTCCACGCCCGACGCCGCCTGGGCGCTGCAAAGCGACCGCGGCATCACCTATGCGGAGGAGATTCCCGCCGGCTCGCGCCTGGTGGCGGGCCAATGGTGGGGCCGCGATTACCAAGGCCCTCCCCTGGTGTCGTTCGAGAAACGCATCGCCGATGGCCTCGGCCTCAAGCTCGGCGATGCCGTCACCGTCAACGTGCTGGGCCGCAACCTGACCGCCACGATCGCCAATCTGCGCACGGTCGATTGGCAGAACCTCGGGATCAACTTCGTCATGGTGTTCTCGCCGGCCGCCTTCCAGGGCGCGCCGCACACCGACATCGCCACGCTGACCTACTCCCATGCCAGCAGCGCGCAAGACGAGGCGGCGCTGCTGAAGGCGGTGGCGGATGCGTTTCCAGCCGTTACCGTCGTGCGCGTGCGCGAAGCCCTCGATGCCGTCGGCCAAGTGGTCCTGAACCTTGCGCTCGCCATTCGCGGCGCCAGCGTGCTCACCCTGCTGGTGGCGATGCTGGTGCTGGGCGGTGCGCTCGCGGCCGGCCACCGCCACCGCGTCTACGACGCCGTCATCCTGAAGACCTTCGGCGCGACACGGCTGCGGCTGCTGTCGGCCTATGCGCTGGAATATCTCGCCCTCGGCGTAGCCACGGCGCTGTTCGGGGTGGCGGCGGGCTCGGTCGCCGCCGCGCTCGTCATCACCAAGGTCATGAACCTGCCCTTCGCCTGGCTGCCGGGTCCCTCGCTCATGGCCGCAGCCGGCGCGATCGTCATCACGGTGACGCTGGGGCTGATCGGCACCTTCACCGCGCTCGGACAAAAACCCGCTCCCGTCCTGCGCAACCTCTAGTGCGCGTTGAACAAAGCAGCGCTTTCCCGACTGCGGGCGGGCACCATCAAGCGACAACAGGCCGCGCCCCGCCGCCACGTCGCACCGCTGTCACCTTGCTAGGATGTAACCTGCCGGGTTGAGGTCGGCCGTTCGGCTGGCGTCAACAAATCGCATTTGCGGCATCTGGCGCGGGACCCAATCCCGCACTAGATTCCGCGCGTCGGACGCCACCGCCTAGCGGACAGGCGCCATATGTCCCGGCCCGTGGGGCCGGACCAGAGAGAGGGAAACTTCCATGTCGGATTTCGACCGGAACTACGCGGCTGCCAGACGCGGCGTCGGTGCGGACCGGGCGGTTGCGATCGATGAGGGCCTGCGGGCCTATATGATCCGCGTCTACAACTATATGGCCGCGGGGGTCGCCCTCACCGGCATCGTCTCCTGGCTCACGTTCCAGGCGGCGGTCGTCACCAATGCCAATGGTGCGATCGTCGGATTGACGTCGTTCGGTCAGATGATCTTCAGCGGACCGGCGGTGCTGGTGCTCTTCCTGGGAACGCTCGGGCTGGTGTTCCTCATCAGCTGGCGCATCAACTCGCTCGCGCCATCGACGGCGTTCGCGTTGTTCATGGTCTACGCCGCGCTGCTCGGACTGATGCTCTCGACGGTCTTCCTGACCTATACGGGCGCCTCGATCACGCGGGTGTTCTTCATCTCGGCGGCGGCCTTCGGCGCGTTGAGCCTCTACGGCTACACCACGCAGCGGGATCTCTCCCCGATCGGGTCGTTCCTGGTCATGGGCCTGATCGGCCTGATCATCGCCATGGTGGTCAATCTGTTCCTCAAGAGCACCGGGCTCGACTTCGTGATCTCGGCCGCGGGCGTGCTGATTTTCGCCGGCATGACCGCCTGGGACACGCAGCGGATCAAGGAGATGTATAATCCGATGGAGGACGGCACCGTCGTCGGCCGCAAGGCGGTGATGGGCGCGCTCACGCTCTACCTCGACTTCATCAACCTGTTCCTGTTCCTGCTGCGCTTCCTCGGCGACCGCCGCTGACGCGCGACCACAGGCAGGCTCCTATTGCAGCGCCCCGGCCCCCGGCCGGGGCGCTGTCGCGTTGGAGGCACGGACAGCGCGCCCGCGACGCGCTATGATTTCGCCAGCTCGTCCGCGCCTGCGCCCTCCCGTCCATGACCACCATCCCGATCCGCTCCGCCCAGCCGCGCGACCTCGCGGCGATTACCGCAATCTACGATCATGCCGTGCGCCACGGCACCGCATCGTTCGAGATCGAGCCCCCGGACCAGCAGGAAATGACGCGGCGGTACGAAACGCTGCGCGCCGGTGGATATCCCTACCTGGTGGCAGAGCTGGCCGGCGAGGTGATGGGCTACGCCTATGCCGGACCTTACCGCGCCCGGCCGGCCTATGACTGGAGCATCGAGGATTCGATCTACATCGCGCCGCAGGCCCAGCGCCAAGGCATCGGCGGCGCCCTGCTCGAACGGCTGATTGCCGAAGCGGAGGCGGGCGGCTTCCGGCAGATGATCGCGGTGATCGGCGATTCCGCCAATGCGGCCTCGATCGAACTGCATCGCCGCGCGGGGTTCCGCATGGTCGGTACGTTCGACAATGTGGGATTCAAATTCGGACGTTGGCTCGACAGTGTTCTGATGCAACGGCCGCTGGGCATCGGTGCGACGGCAGCACCATGACGTTCTGGCCGCCAGCGCGCATCAGCGCGGGCGCCGGAAAGACAATCAGCCCGCCACGACGCTCAGCGAAGGGTCGATGGCGCGCAGCACGCGGTCGAGCTCGTGACCGCGGCGGATGATCAGGCCGGTGGCCGAGATCAGGCTGTAGGCGCCTTGCCGGCGCGCGAGCTTCGGATTCTTTTCAATGCGGTAGATCGGCACTTCCGAGGCGCGGCGGAACACGGAAAACACCGCACGATCCCTGAGGAAGTCGATGGCGTAGTCACGCCACTCGCCGGCGGCGACCTTGCGGCCATAGAGGCTGAGGATGCGGTTGAGCTCGCGCCGGTCGAAGGTCACTCGGCTTGCGGGGGCGAGGGGCGAAGCGCCCCGGACCTCGCCCCCGTGGAACTCGCTCGGTTCGGTATCGCCGTAGCTCATGCCGGCGCCTCCTTCGATGTGACAGGCCGGTGACGATGATCGCGCCGGACGAGAATGTCGGCAAGAGGCAAAGAAAACATCGCGACGCGATCCGACGCGATTACCGCAGCGTTCGACGAGCATCACGAATTCGTTAATGGAATCATATTACTGCCCAATTGCGGTCAAGCACGCGTCAAGCTGGAATGCGAATGATCATCGCGTTGCCTCAGGGCCCGGTCTGCCTTCGACCGCCGGATTCTCAGCCCCCCAGCCCCCCGGAGTTCGGGGTGGATCGGGCCCGCTCGCAAGCCAAAGTCCTCCACATGCGCTGAATGCTCGCCGGGCCGGTCGATGCCGGCCCGAGCATTGTTCAATGCGAGTTCAGGACAGGCCGGAAGATCTGGCACCTTCCGTCCGCTTTATCATTTGCTACGTTTTGTTCAGTGGATGGCCGCGAGCGTGGCGCCGAGAATCGCCTTCGGTTTATCAGCCGTGCCGCCCTGCACCAGCACCGCGGCTTCATCGATGCCGTCGCCCTTGAGCGTCTGCATCGGCACGTTCCACGAATTGGCCTTGCCGGTCCAATCGCCGAGCTTCACCCAGCGCCGCAGGACGTTGTGATAGGTGACGGTGCGTCCCTTGTTCTCGCCGCGGCCGATCGTGACGGTCGCGGCCTTGACCAGTCCGAACAGCCAAACCTCGCCGCGGCCCGCCGCTCCGTCGGGCACCGCGACCGTCAGCCGGCCGTCCTCGAGCGCAAACTTCACCGGCGGCAAATCCATCGCGCCGCCTTTGCGGCTCTTGGCGATGGCAAGCTCGATCGCATCCCTGTCGCTGCCGAGAACGTGCAGGCTGCCGTTGACCACCACCTGCGGCGTGTACACCTGGCCGTCACCGCGAACGTGCGCATAGGCTTTCTGCCGGGCGGTGTTGCGGGGATCTGCGAGCGTGTCCTTCCACCCGAGATAGTCCCAGTAATCGATGGGCACGGTGATGGGGACGAGCGAAGGATCCGCCGCCAGCTCGCCGAGCAGCTTGTCAGCCGCCGGACACGACGAGCAACCCTGGCTGGTGAACAACTCCACGACGGCACGCGGCTCGGCCTGCGCAGATGAGCAGGGCGCCACAGAGGAGCAAACGGCGACAACGGCATAGGCCAGGCAAAAGCGCACCATCACAACCTTCCGCCACAAATCGTCCGCCCAAGCCGGGCCGTTCGACCTCTCCGCCGCCGAGTCCTAACCCGGCGACGCGATCACCCGCCACTCAATTCGAGGTGAGCCCGGACGGCGGCCCTCACGCCGCCACCAGTTGCCGCAGCACGTAGTGCAAAATGCCGCCGTGCTTGAAATAGTCGAGCTCGTCGAGCGTATCGATACGGCAGACGAGCGGAATGCGCTTGAGGCCGCCATCGGCGGCGACGATCTCGGCGATCATCCGCTGGCGCGGCTTGATTTCGCCGTGAAGCCCCCGGATGGTCACCTGCTCGTCACCCTTGAGACCGAGCGACTGCCAGGACGTGCCCTCCTCGAAGCACAGCGGCAGCACGCCCATGCCGATCAGGTTCGAGCGGTGGATGCGCTCGAACGACTGCGTGATGACCGCGCGCACGCCGAGCAAATTCGGTCCCTTCGCGGCCCAGTCGCGCGAGGATCCGCTGCCGTATTCCTTGCCGGCGAACACGACGAGCGGCACCTTGTCGGCCTTGTAGCGCATGGCGGCGTCATAGATCGACATGCGCTGGCGCGAAGGATAGTGGACGGTCACGCCGCCCTCGACCCCCGGCACCATCTGGTTCTTGAGGCGGATATTGGCGAAGGTGCCGCGCATCATCACCTCATGATTGCCGCGGCGCGTGCCGTACTGGTTGAAATCCGCCGGCTTGACCTTGTGCTCGATAAGATATTTGCCGGCGGGCGAGTCGACCTTGATCGAGCCCGCGGGCGAGATGTGGTCGGTCGTGATCGAGTCGAGCAACAGGCAGAGCACGCGGGCATCGACGATATCGGTGAGCGGGACCGGATGGCGCTTCATGCCGATGAAATACGGCGGGTTCTGCACGTAGGTCGATTTCTTGTCCCAGCCGTAGGTCAGGGCGCCCTTCACATTGATGCCGCGCCAATGGGTGTCACCCTTGAAGACGTCGGCGTACTTCCGGGTGAACATCTGCTTGTTGATGGTCTTGCGCACCACGCCGTTGATCTCGCGGCTCGACGGCCAGATGTCCTTGAGGAAGACCTTCTTACCCTTCTTGTCGAGGCCGAGCGGCTGCTTGAGCAGATCGGAATACATCGAGCCGGCGAGCGCATAGGCGACGACGAGCGGGGGCGAGGCGAGATAGTTCGCACGCACGTCGGCGTTGACGCGGCCTTCGAAATTGCGGTTGCCGGACAGCACGGCGGCGGCAACCAGGTCTTTCTCGTTGATGGTCTTGGAGATCTCGGGCGCGAGCGGGCCTGAATTGCCGATGCAGGTGGTGCAACCGAACCCAACCAGATTGTAGCCGAGCTTGTCGAGGTCCTTCTGCAGACCTGATTTGTCGAGATACTCGGCGACCACCTGCGAGCCCGGCGCCAGCGAGGTCTTGACCCAGGGCTTGACGGTCAAGCCCTTCGCCACCGCCTTGCGCGCCAGCAGCCCGGCTCCGATCATCACATTGGGGTTTGACGTGTTGGTACAGGACGTGATCGCGGCAATGACGACGTCGCCGTGGCCGAGGTCGTGCTGGCGGCCGGCGACGGGCACACGCTTGGAGGTGCCCGCCTTGGAGAAGTTTTTGTCCAACGAGGTGGCGAGCGAGGGGTGAAGATCGAAGATGTCCTTGCCGCCGTTGCCGCCTTTGTTGAATTCCTTCTCCATCGCCATCGCAAATCCCGCCCTCACTTCCTTGAGTGCGACGCGGTCCTGCGGGCGCTTGGGTCCGGCGAGCGAAGGCTCGACCTGCGAGAGCTCGAGCTTGAGCACGTCGGTAAAGATCGGATCGGGCGTGGACTTCGTGCGGAACATGTCCTGCGCCTTGGTATAGGCGGCGACCAGGGCGACCTGCGAGGGCGACCGGCCCGTGTCGGAGAGATATTTCAGCGTGTCGTCATCGACCGGAAAGAAGCCGCAGGTGGCGCCGTATTCCGGCGACATGTTGCCGATGGTGGCGCGGTCGGCGATCGTGAGATTGGCCAGGCCGGGACCGAAATACTCCACGAACTTGCCGACCACCCCGCGCTTGCGCAACATCTGAGTGACGGTGAGCACGAGGTCGGTCGCGGTGACGCCCTCCTTGAGCTTGCCGGTGAACTTCACGCCGATGACTTCCGGCAGCAGCATGGAATAGGGCTGGCCGAGCATGGCTGCCTCGGCTTCGATGCCGCCCACGCCCCAGCCCAGGACGGCCAGGCCGTTGACCATGGTGGTATGCGAATCGGTGCCGACCAGCGTGTCGGGATAGGCGACGTCCACTACCGCCAGCTTGCCGTCGACCTTGACCTTGTCCTTCTTGCTCCACACGGTCTGCGACAGATATTCGAGATTGACCTGATGGCAGATGCCGGTGCCGGGCGGCACGACCCGAAAGTTGTCGAACGATTTCTGCGACCATTTGAGGAATTCGTAGCGCTCCCGATTCTGCCGATATTCCTCCTCGACGTTCTTCTTGACCGCGGTATTGGTGCCGAAGAAGTTGACGGCGACCGAGTGATCGCAAACGAGATCGACCGGAACCAGCGGATTGATCTTCTTGGGATCGCCGCCCAGCACCTTCATGGCGTCGCGCATGGCGGCGAGGTCGACCACCGCGGGCACACCGGTGAAGTCCTGCATCAAAACCCGCGCCGGACGAAAGGCGACCTCGCGCTCGGAGGTCTTGGTCTTGAGCCATTGCGCTACCGCCTGGATGTCCTCCTTGGTGATGGAGCGGCCATCCTCGTTGCGCAGCAGATTCTCCAGCAGCACCTTCATCGAGAACGGAAGGCGCGAGATGCCCTTGAGGCCGTTTTTCTCCGCGGTCGGCAGGCTGTAATAGGCGTAGGTCTTGCTGCCCACCTTGAGGGATTTGCAGCAGCGAAAGCTGTCGAGTGACGTCATCGTGATCGTTTCCCATCCAACCGGGAGGGCCAGCGGCTCGACGGTAGGGGGTTACCGGAAGCGCTTCCTCGTCGTCGGTCGCGAGTTCCGCGCGGGTTGATAGTGAGCGCGGGACGATGGCTTATAGGGTCTTTTTTTGCGGCGTTCCAGAAAATCGACAATCGTCAATCACATGCACATGAAATCAGGGGTTTTCCGTTGCTGCCGCACGCGATAGAGGCAGCTGGCGGAGCCGGCCGGAGGGCCCGGTCGTGCCGCCGAGCGCCGACACCCAGACGCCTGCCCGGGGTCCCCTGATGAGGCGGCTCAAGGCGCACGACGTGGCCTGCACTCGGGGGGGCCGCCGGGTCTTCAGCCGGGCTGACCTTTGCGGTCGGCGCCCGCGAGGCCTTGCTGGTGACCGGGCCCAATGGAGCGGGCAAGTCCACCCTTCTCCGGCTGGTCGCCGGCCTGGTGCGGCCGGAACAGGGACGGGTCGAATTTTCCGGCGGCGATCCGGAACTCACCCTCGGCGAACAGGCGCACTATCTCGGTCACCAGGATGCGCTGAAGCCGTCGCTGTCGGTGCGCGAGAACCTCGCCTTCTGGACGGATTTTCTCGGCGGCGGCGCGTCCAAGCGCGATCCCCTCGCCGCCGTCGGGCTGGGCGGACTCGCGCATCTGCCCGCGGCCTATCTGTCCGCCGGGCAGCGCCGCCGGCTTTCGCTCGCGCGGCTGATCGCCGTCGAGCGTCCGCTCTGGCTGCTCGATGAGCCGACCTCCGCGCTCGACGACGCCGGCCGAGCGGTTCTGACCGATCTCATGCGCGCGCACCTGGCCGGTGACGGACTGATCCTTGCCGCAACCCACGGCCCCATCGGACTCGACGAAGTCAGGGAATTGAAGTTGCCTCCGGCATGACCGCCCTCTCCGCCCTTCTCCTGCGCGACCTGCGCCTCGCCGTGCGCGTCGGCGGCGGCGCCTTCATCGGCGTGTTGTTCTTTCTCATCGTGGTGACACTGGTACCGTTTGCCATCGGCCCCGACCTCGCACTGCTCGCGCGCATCGGGCCGGCGATTCTCTGGCTCGGGGCGCTGCTCGCAAACCTGCTCGCACTCGATCGTCTGGTCGCGATGGACCTCGAGGACGGCTCGCTCGACCTGATCCTGACGGCGCGTGCCCCGCTCGAACTGACGCTCGCCGCCAAAGCGATTGCCCATTGGCTCACGACCGGTCTGCCGCTCGTCGTTGCGGCCCCGCTCCTGGGCCTGCTTCTCAACCTCGGACCGGAGGCGACAGGCGCAGTTGCGCTCACCTTGCTGGCGGGCACGCCGGCACTGACCTTCATCGGGCTCATCGGCGCCGCGCTCACCGTCGCGCTGCGGCGCGGCGGATTGCTGCTTGCGGTCCTGGTCCTGCCCTTGACGGTTCCAGTGCTGATTTTCGGTGTTGCGGCTGCCAACGCGGCGATCACCGGACCGCTGCCGTTCGGTACTCCGTTCAGTATTCTCTGCGCGCTCACCTTGGCGAGCGTTGTGCTCGGTCCCTTCGCCGCGGCCGTTGCGCTGCGGCAGGCACTGGATTGACGTCGGTGCGGGAGTGACGCGATCGTGAAAGCGCCGCCGCAGCCGGCCCGCCACATTGCCGTCGGAGGGGAGCACGACTAGGAACTCAACCCGGAGACTTACCCACGAGACTTGCAATGACCCTGATCGATCTTGCCAATCCGTCCCGCTTCCTCGCACTCGTCGACCGGATATTGCCATGGCTCGCGGCGGCTACGGTGGTGGCCTTCGCGCTCGGGGCCAGCCAGGCGTATTTCGCGCCCGACGACTATCAGCAGGGGGCGACCGTGAAGATCATGTTCATTCACGTGCCGGCGGCATGGCTCGGCATCTTTGGCTGGGTGCTGATGAGCGCGGCCGCACTCGGCACACTGGTCTGGCGGCATCCGCTTGCCGACGTCGCGGCCAAGGCCGCCGCGCCGATCGGGGCCGCATTCACGCTGATGTGCCTGATTACCGGCTCGCTGTGGGGGCGACCGATGTGGGGGACCTATTGGGTCTGGGACGCGCGGCTGACCTCGGTGCTGGTCCTGTTCCTGATGTATCTCGGAGTGATGGCACTGTGGCGGACGATCGACGACCCGACGCGGGCCGCGCGCGCGGCGGCGGTGCTGACCCTCGTCGGCGCGATCAATATCCCGATCATCAAATTCTCGGTCGACTGGTGGAATACCCTGCACCAGCCGGCCTCGCTGCTCCGGCTGGGCGGACCGACCATCTATCCGACGATACTGGTGCCGCTGCTCGTCATGCTGGTCGCATTCACGCTGTTGTTCCTGACGCTGCATCTGGCCGCCATGCGCAACGAGATCATGCGGCGGCGCGTGCGCACCATGTTGATCCTGCAGGCCGACGCCGCGGCCGGGTCGTGACGATGCATCTTGGTCCGCATGCCGCCTTCATCGTGGCCGCCTATGCTGCCGCGATCGCGATCGTGGCGGGGCTTGTCATGTGGATCGTGCTCGATCGCCGGCATTTGCTTCGCATGCTCGGCGATTTCGACGCGCAAGGCATCGCGCGGCGCTCAGAGCGCAGGAAGGGGGAAACGAAGTGAGCGCGACCGACAAGGGCCCGATCGAACGGGACGCAGGGGGGTGGCGCCGCCGGATGATCGTGCTCCTCCCGCTGCTCGCCTTTCTCGCGCTGGCGGCGCTGTTCCTGCTGCGACTGGGCGCCGGCGATCCCTCGCGAATCCCGTCCGCCTTGATCGGACATCCCGCCCCCGCGACCGATCTGCCGCCACTTCCCGGCCTCGAGCGCGACGGCAAGACCGTGCCCGGCGTCGACAGCGCGGATTTCAACGGCGAGGTCACGGTGCTCAACGTGTGGGCCTCGTGGTGCGTACCGTGCCGCGACGAGGCTCCTTTGCTCATGAGCCTGGCGGCCGACCGGCGCATCCGCGTCGTCGGCATCAATTACAAGGACCAGGCCGACAACGCGCGACGCTTTCTCGGCCGCTACGGCAATCCCTTCGTTGCCAACGGCGTCGACGGCAACGGCCGCGCGGCGATCGAATGGGGCGTTTACGGGGTGCCCGAGACCTTCATCGTCGGCCGCGACGGCCGCATCGCCTACAAGCTGATCGGCCCGATCACGCCGGACAATCTGGAGCGCGCCTTGAAGCCTTCGATCGACAAGGCGCTGTCCACGCCGTGATTGCGGCGACGTGCGATCCGGAAGTCATAGACGGGATTTGGTCCAGAGCGGACACTGCGATCTTGCCCGAAGGCCCGCTTTTGCGGGCATGACCGTCTCGGCTATCCCTGCTCGGTCTTCTCCGGCGCGGCATATTTCGTCAACAGCGGATATTGCAGGGCCGCGAACAGGAAGGTGAGCGGCACAACGCCGAACACCTTGAAGCTGACCCACACGTCGGTTGTCTGCGTGCGCCAGACGATCTCGTTGAGGACCGCCAGCGCGAAGAAGAACAGCGCCCATCGCACGGTCAGCTTGCGCCAACCCTCGTCGGTGAGATGAAAGACCGAGTCAAAGACCATGCCGAGCAGCGGCTTGCCGAAGGCGAGCCCGCCGAGCAGCACCACCCCGAACAACAGGTAGATGATGGTCGGCTTGAGCTTGATGAACAGTTCGTCGTGCAGAACGAGCGTGAGCGAGCCGAAGACCAACACGATGACTGCGGTCACCAGCGGCATGACGGGCAAATGCCGCGTAAGCGCGTAGGAAACCGCCAGCGCGACCACAATCGCGGCCATGAATACTGCGGTTGCGACGAAGATGCCAACGCGCTCACCCGACGCGATATCCGCCGGCAAAATCGGCGACACCAATGGCAGAAACAGCGCAGGCCGGGAGTTCGCCAGGAAGAACAGCACCAGCGGCCCGAGATCGAGCACGAGCTTGAGAGCAGGATTGAGCTGCGGTTTTTTCGTGTTCATGCCGATTGATCCGATGTCGAGGCCCGTGAGGACCAGTCGTGTGCACCCGGCCGCCCGGACCCTCGCCGCTCGCTCATCCACCACCCGATGTTTGTTCCATGCCCGCGATTGCCCGGGCAAAATCCCTTGCCGAGAATGAAGCGAGGTCGTCGACCCCTTCTCCCACGCCGATGAAATGCACGGGCAGGCCGTATTTCGCCGCAACGGCGACCAGGATCCCGCCGCGCGCGGTGCCGTCGAGCTTGGTCATGATCAGCCCGGTGACCCCGGCGATGTTGCGAAACACTTCGACCTGCGAGAGCGCGTTCTGCCCGACCGTGGCGTCGAGCACCAGGAGAACGGCGTGGGGCGCGGCCGCATCGACCTTTTTCATCACGCGTACGATCTTCTGCAGCTCCTCCATCAATACCGCCTTGTTCTGCAGACGGCCGGCGGTGTCGACAAGCAGCACGTCGATCCCTTCGCCGCGCGCCTCGGTGAGCGCATCGAAGGCGAGACCGGCGGGATCGGCGCCGGGCGGCCGCGCGATCACGGCAGCCCCGCTGCGGCCGCCCCAGATGCTGAGCTGGTCGATGGCGGCGGCGCGGAAGGTGTCGCCGGCCGCGAGCATGACCGAACGTCCCTCGGCACGGAACTTGGCCGCCAGCTTCCCGATGGTCGTGGTCTTGCCGGAGCCGTTAACGCCGACGACCAGGATAACGAACGGCTTCGCGCCGTCGAGCGCGAGCGGTTTGGCCACCGGGGCAAGAACCTTCTCGACCTCGGTGGCGACGACCGTCTTCACCTCGTCGGGCGTGATCGATTTGTCATAGCGGCCGTCCCCGACGGCGGCGGCAATTCTGGCCGCGCTGTCCAGGCCGAGATCGGCGCGGATCAGCACGTCCTCGATCTCGTCGAGGACAGCCTGGTCGAGCTTGCGCTTGGCGACGAGGTCGGCCACCGCACCGCCGATCGATGCCGACGTGCGCTTGAGCCCGCCGCTGAGACGCTGCCACCAGCTTTCCTTGTCTGTCGGCTGATCGTTCATATGGTTCCGATTGTTCGGTCAGACGGGCGCAACGAGACGGGGGGCGGTGGCTCGGTCATTCGTGGGTACCGCTCAGGAGCGCCGCCGTGATAGCGGTTTGGCCACAGCTTGGAAACGACCATGACCCCGCAAGAGATAGTGGCTCGTCTGCTCTATCGCGATGGCCTGATGCTGGTCGTCGACAAGCCGGCGGGCTTCGCCGTTCACAAGGGACCCAAGGGCGGCGAGAGCCTGGAAGACTATTTCGATGCGCTGCGCTTCGGACTGCCGCGTCCCCCGGCGCTCGCGCACCGGCTCGACCGCGACACCTCCGGCTGCCTCGTGCTCGGTCGCCACCGCAAGGCACTGGCCGAACTCGGCCGGTTGTTCAAAAGCGGTCGCGTCGGGAAGACCTATTGGGCGGTGGTGGAAGGCGGACCGACACAGGACGAAGGCCGCATCGACCTGCCGCTCGGCCGCAAGGATGCAACTCGCGGCTGGTGGATGAAGCACGATCCCGAAGGCCAAGCCGCAACCACGACGTGGAGGGTACTCGGGCGAACAACGTCCGCGAACGCGCCCGCGGAAACGGGTTCGACCGCGCACCCCGTGCTCCAGGACGGCGAGCGCGCCGGCAGTCCAGCGGTCCGCGACCTCACCTGGCTGGCGCTCGAGCCGCTCACCGGCCGCACGCACCAGCTGCGGGTGCACTGCGCCGCCATGGGATGGCCGATCGTGGGGGACAGCGTCTACGGCCGCGCCAACCGGGTCGACGGTCCGCGCCTGCATCTGCACGCGCGCGAGGTGGTCGTGCCGCTCTACAAGAACCGCGCGCCGATCCGCGTCAGCGCGCCGGTGCCATCGCAGATGCACGAGCGGTTGCGGGCTTGTGGATGGACGGCGATGACCGACGATCCGCCAGCGGCAATGCAACCGCCTTGCACTGAACGCGGCTAAAGCACCGTCTGGCTCAATAGAGTGTCGCCTTCAGGCGCTCGGGCGCGCCACGGTCGTGAGCCTCGCCGCCGAGCTTGCCGTCGGTCAGCTCGGCGAGAATCATGCCGGAGCTCGGCAGGCTCTTGCGCTCCACCTGGCGCGACGCGTCCCACAGGTGCGAGCGCACGATCGCCTTGGCGCATTGATAGTAGATGCGATCGACCGAGACGATGAGCACCGCGCGCGGCGTCTTGCCGCTGACGATGAAGCTCTGGGTCAGCGCCGGGTCAGTCGAGATCGCAGCGCGCCCGTTGACGCGGATGGTCTCGCCGCAGCCCGGAATCAGGAACAGCAAGGCAACCCGCGGGTCCTCAAGAATATTGCGCAAACTGTCGGTGCGGTTGTTGCCGAGCCGATCGGGTACGAGCAGCGTCCTCTCGTCATGCACGCGCACGAAGCCCGGCGCGTCGCCGCGCGGCGAACAATCGAGTCCGTCCGATCCGCTCGTCGCCAGCGCAAAGAACGGCGCCGCCTCGATGAAGGTCCGGTAATGCTGGGTGATACGGTCGGTTTCCTTGGCAAGCGACGGGCCATGGGGCCGGCCATAGATGCGTTCGAGCGCCTCGGCACTGGTGATGAGGTGATCGGGAGACAACAGTTCGCTCATGGAATCGGTCCGGTTGGGTTGGCGACGCTAGCACATGGCCGGTCACGCGGCGAGAAGTTGGCGGCCATCGTGCCCGGTGACGGTGACATCGACGATCACACCGGGCTCGATCGGCGCCGCGAAGCGCATCTGTGTGAAATGCTCGGTGCGGCCGAGATCATTGGATTCCACCAGCACCCGGTGCGTTACGCCGATTTGCGCGTCGAGGTGCCGGCGCAGCGCCGTCTCGCCCTTCGCGCGCAGCCGGCGGGCGCGATCCTTGACCAGGTCGCGCGGTACCTGCGGCATGCGTTCGGCCGGCGTCCCGGGCCGGGGCGAGAATGGAAACACATGAAGGTGCGTGAGCCCGCAGTCGTCGACGAGATCGAGCGAGCGGGCGAACATGGCCTCACTCTCGGTCGGAAACCCTGCAATGATATCGCCGCCGAAAACGATGTCGGGCCGCAGTCGCCGCATCTGCGCGCAGAAAGCGATAGCGTCGGCGCGCAGGTGCCGCCGCTTCATCCGCTTGAGGATGAGATCGTCGCCGGCCTGCAGCGAGAGATGCAAATGCGGCATCAGACGTGCGTCATTGGCGAATGCATCGAGCAGGTCGTGGTCGGCCTCGACCGAATCGATCGACGACAGGCGCAGGCGCGCGAGCTCCGGCACGTGCTTCAAGATCTGTGTGACCAGCGTGCCGAGCCGGGGCGCGCCGGGAAGGCGCGCGCCATAGCTCGTGAGATCGACGCCGGTAAGAACGACCTCGCGATAGCCCCGAGCGGCCAGCCGTCGCACCTGTGCGACCACCTCGCCCATGGCCACCGAACGCGAATTGCCGCGGCCATACGGAATGATGCAGAACGTACAGCGGTGATCGCAACCGTTCTGCACCTGCACGAAGGCGCGCGCGCGGCCTTCGAGACCGTCGACCAGATGCGCCGCGGTCTCCTTCACCGCCATGATGTCGTTGACCGCGACCTTGTCCTCGGCCAGGAGATCCAACGAGGCGCGCGCAAGCGCGTCGCGATGCACGCGCCAGGCCTGCGCACTCACTTTCTCTTCGTTGCCCAGCACCAATGCCACTTCGGGCATGTCGGCGAAGGTCTGGGGTTCGGTCTGCGCCGCGCAGCCCGTGACCACGATGCGGGAATCGGGACGCTCGCGCTTGAGCCGGCGGATGGTCTGGCGCGATTGTCGCACCGCCTCGGCCGTCACCGCGCAGGTGTTGACCACGACGGTGTCGGCAAGCCCCGCGGCCTGCGCCTGGCGGCGGATCACCTCCAACTCGTAGGCATTGAGCCGGCAGCCGAATGTGACGACGTCGACGCTCATGCTGCGCCTGCCGCGGCGAACAGCGCCGGGTCGAACCTGCCCGAATATTCATAAGCAACCGGACCGGTCATCAGCACGTGGTCGTCGCTCTCGCGCCATTCGATCCGAAGGTCGCCGCCGGGCAGCGTCACCGTCACCGTGCGGCCGGCGCGATCAAGGCGTGCGGCCGCGACCGCCGCCGCACAGGCGGCCGACCCGCAGGCCCGGGTGAGCCCGGCACCGCGCTCCCAGGTGCGCACGACGATATGTCCGCGCGAAACAACCCGGGCGAGCGAAATGTTGGCACGCTCCGGAAACATTGGATCATGCTCCAGGGGAGGTCCGAGTGTGCCGAGATCGTACGCATCGACGTCCTCAACCCAGAAGATGGCGTGCGGGTTGCCCATGCTCACGGCCGAAGGCGACTGCAGGATCGGCTTGTCGAGTGGCCCCACCGTGACGTCGATTGCGCGCGTATCCTGGACCGGCTTGGCGAGCGGAATCTCGTTCCAGGCAAAGCGCGGCTTGCCCATGTCGACCGTCGAGACCCACGGTGCGTCCCCCTGCCAACACTCGAGCAGTCCGGCCGCGGTCTCGAACGTCAACGCGTGCTTGCCGGTTTCCTTGAACAAGAGCTCGGCCACGCAACGCATGCCGTTGCCGCAGGCGCCCGCCTCGGAACCGTCGCTGTTGTAGATGCGGACATAGGCATCGGTGCCGGGGGTGCGCGGCGCATGCAGCGCCATCAATTGATCGTACGGCACACCGCGCGGCTGTGCGGCGGCACGCGCCTCGGCCGCGCTGATCGCTCCCGGCTGACCGCGCATGTCGACCACCACGATCTCGTTGCCGAGGCCGTTCATCTTGATGAAAGTCCGGTTGGCGAGCGTGGTCATATGCAGTCTGCTTGCTGCCGCCTTATATGGCCAACCGAGCGCGCTTGACCAGCGCCTAGGGAAGACCACCGCTGTTGCGAGCCTGCGGCGGCCGCCTGCTGGACCACCCTGCGCCAGCGCTCGATCTCCGACTGCACGTAACGTTGCAATTCATCGGGCGGCAGGCGCATACGGCACCACGATTGGTACGGGCTTGGCCGGATAGTCCTGGGCCGCGGCAGGTGCGGGCGTGACAGCCGCCGATATGGCCAGCGCCAGATGCCACAACTGTATCGTTTCCTCGCGCACCCCGTTACAGCGCTGGCGCCCCCGGAGGCTTGCCCGGGCGCCAGGCCGACGCATCGGCCGAAACGGCCCATTTTCTTGACAGTTCCGCCCTTGGCCGCCATAAGCATGGCCGCGCGGGGCCTTAGCTCCGCGCTTTAGTTACGGCGATCAGCGCCGTACAAACCCAACACCGACTGAACAAGAAGCCGGTCCGGAAACGTCCGAGCGCCGGGATCGAACACGAGGACGAGAAAACGATGTTCGCAGTCATCAAAACCGGCGGCAAGCAGTACCGCGTTGCCGCCGAGGACGTGATCAAGGTCGAAAAGGTCAAGGGCGATCCGGGCGAGATCATCCAGTTCGGCGAGGTGCTGGTGGTCGGCGGCGACAACGTCACGCTCGGCGCACCGACGATCGCCGGCGCCTCGGTCGCTGCCGAGGTGCTGGAGCAGGGACGCGGGCCCAAGGTCATCGCTTTCAAGAAGCGTCGCCGCAAGAACTCGCGTCGGAGGCGCGGCCATCGGCAGGAATTCACCCTGATCCGGGTGACCGAGATTCTGACCGACGGGGCGACGCCAACCAAGACGGCGAGGCCCAAGCGGGAGCCGAAACCGGCCGCGGCAGAGGCGACGGCCAAGGAGACCGCACCGGAGGAGAGCACGGCTGCCGAAGCCAAGACGGCCAAAGCCAAGGCTCGGCCCAAGACCGCGAAAAAACCCGCGAAATCGGGCGGCGCCGGCAAGAAGAAGTGATGATTTCGTCACAAAATTGGACTACATAGCGGTCAACCAAAGAGCTGAAGGCAAGGACCCAGGACAATGGCTCACAAGAAGGCGGGCGGCTCCTCGCGCAACGGCCGTGACTCCAACAGTCAGCGGCTCGGGCTGAAGATTTTCGGCGGCGAGCAGGTGCTCGCCGGCAATATCATTGCGCGCCAACGCGGCACCAAGTGGCATCCCGGCTCCAATGTCGGGCTGGCCAAGGACCATACGTTGTTCGCGCTGATCGACGGTCGGGTTGAGTTCCGTACCAAAGCAAAGGGCCGGGTCTTCGTATCGGTTCAGCCGATGACGGAGGCTGCGGTCGAGTAGACGGCGGATCAAATGAGTCCGCCGGCATCCATCGAACCGGCGGACCCCATACGGGTTCCATCAGGGGAGACGGGATGCCGGCTCCCCTGAACGCGTTCAAGGAGCCTGTGCGATGACATTGCTGGAACGATGCGCATCGGAGACTTGTCGGGAGGGCCGGTTGCCCGTGCTCGAGACCGATCGGCTGCTGTTGCGCGCGCCGCGGTTCGAGGACGCCAAGGCGATCGCCGCGCTGGCGAACGACCTTCGCATTGCCGAGAACATGTTGCGCATCCCGCACCCCTATGCGCTCGCGGATGCGGAGAATTTCATTGCCGGTGCAAACGCGACCGGTGATGAGATCGCCTTCCTGATCACCACCCATGGCGCCCGCGTGCTTGGCACCTGCGGGATCTCGAAGCTCGACAGTGGCGACCCCGAAATCGGCTATTGGCTCGGCGTCCCGTTCTGGGGGAGAGGCTATGCCACCGAGGCCGCCCGCGCGGTTATCGATCACGCCTTCGGCGACCTCGGCTGCGCTGCCGTGCTGGGCCGTGCGCGCGTGAGCAACCCGGCGTCGCGACGGGTGCTCGAGAAATGCGGCTTTCAGTGGATCGGTGTGGGCCTCTATCGCATCCCCGCCCTCGCCTCATCCGCGCCGGCCGACCGCTTCCGTCTCGACCGCAGCCTCTGGGCCTCGATCAGGAGCTGGGGCAAAGTCAACACGGTCGCTTAACGAGGAGTCGCCCCCATGCCGGCGCCTTTCCACATCATCGGCATCGATCATGTTGTCCTGCGCGCGACCGATCCCGATGCGCTCGAGCGCTTCTATATGGATGTGCTGGGCTGTGCCCTAGAGAAACGCCAAGGCAAGCTCGCGCAACTGCGCGCGGGGCGCACCCTCATCGACATTGTTCCCGCCGACGAAGCCGGGCCGGCGGACGGCACGTCGTCGACCGGCGGTGCCAACCTCGATCATCTGTGCCTGCGCGTGGAGCCATTCGACGCCGTCGCGATCGCCAGGCATCTGGCTGTTCATGGCGTTCGCTGCGGAGAAGAGACGTCGCGCTACGGCGCCGAGGGCCAGGGCCCATCCGTCTATCTCCATGATCCCGAGGGCAACGGCATCGAGCTCAAGGGCCCCGTGGCACGCTGACCGGATGCGAACGAACGGATCGTCGGCATGACTTCGGCCGATCAGCACGATGTCGCATGATATCCTGATCCGGGGCGGTCTTCTGCTCGACGGCACCGGCGCACCGGGCACCCCTGGCGACATCGCCATCCGCGCCGGCCGTATCGCCGGAATTGGCGAGCACATCCCGCAGGCAGGGGCGAAGACCATCGACGCAAGCGGACTTGCGGTGGCGCCGGGCTTCATCGACATCAAGACCCATTCCGATTTCACGCTGCCGATCAATCCCAAGGCAGAGAGCAAGGTTCGTCAGGGCGTCACGACCGAGATCATCGGCCATTGCGGCTTCTCGGTCGCGCCGGCGCTGCCGGGCAAAGTCGAGTTGCTGCGCGACTACCTCAGTCCGAGCGCGCCCTGGCTTCCGTTCAAGGAGACGACGTTTCCGGAATACCTCGATAGCTTCCCGGCGACCGCGGTGAATGCAGGCATGCTGGTGGGCCACAACACGCTGCGTCTGATGGTCATGGGTATGGCAGACCGGCCGCCGACCCGCGCCGAGCTCGATGCCATGGCCGCCCTGCTGGAGGAAGCGCTCGCGGCCGGCGCGCTCGGCCTGTCGTCGGGCTTGTTCACCGCGCCCGGCTCCTATGCGCGACCGGACGAGATGATCGCGCTCTGCCGGATCGTCAAACGCCACAACGCGGGCTACTTCACCCATATTCGCGACGAATCCGACAAAGTGCTGGACGCGGTCGCAGAAGCGATCGCGGTCGCCGAGGCGTGCGGCGTGCACGTCGAAATCGTGCATTTCAAGTGCTCGGGGCTCGACAACTGGGGCAAGGCTGCGCGTGCCCTCGACATGATTGCGGCGGCCAAAGCGCGCGGGCTCGACGTCGACTGCGATTTCTATCCCTATGCGGCCGGCAGCAATCCGCTCAAGAATCTGATGCCGCAGTGGGTACAGGCGGGCGGTGTCACCGCGATGCTGGAGCGGCTCACCCGGGCGGAAACCCGCGCGCGCATCCGTTCGGATATCGCCCGCGACGGCCTCAACAATTGGGGCCGCATTCCGTCCTGGGATTGCGTGCAGATTTCCATCTCGCCCCACCTGCCGCAGCATGCCGGACGGACCATCGGCGCCCTCGCCGCCGAGCGCGGCCAGGATCCGATCGACACCGTTGCGGACTATCTCCTCGAGGACAAGGCGGCAACACGCGTGCTCGTGACCTCCATCTCGGAAGACGACATCCGCGACATTGTGCGCTCCCCGCTCGCGCTGGTCGGATCTGATGGCAACTGCGTCGCGACTTACGGCACGGTGAGTCAGGGTATGCCGCACCCGCGTTTCTACGGCACGTTCCCGCGCATCATCGGTCATTATGTCGAAGAGCTTGGGGTGATCCCGCTCGAACTCGCGGTTCACAAGATGACCGGCGCAACGGCACGCGCGCTCAAATTAAAGCATCGCGGCTTGCTCAGGGAAGGTTATTGCGCCGACGTGACGATCTTCGATCCCGGAGATTTCAAGGACCGTGCCACCTATGCCGATCCGCACCAATATCCGACCGGCAATCGCACCACCGTGATCATCAACGGCAACATCGTGGTCGAGGACGCGGCCCACACCGGCGCGCTGCCGGGCAAGGTGCTCAGGCGCGATCCCGCCGGCCATGTTGGCTGAGCGTTGCGTCGCCGGGCTCTCACCCAGCTATTGGCCGATCATTGACTTGAACACGGGATCGAGCTTCTCGACCAGCGCTGGCCCGAAATGCGCCTGTGGATTCGAGGGCGGCAGGCGGTCCATCTTTTCCCAGCCCTGGATCAGGATTCTGGCGTGGTCGAAAGCACGTCGGAAATCCACCCCAGGCTGCAAGCTCTGTTTGAACAGGGCATCGCCAAAATAGGTCCAGTCGCGTCCGGCCGCGCAGCCGAACGACGTACTGCGCGCATCGGATGCGGCCAGAACGATGGTGTCGTCGTTGGCCATCGGCTCGACGAACACGCCGCCGTAGCAGGCGGACACGATCACGACCCGGTGCCTGATCCCTTCGCCCGCGAGAATGGCCTTGACGTCCTGCGCCCCCAACACCGCAGCGCCGCCTCCCGGTAGCTTTAGCGCGATCCCGCCGTTGCCTCCGTGCGATGTCATGAACAGGATCAAGACATCTTCGTTCTTGTCCATCACCTGTCCGACGGCGCGGACGGCGGCGGCGAAATTCCGTCGGCTCGCCAACGGCGTCGTCTCAACCGTCCCGGGATTGTTGATCAGCCGCAACGTCCGATCCTTGACCGGCAACGACTGTGCCAGCACGGCGAGGGCGCCATCGACTTCCTTCGCGAACACGTCCTGGTCCGACCATCCGGCCACCCCGATCGCGTAGAGATCGGTCATCCGTTTGTTTTGCGGAGCCAAGCGGGCTACCGCCGCTCGCAGCAACGCGGGCTGGAGGCTCTGGACTTGCGCGGACACGAAGTCCGGATCCGGAGTGCTGTCGCTGCGTGCAAAATGCCTCGCCCGGACGTATTCCCACCAATTGGCGTCACGAAGTTCGAAGCTCGGGCCCGCGAACACGGGAGCATGCGGCACCAGGCTCTTGGCGATGAACAGCGCCGCCCACAAAGCGATCACTTTTCCCAGCAATCGCAACCGCGCGTCGGGTTGAACGCTGCGAACGATCGCAAACATCCCGCCGATCCAGGACACGACCGGTGCCAGAAAAAAGGAGATGGCGAGGCCCGCCTCTACCAGGCGAGCCATCCAGTCCACGTTGAGGGCGGGAAAGAGCCAGAAGAAAACCGCATCCGGCGTAGTTGAAGACAGCGCATAGGCCAGTCCCTGCCTGACCGCGGCAAGAACGATTTCCGTCAGCGTCGACAACGCCACCATGGCGGACAGAACCGTCGCGCGCGCCTCCGGCCGCACAAAAAAGGCCGCAACCAGCAGCGCGATGACGAGCCAAGCGATCAGTGCATTGAGCCCATAGGGCGTGAATGCCGGCGACGGTGAGGCTTCGACATACTGGATGGCGACGCGAACGATCGCGAGCACGAACGACCAGCCGACCAAAACAGATAGCCCGACGAGCGGGGGATCGGGCGTCGTCCGCCAGATGGCGCCACGGAGCGCGAGCTTGAACACCGACCACACGTCGACCAGTCCCCCCAATCCCTTCCTCTGCGCACCGCCATGGTCGACCGGGCGCCGCCACCGTGTAGTCCGGCGATCAACTGGCATCAAGGCGCCGCTGCCCAAAGCGCGCCGTGATCCTGGCCGCGTTCAAACACCCGCATGTGCCCGAAAAAGGGTGGAACCGCGGCCAATCGACGGTTGACAGTCGCGATAGTCAGGAGCACGCTTTCATCGCCTGCGGATCGCCGCGTAGGCGGCGCTCCCTCGCGAAGTCCTCGAGCGGAGGAGGCGCGATGCCCCCGGGTTACTCAGGCCGCGATGACCGCCGCGGCAGCGTTCGGGCTCCGGCGTAGCGGCAAATTTGCGAACGGCCCGTCGGGAGCGGCCTACTGGGCCGCATCAGTGAGGCATGGCCCGCCTTGGCCCCTCCCGGCGACAGCCTCTTGCTCCAAGTTCCTGCTCCAGGTCCCTGCCGCAATTTCCGAGCATTGCGAGGCGCGTCGTTTTGCGCGGGTCCTCGTTTTTTGCGTGTCGCATCACATATCCCACAGCATGAAATTCCTCGACGAGGCCAAGGTCTATATTCGCTCCGGCGACGGCGGAAACGGCTGCGTGTCGTTCCGGCGCGAGAAATTCATCGAGTTTGGCGGCCCCAACGGCGGTGACGGCGGCAAGGGTGGCGACGTCATTGTGGAAGCGGTCGATGGACTGAATACGCTCATCGATTATCGCTACCAGCAGCATTTCAAGGCCAAGAACGGCCACGGCGGCATGGGCAAGGACCGCCATGGCGCAAACGGTGCCGACATCGTGCTCAAGGTGCCGGCCGGCACGCAGATCTACGAGGAGGACGGCGAAACCCTCCTTGCCGACCTCGCCGACGTGGGCCAGCGGATGGTGCTGGCGCGCGGCGGCAATGGCGGCTTCGGCAACGCGCACTTCAAGAGCTCGACCAATCGCGCTCCGCGCCGCGCCAATCCCGGCCAACCCGGCGAGGAGCTCACCATCCGTCTGCGCCTCAAGCTGATCGCGGATGCCGGCATTGTCGGGCTGCCCAATGCGGGCAAATCGACTTTCCTTGCTGCGGTGAGCGCGGCCAAGCCGAAGATCGCCGATTATCCCTTCACCACGCTGCATCCGCAGCTTGGCGTGGTGGAGAGCGACGGCCGCGAATTCGTGCTCGCCGATATTCCGGGTTTGATCGAAGGCGCCCATGAGGGGACCGGGCTCGGCGATCGCTTCCTCGGCCATGTCGAGCGTTGTCGCGTGCTTCTGCACCTCGTCGACGGGACTGTCGAGCACGCCGGGAAGGCCTACAAGACCGTGCGAGCCGAGCTCGAGGCCTATGGCCACGGGCTTCAGGACAAGCCCGAAATCGTGGCGCTCAACAAGGTCGATGCGCTCACGCCGGAGCAACTCACGGAACAGACTGCACGGCTCAAGCGCGCTGCCAGAAAGACGCCGTTTGCGCTGTCGGCCGCGACCGGTGCCGGTGTGCGTGACGTCGTGCGCGCCCTTGCCAGGGCGATCGCGGAAGGACGGCATCCGCAGCGGCCGGATTCCCCGGTCGAAGCGTGGCATCCCTGAAGCATGATCCGGCGGGACTCGCACCGTCAGCGATCGCCGATCTCCAGCATGTCCAACAGCCGTCGCGCGTCAGCGGGAGCGGCGCTTTTCTGATCATTGTCGAAATAGACGAATACCGGCCGCCGCTGCTCCCGCCACCGAGCGATACGGCGCGCCCAGCTGCGCAGCGTCGCGGCTGGGTAGTTGTCTTTGTAGCGGCCACCGGGACCATGTCCGCGAATGTAGACATGCTGCGCGGTCACCTCCCATGGTGCGGGCGCGTCGTGATGATCGGAAAGGCAGAGCGAGACATCGTGCTTGCGGAGAAGCTCGAAGACTTCGTCGTGATACCAGCTCTGGTGGCGAAACTCGAAGGCGTATGGGTAGTGACGTGGCAGCATCTCGAGGAAAGATGCCAGCCGGGCGCAATCCTTCGAGAAGTGTGGCGGCAGCTGGAACAGGACCGCGCCGACCTTCGGCGCCAGCGCCTCGAGGCGGGTTTGCATCAGCGCGATGGAGTTGACGCTGTTCTCACCGAGCCGCTTCCAATGGGTTATGAATTTCGAGGCCTTCCATGCGAACAAAAAGTCTTTCGGCGACTGGTCGCGCCAAGCCCGCACTGCCTCAAGCGAAGGCGTGCGGTAGAACGAGCCGTTGATTTCGGTCGTCTGAAACTGGGTGGCGTACCAGCCCAGCCATTGCTTTTTGGGCACCCCCTTGGGGTAGAACAATCCGCGCCAGCCGTCGTAGGACCAGCCTGAAGTGCCGATGAAAGTCCTGCTCATGCATTCGCGCCTTGGCACGCGGCCAAGTCCACATGCTAAACAACGCCTCGGTGCGACAATGGTTGTCGCGCATCGACCGTAAAACCGCTCAGCATCCGCGACATGTCCCGCAAAGTCCCACCGTCCCTTGCCGACTTTCGCCGCATCGTTGTGAAGGTGGGCTCCTCGCTTCTGGTCGACAGCGACGGCGGACGCCTGCATGACGACTGGCTGTCGGCGCTCGCCGAGGACATTGCCGGTCTGCACCGGGAGAAGCGCGACGTTCTCGTGGTCTCCTCCGGCGCCATTTCGCTTGGCCGCGCCGTGCTCAAGCTTCCGGAGGGACCGCTCAAGCTCGAGGACAGCCAGGCCGCCGCCGCGGTCGGCCAGATCGCACTCGCGCGCACATGGTCGGCGGTGCTGGGCCGGCACGGCATCACCGCCGGGCAGGTACTGGTCACGCTCCAGGACACCGAGGAACGCCGGCGCTATCTCAATGCCCGCTCCACGATCGACAAGCTGTTGGAATGGCGCGCGGTGCCGGTGATCAACGAGAACGACACGGTCGCAACCAATGAAATCCGCTACGGTGACAACGATCGGCTGGCGGCGCGCGTGGCCACCATGGCCAGTGCAGACCTGCTGGTGCTGCTCTCCGACGTCGACGGGCTCTACGACGCACCCCCGGCGGACGACGCCAGCGCCCAGCTCGTGCCGCTGATCGAGCACATCACGCCGGAGATCGAAGCGATGGCGGGCGCGGCGGGCTCGGAGCTGTCGCGCGGCGGAATGCAGACCAAGGTCGAAGCCGGCAAGATTGCGACCCGCGCCGGCACGCATATGGTGATCGCGTCCGGCCGCATCGCGCATCCCCTGACCGCAATTGCCGGCGGCGCACGCTGCACCTGGTTCCTGACGCCGGCAAATCCGGTGACCGCGCGCAAGAAATGGATTGCGGGCTCGCTCGAGCCCAAGGGCATATTGACCATCGATGCCGGAGCGGTGGCGGCATTGCGCAGCGGGAAGAGCCTCCTCCCGGCGGGCGTCATTCGCGTCGACGGCAATTTCATGCGCGGCGATGCCGTCGTGATCCGCGGACCGGACGGCGCCGAGGTCGGTCGCGGTCTCGTCGCCTACGACGCCGAGGATGCCGCCAAGATCATGCGCCGATCGTCGCCCGACATTCTTTCGATCCTTGGTTTCAGCGGCCGCACCGAGATGGTGCATCGCGACGACCTCGTCGTTGGCCGGATGTAGGTGAGCCCGGGATCACGATCTCGTGACCGCACGCTGACGCGATTTCGATTGCGGGGGGCAAAGGCGAAAGAAGCGCCGGGTTTCATCCGAAAGGACAGGTCCACCAACCCGGATGGGGGAACGTGCCGAGGAAAAAATAGCGAGCGGACAAGCGGGTTCCCGGCTTCGGCGATGCCCGGGAACTCTATACACCGGGCCAAAAAGAAGACCCCGGCGCCCGAAGGGGCCAGGGTCTGTCGCCGGATGGGTGAGGGGTTGGGGGCTGGGGGGCACGCCACCCGGCGTTAACTGATAAACGCCGAGGTGCCTGCGTGGTTTCCCGATCACACAAAATTATTTTCGAGCTGCTGCCCGGCGCGGCGCGCGTGCGCGGCGCAGGCGGGGCCGGTCCGCCACGTCCACCGGCAATTCAAGCTGCCGGCCATCGGGGAACACCAGATATCGCAAGTGGATGTGAAGGCTGCCCTGGCCGCCGCCACGGCCCTCGACGACGTAGCGCGTGCCCACCGGGAACCGGCTGGGAAGACGGTTTACGATCGAACTCATGGCACCCTCCTGCGGAACTTCCGGTATCGCAGGCAGTAATGCCAGAGCAGCGCGACGGTTCCGAGACAGCGCGCCGGCGCACGCGGATTCCTGTGAATCACTGTGGACAAACCGGGGTGCGTGAACGGTCGCTGGTTCACGTGGAGCAACGAGCGGTCCTGTTCCCGCCGTTCCCTACCCCGCCATCGTCGGGAAGCTCGCCCGGAGAATGCAGCCCGCGCGTTCGACAACCTTACAGGTCGAAGCCGTTGTCTTGCGCCAAAGCCTTGAGCGGAGTCTCCGGGCGGGCGCCGAAATGTTGGATGACTTCGGCGGCGACAAGCCCGCCCAGCCGCGCGGCCGCCCGATAGTCAGCGCCGCGCGACAGGCCCACCAGAAAACCCGCCGCAAAGAGATCTCCGGCCCCGGTCGCGTCGACGACCCGTTCCACCGGGGTGGCCGGGATCGCATCGGTTTCCTCCCGCGTCACGACCAGGCAGCCCTGGTCGCTGCGCGTGACGACTGCCAATTTTGCGTCGTTGCGCAATGCATTGACCGCAGTGTCGAAGTCTGCGGTCTGGTACAGGCTGCGCAGCTCGCTCTCGTTGGCGAAGACAAGATCAACGGTGCGGTTGCGGATGAGATCGAGAAATTCCGCGCGATAGCGGTCGACGCAGAACGCGTCGGACAACGTCAGTGCGACGTCGCGCTCCGCCTCGTGCGCGATCTTTGCAGCCTTGAGAAAGGCTTCCTTCGCGCGCGGCGGATCCCACAGATAGCCCTCGAGATAGATGATTTGGGCGGCGGCGATCGCGTCGGCGTCGATGTCGTTCGGGTGCAAGTCCTGGGCGGCGCCAAGGTAGGTATTCATCGTGCGCTCGCCATCGGGAGTAACCAGAATGTAGCAGCGCGCAGTCGACGGGCCGGCCGAGGCGGGCGGCGTCGCGAAGGCGACGCCGGCGGCGCGGATGTCGTGGGCAAAGACGCGGCCGAGCTCGTCGTCCTTGATCTTGCCGATGAACGCTCCGCGCGCACCGAGGCTCGCCGCGCCCACGATCGTGTTCGCCGCCGAGCCGCCGGACACCTCGACTGCCGGACCCATGGCGTCGTAGATGCGCGCCGCTTGCGCCTCGTCGATCAGCTGCATCGTGCCCTTGCGCATCTTCTGCCTGGCAAGGAAATCGTCGTCGGTGCGCGCGAGAACATCGACGATCGCATTGCCGATGCCGAGGACGTCGAATCGACTGGAGGCCATCAACAAACTCCCGAATGAAAAAGCGGGCGCACTATAGCGGTCGAAACGATCGAGGCAATCATGCCGCATCCATGAAAGCGAATGTTTGCGGTCGCTTGAGGCGATCCTGGCCGCCAGCGAGGAAAAAAAGCTGGAGCCGGTCATGCCGAATCCCGATCGCGGGAGCAGAGCCTCCGAGGGCCCGTGTCGGATAATTCGAAACGACATGCCGCAGCTATGGTGACGGCCTGCCGGCCTCTCTCCTATACGGTAGCGATGGAGACCACCCGCATGTCGCTTGCACGCGACGTCACGACCATGGGCGGCGCAACACTGGCGTCGCGGCTGCTGGGATTTGCCCGCGACGCCGGCATCGCAGCGATGCTGGGCGCCGGAGTCTTCTCCGATGCCTTCTTTGCCGTCCTTCAGATCACCAATTTTTTCCGCCGGCTGCTGACCGAAGGCGCGATCAATGCCGCCTTCGTTCCCTCCTGGCTGCGGATCGAGCAGACGCAGGGCAAGGGAGGCGCCGATCGGTTCTTCAAGCAGGTGCTCGGCGTCGTGCTGCTGGCTGTCGTCGCACTGGCGGTCATCGGAATCGTGCTCGCCGGCCCGATTATCGCCCTGCTCGCGCCGGGATTTGACGGAGAGCGACATGCGCTGGCGGCCACCTGCCTTCGCATCGCGGCGCCCTACATCGCACTTGCCGGCGTTGTCGCCGTGCTTGCCGCGGCGCTCAATGCGCAGAGGCGCGTCGTCGCGGTGGCGCTCGGCGCTGTGGCCTTCAACGCCGTGCTGCTTCTTGTCCTGGCATGGATCGCGGCTATCGGTGTCGCGCCGCCAGCGGCGGTCGCCGCCCTGCTCGCACAGGCCATCGTGCTCGCCGGGCTCGCGCAGCTGCTGGTGATCGGCGCCGGCTTTTTGCGCTGGCGGCCACAGACCCGCTCGCTCAAGGGATCTGTTCGAGACGCGAGACCGGCAAGCGGGCACGCAGGCCTCTCCGCCGACGTTGCTCGCTTCTTCGCACTCGCCGGTCCGGGCCTCGTCGCCGCCGGCATCCCGCAACTGAAGCTGATCGCCGGCGCAATGGTCGCATCATCCTCGCAGGCTGCCGTATCATGGCTCTATTATGCCAACCGCCTCTACGAATTGCCGCTCGGCGTGGTCGCCATCTCCATCGCCTCGGTGCTGGTGCCGAACATCGCGGCGCGCGTACGCGGCAACGACCCCGCCGCGATCGCGGCGATGCAATCACGCGGCCTGGAGATCGCGCTCGGCGTGGCGCTTCCCGCCGCCGTCGCCTTCGCGGTGCTGGCGGAGCCGATCGCCGGCGGACTGTTCGAGCGCGGCGCGTTTGGCCCGCGGGATACCGCAGCCGTCGGCGCAGCGCTGATAGCGATCTGCATCGGGTTGCCCGGCCACACGCTCGAAAAGGTATTCGGCGCCGTGTCCTTTGCTCACGAGGATACCCGCACGCCGATGCTCGCCGCGCTCGCGGGGCTTGCCGTTGCGGTGCTTGGATCGCTCGCATTGTTTCCCCATTACGGTCACGTCGGCGTCGCTGCGGCGATCGGCGTGTCGGGCTGGGTCGGGGCGACGTTGCTCGGCGCAATTCTGAGACGGCGCGGCTGGCTCCGTTTCGACCGCGACATGGCGCGGCGATTGCCGCGAATCATCCTTGCGACGACGGTGATGGGACTGGCGATCTTCGCCTTGCATCGCCTATTGGGGGCGCACGTCGAGCCGGGCGAACCGCTCGCGCGGCTGATCACACTCGGCCTCCTGGTCGCCAGCGGACTCGCCACCTACCTTGCAAGTCTCGAGATGCTCGGCATCGCGCGCCTGCGCGACCTGCTCGCCGCAATACGCCGCCGCTGACGACCTCTCCTCTTGCACGCTGCCGCGGGTCATGCCATGTGGCGGCGCAACGCACGGGGTTCTCGCATGTCGTTCAAGGAACGGGTGTTTTCCGGCGTGCAGCCGACCGGCAATCTGCACCTCGGCAACTATCTCGGCGCGATCGTAAAGTTCGTCGCGCTGCAGGAGAATTACGACTGTATCTACTGCGTCGTCGACCTGCATGCCATCACGGTGTGGCAGGATCCCGCCGAGTTGCCGAAAGCAACCCGCGAGGTGGCGGCCGCCTTCATCGCCTCCGGCATCGATCCCAAGAAGCACATCGTATTCAACCAAAGTCAGGTTGCCGAGCATGCGGAGCTGGCCTGGGTGTTCAATTGCGTGGCCCGCCTGGGGTGGCTGAACCGCATGACGCAGTTCAAGGAGAAGGCCGGCAAGGATCGCGAGAATGCTTCGGTCGGTCTCTACGCCTATCCGGCGCTGATGGCCGCCGACATCCTGGTCTATCGCGCCACTCACGTGCCGGTGGGGGAGGATCAGAAACAGCACCTGGAGCTGTCGCGCGATATCGCGCAGAAGTTCAACAATGACTTTGCAACCTCGATCCAGGCACACGGATACGGCGACGCATTTTTTCCCCAGCCCGAGCCGATCATCCAGGGTCCGGCGACGCGGGTAATGTCGCTGCGCGACGGCTCCAAGAAGATGTCGAAATCGGACGCGTCCGATCAGTCGCGCATCAATCTGACCGATGACGCCGACGCGATCGCCCACAAGATTCGCCGGGCCAAGACCGACCCGGACGCCTTGCCCAGCGAAGAAAAGGGACTCGATGCGCGGCCCGAAGCCGACAACCTGGTCGGCATCTATGCCGCGCTGGGCGGCAAGAGCAAGGCCGACACTCTCAAGGAATTCGGCGGTGCGCAATTCTCGACCTTCAAGGCCGCGCTCGTCGATCTTGCGGTCGCCAAACTCGGTCCGATCAACGCCGAGATGAAGCGACTTGTGGCCGATCCGGTCTACGTCAACTCGGTCCTGGCCGACGGCGCCGCGCGCGCCCAGGTGATGGCCGCCGACACGATGAAGGCGGTCAAGGACATCGTCGGCTTCGTGCGGCGTTGAAGCAAAGCTCAATCCGACCGTTTGCAACCGTCCAGCATGGTTCGGCCTTGTGCCGCTGCCGAGCGGCGTGGCAGGATTCTCTGAGTTGGCCCGGGGACCCGATGAGTAAGAAGCGCCGCAGCTACGAGGCTGGCCACTCGCCAAAATTCATGGTCGTCATCGACAACTCGCCGGAATGCGATCGCGCTCTCTATTTCGCGAGCCGGCGCGCGCTGCGCATCGGCGCAACCGTGCTCATGCTGCGGGTGATCGAGACCCACGACCGCAATCAGCAATGGCTCGGCGTCGCCGACATCATGCGCGCAGAGGCGCACGAAGAGGCGAATGCGGTTCTCGACCGCCATGCGGTGCGCTCATCAGGCATCACCGGCGTGATGCCGCAGCGCGTGATCCGCGAAGGCGACAAGGCACAGGAGGTCCTCAACCTGATCGAGGACGACGAAGATATCGCCATCCTGGTGCTCGCCGCCGCGACCGGCAAGGAGGGGCCGGGGCCTCTGGTCTCCAGCATCGGCAAAACAGCAGGCGATTTTCCCATCCCGGTCGCCATCGTACCCGGCCATCTGACCGATGAGGAACTCGATGCGATGTCGTGAGGCGATCGGCGGCGCCCTTGCGCGGCCGGGAGAATGCTTGAACTTCCCCCGTTCGGCGCCACCTATTAGACTGACGACACGGCGTCATTTTACGCGCAGACCTTCCATGCGCGGGTAAGGAGCAAGCCATGTTCATTCAGACCGAGCCGACTCCGAATCCGGCCACCCTCAAGTTCCTGCCGGGCCGGGCCGTGCTGGCGAGCGGTACGCTCGACATCCGTGACCCGGACGCCGCCACCCAGTCGCCGCTGGCGGAACGGCTGTTCGAGATCGCCGGCGTCTCCGGGGTGTTCTTCGGGTCCGATTTCATCGCGGTAACCAAGACGAACGCCGAATGGCAGCAGCTCAAGCCCGCGATCCTCGGCGCCATCATGGAGCACTTCATGTCGGGCGCGCCGATCGTGAAGGCAAATGAGGCTGCCGCTGCCGCGGCGAACGAGGAGTTCTTCGACGCCAAGGATACCGACACCGTTGCCACCATCAAGGAGTTGATCGAGGCGCGCGTGCGGCCCGCGGTCGCCAATGACGGCGGCGACATCACTTTTCGCGGCTTCAAGGACGGCGTGGTCTACCTCGACATGAAAGGCGCCTGTTCGGGCTGCCCGTCGTCGACTGCGACGCTGCGTCACGGCATCCAGAATTTGCTGCGCCATTACCTGCCGGACGTGGTCGAAGTCAGACCAATGGGGTGACCGACCTGTCGTGCCGTGCCTCGTAGCGACCGCGCGTTACCCCGGCTGCGCGAGCAGGATGCGCCCGGCGCCGGCGCGCGCATGATCACGGCCGGATCATGAGCACGGACGACCTGCACCGATCGCGCACGAACCCCAAGCGCTAGCCAACGCTCATGCGCGTCCTTGCCATCGATACCGCACTCGAGGCCTGCTCGGCAGCCGTATTCGATAGCGATCGCGGCGGCATCACCGCCAGCGAAACCCTTCCGATGGCGCGCGGCCACGCCGAGGCCATTATGCCGCTCATCGCCCGCGTCATCGATGTGGCTGCCGTTGATTTCGACGCCCTCGACCGCATTGCCGTTACCACTGGGCCCGGCAGCTTCACCGGGTTGCGCGTCGGAATATCAGCCGCACGCGGCATCGCGCTCGCCACCGGCAAACCCGCGATCGGGCTTTCCACGCTCGCCGGCTTTGCGGCACCGCTGATTGCCGACGACGACAGCACGCATGTCGTCGTCGCCATCGATGCGCGCCACGACCACGTCTATCTGCAGGTCTTCGGCATCGGCGGGCGCACCCTGGTGGCTCCCCGAGTTGCGGCGCTGCGCGATGCTGCGCGGGCGGCAATGACCGGTCCGGCCCGCATCGTGGGATCCGCCGCGCAGCAGGTGGCGGCGGCATGGCCCAAGGGCGCCGAACCGCCGCTCCTGGTCGATCACCGCGGTGCACCTGACATCGGCTGGATCGCGCGTCTCGGCGCCGCCGCCGACGACGATGGCTATGGCGCGCCCAAACCACTCTATCTGCGCGCGCCCGACGCCCAGCCGCAGGATGCCGCGCGCCTGCCCCGCCGATGATCGAATTCGTCACCCGTCTGTTCGCGCGCGGGGAGCCGGTGGTCTCGGAAGCGGGACCAAGCGACGCGCGCGCCATGGCCGCGCTGCATGCGGCCGCCTTCCATCGCGGCTGGAGCGACGGTGAGTTCGAGCAGTTGCTCATCGACCGCAACGTCGTCGCCCATCGCGCCATGCTTGGACGCGGCCTGGTGGGATTCATCGTCTCGCGGCTGGTCCTCGACGAGGCAGAGATATTGTCCGTCGCCGTCACCTCTTCTCGTCGCGGGAAGGGGCTGGCGCGACGCCTGCTCGACCTCAATCTGCGCCGGCTCGCGGGCCTCGGCGCACGCACGGTATTTCTGGAGGTTGACGAGGGCAACGTCCCGGCTCGCCGGCTCTACCGACGGGCGGGTTTCCTGCAGTCGGGCCGCCGGCCGGGATACTATCCGGCCGGCCAGGGCGCCGCTGCCCTTATCCTGCGGCGCAATCTGGTGTGACTTTCTGCGTCACCATCACGCCGCCGTCATGCCGGGGGACGACACTGAGCCGATGGATTCCGCCCCCCCTGGCGCTATATTTGCGGTTGGACGGAGAAGCGTCGTGAACGCGCCGAAGCCTAGAGACATCGAGGCGCTCTGCAGTGCCAAAGGCATGCGCATGACCGAGCAGCGCCGGGTCATTGCACGCGTGCTGGCGGCGGCGGACGACCATCCGGACGTCGAGGAGCTTTACCGGCGTTGCGCGGCGGTGGACGACCGCATTTCCATTTCCACGGTCTATCGAACCGTGAAGCTGTTCGAGGACGCCGGTATCATTGAGCGCCATGATTTTCGCAATGGACGCGCCCGCTACGAGCAGATGCCCGACAGCCACCATGACCATCTCATCAATCTGCGCACCGGCGAGGTGATCGAGTTTCAGTCGGAAGAGATCGAGCGGCTGCAGGCCGAAGTCGCGCGCCGTCTCGGTTATCGGCTGGTCGACCATCGGCTCGAGCTGTACGCGGTCCCGCTCGACGAGAAACCGAAACGATGATGTCGCACCCGGCGACCGGTGGCCGAGCCACGCCGAGATCGATCCTGCTCGGCATCGCCCTCGTGATCGCGATATCCGCGGTTCAAGGCCATGCCCAGACCGCGAAGTACCCGGACAGGCCTGTCAAGATGCTCGTCGGTTTTGCGGCAGGCGGCGGCACGGACGTGGCGGCCCGGGTTCTCGCGCAGAAGCTGACGGAATCGCTGGGTCAGTCGGTCGTGGTGGAGAATCGCCCCGGTGCGAGCGGAATGATCGCCGCCGAAGCGACGGCGAAAGCGGCGGCCGATGGATACACGCTGATGATGGGCAGCCAAACCACGCTGGCGGTCGCGCCAGCGCTCTATCGCAAGTTCGCGATCGATGCCGGCCGGGACTTCGCAGGCGTGGCGATGGCCGGAATCTCTCCGCTCGTCCTCGTCGTCCATCCCTCGGTGCCGGCGCAATCGGTTGCGGATCTGATCGCACTTGCCAAGGCGAGGCCGGGCACCATCAATTTCGGGTCGGGGGGGCTCGGAACCACCCCGCACATGGCCGGAGAGCTGTTTGCGATTCAGGCCGGCATCAAGATGGTGCACGTCGCCTACCGCGGCGAGGCGCCGGCAATCAACGACCTGCTCGGGGGCCAGTTGCATCTGATCTTTGCCAATCTCTCCGCGGTCATCGGTAACGTGAAGGCCGGGTCGCTGCGTGCCTTGGCAGTGACCAGTGCCGAGCGCGCGGCTGCCTCTCCCGACACGCCAACCATCGCCGAGACTGCGCTCCCGGGTTTCGATGCGGCGACCTGGTTCGCGCTGGTTGCGCCGACCGGAACGCCGCGCGACGTCGTGGCGCGATTGAACGCGGAGGTGACGCGCCTCGTCGACCAGCCCGACACCAAGCAACGCTTTGCCGATCTCGGGATGAGCATCGGCGCCGGTACGCCCGACGCACTCGACGCCTATATCAGGTCAGAGATCAGCAAGTGGTCGAAGGTCATCAAGGACGCCGACATCCGGGCTCCGGAATAGGCCCATTTCCTTTTGGCTCCGAACCCGGTAAGACCTTGGCCTCGGCCGGCTCCGACGCGAAATTCATGTGTGAAATCAGCAACTTGATATCGACTCGGCGGCCGCCTGATCGGGCACCGGCCGCGCCGTGCAGATACTGACGCAACCGGCATGAGCAGACCGCGCAAGCTCTACGTCAAATCCTTTGGCTGCCAGATGAACGTCTACGACTCCCATCGTATGGCGGACACGCTCGCGGCGGAGGGGTTCATCGAAACGGCGGCGGCCGACGACGCCGATCTCGTCATTCTCAACACCTGTCATATCCGCGAGAAGGCGGCCGACAAGGTCTATTCCGAACTCGGCCGCCTGCGCGTGCTCAAACAGGCGGCGACAAGGCAAGGACGCAGCTTCACCGTCGCGGTCGCAGGCTGCGTTGCCCAGGCCGAGGGAGAGGAGATCATCCGGCGCGCGCCGACAGTCGATCTCGTGGTCGGGCCGCAGAACTACCACCGCCTCCCCGCCCTTCTGGCTCGAGTAGAACGCGACGGACCCGTGGTCGATACGGAATTTCCGGTCGAGGACAAGTTCGACATTCTGGCGGCGCCGAGCCGGCAGGCCATCCGCGCCCGCGGCGTATCCGCCTTCGTCACCGTGCAGGAAGGTTGCGACAAGTTCTGCACGTTTTGCGTCGTGCCCTATACCCGTGGCGCGGAAGTGTCGCGACCAGTCGAGAAAATCCTTGCCGAGGTCGAGCGACTGGCCGCCGGCGGCGTGCGCGAGGTCACGCTGATCGGCCAGAACGTCAACGCCTATCATGGTGAGGGCCCCGACGGCCGGCCCGCGACGCTCGGACAGCTGCTGGAACGCGTTGCCAGGCTGCCCGGGATCGCGCGCCTGCGTTACACCACAAGCCATCCCCGCGACATGGAGCCTAGTCTGATCGCCGCCCATCACGATCTGCCGAAGCTGATGCCTTACCTGCATCTTCCGGTGCAATCGGGTTCGGACCGCATCCTTGCGGCCATGAACCGTCGCCACACACGCGCGGATTATCTCGCCACCATCGCCCGTATGCGCGCCGCGCAGCCGGATATGGCGTTTTCGTCCGATTTCATCGTCGGCTTTCCCGGCGAGAGCGAGGACGATTTTCTTGCGACGCTCGAATTGGTGGACGAGGTGGCTTATGCCGGCGCCTTCTCCTTCAAATATTCGCCGCGGCCGGGCACTCCGGCTGCAGACATGCCTAATCAGGTGCCGGAGAGCGTGAAATCCGAGCGGCTCCATCGCCTGCAGGCGGCAATCGACCGCCACCAGGCCGCGTTCAATGCGCAATGCGTCGGCCGCACCTTCGACATCCTGTTCGAAAGGCCGGGACGTTATCCTGGCCAGATCGTGGGTCGCTCCCCATATCTTCAGCCGGTCCAGGTCAAGGCGCCAGCCACAATGATAGGCGATATCGCAGCGGTGACGATCACCGAGGTCAGCGCCAACAGTTTGTTCGGAGCGCTGACCGAGACGTGCAGCGACACTGAACCGGTGCTGGCGGAGGGCTGAAGGTTGCGCTCATCGCGTTCCGACAATGGATCCTTCGCGTCCGCACCGACCGCCGCTGCCGACGCCGCTGCCACGCAGGTCGTCCTGGCTTTCGACGACAACCGATTCGCATCTTTGCTGTTCGGCCAGTACGGACAGAATCTGGCGCTGATCGAGCGCAGACTCGGAGTGGTCGCGGAGCAGCGCGGCAATCATGTGACCGTCGCTGGCTCGCGCGACGGCGTTGAGCGGGCGCGACGCGTGCTCGAAGGCCTATACGAACGCCTGCGGCGGGGCGACGAGCTCGTTTCCGGCGACGTCGAAGGCGCGATTCGCCTCGCAATCGCGCAGGGCTCCCTGTTCGACTACGATGCGGCGAGTGCGCGACCGAGCTTCGAGGAGATCAACCTGCGCAAGCGCCCGGTGCGCGCGCGCACGGCGGCGCAGGACGCCTACATCCGCGCGCTCCGCCGCCACGCATTGGTCTTCGGCACTGGCCCGGCGGGAACCGGCAAGACCTGGCTCGCGGTCGCCCACGCGGTGCAGCTGTTCGAGCGCAAAGAGGTCGATCGGATCGTTCTCTCACGCCCGGCCGTCGAGGCCGGCGAACGGCTTGGATTCCTGCCCGGCGACATGCGCGAGAAGGTCGATCCGTATCTGCGACCGATCTATGACGCGCTTTACGACCTGATGGACGCCCGCATCGTCGAACGCGCGCTGCAGACCGGCGAAATCGAGATTGCGCCGCTCGCCTTCATGCGCGGACGCACACTTTCGAACGCAGTCGTCATTCTCGACGAAGCGCAGAATACCACGTCGATGCAGATGAAGATGTTCCTCACGCGGCTCGGCGAGAACAGCCGCATGATCGTCACCGGCGATCCGAGCCAGGTCGATCTACCGTCTGGACAGACCTCCGGGCTGGCGGAGGCGACGCGACTGCTGAGGAACGTCGAGGGTATCGGGCACGTCGTCTATACCGCCGAGGACGTCATCCGGCATGAATTGGTGGCGCGCATTGTCGACGCTTATGACAAGGCGGCGGCGCTCAAGTCCGCGCGGGCGCGCGAGAGCAAGGAATGACAACGCCGGCCCGTTTCAACGCTCCGGCCGGCGGAGGGGACGAGATGAAGTTCGGGACGCGCAAGCCGCGCAGCCGCCCGCCCGCCCGCATGCGGCGGTCGCCGCCGGCGATCGAGATCATCGTCGAGTTGCCGCTGTGGAATGCGCAGCGCGGCGTCAAGGGAGTGCTGCGTCGAGCAATCCTCGAAGCAGCGTCCATGGTTCCCGCTCGCGGTGGCGAGCTCGCCGTCGTGCTGACTGACGACCGCACGATCCGAACCCTCAACCGCGATTGGCGTGCGAAGGATGCAGCCACCAACGTGCTCTCGTTTCCGGCCGGGGAACCTCCCGCCGCCGGCGGATCGCCCTGCCTGCTGGGTGATATCGTGATTGCCTACGAGACCACGGAACGCGAAGCGCGCGCCGAGCATAAGCCCTTTGTTCACCATCTGGCGCATCTTGCGGTGCATGGATTTCTTCATCTCGCCGGCCACGATCACGAGTTGGACGATGAGGCGGATGCAATGGAACAGCTCGAGATCGCGATCCTCGCCCGGCTCGACGTACCCGATCCTTACGTGCGGCAGCAGCTGACCTCGAATGCCTGAGTCCGATTCTTCCAGCCCCAGCGAGCCGAGCACCACGCGCAACCTGCCGGTGCTGGTTCCACGGCCGAACCAAGTCGCACGCGATAACGCCGACAGCTGGTTCACGCGTGCACTGCGGACGATGTTCGGCTGGAAACCGAGCACCATCCGCGCCGATCTCAAGGACGTACTCGAAGACGGCGCGGGTGAGACGGGCTTCTCGCCGGCCGAGCGCACGATGCTTAGCAACATCCTTGCATTGCGCGAGCGGCGCATCGTCGATGTCATGGTGCCACGTGCCGACATCATTGCCGTGCAGCGTGATATCGCGCTCGGCGAACTCATGAAGGTGTTCGAGAGCGCCGGCCATTCGCGCCTCGTCGTCTATGAGGACACCCTCGACGACGCCATCGGGATGGTCCATATCCGCGACCTTGTCGCCTTCATGACGGTGCGGGCAGCCACGAGCGCCAAGGCCAATACGCGGCGCAAGAAGCCGTTTCCCGCCGGGCTTGACCTCAAGGCCATCGATCTGTCGATGCCGCTGGCGACGACCAAGATCATTCGCCAGATTCTCTACGCGCCGCCGTCCATGCCGGTGCTCGACTTGCTCGCCAAGATGCAGACCACCCGCATCCACCTCGCGCTCGTCGTCGACGAATACGGCGGCGCCGACGGCGTCGTGTCGATCGAGGACATCGTCGAACAGATCGTAGGCGAGATCGCGGACGAACATGACGAAGACATGCCGCCCGGCGTGGTGCGGCAGCCCGACGGCTCGTTCCTGGCCGACGCCCGCGCCGGCCTCGATGACGTCACTTCGATCGTCGGCGCCGAATTCGATGTCGGCGAGATCGCCCAGGAGGTGGATACGCTTGCCGGCTATGTCGCGACCCGGATCGGCCGCGTCCCCGTGCGCGGCGAGCTCGTGCCTGGCCCGGGTCCGTTCGAGCTCGAGATCCTCGACGCCGACCCGCGGCGCGTGAAGAAGCTGAAGATCTACCGGGGTCTCGACCGCCAGAACGGCAAGCCGCGCGAGACGCGGCGGGGAGCCGCGGGGGTGGCGTCCACGGCCCCAAGCACCCCAACGGTCGACGAACCGGTCAAGCCTTCCTCGCGGACCGTGCCACCGAAGTCCGACCCGCAGCCGTGACCCGCCGCCTCGTCCAGACGATCGTGCTGGCGCGGGGTTGGCGGCGCGTTCTCATCGCGTTTCTCGCCGGCGCGGCGACGGCACTGGCGCTGCCGCCGATGAATATCTGGCCGCTGCCTTTTGTTACCTTTCCGGTGCTGATCTGGCTGGTCGACGGCGCCACCGGCCGCCTCGGCGGCGTGCTCGCGGCCGCCGGGACAGGATGGTGGTTCGGTTTCGGGTATCTGCTCACCGGCCTGTATTGGATCGGCAACGCCTTTCTGGTCGATGCCAAAACCTTCGGCTGGCTGCTGCCCTTTGCGGTCATCGCGCTACCGGCTGCGATGGCGGTTTACGCCGCGTTCGGCCTCGCCCTCGCGCGACTGATCTGGACCCGCGGCGCAACGCGCGTGCTGGCGCTGGCGGTCGCGCTGACGCTGGCGGAATGGCTGCGGGGTCACCTCTTCAGCGGCTTTCCCTGGAACGCGTATGGCTATGCGCTGATCTCGCCGCTGTGGCTGGCGCAGGGCGCAGCGCTCGTCGGGCTGTGGGGCATGACCTTCATCGCGGTCGCAGTCTATGCGTCGCCGGCCGTGCTCGCCGATAAGCGCGCCGACACGGCTCGGCCCTGGCTGCCTCTTGCTGCGAGCGCGGTCCTGCTCCTGGCCCTCGCGGCCTACGGCGCGGTGCGGCTCCAGCGCGCGCCCACGAGCTACGTCGAGGGCGTGCGCCTGCGCATCATGCAACCCAATCTGCAGCAGGACGACAAGTTCAACTATTCGCGCAAGCAGCAGGTCATGAGCCGCTATCTTGCACTGTCGGATCCTGGAGGCGGGCAAACGAGCAGTCTGCGCGGCATCACATACTTGATCTGGCCCGAATCCGCTTTCCCGTTCTTCCTCGTGCGTGAAGCGGATGCGCTGGCGCAAATCGCGGCGCTTCTCCCGGAAGGGACGGTGTTGATCACCGGCGCCATCCGTCCACCCGAAACGACGCCGGGTGTGCCCGTCACCCGCGCCTACAATTCGGTTTACGTGATCGGTCACGACGGCGCGATTCTGTCGGTCTACGACAAGGTCCACCTCGTCCCGTTCGGGGAATATCTGCCGTTGCAGACCATGCTTGAGCGGCTCGGCTTGGTGCAACTCACCAAAGTGCGGGGCGGCTTCATTTCCGGCGACAACCGCAACAGTCAGCGCGCGCCGGGCGGACCGGATTTTCTCCCCCTGGTCTGCTACGAGATCATCTTTCCGGACGATGCGGTGCCGCGCGGCGGCGAGCCGGGCTGGCTTTACGACCATGTCGGTCGCTATCTCGGCTGGCCGTTCGTTGCCGGCGGCGGAGAACGGCCGGGGTGGCTTCTCAATCTCACGAATGACGGCTGGTTCGGGGACAGCGCCGGTCCCTATCAGCACTTCCAACAGGCGCGCGTGCGCGCAATCGAGGAGGGGCTGCCGCTGGTGCGGGCGGCGAATACGGGAATTTCGGCGGTGGTCGACCCGCTCGGACGCCTCGTCGCATTCCTGCCCCTGGGAACCGAAGGCGCGTTCGATTCACTGCTCCCGAAGCCTGCCGAGCGCACGCCCTATGCCCGGATGGGCGATGCCCCCGTGGGGATCGCATTCGCGTTCGCGTTGGCAGTGGTGCTGCGCTCGCGGCCCCGCGCCAAATCGAATTAATTCCAAATTTATGCAGAACAGCTCAGCGGTCCACGCATGCCGACTGTTTCAATCAAAAGCTGTATTGTCGCATCCCGAATACAACTTTTTGGCCACACGTTACAATTGAAACTATCGATGAATTGCCTTTTCCAATCAGGAGGCTGATGTAGACTGGTGGTTGCAATAGGATTTCAACATTTTTTCGTCGTGCTTCCGGTATTGCTCGGAATACGATTGCCTTCTGGGCGCGCAGCAGGGACATTACCAATTACCATAGCCGCATAGGAGATCGTTATGGCTGCCGCGAAGAAAGCCCCGAACCCGATCGATAAACACGTCGGCAGCCGAGTCCGGATGCGTCGCATGATGTTGGCGATGAGCCAGGAGAAGCTGGGCGACGCGCTCGGCCTTACCTTCCAGCAGGTGCAGAAGTACGAGAAGGGTACCAATCGGATAGGCGCGAGCCGGTTGCAGCAAATCTCCCACATTCTGCAGGTGCCGGTAGCGTTTTTCTTTGAAGGCGCGCCGAACTTGCATGGTACGCCTGACGGAACGAAAGAAGCGCCGTCACCCGCCTATGTCTCGGATTTCCTTGCCACCTCCGAAGGACTCTCGTTGACCAAGGCCTTCATGCGAATCAAGGAGCCCAAACTCAGACGCCGGATCGTTGATCTCGTCGAAGAGATCGCCGGCGAGGACGACGAGTGAGCCTGGCCGCGCCGGCAGGCATTACGCCGTCGGCGTCGTTTTCCTCCTTCCCGTGACTCGGCTCTTGCCGTCCCATCGTCAGCCCACATCTTGACCCCATCCGGGGACGCTGCAAGAAACACTCCACCTTAGATAGCCGCGACCGGTTGCAACCGATCTTGCGAGGGGGAGTCTTCAGTGCCGCACATAAACTATCTTTTCACCAGCGAGTCCGTCTCTGAAGGTCACCCCGACAAGGTGTGCGACCAGATTTCGGATGCCATCCTGGATGCCTTCATCGAGAACGACGTCAAGCTCGGCATCGCTGACGACAGCCTGGTGAATACGCGACTTGGCTGCGAGACGCTGTGCACGACCAATAAGATCGTGATTGCCGGCGAAGGTCGCGGCCAGGCGCCGCTCTTCACCAAGTATGGCGGCCACGCCGTGGTCAATCGCGAGATGATCTCGCAGATCGCCCGCAACGTCGTGCGTGACATTGGCTACGACCAGGACGGCTTCTCCTATCACGGCGCCGACATCGAGGTGCTGCTGCATGGCCAGTCGCCCGACATCGCCATGGGTGTCGATGCCAAGAAAAAGAAGGGCGAAGAGCAGGAGGGTGCGGGCGATCAGGGAATGATGTTCGGCTTCGCCTGTACCGAGAGCGAGGTCTATGAAAAGGGCTCGTTCATGCCGGCCCCGATCTACTTTGCCCACAAGATCCTCAAGGTGCTGGCGGACAAGCGGCGTTCGAAGCAATTGTTCGATCTGCAGCCCGATGCCAAGAGTCAGGTCACGGTGCAATATCTCGACGGCAAGCCGATCGGCTGCACCAAGGTCGTGGTGTCGACGCAGCACAATGCCGAGACGCGCAACAGCAAGAAGTACTCTCCCGCCATGGTGAAGGACTTGATCGGCGACGCCGTGGCGTCCGCGCTGCCGGACGGCTGGATGCCGAAGCGCCCGTCGGACTTCCTGGTCAATCCGACCGGCAATTTCGTCGTCGGCGGACCTGACGGCGATTGCGGACTCACCGGCCGTAAAATCATCGTCGACACCTACGGCGGCTATGCACCGCATGGCGGCGGAGCTTTCTCGGGCAAAGATCCCACCAAGGTCGATCGCTCGGCGGCATATGCCGCGCGCTATCTCGCCAAGAATGTCGTCGCCGCCGGCATCGCCGAGCGCTGCACCATCCAGATCGCTTATGCCATCGGCGTCGCCGACCCGATGTCGCTGCTGATCGATACCCATGGCACCGGCAAGGTCGACGAGAAGAAGCTCGAAAAGGCCCTACCCGAAATCTTTCGCCTCACCCCGACCAATATCCGCCGCACCCTCAAGCTGAACCGGCCGATCTACCGTCGCACCGCCGCCTACGGTCATTTCGGCCGCGCGCCGGACAAGGACGGCGGCTTCTCGTGGGAGAGGACCGACCTGGTGAAAGAGATCCGGAGCGCGGTGGGCTGATCCCTGTCGACGCCTCGGCGCGGGACGTCCAACATGGCGGTGATCGAGACCGCCATGTCCATATCCGGTCCAATGCATGCCCGCCGCAGCGCTTTTTTCGGGCGCCGCAAAGGTCATGCGCTGAGGCCACGCCAGGCCAAGCTGTTTGAAACCCTGCTGCCGCGGCTTGCCATCGAGCTTGCCGCCCCTTCGCCGTCCGACCTCGCGCTGCTGTTTCCCGTCCCGGTGGAGGGCATCCGGCTCGAGATCGGCTTCGGCGGTGGGGAGCATCTGATCTCACAAGCCGAGCAGCATACGCGCACCGGTTTCATCGGCGTCGAGCCGTTCGTCAACGGCATGGCCAAAGCGCTGGCGGCCCTCGCCACCCGCGAGCTCGCGAACATTCGGCTTCATCATGGCGACGCGAGTGACGTTGTGGCGTGGCTGCCGTCCGCTTCGCTTGCGGGGGTCGATCTGCTCTATCCCGATCCCTGGCCCAAACGGCGGCACTGGAAGCGACGTTTCGTTCAGGACGAGAGCGTGGCGGCCATCGCCCGCATCCTGAGACCCGGCGGCGAGTTCCGCTTCGCAACAGACATCGCCGACTATGCCGCGTGGACCCTCGAGCGTCTGGCGCGATCGCCGGCGTTCACATGGACCGCCGAGCGTGCCGGCGATTGGCGACAGCCATGGCCGGGCTTTTCCGCCACCCGCTATGAAGCCAAGGCGAAACGCGAGGGCCGCACGCCGTGCTATCTCGTCTTCCGGAGGGTGGACGGCGACCAGGAATGACGGAACATCGAAGTGCCTGACCCGGAGGTCCTGCTGTCCGTTTCGGTGGTTGCTCGATCGTCAGTCGTCGGTCGCCTGGTGCGGGTCGTCCGCACGGACCTGCCAGAACCGCATCACGCGGCGAGCAGTGGTCGGCGCCAGACGTTCGAAATTGGCCTGCGCCGCTTCGAGCTCCTGGCTCGACGTTTGACTAGACGTTGCCCGACGTCCCGGCCGCGCATTGATGATCGCCCTTACCGCCGCCCAGCTCCAGCCCGCCGACTTCCCGAGAATGAGGATCGGATCGGGCCGCTCGGCCCCCATCAACCGATCCACGACGTCGATCGGCACCGCGCAAAGCGCTGCCATCGCCGCGACCATTTCCTTGTATTGTCCCTGCTCGGCGAAGTGGACGAGGCTCGCCTCGTTGAGCTTGTCCTCCCGGCGCAATGCCCCGATCTCCTGCAGCACGGCCGGCTCATCGCACCGCGCTGCGGCGGCGTCCATTCCGTCCGGGAGTCCTGCCAGCACCTGCCGGATCTCGGATTGCGCCTCGGGCCTGGCTGAGACGAGCAGACGTTGCTGCACGACCGCAGACGCCTTAAGCAGCAGCTGGTGGAACAGCGGCCGCGGAATGTCCGGGCGCCGTCCGACCTTCTCCGCCAACGCGCCATCTCTTTCTGCGCGGCCAATCAGCGTGACAAAACTCTCATCGGAGAGGCGCGCTCCGCGATTCTCCGCCAGGCGGTGCGCGACCTCGCGCTGGCCGCGACGCGCCAGCACATCGGTCACGGGCTCAGCGATTCTGGCCCGTCCGGCAATTGCAAGCAGGTGGGCCTGGCCCTTGGTCGTGGCGATGTCGAGGAGGTCGGCCTCGGCAAGACGCCAGGACTGCGTGAGCACCGGCCCCGCGACGGCGATGTCATCGTCCTGGGCGAGATGCCGCACCGCTTCGATCGGCGCGTTGCCCAGCGGCGCAAGCCGATGGGACACCTCGGCGCGCGCCTTCGTCCCCGCTTCGGCGATCAATCGGGTGAACACCAGATCGAACAACCCGATATGATCGTCGTTGAAGCGGCCCGATCCATCGAGGAAGAGCGCCGTGATGCGGTTGAGCATCCTGGTCCGCCGTTCGGGCGAGCCGCGCTTGACCACCTCCTCGAGTTCGGGAATGAGCGGGGCGTGAGCGGACATCTGAAGTCCCAACGGGCACCAGGGTCATGAGCGGAGCGCACTGACTGGAACGGCAGGCTAAAGCGGGAATCTGAAAGAAGGGTTAGTTAATTGCCGGTTAGCAGACACCCTACGGGCCCTTGCGCCGGCCCGGTAAATCGCTATATTTCTCGTGTCCAATTCTTGGATATCTCATAACGACGGGATGTGATCCGGTCGGTTTTTGAGAGTGGGTTCCCCCCGGGACCCGCTCTTTTTTGTTACCGAAATCGGGCCGCCCGTTCGTCTGAGGAGCCCGGTCAAACCGGGGCGACGTTAACTCGAGGTGCATGTCGAGCGCGCATGACGCAAGTCATCGATATCTCGCAAGCCGAGCCGGAACCACGCCTGATCGTGGAACAGGGAGTTGCGGCGCGCGTCGCCGCGATCGTGGAGCCTGTGCTGGCGGGCCTGGGCTACCGCCTCGTGCGGGTGAAGATTTCGGGGCTCGACGGCTGCACCGTGCAGGTCATGGCCGAGCGGGCGGATGGGACGATGACCGTCGAGGACTGCGAGACGGTGTCGCGGACGCTCTCGCCGGTGCTCGACGTGTCCGATCCGATCGATCGCGCCTATCGGCTCGAAGTGTCCTCTCCCGGCCTCGATCGACCGCTGGTCCGGCGCTCGGATTTCGAACGCTTCGCCGGCCATGAGGTCAAGGTGGAGATGGCGGTCCCAATCGACGGTCGGCGGCGGTTCCGCGGCGTTCTGCTGGGTGCGGCGGATGATGCTGCGCGCATTCGCCGCGACGATGCCGCGCCCGGCGAAGCGACCGAAGTGTTGCTGCCGATCGAGGAGATGGCCGAAGCCAGGCTCGTTCTGACCGACGCGCTGATTGCCGAATCGCTCAGGCGCGGCAAGGCGGCGGAACGCGAGGCCCGACGGCCGCATGAAGAAGACGGAGGCGATGCCACGCCGGAGAGCAGAGAGACGAAAGCGGCAGGCCGCAATTCGTCCTCGGGCTCGGGCCGTGCGCAGCCCGAAATGCAATCCAGACATGTTCGGCACCTGCCCATTCGTCGCGGGAACGGGAGCCAGAACGAGAACGAAGGAGAGTGACCGATGGCCGTCAGCGCCAACCGGCTCGAACTGCTGCAGATCGCCGACGCGGTCGCACGCGAGAAAGCGATCGACCGCGGCATCGTCATCGCCGCAATGGAGGACGCAATCCAGAAGGCCGCGCGCTCGCGCTACGGCAGCGAGACCGAGGTGCGCGCTGAAATCAATCCTAAGACCGGCGAGATGCGACTGTCGCGCCTGCTGCTGGTGGTGGATCAGGTCGAAAACAACTCGACGCAGATCGCGCTGGAGGACGCCAAGAAGCGCAACCCCGCCGCCCAGGTGGGTGATTATATCGCGGAGGCCTTGCCGCCGCTGGAATATGGCCGCATCGCCGCCCAGTCGGCGAAGCAGGTGATCGTGCAAAAGGTGCGCGAGGCCGAGCGCGACCGCCAGTACCAGGAGTACAAGGATCGCATCTCCGACATCGTCAACGGCATCGTCAAGCGGGTGGAATACGGCAACGTCGTCGTCGATCTCGGCCGTGGCGAGGCGATCGTGCGCCGCGACGAGATGCTGCCGCGCGAGACCTTCCGCAACGGCGACCGCATCCGCGCGTTCATCTACGACGTGCGCCGCGAGCCGCGCGGTCCGCAGATCTTTCTTTCGCGCACGCATCCGCAATTCATGGCCAAGCTGTTCGCGCAGGAAGTGCCGGAAATCTACGACGGCATCGTCGAGGTGAAGGCGGTGGCCCGGGATCCGGGTTCGCGCGCGAAAATCGCGGTGATTTCACGGGATTCCTCGGTCGATCCGGTCGGAGCCTGCGTCGGCATGCGTGGCTCCCGCGTGCAAGCGGTGGTCAACGAGTTGCAGGGCGAGAAGATCGATATCATCCCTTGGACGCCGGACCCCGCCAACTTCGTGGTCAACGCGCTCGCACCCGCCGAGGTCGCCAAGGTCGTGCTCGATGAGGACCGCCACCGGATGGAGGTGGTGGTGCCCGACCAGCAGCTCTCGCTCGCCATCGGCCGCCGCGGGCAGAACGTGCGGCTGGCGTCGCAACTCACCGGCTGGGACATCGACATCGTCACCGAGCAGGAGGAGTCGGAGCACCGGCAGGCCGAGTTCGAGAAGCGCACCAAGCTGTTCATCGACGCGCTGAACGTCGACGAGATGGTCGGCCAACTGCTGGCGTCGGAAGGATTCAACTCGGTCGAAGAGCTGGCAGTGGTGGACGAGAAAGAGGTCGCCGGGATCGAAGGCTTCGACGAGGATACCGCCCGCGAATTGCAGGCGCGCGCGCGCGACTATCTCGGCCGGCAGGAGGCCGAACTCGATGCTCACCGCAAGGAGCTCGGTGTCGAAGACGCGCTGACGGAGGTGCCGGGCGTCACCTCGGCGATGCTCGTGGCGCTGGGCGAGAACGGCATCAAGACCGTCGAAGACCTGGCGGGGTGCGCAACCGACGACCTGGTCGGCTGGAGCGAACGCAAGGACGGCGAGACGATCCGCAATCCCGGCATCCTCGACGGCTTCGATCTCTCGCGCGATGAGGCCGAGGCACTGATCATGCAGGCGCGCGTCAAGGCGGGCTGGATCAAGGAGGAAGATCTTGTGCAGGCGCCGGCCGAAGAGCCGGCCGAAGAAGCGCCATCGCCAGCCTGAGGACATTGAGAGACCGATGCTTGCTCGTATCCACGACGACGCACGTGATTCCGGACCGCGGCGGACCGCTCCCGGAACCGAGCGGCTTTGCGTCGTGACCGGGCAAGCGAAGCCGGTCGATGAAATGATCCGCTTCGTCGTGGGCCCGGACGATACGGCCGTGCCCGACCTCAAACGCCGGCTGCCCGGCCGCGGCATCTGGATCACGGCGACCCGGCACGCGCTTCATACGGCGATCAAGCGCAAGGCGTTTGCGCGCGGGTTCAAGCGTGATGTCCGAGTTGCGGCGGACCTGGTGGAGACGACCGAGCGATTGATGGAGCGGACCGCCCTCGATGCGCTGGCGATCGCTCACAAGGCGGGAAAAGTCGCCATCGGCTTTGCCAATGTCGATGCGGCGCTCGCCCGGGCCCGCGTCACGGCGCTGCTGAATGCCGCCGAAGCCGCCCCGGACGGCACAAGAAAGCTCGCGGCCGCACTGCATCGCCGCGAGGACGTTGCGAATATTGCCGTCGTCGGCGGCTTTGCGTCGGCGCAATTGGGTTTGGCATTGGGACGGCCAAATGTGATACATGCAGCCCTGCTTGCCGGTCCCGAAACTGAGACGTTTTTGGCGCGCACCGCGCGCCTTGACTGTTTCCGGGCCGGCTCGGCGCCGGGCTCCTCCGGCACGCGGACAGATCGGACCCGCAAGTCGGCTTCTGCCGGCGTGCGACGCGACGGAATGACCAAACACGGCGAAAAGCCCGAGAATTGGGATCGGAATGGCTGAAACGACGGAAAAGACTGGCGAAAAGAAGCTGAGCGTCGCCCCGACCAAGACCTTGAGCCTGAAAGGGCGCGGCGTCGAGCAGGGCGTAGTGCGCCAGAGTTTCAGCCACGGGCGTACCAAGGCGGTCGTCGTGGAAAAGGTGAAGAGCCGCGCCGCGCCCTCGCGGGCGAAAGGCGACGCTGCTCCGGCTCCGCGTCCGGTCACCAGCAAGGCCGCAGCTCCAGCGGCGGCGCCTGCCCCTAGCCCGGCAGCGGCTCCCGCGCCGAAGCCCTCGGGCGTGGTGCTGCGAACTCTCACCGAAGAAGAGCGCACGGCCCGGGCCCGCGCCCTCGGCGATGCCCGGCTGCGCGAAGCGGAAGAGCGCAAGATCGCTGAGGAAGAAGCGCTGCTGCGCAAGACGCGCGAGACGGCAGAGCGCAGCGAGCGCGACGCCGCCGAAGCGCGCAAGGCCGACGAGGAGAAGCGCCGAAAGCATGACCTTGAAGCCAAGCTCAAGGCTGAGCAGGAGGCGAAGAAACGTTTCGGTGAGGAGGCCGCCGCGGCCGCAAAAACCGCGGTTGCGCGTCCCGCGCTCGAGCCCGACGAGGAGGAAGCTCCGCGCACCCGCCGCGGTCCGGGTACGGCGCGACCGGCGGCGGTGCCCAAGCCGCCGCGCAGCGGCGCGCAGAAAAGCCGCGGACGGCTTACGGTGGTGACCGCACTGAGCGCCGACGAGGAGCGCGAGCGTTCGGTCGCATCGTTCCGCCGCCGCGTTCAGCGCTTGAAAGGCCACGCCTCCGATGAGCCGAAGGAAAAGCTCGTGCGCGAGGTCATCATCCCGGAGACCATCACGATTCAGGAGCTCGCCAACCGTATGGCCGAGCGCGGCGTGGATGTGATCAAGCTGCTGATGAAGCAGGGCCACATGGCGCAGATCAACGACGTGATCGACGCCGATACCGCGCAGTTGCTCGCCGAGGAGCTCGGCCACACCGTCAAACGCGTGTCCGAGGCCGATGTCGAGGAAGGGCTGTTCGACGTCGCCGACGATCCCGCCTTGCTGGTGCCGCGGCCCGCGGTGGTCACCGTCATGGGTCACGTCGATCACGGCAAGACCTCGCTGCTCGACGCCATTCGTTCAACCGAAGTTGCGGCCGGCGAAGCGGGCGGCATCACCCAGCACATCGGCGCCTACCAGGTGACCGCGCCATCGGGAGCCAAGATCACCTTCATCGATACGCCGGGCCACGCCGCCTTCACCGCGATGCGCGCACGCGGCGCCAAGGTCACCGACATCGTTGTGCTCGTGGTCGCCGCCGATGACGGCGTCATGCCGCAGACGGTCGAGGCCATTCACCACGCCAAGGCCGCGAAGGTCCCGATCATCGTGGCGATCAACAAGATCGATCGTCCCGACGCCAAGCCCGACCGGGTACGCACCGAGCTGCTGCAGCACGAGGTCCAGGTCGAGTCGCTCGGCGGCGACGTGCTCGACGTCGAGGTCTCGGCCACCAAGAAAACCAACATTGACCGGCTCCTGGAAACGATCGGCCTGCAGTCGGAAATCCTCGATCTCAAGGCCAACCCGAACCGTGCCGCTGAAGGCACCGTGATCGAGGCCAAGCTCGACCGCGGCCGGGGTCCGGTCGCGACGGTGCTCGTGCAGCGCGGAACGCTGCATGTCGGCGACCTTCTGGTTGCCGGCGCCGACTGGGGCCGCGTGCGCGCGCTGGTCTCGGATACCGGCATGCCGGTCGAGACGGCCGGCCCCTCGACGCCGGTCGAGGTCCTCGGCTTCAACGGTACGCCCGAAGCCGGCGATCGCCTGGCGGTGGTCCCGTCGGAAGGGCGCGCACGTGAGGTGACCGATTATCGCGCCCGGCAAAGGCGCGACAAGATGGCTGCACGCGCGACCGGCATGCGCGGTTCGCTCGAGCAGATGATGAGCCAGCTCAAGGCCTCCGGCCGCAAAGATTCTGGCTCTGATCATCAAGGCCGATGTGCAGGGCTCGCTCGAAGCGATCATCGGAGCGATCGAGAAGCTTGCCACCGACGAAGTCGGCGCCCGCGTGATCCACTCCGGAGTGGGCGGCATCACCGAATCCGACGTGACGCTGGCCGAGGCCTCCGGGGTACCGATCATAGGATTCAACGTGCGCGCCCATAAGGAGGCGCGCGAGGCGGCCGAGCGCGCCGGGATCGAGATCCGCTACTACAACATCATCTACGATCTCGTGGACGACGTGAAGAAGGCGATGTCGGGCCTGCTGGCGCCGACGGTGCGGGAGACCACGCTTGGCAGCGCGACCATCCTGGAGATTTTCAAGGTCTCCAAGGTCGGCAACGTGGCGGGCTGCCGCGTCACCGACGGCGTGGTCGAGCGCGGCGCCAATGTTCGCCTCATTCGCGACAGCGTCGTCGTGCATGAGGGCAAGCTCTCCCAGCTCAAGCGCTTCAAGGACGACGTACGCGAAGTGATCGCCGGCCAGGAATGCGGCATGGCCTTCGAGAACTATCAGGACATGAAAGCCGGCGACGTGATCGAATGCTATCGAGTGGAGACCGTGCAGCGCTCGCTGTGAGTTGAAGGCTCCGGCTGCGGACGCTTCCACCCTTCACCGTCTTGCCGATGCGGGCGAGCGCCCACGAATCCCGCGAAATCGATCGGACGGTGAGCATTGGATCGCCCGCTCCCCCGCTCCGGGATGGTCTCGCGGATGACGACATCGAGTGAGGATGTCATGGCCCGGCGACGTCATCAGCGTGATACCGGCGCGGGCCAAATGCCCTCGCAGCGTCAATTGCGCGTCGGCGAGCTCATCCGCCATGCGCTTGCGGAGCTGCTCTCGCGCGGAGAGGTGCATGACCCCGTGATCGAGGCACATCTCATCACCGTGCCGGAGGTAAGCATGAGCGCGGACCTGCGACTCGCGACCATCTATGTGATTCCGCTCGGCGGACGCGACACGGAGGCGGTGCTGGCCGCGCTCGAGCGCAACAAGCGGTTTCTGCGTGGCGAGATCGCCCGCCACGTTAACCTGAAGTTTGCACCTGACATTAGGTTTCGAATCGACGAACGATTCGATGAGGCCGAACGAATCGAGAAGCTTTTGCGAACACCCGCGGTCCAGCGCGACCTGGATCGCAAGACGGACGATGACAGTTGACGCAGATCAGCGCCGAGAAGGCATCAGGCCAGCTGCAGCGCAAACGCGAAAAGCGCGACGTGCACGGCTGGCTCGTGCTCGACAAACCCGTTGGCATGACCTCGACCCACGCGGTCAGCGTGGTCAAGCGCCTGTTCCAGGCCAGACGCGCCGGACATGCCGGCACGCTCGATCCACTCGCGTCGGGGCTGTTGCCGATCGCGCTCGGCGAAGCGACTAAAACCGTTCCCTTCGTGATGGACGGGCGCAAGGTCTATCGCTTTACGGTGCGCTGGGGCGAAGAGCGGGACACCGACGACGCCGAAGGCCAGGTGACCGCGACCAGCACGCAACGTCCCACGTCTACTGCCATCCGCGCGCTGCTGCCGCGCTTCACCGGCCAGATCACGCAGGTACCTCCGCGCTTCTCCGCGCTCAAGATCGAGGGCGAACGTGCCTACGACCTTGCGCGCGATGGCGAGGCGGTGGTGCTGGCGCCGCGTCCGGTCGAAATCCATCGCCTTGACCTGGTCGAGGCGCCCAATTCCGATCATGCAGTCATCGCCGCCGAATGCGGGAAGGGAACCTATGTGCGCGCGCTCGCCCGCGATTTGGGTCGGGAACTCGGTTGCTTCGGGCACGTCGCTGCGTTGCGCCGGACCGCAGTCGGCCCGTTCGACGAAACCATCGCGACGCGCCTCGATGCCATGCAAACGGCCGGACAGCCCGCCACCGAGTCTGGCGTGGTGACCGCCCCGCTCCTGCCCGTGGCGGCCGGGCTCGCCGCCTTGCCGGCGCTGCGGGTGAGCGCCGCCGATGCCGCGCGCCTTGCCCGCGGGCAGGCGGTGCTGTTGCGTGGTCGCGACGCGCCCATTCTCGCGGGCTGGGTGTCGGTGTCCGCGCAGGGGGCGCTTGTGGCCCTGGCGGAAGTCGAGAAGGGGGAGCTGCGTCCCCGCCGCATCTTCAATCTGCCGCGGGGCTAGCGGCCGAGCACCGCACGAGACCGTTTCGATGCTGCCGCCGCCGATCATTCCCGCCACAATTTGTGCTGGCGTTCGCTGGTATTTTGGGATATTGCCCCGATTGTGCGGGCGAGAGCGGTTCCCGTCCTCCAAGGACCGGGGATCGGCTCTCGCTATTGACTTGACGGGTTTCCTTGGCAGCTCGACTGCATTCACGGGGGAACGCCGAGAATGCCCGCGCACCTGTGTGCAGTGACCGCGCTGGACGACATCCCGGCCCGGCCGCAGACCGTGACCCCTGATCGAAAGGACATCCCGATGTCGATCTCGACCGGCCGCAAGGCCGAAGTCATCAAGACCTATGCGACCAAAGCCGGCGATACCGGTTCGCCGGAAGTGCAGGTGGCGATCCTCTCGGAGCGCATCAACAGCCTCACTGAGCATTTCAAGACCCACGTCAAGGACAACCATTCCCGGCGTGGACTGCTCAAGCTCGTGTCACAGCGTCGCCAGCTTCTCGATTACCTCGCTCGCATCGACGCCGCGCGCTACAAGTCGTTGATCGAGCGACTGGGTATTCGCCGCTGAGGTTCATGCGCGACGTGTTCGCGCGTTTTGAAGCGGATGCCGGATTGATCCGCTGTTCATCAGGCAGCGAGACCGCTGCCGATTTGGGAAGACGGGTGGAATGATCACCCGTCCGTTCAATGGAAGGCACGAAGGCCATGGCAGGATCGCCAGATGCTGTTTCGGTTTGCGGGATCGCCGCAGCCGGCAGCCTCTCGCCGTCTTGCTCATGGCTTTCGCCCCTTCGCGAAAACCATGAAAGACAACCTCAATGTTCGATATCCACCGTGTTGAGCTCGACTGGGGAGGGCGAAAGCTCCTCCTAGAGACCGGCAAGATCGCACGCCAAGCCGACGGCTCCGTCGTCGCAACGTATGGCGAGTCGAAAGTACTGGCGACGGTAGTCGCTGCCAAGGAACCGCGGGAGGGCGTCGATTTTCTGCCGCTCACCGTGGATTACCAGGAGAAATTCTACGCCGCGGGCCGCATCCCCGGCGGCTATTTCAAGCGCGAAGGCCGGCCGACGGAGAAGGAGACGTTGGTCTCGCGGCTGATCGATCGGCCGGTACGGCCGCTGTTTGCCGAAGGCTGGCGCAACGAAACCCAGGTGATCGTGACGACCCTGTCGCACGATCTCGAGAACGATCCCGATGTCCTCGCAATGATCGCCGCGTCGGCTGCGCTGACACTGTCGGGTGCGCCGTTCATGGGTCCGATCGGAGCCGCACGGGTCGGCTTCGTCAACAACGAATACGTCCTCAACCCGTTGCTGGATGAGATGGCCGAGAGCCAGCTCGACCTCGTCGTCGCCGGTACCCAGGACGCCGTCCTGATGGTCGAGTCGGAGGCGAAGGAACTGAGCGAAGACGTGATGCTCGGCGCGGTGATGTTCGGCCACCGTCATTTCCAGCCGGTGATCGAGGCCATCATCAAGCTGGCGGAGAAGGCGGCGAAGGAGCCGCGCGAGCTGCAGGTGGCGGACACCGCCGCCGTCGAGCGGGACATGCTGGCGCTGGTAGAGCCGGATTTGCGAGCTGCCTACGCCATTGCCGACAAGATGGATCGCCACAAGGCCGTCGATGCCGCCAAGGCCAAGGTGATGGCCCATTTCTGCCCGGAGGGCGTGGAGAACCCGCCCTTTTCGAAGCTGCAGGTCGCCGGTGTCTTCAAAGACATCGAAGCCAAGATCGTGCGCTGGAACATCCTCGACACTGGCCGCCGCATCGACGGCCGCGACGTCAAGACGGTGCGCCCCATCGTCTCGGAAGTCGGGGTGCTGCCGCGCGCGCACGGTTCGGCGCTGTTCACCCGCGGCGAGACTCAGGCGCTGGTGGTGGCGACGCTCGGCACCGGCGAGGATGAGCAGTGGATCGACGCCCTGCAGGGGACATACAAGGAAACTTTCCTCCTGCATTACAACTTCCCGCCCTTCTCGGTCGGCGAGACCGGCCGCATGGGCGGCCCGCGCCGCCGCGAGATCGGACACGGCAAGCTCGCCTGGCGGGCGATCCATCCCGTCCTGCCGGCGCACCACGAGTTCCCGTATACCCTGCGCGTGGTATCGGAGATCACGGAGTCGAACGGCTCCTCCTCGATGGCGACCGTATGCGGCACTTCGCTCGCGCTGATGGACGCCGGCGTCCCGCTCAAGCGTCCGACCGCCGGCATCGCTATGGGCCTTATTCTCGAGGACAAGCGTTATGCCGTGTTGTCGGACATTCTCGGCGACGAGGATCATCTCGGCGATATGGATTTCAAAGTGGCCGGCACTGAGCGGGGCGTGACCTCACTGCAGATGGATATCAAGATCGCCGGCATCACCGAGGAGATCATGCGCGTTGCGCTCGGCCAGGCGCAGGAAGGTCGCATGCACATTCTCGGCGAGATGTCGAAGGCCCTCGCCCAGCACCGCGACCAGCTCGGCGAGCACGCGCCGCGGATCGAGGTGTTCAACATCCCGGTCGACAAGATCCGCGAGGTCATCGGCTCCGGCGGCAAGGTCATTCGCGAGATCGTGGAAAAGACCGGCGCCAAGATCGACATTTCCGACGACGGAACGGTCAAGGTGGCGTCGGCAAATGGCGATGCGATGAAGGCGGCGATCAACTGGATCAAGTCGATCGCCTCCGAACCCGAGGTCGGCCACATCTATGAAGGCACGGTGGTCAAAGTGATGGATTTCGGCGCCTTCGTGAACTTCTTTGGCGCCAAGGACGGCCTCGTGCATATCAGCCAGCTGGCGCCGCGCCGCGTGCAGAAGGTCACCGACGTGGTCAAGGAAGGCGACAAGGTGAGGGTCAAGCTGCTCGGTTTCGACGAGCGCGGCAAGGTGCGGCTCTCGATGAAGGCCGTCGACCAGGCCACGGGCGAGGACCTCGAGGCGAAGCAGAAGACCGAGGCCGAGCAGCAACGCGCCGACCAGCCGCCCGAAGCAGCAGCGGGCGGAGAATAGCGCTTCTGCGCCGGTTCAGACTGAATGGGGAGGGCGGCTGGCGGCCGCCCTCTTATTTCGACAGCCAGCCACGGCTGGCGCCCCGGTCCTGCACCGGTTCCGGCTCAATCAGCTGAGTCCATACCAGCGCCATACGATTCAGATCGCGGCGTGATGGCGAGCGCGACCAGACCGCTTGCGATGTTGAGCCGGTGCACCCGCATTAAGACCGGCGCGAGCGTGGGGTCCGCCAGCAGCGTTCGCGCTGCGCTTCATCGTGATAGAGCGGGTCGCCCATCTGTTACGCTGCACTCCGCCGACGTTCGAACGATGGTTGAGGCTACTGCGCCGCGTCTTTGGCAATCGCGCTTTCGTTGGCGGCGGTTTCGTCCTTGAGCGAAGCGGGATGCGGCATTGCGATGATGTTGTATCCGGAATCGACGAAGTGGATGTCGCCGGTGACACCGGTCGAGAGATCGGAAAGCAGATAGAGCGCGGCACCTCCGATCTCGTCCAGCGTCACGCCACGACGTAGCGGCGAGTGACGTTGCTGGAATGCGAACATCTGCCGCGCATCCGTGATGCCGGCGCCGGCCAGCGTTCGGATCGGTCCGGCCGAGATGGCATTGACGCGAATGCCGGAAGGGCCGAAATCGACCGCAAGATAGCGCACCGAAGCTTCCAGCGCGGCCTTCGCGACGCCCATGATGTTGTAGTTCGGCATTGCCCGCTGTCCGCCGTTGTAGGTCAGCGTCAACATCGCGCCGCCGGCCGGCATCAACGCCGCCGCACGTTTGGCCACCTCGGTGAAGGAAAAGCAGGAAATGATCATGGTGCGCAGGAAGTTGCTGCGCGTGGTGTCGGCATAGCGGCCTTTAAGCTCATTCTTGTCGGAAAAGGCGATGGCGTGCACCAGGAAATCGAGCGACCCCCATCGCTCGGCGATCACAGCGAACGCGGCATCGACGGAAGCGACCTGCTCGACGTCGCACGACAACAGAAGCGAAGCGCCCACGGACTCCGCCAGCGGCTTGACGCGGCGGCCGAGTGCCTCGCCCTGATAGGTGAAAGCGAGCGTGGCACCCTGAGCGGCAAGCGTCCTGGCGATGCCCCAAGCGATCGAGTGGTCGTTGGCGACCCCCATGATCAGCCCGCGCTTGCCCTGCATCAATTGTGTCATGGCATCCTGGTTATCGCTCTATCGCCATCCCTGTCGCGAGGGCCCGGATTGACCTTCGTGTTCCTAAACGTCGAGGCGCTTGAGAACCAACGACGCGTTGGTCCCGCCGAAACCGAACGAGTTTGACAGCACGCAGCCAAGCTTCACATCGTCGCGGCGCTCACGCACGATCGGCATCTCGGCTAAAGCCGGATCGAGCGTCTCGATATTGGCGCTCTCGCAGATGAATCCGTTGTTCATCATCAGCAGCGAGTAGATCGCTTCCTGCGCGCCGGCGGCGCCAAGCGAATGGCCGGTGAGCGATTTCGTCGCCGCTATCGGCGGGCATGCGTCGCCGAAGACCTCGCGGATCGCCTCGATCTCCTTGATATCGCCGATCGGTGTCGAGGTGGCGTGCGGATTGATGTAGTCGACGGGGGCCTTGATCCCCTTGAGTGCCATCCGCATGCAGCGCACCGCACCTTCACCCGAAGGCGCCACCATGTCAAAGCCGTCGGAGGTGGCGCCGTAGCCCGCGACCTCGGCGTAGATACGTCCGCCGCGCGCCTTGGCGTGCTCCAACTCCTCCAGCACCAGCACACCGGCGCCGCCGGCGATGACAAACCCGTCGCGATCGAGATCATAGGCGCGGGAAGCCTTTTCAGGCGTCTGATTGAAACCCGAGGACATGGCGCCCATGGCATCGAACAGCACGGACAGCGTCCAGTCGAGCTCCTCGCAGCCGCCGGCGAAGACCATGTCCTGCTTGCCCATCTGGATTGTTTCCGCCGCGTTGCCGATGCAATGGTTCGAGGTGGCGCACGCCGACGAGATCGAATAGTTGACGCCCTTGATCTTGAACCAGGTGGCGAGGGTCGCTGAGGCGGTCGACGACATCGCCTTGGGGACGGCGAACGGGCCGACGCGTTTTGGGCTCTTGTTGCGCGCGACATCGGCGGCTTCGACGATGGAACGTGTCGAGGGTCCGCCCGAGCCCATGATGATGCCGGTCATCTCATTGGAGATCTCGCGCTCCTCGAGGCCGGCATCGCGGATCGCCTGCTCCATGGCGATATGGTTCCAGGCCGCACCGCCACCGAGGAAACGTGCGGCGCGGCGATCGATCGCATCGTCCGCGTTGAGGGTGGGCGCACCGTGCACCTGGCAGCGGAAGCCAAGCTCGGCGTACTTGTCTGCGCGCGAGATGCCCGACCGCGCTTCGCGCAGGCTCGCCAGAACTTCCTGGGTGTTGTTGCCGATCGATGAGACAATGCCCATCCCGGTGACGACGACCCGTCTCATGAATGCCTCGTCCGCGTTGTAAGCCGCACCGCGCGCGGTCGCCGTCACCCTCCGCTGGGCTGCATCGCTTCGTCGCGGAACAGGCCGACCTTGAGGTCCATGGCCCGGTAGATGATCGACCCATCGGCCGAAAGCCAGCCATCAGCTATGCCGAGCACGAGTTTGGTGCGCATCACCCGCTTGATGTCGATGCCGTAGACGACGTTCCTCACCGTCGGCAGAACCTGGCCGGAGAACTTCAGCTCACCGAGGCCCAACGCGCGCCCCTTGCCGGGGGCCCCGAGCCAGCCCAGGAAAAAGCCCAGCAACTGCCACAAGGCGTCCAGGCCAAGACAGCCGGGCATGACCGGATCGCCCTTGAAATGGCAAGGAAAAAACCAAAGGTCGGGCTTGAGTTCCAGCACCGCGCGAACCAGCCCCTTGCCGTACTCGCCTCCCGCTTCCGCGATCTCCGAAATCCGGTCGAACATGAGCATGGGAGGCAGCGGCAGCTGGGCGTTGCCAGCGCCAAACAACTCGCCCCGTGCGCAGGCCAGAAGGTCGTCGTATCCGAAGCTTGTGCGCCGGTTCTCCATTCCGCATCCTATTCTGGGCCGCGTCTCTTCCCTAACAGCTTGGAACTCCTAACATAGGCGAGGGGAGGCACAAAGCCAGCTACCCCGCGCGATGCCGTCAGATTAGAATTGCCCCAGTGTTGTTGCGAGGGAGTTGCATCTTCGGCCGTATATGTTACAAACGCAACAATCGTGGCCGTAGCGTAGCAAAGGTTCAGGTGTTGCCCATGACACCGTCGCGCACCATCGTTTACACCAGCGCGGTCGAGACCGACCGTCTTGGGAGCGCGGCCGCCCGCACAGGTCTCACCGGATGTCCGTGGCACGACGTGAAGTCCATGCTCCGCGACGTCGGCTTGCGTCCGACCCGACAGCGCATGGCGCTCGGCTGGATCCTGTTCGGCAAGGGCGATCGGCACATCACCGCCGAGATGCTCTACGAGGAGGCGAGCAAGGCCAAGGTGCCGGTATCTCTCGCCACGGTCTACAACACGCTGCACCAGTTCACCGATGTCGGGCTGCTGCGACAGGTCGCGGTCGACGGTTCCAAGACCTATTTCGACACCAACGTATCTCAGCACCATCACTTCTTCGTCGAGGTCGAGAACGAGCTGCTCGACATCCCTGATGCCGACGTGGTGGTCGGCAAGACCCCAGTCCCGCCGGCCGGCTACGAGGTCGCGCGTATCGATGTGGTGGTCCGGCTGCGCCGCAAGGCGCGCTGAGCGTTCCGCGAGTCAGTCCACCTTCTCGTTCGGATAGACACCCCAGAGCTGTACCTGTACCGCCCAGCCGTCAAAGCCGGGGCCGGCGATCCGGCACCAGCTCCCGGTGCAGCGCTTCACCGTTGCCAGCACGCCGGCCTGCAGTCGCGCCACGACTGTGCCATTGCCGTCAGCGTCGTCGTACAGCGGCACAAGTTGATCTTTGTCCTTGGACGTCACCACCGCCGTGCGGCGCCCGGACAACAGCGAATGATAGACCCAGCCGTCCGATCCTTCCCAGTCACGGATGCGCCGCCAATTGTCAGAACTCGGCGGTGATCTCGACCGGCAGGCCGGCGCGGGTATAGACGAAGGTGACTTCGTGGTCCCGCGTCGGTCCCGCGCGCACATTCACGCGATCAGGCTTGAGACTGACGAAGCGCGGCACCGGCAGGCCGCTCTTGGGGCCGAGGCCGGCCTCCCCGGCCATGGTGTCCCCCGCCCGGCAGATCAACAGTGCGATCAGGACGAAGGCCCCGACCCACCAGCGGCGGACCATTCGCAAGCTGTACCCTGAATTCATCGGCCCACGGTGCTGGAACGAGTGCAATCGAGCCGCGGGAGCAGCCCTCATGACGCCGCAGGCTTGTCTTCACACCTCCATCTGTTACAGAGAGTTCTCTGTTGCAGAAGGACTTGTGACCCCGCCCGCGTCGAAAAGGACGCCAGTGTCGGGCACGGCGGTTAAGGAGACCTGAACGGAGGGCCCCCGCGAGGGGCTGCGGGTTGGCGAGGTCGAACCATGGCGAATCGCAAGAAGCCCCTGGTCGTCGTCACGCGCAAGCTCCCCGACAGCGTCGAGACCCGCATGCGGGAACTGTTCGACGCGCAGCTCAATCTCAGCGACAAGCCCATGACCCCGGCCGAATTGGCCGACACGGTCAAGCGGGCCGACGTGCTGGTACCCACGGTGACCGATCGCATCGACGCGTCGGTGCTCAGCAAGGCCGGCGACAAGCTCAAGCTGATCGCGAATTACGGCAACGGCGTCGACCATATCGATGTCGCCACCGCGCTCAGCCGTGGCATCACCGTGACCAACACGCCGGGCGTCCTCACCGAGGATACCGCCGACATGACCATGGCGCTCATTCTCGGCGTGCCGCGCCGTCTTGCCGAAGGCGCCGCAGTGCTGAGCGAAGACAAGCCATGGAACGGTTGGTCTCCGACCTGGATGCTTGGCCACCGCATCTGGGGCAAGCGCTTGGGCATCATCGGCATGGGACGGATCGGCCAGGCAGTGGCTCGCCGCGCGCGTGCCTTCGGCCTGCAGATCCACTACCACAACCGTCGCCGCGTGCCGCCAAAGGTCGAAGAGGAGCTGACCGCGACCTATTGGGAAAGCCTCGATCAGATGCTCGCCCGAATGGACATCATCTCGGTCAACTGCCCGCACACGCCGGCGACCTATCACCTGCTGTCGGCGCGTCGCCTCAAGCTCATTCGCCCCGAGGCCTATATCGTCAACACCGCGCGTGGCGAGGTGATCGACGAGAACGCACTCGTGCGCCTGATCGCATCGGGTGACATCGCCGGCGCGGGCCTGGACGTGTTCGAACATGAGCCGGCCGTCAATCCCAAGCTCGTCAGGCTCGCGCGCCTGGGTAAGGTGGTGCTGCTGCCACACATGGGTTCGGCCACGCTCGAAGGTCGCGTGGACATGGGCGAGAAGGTCATCGTGAACATCAGGACCTTCCTGGACGGACACCGGCCCCCGGATCGAGTTCTGCCCTCGATGCTCTGAGGGACTTGCCTGCGGCTTGCCCGAATCTGGAGTATCCTTGCAGCTTCGCAATGTCAGGGAGATCACGATGCGTGCTTTGCTTCTGACCGGCGTTGCCGTCATCGTCTCCATCGCGCCTGCCGCCGCCGCGCCCGCCGCCGGCTCGGTGCTTGCGCCGAACGACATCCAGTCGACGTTCTTCACTGGGCAACCCTTCACGTCGGCCACGCCGTCGAACGTCAAGTTCAAGATGGTGTTCACGGCTGACGGCAAGATGACGCGCGAACCGGCCGCGCAGAGCCCCGGCGCCAAAGGCGAAGGCACCTGGAAGCTTACCAAGGAGGGCTTCTGCACCACCTGGAAAGGCTCCACCGCCAATTGCTTCCGCGTCATCGCCGCCGGCGACAACAAATGGTCGATCATGAAGGGGACGACCGTGGTTGCGACCTGGACGAAGTAAGCTCAACGCCCGCGGAGGCGAACACGCAGAACAGATGCTCTACGCGTGCATCGACAGATCCCGGATCGTCGGATGCCGACCGGAGAGCGGATTGGAGGAGTCCCATCCATAGCTGAGCGTCTCGAACCGCATGGAGCGGGCATCGAACATGACCAGGCGGCCCAGCAGACCTTCGCCGAAGCCTACGATCTCACGGATCACTTCGAGTGCCATCAGCGATCCCAGCACGCCGGTCAGGGCGCCGAGGATCCCGGCTTCAGCGCACGCAGGCACGGTGCCTGGCGGTGGTGGATCCGGGAAAAGACAGCGATACGTCGGATTGGGCGTGCCATCCGGCCTGCGTTCATGCGCACGAACGGTCGTGAGTGTGCCATCGAAAGTCCCGACGGCGGCGGTGACGAGCGGCTTCTTCGCGAAGAAACAGGCGTCAGAGACCAGATAGCGTGTGGCGAAATTGTCGGATCCGTCGGCTACGATGTCATAACCGCCGACAAGATCGAGCGCATTGGCCGCGACCAGCCGCATTGCGTGCATCTCGACCTTCACGTGCGGATTCAGCCGCCCGATCGCGGCCGCCGCACTCGCCACTTTGGGCTCGCCGATCTCGGCGGTGCCATGGATCACCTGGCGCTGCAGATTCGAAAGGGCCACCGCGTCGTCGTCGATGACGCCGAGCACCCCGACACCCGCGGCGGCCAGATAAAGCAGCACCGGTGCGCCCAGGCCGCCGGCACCGATCACCAGCACCCGTGCGCGCTTGAGCGCCGCCTGCCCCGGTCCACCGACCTCGTGCAGGACGATATGACGGGCATAACGTTCGAGTTCCTCCGCGCTGAGCATGAACGATCCTGGTTCGCGCCTCGTGCAGCCATCATCCGCGAATGCAGGGGCTTTGCAAATCTCACCGGGCGGGGGCCGTCCCCTCCGACGACGCGTTCTGGCAACGATTGGGCCCTGGCAGTGCCTTGCGTCTCCGCGGACCACGCCCGATGCATTGGCGGATATGGGGCGATCAGCTAGATTCGCCACACCGGATAGAGCGGGGCAGGAGTTCCCATGCGCATGGTGGGCGCGGTTCTTGCCGTTCACCTCGCCGCGTTGCCGGCGGTCGCCCAAACCAACACCGCGGCCTCGCAGCCGGGTGCGGCGGCGAAGCCGGCCGCGCAGAGCAGCAAGCTCCGCACACCGGCGGCTCGGGCTGCGCTCTTGCGCGCTCGCGCCGCCCAGCGCGTCCAATCTGCCGTCCAGCCAACCGACCGCGCTGTGCCAGCGAGCGGGGAAGGTACGCAGCGCTTGGCCGCAGCGGCCGCGCGCAAACGCGCGCCGGTATCGGCAGCTCCGCAGCGTGACACTGCTACGCCGCTGGCCGAGCGCATCGGCATCCAGCTCGACCTCGCGTGGACCAGCGACTACAACGGGCTGATCGACGGCGAGATCAACGACAAGACCACCGCCGCCATCAAGCAGTTCCAGCGCAATCGCAAGCTCAAGGAAACCGGCGTGCTCAGCACGCAGGAGCGTGCGCTGCTGGCCGCGGCGGCGAAGGCCCGGCAGGCCCAGGTCGGCTGGACCATGGTCGACGACGCCGCGACCGGCGCCCGCCTCGGGCTGCCGACCAAGCACGTGCCTCACAAGACCCAAAGCAGGAGTGGCACCCGTTGGTCCTCGGCGCAGGGACAGGTCCAGGTCGAGACCTTCAGGGACCGGGAGCCCGGCACGACGCTCGCGGCGGTGTACGAGCAGCAGAAGAAGGAACCAGCCACTCGCAGGCTCGAAGTCAATCTGCTGCGGCCGGATTTCTTCATCCTGGCGGGGATGCAAAACCTGAAGCGGTTTTATGTGCGCGCCGAGGTCAAGGACGGCGAAGTGCGCGGCATGACCGTGCTCTATGACCAGGCGACCGAGACCATCATGGATCCGGTCGCGGCGGTGATGGCGGGCGTGTTCACGGCATTCCCCGGCGTGTCCGGCGCCACGCCAATCGGTGCGGCGCGCAAGCGCCGGGTGGAATACGGCACCGGAATCGTCGTCAGCGCGGCCGGGCACATTCTGACCGACCGCCAGCTGACCGACGGCTGCCATGTGATCGTGGTGAGCGGATATGGAGATGCCGCCCGGCAGGCCGAGGACAGAGGTGCCGATCTCGCGCTGCTGCGCGTCTACGGCGCGTACGACCTCGTGCCTGCCACGTTTGGCGCCGACGGCGCGAAGAATGCGGACCTCACGCTGCTCGGCATTGCCGATCCGCAAGGTCAGGGCGGCGGCGGCGCGATCTCGACCCTGCCCGCGAGGCTCAGGGGGGACACCGTCGAGCCTGCCCCGCAACTCGGCTTTTCCGGCGCGGCCGCGCTCGACGGCCAAGGCCAGATCGTCGGCATGGTCGCACTCAAGATGCCGGTCGTTGCCAACGCGGGTGCCATCGATGCGGCGCCCCAGGCAATCGTGGTGCCGGCGCAAGGGATCCGCGCCTTCCTCGAGGGGCAGCAGGTCGGCGCGGCGGCAGCCCGTGCCGGCATCGACACCGCGAAGGCGTCGCTGGTGCGGATCATTTGCGTGCGGAAGTGACCGCACGGCAGCGAAGCTCGACCCTGAGCTATTTGTTCTCGAATTTCGCTGGGCGCTTCGCTAGGAAGGCCGCCATTCCTTCCTTCTGGTCCTGCGTGGCGAACAACGCGTGGAAAACCCGCCGCTCAAAGCGCACGCCCTCGGCAAGCGAAGTCTCGAAGCTGCGGTTGACTGCTTCCTTGGCTGCCAGCACCGACGGCAGCGACATCGCAGCGATGGTTTCGGCAACCTTCATCGCCTCCTCCATCAAGCTCGCAACCGGCACCACGCGCGCGACGAGGCCCGAGCGCTCCGCTTCGGCCGCGTCCATCATGCGGCCCGTCAGGATCAGGTCCATGGCCTTTGCCTTGCCGACGGCGCGCGTCAGCCGTTGCGTCCCGCCGATGCCGGGAATGACGCCGAGCTTGATTTCCGGCTGACCGAATCTGGCGTTGTCGGCGGCGATGATGAAATCGCACATCATGGCCAGCTCGCAGCCGCCGCCGAGTGCGAAGCCGGCGACCGCGGCGATGATCGGCTTGCGCACGCGCGCGAGCCGCTCGTAGTCCGCCGCATAGTCGGCACTGAAAATGTCCATGTAAGACTTGTCGGCCATCTCCCTGATATCGGCACCGGCGGCAAAGGCCTTGTCCGAGCCGGCAATCACGATGCAGCCGATGTCGCCATTGGCGTCGAAGGCCTCGGCCGCGGCGAGGAGCTCGTTCTTCAAAGTTACGTTGAGCGCATTCAATGCCGGCGGGCGGTTGAGGCGGATGAGGCCGACGCGACCGCGGGTTTCGACGATGATGGCTTCTGTGCTCATGGCTCTCCCTGGCAACTCGTCAGCCCGGCATGGCATGCTTGCTCGCGCGGCATACCGCGCCGGCCTGCCATATGCGGACAGGACGTGTAGGATATCAGCGCGCACCGCCTGCAATCGGCTCGGACGGCGGCGTCGACAACGTGTACTCATCGACGCAACGGCGTGTGCGGTCAAGTGATCGAGCCCATGGGCGGGCGAACAACGGGAGGTGCCCAATGGCACAAAGCGAACAACATGCATCGACCCGCCGACACCGGTCCGTACTGGGATTGACGGCGGCCGCCGCCCTCTTCGCCATTGCGACCGGCAGCGCGGTCGCCGCCGACGATCCGCCCTATGTGCTCGCGCGCGAGGGCTTCTTCTACGTCGGGGGCAAGCCCGCCACCGTCAACGGCCGCACCTACATGGCCGGCCAGATGTATGTGGACGTCCGCATTCCGGCGATCCAGACCCATCGCTATCCGATCATCATGGTGCACGGCGGCACCCGCTCCGCCACCACCTATTTCGGTACTCCTGACGGACGCGAGGGCTGGGCACAGTATTTCGTGCGCCAGGGTTACGCCGTGTATGTGGTCGATCAGCCCGGGCGCGGCCGTTCCGGCTACCTCGTCGAAAGCTACGGGTCCTGGAGGGTCGCGGACGGCGAAGGCGGTCAGCGCAGATACCTGTCGCAGGCGAAACACAAGCTATGGCCGCAGGCGCATCTTCACACCCAGTGGCCGGGGAGCGGCGCACCGGACGATGCGGTCACGCTGCAGATGATCTCCGGTTACTTGCCCGAGATCGAGGATTTCACCCGGCAACAGTTCCTCAACCGCGACGCATTGGTGGCGCTGATCGACAAGATCGGACCGGCTATTCTGATGGTGCACTCGCAGGCGGGCGCCTTCGGATGGCCGGTGGCGGATGCACGCCCCGATCACGTCAAGGCAGTCCTCGCGATCGAACCGAACGGCCCGCCGTTCTACCAGGTCGACTTCATCGGCGCGCCCGACTACTTCAAGCAAGGCGCGCTGGCGCTGCCCTACGGGCTGAGCGCGGTGCCGCTGACCTATGCGCCCGCCGTCTCCGACGCGAAGGAGCTTGCGGCGGTACAGCAGGACACCGCGGATGGCCCCGATCTCGTGAAGTGCTACGTGCAGAAAGAGCCCGCGCGCAAGCTTCCGAATCTGAAAATGCCGATTCTGGTGGTCATGAGCGAAGCGTCCTATCACGCGCCCTACGATCACTGCACGGTGAAATATCTGCAACAGGCGGGCGCGCAGCCGACCTTCATGCGGCTTGCCGACCTCGGCATCAAAGGCAACAGCCACGTGATGATGAACGAGAGCAACAACAAGGAGATCGCCACAGCCATCGCGCAGTGGCTCGGCAAGACGCTGCCGGGGAAGGAATGACCGGCGTCGCCCAGGCTGTCGCGCCGGGAGCCTTCAACGCTGACACACCGGACAAAAGAACGTCGATCTTCCGGTCTGCACGATGCGCTTGATGGCGCCCGGGCAACCGCGCGTCGGGCAGCGCTGGCCCTCACGGTCATAGACGCGGAAATTGTGCTGGAAATCGCCGAGCTCACCGTCGGTGCGACGGTGATCGCGCAGCGACGACCCGCCGGCTTCGATCGCATCCTTGAGGACGGTCTTGATGGCGTCGACGAGCTTGTCCGCGCGTTCGTTGGGTGCCCCGGATCTGGCTGCGATCGTCGACGCCCGCCGCTTGGGCGTTAGCCCGGCGCGGTGCAGCGCTTCGCAAACATAGATGTTGCCGAGCCCGGCTACGATCTTCTGGTCCGACAGTGCCGCCTTGAGCGACGTTTTCCTGCCGTTGCATGCGCGCGCCAGCATCGCCGAATCGAACTCGTTGCCGAGCGGCTCCGGACCGAGGGAGCTCAGCAGCGGCTCCCGGTCGAGCTCGGCACGGGAAACCAGTTTCATCATTCCGAAGCGGCGGGGATCGTTGAAGGCGATGCGCGCGCCCGACGACATATGGAACACCACGTGGTCGTGAGCAGCATCTTTCGCGCGCTCGTGGTAGTAGCGGCCCGGCCTGCTGTCGTCACGATCATGCGTGACGCGAAATGAGCCCGACATGCCGAGATGCATCAGCAGCACATCGCCGGACGAGAGATCGGCAAGAAGATATTTGGCGCGCCGACCCAACCCCTCGACGGTGCGGCCCTCGAGCCGGGCGGTGAAATCCTGCGGCAGCGGCCAGCGCAAGTCGCCTCGGCGGGCTTCAACCTTGATGAAACGGGCGCCTTCCATCACCGGCTGCAGCCCCCGGCGCACGGTTTCGACTTCCGGCAATTCGGGCATGGTTAACCAGCTCCTGGCTGACACATAGCGCCCTCCGGCGCGCCGCGCTATGGTCCTGCCGCAAAAGGATTATTGGCGATGCCGCGGGACGGCGACGATACTCATTTCGGCTTCCGTGCAGTGCCGCTTGCGGATAAGCAGGCGCACGTCGACGACGTTTTCCACAGCGTGGCCGGCCGCTACGACCTGATGAACGACCTCATGTCGGGCGGGCTGCACCGCGCCTGGAAAGATGCGCTCGTTACGGCCGTCAACCCGCCCACCGGCAAGCGTTCCTTCGCCCTGCTCGATATCGCCGGCGGTACCGGCGACATCGCGTTCCGTGTGGTCGAGTCAGGCGGCGCCGGGACGCACGCCACCGTGGTCGACATCAACGCGGACATGCTGGCCGTGGGACGCGAGCGCGCCGCCCGGCGCAGACACGACGATAGGGTGGCGTTTGTCGAGGGCAATGCCGAGGCTCTGCCGTTTCCCGATCGCAGCTACGATGCGGCCACTATCGCTTTCGGCATTCGCAATGTGCCCCGCGTCGAATTGGCGCTCACCGAGGCCTATCGCGTATTGCGGTTCGGCGGGCGATTTCTGTGTCTCGAGTTTTCGACGGTGGACGTGCCCGGTCTCGACGCGCTCTACGATTTCTACTCGTTCAACGTGATCCCTGCGCTTGGCCGCGCCGTCACCCGCGACGCGGAGGCGTATCGTTATCTCGTCGAATCGATCCGCCGCTTTCCGCGCCCTGATGCATTCGCCGGGATGATGCGGACCGCCGGCTTTTCCCAAGTTTCGTTCCAGCGCATGACGGGCGGCATTGTCGCGCTGCATTCGGGCTGGCGGCTGTGATCGCAGGGATCGCCCACGTGGCGCGGCTGGGCCACGCCGGCTTCGTATTTGCGCGCGAGGGCGTGTTCGCCCTGGTCGACACGACGCGGCTGCCATTGCCGGCGCGCGCGGCCGTGCGCGTGGCACGGCTGGTCGAGCGGCCATCCAGCAGCGTGGCGGCGAACCGGTTGGCTGCCGCGCTCACGCGGCTCGGCCCCTCCTACGTAAAGCTCGGCCAATTTCTGGCGACGCGGCCGGATGTCGTGGGCGTCGCGTTGGCGCGCGATCTCGAGACCCTGCAAGACAAGATGGCGCCGTTTCCGCAGACAGAGGCGGAGCGCGCCGTCGCGGCCGCGCTTGGCAAACCGCTGCCCGAGCTGTTCGCATCGTTCGGCCGCCCGGTCGCCGCGGCCTCGATCGCGCAAGTGCATCGCGCCGAAGTCGTGAGCGACGGCATCCGCCGTGCGGTGGCGGTAAAGGTCCTGCGCCCCGGCGTCGAGCGCCGCTTCAAGGTCGATCTCGACGCTTTCACGTTCGCGGCACAGCTGGCGGAGAACCTGTCGGCAGAAGCGAGGCGCCTGCGGCTGATTGAGGTCGTGGACACACTTAACCGCTCGGTCGCAATCGAGATGGATCTGCGCTTCGAGGCCGCGGCGCTGTCGGAGATGGCGGAAAACACCAGGGACGATCCCGATTTTCGCGTGCCCGCGGTGGACTGGGATCGCACTGCGCGCGACGTGCTGACGCTCGAATGGATCGAGGCGACGCCATTGTCCGACCGGGTCCGGCTCGAGAGCAGGGGTTTCGATCTCAAGCATCTCGCGCGCGCGGTGATCCAGAGCTTCCTGCGCCACGCGCTGCGCGATGGTTTCTTTCACGCCGACATGCATCCGGGCAACCTGTTCGTGGACGACGCGGGCGAACTGGTCGCGGTCGATTTCGGGATCATGGGGCGGCTGGGACCCAAGGAACGGCGCTTCCTGGCGGAAATCTTGCTTGGCTTTATCACCCGTGACTATCGCCGCACCGCCGAGGTGCATTTCGAGGCGGGATACGTGCCTCCGCATCACTCGGTCGCGAGCTTTGCGCAGGCCATTCGGGCGATCGGGGAGCCGATCCACAACCGCACCGCGGAAGAAATCTCGATGGCGAAGCTGTTCATGCTGCTGTTCGAGGTGACCGGCCTGTTCGACATGCGCACCCGGCCGGAACTGCTTCTGCTGCAGAAGACCATGGTCGTGGTCGAAGGCGTCGCCCGCGCGCTCGACCCGAAGCTCGACATGTGGACAGTGGCCGAACCGGTGGTCCGGGAATGGATCGCGCGCCATCTCGGCCCGGCGGGGCGGCTCGAGGGCGCGGCCGAAGGGGCGATTGAGGTCGGGCGTCTGCTCGGCGACGTGCCACAACTGCTGTCGCGGGGGGCGGTCCTGATGGAACGGCTCGACGCCATCACCCGCGACGGCCTGGTGCTGGCGCCGGAAACGGTCACCGACATCGGCCGTGCCGAGGCTCGGCGCAATCGCTGGTCCACGGTCGCGTTGTGGATCATCGCGGCCCTGTTGGCCTGGCTGATCTATCTGCTGGTTCCCTAGACTTTGGGGCACCTGTGGTGATTGCATTGATTGCATTGCAATCACCAGCTAGGCTGGATGTCATGGGTAGCATCACCATCCGGCAACTGGATGACGACCTCAAACAGCGACTGCGGCTGCGGGCGGCGAGGCATGGCCGCTCCATGGAGGACGAGGCGCGCACCATCCTGCGCCACGCGGCCGCCCTGGAGCAGCCGGGGGCGGCGGGCGGAGCCTCCGAACGGCGCGGCGCCCCGCCCCCTGCGGAAGCGCTCGTAGCTCCGGCGCCCCGATCAAGCGTCGATTCGGCCGCCGGCGCCAAGCGCGTTCTGCTGATCATCGGCGGCGGAATAGCAGCGTATAAATCGCTCGATCTCATCCGCCGGCTGAAGGAGCGAGGGATCGCCGTGCGCTGCGTTCTCACCGCGGCAGCGCAGGAGTTCATCACCGCGCTGTCAGCTGGCGCGCTGTCAGGCGAGCGTGCGTTCACGGACCTGTTCGATACTGCGAGCGAGCTCGACGTCGGCCATATCAGGCTCGCGCGCGAAGCGGACCTGGTGATAGTCGCACCCGCGACCGCGGACCTCATGGCCAAGATGGCGGGCGGCCACGCCGATGACCTCGCCTCTGCGGTGCTGCTCGCAACCCATGCCCCGGTACTCGTGGTGCCGGCAATGAATCCGTACATGTGGGCGCATCCGGCGACGCGGCGCAATCTTGCCCAGCTCGCCGCAGACGGCGTTGCCGTGCTCGGGCCGAACGCCGGCGAGATGGCGGAGGCGGGCGAAGCCGGCATGGGGCGGATGGCCGAGCCGCCCGAAATTGCGGCAGCCGCCTTATCGCTTCTGCGCTATGCCGGCGTCGACAAAGAACTTGCAGGCAAGCGCGTGATCGTCACCTCCGGACCCACGCATGAGCCTATCGATCCGGTCCGCTACATCGCCAATCGCTCGTCGGGCAAGCAAGGCCATGCCATCGCGGCAGCGGCGGCAGCGGCGGGCGCCGACGTGACGCTGATATCCGGGCCGGTCAACGTGCCGGATCCGGTCGGCGTGAAGACCGTCAAAACCGAGACAGCGCAGGATATGCTCGCGGCGGTGACGAAGGCGCTCCCCGCCGATGTCGGAGTGTTTGCGGCAGCTGTCGCCGATTGGCGCGTCGAGGCACCCAATGCCAGCAAGATCAAAAAGCAGGGCGGTGGACCGCCGACGCTCGGCCTCATCGAGAACCCGGACGTGCTCGCGACGGTCGCGCATGATGCCCGTAGGCGCCCGCGGCTCGTCATCGGGTTCGCCGCCGAAACCGATCACGTCATCGAGCACGCGAGGGCGAAGCTCGCCAGCAAGGGCTGCGACTGGATCGTCGCCAATGATGTGTCGGCCGCGACCGGGGTGATGGGCGGCGACCGCAATACCGTTCATCTGGTGACCGCCCGCGGAGTGGAATCGTGGCCGCCGCAATCGAAGGAGGAGGTGGCACGCGCCCTCGTGGCTCGCATTGCTGAGACGCTCGCGGGAGCCGAGCGGTGAACGAGGTCGCCGTGCGGGTCGTGCGGTTGCCGCATGCCGCCGGTTTGCCCCTCCCTGCCTACCAGAGCGCGTTTGCGGCGGGGCTCGACCTGGTGGCGGCGGTGCCGTCCGAGGCGCCGGTGACGATCGCGCCGGGGCAGCGCGCCGCAATTCCAACCGGCATCGCCATCGGGCTGCCTCCGGGAGTGGAAGGCCAGATTCGACCGCGTTCGGGGTTGGCGCTGCACCACGGCGTGACCGTCCTCAATTCCCCGGGCACCGTGGACGCCGACTATCGCGGCGAAATTCATGTGATTCTTATAAATTTGGGCGCAACCGCGTTCACGGTCGAGCGTGGCGTCCGGATTGCACAATTAGTTCTTGCGGCTACACTGCAAGCGACCTTTTGCGAAGTTGCAAATCTTGATGAAACCGCCCGCGGCGTGGGGGGTTTTGGTTCTACCGGCACGGGCACGCGAAAACGGACCGACTAGACGGTCTCTTGGCTGTAATATATTACCACCCTGTCCCGTTCTCGACCCAGATGCTGTCATGCCCCTCCTGCCTCGCAAAGGCATTTTGGCGATTGCCGCAGTCATTGACATCGCCCTCAACGCGCGCGGCCAACCGGTCGCAGCCAAGTCGCTCGCAACCCGCCACCGGCTGCCGCCCCGCCATCTGGAGCCGGTGCTGCAGGCCCTCGTCCGGCACGGCATTCTCAGGGGTATTCGCGGGCCACGCGGCGGCTACGAGTTGGCGCGCGAGCAGCATCGAATCACTGCCGATGATATCTTGCGCGCCGCCGGCAGCGCCGACGAGATCGACGGGGCATCAGTCGCGGATTCCGCTCTGCTGAGCAAGGTGGTGATTCCCGCGCTTGATCAGGCCGAGGAAGCCTTTTCGGCCGCGCTGGCACGCATCAATGTCCGGGACCTCACGCATTTCGCCGAAGGCCTCAGAGCGGTGGCAGGCGATCGCTAGCCTTTCCGACTTTCGCCCGCGCCGTACCTAGCCTGCGATTGCGGGGGGTGTTCAACCCGCCTTGCGGCCTTGCTTCATGCTGTCCCACCAGGGACAGACACCGGGCATGAGATTGTAGTTGCCCTCGATCACCTGCACCGGCTGGCGCTGTCCGTTCTCGGCGGCCTCGATGCACAGCAAACGGGATTCCTCGCGTTTCTCCGCCGACATCCAGCGACGCTCGTGCCCCCACAGGCTGGGGCCGAATTTGCGCTCGAATGGCTTCCAGGTGCTGTCGTCGATCAGCTGCCCGCCCCAGCCGTACTCCACCAGAAAGCCCGATGGATTCCAGGTGTAGAATGAGGTGACGTAATCGCCGGAATGGCGGCCGAGCGTCACGCCGATGCGCTCGGAGTTGCCAAGCGCAAGATCGTAGCCCTGGCCGACATCGTCGAAGCTGTAGAGCTCCACCATCATGTGGTGGACCATGTTGATCCCGCTTTCGACGAAGGCGATGCTGTGATGGCGCGGATTGACATGGAAAAAATAGGCGGGGAAGGGACGCAGCCAATAATCGCTGACCTTGAACTCGAGAACGTCCTGATAGAAGCGCATCACGTCGCCGATGCGTTCGAAATGCATAACCACATGGCCCATGCCGAGCGGGCCAGTGCGAAAGCCGGAAATGTTGCGGCCCGGCTTGAACGGATCGGCACTCGTCGCCGCGCCGTGAAAAATCTCGAGCCGGTTGCCGGCGGGATCGCTGAGCACGACAAGATCGGTCACGTGCCGCTCGTCGGCGAGCGCGCGCGAGCCGTGCGCCACCTTGGTGCCGGCCGCTTCAATTCTCGCCGCGAGCCTGTCGAGCGCGGAAGCGTCCGCGACCTCCCAGCCGAAGAACGCAATGCCCTGCCCGCCGTCGGCGTCCACCACCAGGCGCTGCTTGCGATCGTCCATGCGGAACGCAAGGCTCGAGCGGCTCTTGTCGATACGCTGCAGGCCGAGGAAATTGGTGCCATAGGTTGCCCAGTCGCCCAGATCCTTGGCGCGCACGCCGATATAGCCCAAAGCCTCGATGCCCATGGTGGTCCTCGATCGCTGTCGTTCGACGGGAGCTACGCTCTCGCACTCTGCGCGCCTGGTGCGGGCGCCCGCTTCGCGAGCTTGTTCTTCAGCCGCGGATAGGCTCGCAGCGCGTTCTCCTCAAAGATTTTTTTCTTGTCGGCGGCCGATAGCCCCGGAGCGTGGTCGACATAGCGCTTGGTATCGTCGAAATCCTGCCCGGTCTGCGGATCCTTGCCGCGCACCGCGCCGACCATTTCCGACGCGAACAGGATGTTGTCGAGTGGCACGACCTTGGTGAGAAGGTCAACTCCGGGCTGGTGGTAGACGCAGGTGTCGAACCACACATTGTTCTTCATCATCTCGTCGAGCGGCGGCCGCTTGTTGTTGAGCGCCAATCCGCGATAGCGGCCCCAGTGGAACGGCACCGCCCCGCCGCCATGGGGGATGATCAACTTCAGGGTCGGGAAATCCTTGAACAGGTCGCCCATGATGAGCTGCATGAACGCCGTCGTGTCAGCATTGATGTAGTGCGCGCCGGTCCCATGAAAGTTGGGATTGCAGGAGGCGCTCACGTGCACCATCGCGGGCACGTCGAGCTCCACCATCTTTTCGTAAAATTTGTACCACCAGCGATCGGTGAGCGGCGGCGCCGTCCAGTAGCCGCCGGACGGATCGGGATTGAGGTTGCAGCCGACGAAGCCGAACTCGTTCACGCAGCGCTCGAGCTCTTCGATGCAGGTGTCAGGCGAAACGCCCGGCGACTGTGGCAACTGGCAAACGCCGATGAAATTGTCGGGATAGAGCGTGCAGACGCGATGGATCATCTCGTTGCACATCTGCGACCAGGCCAGACTTACGCTGTAGTCGCCGATGTGATGGCTCATCCCCATCGCGCGTGGGGAAAAGATCGTGAGGTCGGTACCCCGTTCGCGCTGGAGCTTGAGCTGCGCCCCTTCAAGGCTCTCGCGGATCTCGTCGTCGGTGACTTTCAGCGACGTCTTGGACGGCTGCTTGGAGGGCTCCTTGAGATTGTCGACCTGCTCCTTGCGCCACCGCAGCAGGTCTTTCGGCTCGGTCGTGTAATGGCCGTGGCAATCGATGATCATGACACCGTCGCTGAGGATTGTGGGCCGAAGCCCGTGGCGCAAGCCGGATGCCCGGCCTGTGACCGAATGCTACGAACCGGGCTTCACCATTGTCAAACCAGGATTGCGGTCTGGTAGGATGCCGGCGAAACAATCGCAGGGGGAGAGCATGGCTGATATTCCGCGGCTGAACGGCGTGATCCGCGCCTTGGAAGCCGGCAAAGCGACGTTCACCTCATTCTGCCAGGCCGATCCCGAGACCGCGATCGCGATGGCGACCGCCAAATACGACGGCATCGTCTACGAGATGGAACACAATCCGTGGGACATCAGGGCGCTGCGGGATAGCCTGCAATACATGCTCAACCGCGGCCAGATCGCCAAATCCGCATCGGTCGCACCCGGCGTCACGCCGATGGTGCGCATCCCGCCCAACGGGGCAGAGAAGGCGCAGTTTCACGCCAAGCAGGCGCTCGACCTCGGCGCCTATGGCATCGTGTGGCCACACATTTCGTCTGTCGACGAGGCCTATAACGCGGTCGCGGCTTGCCGGTATCCACGCCTGAAAACCGCAGCCATGTACGAGCCCGCCGGCATCCGCGGCGATGGTCCGACCGCCGCCGTGCGCTACTGGGGTCTTTCGCAGCAGGAATACTACGACCGCGCCGATGTGTGGCCGCTCAATCCGAAAGGCGAAGTCTTCGTGATCCTGATGATGGAGGATACGCGCGGCATCGAGGCGTTGCCTGACATCCTGCAGAAGGTGCCGGGCATCGGCGCGATCCTGATCGGCGAAGGCGACCTCTCCCAGGAGCTCGGCTATCCGCGCCAGTACGAGCACCCCGAGGTGCTCAAATGGATGGGCCGCGTGGTCGACACCTGCAAGCGCCACAACGTGGTGGTCGGCCATCCGCATGTCGACTCCAATAACGTAGAGCGCATCCTCGGCGAGGGCTACCGGTTCCTGATGGCGGCGCCGGTGCGCAGCTACGCCGCCCTGGACAAGGGGTTGAAACTGGCCGGAAGGGCCTAGCGCAGGACCAGCGTGCGACCTGCCGCAAGACGCGGGCGCGCACTCAATCTTGGGAGGGAAAGCCATGCGATCGCTGCTTGCCGGCTTGTTCGCCGTGCTTGCCATGCTTGTCGCAGGACCTGTTTCGGCCACAGCGCAAGACGCCATCTACCCGACCCGACCGGTCAAGATCCTGGTCGCGTTTCCGGTGGGCGGCCTGCTTGACACGGTTTCGCGCGTGGTAGCCGAGAAATTATCGATGCTGCTGGGACAGCAATTCATCATCGAGAGCCGGCCCGGCGCCGGCGGAACGCTGGCGACCGCTGCGGTCGCCCGCGCCGAGCCCGACGGCTACACCCTGATGATGATCAACGACAACCACGCCGTGAACCCGAGCGTGTTCAAAAGCATTCCCTACGACAGCGTGAAGGATTTCGCACCTGTCGGCTTCGTTGGCAGCGCGCCCATGGTCCTCACCGCGAACGCCCAGGTTCCCGTCCGTTCGGTGAAGGACCTGGTGGAGCTGGCACGGCAGAAGCCCGGCGCGGTCTCGTATGGATCGGTCGGTCCCGGCAGTGCGAGCCATCTCGCCGGCGAGCTGTTCGTCGCCAAGGCGAGCATCAGCATGCTGCACGTTCCCTTCCGCGGTGGCGCGCCGGCGCTGACCGACCTGGTTGCGGGCCACGTCAACACCATGTTCCTCACCGCCGTGGTCGGAATGCAGCAGATGAAGGCCGGCACACTGACGCCGCTGGCCATTGCGGCACCGGCGCGTTTCGAGATGTTGCCGGACGTTCCGACGATGGCCGAGGCCGGATACCCGCTGGAGGCCGCCTACTGGTTCGGCTTGGCAGCTCCCGCAGCCACCCCAACCGCCATTCTCGCAAAGCTGGAAAAGGCGCTGTTCGACGTCCTCGCCATGCCCGACGTGCGCAAACGCCTGACGGAAATGGGAGCGGTGGTGACACCGCTCGGATCGAAACAATTCGGTGACTACATCCAGGCCGAGATGCGCAAATGGGCGGGAGTCATCAGCGAGAACAGGATCACCTTCCAATAACGCAATTGCTGGAGGCCAGCACGAGCGTGCCGCCGCCATCCGCTCGTTCACGATCTGGACTCTTACGGCCGCTTTCGGCTTGGGGGTAAAGTGGCTTGATTCGTGGGCCGCTCGGTCGGTGAGGCACCCCGTCCGGCGGCGCACGAGCCGGCGGTCGCACGACCCCGGTGAATGCGGCGATGAGGCAAGCGGGTATGCCGGACGCGATCCGGACGACCGTGGAGGGCTTTGGGGCTCATCCGCAGCGTGAGGCGCATTCGCGCGCGTTCATGGCCCGCGAAGGCGGCTGTGACGCGCCCGGGAGCACGCGGCGGCGCGAATTCCGTGTGCCTGTCGCATTCGTCCTGACCGCGCTTTCGCATGGGGCTGCTTGTGCACGGGACGCGGGAGTGCTGCACGCATCCTCGATCTCGGCCCTGGTCTTGCTCGAGCGCGATGAGATCGTCGCCATTGCGCTTGCGCTCGGCATTCTCTGCTTTGCTGTCGTCACCGCGATCCTGCTGGTGCGCACACGAGGACGTCTCGCCGAGGTCGAGGCATCGGCGCGCGACGAGACGATGGCAGCAAGGGCCGCGGTCGATCGCGCCTATGCGCTGCTCCTCTCTGAGGCGCAGGTCCTTGTGGCTTGGCCGGCCACCGGCGACGAGCCTGAGATCATCGGCGACGCGGCGCTGGTGACCGGCGTCGCTGCGCCTCACCGCGCGCTTGCCTTCGGCACCTGGCTCGAGCCCGAGGCCGCCACGGAGATGGAGCGCGCGGTCGACGCCTTGCGCGCGCGCGGCGTCAGCTTTGCCACCGCTGTGACGACTCTGGCCGGCCGGGTCATCGAGGCCACCGGCCAAGCTACCGGCGGGCGCGCAATTCTGCGGCTGCGGGAAGTCAGCGGCGTAAAGCACGAGCTTGCGGACCTTTCCCGGCGGCACCAGAAGCAAATCGACGACACGGCAGCCGTCCACGCGCTGATCGAGGCGCTGCCTGCACCGGTATGGGCGCGTGACGACGCCGGCAAGCTGGTGTTCGTGAACCGGGCCTATGCGCGGGCGGTCGAGGCCAAGGACGGCGGGGACGTGCTCGAGCGTGGAATCGAGCTGTTCGATCGCGGCGGGCGGAGCGAGCTGCTGCGGGCGCATGAAGCAGGCGAATCCTATTCGGCGCGGCTTCCTGCCGTGGTCACGGGGCAACGCCGCAGTTTCGACGTGGTGACGGTGCCGGCTGGAGGTGGCAGCGCCGGAATCGGCATCGACGCCACCGAGGCCGAGTTGATGCGTGCGGAGCTCAAGCGCATGGTGGATGCGCACCGGCGTACCCTCGACCAGCTCGCGACCGGCGTCGCCATTTTCGGGTCCAACCAGCAACTCGGCTTCTACAATTCCGCCTACCGGTTGCTGTGGGACCTCGACCCCGGCTTCCTCGACTCCGGACCGACCAATTCGGCTCTGCTCGATCAGCTGCGTGCCGCCCGCAAGCTCCCGGACGAGCAGGATTTCCGCCAATGGAAAGCCGCACTGCATGAGGCCTATCGCGCCGTCGAAGCGAAGGAGCACATGTGGCACCTGCCCGACGGGCGAACGTTGCGGGTGGTGACCACGCCCAACCCGGAAGGCGGCGTGATCTATCTGTTCGAGGATGTTACCGAACGGCTCGATCTCGAGCGCCGCTACGATGCCCTGATCCGCGTGCAAGGTGAAACGCTCGACAACCTGACCGAAGCCGTCGCGGTGTTTGGCAGCGACGGGAGGCTGCGACTCTACAATCCGGTTTTCGCCGCGATGTGGCGGCTTTCATCCGAGACCTTGTCCGAGCGGCCCCACATTCAAACGATCAGCGACGGGACGCAGTCGCTGCATGGCGACCAGTCTGTGTGGCAGCGGCTGCGGACAACAATCACCGCGATCGACAACCGCGAGCCGGTCATCGGGCGGCTCGAGCGCTCCGACGGCAACGTGGTGCATTGCGCCACCATGCCGCTCCCCGACGGCGCAACGCTGGTGACCTTCCAGGACGTCACCGACACCGTCAACGTCGAGCGTGCGCTGCGCGAGCGTAACGAAGCCTTGAAGACGGCGGACAAGCTCAAGACCGATTTCGTCCACCATGTATCCTACGAGCTGCGCTCGCCGCTGACGAACATCATCGGCTTTGCGCATTTCCTCGGCGACCCCGTGACCGGGCCGCTTACGGACAAGCAGCGGGAATACCTCAGCTACATCACCGTCTCGACCAATGCCCTTCTGGCCATCATCAACAATATCCTCGACCTTGCCAGTATCGATGCCGGCGCCATGACCCTCAATCTCGGCCCCGTGGACATCCGCAAGACCATGGAAGCGGCCGCCGAGGGCGTGCAGGACCGCCTGGTGAAGAACGGCATCATGCTCGAAGTCCGCGCCGCGCCCGACATCGGCACCTTCATCGCCGACGAGCGGCGCGTACGGCAATCGCTGTTCAATCTGCTCGCCAATGCCGTGGGCTTTTCGCCCGGCGGAGAGATCGTTACCTTTGCCGTCCAGCGGCGCAAGGATGCCGTCGTGTTCTCGGTCACGGATCGGGGGCCCGGCATCCCCGCCGATGTGCAGGACAAGGTGTTCGATTGGTTCGAGACGCATTCCCTCGGTTCGCGCCACCGCGGCACCGGCCTTGGCCTTTCCCTGGTGCGCTCCTTCGTGGAGTTGCACGGCGGGTCAGTGGCGCTCGAGTCCGCAGTCGGGCGCGGCACGACCGTGACTTGCGTCTTCCCACTCGAGCGCACCGCCGAGCGAACAGCGGCGTGATTCCATTGGCACCGCCAGGCCCCATCTCGGCGGGGCATCGGACCGACGCCATAGCCCTTTATGAGGGTGGCCCGCGATTGCGAACCAGCCCATGGCGCAGCTCCTGACCACGCCCGGCACGTCGAGCTTCTCGGTGGCGCTACCGGATGAGCACGTCACCCGGCGCCTCGCGATCGATATTGCCAATTCGCTCGAGCGCGGCGACATCGTGACCCTGTCGGGCGATCTCGGCACCGGCAAAACCACGTTCGCGCGTGCGCTGATCCGCCATCTCGCGGGCGACCCGGCCATCGAGGTGCCGAGCCCGACATTCACGCTGATGCAGACCTACGACCTGCCGCAATTTCCCCTCGTCCATGCCGATTTCTACCGGCTCTCCGGATCAGCGGAACTCGCCGAGCTTGGCTTCGATGACCTGCCTCAGGGGGCCGTGGTACTGGTCGAATGGCCGGAGCGCGCCGCCGGTTTCCTGCCGCCCGACCGGATCGACGTCGCGCTGACCCTTGCGCCCAAGCTCAAGCTCGAGTTCCGCCACGCCCGAGTCACCGGTCATGGTGCGCTGGGTCCGCGCGTCCATCGCATGGCGGCGGCGCGGCAGTTCATTGCAGAGAGCGGCTACAGCGAGGCGTTTCGCGTACGCATGCAAGGCGACGCCTCGACCCGCTCCTACGAGAGGCTCGCGCTCGGCGACGAGCGCACGATCCTCATGAACATGCCGCGTCGTCCCGACGGCCCCGCGGTGTATGGCGGCAAGCCGTACAGCGCGATCGCTCATCTTGCCGACAGCGTCGTTCCGTTTGTGGCGATGGCGAACGGGCTACGGCAATGCGGCTTCTCCGCACCCGCCATCCATCACGCCGACCTCGATCATGGACTGCTGATCCTCGAGGACCTGGGCAGCGAGGGTGTGGTGAGCGGCGATCCTCCCGCCCCGATCAAGGAACGGTATGAGACCGCGGTCGACCTGCTGCTCGCTCTGCATGCACAGCAACTGCCCGACAGGTTGCCCGCTGCTCCGCACGTCGAGCACCGCATCCCCCCCTACGACATGAATGCATTCCTGATCGAAGCCGAGCTTCTCGTGGACTGGTTCCTGCCGCGTCTCGACGCCGCCATTCCCGACAGCGAGCGCGACTCGTTTCGGGCGCTGTGGCGCGAGCTGCTGCAGCCGGCGATCGATGCTCCGCCGACCTGGGTGCTGCGCGACTTCCATTCTCCCAATCTGCTTTGGCTGCCGCGGCGCAACGGCATCGCCCGCCTCGGCATTCTCGACTTTCAGGACGCGGTCATGGGACCGCCGGGCTACGATCTCGCCTCACTGCTGCAGGACGCGCGCGTGGATGTATCCGAACAGCTCGAACTGGCGCTGCTCGGCCGCTACGTGCGCGGGCGCAGGCAGACCGACCCGGGCTTCGACCCCGCCAGCTTCATCCGGGTTTACGTCACTCTCGCTGCCCAGCGCGCCAGCAAGATTCTCGGGATTTTCGCGCGCCTCGACATGCGCGACGGCAAGCCGCAATATTTGCGTCACCTGCCGCGGGTATGGGCGTATCTCCAGCGCTCGCTCGGCCATCCCGCCCTCGAGGCGCTCAATGCGTGGTATATTGCCCGCGTGCCGTCGTTAAGCACAATTTAAGCGCCCGTGGGCAAGAACGCACCGATGGCCGAAGCGCGCCAAATCATGACCGCACCCAAGCGAGCCATGGTGCTCGCGGCAGGACTTGGCACGCGCATGCGTGCCTTCAATGGGCGCATCCCAAAACCGCTTGTCGCCGTCGGCGGCAAACCGCTGATCGATTATGTGCTTGATCGCCTCGCCAAGGAGGGGGTCGAACGTGCGGTCGTCAATGTTCATCATCTCGCTGACCAGATCGAGCAACATCTCGCCAACCGCGAGCAACCCGCGATCGTGATCTCGGACGAGCGAAGCGAGCTTCTCGGCACCGGCGGTGGGGTGGTCAAGGCACTGCCTCAACTGGGTGACGCGCCGTTCTTCCACGTCAATTCCGACACCATCTGGATCGACGGGGTGAAGTCCAATCTCGGCCGCCTCGCCGCAACCTTCGATCCCGGCCGAATGGACGCGCTGCTGCTGGTGGCGCCTACGGCTTCCAGCATTGGTTATAGCGGGCGCGGCGATTTTTCCATGTCCCCGGACGGACAACTCGTGCGGCGAGGCGAGCGCGAGGTCGTACCCTTCGTCTATGCCGGCGCCGCCATCCTCACGCCCGCCTTCTTTGCCGACGCCCCCGCTGGGCCGTTCTCGATGTCGCCCCTGTTCGATCGGGCGGCCGAGGCCGGACGCCTCTGCGGCCTTCGCCTCGAGGGCGTCTGGATGCACGTCGGAACGCCCGAGGCCGTCAAGGCCGCCGAGGCCGCCATTCTGGCCAGCGCGGCCTAGCCCGAGACCCAGCGCCCGTCCAGGGGCGGCGCGAGCGCATGGCGGAACACGCCGCGAGCCGGGACGCCCGGCCGAATCGGTGCCACTATGTATAATTCGGCATGGCCACCCCCCGAGTCTTTACCATCCCGGCTTCGACGCCGTTCATACCGACCCTGATCCGGGCGCTCGTGGACGGCACGCTCGTGCCCGGTTTTCCAGCCGAGCACGATCCGCTCGCGCTCGCGGCCGCCACGCTCTACCTGCCGACACGGCGCGCCTGCCGGTACGCCCGTGACGCCTTCCTCGACGTGACCGAACGCACCGCCGCGATCCTGCCCCGCATCGTGGCCATCGGCGACGTGGATGAGGACGAGATCGTTTTCGCACAGGCCGCAAGCGGCGCGCTGGCCGCCGATGCGCTCGACCTCCTGCCGGCGCTCGGCGGGCTCGAACGGCGGACCCTGCTGGCGCAACTTGTCTTGCAGTGGGCCGCCGGTATCGCGCCACATGAAAAGGCCGAGGCGCCGCTGGTGGCCAACAATCCTGCCTCGGCGCTCGCGCTCGCCGACGACCTCGCGCGCTTGATGGACGACATGACCACGCGCGGCGTGTCATGGGATCGCCTCGATGAGCTCGTGCCCGAAACTCTCGACCGCTACTGGCAGCTCACGCTCGAATTTCTGAAGATTGCACGCGAGGTCTGGCCAAACATCCTCGCGGAACGTGGTGCCATCGAACCCGCTGCCCGACGTGACGCCCTGATCAAGGCGGAAGCCGCACGCCTCGCGGTGCACGCCGACGGGCCGGTCATCGCCGCGGGTTCGACTGGCTCGATGCCGGCGACGGCCGAGCTGATCGCGACCATCGCAAAGCTTCCGCACGGCGCCGTCGTGCTGCCCGGGCTCGACACGCATCTCGACGTGGCCTCGTGGGAGCTGATCGGGGGACGGCGCGACTCGCAAGGCCGGGAACTCAGCCCGCCCGCAGTCGGGCACCCGCAATTCGCGTTGCAGGCGCTGCTTCGTCGCATCGGAATTGCACGCGAGCAGGTGATCGCTCTCGGCGTGCCCGCCGCGCATGCGCGCGACCGCTATGTCTCGGAAGCCCTGCGGCCCGCGGCGGCCACCGACCTGTGGCGTCACCTCGCGGCGTCGCATGTCCCGCCCGAGGTGGACGGCGCGCTCGAAGGGTTGTCGGTCGTCGAAGCCGCGAATGTCGGTGAGGAGGCACTCGCGATTGCGGTTGCGCTGCGCGAAGCCGTGGAGCATCCCGGCAAGACCGCAGCCCTTGTGACGCCCGACCGCGCCTTGGCGCGCCGCGTCGTCGCCGCGCTCGAACGCTGGAAGATCAAGGTCGACGATTCCGGTGGTGACGCGCTCACCGATACCCCGGCGGGGGTGTTTGCCTGCCTGGCCGCGGAAGTCGCGCTTGAGGGGCTTGCTCCTGTCGGCCTGCTCGGCCTGCTCAAGCATCCGCTGATCCGGCTGGGTAGCGCTCAAGGCACGCATGCCCGCGCCATTGCAACGCTTGAAAAGGCGGTGTTGCGCGGTACGCGTCCCCGCCCCGGCGCCCCCGGCCTCACGCAGGCCCTTGCCCTGTTTCGGGCGGAACTCGCAAAGCTGCGGCGGCATGAACCGTGCGAGCTGCATTGGTCCGATCCCCGTACCGATCTCAGCGACGCCGACCTCGATGCCGCCGGCGACCTGCTCGTGCGATTGACCGGCGCACTCGCGCCGCTCGAAGGACTGCGCTCCGCGCCGTTCGCGCAAATCGCCGCCCGTCATCGCAATGTCATCGCCGCGCTCAGCGCCGACGGCAGCGGCGCGCCGGTCGCGCTGCTCGGAGCCGACGGCGTGGCATTGGAGGCGGCATTCCAGGACATCGCCTTGCATGCGACCGACGCCGATTTCGTCGTGGAGCCGACCGACTATGCCGATGTGTTCCGCGCCATGCTCGCGGACCGCGTCGTGCGGCGACCCGGGCTTCCGGGCGTTCGCGTGCGCATTTACGGCCTGCTCGAGGCGCGGCTGCAAACCGTCGACCGTGTCGTTCTCGGTGGCCTTGTCGAGGGAGTGTGGCCACCGGAGACGCGGTGCGATCCCTGGCTCAACCGTCCCATGCGTCATACGCTTGACCTCGATCTGCCGGAGCGGCGCATCTCGCTGTCTGCGCACGATTTCGCCCAGGCGCTGGGGGCCGAGGAAGTGATCCTCGCCTATCCCGCCAAGCTCGCGGGCGCACCGACCGTGACGTCGCGTTTCGTGCAACGCCTGGCGGCGGTGGCGGGAGAAGAGCGCTGGAACCGCGCCCGTGACCGGGGAGCGACCTATCTCGCGTGGGCTCGCGCGCTCGATCATTCCGCCGAAATCAAGCGGGCCGACAAGCCCGCACCGAGGCCGCCACGCGCGGCACGGCCGACCTCGCTATCGGTCACCGAGATCGAGAGCTGGTTGCGTGATCCCTACACGATCTATGCCCGCCACATTCTCAAACTGCGCGAGCTTGATCCTGTCGACCTGCCACCGGGTGCGGCCGATCGCGGGATCGCCACCCATGGTGCGCTCAGCGAATTCACCAAGACGTTTGCGGACGGACTGCCTGCCGATCCGTCCGGTGCCCTCATTGCGATCGGCGGCAAGCATTTTGCGGCGCTCGAAGATTACCCCGAGGCGCGCGCGTTCTGGTGGCCACGCTTCCAGCGGATCGCTCGCTGGTTCGGCGGTTGGGACGCCGCGCGCCGCGAAAAAATCGCAGCACTGGCGACGGAAACCCCCGGCAAGGCAGAGATTTTGCTCGAAAAGAGCGTGTTTACCCTGCGCGCGCGCGCCGATCGTATCGAGAGCCTCGTCGGCGGCGGCTATGCCATCCTCGATTACAAGACCGGCCAGGTACCGAGCGAAAAGCAGGTGCGCATCGGCGTCTCTCCTCAGCTCACGCTTGAGGCCGCGATTCTGCATGAGGGCGGATTTGCCGGTATCCCGCGCGGCGCATCGGTGGCCGAGCTTGTCTACGTCTCGCTCAGGGGAGGAGAGCCGGCGGGAGAGGAGAAGGTCATCGAGTTCAAAGATGGCAACGCGGACTTCCACGCGCAACGCGCGCTCGAAAAGCTCAAGCAGGTCGCGCAACGATTTGAGGATGAGCGACAGCCGTATCTTCCACTCGTGCTCTCCATGTGGAAGAGCCGCTATGGAACCTATGACCATCTCGCCCGCGTCAAGGAATGGTCGGTCGGCGGAGACGAGGAAGCGGAGGCGACGGAGTGAGCGCGGAGAGTCAGCCGCGGACGATCCCGGAGAACATCCTGCAGCTGCAGATGCAAGCCTCGGATCCCGCAATATCCGCCTGGGTGGCCGCCAATGCCGGCTCCGGCAAGACCCACGTGCTGGCGCAGCGGGTGATTCGGCTGCTGCTCAATGGCGTCGATCCGGCCAGAATCCTCTGCATCACGTTCACCAAGGCAGCTGCCGCCAATATGGCGAACCGGGTGTTCGACGAGCTGCGGCGGTGGACCGCGCTCGACGACGCAGCCCTCGACGCGGCCATTAGTCGGATTTCCGACGTCAGGCCAGACCCCGCACGGCGCGCGCTGGCGCGCCGGCTGTTCGCCATGGCGCTCGAAACGCCCGGCGGGCTGAAAGTGCAAACCATCCACGCCTTCTGCACCCGGCTGCTGCACCAGTTTCCATTCGAAGCCAATGTCGCCGCGCGGTTCGACGTGCTCGACGAGACTTCGGAAACGCAGCTCCTCAGCGAGACCAGTCTGGGCGTCCTGCTCGATGCCGCCTTGGCGCCGGGAGGCCCGCTCGGCCAGGCGCTTGCCACCGCAATTGCAACCGTCGCCGACCGCACTTTCAAGGACGTGGTCGGCGAGGCGATCCGCAAACGCGACATGGTTCGCGCCTGGATCGGCCACAGCGGCGGGATCGAGAGCGCGATCGGGGCGCTTTGTGGCACGCTCGGCATCGTCGCTGGCGACACCATGGACGGCCTGGAGCGCGAGATCACGGAGGGCCCGCTGTTGCCCACATCGCAGTGGAGCGCAGTCGCGAAGGTCCTGGCCGAAGGTTCGAAGAGCGACCAGGAGCAGTCACGACGGTTCGTTGCCGCGCTCGGCGCTGCCGGCGCGCAACGCGCCGACACCTACCTGCAGGTGTTTCTCACCGGCAAGCTTGAGCCGCGCTCGCGCCTGCTCAGCAAGGCGCTCGAGACCGACGAGCCGGCGTTGGCCGACCGCCTGTGCCGTGAGCGCACGCGCATTCTCGCCCTGGCCGAGCGGCGCAAGGCAGTGGCCTGCCGCGACCGCACCAAGGCCCTCATCACCATCGCCGATGCAGTCATCGCGCGCTACCAGACGGCCAAGGACCGCCGTGGCCTCCTCGATTACGACGACCTGATCGACAAGACGCTGGCGTTGCTCAGCGAAGACCGCGCCGCCTGGGTTCACTACAAGCTGGACCAGGGCATCGATCACGTCCTGATCGACGAGGCGCAGGATACGAGCCCGAAGCAGTGGGAGATCATTCGGCGGCTCACGGCGGAGTTTTTTGCCGGCGCCGGCGCACGCGCCGCCGGGCGAACCATCTTCGCCGTCGGCGACGAGAAGCAGTCCATTTTTTCGTTTCAGGGGGCGGCACCGCGCGAGTTCGACACCATGCGCCGCGAGTTCGCGAGCCTTTGCAGGGCGGTCGACCAGAACCTTCGCTATGTGCCTTTCCGCCACTCGTTCCGGTCGGGCCCCAACGTGCTGGCCGCCGTCGACAAGGTGTTCGAACGGCCGGAGGCATTCAGCGGATTGTCGGCCGACAACTTGAGGACCGTGCACGAATCGTTACCGGATGCGGCGCCCGGTATCGTGGAAATTTGGGAAACGACCAAGCCTGAGGACAAGCGCGAGCTGGAGGCTTGGGATGCCCCCTTCGACGACTTGACCGAAACCAGCCCGCAGGCGCGGCTCGCGACGAAGATCGCTCGCAATGTGAGGCGCTGGATCAGGCAAGGCGCGCGCGCAGGTCACGTGCTGGTGCTCGTGCGCCAGCGCGGGCCGCTGTTCGAAGCAATCATCCGCGCCCTGAAGGACATGCGCGTACCGGTCGCCGGTGCCGACCGGCTGGTGCTGACCGAGCACATTGCGGTGATGGATCTGCTGGTGCTGGCCGATGCGCTGCTGTTGCCCGGTGACGATCTTGCGCTCGCGACGGTCCTCAAGAGTCCGTTGTTCGGGCTCGATGACGAGGACCTGTTCAGGATCGCCTGGCAGCGCAAGGGCTCGTTGCGCGCTGCCCTGCGGGCAAAGGCAAAGGAGGATCCGCGCTTTGCGGACGCCGCTGCCAAGCTCGACCGCTATTCGGAGTGGGCGGGCCACGCCCCGTTCACCTTCTACGCGCGGGTTCTGGGGGCCGAAGGCGGCCGCAAGCGCTTCCTCGCGCAACTCGGCCACGAAGCCGATGACGCACTGGACGAGTTCCTCAACCTTGCGCTCGACTACGAGCGCCGCGAAACCCCTTCGCTGCAAGGCTTCGTTGCCTGGCTGCGCTCGGCTCAGACCGACGTAAAGCGCGACATGGAGATCACCCGGGACGAGGTGCGGGTGATGACGGTACACGGCGCCAAGGGTCTCGAGGCGCCGATCGTCATCCTGGCGGATACCGCAATCCCGCCGGCCGGTCCGCCGCAGCGCCAGCCACGGCTGCTCACGCTCGCACCCACGGGCGCGCCGCATCACCCGGCTGGCTTCGTCTGGATAGCCGCCAAGGCCACCGACGTCGCCCCGGTGAGTGCCGCACGCGACCGCATGCGCCGCGAGGCCGAGGACGAGTACCGGCAACTCCTCTACGTCGCGATGACGCGCGCCATCGATCGGTTGGTGATTTGCGGCGCGGAGGGCGAACGCGGGCTTCCCGACGGCGGCTGGTGGAAGCTGGCTCATGCGGCGTTGCAGCCGGTGGCCGTCGAGGAACCTGCCGACGACGGCGATGGCAGGGTATTGCGCTTTCGCCCGACGCCGCCCCGCGCCACCGCGACGATCACCCATGCTGATCCGGTTGCGGGGCGGGAACGGCCGCCATGGCTCGACCGCGACATGCCGTTCGAGCTGCCACCGGTTCGATCGCTCTCACCCTCGAGCGCCTACGACGAAGCGACGCTGGTACGCCGCGCGGGTACCGGCGACCGAGTCGAGCGCGAGAAGGCCATGGCGCGGGGGGTGATCATCCACCGATTGCTGCAGTCGCTCCCCGACATCGCGAAGCCTGCACGCGCCGAAGCGGCACGGCGCCACCTGGCCCGAAGCGCCGGTTTCAGCCCCGAGGAGCGGGAGATCATGGTCGAGCAGGTCTGCCGACTGCTCGACGATTCTCGGTTCGCACCGCTGTTCTCGCCGGGAAGCCGCGCCGAGGTGCCGATCGTCGGCCGCCTTCGAAACGGCTCGGTTGCGGTATCAGGCCAAGTGGACCGTCTCGCGGTGACCGACGATTCGGTGCTGATGGCCGACTACAAGACCAATCGCCCGGCCCCCCGGAGCCTCGATGAGGTGCCGGCCGCCTATGTCAGCCAGCTTGCCCTGTATCGCGCCGCCCTTGGCCAGCTCTATCCGAGCAAGCCGGTTCGCGCCGTGATCGTCTGGACTGATGTGCCTGATCTCATGGAAGTTTCTGTCGCAGCGTTCGACCGCGCGCTGGACGCGGTCACCTGCCCGTGAGCCGCCTTGACGCTGCACCGGCACGTTCATAGGTTCGACCTTCCCCAGGCGAGGCGCTTCGCCCCAGCAGAAGCAACGAGGTATTTCCCATGGCCGTTGGCAAGGTTTCGGACACCACTTTCGAATCCGAGGTGTTGAAGGCGACCGGCCCGGTCGTGGTGGATTTCTGGGCAGAGTGGTGCGGCCCCTGCCGGATGATCGCGCCGGCGCTCGAGGAGATCGCGGGCACGCTCAACGGCAAGGTGAAGATCGTCAAGCTCAATGTCGACGAGAACCCGCAGACCGCGGCCAAGTATGGCATCCAGTCGATACCGACGCTGATGATCTTCAAGGACGGCCAACTGGCCTCGCGCCAGATCGGCGCCGCACCAAAGCAGAAGCTGGAACAGTGGATCACCACGGCGGTGTAAGCCTTGGCGTCGACAGGCTGGGACAAATCCGGCCAACACAACAGTAAAGCTTCCTCGCAACGGCCAGCTCAAATGCTGGCCGTTTGCGTTATCGTCTCGGGCTCGCGAGACCTCCTCGGGCCTGCAAGTTGCGCAAGCTCGATCCCGACCGGAGGGGAACACCCTCAAGACCACTGCGACGAGTTCCACGATGGTTCCTGTATTGCGGCCACCATTTCCGCCGATGGAAGCCCAGTCGGTCGAGCACATTCCGATCGGATCGGAGTGGCAATACGAGCCGAAATGGGACGGTTTCCGGTGCCTCGTCTTTCGTGACGGAAGCAAGATTGAGCTGCAATCCAAATCGGGCCAGTCGCTGACGCGATATTTTCCCGAGCTGGTCGAGGCGGTGCGGAGCGTCAAGGCCGCGACGTTCGTCCTCGACGGCGAGATCGTCGTCCCCGCCGGCAACGCATTCTCCTTCGATGCACTGCTCCAGCGCATTCATCCTGCACGCAGCCGTGTCGAGAAACTTGCGGCGGAAACACCCGCACTCGTCGTTGTCTTCGACCTGCTGGCCGGTCCCGGTGGTGACGCGCTGCTCGACAAGCCGTTGCACGAGCGCCGAAAACAGCTGGAAGCATTCGCAACCCAATCCTTGCTGGGCGTGGAACGTATCCGTCTATCGCCGGCAACCACGAGGCTCGCCGAGGCCAAGGGTTGGCTGCGGCGCGTCGGGACGACACTCGACGGTATTGTCGCCAAGCGGCGCGATCTCGAATACCGCTCCGGCGATCGCTCCGGGATGCAGAAGATCAAGAATTATCGCAGCGCCGATTGCGTGGTCGGCGGATTCCGCTACAACGAGGGCAAGCCGGTCGTCGGCTCGTTGCTGCTCGGGCTCTACGACGACAATGGTCTTCTTCATCACGTCGGCTTCACCTCGACGATCAAACGAGAAGACAAGCCGGCGCTTACCAAGAAACTCGAACCGCTGATCGCACCGCCCGGCTTCACCGGCAATGCCCCCGGCGGACCGAGCCGTTGGTCGACCAAGCGGTCGGGCGAGTGGCAGCCGCTCAAGCCCAAGCTCGTCGTCGAGGTTTGCTACGACCATTTCAGCGGCCACCGCTTCCGCCACGGGACCAAGCTGATGCGCTGGCGCCCTGACAAGTCGCCGGAGCAATGCACGCTCGATCAGGTGAAGCAGAAGAAGGCAGACTTGATGAAGCTGTTGAAATAACACCGGTGCCGCCGATATCCGCGGACGACGATTATCCCGGCGTCGAGCCGTTGGCGTTGAGCACCGCGCCCGCAAGATAGAGCGAGCCGGTGATGAGAATTCGGGGAGCCGCCTCGAGCTCGAACCGACCGATGACAGCGAGCGCGTTCGTCAGGTCGTCGCTGCTCTGTGCGGGAATGCCGACCGCGCGCGCGGCCTCGGCGATCACGGCAGCGGGAAAACTTTTCTCCTGATGGGGAACCGGCACCGCCACGATTCGCCGGGCAAGCCCGGCGAAATTCTTCAAAAAGCTCTCGCAGTCCTTGGTCGACAGCATGCCGACCACGAGCACGAGCGGGCGCGACACCCGCTCCTCAAGGTCGGCAAGTGCATTGGCGACGGCACGCCCGCCGTCCGTATTGTGACCCCCGTCAAGCCAGAGTTCACTACCGGGAGGCGCGAGCAGCACGAGCCGGCCCTGGGTAAGACGCTGCATGCGCGCAGGCCAATCGGCCTTTGCGATGCCGGTCTCGAACGCGGCGGGCGGGAGCTTGAGGTCGCGGACGGCGCGCAACGCGGCGATGGCAACGCCGGCATTCTCGAACTGATGACGGCCGTAAAGCTTCGGCGCCGGAAGATCGAGCAACCCGGCATCATCTTGATAGACGAGACGGCCGCGCTCCTCGGTCGCCGTCCAGTCCTCGCCTGCTATCCTGATCGGCGCCGTCACGCGGGCGGCGCAGCGTTCGATCACCCCGAGCGCCTCACGTGGCTGAGCCGCCACGATCGCCGGCACGCCTCGTTTGAGGATGCCCGCTTTTTCGGCGGCAATCTTTCCGACGGTATCGCCAAGGTGCTCGGTATGATCGAGAGACACCGGCGTGATCACGGTGGCGAGTGGGCGGTCGACGACATTGGTTGCATCCAGCCGTCCGCCCATTCCCACTTCGAGGAGAAGCGCATCCGCGGCGTTGCGCGCAAACAGCAAGAGTCCAGCCGCGGTCGTGATTTCGAAAACCGTGATCGGTGCGCCCGCATTCACGCTCTCACATTCGGCGAGCACACTACCGAGCTCCTGGTCCGAGGCGAGGCGACCCTCACCCTCGACGCCCAGCCGAAAACGCTCGTTGAACCGCACAAGGTGCGGCGAGGTATAGACGTGCACGCGCAGGCCCGCCCCCTCCAGGATCGCGCGCATGAAAGCGATGGTCGAGCCCTTGCCGTTGGTACCGGCGACGTGGATCACCGGCGGCAGCCGGTGCTCGGGATGGCCGAGCGCCTCAAGAATTCGCCACATCCGGTCGAGCGAGAGATCGATCCGCTTCGGATGGAGCTCTGTGAGCCTGGCAACAATGGAATCGATGGACGTCATGACCTTTCTTCGTCACCCCGCCGGACGTCGGGCATCGGCGCCCTTCGTCGCCTGAGGCTCCATGTGAGCCGAAATAGAGCCCCAAGCCTTCCAATGAGGCACGGCCGATCCAACGCTGCAAGGATGCGGATAGCAGGCCCTGCGTTTCACCCCTGTCCCGAGAGGACGAAGGTCACTCGGCGGCCAGCGCCGGCAAGTTCTCGGCCGGAGCCTTCGCGCTGGTCTTGGTCAAGAGCCGGCAGAGGTTGGCAAGCGTCGGCCGCAGCTGCTGCCGGTTGACGACCATGTCGATCATACCATGATCCCTGAGATACTCGGCCCGCTGAAAACCATCGGGCAGTTTTTCGCGAATGGTCTGTTCGATGACACGCGGTCCCGCAAAACCGATGAGGGCACCCGGTTCCGCAATGTGGACGTCGCCGAGCATGGCATAAGACGCCGTCACGCCGCCGGTGGTCGGATTGGTGAGGACGACAAGGTAGGGTCTTCCCGCCTCGCGCAGCATCTGCACTGCGATCGTCGTGCGGGGCAACTGCATCAGGGAAAGAATGCCTTCCTGCATGCGCGCGCCGCCGGAGGCCGCAAACATGATGAACGGCGTGCCTTTCTCGACTGCGGTCTCGAGGCCCTTGAGCACTGCCTCGCCCGCCGCCATGCCGAGCGAGCCGCCCATGAACTCGAAATCCTGCACGCCGATTACCACCGGCAAGCCCTCAAGCTTGCCGAAGCCGAGCTTGATGGCGTCGTTGGTCCCGGTCTTGCCGCGGGCATCCTTGAGGCGGTCGGTGTATCGGCGCTCGTCGCGGAACTTGAGCGGATCAAGGGGGACCGCGGGGATGGCGATGTCGAACCAGGTTTCGTTGTCGAAGATCGACTTGAGCCGCGCCATCGCCCCCATGCGCATGTGGTAGTTGGAGCCGGGGATCACAAACTGGTTGGCCTCGACGTCCTTGTAAAACACGAGCTGGCCAGTTTCAGGACACTTGATCCAGAGGTTTTCCGGCGTATCCCGCCGTGCGAAGTAATTGCGGATCTTCGGCCGGACGACGTTGGAGATCCAGTTCATGGGCGGTGCCTTTCCCCCAATATATGGATCGCGGCTCTACGGCTGGCAACCGGCGCAAATGCCGGCGACGGGCGCCGCAACAGCTGCCGCAGGCGCGGCCGTCCGGTTCGTGCCGGGCTTGTGGTACCCTGACCGGCGCTCAGCTCGACCTCCGCCGCCTCGGCTTGATCGCAAAACCAAACGCCGCGTCGCCATCGAACAACGTCGGCGCATCATTGGTGCGCGCCCCCTCGATCGTGAGCAGGCGAAGCTTCGTCGTGACGCCGCCATTGGCGGAGAATCCGCCGGCCTTGCCGCCGGCCGCCAGTACGCGATGGCACGGCACGATGATCGGAAATGGATTTCGTCCCAGCGCCTGTCCGACGTCGCGTGCCAGGCCCCGCTCGCCGATGCGCGCAGCTATCTCACCGTAGGACAATGTCGCACCTGGCGGAATCGTGCGCGCGATCTCGAATACGCGGCGATCGAACTCCGGCACGCCGTTCATGTCGAGCGCAACGGCGGAGAGATCGCTTGTTTCCCCGCGCAACAGCGCGACGATGCCTTCAATCGCCCGCCGCACATCGCAAGGCGGTACGGCCTCGCGCGCGTCCGGACAGCGCTTGAGCAGGCGAGCTCGGGTCTTGCCTTCGTGCGCCTCCGGGAGCTGCACGGCGGTCACCCGGGATCCGGCCCAGGCGATGCCGCATCGGCCGATTCCGGTATCGAAAAGCGTGAAACCGGGTGTTGTCATGACATGACGATCCTATCACCCGCCGCGAAGCCGGCGCTCCAAATCTTGCGCCTTATTTGCCGCCGCGGACGCCGCGCGCAAGCTCGGCGACGAGATCCGTCACCGCTGTCAGCGTCTGCGCGGTGGCTCTGTTATCCCGATCGAGCGTGTTCCTGAGCGCACCCACCAGCGCCGAGCCAACCACCACGCCGTCGGCACTCGAGGCGATCGCGGCAGCCTGGTCCGCCGTACGCACGCCAAAGCCGACCGCCACCGGCAGCGTGGTATGGCGCTTGATGCGGCGCACCGCGGCCGTGACCTTTGCCGGATCGGGTGTGGCCGCGCCGGTGATGCCCGTGATCGACACGTAGTACACGAAGCCCGACGTGTTCGCGAGCACGGCCGGCAGGCGATCGTCATCGGTCGTGGGCGTGGCGAGCCGGATGAAGTTGAGGCCGGCCTTGAGTGCGGGCAGACAGAGTTCCTCATCCTCCTCCGGCGGCAGGTCGACGATGATGAGACCGTCAACGCCGGCGGACGTCGCATCGTTGAGGAACCGATCGACGCCATAGACATAGATCGGGTTGTAGTAGCCCATGAGCACGATCGGCGTCGCGTCGTCCGCCCGGCGAAAGTCGCGCACCATGTCGAGCGTCTTCCGGAGCGTCTGCCCGGCCTTGAGCGCGCGCTGCGACGACATCTGGATCGCAGGGCCGTCGGCCATGGGATCGGTGAACGGCATGCCGAGCTCGACCAAATCGGCGCCGGCAGCGGGCAGCGCGTGCAGAATCGCCAGTGACGTCTCAGGGTCGGGATCGCCCGCGGTGAGAAACGTCACCAGCGCGGCACGTCCTTGCATCTTGAGTTCGGCGAAGCGGTGATCAATACGCGTGGCCATGAGCTAGCACGGCACTCCGAGGTGTTTCATTCCGGCCATCCTCGGCGGTTGCGCTCCCGGATCGCGGCAAGGCGGACATTGATGGTGCCCAACATCAATACCACGATCGAGCCGACCAACTGCACCCATTCCTTCTTCTCTAGAAGGGGACCGGGCGTAAACAGCCTGACCCGCAGGAAATATGCGATATATGCAGCTGATACGACGATCAGAACCCAACCGATGACCTTCTGCCGGCTGATCACGACGTGTGGCTCCCGCGCCGTCGATGCGGCTGGTCATCCGGCCCGCCGCTCCAGATAGTCCGCCACGCTCGCCAGATCCTTGTCGCCTCGACCCGACAAATTGACCACCATCAGATGATCCTTCGGCTTCTGCGGCGCAAGGTCCGCCACTCTCGCCAGCGCGTGCGCGGGTTCGAGCGCGGGGATGATGCCCTCGAGGCGCGAGCAGAGCTCGAAAGCAGCGAGCGCCTCATCATCAGTGGCGGATAGATACTTCACGCGCTCGAGGTCGTTGAGCCAAGCGTGTTCCGGCCCGATGCCGGGATAATCGAGGCCCGCGGAGATCGAGTGCGCCTCGTTGATCTGCCCGTCATCGTCCATGAGCAGATAGGTGCGGTTGCCATGCAGGACCCCGGGCCGGCCGCCGGCGATCGAGGCCGCGTGCAAGCCGCTGGCAAGACCGTGGCCCGCCGCCTCCACGCCATAGATCTCGATGTGCGGATCGTCGAGAAAGGGATGGAACAATCCCAGCGCATTGGAGCCGCCGCCGATGCAGGCGACGAGGGAATCGGGCAGCCGTCCTTCGGATGCCAGCATCTGCTCGCGTGTCTCATTGCCGATGATGGATTGGAAGTCGCGCACCATCATCGGATAGGGATGTGGCCCGGCGACGGTGCCGATACAGTAGAAGGTGTCAGCGACATTGGTGACCCAGTCGCGCAGCGCCTCGTTCATCGCATCCTTGAGGGTCTTCGATCCCCAACTCGACCGGACGCACCTCGGCGCCCAAAGCCTTCATGCGCAGGACGTTGGGCTTCTGCCGCTCGACGTCAACCACGCCCATATAGACGGCGCATTCGAGACCGAACTTGGCGCACATGGTCGCGGTTGCCACGCCGTGCATGCCAGCACCGGTTTCAGCGATCACGCGCGGCTTGCCCATGCGACGCGCCAGCAGAATCTGCCCGAGCACGTTGTTCACCTTGTGGGCGCCGGTGTGATTGAGGTCCTCGCGCTTGAGATAGACTTTTGCCCCGCCGAGATGCCCGGTCAGGCGCTCGGCGAAATAGAGCGGCGTCGGTCGTCCGACATAATCCTTGAGATAGCCATCCATCTCGCCGCGAAAATCGGGGTCGTTCTTCGCCTCGGCATAGGCCTTTTCCAACTGCAGCACGAGCGGCATCAGCGTCTCGGCAACGAAACGGCCGCCGTACAGGCCAAAATGCCCGCGGTCATCGGGCCCGGTCCGGAACGAGTTGGGCTGCGGGATGGTCATGCGCTGCTCGTCACCTTGGTTGGCACGGCAGACTTCCCCGCCGTTGCGCGCACCGCACCCACGAAGGCGCGGATTTTTTCGATATCCTTCTCGCCCGGCGCACGTTCCACGCCGGAGGAGACATCGACGCCGGGTGCCGCGGTGATCCGAAGGGCTTCCGCGACATTGCCGGCATGGAGCCCGCCGGAGAGCATGAACGGCACGCTGGTTGCGAGGTTTTCGAGCAGCCGCCAGTCAAAGCGCCTGCCGAGGCCGCCCGGCCGTGTCGCTTCACGCGGCGCGCGCGCGTCGAAGATCAGGCGATCCGCGACGTTTTCATACGTTCGGATCGGCGCGAGGTCCGCGCTCTCGGCAACGGGAAGCGCCTTCATCACCGGCAGACCGAAGCGCGCACGCGCTGCAGCCACACGGTGCGGCGGTTCGGTGCCATGGAATTGCAGCAGGTCGGGCTTGAGGGCTGCGATACTTGCCGCCAGCTCGTCGTCACTGGCGTCGACCGAGAGGGCAACCTTTTGCGCCCGTCCCCGCACCCGCTCACCCAGCGCGCGCGCAGTCTCGAACCCGATATGACGGGGCGAGGGCGGGAAGAAGACGAAACCCACCAAATCGGCGCCGGCCGCGAGTGCCGCATCCAGCGCCGCAGGCGTCGTCAGGCCGCAGATTTTGATCAACACGGACATGGCCGCTCTCGCACGCCGCGGTTCTACCCCGGCCCTGGCGATTTGTCTCGCCTCTCCAGGCGGTTGATAGCTGCGGCGAGGCCCGCGCCCTAGGCCGCTGGCGGCGGGATGGTGAGCCGCACCGGGTAATCGGACGGTGCCGGACGGGCGGGAAGCTCGGCCCCACCCATGCGCCGCTGCAGGCGATCAAGCTCTGCACGCAGTTCATGCACCTGGCCCTGCGCGCGCCGCGCCGCGCGGCGCCATTTGCTCTGCCTGAGCCAGGCGGCCACGCCGCCGACGATCACCCCGCCGATCACCAGCAGCAACATCAGCGCATACAGCGGCAACGCGCGTGCGAAGGCGGGCTGGACCGGATCGAAAGGATCAAACGAGACGACCACGCTCTGGCGGTTTGCCACCGCGAGAGCGATGAAGGCGATGGCGAGCGGTATCAGAATCAATGCGGTGACGATGTTGCGGATCATGGCCTCACGGGGTGGTCGGGCGGTTGAGCCGCTCGCGCATTTCCTTACCAGTCTTGAAGAACGGCACGGACTTCTTCTCCACCGAGACATGGGCGCCGGTGCGCGGGTTGCGGCCGGTCCGCGCCGGGCGATTCTTGACCGAGAAGGCACCGAATCCGCGCAGTTCGACACGGTCGCCGCGCGCCATCGCCGCGATGATTTCGCCGAGGATGGCGTTGACGATGTTCTCCACGTCGCGCTGGTAGAGATGCGGGTTCTGCGAAGAGATACGCTGCACGAGCTCGGACTTGATCATCGGTGCTGCCGTCCTGGCTTGGCGGAATCAACCACTCCCGCTCTAATTCGCGGTGGGAGGGTGCCAAAGGGCCAAGAGACCGTCAAGGTTGAGACGCTCCATCGCCTGCACAGCGCCCCACTCCTCGAACCGCCGTGCAAACGAACTCAACCCCACTGCATCGAGGGTCGTGACGACTGCCGTATGCAGGAATGGCAGATCACCGAGCCGGTCGCGCAGGCGATAATCGCAAATCGGCGTCTTCGGATCGATGTTCTTTTCCTTTGCGAGCCACGCAACCGCGGCCTGTTCGTCGCCGAGCTCGTCGACAAGCTTGAGCGCAATGCCCTGGCGTCCGGTGAAGACCCGTCCGTCGGCCACGCGCTCCAACGTCGCATCGTCGAGCTTTCGGCGGTCCTTCACCAGGGTGCGGAACCAGGCATAGGTATCGAGCACGATCGCCTCGATCGCCGCGCGCGCCTCCGGCGAGGTCGGTTCAAAGCCGTTCGGGGCCGCCTTCAGGGGAGATGATTTGATTTCTTCGACCTTGATTCCGAGCTTCTGAAGGAGCTCGACGACGTTCGGATATTGGAACAGGACGCCGATGGAGCCGACGAGGGAGGTTTCCAACGCGATGATATGGTCGGCAGCGAGCGCCGCGATATAGCCGCCCGAAGCGGCGAGCCCGTCAACCACGACCACCAGCGGCTTCTGCTCCCTGAGCCGGGTCAACGAGTCGTGCAGCTGCTCCGATCCGGCCGTGGTGCCGCCGGGGCTGTTGATATGCACGATCACGGCGCGGGCACGCGACTTTCCAAGCTGCTCCAGCGCCTCCACGCGCCGTTGGTCCGCGCGGATGAGGCCGGTAATGGTGACGCGCGCGATCGAGCCGCCGGGTTGTCCCGTCAACATGCTGGCGCCAGGGGAGCGAAGCGCAAGCGCCACCGCGACGACGGCACCGATGGCGATGAGAATCGCAAATACGCGCCAAAAGGTGAGCTTGCGCCGCATCCGGCGACGATCGACGATGGTATCGGCATCGAGCGACATGGCTCGGCTCCTCGATAAATGGGCGCGCGCAAGGCCGCCCGTAGCAAGCGGCCGCAATTGTGGCGAACGCATGCCCTGTTGCTGCGCTTGACATCGCAGGACCCGTTGCCCTGGCCTGCGATGTTAGCCCCGGCAAGACACGTGAGCGCGCGCTACTCCTTTTTCTCGGCCGGCTTTTCCGTCGCACGCTTGAGCGCAGTGCCGAGGATATCGCCGAGCGTCGCGCCCGAATCGGAGGACCCGTACTGGGCAATCGCCTCCTTTTCCTCCGCCACCTCAAGCGCCTTGATCGAGACCTGCACTTTGTGGGCGCGACGATCGAACTGGATGATGCGCGCATCGACCTTCTGTCCGACGGCGAAACGCTCCGGCCGCTGCTCACCGCGGTCGCGCGCGAGCTCGGACCGCTTGATGAACGCGCTCAGGTCGCTGCCGACGATCTTCACGTCGATGCCGGCTTCCTTGACATCAGTCACCTCGCAGGTGACGACCGAGCCCTTCTTCAGGTCGCCCGCCGTGTCCATAGGATCGCCCTCGAGCTGCTTGATCCCAAGCGAGATCCGCTCTTTCTCGACGTCGACATCGAGCACCTTGGCCCTGACTTTGTCGCCCTTCTTGTATTCCTCGATCACCTGCTCGCCCGGTCGCTTCCAGTCGAGATCGGAGAGATGGACCATGCCGTCGACGTCACCGTCGAGGCCCAGGAACAGCCCGAACTCGGTCTTGTTCTTGACCTCGCCCTCGATCAGCGTTCCGGGTGGATACTTCTCGACGAAAACCTCCCACGGATTGCGCATGGTCTGCTTGAGGCCGAGCGAAATGCGGCGCTTGACCGGATCGACCTCGAGGATCTGGACATCCACTTCCTGCGACGTGGACACGATCTTGCCGGGGTGAACGTTCTTCTTGGTCCAGGACATTTCGGACACGTGAATGAGCCCTTCGATACCTGGCTCGAGCTCCACGAACGCGCCGTAGTCGGTGATGTTGGTGACGCGGCCCTTGTAGCGCGCGCCCACCGGATACTTTGCCTCGATGCCCTGCCAGGGATCGTCCTGCAGCTGCTTCATGCCCAGCGAGATGCGATGGGTCTCGTGGTTGATCTTGATGATCTTGACCTTCACCTGCTGGCCGATATTGAGCACCTCGGTGGGATGATTGACGCGCCGCCAGGCGATATCGGTGACGTGCAGGAGTCCGTCGATGCCGCCGAGATCCACGAAGGCGCCGTAATCGGTAATATTCTTGACCACGCCGTCGATGACCTGGCCCTCTTCGAGATTCTGCACCAGCTCCTGACGCTGCTCGGCGCGCGTCTCCTCCAGCACGGTGCGGCGCGACACCACGATGTTGCCGCGCCGCCGATCCATTTTCAGGATCTGGAACGGTTGCGGCTGGTTCATCAGTGGGGAGACATCGCGAATCGGCCGGATATCGACCTGGCTGCGCGGCAGGAATGCCACCGCCCCGTCGAGATCGACGGTGAAGCCGCCTTTGACCTGATTGAAGATGACGCCCTGGACCTTTTCATTGCCGTTGAAGGCCTTTTCGAGCTTGCCCCAACTTTCCTCGCGGCGCGCCTTGTCGCGGGACAGGACGGCTTCACCGAGTGCGTTCTCCACCCGCTCCAGGTAAACCTCGACCGTATCCCCCACCTTGATATCCGCCTGCCGGCCTGGTCCCGCGAACTCGCGCAACGCAACCCGCCCCTCGGTCTTGGCCCCGACGTCGATGACGGCGAGGTCCTTCTCGATGCCGACGACGATTCCCTTGACGACGGCGCCTTCTTGCGGGCTGCCCTGGGTGAAGGACTCTTCCAGCATTTGCGCGAAATCTTCGCGTGACGGGGCGGCGGAACTGGTGGCGGTGGCCATGAACTCTCCTCGATGGCGAATGACGCGGGATTGTGATGATGGCGTTTCGCGCGCAGGGCCGAAATTGCACGGACCTTCGCCGCAACGGACGGCGGCCAGGCCCGAATGACCCAACGATCGAAACGATGGTTCAAGTCCGGTGCACCATCAAAAGAAGCGGGCGGAGCAGGCTCATCCTCCAATGACGGAAACGCGGTCGCCGCGCTTCCGGCCTGCTCGGACGGCTTCGACAATGTCGATGGCAGCCCGGAACCGGGCGGATATAGCCAAATGCGCCGGACCGGGCAAGGGTATCCCGGCACGAATCCGATCGTCGCGACGGCCTTGCTGGCCCTGCCCCTCGCCATTCCTTTTGACGAATAATGGTGTGCGAGGCCGTATCGACGTATGGATGCCTGCAGTGACGCTCAGCGCCGGACGCGCTCGACGATCGCGAGCGCAGCCCGGAAGACGGCATCGATGTCCAGCTCGCTCGTGTCGAGGACGTGCGCGTCGGCGGCGGTCTTCAACGGTGCAGCCGCACGCCCGCTGTCGCGTTCGTCCCGGCGCAGAATGTCCGCAAGCACATCCTCTGGATCGACGGTGCTGCCGGCAGCCTGCAATTCGGCGACGCGGCGGCGCGCACGCACCTCCGCGTTTGCCGTGACAAAAATCTTTACATCCGCGTTGGGGCAAATGACGGTCCCGATGTCGCGGCCATCGAGCACGGCGCCGGGCGGCGTCCGGGCGAACGCGCGCTGGAAGCCAAGCAGCGCCGCGCGGACCTCGGGGACAGCAGAAATCAGTGAAGCAGCCTCGCCGACTGCCTGGCTTTTCAGCTTCGGCACATCGAACGTGGTGGGGTCCAGCGCCTCGGCGGCTGCGACCGCACGCGCCCGGTTGCCGGGCGAATGGCCGGCATCGAGCAGCGCCTTTGCCACCGCCCGGTAGATCAAGCCCGTATCGAGATGCCGCAGGCCGTAATGGTCCGCGAGCCGCTTGCCGAGCGTTCCCTTGCCGGACGCTGCGGGTCCGTCGATGGCGATGATCATGAAAGATCGGCCCCGAGGCCGGCCATCATCGGGGCGAAGCCTGGGAAGCTGGTGGCGATGAAGGCGGCATCGTCGACGCGGACCGGCCGGTCGCTGGCCAATCCCATCACCAGGAAGGCCATGGCGATGCGATGATCCATATGGGTCAAGACCGTGCCGCCGCCCGGTGCCCGCCCTTTGCCGTGCACGATCAGGTCGTCACCCTCGATCTCGATCTCGACGCCGTTGGCACGCAACCCGGCGGCGACCGCGGCCAGCCGATCCGACTCCTTCACGCGCAATTCCTTGAGCCCGCGCATGACCGTCGTGCCTTGGGCGAAGCTCGCCGCCGCCGCGAGGACCGGATATTCATCGATCATCGATGGCGCCCGCGCAGCCGGCACCTCGACACCTTGCAGCGTCGACGCCCGCACACGAAAATTCGCCATCTCCTCGCCGCCGTCGTTGCGCGTATCAAACGTTTCAATGTCGGCGCCCATCTCACGCAAAGTGGTCAAGAGACCGGTGCGCAGCGGATTGGTCATGACGTCGGTCACGATCACCTCCGAGCCGGGAACTATCAGCGCCGCCACCATCGGAAAGGCGGCCGAAGATGGGTCGGCCGGCACGATGACGGGAGCCGGCGCAAGCTCGGGCTCGCCCTGCAAGGTGATCTTGCGGCCTTCCGCTCCCGCGGCCTCGACCCTCACGTCGGCGCCGAAATGCCGGAGCATGCGCTCGGTGTGGTCCCGGCTCGCTTCGTTTTCGATGACAATCGTCTCGCCCGGCGCCGCCAATCCCGCCAGCAGCACCGCAGACTTGATCTGCGCCGACGGCACCGGTGTGCGGTAGACGACCGGCACGGGATCCCGCGCACCCCTGAGGGTGATGGGCAGGCGGCCGCCATCGGAGGCGCTGACCGCGTGGGCACCCATCAGTGCCACGGGTTCGAGAATGCGCTTCATTGGCCGACTGCGCAGGCTGGCATCGCCGTCAAATGTTGCGGTAATCGGGCAACCTGCAACCGCGCCCATCACCAGCCGGCAACCGGTGCCGGAATTGCCGAAATCCAGCACCTCATCCGGCGCGCGGAAACCCCCGACCCCGACGCCTCGGACATGCCAGGCACCTTCTCCCGTTCGCTCGACCGCGGCGCCGAGCGCGCGCATGGCCTTGCCGGTATTGAGCACATCCTCGCCTTCGAGCAGGCCGGAAATGCGCGTCTCCCCGACCGTGAGCGCGCCGAAAATGAGAGCGCGGTGCGAGATGGACTTGTCGCCGGGCACGCGCACGCGGCCCTTGAGGGCGCCCGTGCGCCGCGCGGTGAGCGGTGAGTGGGAGGCGTGGTCCACGTGCAAAGCTCGGCTTGGTGGGCACGCTCTAGCACGGCGCTATTGGGCCGTCATCCGGCCGGGGGGCACTGCCGGAACAGGCCGCCCGGAGGCCGTTCACCGCTATTGACACTGGCATGCCAACTCGCCAAGTGAAGCACCTCATTTTAGACCCCGCTCAAGGAACCTGGACCGTGGCGAAACCCGAGCTCGGCACCAAGCGCCTCTGTGGCAATTGCGGCGCCAAATTCTACGATCTGAACAAGGACCCGATCGTCTGCCCGAAATGCCACACGGTGCTGGAGGTCGCGGCCGTCAGCACGCGGGGCCGGCCAGACCCGGCGGCCGGACGCGCCGCTGTTGCTGCACAAGAGGATGAGGTGGCGGCGCCGGAGACCGCCGACGCCGAGTTCGTTTCGCTCGAGGAAGCCGACGCGGAGGCTCAGGGCAAGAAGCCCGGCGATGCCGAAGCGGCCGAGGGCGCCGAGGACGACGTCGAGATCGAAGACGAAGGCATGGACGATGCCGCCTTCATCGAGGAGCAGGAGGAAGGCGACGAGGACGTCACCGACATCATCGGGGACGTCGACGACGAGGAGGAGACTTGATATCGGCTTGAGGCCGCGTTACGGCCGGCCGCAAGCTGGTCACGACGGGAAAGGCCCGTTACAATTTGTCTGCTTCGGACGCGATTGTCCCGACACCGCGTCCCGTGTGGGGCCATAGCTCAGTTGGGAGAGCGCTTGAATGGCATTCAAGAGGTCAGGGGTTCGACTCCCCTTGGCTCCACCAATCAAACCATTGATTCTGCTTAGTTATTATTGCGAAGTGCTTTACTTCATAACCCTTTGCTATAGAAAGGAACCACCGCGGAACCACTGACGCATCTATCGCGATTGCAGGTTTCTCAGGGCTACTATCATTTGCCCCCGCGCGACGCACTATCGATGCGCTATTCCTTCGCGAGCGCTATGAGTTACCGTACACGGCGTCCGGTGGGGCAATGGTGGCGCTCGCCGAGGCGCGGGTCAGGGCGTGCAGTAGAGCAACGGCGTTGGGAAGCCTTCTTGAAAAGTCGTGTTTAGAAAATCGACGAAAACGTCCAACTGATAGAAGCACCGCACTCGAAATTTGTTGGTGGCCGTCGCGACCCGTTTCGTTCAATACCGACGTGTTGATTTGTATTGCGAAAATCGACCGCGCGTGCCGATCCGTCCCGTTCAATACCGACCCGTGGTCACCCGTTCGTGACCATTTTGGTGACCAAAATGTTCGCTCGACGCTCGCTGGGTTCAACCTTTGTGGCGAAGCACCGAATGCTAGTGAGCGCGGTGGGCCCTCTACGAGCGAAAAGAAGCAATCACTCGTTCCACACCTCAGCCGTCAGAGGCAGTTCGTAGAGTTCGGGACGGGCTTCGCGCCAAGTCGGGTAATGTTTCTCAAGAATGGCGATGAAGCGATCGCTGTGCACCGAGCCCGTACTCGCGCACGCGGATTGAGGCACTAGAGGCCAGTGAGATAGCGCAGAGCGCGTCGCCCTGGCATGAAAAAATAGCCGCCCCCGCGCACCCGCACAAAATCCTTGACCCCCGTCAAATGCAGCGGACCGCGGGCTGAGGGCACAGTAAGTCGCCCCATGGTCTTGCCTCGACCCACGATCGGGTCGACCTCGTTCTCCAGCCCGTGAAACTGCCAGCTCATGGACCAGGTCTGCTGGATGAACTCAAACTGCCGCTCAATATCCGCATTGAGGCACATGAACAGTAATCCCGGATTCGTGGCATCGGGATCGCCGCTACCAGCCGCGTCGAAAGCTCGCCCCACTCGCAGGATGCGATGACGGTTGACGATCGACAGCTCTTCCTTCGAGCCGGCCTCGAAGCTCTCGCGCGGATTGGTCCGGCGAATATGGGCGCCGAGCGGGCAGCGCTCTCCGAGCGGGTCTTCCGCGCCATAGAGGAATTCATTGTCTGGACGAGCCTGGGCCTCCCCGGGGCGCGGCTCCCCGGGCCGGTGCGGGTAGCGCACTAGCGAGGTGCCGTTGCGCCAGCGCCCGACCATCTTGGCGCCGACCCATTCCTCCCGCCCGTTCTGGCTAAGGTCCTGCGGCACCGCCGGATGACCGGCATAACGCGTGGCGGCGTCGGTGAGAAAATCATTGAAGGCCCCGATATCCTGCTCCAACTGGCGGATGACTAGGAAGGTGCCGTTGCGGCCGAAGTCGCGCGCCGCATTGGCACCGCTATAGCTGAAATCCGGCTGGAAGGTGCCGCGCGAATGCACCGGATCGGCGAGCGGCAGGCGGTTAGCCGGGTCTGCTGAGGCTGGCACAGTCGGCGAGGGCGGGAAGAAGCCGCGGCTGTCAGGATAGCCGAGCAGGAATTCGCCGGGCTCGACGGTATGGATGGCGTCCGACTGGCGCATCCAACGTCGGGTGCCCCTGATGATCGGCTGGGAGACGCCGTCCGCAAAACCGAATGGTTCAAATCCAACCTGTGCACCGCTTTGACCCTTGTCCCTTCGGGGCAGCGGCACGGGCGTCACCTTATGCAAGATGTTGCCGCCATGGCCTTCGATATCGGTCGTGAGTACGCGGATCATAGCCCCGAGAGTGGCCTCGTCTGCCGCATAGACCAGCAGCGCTGCGTCGACTTCGCGCCCAAGTCCGCCCCATAACCAGCGCTGTGGCTTGTCGTCACCGGTGTCGGCGAGAATATTGGCGCGTGCAGGACTTCCCATGCCCATCCGGTAGGCGGTTGGGAAGGCACTACGGACGGATTCCGGTAAACCCAGCTTGGCCAGGCCGCTCTCAGCGAGCGCCAATATCAACACCTTGTCCGTGGGCGGCTGATCGCCAAAGCTGACCTGCGGCTCGACCACGCCGAGCCATCGGCGTGCCGCTGCTCGGTCGTCCGGAAGTGCCAACGCCAGGCAGGCGGCGTAGGGGTGCTTGCTCAAGCCGCCGAACAGCAGCGTTTGGATATCGAACGTCTCGAGCAGCGTGTCAGGCCGGACCTTCGAGCCGAACAGGTCCAGCCAGGCAGCCGCTTCATCCTCTGTTGAGACGGTGCAAAGCCCCTGGCGGATCGCTGCATTTGTCCGGATACGCGCCGTGGTCAGGTCAGGATAGGCACTGTACCAGAAGCGCGTCGGCTGCTGTTGGCGCCGCGCCCACCGCTTGAAGCGGTCGCCGTCAACTGCCCCGTCCTGAAACAGGTTCCGCGTACGCGGGAAGCCCGCGGTGTTGCTCCATGCACCGGTCAGACCGAACGACGCCTTGGTGATGAAGTCCTCAAGATAACTTTGCCAGCTGCCGCCGTAGTTCGAGAAGAAAAGCAACTTGTTGGTTTTGGGCAGCCGCACCCATCGCGCGAAATGGATCGTGCCGATCTCGCCAAGGAAGCCGGGGCGAAAGCGTTTGGCCGCCATCTGCTGAATGACCCAGAAAGCGATGCGAAGCGTCAAGCCGCGAAGCCAGCCGGGCTGCATGATCGAGATGCCAGCGAGATGGTTTTGTTGGGACCAGTTCTCGTACGCTATCACCTGCTCCAGGATTCGCGCGTCGGGTGCGCTATCATCCGGCGTGTTCGCTTCTTCCAGGCGACGCAGACCGAAATAAACGGCGACTAGCACGCCGAGCAGAGCGAAGGCCGCAAAAATCAACCCGACGAGTAAGGCGATCACGCCCACCGTCCCGCCGGCTGCGCTCGTCGCGGCGACCGCGGCGCCGACCACCAGGACACCGAGAAGCAGCAGCACCGGCCAGGAGAACTTAAGCAGGCCGAGCCCGAGGAGACTTAAGACGAAAAGAGGATCCAGCTTATCTTGGCTTCCCGCCGCTAGCCGAGCGACTGGTTCAGATGACAGCAAGGGGCTAAGCCCGGGTATGGCGGCGACATGTGTACGGATCTGTCCCAGCAAGGCTAATGGCGCCCCCGCCGGTGGGTTAGCGTCAAGATAGTTGCGGATTTCGCGCGCAAGATCGCGCTCCGCCCTGATGCGAGACACCGTCATTCCTGGCGTTCCGCAGAAATCAAGGCCTGGCACGTCGAACAGACCCTGCCCGGTGCGGATGCGATGGCGCGCCAGGAACGCACCGAGCTCGCCTTCTTGATGAATGCCGGCGACGGCGAATATCCCGGTCACTAAGGTCTTGAGGTTGTCATTTACGAGAGCGTAGGCATCGCTCGCCTCACCGTCCGCGTTGATCTCGAACAGGAGGTAGGTAGGCTCGCCGGCATCGCCGCGCACCACCGTTACGGTCATGAAATGGATACCTTTGAGGCGCAGCGCATCGCGAATCTCGCCGCCATCGCGCAACTCCGGCACAAGCGCAGCAAGCTTGGCGTCTACGGCATCGGCCTTGTCGAGAGCAAAGGGGATCGCACTCGTTACCAAAGTCTGTTTCATGCCCACGTCTCCAGCTTGACACGCGCTTTAGCGGGGGGCGGCGGTGAGTAGCCGCGGGTTGCAACCAGCTTGGGTGAGATTCGAACGAGGAGTGGCGATACTCCCAACGCACTTCGCCAGTGTCGACTTCACCGCGAACAGTTCAACCCAGAGGGTCGGCGCGACCTCCGCGTTGCCCTTGAAATGGTCTGCATCGCTCTGCGGACTAGTCAAACGGAGGGGGCGCCTCCATGACATCGGGCTTGTGACCTGGTCGCAACCTTTTGCCCAGTGGAGAGCGACTTGCTGGCTGGGGTGCGTTAACGAATTGAGCCAGGACCGGCACACATCATTAGTCCTTCGCTTTCAACTGCGCGTCGTTCGCAGCAATGAACGCGCGAATGTCATCCGACATGTCCAATAGCTTCAACCACTGTTCTTTGTACAAGGTCACGGGAAAGCGCCCCATGCCGTAGATCGAGACCGCCCCCTTTTCGCTCACCTTCATGCGGACACTGGAGGACGCCCCCTTTTTAAGAGCCGCGTTTTCGTTGCGGAGGCGATCGAGTTCAGCTTTCAGCTCTTCGTCGGACATTGGCCCTTCCTGCTTGCTTCGCGATCAACTCCCAAGTCTATCGTTTCTGTTCCACCGTTCATAGTTCGCAGCAACCTCGTCCAGCCGGGCGCGCGCAATCAGTAAAACTTGTTCGGAATGCTTGGCCGCTGAGGCAATGGACCAGCGCGCTCAAGGCGCGGGACGGAGCCTGAGTCTCGTCGCATTTGATAGCGCCTAAAACAAATTGAGCCAGGACCGGCACACATCAAAGAGACACCAAAAAAAGGCCGTCGGATACAGGAGCCAGGGGAACTCTCGACGTCAGGGACGTCGTGGTCCGACGCCATCATGTGACTTGCCGGCCTTGATCTAGAACGCCATCGCGTCTGCCCAGGCTTTCTGCCACTGCTCCGCCGTTTGCACCCAAAAACTGCCGGCCGGGCCGAAGCTGGGCAAGGACTTTAGCTTCGACAACATCGCCGATGGGGAGCCAGTCATCGGGTGCGGTGATCTTATCTGCTCCTCCCAAGCGTCCATAGCGCTCGAACGCCGCCGTTAAAGTTGACTCTCCTCGCCCTGCTGACGAGGTGATCGAATGAATGACCGTGATGTCGTTCATCGGACTAACGGTGATACAACGCGCAACAAAACCTTGCTTTTTTTGCCCCCAACTGGATTTGTTTTAGCTTGTTTGAATTTTTGAAGTTAATTCAAATCAAGTTCAGCGGCGCGCCTAAACGCGAATGCCTTGCCTGCGATATTGGACATGACTATCCCCCGCAGCAGTCACAAATTCGCCTGGTGTCACGCGGACCGGTATCACCCTGACTCACGGACGGTTGCTCACACGCCATCAAACTCCAATACGAGGTGCGCCGGGAAGGGAGTCCCGTCCGTGTCGATCAGTCCATCGCGCCCAAGAGTGCGTCTCAATCCGATTGTTTTCAGTAGCGGCTTAAGGGTGGCAGGGATCAGCATCCGGTTGATATGCTCGCCGAAGCAAGTGTGCAAGCCGTAACCCCAAAGAAGGTAATCGTCCCATGGACGATCTACGCGAAACGTTTTGGGCGCATCCAGCCGGAGCGGATCGAACATTGCTGAGAGGTTTGCCGCCAGCACCATCGTGCCTTTGGCAACCTTGCGGGCGCGAAGCGTTCCCTTGGCGATTACGGCGTCGCGCGCGGCGCGCCGGTAAATGATAGGGTTGACGGGGTTGAAGCGTAGAGCTTCGAAGATGTAGCGCGAAAGCAACCCATCGTCGTCCATGCGTGCCGCACGCCCAGCCGCTGCAAGCGCGTCCGGGCGATCGAGAAGCTCGTTGAGAGCCTGGATCGCGGCCTTTGATGTAGTGGGGACCGCGCCTATGAGGAGGCCGATGAGATTGTTGCGAATCCCTAAGTCGTCCATGCCGGGCAGCCCAGCCGCTTGCATCGCAAGACACCGGTTCAACACGTCATCTCGCGCGGTCGGGGTTTGTTTCCGTTCCCGAATCGCTGAATCCAGGTAATCTCGGCAGTTTCGCGCGGCGTTGCGGGCCTTGGCGGCGACGGCGGGGTCGCCCGCGAGATCTATAAACAGGTACCAGAACATGATGCTCGTCCACTCGATCATCTGACGCTCGGATGGACCAGGAGTTCCTATATATTCGCCCATCAGCAGTGCGGGCACCCGCAAGGTCAGGTCGCGCGGCACGTCGATGCGGCCGTCCGAGGCGGCGACGAATTCGGCGGCTCTTCTGGCCGCGAACGGCGCAATGATGTCGCGCACGTCGTCACGGCGTGCGGCAAGCCGCATGTTCGAGCGGTCGCGCGTGTAGTCCGACGAATCCTGCATGCCGAGAAAGAAATTCTCCCCGCCGGTGATCTCGCGCATACGCGGTTCGTACACCACCTCGAACTCTTCATCGCGGCTCAGAACGTCGAGCACGTCGTCGCGCCGCACAGTGATCGCGGTGCCCTTGTTCTCGTAGGAGGTGATGAGCTGCCTCGCGAGCACCATATTGGGCAGGAACGCGCGCAGCACGTCGAACACCAGCCTCTGGGACCGCGGTGTCGTCAGCGCTGCCGTGATCCGCTCCTTTGCGGTCCCGCGACTGCCGAACACGCCCGCGAGCGCGATGCTTACGACTTGGAAGAGCGACGCAAGACCTGTGCCGAGCATCACCAGGCGGCGCCGTGACATGGCAAAGAAGTTGACAAAGAATGGCATGCGCGCCTCGAAAAGTTGGATTTCTTCAGCCTCGTTCTGTTGCACCGTTCGCCTGAGCTCGACCGTGGGGGCGACCGAGAGCGCAATCCACCTGTCTAGATTACCCCAGGAGTGCCTGCGCCTAATCGCGTTCCCCCCTGTAGTCCTGGTGCGCAGAGCGAACTCACCGGCCCGCCAAGCAGGCAGTTCCTCGTTCAATGCTTTCTTGACAGGCAATATCTCGGCGAACGCCGGCAACGCTCCGCCGTAGGCGTGGGCCAGGACGACCGGAGCGAGCGCCACCGCAAGGACCATGTCAGCATGAAGCGGTTGCCGACTAGGTAACGGGGTCCATCGGCGAGGCAATCATCGAGCATTCGCGCAGCGGACCTGATGTGTGAGCGCGGCCGTGGCGACGTCGCCGGAGAGGCCGAACAGCCTGCGCAGAAAGAAAGCGAAAACCGCCTAACCCCAGTGCACGGTGAAACATTCGAAGGCCAGCGTCCCTGCCATACGCGCGGATCATGACCTTCCGGTGCGGCGCAAAATGATGGGCGAACACCCTCCGCCCGAGGTGCCGCCGATCCAGCCGCCTTCCACGAGCGCATAAGCTCAACCGTCGGGCACCAGCTTGCGGTGCTCCGTCCAAAACGGATCGAAGCAATCGATCCTCTTTGCACACATCTAGAGGTGCTAGGGCTAGCTGACCGGCAGCGGGAAATGGCTCGTCCGCGCGTGGCAAAGCGTTGCGAAGAAATAGAATCCGAGGGCGTGGCGCCGTTCTTCATAGCGGACGTCGTAGCAGCTAAGTTCGCAGTCGAGGTTAGGCGGAAATCCAATTAATACGCGCACCAGCCAGAGCCTGCTCAAACTCCCACACACTATAAGAGAGGTTAAGTCAAAGTAAATACATTTGGGTGCTCTTCGCGGTCTCGAAACTCTTCTCATGCGCTCGAACCACCGGTACGACCGTAACGCAGTAAAAACAGTACGGACTGGAGCAGTTGGGGGTCTGACAATCGTTGCTCAACCAAGCGCCGGTCGAGCCTTTGATCCCTTTTACAGTTTGGCCGATTTGTGATAGTTTTGTATATCTGTGACCTGACTGTCGGCCCCCAAACGGCGGTGCCGCTGTTCTTGCAAAATCGGGAGGCAAAAACTTCAGTCATCGGGAGACAAATGGATGATAGATATCCGAATTTCGTTGATCATTGGCCTGATAATTGTAGCCGGAATGGCGCTGTCTCCAGCCAGTCAGGCCGCCAGATTTAGTCCAGTCATCCAGCAAGCTCAAATGAGGCTTGCACAATTGGGCTTCGATCCGGGTACGGCGGACGGCATTTCTGGCCCCCGGACCAGCGCTGCTATCAAAGAATTCCAGAAACAATCCGGGCTGCCGGAGACCGGAACTCTTGATAGCGCCACTCTGGCGAAATTAGATTTGGGTGATCAGGCGCCCCAGGTCGACACGGTCAAAGACTGGAGACCGGTTCCGTCACAGGACGAGTTGGATAAGCTTGTCGCCAATCCGGCCAATAATCCCAGCTTCCCCTACACCGATTACCGGCCGAACGCACCGGCGGCCAATATGGATCTTCCAGGAACTGCCATATTGGCCGCTATGAAGACGAGCTCGGATACTTTCGGGAGCGGCCCACCAGGAACCCCCAAATCTACTCCTAAAGCCCATAAAGCCATGACGGATTGTCTCAAAACCAGGCCCACACATTGGGCTGATATTACCCTGCATTATTATTGCCAGATGGCATTTCCGAGACAGTGTTTCACTTATGCGCTGCGGGGAAAAGACACGCCAGGCGGGAGGAAATATACACGAGCAAACGCCTATCAAGGTTGTTCGACAGGAAAGTTGCCCCATTCGGCTTATTTTGCTTTTGTTACCAGGACACAGCCACAGATATTCCAATACGTGATGTTGGGCCAAACCAATGCGTTCAAACCTGAGCAAGAACAGGCCATCATCAACGCCTTCTACGGCGTAACAGATCCTGCGGATCCAAGAGAATGCCGCCTCAAGCGGCCACGTCGTGCGGAGGATCCTGATAATGGAACGCACTGTCTGGTGAACAAAACGATGAAGCCAAAACTGGTGGGGAAGGGCACTTAGTTAGAGCGTTTGCCGTTAGGTTGACCATATCCTGAATTGGCGGTGTAAGCGAAGCATTCAGCTCGGGAGATTTGATTGAGACACTACGGAAGCGCACGACAGAGCTGACACTCACGCCAAGTTGCTCGCGAGTTCAAGCGCTATGCCGAGCGCTGTGCCGAAATGATGTTCGATGCCGCGCGTGAGCTTCCAGGCGCGAAAGACTTCTTCAAAGCGCCGACACTGGAGATCCAGTACATCGGACTGACATTCATAGCGGGCCATGACCCTC
>CAVUAI010000060.1:0-72096 GCA_963739385.1 uncultured Alphaproteobacteria bacterium
ACAGGTATTCGTCGCATCGGGGTGTTGGGACAATGGCGGGGCGGAAGTCGTGCGGAAATTCAACGGCCGCTAACCCAAAAAGAACTCATGAAAAACCTTTATTATGATCCGGCTACAGAAGTACGGTCGGACGGACAGGCGTTGCGGTCGCCTGCTTTGGAAGGGTTTAAGACGTGATTATTCGCGGCTGGCAGGCGCGGCTCTATCCAACAGCCGAACAGGCGCACAGGCTCAATCAATGGGCCGGATCGTTGCGGTTCCTCTGGAACCGGCTTCTGGATCGAGAAAAGACCGAATACGAAGCGACTGGCAAGTTTCTCTGGCGGAAGCAATTGCAACCAATTGCGATCGGCATGAAGCGTCAAGTCGGAACGGAATGGTTGGCCGATCTTCCCGCGCACGCTGTGCTCGACACTGCAACTCGGATGGATGCGACGCTGCGCCGAATGGTAAATGAACGCAAGGCTGGTCGGCAGTGCGGCTTTCCCAAGGTCAAGAAGAAATTCGTCAATGAGGCGGGCATCTATTGCGTCGGACAGGCGACCGAGATCTCCGAACAAGCGGCGCGCGTGCCCAAGATCGGAACCATTCGGCTTCGCGGCGGCGACTTGCCAGAAGGACGTTTGCTTTCGGCCCGTATTTGGCGTGACGGCGATCGTTGGATGCTGTCGGCGCAATTCGAGTGCGTTCGCCCTGAACCGCTTGCGCCGAGCGCTGTGACGATCGGCGTTGACCTTGGCGTTGCCACGCTGGTTACGACCTTTGACGGAACGACCTTCGACGAAATCTCCGCTCCCAAGCATTTGCGCAAAGCCAAAAAGCGGCTGCGCCGCGCGCAGAAGGCGCTATCCCGCCGCAAGAAAGGATCGACCCGAAGACGCGCTCAAGCGCGCCGTGTTGGCGTAATCCATCGCAAAGTGCGGGAGCGCCGGAAGAATTTTTTGCACCAATTGAGCCACCGGCTGACAACCAAGGCTGGTGTGTTGAAGATCGAGACACTGAACGTGAAAGGTATGACTCAGAACCGGCATCTCGCTCTTTCCGTAGCCGATGCCGGAATGTCTCGACTGGTCACTTACTGCGCCTACAAGGCCGACTGGCGGGGGCGAAGGCTCGTTAAGATTGATCCGCGATTTCCTGGTAGTCAGACTTGCTGTGAATGCGGCCAAATCCACCGAGAGATGCGCAAACTCTCGGTGCGGATGATGGTTTGTGACTGCGGCAACGTTGTGGGACGCGACCGCAACGCAGCGGTCAACCATTACTGGTATCCCGAGGAACGGGAGAACCGGAGCGGCGACGCTCCTACGCGCGTGGAGATTGGAGATCAGGAGCTTGCTCCGGTGCCGGTCGTTGAAGCGCGAATTTTGGCAGATGTGGTATAACCACAAAAGTCATTAATTCCGAGGAGATAGCAATGGGCAACGTTTTTGTTGATCTACAGGGCCTCAAGGATAACCACGATTTCGTTGCCGACTGCTGCAGGTACTCCGAGAACATATTGAGCGAAGAAGCCATAAAGAAAAAATAAGTTCGTGCCGCAGCTGATAACGTCGCGCGGAAGATCGTTGCTGACGTCCTCGCGCGCCCGGCGCTGCGGAAATCCGACTGGCCAATGAGAACCGTGGCGCAGTGGGCCGCGCCTCAACCGTAACCGACGTCGATTTCAGCGTTGGCTCGATCAAGCTTGTTAACGGCAGAATGTGATCTCAGCGTCGCTGGTTCGGGCCGCTAGCTTTTATCGGAAACCCCCTGCTCTGCTGGTCGCGGCTCGCGAGGCAGCGACCCCGTGCGCTCGCCAGTGCTCGCGCGTCGGAGTTCACCGCCCGTCGCTCGGCGATCCTGAGATTGCTGTGGAAGGTGACCGGCCGGCCCCCGTGTTGGATCATCAGCGTTGGGAGCGCGGCGGGAGGCGACAGCCGGTTGCGAGCAGTAGACGGCAGTTGCGTTAACGAGCCGTTGCGTTCAGGGGGCACCGCTCAATGCGGGCGGCATCAGGTCGGCAAGCTCGTGCATGAGGTGAAAACCGTGGGGAGAACCTGCGGAGCGGGGAGGGGCATTTTTGCAACACTTGCCTGGCGAAGCGCACACCTAACAGCAACTGCCTCGATCTTGTCACGATGTGAAATAGTATTGGCGCTGGCTTCCTGCTTCAAGGCGTCCGCTATGGGGAAGCGGACGCTCTTCGGAAGTCGGACGCGGTACTGAGAGTTGTCTCTCTTTGCCCCCGACTGTGACACGCTGCGGGAGCCCTCCCCGGCCCAAGTGTCGGACGTTAATCCGACCGCTTGCGACGCACCTGTGGTGCGGATGCGCCCATACTACGCAGGGATGGACTGCAGCGGAACCGAGTCCCGCCACGGGACTCCTATATCTAGGGAGATACAAAATGACCAGCAAGTTTGCAAAGTTGGCGGCAGCGAGCGTGCTGTCGCTCTGTACTGCCGCCTCGGCCCTCGCCGGCTCGGTGACCCAGCCGGGCGAAACTGTGGGTCTTGCGTCCGGGGCTCCACTTCCTCAGGGTCTCTATTTCGTCAATACCGGGGACTGGGGCCGGAGAAGTGACGTCGACGTATCGGTCGGAGTCGATATCCCGGTCATCGCTTGGTCGACCCCGTGGACGATCTTCGGCGGCAGGGTGCAGTTCCTGATAGCGGGTCCCGTGGTCGAGGTCGGCGTCCATAACACGAACTACCTGCGCGGCGTCTACAATCCGCTGGTCTCGGGCCAACTGGCGTGGGACCTCGGTAACAATTGGGGGTTCAGCTACCTGCTCGGTGCCTATATCAACGTTAATAGCGAAGTGGCTTGGAGCGACACCTCGCTCAATCAGCGCTTTGCCCTGAGTTATACCGGCAATCAGTTGAACCTGACCGCGAACGTCATTTGGGGCACTCACTTCGATCATGTTACGGGAAGTCCGCAACTGTCGCCGTGTCCGGCGCCCTTCGCATTGAATGGCTGCAATCCGGACTTCCTAAATGTCGATCTGACCGCCACCAGGAAGTTCGGTGACTGGGAGTTCGGTCTGGTCGCCTTCGGGTCCACGGATCTTAATTCGCCCATTGACGCTTACGCGAAGCAAAGCCAAGTTGCCGTCGGTGGACTGATCGGTAAGAGCTTCGGTCCGGCCATCCTGCAGAGCCTATCTCACCACGGACGTGTACGAGAAGAACTATGGCGGCCACGACACCCGTTTGTGGGGACGCGTCATCATCCCGCTCTGGCTTCCCCCGGCTGCACCAGCAGCAACACCAATGATGTACAGGAAGGGGTGAGGACCGAACCTGACCGACGAGAAGAGCAGAATGTTGCGAGCCTCGGCATATAGATAACCGGGGGTATCTCCAACGGCCTCGCACGTGGTCCGGCAAGACGCTCGGCTTCCCCGGTTGGATTCATTTGGGCTGAGAGTCACACGTGTGGATTTATGGGAACTCAGGGGCCGCTGTCCAAATCAGCGGCCCCTTTTTTATTTGAGCGCGTTTTATTTGCGCCGGACCATCGCCTGAACCGCATTCGGTGAGTACCGACGGCCGCCACCCGCGACCGCAAGGTCGTCGCCATCGAGGCGGCCGAGTATCTCCAGCGCATGTATCCGAACAGTGCCGTCGTGGTGAAGGACTTGCGGATACAAGCCGGATGCGGCGCTACGCTGAGCACGACTCTACAAGGACCGCAGCTGGTGTAGCGCGCCAAGCGCCTCTACGGCCTTGACATCCCACGACCCATGCCGCATCCCGGCTCGCGGGGCGCACCGGGTGGGTCTCCTATGGGACGGCGGTCAGCCGCTTCGCCGAGCCACATGCGCGATCCTCCTGCCAGGACCGTTATTCATAGTGCCCGCCAGCCTGCACCATCGATGGGACGCCTTCGATGATGATTGGGTGCAGCGGCTTGAGCGTCGTCGTGCCTGGGAAGAACCGATCAGGGCGGCGCTGCTCCTGAAAATACGCGATCTCGTCGTGGGTCATCTCGACGTCGCGCTTGCGCTGCCCCGGCAGCAGCGTGTGGGCTGGGAATGCCGGTCGAAGACAATGTGGGTCTGCACTCGGACGAATTGAAGAGCGTCACCCGGCTGAACGGCAGCCCTGCACGGCGCGGGTCTCGGGGGATGTCCATTGGCGATCTCCTATCTTCCTACGGCCACCTGATTGGCCTCTTTTGCTTCAGCGGCCTCCCGCTCCTCGCGGGCGGGCTGCTTTCCCGGCCTGCGCAATGATCCGCGCGTTCTCTGCACGGAGGCGGCCGTTGCGGCGTTCAATTTCCTCATGCCAATTCCGCCAATCGAAAGTGTCGGGCGGAATCGATGTTCAGCGAACTCCACCGCGAAATTCGGCTGCGGCAGCGGATACGCCATGAGCGGCATGTCCGGCGCGCGATCGAAGCAGGGCAGCCGCAGCTCTTGCACGATGGAGATGTCGGGCTGCAGTAAACGATCCAGCCCACGGGCAGTCAGCTCGACGCCGCGCAGGCGGGGATAATCACCATACGGTGCAGCCACATTGATGCGGTCGACTTCCTTGTCGGTGGCGGCGATGTCGGCCATCAAGGCGACTAGCTCGGCGACGATTGTGGGGTACCGTTCGCGCAACTGCTCCGCCGCCGCATCACGCCTGACCTTGACCGCCGCGTAGTCGTTGAGCCAGCACTCGGCGTACTCCCGCTCCCGCGCCTGCTTGAGCCGCTCCTGCAACCGAGGCAATGCAGCGCGCAGGCGATCACGAGTGAGCTCCGCAGTTGCCACCGAAGCGCCCACCTTGGCCGCATCGATCACGGTGGCGGGGTCGAGGGCCTCCTCGCGGGTCTTAGTGGCATTCTCCGCAGCGGCCTGGGCGGCGGCCTCGACCTCCACGATTAGAGTTGCGCCAAAGCCGACTTGACCGTGACTATCGGCTCCGACGCTACGGCCGCGAGATGAAACAGCACAGCCGCTTCGATGAGATCATAGTAACGGTCCGCAGCTATCTGATTGAAACCGACGACCAGCCATTTGTCCCGTTTCCGCGCGGACGCCATGTCGTGCAGCACCTGATGAGAAACATCTGGATTTCAGGCGGTGATGCCGAACGCGGCCAAGGGTACTGGGCTCGACCCGACGCGGACTGGCTCCACCACCACACCGTCGCTCGCCTTCTTCCTCGCGCGTGCCATGAAGCGCAAGGGCTACAAGAAGCCCCAAGAACGAGAGCTCAACCGAATCTATTGGAACCGCAACAAGTTACCGGCGCTGCTTGAAGCTTCGATGCCGCCAATTCCGTCTACCATCAAATAAAATATTTGCGGGGAGATGCCTCCGCGCGAGATGCGGGGACAATAGGCCTCCGACGAACCTTAGCGTCGGAGACCCTAATCATGTCCCCCGAAAACGGAAGCCGCCGGGACCGCATCCCGGCGGTTATTCCGTAGGCATCAGGTCATCTAGCGACGCCACGGGAAATAGCCGCCAACCCCACATCACGCAAGCCGATCGTCGCGCCGAAGCGCTGGCGAATTGGCCGAAAACCTTGCCCGATCGCGACAACTGGATGCGCGCAGTTCTCGCGTCCGACTTGCCGGATGCCGCCGTCCGCGTCGCTGTGGCCATCGGCCTGCATCTGCACGTCGACACCGGCCAGTGCAATCCGAGCACCCGGTTCTGGCCGCCGCCGCCCATGTTTCCGAGCGCTCGACCTATCGGCTGGTCGATCTGCTGAAGCATCGCGGATGGATCGCGATCGCGCACACAAGCGGCAGCGTCAATCAGTACGGCCTGCTAACCCCTGACAGAGCTGTGACACGGGTTCGGCCGCCATCGCTGGATTCCCCGCTCGGCTTTCTGCGGAGAGCGGCGTCATGACCGCGCGCCGCAGACTGCCGAACAGGCGCACAAGCACGACCTTCGAGATCGAGGTCGGCGGCCTCCGCTACACGGCGACCTTTAGCCGATACCCGGACGGTTCGATCAGCGAGCTGTTTTTGAACAATCACAAGAGCAATTCCGCTGCCGATACCAACGCACGCGACGCGGCCATTGTGTTCTCGATCTCCGTGCAGTGCGGTGCCGACCCGGAAGTGATCCGCAAGGCGTTGTGCCGCGATGCGCAAGGTCGTGCCAGCGGGCCGCTCGGTTGCGCGCTGGATCAAATTGCAGGGGCCGCGTCATGACCGGCGTCCGCCCACAAGATCGGCTCGCCTGGCACCGGCAGCTGACGGGCGATCACGGGCTATCGCACATCGCCATCCATGTCGGGCTCACCATCAGCAACTATTTCAACAACGGCAGCGGCGAGTGCTTCGTCGGCATTGAAAGACTTGCCCGCGAGGCAGGCGTACACGGCGAAACGGCACGGAAGGCGGTCTCGACGCTGGCAAACCGTGGCCACCTGCGGGTCAAGCGGGGTGGCGGACGAGGCTTGGCCAACACCTACGGGATGGTGGTCCGCGAGCCGTATCCGTTGCCCGAAAACACCAGCCGTGGCGCGGGGGTTTCCGAGCCAATACCACAGCCTACGGAGCCTAAAAACCCCAGCCGTAGCGCTGGCCCAACTCTTAAGAAGAGAACTCTAAGAAAGAGTAACGGCTTTGCGATGAAGAAGAAAGCAAGCCAGCCGCAGCCACGGACAGCCTCAGCAGCTCCGGTTGCCGAACTCGGCTCCAACGGCCGCGCCGTCCTCAAGATCGGATCACCACAGTGGGAGGCATGGCTGCATTACCACCAGGCGATCGGCGACAACGGCCGCGCCAGCCTCATGCGGCATATGGCCGACAGCAGCCGATCGGGCGAGTGGGAGGAAACAACAGAGTGGCCGCCGTCGCACGTCGCTCCGCGAGACCACGGCTCGCGGACAGAAAGCGGTCGCCGATGAAGGAAGGAAAGATGATCGAGCCATTGCACGTTGCCACTGTCGGCGGACAGCCGAGGCGTACCTATCAGGTGTCGCAAGTGCTTGACCGGCCATCCCGCCGCCCGCGAGCGCCGCCGCCCGAGGCCCAGGAGGCGCGGAAGCGTCTGCGTCGGGAGAACGCACCTCGCAGGGGTCTTCGGAGCCCTGGTGCGACGCCGACGACCGGATTCGGGTTCGGGCGGCACGCTCCAATTCAACCAACCGAGCGGGCTGTCGGCGCTGGCGGTCGCCATGACTTCGGCCTCGGTCGCAAGCCGTGGCTCGAGGGTCCGCCGCCGATGTGAGGGAATCCTAACAACCGCGCGAGTTCGTCGGGTCGCCCCCTTGGTCCGCGTAAGCCCATTTCGGTGCCTCCGTTTTTTAAATTCCTCGTAACTCGGGCGCCAATGCGTCGACGGAGCCGCCGGTCCGCCTTTCGGGCCCGATCTGGAAAAAACGACCTCCCCGCCCCGGTTTTGCAGCGATGGATATAGCAGATTTCTCCGAAATCCCACGACGCCGAGCCCGACACGCCGCGAGCGCCAAGCTCCGCTCCCGCTAAGCTCTATGCGCTATTGTTTTCATCGTGCATTAAGCGGGCAATGGTGAGGAGGTTCTGCTCGACGTTCTCTAGTCCTTTCGCCATTAAGGAGACAGAGTGTTGGACCGTGGCGAGCGCCGAGGTGATGCTGTTGAGCAGATCGATTGTGCTAGCAAGCGTCTGCTGGATGACCTCGCTTTCCTCTCGTATCATAGCCAATCCCTTTCAATCTCGGCGAGGCGTTCGGCGATCGGCCACGAACCTTTCCGTCGTGGCCGCTTTCGGTAGCCGACGAATTGATGGACGATCATGCACCGTGCAGGACCTCTTTACAGGGTGCTATTTTTTGGATGGGCTGGACTAAACAGAAAGGGGCGCATGGCGATGCGTCGCCGCCGCGGCCGCCGGGCTCGTGCGGATATCCGCAGGTTTTCAGGGAGAACAAAAAAATGGGCAGACGGGGACCGCCCGGCAGCGCCTGTTCGACGGCGTTGCCGGTCAAGTCGGCCCGTAGCGGACAGGATGATGGAAGCGTTTTCCGAAACGCCACTTCATAGCCGCCGCCGAGCCCGACACCGCGAGCGCATGCGTCGGCACAGACAAAGGCAGCGCGATGGCCGTCGTTCGGTCACGACGGATTTCACGCTGGAGGAAACCGCGAAGCTTTGCGCACTGCACTACCTGACGGAATGCGAGGTCGAGGATCGCCAGCGGATCGCCGAAGCGCTGCATGAGCTGCTGGCGAATATCGTCCTCGACTAGCCGGTGATGCGTCACTCACGGGTTGCGCCGGGTCGTGTCATGCTCGCGATATGACCACACAGCAGCTTCGCGGCATTCCCATTCCGCTTCGCCCCGACCGCCTCGCGCTCGTGCACGAGCAGCGTCGCAGCCTCACCCGCGCGATCGCCGCCATGGCGCTCGGCGACAGGGTGCGCCCGGCAAGCGAAATCCTGAAGTCAGCCTGGCCGAACGACGCCGACGCCGGGCTGATCCTGCGCGCCGCCGTCTCGCCGACGACGACCGCGGGCTTCCCAGCCGACCTGGACGATATGTTTGGTCGTCGCCAGAAGCCGAAATTAGAACTTCACATCAAGATCCGTCATGCAACAGAAGACGATCCGTCAGAGGACCTAACTTTTAAACTCAAGAATTCCGGTCGTGCCATTGCCAAGCACTCGGGTTTTTGGGTGAGACTTGATAATGCAGAAATTAAGACCGTGGACGGCCTAGAGAACATTTCGGTTATAAACGACGGTCGTCCTACAGTAAGTTTTGAACACTCGATCGGGGTCATCCATCCCAGCGGGATTTCGCTCACCGCCGGACGAGCGCAAATTCGGCGAATAAATCCCACTGAAAATCTCGGCCTGCGTGTTCATCTTTATTGCGAGAATATGCGACCGAGTGAATATAAGCTGGAGATCGCCCCGCTGCAGACAGGTTCAGAGTTCTAGCGCACAGGAAGGTTAGACCAGCGCAGTGCTTGGCGGGACCATCGCACGCGACGAACGAAAGATGAATCGAAAGTGTCAAACTCGACCGGGGATTGACACTTTCAGTGCCAGAAGTGCCGATTTCACGGGCCTTTTTTCGATCCGAATAAATCGCGCCGCCTCATTCGATCACCTCGTCGGCGCGCAGCAGGAACAACTCGGGAATGCTCAAGCCGAGCGCCTTGGCGGTCTTGAGGTTAATGACCAGTTCAAACGTCCTCGGCTGCTCGACCGGGATATCGGCCGGTTTTGCACCGCGTAGAATTTTGTCGACGACCTCGGCAGCGCGACGCCACAAGCTCGGCCAGTTTGGCCCATAGGACATCAGGCCCCCCGTTTCGACATACACCCGGTCAAAGTAGATCGTCGGCAGCTGTGCCCTCAGCGCCCAGGCATTGATCTGAATTCGATTGGTGTTGTAGAGGGGTTCACTCGGAACGATCAGTGCCTCGGCGCGATCCTTGAGCGCCTCGATAGCGGGCGCGATACCCTCCGCATGGCGGACTTCAACTATAGCGACATCGAGGCCGAACCTGCCGGCCGCTGACTTAACCGCGTCCGTTTGCAGCGCTGTGACGGGATTGCCGATATGGTACAAGATCGCCAAGCGGCCGAGATTCGGGAGGAGCTCGCGTAACAGTTGGACTGCCTTTTGAGCCAAGTCGGATGACTGGACCGACAGGCCTGTGACGTTACCGCCCGGTCGCGCAAGGCTGGTGACGAGCCCATTGCCAACCGGGTCCCCCGCCGAGGGGAACACGATTGGAATCACCGATGTCACTTGCTTGGCAGCCAAGACGTTTGGGGTCGCATGCGTGACAATGACATCGACCTTGAGCCGGACGAACTCGGCGATGATCGCGGGTGAGCGCTCGAAACGTCCCTCCACCCAGCGATACTCGATCGCGACGGTCTGACCCTCGAACCAACCCAACTCGTGCAGTCGCTGAACAAAAGCGGTGGTCCATTTGGCCTGGGCCGAAGCAGTGGCCCCGCCCAGCAATCCAATGGTCGGCAGCTTCATCTGCTGCGCACGTGCTGCAAGCGGACACGCTGCCACTGCGCCGCCGAGCAGCGCGATAAGGTCCCGCCGCCTCATGGGGGGCATGGGAGCTCCTCCCAGAACGCCGCCGCCCCGATTATACCAGTTAGGGACCGCCAATTCCTCACTCATGCACTGCAGCAAACAGCATCTTCATTCGATCACCTCGTCGGCGCGGGCAAGCAGGGTTTCTGGTACGGTTATGCCAAGTGTCTTGGCAGGTTTCAGATTGATGACCAGCTCGTACTTGGTCGGCACTTGCACCGGCAGATCGGCTGGGTTCTCGCCCTTGAGGATGCGATCAAGGTAGCCGGCCGCGCGCCGATATGGATCGAGCGTGTCTGGCCCGTAGGACATCAGCCCGCCGCTCGTAACGAAGAACCGGAAGGGGTAGACCGCGGGCAGGCGGTACCGGGCCGCCAAAGCAATGATCAATTCACGCCGGGCGGTGCTACTGGCGTCAGGCGGTACCAGCAAGCCGCTGTTCCTCTCGCCTGCCAGCGCGGCACAGGCGCGTTCGATCTCGTCAGCATCGCGGACAGGCGCCGCAACCGGCTTGACGGCAAGCGTCGGCGCAACCGTCTCGAGCGAACGCCAATAATCGGCAGCGTTGGAGTTGGTCGGGCTATAGAGCAGAACGGCTCGCGCTGTACCGGGCGCTATCTGCTTTAGTGCTTCCAGCATCTTTCCGACGAGCGAAACCTCGAAAATAGTGAACCCGGTCATGTTGCCGCCTGGCCGCGGTCAACTCGCCACGAAGCCGCGACCGACCGGATCGGCCGACCCCACGAAAACGATCGGGATGCTACGGGTCGCCTGCTGCATTGGTACGAGCGCGGCCGTACCGCCGGCAAGAATTGCATCTGGCATCATGGCTGCCACTTCCGCGGCTTGAATTGTCAACCGAGCCGGATCGCCGCCTCCCCAACGATATTCGACCAGGACATTGCGGCCCTCCACCCACCCCAACTGCTGAAGCCCCTGCCGGAACGCCGCGACGCGGGCCTCTCCTTCGGCATCATTCGCAACGCCCATCAGCACGCCGATGCGCCGCACGCGGTCTGCCGGCTGAGCCCGCGCCATAAGGGGCCATGCCGCTGCCGCGCCACCAAGCAAGGTGATTAACTCGCGCCGTTTCACTCGATCACCTCGTCGGCGCGGGCAAGCAGGGAAGGTGACAAGTCCACGCCGAGCATTCTTGCTGTCTGGGCGTTGATTACCAGTTCGAACTTGGAAGCCTGTTGGACCGGTAAGTCCGCCGGCTTGGCTCCTTTGAGGATGCGGCCGGCATACACACCAACTTGGCGAAATGTCTCCGCAATGTTGGTCCCGTAACTCATCAGGCCGCCGACTTCGGTGATTTCACGCCCTGAATATGATGCGGGAATCGAGTGGTGCGCAGCAAGTTGGACGATTTGAATGCGCCTGCTGGTGAAAAAGGGGTCAATGCCGACGAATAGTGCCTCAGTCCGCTCGCGCCGAAGAGATGCGAAAGCCGTATCGATTTCGCGGCTTGTGCTGGCGTTGACGACTTGGACTTGCAGTCCGCTGGCGCGGGCGGCCGGGTCCACGTCTCTCAACGTGGTCTCTGTAGTCGCCGCATTCGCCGGATTGACGAGCACGGCCATACGAGCGGCTGTGGGCGTCAGCTCGCGTAAAAGTGCCAGCCGCTTGGCCGATAGCTCGGAATTGAAGAAATTGACTCCAGTCAAATTGCCGCCCGGGCGGGCGAGGCTGGTGACTAGGCCAAGCCGGACCGGGTCTTCGCCAACAATGAAAACGATTGGGATCGTCGCGGTTGCCGCCTTTGCTGCAAAGGTCGGAGCGGTACCTCCCGTTGCGACCAATACGGCGATCTGGCGGCGAACTAATTCGGTTGCAAGCGCGGGCAGCCTATCGAGTTGATTCTCAGCCCAGCGGTACTCGACGGCGACGTTCTCGCCCTCAATATAGCCAGTGTCCTTGAGCCCTTGGCGAAATGCGCGCAGTCGATCCGCGAATCTGTTGTCAAATGACGTGGGATTGAGAAACCCGATCACCGGCATCATCGCCGGCTGCTGCGCCCGCGCCGCAAGCGGCCACGCGCCGCCGCGCCGCCGAGCAGCGTGATGAACTCCCGCCGCCTTGTATGTCGAGAAAGGAGCATTGTGAGGGGTGACGAAGGTCGAATCATGATTCGGCCCTCGTCGCGACCGGAAGCCCGCAGCCGCCTCGGAAGTCAGACCGCGAATGAGCTTGGTGCTCCAGTCGCTTCTTCCATACCCGCACAGTTGCCTGGGCACGAGCCCGCATCAGCAAGGATGGGATACGAAGATGGAAAAGCTTTCCTATGGCGGCATTGACGTGTCGAAGGACCGCCTGGACGTGGTGGTGCTGCCTGAGGGCTGGTTCTTTTCGGTGAGTAACGATACCGCCGGCTGGGCCGAGCTGGTCGCAAGGTTGCGCCCGCTCGCGGTCTGCGCAATTGGCCTTGAGCCGAGCGGCGGTTACGAGCGTGGTATCATCTGTGCCTTGCTCGCGGCCGGACTGTCGGTGCGACGTATCAACCCGAACAAGCTTCGTCAGTTCGCCCGCGCCCGCGGCGTCCTGGCCAAGAACGATCGCCTCGATGCACGACTGATCGCGGAGTATGTTGCCATCATGCCGACACGGGTTGTGCAACGGGACGGCGCGGTCGAAAGGCTCGCCGAGGTCGTCACCATGCGGAGACAGCTGTGTGACGAGCATGTCGCCGTCGAGAACCAGGCAGCTCATCTCGAAGATGCCATGCTCAGGCGGCTCAGCAAACGCCGCCTGGTCCGACTGGAGGCCGATATCCGCCTCCTCGACAAGCGCTTGGCCGAAATGGTCGCCACCAATGCTGCTTTCGCTCAGCTCTATGAGCTGCTCACCTCGATGCCGGGCGTCGGCCCGGTGCTGGCCTTCACGCTCATCGCCCTGCTGCCAGAACTCGGGAAGATGAGCCGCAAGCAGATCGCCGCCCTCGTCGGTCTCGCACCATACGACTTCGACAGTGGCAAGCTCAGGGGACACCGCAGTATCTACGGCGGTCGGATGCCGATCCGTAATGTCCTCTACATGGCAGCCCTCAGCGCAAGCCGATACAATCCCGCTCTCAAGAGCTTCTCCAACCGTCTTGCCCACGCCAACAAGAAATCCAAGGTCATCATCGTTGCCGTCATGCGAAAAATGATCACTACCCTCAACGCTATGCTCCGCGATAATGCTGCGTGGCAGCCGCAATCCAACTGAGCCAACAACACAGTTGCTCATTCGATCACCTCGTCGGCGGCCACGAGCAGCTTGTCCGGCACGGTCAGCCGAGTGCCTTGGCGGTCCTCAGATTGATCACAGTCTCAAATCGGGTCGGTTGCAGTACAGGCAACTCATCTGGCTTGGCGCCCTTCAAAATTCTGCCAACATAGACGCCGGACTGCCGATACGCATCGAGAATGCTGGTGCCATAGCTGATCAGCCCGCCGATCGTAGCAAACTCGCGCCATTGATAGATCGCCGGAACAGAATGAAGCGCGGCGAGCGCGACGAGGCGATCGCGCTCGCTGTCGAAAAATGGATCGCCGCTGACAAGAAGCGCACCAGCCCGCTGTCGACCAAGTGTCGCGAAGGCGGCGTCGATTTCCTGTGCAGAGCCGGCATACAACACCCGGAGCTGTCGTCCCAAGGCGCCCGCCGATGCCATTACGTCTTTCGTTTCTGCTTCGACATAGGGACTACTAGGATTTACGAGCATTGCGATCGCGGCAGGCGCGGGAACCAGCGCGTGCAGTAGCTCCAATCGCTTTGGCGCCAATGCTACTGTGGTCATCGCTATGCCGGTCACGTTGCCGCCCGGCCGGTTAAGGCTGGTAACTAGACCAAACGTGACCGGATCGCCGGCGCTTGCGAAAACGATCGGAATGGTTGATGTCGCCGCCTTCGCCGCCAGGCCGGAGTGCGCTCCCCCAACGGCGGCGATTACGGCCACCTGCCGCCGAACTAGATCGGATGCTAGCGCTGGCAGTCGATCGTATTGAAGTTCCGCCCAACGAAATTCGATCGCCAGATTTCGGCCTTCAACATAGCCGGTTTCGTTCAAGCCTCGGCTGAACGCATCGGTCACATACTTTGCCTCACCAGGCGATCTTGTACTGAGATAGCCGATTGTCGGCATTGACTGCTGCGCCCGCGCCGCGAGCGGCCATGCCGCAGCCGCGCCGCCGAGCAGCGTGATGAGCTCGCGCCGCCTCATTCGATCACCTCGTCGGCGAGTTGTTGAAGCTGTACAGGCACGTCGAGGCCAAGCGCCTTAGCAGTCTTGAGATTGATCACTAATTCATACTTCGTCGGTTGCAACACCGGGAGGTCAGCAGGGTTGGCGCCGTTGACGATTCGGCTGACGTATCCGCCGGCCAAGCGATATGCCTCCGTGAGGCTGGCCGAATAAGTCATCAAGCCTCCCGCAACCGCAAACTCTCGTACGAAGTACATGCCCGGAAACGAATGGCGTGCAGCCAGCGCGACGATTTGATTCCGCCAGCTAATAAAGGTTGGGTCTGGTAAGAGGATAAATGCGCCGACTCTCTCGCGGCGCAGTTCTTCAAACGCAACTTCAAATTCGTTCTCGCTGCGAATATTTCCTACGTGGGTGCGGAGCCCGAGCATTCGTGCCGCGTCCTGCACGTCGCTCACGTCACTTTGCGCATTGGGGTTCGTGGGGTTGACAAGGATACCAATCGCACCGATCGATGGCGCGACCTCGCGCAGGAGTTCCAGCCGCTTGGCCACAAGCGCATTGAGCAGGAAGGTCACGCCGGTCAAATTGCCCGCTGGTCGATTGAGGGCTGCGACAAGACCCATTTTTACCGGATCAGAGCCAATTGCGAAAACGATCGGAATCGTCGACGTGGCTCGCTTCGCGGCGAGCGCAGCAAGTGTTCCGCCACCGACGAACATAAGAGAGGGGTTGCGGCCTGCCAGATCAGCCGCCAGCGCAGGCAGGCGATCGTACTGATCCTGCGCCCACCGATAGTCGATTTCAAATTCTGATCTGCGACGTAGCCAGCTTCTCTCAAGCTGCCCTGAAACGCTGCGACCGCATGAGCCCATTCTTGTTGCGATCCGCTATGAAGGAATCCCACTACCGCCTGCTGCGCGCGCGCCGCGACCGACCACGCCGCCGCGCCACTGAGCAGCGTGATGAACTCTCGGCGCCTCACTCGATGACCTCGTCAGCTTGCGCGAGCAGCATGGCCGGCAGGTCGAGGCCGAGAGTTTTCGCCGTTCGCAAATTGATGGCCAATGCGAAGTGTGTGGGCTGCTCGATCGGCAGGTCGCCGGGGTTCGCGCCTTTCAGGATGCGATCGACAAAGAAAGCGGCACGGCGCGAAAGCTGCTCGACACGCGCCGCATAGGCCATCAGGCCGCCGGCCTCCGCCTGTAGCCGATATGCAAATAGTCCCGGCAGACGGTGCCTGATCGTGCTGTCGATAAGCTGTTGGCGATGCGCGAGGAAAATGCCGTCGGAGGAGACTACGAGCCCCTGCGTCCCGGCCGCGACGAGGTTCGACAGTGCTTCGTCAAAATTGGTCTCGTCGGCTTCCACGACCTCGAGCGTGAGCCCGAGCGACCGTGCATGCGCGTGCACCGTGGAGGCCCACGGCGAGCCAGTCCAGTACATGGGCTTGGCGGGCGATACCAATATTGCCGCTTTCCGCAAGCCGGGGACCGCCTGCCTGAGCAGCTCGAGCCGCTTGCCATAGATGTCGAGGTCCATGGTCGTAAGGCCCGTGACGTTGCCGCCGGGGCGCGCCAGGCTTTGCGCCAGCCCCAGACCGATCGGATCCGGGTGGACGATGGTGATGATCGGGATCGACGAGGTTGCCTGCTTGGCGGCGAGGCTTTCGCGGGTGCCGGTGACGACGATGATGTCCACGGGCCGGCGCAACAGATCGGCGACGTAACCCTCGATCAGCTCTTCGCGGCCGCCGGCGAAGCGCTTGTCGAAAGCGATGTTGGCTCCGTCGACATAGCCCAGTTCGCGCATCTGCTCGAGAAAGCCCCGAAAATTGCCGGCATCCGCTGCGCTGGCTGCGATCGAAACAAGGCCCACGACCGGAGCCGCTCGAGTCTGTTGCGATCGCGCCGCGAGCGGCCACGCGGCTGCTGCGACGCCGAGCAGGCTGACGAACTCCCGCCGCCTCATGCCGGACATGGGGGCTCCCTCCCAGGTGCCGCCGCCGATCATACCAGCTAGGGACCGCCGCGCGCAGGCGGTCTGACGCATCAGGAGCCTGCCGGGGGGAGGGTTAGCCGGTCCTTGGGGCAGACCTGAATTGTTCTGAATTGAGCGACCGTTCTCGGCCCGAGCTGCTGCGCGCCGATATGACCCTTTACTCCGCAGCACATCCCTAACCTGCACCGGACGCGCTATAGCCGTGCGACCGAGCCTCGAATGCCGCGTTGTGACGACGGTGCTCGGCAGCTTTGGCCGGCGGAACGCGGAAATTCCCTGCGCATTTGTGACCGCCATCACAGAAAGCCCCGGCTCTGTGAGCTACTACACACACACTGGATATCACCCGAAGGGCAGGAGATTTCAGATGCGCAAGACCGGATCGATTGCCGTCGTTGCCGCCGCTTTGATCCTGGCAGGGATCGGGGGATGGGGCGCCTCCAACACCCAGGCGGCGCGTGTCGCCACTGCAACCAGTGTTGGGATCAACCCCTTCCAGATGATGACGAATGCTAGGCATCTCGACACGGAACTCTATCAGGATTTTTCCCTGGTATTCCACTGAAGCCGACGGCCGGCACAGTCGGGACAGCTCCGGCGGGGTTTTTTCCCGAGCGCTACTGATCAATCGGCCACGCCAGCGAACTCTCGCGCATGGTGAGCGGCATCAGCGCGGCCGCCTCGCGCTGCAGTGACCAAATGAAAGACGAGGGATGAAATCTCTGGTCGTCAAGCACTCCGTGGTCATCGCCGGATACAAGACGAGCGTCAGCCTTGAGGATGCCTTCTGGAGAGGGCTGAAGGACATCGCCGGGGAGCGAGACATGACGCCGTGGGGGGGGGCACCGTCATCGGCGCCGCCGGCCCTTCATGGGACGGCCGCGCCTGCCTCGAAAGGGCGGCTGATGCGCTGCACTGTCGATGGATTGACGCCAAACCGCTCGGCAATGACCCGTATGCCAGGCCGCCCCGGAGTCCCCAGAGCCTCACGGATTCGTTTCTCCAGCGCAGGGGCTATCGGAAGGCCGACCAAGCCGCTTCCCCTCGCTCCTGGCCCTCGCAAGCCCGGCGCGGACGCGTTCCTGAATCATCGCGCGCTCGAACTCGGCAAATACGCCCATCATCTGAAACATCGCCTTGCCGGCAGGTGTCGTGGTGTCGAGCCCCTGTTGACGCAGGAATAGATCGATCTTGAGTGCGTGCAACTCGGACAGGAAACCGACCAAATCCTGCAGGCTGCGGCCTAACCGGTCTACCGACCACGCCATGACCATGTCGAAGTCCCGTCGCGCGGCATCACGGCATAACTTGTCGAACGCCGGTCGCTTGTCGCGGCCCTTTGCGCCACTGATGCCGTGGTCCCGATAGACCTTGACGATCTCGCAGCCCATGCGACTGGCGATCTCGCGCAGTTCACGCTCTTGGTTGGCCGTGGTCTGTTCGATGGTGCTGACGCGGAGGTAGATAACCGCTTGGCGCATGGCTTAGCCTTCCGGTTTGAGGCGCCGAACCATACAATGCACAGCGTGGGAAAACAGCTGTTTTAGCATACAGCAAAAACGATCTGGGAAACGGCCGGTTTTGTTGAGATCATGAAGCATATTTTCGTGAGGGTTTTTCCGTACGCCCCTTAATCGTCTACCCGCTTCACTGACAGCGCATGGAGCAGGTCATTCCTTGGAGCAAGAAGCCGATCTGCCCGCTCAAGACACTCAATACGTCAGCCAATCTCCCGGCCGCTCGGCGGCCCGATAGGGCCGGTAGCCGCTGATGATGTTCTCCGGCTTCGGCGCCTCACGCACCGGAACCCACGGCCGCGACATGCAGGCGTAGCGCCATTCGTCGCCAGCATGGTCCTCGCTGTCGGTCATGATGTCTTCGGGCCGGTCCGGATCGTGCTGCAGGAACGGGATGGTCCGGATGCTGTCGACGCAGGTCGCAAACGTCACAATCATCGGTCGCCTGTCACCGTCGCCCACCAACCGGGAGCGCACCTGATCCCAGCCGCCCATGGCACCGCGCGCCGGAACGCGGGCGTTGTCGGCATGCCGGAACCACACCTTGCCGCCCGAACCACGGGCGATGCGCTCGGCAATGGACGGGCCGCCGTCTTCCTTGAACGCGGACGGATCAAGCACGCCATAGGCGATGCTCTCACCCTGCTCGCGCTCAGCGATGCCCTTGCCGACTTCCTCGGCATGAAGCTTCAAGCCCACATTCGGCTTGCCCGGCCGCATCCCATACCATTCCCGATAACGGACCATGCACCCGCGGGGCAGCACCCGCCCGTCGATGGCATAGTCATCTTGGACGATGACCCACCACCCAACCGAGAACGGCGAGGCCGAGCCCCAGTCCATTGAGCGAAACCGCAGCCATTCTGGCGGGACGGCGAACGGCGCGATGACGTGCCGCTTGCTTTCCCAGCAGTCGAAAAACGCGCCGAGGGTGACACTCCAGTCACCGTCGAGCCATGCCCTGACGAGTTCCTGCGAGCCGGAGGCGCGCAGCCGCTGCTTGTACGCCTCAACGTCAATGTATTGGTTATTGTCGACCTTCGACGGAATGAATACCCGTTCGAGCCCAGTCACCGGATCGCAGATGATGCGGTTGCCCAATGGGGCGGGATCGATGTAACGCTGGCGCACCCATTGGTGTCCCGGCCCGCCAGGGTTTCCCGTCGCACGCAAACCGACTGGCACACCCGCGCCGGAGCGCAGCGTTGCCATTAATTTCAACACTGGGGCAGGATTTGGGAAGTTGCCGGCTTCCTCGACATAAATCCGCGTGTAGCTGTGGCCTTGATACAGGTCCGCGTCGGCGTCGCGCTCCAGATAGGCGAACCGCAACCGGGCGCCGTCCGGCGCGCGCCACATCTTTTCGGTTTCGTTGAATTCCCATCGCAGCGGCCCGTAGATCGCCCGTGAACGTTCGATGGTTTCGACCAACTCCGCGCGCGTACGGCGGACCATCAGCCCAATGGCGTCCTTGCCATAGCGGCTGGCATGAGCGCCGAACTCGCCGAGCACGCCGTCAGTCTTGCCGCCGCCTCGAGCGCCGCCGAAGAAAATTTCGAACACCTGGCACTTCAGCAGCCGCAATTGCGCAGGGTTGCCACGCGGCGACCAAGCAACCCTAACCTTGGGCTCGGCGACCATGGCGTCATCTTTTCTTACGCGCCGTCTCTGCGGGCCGAAAGCATCGCGGCGGTCCATCATTGCAACTTATCGGGCTCGTGCTCGTGCTCGATGGCCTCGGCTTCCCATGCCGCATTGTCCATCACCGCCGGTATTTCGATCACGTAGCGATGCGTTATCTCTGCCTCAAGGGATTGCCTCGACTTGCCCCAGCCACGATCCAGCAAGGCCTCCGCAGCTGCCACGCGGGCAGCATAAGGCGCATGGGGTTCATTCATGATGGCAGCGAGTGTCTTTACGGCCTTTTTGGTGTGCATTCTTGCCAAAGACGCGATTTCGAGAGGAGTTTTAGCCATTTGACTTCCCTGAGGTTGCCGGCAACCGTTTCCTGCCTCGCCCTCCAATCCATTATTTCACATCATAGTGCAGTTGTACCACAATGCGATACAAGTGGCATGCCCGCGTTCGCCTTGCGATCACCTATGCCTGACTGCCGTGAATAACGACTATAGGCATATATTCAGTCTCTGGGTTCCCTTGCCATTTGGCAATATATCCATTATATATCGCCATATGGCAACAGCGGAAAATAGACAATGGCGCTGACCCGGATCGACACCCAGGCGAGGCCCTTTGCCCCTGAGCCGATCAGTGACGCAGAGGCCGCGGCCATGTTCAGAGCCGCGCTTAATCTGTTCACCCTTTGGAGGGTCACAGACGAGCAAGCTGCCATCCTGCTAGATCTGTCGCCTCGGACCTTCGCGCGCTGGAAGGCGGGCAAAGTGGGCCAGATGGGTCGGGACAGCAAGGCACGACTGTCCAACCTAATGGGCATCCATAAGGTGCTAAGGATCCTATTCCGCGAGGCGCCGCGCGGCTATGCGTGGATCAAGACACCCAACGACGCCTTCGCCGGCCGCTCGGCGTTAGATGTCATGCTGGGCGGAGAGCTCACCGACCTCATGCGGGTGCGCCGCTATCTCGACGCGGAGCGCGGGGGCTGGTGATCGCCCCAGCCGTTGTTCCGACAAGCCGGATCCGTTGGACAGGCGCGCGCCGGATCATCGCGAGCCTCTTTCCGACGAACGATCTGTTCGAAGACATCGCAGACCCAGAGGACTGGCCGCTTCTGATTTCCGCGGAACAGAAGACTAATCCACGACTGATGGAGTCGCTCGGGGCAATCGATCTTGTGCCGCCGGCTCGTCGGGTCGGCGGTCCGGGGGCAAGTTACCTTATGGCGCCATTCACGCACATCAGCACCAACCGCCCGAGCCGCTTTGCGGACGGAACCTATGGTGTTCTCTACCTAGCGAAGCGCTTCGAGACCGCGCTGCTGGAAACGATGTATCACTACGCGCGCTTCATGATACGGACCAAAGAGGCACCGGGATGGGCGTCGCAATTCCGCGAGCTGGTTATGGATCTCGGCGCGATGTTGCACGACCTGCGCGGGAATGACCCAGCAGTGTCGCCCGTGCTCGACCCCAACAGCTACGTCGAGTCCCAAGCGCTTGGTAAGGCTTTGCGCGCCGCGGAGTCCGATGGTCTCGTCTACCCGAGTGTGCGCGATGCCGGCGGACAGTGCGCAGGGCTCTTCTACCCCGATCTTGTGCGCAATCTGGTTCAGGGCCGCCATCTTGACTACCATTGGGACGGCACGCGCGTGGACCTTTACCGCGAGGCCGGCACCCGGAAGGTTTTCCGAGTTGATCGGATTGAGGCTGCTATCGGGTGAGTTCGCCGCACCCTTGCTGCAGGTGCAGCGCCTAACGAGAATGCCCATTGTCGCTACCGGCGGCGAGCGCCTGCAGGCCCCCTTTCACGGACGGCACCGCAAGCGTATGTCGTGCAGGCGAGGGCCAAGAAGGGGGATGCCGGCCGGGGTCAGCCCCTGCTAATAGAATCTGCGGCGCGGGGCCGGCCGGCGAGCCGTCGCATCGCCTCACGGTCGCGATACCTGCTCCGCGCGACTCCCGGCGACGGTCATGACGGATAACGTAGTCTGCAAAGCCTCCACGCGCGAGCGGCAGACAAAGGTGGCCGGCAAGAAGGTACTGGTCGCCGGCGTGGATTTTGCGCCGCCCGAACCGATAGCATCCGTCCTGCCGCGGATTAAATTAACGCGCAGACAAGAAAAGAAACTTTGGGCACTTGTTTGCAAAGACCGTCGACGTAATCCGAACAATGACGCTGAGGCAGAAATGGCGAAGGAAATTTTCGCAGGCGCCGATCTGGCGACCGCGGTGCAATGGGCACTCGAACACTATGTTCGCCATGTCATCTTTCTCTCTGATGTTCCTAAGTTCCGTCGCAGCCTTAAGACGCGCCAAGACGAAGTTACCCGGTTTCTCGCTACCTTGCCGCAGGAACATGATGCGATTGGTTATTTTCTTAGGCGGACATACACCGGCGAGATATTCTTGAAGGATCAGTTGCGTCCAACGGACGAGAAATTGGCCGAATTGCAGCAAGCCTGGTCGGAGAAGCACGGTGTTGCGGCGACAAGAAATAATCTCGCCGAATATCGAAAAACTATCGACGCTGCGAGTTCTCTGCTCTCTGGGACAAAGCCGAGAAACGTAGCCGTGGAAAATTTTGTTGGATCGCTAGCGCACGCATGGCAAGCGGCGACTGGCGAATGGCCGAAAAGTAGTCGCGACCCGTACAAAAATAGCCGTCAGGCTGGCCAGTTCGCCGATTTCGTTCGAGCAGCGACCGCGATGCTCCCCTCCAAGTACCGCCCCCCAAGCCTCGATCATGCGATCCGGTCGGTATGCGAACGCGACAAGGCGCACCGGCCTAAATCAAAGCGCAACTAGGAGAAATCTACCGACCCCGGAGGTCGAGATTTCTCCTTATGCGCGCGTCGGCCAGATCTCTATTTAGGCCGGAGTGGCGCCGATGTGGCGTCAGCTAGAGGATTCCTGATGCAATACAACCCTGACGAGGATCGTCGCCTCACGATCCGCCTCGAGGATGATCTGCGCGAGGCACTGACTGCAGAGGCACGGCAGCAACTGCGCTCGCTGTGCGCCGAGATCAAGTTCCGGCTACGGCAGTCGCTCGAACGGCAGGACGAGGCGACGGCGTGACTGTCGATAACAACAATTCTCCGCACAAGAAAAAAGCCCCGACAGGGGGCCGGGGCGAATTGAAAGATCCTTGCAATGAACACGTACCACAAGCTCGCCAACGCGGGCAATAGAATTTCCGACGACGAGCGGGATCTTCGCGCCGAGCTCGCGCTGCTGCAGGCGCGCTACGATGGCGGCGCCGTCTGGCCGGCAATCTACGCTATCATTCGGGCGATCGGAGCCGAGCTCTCGTGGCTTGAGCACGGGGAACGCCCGTGAGCGCCCGCCGCCGCCTTCCTATGCGCCGCGGTGCCGCTGCACTGGATCTCGAGCACGGCGGCCACCGTTTCCGGCTGCAGATCGGCCGTTACCCGGACGGCGTCCTCGGTGAGGTCTTCGTCGATATGCACAAGGGCGGCTCGACGCTAGACGCGCTCGCCGCCGACGCCGCCATCCTGATCTCATTACTGCTCCAGCACGGCGCCTCGCCGGCCGAGATCGGCCATGCGCTGCGGCATGCACCTGACGGGGCGCCCGCCAGCCTGGTCGGCGCCGTCGCTGACCTCTTTCGCGCGGAAGCCGGCCGATGATCCCCACCGGGCCCGAGGCCTCCAGTGCCAGAACCGATTGGTCGGGTGTGGTCGAGACCGCGCTGGAGCTCATGGTCGCCGCCGGCCTCATTAAGCAGCCGGAGGCTGAAGTCATCAGCTCTTGGGATGCGCCGTCCTGGCGCCAGGCCGCCGTCGAATATCACAGAAATCGCGCGGGCCGTCTTGCCGTCGAGATCGAGCCGAAGCGACTGGCGCGGCAGCGCCGGCTCATGGCGGACAGGGTCTCGCTAGAGCACGCCTACTACGACATCAACCGCAGCAATGCGACGCCGGCCGTTACGCTCGACGCCATCAAGCTGAGCTTGCGCGAGCGCGGCATCAAGGCGCTCTACGAACCGCTCAACCAAGAACGAATCCGGCGGTGCGACCCCGCGGCGCGAGCTCAACTCGACCGTTGGCTTGCTGATTTCCGTACAGGGAAATGAGATGCCGATGAACTATTTAAACAAGGAATTGGCGGACGCATTCGCCAACGCGGACGCTGCGGCAGCCGTTGATGATCCTTACTCTGGGACGGAGGGAAAAGAACGCAAGACGCAGGCCGAAGTTCTGATCCGTCTCGCGAAGAAGAATGGTGCAAGCCTGTTTCGCACGCCGGACGGTGACGGATATTCGGACATCGTCGTTAACGGTCATCGCGAGACCTGGCCCCTGCGTTCCAGTGGTTTTCGGAAATGGCTGCGTCGCGTCTACTTTTTCGAGCTCGAGGCCGCACCCCGGAAGGAGGCGATCGAAACCGCCGTCGAAACGCTCGATGCCGAGGCGCAATTTTCGTGCGACACCGTCCATCCAGTCGAGCTCCGCGTCGCCTACTTCGAGGACAAAATCTACTACGACCTGTGCAACGACAGGTGGGAGATCGTCGAGATCGCGGCCACAGGCTGGAACACCGTCACCAACGCGCCCGTTCGCTTCCGCCGTACCAGCACGTCGCGGCCGCAAGTTATGTCGGTTAGGGGTGGGAAACTCGACGACTTGCGCTCGTTCTTCAACCTCAGGGACGACAAGAGTTGGCTCCTACTCGTCAGCTCGATGCTGAAATACTTCTACGAACCCGGTGGGCATCCTATTATCGAGCTTTGCGGCGAGCACGGCACAGCGAAGACGACAGCCGAGCGCATCATCTCGCTTCTCGTCGATCCGTCGGCCGCACCGGCGCGCAGTCCTCCGGCGGATGAGCGCGACCTGACCGCCGCGGCCCATGGCAGCTACGTGTTGGCCTACGACAACCTGTCGTCGCTGCCGCTGTGGTTGTCCGATGCGCTCTTTCGCTTGGCCACCGGTGCGGGGCTTTCGGGTCGGACGCTGTTCACCAACACCGACGAGACGATCGTCGACGCGAAGCGGCCGCTGATCCTGACCGGCATCAACCCCATCGCGTTACGGGGCGATATTGCCGACCGGACGAAGAAGATTTTCTTACAGCCGATCGAGCAGAGTTTGAGGAAGGACGAGTTGAGCTTCTGGCGCGAGTTCGAGGCCGCGCGGCCCAAGCTGGTTGGCGCGATCATGGACGCGCTCGTCATCGGGCTGAAAAACCTTCCCAACACCAAGCTCACCAACCTCCCCCGCATGGCCGACTACGCGATCTGGGGCACGGCGTGCGAGACGGCCTACACCGAGCCCGGCAACCTGATGAAGGCGATAGCGCTGGCGCAGACTGAATCGGTCGAGGACGTGCTCGAGGCCTCGGTCGCGGCGCAAGTATTGCGGGAGCATCTCCAAACGAAGGTCTTTGTTACCGAATGGAAAACGACCGCCGGGGCCATGTACGCCGCGCTCAAGGCGACGGCGACCAACATGGAGGTCGCGAAGTCCGATCGCTGGCCGTCTGATGGCCAGCGCCTTCTGCGTGAGTTGATGAACGTGGCCCCCGCGCTGCGGGAAGTGGGTATCGAGATCCGGCGCGGGAAGCGGCAGGGGAGGACTCGGACGGTTGTCGTCACCCATCCCGGAGCGGGTAAATCAGAGTCATCAGCGTCACCAGCGTCACATGAGAGCGAAACCGAGGACTTAGGTGGTGACGCTGATAGTGACGCTGCCGCAGAGCCAGCGTCCGTCAGCGTCACTGGCAGCATCACCGCTAACCCATTGACGGATACGGCTGCTGACGCTGGTGACGCTGGTGACGCTAATTCCAGCATCCGGGGATGTCGCGGCGACGCCGGTGAGCCAACCGAGGGCAACTGGATGATCTCGACCCCCCTGGCTGAGCCCGCCGACGACGGCCTCGACATCCCAGACTGGCTTCTCCGCAAATGCCGCCCGACCGCCGCGTCGCACTCGGTCCGGTTGGCGACAGCCTCGATGAACGGCGCCCACGCCACACTGCTGTCGTGCGCGCATCCTTACAAGCATGGCGTGGTCGGAAACGATTGGATCGACAAGAAAACCGGCAAGCGGCTCTACTCCACCGAAGACGCGAGGTTCAAGTATCTTGACGAGGAGACCGCGGAGCACTCCGGCACCTCGCCGTTCAACATCAAGGTCACGACCGTCGGCGACGAGTTGATCTACGCGAATGCCAAGTCGAAGATGATTGCAATTGCCGGAAAGGATCGCTCGGCTATCGGATTGGCGGGTCAGTATGGCACCGCCTACATGCACAGCGCGGCCACCGGCCGTTTCATCACGTCCGACTATTACATGAAGGAGTACCCGGACTGGTGGAAGGCGTTCTACCAGGCGAAGCCGCAGAACAAGTACTTCAAGGACACCTGGTCGCTGCTTCTGCCCGAGGAGGCCTATGCGCGATCGACCTCGGACGATCGCCCATGGACGACCAAGTACAAGGAGTTGGGAACCCGATTTCCACATCCCATCGTCGGCGGTGCCAAGGAGCCCGGCAAGGCCTACTATGACGCAATGATGTGGTCGCCGTTCGGCGACCTCCTGATGTTCGACTTCGTCAAAGCCGCAATCGAGGGCGAGAATCTCGGCAGCAATCCCGCCGGCGTCCCTGACATTCTCGCGCTGAGCTGGACCAGCCACGACTACGTAAACCACCTGTTCGGACCGGAGAGCCGTCAGTCGCAGGATCAGACCGCGCGGCTGGACCGTATCTTTGCCGAGCTGTTCGACTACCTCGACAAGCGCATCGGCCTGGAGAACGTGTTGATCACGCTGTCCGCCGACCACGGCTTCATGAACATCCCTGAGTACAGCGCGAGCCGCAATCTCGATGCCGGTCGCATCGATCCTGACAAGATGATCGATGCGACCAATGCTGCGCTCTCGGAAAGTTCGGTGAGGGCAAGTACGTCACCGCGTGGTGGAACCCGAACCTCTACGTCGACTACAAGCTGATCGCTTCTCGCAAGCTCAACAAGGTTGAGGTCGAGAACGCAGCGCAGGAGTTCCTGCGGGACTATCCGGGCGTAGAAGCCGTGTTCACACGCACGCAGATGGAACAAGGCATGATGCCGGCTACCAAGCTGGCGAAGCAGGTCATTCTGGCCTGGCACCAGAAGATCAGCGGCGACATCGTGGTCATGAACAAGCCGAACTGGTACCTGTTCGCCAAGCCAAGTACCTATGCGTCGACCCATGGCTCGCCGTGGTCGTATGATACGAATGTGCCGTTGGCCATGTACGGTCCGAGCTGGATCAGGCCCGGCAAGTACGGCGACTCCGAAGTCGTGGATCTTGGGCGGACGATCGCCTTTCTCCTGAACGTGCGGCCGCCGAACGGCTGCGAGGGGCGCGTTCTGTCCGAGGCTTTGAACTGAAACCCATGCCGGCACACAGCTCCCGTCCTTTGCGGGGGTCGTGAACCGATCAGGAGGAGGAGCCTATGAGACCAACTCGATTTGCGATACCGGCGGCGGCACTCGTCTTCTGCGTTCCGTCCATCGCCTGGGCCGAGGCAGCGCCGCCTGAGGGATCGAAGGCCCTGACGGAGATTCTTCGACCGATCGAAACGAAGCCCGAGTTCGCTTATTTCGAGGAGGTCGAGCTCGAGGACGGTCTGTACAAGATCGAGTATCACACCAAGGATGGAAAGAAGCAGAAGATCGAGGTCGATCCGCTGACGGGAGCGCCGCGCGAGGGCAAGCCGGCGCGCTGAGCGGGAGGCGCCATTTCTCCGCATGCCACTCTTTCCCTTATCTGTTGCCAAATGTGCCCAGGAACGAGTCGCGGCGACAATGTATTTCTCCTTGAAGGTGCCGAAGGAGATAGTCATGCGAAACGCTCTGATACTGTCCATGGCCTTTTTCGTAACGGCGGCCGTCCCTGCCTGGGCAGGCCGGGCGGTCACGGATGAGGAGCGGACCAAGCTCGTCGCCGCGGTGTCCGCCCAGGGATGCACGGGCGGCAAGATGGTGTGGGACGACCCCAAATATGAGGTCGACGACGTCAGGTGCAGCGACGGCCGGATGTACGACCTCAGCTTCGATCGCGAGTTCAAGTTCATCAATAAGAAGCCGAACTGACGGGTCGCCAAGGCGGATACCTTTGCGGTACCTGCCGCGCTGGTTGATATTGCGCGCCCTGCGATGGCTCTTTTGGATCGCTTTCTTTGCCGTCAGCATTTACGTAATGATGTATCGGGAAAGCGTGGTCACCGGTTTCGGTCACCTGACACTTTTCTTTGATCTTCTGCTATTCGGATACGCACTCGGCGCGGTTTTCGCCGGGCTACTGGAACTGATGATGCGCGAAAAGGCCGGTCTGCAAAGACCAAGCTTCGGCCATTTAATCCCCCTCGGAAATCGTTCGAAGCGCTCTCGAGTCCTTCTCGTTGAGCGCGTGTGACGCGGAACTTGCACAGTGGTTGTTCGTTATTGAGGGTAGGATTCTCTCGCCGCGGGCGGATCATGTATCACTCAATAGCTCTGGGCGCGATCGTCCTGCTGACCTCTGTTACGTCCTGGGCGGACCGGGCCCCGACGGAAGAAGAAACCATAGCCCCGCTCGTCATGAAGCAGAATTGCTGGGGTGGAATTATTCGTTTCATCATGGAGGACCGGCAATTCGAGGTAGATGACGCGGTATGCGGCGACGGCAACTTTTATCATTTGGAATTTGATGCGGGCTTGCGCCTGATCGAGAAAAGGATGGTCAGGTTGCCATATTGCAAGACGCTGGCCTGCGAATAACGGTTCAACGTGGCCAGCTTCCCGCTAGTGGCAACCCGTAGCCTCCGCGCCACCCGGAAGGCGGCACCCCATAAGCTTCTAGGGACGCCAAAGGGCATCGGCAGCCGCTCAAGATCGGCTGGCATCATGACTTAGTCTCCTACAATTCGGTGGCGTCGAAGTGCCTCGGCTCGCGCTACTCGCCTGGCCTGGGCTCAGGCCGTTGTTGGCAATGGGCTCTCAATCAACTACGTTTTCCTGGTCCCGCGTAAACGAAGGTTCGGCGTTCATGCGTAAGTCGAGTAGCGTAGCCCGCGAGAAGCGGGTTCAATATGGGGCGTTGCCTTTCAGGTTGAACGGCAGGTCTCGCACTGAGGTCATGCTTGTCACCTCACGGGGGACACGACGCTGGATCATTCCAAAGGGCTGGCCACAGAGAGGTAAAGCACCCCACGAGTCGGCCGCGCGTGAAGCTTTCGAAGAGGCGGGGGTGGTAGGAGCGGTCGGCAAGCGTTCCGTTGGATCGTTTCCATACAAAAAGCGCCTCAAGGACGGCGGCGTCATGGTTTGTGAAGTCCACGTCTTCCCATTGAGAGTGTCGCGTCAAACGAAGCAATGGCCAGAAAAAGAGGAGCGTGACGTCAAGTGGCTCTCTATTCAGCAAGCAGCTGAAGCGGTGCAAGAGCCCATGCTAAGCGACATCATACGTCGCTTGCGGCATAAATCCGTCGGATGATGTACTCGCCTGCAATCGCGCCTTGATTGAAAGCCGTCTCGATATTTTTAGGCACTCGCGCTACGCGCAGCAGGGGCCGTTGCTCAGGGACAGGAGAAGGTTTTTGCGAGCACTATCCACCATCACTTTTGCCGGACTTGTCGCCGCGACGAGCCTGTTGCCTGCTGCGAGGCTCTCGCCTGCTGCGGCCGTGGATATCTCAGGCGCTGGCGCGACTTTTCCCTATCCGATCTTTTCGGAATGGGCGGATGCCTACCTCAAAGAGACCGGAACCCTCGTCAACTACTATCAGATTGGCTCCGGCGCGGGTGTCAGACACATTCAATTCCAGATCGTGACCTTCGGGGCGTCCGACATGCCGCTCACGCTCGATCAGCTGGACAAGGATGGACTGATCCAGTTCCCCAGCGTGATCGGGGGCACGGTTCCGGTGGTGAACCTCGAAGGCATCAAGTCTGGGGAATTGAGACTCGATGGAGCAACGTTAGCGAAAATCTTTCTTGGCGAGATCATGACTTGGAATGATCCCGCGATCGTGAAGCTCAATCCGGATGCGAAGCTCCGACCTCAGCCGATCATCGTCGTCCGCCGGTGGGACGATTCCGGCACCACCTTCGTCTGGACCAATTACCTGTCAAAAGTCAGCCCGGAATGGAAATCGAAGGTCGGCGAAAACACCACTGTCCAGTGGCCGATCGGCACCGGCGCCAACGGCCACGAGGGGGTGGTTAATACCGTGCGGAATACCAACGGCGCGATCGGCTACGTCGAACACACTTATGCCGAGCAGAGCAAGTTAGCGACGGTGAGCATGATCAACCGGGACGGCAAGATCGTGGAACCAGGCTCTACGGCCTTCCAAGCCGCCGCCCGGAACGCCAAATGGGACAAGGAAGACGGTTTCTACCTCGTTCTGACCGATCAGCCCGGCGCAGCTTCGTGGCCAATCACCAGCGCTACTTTCGTCTTCGTTCACAAGCAACCGCAGGATCCGGTCGCTCTCGGGGGGGCCCTGAGGTTCTTTGCCTGGGCATTTACCAAAGGCGACAAAATGGCCGAGCAAATCGGCTACGTGCCGTTACCGAAGAACGTGATCGCAGAAATCGAGAACATCTGGGCGACCAAAATCAAAGACGCGACCGGCAAGCCTCTCTATACGGGACAGTGATTACGAAGCGCACGAGGCTCGCCGACGAGGTGATGCGAATGGGGCGGCCTGGGCCAGATCGTGAGCCGGCGGCGCGGCGGCAGCGTGGCCGATCATGGCCATGCCCAGCAGCCGGCGATGCCGGTGATCAGGTTCCTGCATCAGGGCTCCGCAACTCCATCAGCAATGCGGTCTAGGCCGGTTTCGGCGGCGCCCCCAAATTCTGCGCGAAGAACGCCAGCGTCCGGCTCCAGGCGAGATCGGCCGCCGCCTTGTTGTAGCGGGCGGCGCCGGTGTCGTTGTTGAAGGCGTGCTGCGTACCCGGATAGATGTGCAGCGTGTAGGTCTTGTTGTTGGCTTTCAGGGCGGCCTCGTAGGCGGCAATCCCCTTGTTGATGTTCTCGTCGTTCTCGGCGTATTGCAGCAGCAGCGGGGCCTTGATCGCGGGGACCATCTCGGCCGGCACCTGCACGCCGTAGTAGGGCACCGCGGCGGCAAGCCCCGGACTGCCCGCCGCCATTCTGTTGACCACCCCGCCGCCGAAACAGAAGCCGACCGCGCCCACCCTGCCGGTCGAATCGGCGTGCGTGCCCATGAACGGGATGGCCGCCAGCGCGGCGGCGATCATGTCCTCGCGCGCGGTCTTCTGGTGCAGCTCGCGCGCCTTGTCCTCCTCCGGCGGCGTGCCGCCGTTCACCGAGAGGAGGTCAGGCGCAAGGGCGAGATAGCCCTCGACCGCGAGCCGGCGCGCGACGTCCTCGATATGCGGATTGAGGCCGCGATTCTCGTGAATGACGATCACCGCCGGGCGCTTGTCCGGGGATTTGGCGTGCACGAGATAGCCGTCGATGCGGCCCTTGGGGGAATCGTAGCCGACGCGCGTGGCGGTGAGCCTGACATCATCGGGCGCCACGATCGCCGCTTGCGCATAGTCGTTCTGCAGCAGCGGCAGCAGCGCTGCAGCCGCGGCGGTCGATCCGGCAAGCTCGGCCAGGCGGTCGAAAAATTCTCGCCGGTTCATCCCGCCATGGGTGAAGCGGTCGTAGAGATTGATGATTTTCTGATCCACGGCGATCCTCCCTGGCGTCCCGGGCGCAACCTTACCACAGCGCGCGCGCCGCGCACCCCGGCGCTACGCGTTGAGAAACGATCGTGCTTGGCGTCGGGGTCAGGCCGCCCGTCGGCTTGCTTGGGTGCGCTCCTGGCGCGCCTCATAGGCCTTCATGCCGGCATAGGCTATCCGCAAAAGCGGCGTGTCCGTGCGTGATGCGTCTTGCCGCCCGGCGCGGCCGATGATGTCGCCGACAATGTGATCCGCTTCGATGGGAGCATGCCGCTCCATATCGCGCAGCATGGAAGCCGTGAGCGGAGAGCCGGCGGCCGTCAGGAGAGCCTGCGAGCGCTCCAGGAATGCCTGCCGCGGCGGAAACCCGTTGGCCTCCGCGGTCCGTCTCGTTTCGTCGAGCAGGCCGAGCACGATATCGCTTCCGCCCGGGGCTCGCACGATGTCCCCGATCGCTGCGCGCATCAGGCAGGTCGCGCTCGCGAACGCGGCCAGGAACACCCATTTTTCCCACATCTCCTGCAAAATATGCTCGCTCGCTCGCGCCTCGAAAGCCACACCCGTCATCGCGGCCGCGATTGCGCGCACGCGATCGGAGGTTGCGCCGTCGCGTTCGCCGAATGCGACCTCGTGGTTGTCGCTGAGGTGAACGATCGCGCGATGCTCGTCGAGGGTCGCGCTGATGAGGCATTCGCCGCCGAGCACGCGATCCCGGCCGAAGCGGGCGTCGAGGACGTCGAGATGGCGCATGCCGTTGAGCAGGGGCAGGATCGCCGTCGGTCGTCCCACGGCGGGCGCAAAGGACGCGACCGCGCCGTCGAGATCGTAGGCTTTGCAGCTCAGCAGAATGAGATCGTAGGGTTCGTGCAGCTCTTCGGCGAGCACGGTCGGCGGGTTGCGCAGAGTCGCGTCGCCTTTCGGACTTTTGATCGTCAGGCCGGTTGCGGCCAACTCGGCGGCGCGCCCGTGGCGGACGAGGAAGGTGACGTCGCGGCCTGCCTGCAGGAGCCTGCCGCCGAAATAGCCGCCGATTGCGCCGGCGCCGATCACCAGGATCCGCATGTTCGACTCCTGCCGTTGCGTCGCCCAGGCTCTCCCGCGCCGTACGTTGCGCCGGTGATGTTCTCAGTCGTGCGAGCGCGGGCTCGTCGTGCCCTCGCCACGCGACGTCGTGGTGGCGGGTGACCGAAACCAGGCCCCGGCGCCGATCGCCACGGCGAGGGTGAGCCCGTGCAGCACGAGGCCGAGCGCCAGCGCGGCGAACAGCCAGGTGAGTGAGCCGGTCAGGCGCAACGCCAGCCAGCCGCCGCCGATGGCCACCAGCATGCGAAGGAAGCCCGCGGTGAGCGGCCAGAACAGGCGGCCCGCGCCCTGCGAGGCGAAATAGAGCGCGAGTGCCAGGCCGAAAAATCCGTAGGCCGGCCCGACCACGCGCAGATAGGCAGCGCCGGTCTCGATCACCCGCGGGTCGGTGCTGAACAGGGAGATCCACGCCTGCGGCCAGACCGCTGCGGCGACGCCGATGGCTTCGGTGATGGCGAACGCGACCGCGCCGCCGGCGAACGCGACGCGCAGCGCCCGTTGCGGCTGGCCGGCGCCGATATTGGTGCCGACCAGCGCCACCAGGGGAGCGCCCAGGCCGAACACCAGCGGCACCAGAAGGTATTCGAGGCGGGCCGAGGTGCCGTAGCCGGCAGCGGCCGCGGCGCCGGCTGCGGATGCCACCAGCGCGGTGGCGAGCGCGATGATCACGTTGGTCTGCAGCGAGGTGACGGCGGCCGCCGCGCCCACGCCGAGGATGCTGTGAAACAGCCGCCAGCGCGGGGGCGACAGCCGCAGACGCGCGACGTTGCGTCCGGACAGGATGTACCACGCGAGCACTGTCGTGCCGGCGGCATAGAACAGCACGAGCGCGACGCCGCCGCCGGCGATGCCGAGCGCGGGGAAGGGGCCGATGCCGAAGATCAGCAGCGGCGACAGCGGCACCAGCACGACCACGCCGACGCAGATCACCAGGGCCGGGACCAGCATGTTGCCGGTGCCGCGGACCACGCTGGCGAGGCCGTTGAGCAGCCAGAGCAGCACGCTGCCGGCGAACACGACGTTCGAATAGGCCAGCGCCGCCTCGAGTTCGCCGCCGCTGCCGCCGAGCGCGCGGTAGATCGGCCGGCCGAACGCCAGCATCACCACGGAGAACAGCAGCCCGAGCACGATGTTGATGATAACGGCGTGCATCACCAGCGCGTCGGCTTCCTCGCGCCGGCCGGCCCCGAGCGCGCGTGCGATCGCGGACGAGATGCCGCCGCCCATGGCGCCGGCGGAGATCATCTGCACCAGCATCACGCCGGGAAATACCAGCGCCATGCCGGCAAGCGCATCGGTGCCGAGCTTCGCCACGAACCAGGTTTCGATCAAACCGGTTGCCGCCTGCGCGACCATCACCAGCACGTTTGGCCATGCCAGCCGCAGCAGGGTCGGCACGATCGGTCCGTGCAGCAACGCACGCGTGCGCGCGTCGAGCAGCCGCGGCGGGGCCCCGGCCATGTCCGCATCGCGCGGCGTTGCGTCCACGGGGGCGGCGATGGTGGCAACGCTCATGGCGTGCGCCTCGTGCGGGCTGCCTTGGTTTTCGCGGGCTGGGTTGCCGCGTCGTTGTCCGGACGTCGTAGCGAGGCGTATCGTCGCCGCGTGCGTTCGGGAGCGGCGGGACCCGGGGTCAGCATGTATTCGGGCGCCTTGATCGGCCGCCCTGTCGCAGGATCGACCAGCACCGGGTCAACGACGGCGCCGGTCTCGGTATTGACGAGCTGCACGCTCGCGCCCTCGGGCGCGAAGTGGCGGTTACCCCAGGCCGTGAGGGCAATGAGGACCGGGCGGAAGTCGCGTCCGCGCGCGGTCGGCACGTATTCATCGCGCGGCGGGTGCTCGCTGTAGCGGCGCCGTTCCAGCAGGCCGGCATCCACCAGCGCGTTGAGCCGGCGTGTCAGCATGTTGGGCGCGATCCCGAGACTCTTCTGGAATTCGTCGAAGCGCGTGAAGCCGTGCAAGGCGTCACGCATGATCAGCATGCTCCACCACTCGCCCACGCGCTCGAGGCTGCGGGCGATGGGACACGGCATGTCCTCGAAGCTCTTGCGCTGCATTGACACACAATAGGCCAGTTACTATCATCGTGCAAGTGACTTGATGGCCCTGCATGGAGGCGCCCGTGACACAATCCCGTGAGCCGGCCGGCGACGACCGCCTATATCTCGACGATCTCCAGGTCGGGCAGCGTTTTAGCAGCGCGACGCACGTGGTCGACGCCGAAGAGATCAAGGCGTTTGCCCGTCAATTCGACCCGCAACCCTTCCATCTGGACCACGAGAAAGCGAAGGGCACGCTGTTCGGGGGGCTGGCCGCGAGCGGCTGGCACACGGCGGCGATCACCATGCGGCTGCAGGTCGAGTCCGGATTGCCGCTGGCCGGTGGCATCGTCGGCGCGGGCGGCGAGATCAGCTGGCCGCGGCCGACGCGACCCGGAGATGCCCTTCGCGTGGTGAGCGAAATCGAGGAGATCGTTCCCTCGCGCTCGCGGCCCGATCGCGGCACGGTCAAGGTGCGCAGCGAGACCCGCAATCAGCGCGACGAGGTGGTCCAGGTGCTCACGGCGAAGCTCGTGGTGCCGCGCCGCGCAACAGCCGCTGCGCAATCGTAGGCTCCGTGGCCGCGCGGGCTTGCGGCCTTGCGACGGTCCATCCCATATGGATTAGTCCGGCCGGACCGCACGCCGACACGTGGAAAATCCCGCATGGCCGAGATTACCCGCCGTGATTTTCTCAACGGCGTCGCGCTCGCCATCGGCGCCGGACTCACGCCCGCGGCGCAGGGCTGGACGCAGGATGCCGCCGGGCGTGGCTTGCGCTATCCGCCCGCGCTCACCGGCTTGCGTGGCCAGCATCCCGGCTCGTTCGAAACCGCGCATGCCGAGGCGTTCGAAGGGAGACGATTTTCTTCCGACGGGCTGCCGGTCCAGGAGCGCTATGACCTCGTCGTCGTCGGCGCGGGCATCAGCGGGCTTGCCGCCGCCTGGTTCTATCGCCGCGTTGCCGGGCCGTCGGCGCGTATTCTCATCCTCGACAACCACGACGACTTCGGCGGCCATGCCAAACGCAACGAATTCAGGCTCGATGGCCGCCTGGTGATCGGCTATGGCGGCAGCGAGTTGATCGATTCCCCGAAAACCGCCTACAGCGAGGTCGCCAGGGGCCTGCTGCACGACCTCGGTGTCGCGGTCGAGCGATTTGAGACTGCGTACGAGCGCAACCTTTATTCTTCCCTCGGGCTCGCGCGTGGGATGTTCTTTGCCCGCGAGGCCTTCGGGCTTGATGTCCTGGTTGCCGGCGAGCCACCGGCGGACAATGCCGACGAGTTGACGCGTCGCCTCGCCAACGGCCGGCCGCGCCGCGAGTTCGTGGCCGACTTCCCGATTTCCGACGCGAGCAAGGCGCAACTGCTTGCACTCTACGACCGGACACGCGATCCGCTTGCGGGCAGGCCGGCCGAGGAGAAGCGCAGAATCCTCAAGATGACGAGCTATCGAGACTACCTCGTAAAGATCTGCGGTTGCAGCGACGAAGCGGCGAACTGCTTCCAGGGCCGCACCTTGGGGTTCTTCGGATTAGGCTGCGACGCGGTGCCGGCGGCGGACGCCCGCGATATCGGCTATCCCGGATTCGACGGCCTGGGCCTGCCGGCAGGGACGGGCGCACGCGAGCCCTACATCTACCATTTTCCCGACGGCAACGCGTCGCTGGCGCGTCTGCTGGTGCGTTCGCTCATCCCGGATGTCGCGCCCGGAGGCACCATGGACGACGTCGTGCTGGCGACGTTCGATTACGGCACCCTCGATCGCGACGGCCAGGCGACCCGCATCCGGCTCGACTCGACCTGCGTCGATGTCCGCAACGCCGGCGGGGCCGTGCACGTGGGCTACGTGCGCGCGGGTGCTCTGCGTCGCGTGGAGGCCAAGCACGTGGTGCTGGCCTGTTTCCATATGGTCATCCCGCACATCATGCCCGAGCTGCCGCAGCGCCAGCGCGAGGCCCTGGCGCTCAACGTCAAGACGCCGCTCGTCTACACCAATGTGCTGGTGCGGGACTGGCGGCCGTGGTTGACGCTCGGCGTGCACGACATCTCTGCGCCGATGTCGTTCCACAGCCGCGTCAAGCTCGACTTTCCCGTCAGCCTCGGCGGCTATCGCCATGCCCGTGATCCGTCCGAGCCGATCTGCCTGCACCTGGTCCACGTACCCGGTGCGCCCGGCCTCGATGCCCGCAGCCAGTTCCGCATCGGCCAAGGCAGGCTGCTGGTCATGACGTTCGCGGACTTCGAAGCGCGCATCCGCGACGAGCTCGACCGCATGCTCGGCCCCGGCGGATTTGCGAGCGGACGCGACATTGCGGCGATCACTGTCAACCGCTGGCCGCACGGCTACGGCTACGTCGCAAACTCGCTGTTCGACGGCGATGACTACAATGAGGTGGTGCTGGCGCGCGCCCGGCAGAAGGTTGGCCGAGTTGCTATCGCGGCGTCCGACGCCGCCGGCGACGCCTACGCACATCTCGCGATCGACCAGGCCGCTCGCGCGGTCAAGGAACTGACGAGTTGACGCAGATCGCGCGCATAGCTGGTCGCTGATGTAGGACGAGGCAGTCTCTCACGTGGGGGCGACCCTGCGGTCGAGAAAGCGACGCCGTGAGCGCACCGGAAGCACTTCTCAGCGCCCCGCGCAGATATCGGCGTGGATCTTGAGCAGCGTGAGGACCGTTTGCTCCGAGCGGGCGCGGGCCATCCCGCATTCGGTCGCGATTCCGAACGCGGGCGCATGGCGGCGCGCCGCCGCGATGCGCGCCCTCGTGCCTTCCACGCCATCCTTGGTGTGCACCACCCCGAGATAAAGCTCGGTGCCGGCCGGCAGCCTGAGGTCGCGCAACGGCCGATGGAACGCGTCGTCGGAGCGCTCCTGCGGCACCGGCATGTGGATATAGGCGAGCGGGTGGGTGATTGTCTGTGTCAGCGCGTTGGCAAACTCGACCATCCTGGCCGCATCCCGGGGCTCGACGAAGTGCCGTCCGGCAAAATCGCCGTAGCAGAGATGCAGGCCGAGCTCGACGTCAGCGGGGACCGGCGCGCACAATCGCCGCATGCGCGCGAGCAGTTCGTCGCGCGGCTCTTCGGCGTGCGGCGCCGCATCGGTCTTCTGGCCGTCCCAGACGATCATCTCGTTGCACAGGTCCCACTGCAGGCAGAGGTCGCGATGCGGGATGTGCCGGCAGATCGCGGCGACCTCGGCCAGCATCGCCCGTTCATACGCGGCTTCGACCGGACCGAGCGCGTCGGCGACGACCACCGAGCCCACCACCGCAAACGGTGTCGGGAGGCACACCTGAAAGCGGATATCCTTCGGCAGCTCACCGTTCTCGCGCGCCGCCACGAAGTCGAGATAGGAGGCGCGCGCCTCGCGCGCATAGCCGAGCTCGCCAAAGCGCACCTCGCCGGCCTCGATGCCTTCGGCCAGCGTGAGGAGAGGGAAGCGGTTGGTCGGACGCACGGCGCCGGAAGGGTCGGGCCGCAGAAATGGACTGGAGCGAAGCAGCGGATACTGCCAGCTGATCCAGAGCCGGCGGCCGCCGACCTCCCCGTCAGGAATGCGGCGGAGATACGGGCCCAGCAGTCCACCCACTGTCCGGAATATCTCTTCCACCGTGTCGAGACCGATGCTGCCGACGAGATGCACCCGCGTCGGGACATGCGCTTCGTTCATGGCATCGCTCCGCCATCGGTTGCCGTATCGCGGTTGCGACGGCCGCGTAAAATCATGAGCCCTGGCGCGGCCGCACCAGCTCGGGTGGGTGCCACACCACGGTGCGCCTGCCGCTCTTGAACACGGCCCGCGGCTGCGAAATTTCCGCGATCGCCTGCGCCGGGTCCTGCGCGCCGACGATCACGACATCGGCGGGATTGCCCACGGCGAAGCCGTAGTCCTTCAGGTTGAGCAGCCGCGCCGACATGTCGGTCAGCATGCTGAAGCATTCGCGCAGCTGCTGTGGCCGATCGACCTGCAGCACGTTGGCGTAGAGGTTCGCCATCCGAATGAGCGAACAGTCGCCGTAGGGCGTCGCCGGGTTGAGGATATTGTTGGAGGAGAGCGAGCAATCCACACCGTGGCTGACCAAGAGGTTCGCGTCGGCGACGCCGCGCACCACGGCGTGATCGCGGTTGCGCCCCATGAGAAAGAGGTCCGTCGTCGGCAGCACCGTGACCGCGATGCCGCTTTGGGCGAGGTTTTGCGCGAGCGCCGCGACCTCGTCCGGCGGCAGCAGCGACAGCTTCGCCATGTGTCCGACCACCACCCGCCCGCCGCGCCGGTACTTGTCGGTGAGCTCGCGCACGAGGTGGATGTTCATGGCGTCGGGTGTGGGGCCGACGTCGAGGTGCATGTCGATGTCGACATCGAACTCGCGCGCCAGCTCGAAGATGCGACGGATCTGGCCGGCTTCGTCGCTGTCGTAGCGTGGTGCGCCCCCGATCACCCTGGCGCCGCGCTTGAGCCCCTCGATCAGCAGCTCGTCCGTGCCCGGATAGCTGATCAGGCCTTCCTGCGGAAAGACGCAGATCTCGATATCGATCGCCCATTTGTAGTCGGCGATCAGCGACTGCACTCCTTCGAATCCGCGCATGCCGATGCCGGGATCGACCTCCACTTGCGTGCGCATGCGGGTGGTGCCGTGCTTGATGCATTCCTCGAGCGTCCGCTCGGCGCGCGTGCGCACGTCCTCGACCGACATGCCTTTTTTTAGCGGCGTGACGCCTTTGACCGGGCTCAGCTCCTTGCGCTCCTGCGGCGCGCAGCGGTCGATGATGCGCGACTTGTCGAGATGGATGTGGCTCTCGATCAAGCCGGGACAGGCGAGATGTCCACCGGCGTCATAGGCTTCGGCGTCGGCGGAGATGCCGCGCGCGATGGCGACGATGCGGCCTCGTTCGACGCCGATATCCATCGGCCCGTCGGCCGGACGGTCGGAGAGCCGCGCATTGCGGATGACGAGGTCCACGCGCTTCTCGCGGCCTCACTCGGCCTTGATGTTGGCGGCCTTGATCAGCGGCCACCACTTGTCGATCTCGGCCTTGTGATGGGCGGCGAGCGCCTGCGCCGTTTGCTGCTCGCGCGGCGGGATCTCCTGGCCGAGGCCGGCGAGCCGCTCGCGCACGGTCGGGTCGGCGAGGGCGTCCATCGCAGCTGCGGTGAGCTTGCGCACGGCCTCCGGCGGCGTGCCCTTGGGTACCCACATGCCGTACCAGGTGGAGATGTAGACTCCGGGCGCGCCGGCCTCGTCGACGGTGGGAATCTCGGGCGCCGCGGCCAACCGGTTGTTGGAGGTGACGGCGTAGGCCTTGACGCGACCGCCGCGCACATGCGGAAGCGCCGTGATCGCCTGGTCGAAGGTGAGATCGATGTGCCCGGCCACCAGGTCGCGCATGATCTCGGAGGAGCCGGCGCGATACGGAACGAACTGAAAGCTGGTCTGGGTGATATTCTGGAAATAGACGCCGCTGACGTGTTGTCCCGAGCCGGGTCCGGCGGTGCCCTGCGTCGCCTTGTCGGGGTTGGCCTTGAGCCATGCGATCAGCTCCTGCAGGTTGCTCGCCGGCAGGTCTTTTCGGGCCACCACCACGTAGGGGTTGCTGGGCAGGCGCGCGACCGGCTCGAAATCCTTCAGCACGTCATAGGGCAGCGAGTAGATCGCGCCGTTGACGACGTGCGAGGGCCAGTTGCCGATGCTGACGGTATAGCCGTCGGGAGCGGCGCGCACGGCGCGGCCGACGCCGATGGTGCCCGACGCGCCGGTCACGTTCTCGATGATGACCGCCTGGCCGAGCGAGGTCCGCATCGCCTCGCTGATGGCGCGCGCGAGCGTATCAACCGGGCCGCCGGCGCCGAAGGGGACGATCAGGGTGACCGGATGCGAGGGGTAGGGTTGCGCCGTCGCGGCGCCCGCGCACGCCAGGATCGCAACAGCCAGGCAGAGAGATCGCTTTCTCACATCAAGCTCCAGGGGATTGCGTAGCCGGCAGGCAACGATAGCGGTGTTCGCGCGCGAAAGCCAAGACGCCGAGGTCTTGGCGCTTTGCGTCGCGTCAATCCGGCTGAACGCGAAAGGCAGGCGGCGATGCCGGACTATTCGACCTCGACGATCATCTCGACCTCGACCGGGGCGTTGCCGGGAAGCCCCGCCATCCCCACGGCCGAGCGGGCATGCTTTCCGATCGTCTCCCCGAACACATCGACCATCAGATCGGAAAACCCGTTCACCACCTTGGGCTGGTCGCTGAAGCCATCGGCCGAGTTGACCATGCCAAGCACCTTGACGATGCGCTTGACGCGATCGAGGCTGCCGAGTGCCGTGCAAATCTTTGCCAGCATGATGATCCCGGTCTCGCGCGCGGACTGGTAGCCCTGCTCGACCGTAAGATCCTTCCCAACCTTGCCCTTGAGCGGCCATTGCGCTCCCGGCGTGTTGCCGGACAGGAACAGCAGTTTCCCCGTCTGCACCGCATTGACGAAGTTGGCCGCAGGCACAGAGTTGGGGGGCAACGTGATGTTCAAAGCCTTGAGCCGGGCCTCGGCGCTCGCCGGAGTCTGCGCCGTCGCCGGATTCGAAATGGCGATCAGGCTCAGGATCGTACTGCCGGCGATGGTCAACAGGATTCTCATGTCACGGCTCCCTCGCTCCCCGACGAGCGGTCGGCGCTTGCGAAACAAGTAGCGATGGACTTCAAAATGCTCCGTTGGGTCTTGGTGTAGACGATTGGGACACCAACACGTCCACCCGGACGTTCGAGAGCCAAACTATGGCAGCCGACCATCTAATCGCAAGGGCCGCGACGGAAATCGCACGGGAGGCGAAAACGCCGCAGACGCGCCATGCGGCTTCCGCCTCCCCCGGCACAATGCTATCGTCGGCGCAATTCAACGGTCATATCGGGCATGTAGGCTGCAGCCGAAATGCCCATCTCGGTCGAGTGCGTGGCGATCGCTCACGCGCGCGGGATAAGGCCATCGCAAACCAACGCGTTTGCAGTCACGTCACAAGGGAGGAAGTCATGCTGCGTATTCTTGCACCGGCCGTCGCGCTCGCGTTCGGCGCTGCGCTGGCACCGCCGGCGGCCGCGCAATCGGGCGTCGATCTCGTAAAACAAGCCGTCGCCGCGCAAGGCGGCGCGGCTGCGGTAAGCGCCGCCAAGACGACCATCATCAAGGGCGAGGCCAAACATTGGGAGCCCGGACAGTCGTACTCACCCACGGGCGAAGCAAAATTCCTGGGCAACTCGGCCTACACGCAGACCGTCGACAACGCGGCCCGCACCGTCCGCGTCGACTGGGATCGCGACATGAAATATCCGGCGGTCGAGCGCATCAAGTTCAGCGAGATCACGACGCCAAGCTTCGGCGTCCAGATCGACGACAAGGGTGTGCAGACGCCGATGTCGGGTATTCGGCTTGCGGCGACCCTGCGCGAGCGTGAACGCGCCTCGCCGCGCCTGCTGGCGCGGGCGCTGGAGGACCCGCAGAGCATCGCGGCGCTGCCGGATCAGCAAGCCGGCCAACTCTCGTTGCCGGCGGTTGCGATCAAGACCCGCGTCGGCACGTTCACGGTCCTGTTCGACCGCGCGACGAATCTGCCGGCGGTGGTCCGCACCCGCGATGCCGACAACGTGTACGGCAATTCCAACTATGACCTCGTCCTCTCCGATTGGAAGGACGTCGGTGGCGGCGCCAAGCGCGCGCACACGCTGTCGTTCCAGCTCAACGGCGTGGAGGTGCAGCGGCTGACCCTGAAGCAGGTCACCGTCGATGCGCCGATACCACCCGACACCTTCGCCGTCAGCGACGAGGTCAAGGCCAAGGCCAAGGCCGCCGCCAGCGAAGTACCCTATCAATGGGTGTTGCGGCGCATGTTCCTCGGCCGCTTCCTCGACAGCGACAAGGTGTACTTTCCCGAGAACGGCGGCTTCAAGCTGGCCGAGCTGGCGCCGAACGTGCAGCACGTGGTCGGCGGCTCAGCCAACAACCTGATCGTGGCAATGAAGGACGGCCTCGTGATCTTCGACGCGCCGGTCGACGAAGGTCAATCGCGCTGGGTCATCGACGCGGCCAAGGCCAAGTATCCGGGCAAGCCGATCAAGCAGCTGGTGCTCACCCATCACCATATGGACCATAGCGGTGGCACCCGGGCCTATGTGGCGGAAGGCGCCGAGATCGTGCTTCCGGGCCAGGCGCGGCCGTTTGTTGAGAAGATGATCCAGGCCGAGCACAAGCTTTCGCCGGACGCGCTGGCGAGGCAGTCAAAGCCGGCGAAGATCGTGGATGTGAAGGACACGATGTCGCTCAAGGATGATACGGTCGAGATCAACCTTTACAACATTCCCAACCCGCATGCCGACGGCATGATCATCGGCCACGTGGTCGGCCCGAACCTGGTGTGGGTCACGGATCTGATCTCGCCGCGCGGCCCGATCGGCCGCTCACCCAACACGGTGGCAGTCGGCGACGCTCTGCGCAAAGCCAGCATCAGTGGATCGACGATCGTCGGCGGTCACGGCACCACGGCGAAACAGGCGGAAATCGAACCTGTGCTGGCGGCGAACTAGCATACGCTCCCGGAAGGTTGTCGATCTTTCAGGAGAGAACGAGGCGCGGACGAATATGTGAGTAATGTCGTCCGAGGTGAACATTTGGCATTGCGGTCGCGGCGTCCTGCGATGAGCCGGACGCCGCGGTCGCTTTGGCGGAATTCAGGCCTGCGCCGCGCGGCGTGTCATGATGATAACGCGCTCGCTCGACTGCGTCAGCGGTCCGTCGGTGTGGGCTGGTCGGGGCCGGAATAGCGCAGGATCCACATCCCCCAGTTTTTGTCCGTGATGTAGATGTACCCTCGGGTGTCGACCAGCACGTCCTCGGTCTGCGCCACCACGTCTTTCGGCAGCGGGCCGGAATTGGCGGTCGGGTCGGGCGGGATGAACCAGCCGCTCTCCACCGGCTGGATCGGGTCCTTGATGTCGTAGACGCGCAGACCCGCGTTGAAATAGGTGAGATAGATCAGGTTGCCCGGCTTCTCGACGTCGGGCAGGTGAATCTCCTGATTGACGTTGTGCGGGCCGAAACGGCCGCCCTTTTCGCAGAAATTCTTGTAGGGCTTGCCCTTCGGCGGCTCCGGCAATGGGAACAGCGACATCAGGCGCGGGCGCGCCGGATTCCTGTTGTCCACGAGCCCGGCGAAGTTGAGCGCCTCATTGCAGCGCTCGGCGCTGGCCTCGGAGGCGGCGAACAGGATGTTGCGGTCCCACAGCGGCAGCACGGTGTGAAGCGACTGCGATGCGGCGGCGAGAAACGGCGGGCTGAAGGTGAGCTTGCCAATCAGCTTCGGATTGGCGGCGTCGCTGATGTCGAGGTTGACCACCGCGGGCGAGTAGCCCATCGCGGCCATCTTGCCGTCCGGGCTGATATTCGCGGGACCATGAAAGCCTTCCGGTCCCTCACCTTTGGGCTCGCCCTGCTTCTGGCCGGGCATCCACCAGCGGCCCGCTTCTTTCGGCTGCCGCGGATCGCTCACGTCGAGAATGACAAGGATCTGGCTGCTGAAGCCCGGCATGGCCGCCGCCAGATAGGCGTACTTGCCGCCGGGATAGGAATTGCGATGGGTGCCACTCGCTCCGGTCTTCCAGTGCGCAAGCTGCTTGGGATCTTCTGGATTGCCGATGTCCCAGATCAGCACACCTTCGTCCTGCGGTTTGCTTGGATCGCCGCCCCAGGCCGGCACCGATTTCTGCAGCGCGGTGAGCATGAGGTTGTCATGCAAGGTGACTTGTATGTTCCAGGTATTGCTGGCGCCGGAAATGAACTTGACGAGTTTCGGATCGCGCGGATCGGTGACGTCGACGATGCTCCAGCCGTAATGCCACAGGTGGCTCAGGTACATGTACCACCGCCCGTTGGCCTTCTTGATCGCCATCTTGAAGGCGCCCTTGCGGCCGCCGACGTCGGTGTAGCCGACGGGCTCCATCTGGCGGGCCTCCCATCCCGGCGGAATTGGGTCGGCACCGGCCTCAGCGGCGAAGCCAATCACGACGACCGCGATCGCCGCGGCGGTTTGCCGAAAACTCCTTGCGATCCAACGCATCTAATCCTCCCGGGCTTCGGTCGATCATCACCGGCCGTTGATACACACGATCAGCTGGTCCGCGCGACCTTGCGGCTGGCATGGTCGTCATGCACTGGCGTGTGCCGAAGTCGGATATCCGACTCCGGCATCGGATGGGCTATGGCAGATAGATGGAATTGGGTCGTTCGTTCAGCTCGATGTAGGTGCCCCAGGGGTCGGTGATGAAGGCCAGCGCGCCGCCGGTATTGTTCTTGGTGTAGGGTCGGTCCAGTTCGATGCCGGCCACCTCCAGCTTCGCGATGAAGCCTTCCGGAATGCGCACCGCGCGTTGACATTCTCAGCTCGCCGAGCGGGGACGCCGCGCCCGACGCCCTCGACGGGTGGCCTGTGTCCGGCCCTTTTGGCAATGCAGCCATACCGTTATGTTGCAGTCACGGGCGCCGCCAAGGTCGCGACCACGCCGATCATTTTCACGCCCGCGGAACTGGGTGCCCCATATGGCGGCCGAAGTGGAGAAACGGGGGCAAAGTGGTGAGGGCCTCAGGGGCCAACCCGGAGTGATGGGGGTCTTACCCTCAGTGAATGGAATCCAAGGTGCTTTTGCGCACGCTGACTCGTCGCCAAGCCCGAATTGCGACCGCGCACGACACGATAAGACGGGAGGACCAATCTGATGACCGGCAAGGACTCCGTTGCCCTCGCGGCGAGCGCGCCCGCGTCCGTCACCGCCATGCGTGCACCTCGGCTTGAGCCCGACGTGCCGGAATTGCTGTCGCGCGCCCGCGCGATCGCAGAGGTCGTTCGCGCGCGGGTACAGGAAACCGAGGCGAACCGTTGCATCGCCGAGGACGTCATCGAGCGCATGCGCCAGGCCGAGCTGTTTCGCATTCTGCAACCACGCGCCTTTGGCGGGTTCGAATACGGCTTCGATGTCTTTGCCGACCTGGTCGCCACGATCGGCCGGGGCTGCGGATCCTCGGCCTGGGTGTACGGCCTCGGTGCCGTGCACCAGTGGTTCGCGGCCTGCTTCCCCAGGGAGGCGCAGGAGGAATTCTGGGCCGACCCCGGAGCCATCGCGGCGGGGTCCTATGCACCGGCCGGCAAAACGGTGGCGGTGGACGGCGGTTATCGCACCTCCGGAGTCTGGAGTTTCGCCAGCGGCTGCGACAATGCGCATTGGTACTTGCTCGCCACCATGGTTCCACCCGTCGACGGCGCCGAGGCGCCGAAGCCTACCTTCCTGCTGGTGCCGCGCGCGGACGCCCGCATCGACGACAATTGGCACACGATGGGCCTCGCCGGGACCGGCAGCAAGAACATCGTCGCGGACGATCTGTTCGTCCCCGCGCACCGCACACTGGCGATCGCGGACCTCGCCGCCGGCACCAGCCCGGGGACGCGCGTCAACACCAATCCGCTCTATCGCCAGTCGTTTCTTTCGGTGGTGCCGGTCACGCTCATCGCGCCGGTGCTCGGCATGGCGGAGGGCGCGCTTGCCGATTTCGTCGACATGGTGAAGGTGCGCGCGACGCGCGGGGCGGTCGCTGGCGGCAACCGTCGGATGGCCGAGTTCGCCACCATCCAGTCGCGCGTCGCCGAGGCGACCGGCTGCATCGACGCGGCGCGCCTGATGATGTTCCGCGATCTCGCGGAGACCGCCGCGATGGCCACGCGTGGGGAGCCGACGCCGCTCGACATGCGGCTGCGCAACCGGCTCAGTCACACCTTCTGCACGCGCCTGCTCGTGCAGGCGATCGATGCCTTGTTCCTCGCCGCCGGCGGACAGGGGATCTTTCTCGCCAAGCCGCTTCAGCAGGCGTGGCGCGACGCCCACGCCGCCGCCTCCCATATCAGTCTCAACTGGGACGCGGTGAGCACCATGTACGGCCAGTACGCGTTGGGCCTGGAGCCGAAGGGGCAGTATTGATGCGATCGGGAGCCGATGACGGCGTCGGGAACCCGCAATTCATGCAGTCAGATGATCGCGCAGCAGGCGGCCGCAGCCGGCAATGCTGTCGCCTCTCTTGAGCAGGCGCAGGCCCGCCCACAGGCTGACGGCATTGTTGGCGAGCACGGGCTTGCCGAGTTCGCTCTCCAGCCGGTCGACGACGCTCATCGAGGGCCAGTTGCCGCCGGGCATGATGATGGCGTCGGCGTCCGGGCGGTCGGTCCGGCGGCCGAGCTCATAGGCCTGTTCCGGACCGGTGCGGCCGAGTTCGATCGATGCCACGAAACCCACCACCTCGCTGTGCACGACCTTGAAGCCGCTCGTCTCCATGAAGTCGACCATGGCCTTGTCCATGGCCTTGCTCCACGGCGCGCCGATGGCAATGGTCCTGGCGCCGAGCCGCGTAAGGGCGTCGACGAATGCGGTCGCCGCCGTGGTCGCGGGCTTGCCTGCGGCATCCTCCATGCGCTTGATCAGCTCACGGTCGTAGCCCTTGCCCTTGGCGAGCGTCGGAGCGGTCGCCGCGAACACGATGGCATCGACCTCGGCATCGGCGAGCTTGCGACTCTCCGATTCCAGCTCCAGCACGCAGCGCATCTGCTCTTCCGGCGTGATGTCGCGGTAGGCGACGCGTCCGGTATGCAGCGAAACCGTCGGCGGCAGCGCCGCCGAGAATTCCGGCTCCTGGGTGGTGTTGGACGAGGGCGTCAGCAGACCGAAGCGGTGCGTCTTCTTGACGTAGGACATCGGCTCACTGCGATCCTTCGAGCCCGGCGGCCTTGATCACGGGGTGGAATTTCTGCGACTCCGATCTGATGTAGCGCTCGAATTCCGCGGGGCTGCTACTGCTCACCGCCTTCGAGCCTTGCCGCAGGATCGCGTCCTTGACGTCGGGCGAGGCGAGCGCCTTCGCCATACCGCCGTGCAGCCGGTTGATGATCTGCGGCGGCGTGCCGGCGGGTGCGAGCAGGCCGGCCCAGCCCACCACGACCACGCTCGGATAGCCGAATTCGGTCGGCGTCGGCGTGTTGGGAAACTGCTCGTCGCGCTCCTTGCCGAACGTGGCAATGAGGTTGAGCTTTCCGGTTTCCACGAGATCCGTCGTGCCGGACGTCGTCGTGAATGCCAGCGGGATCTGTCCGCTCAGCACGTCGGTGATCGCCGGGGTCTGCCCGCGGTAGGGCACATGCGTCATCTCGATATCGGCGGCGATCGAGAGCAGCACGCCCATCAGATGCGTCATGTTGCCGATGCCGAACGAGCCGTAATTGAGCCGGCCGGGATTCGCCTTGGCATGCTCGACGATATCCTTGATCGACTTGATCCCGGAGGCGGGATTGACCACCGCGCCCAGCGGATTGGCGACGGTCTGGGTGATCGGCGCGAAATCGCGCAGCGGGTCGTAGGGCAGCTTCTTGTAGATGAAGCTGTTCATCGTCACCGCGCTCACCGGGGCATAGACCAGCGTATAGCCGTCGGGATTGGCCTTGGCTGCGGCCTCCATTCCGACGATGGCATTGGCGCCGGGACGGTTTTCGACCACGCCCTGCTGGCCCCAGAGCTCGCCCATCTTCTGCGCCAGCACGCGCGCCTGCTGGTCGACCCCGGACCCGGCGGCTTGCGGCACGATGATGCGGATGGGACGGTTGGGATAATCGTCGGGCGCCTGCGCCGCGGCGTCGGCGGCGGCCGCGAGCACCGCCACGCCCGTCAGCGTGGCAAACAGAATGCATCTGCTCATCAGCGCTCTCCCTCCCCAATGCTTTTTTGCCCGCGCGGTTCTGGGCTGCGCGTTGCATCAGCGTATCAGCGTCGTTGACGGCAGCCTAGTGCGGGTCTCGCTGGATCCGATCATCGTTGCCGCGGACTTGGTCTGCTCCCTTCCCCCTTGTGGGGAGGGGTTGGGGTGGGGGTCGTTGTTAGCGCTGAGAATGTCCCTGACCACGCATCGATACTTGGCAATATTGCCACACGACCGACGCCGGTCGGCACGATCGCACATCATCACGCTTCGCCTCCGATCATCTTGCTGTGCGAACTAGCGCCGCCTCATCTGCGGAGCGCCCCCTGACGGATCAGTGCATCTGCTCATGCGGCGGTCGGGCGGGCAAGATCAATGTAGCTAGTTTCGCCGATTGACGAGAGGAAGCCAATAACCTCGTGCACGCGCGAAATCGTTTGTGTCCTGCCATTGCAAGGCTTTCGGCCAAGATGCGCGATGGGGTCCCGTTCGTCATGTACGCCCACCGATCGATGCGAGGTATGGGTAAGAAGAGCTGCAAGCACCTCAACCATCCGGTCGATGTGATTGGTTGCGTTTCGCGCAAGCCACTCGACAACGCAGAACGCTTCTGTCGGCGCAAACCCTGCCTTCAGCATGGCGAGCAATTGGTCGGAAAGCCAAGTCGGATCAATTTGGTCGTGGAAGCACCATTGCCCAATCGCACCGAGTTCGGTGCGATATGCATCGGGATCGGGCGAATTCTTCGCAGCGTGCAACCTGAGTCCCCATACGCGAATCCGCGCGGCCGCATCTCGCCCGGAAGGTCCAATTCCAACTGCGTTCCGAGATACCACATCGCGTGCTGCCGCAGGGACGAGGGTGCGATCTGCCAGAATCTCTCGAGCAAGTCGCCCGGCAGCGCACCCCAGAGATGCAATATGACGAGATGTTCGGCCAAGCGATCCCGACGGAAATCATGATCGGGGGCGTCGTCGCCAGAAAGTCGGGCGATCTCGTCCTCGTAACATGGGCGCAGCTCAGGCAGGAGGTCTTTATTCGGCCCTTTGTCAAAACCGAGATGCGCAAGCCAGGCTGCGCGGCGCAGGGATTTATCATTCTGCGGGAACATGGCACTCAACTGCGCCCTTAGCCACCACTCCCGGACGTAGAACAACCAGTTCAAATAGCGCCCCATGATGGCGCGTGGAATACGCCCTGCGGCCGACCGGTCCGAAAGGTCTGCTTCGAGAGCGAGCCGGACATCTGGCAAATGGCTCAGCGTCTCACGCGGCGCGGCGGCGATGGGACTTGACGCATCCTTGCTGAGCCAAAATGTCAGAAGAATGCACGATTCGACCGCCAGGCCGCGTAGCGTGGATTGCGCGGCGAGGAACGGCTCCCTGCGATATTGTTCCTCGAAATTTTCCGACTCGGCCTCCTTTGGAGCGAGGTCGACAAGGGTAAAGACGAGCGACCGCACGGAAGCCGCGTGGTCAAAACTGATTCCCTCGACACCGCGTCGTAAGCCGGCCATAAGCAGTTGGCTGGCTGTTGTGCAGGCCCAAGTCCAGCTCAGGTCATCGCTCGCGGCAATTGTCGAGGAGTGAATGAACAGGTGGAATTTGGAATAGGTGGATCCGATCAGTTTCAATACGTTGCCCCATGCGAATTCGCGGCCGTTGCAGGCAGCGTTCTCAAGGCCCTCCAAGACCCGGCGAACACAAATCGGGGGCAGGCCAGCGAACTGATCGGCGTTGGCCGCATAGGCGGCCGGATTGTCGAGGACTGCGGCGCAGAGTTCTTCGCGAGCATCGTAACGGTTTGCCGCCGTGGCGCCTCCCCGGGACGCCACGATTTGAGGAAAGCAACAATTTCCGTGACCGGTGGCGCCGCGAAATCGATGCGGGCGAGCGGGCTTTCCTGCGGCGGAAACAGCCGTTCGCGCCACGCATCCGGATCACCCAGCTCATCCACAATCCTCCGGATGCCTTCCTGACGCACGGAAGGTAGTACAGTGCGCCACTTCCATACCGTGTCCCGGAGGGTGGTCGCGTCAAAGATGCGCACCTCCTCCCGGTTCGGAGGTGCCTTCCGATGCTCCTCGAACCGAAGCCTCCAGGCCGCGCGGTACTTGTCAGCTACCGAATCAACCACATGCAGGACGGCCGCCTGCTTGTCGGCCGCCAAGTGGGGGAACCATGCCAACGCGAGCTCGGCGTATTCGTGGCGACACCAGCTGGCCTCGATGAGTTCCGGATTGGTCAAGTAGGTGTCAGCCACGGCGGGAGCCGCCGCCGGGTTCTGGGCCAGCAAATGTAAGGCCAGACGAACAAAGACCTTGGGAGGATAGCTGGCGAACAGGTCAATGACGCCGCGCAGATTGGCAGGATCGTCCTTGACCAGCATCTCCGCGGAACGCCGCACGGCGGTGATGAGCGCTTCGTAGGGTGCGTTGCCGGCCATCTTGTCATCGGCGATTGGCCGATCCAAGTGGTGGCTGTGCTGAAACTGACCGCCGATGACGCCGGCCTGTTGCAACAGTTCCAAAAATAGCCGGAGCGCGTCCAGGCCGCAGGACGTGGTGAGCGATGCGACACTCCGCAGTCGATCCGGCCATCCTGATCCCAGAGCTGAAAAAGCGAGCGCGCGACGAGCAACGCCGCTCCTTTCTGCCCGGCCGCTGCCAGCCTCTGGACCAAAGTGCCAGGGGATTGGAGCACATAGAAGGGCACATCGCGGCTGAGCCAGCCGGCCGCAATGCCCGTAAGCGGTGCCGCTTCCTCAGGCGGAAGCGCGACCAAGATTTCAATGCCATCACGCCAGACGTCGGGGTTCTTGGAGGACGCAAGCTGTCGCAACGCATCCGCGACAGCCTTGCGCGTCGTAGCGTCAGGCGCGGCTGCCATTCGAAGCAAATAATTGCCCGCGGGCCATTGCCGAAGAGGCAGGTTGCGCTGTTTCCTTCGCGAGGCGCCCATAACGGCTCGCCTATGAGACCCCGCGCTACGAGGTGAGGCAGCCAGTCGGCAGTTTGGAGACTCTGAAAGAAGTGGCACTGGAGTGGCAAGGTGCGCGAGAATTTCGTTGACGAATTGGGCAACCGCCTGCGCCGAGCCTGGCGTCGCCGCCAGCTCATCGACGTGCCGCAGGAGCGCGACATATCGGCCCTGCAGAGCAAGGGCAATGGCTCGGAGAACGGCGTCAAAGGGCAGTTGATACTGGGAGCGAAACTCGTCATCGGCGTGCGAGCGGTGAAATGAACGCTGGTGCGCCTTGCCGAAGCCGTCGCAAAGCAAGAACCAAAGATTCGCCACGTCGCCATCGGGCGCAAGCCCAAGCCGGCCGGCAATTTTCTCGATTTGCGTTCGATGGTTGAGGCGGGGCCTTAGGGCGGTTGCGGCGCGTTGGACTGATGCAGGCGGGAAACGAAGCTTGGCCAACGCCTACTTGGCTTTCTCGATTCTCTCCAGGTCGGGAGGAAATTCCAGCGCTTTCGCCTCCATGGGGACTTCAAGGACCTGGCGGAGCATGGACTCTAATTCGCGTAACGCATGCGCGGCCATTGGCCTCGAAGTTCGGAGCCCGAAGCCGCCTCCCGTCAAGCGGCAGAAATCCACATACGGATCCGCAATCGCCTGACCGAGTAACCGTTGAAGCAGAGCGGCCGTGTTCTGCTGCTCGGACGAGAGGTCGAAAGCGTTTGTCGACTCTTCCATGCAACAGCCCTCAAACCGCGGCTAAAACGAGTATGTTGGCCCGGAATCTCGGACATGGGCTCGGGGCGAGCCGTTGACAAGGACTGCGGTGGCTTGTCGACGTGACGCGTGCAGACGCGGGACGCTACTCGATTGGCCCGCTGCCGTCTGGCCATCATCCGCCGACGACAGCGGGCCAAAGTTTCCCAACAGGCGCGCGGCGGCGGCTATGGAAATGCCGCCATCCCATACGTCGCGCACCTTCCTTTTGGCGTCAGGTGGGCATTCTTGTAGGTGTCCATTCGGTCCTCCGCGAATCGCTTCTGTCTGGCGACATCAGCGTTTCCGGGCCGGACCGAATGGAAACCTCCTGAAAGTTCACATCTAGCGATGCGGCTGGCTCGCGTCCTCAACCGCGGGCCGCAGCCAGCGTCGCGCGCTCGGCCTGACCGCGTCGCGGTGCCGCGCGCAGCAGGTCCATGAGTTTTCGCACCGAGGCGAGGTTTTCCAGACCGTCGACGGCGGCGATCGTCGCGTCGATGGCGGCGGGAGGCAGCACACCCTCCGCATAGGTGCGGAATTTGCCCTCGATCTGCGCACGCGACAGCGGGTTCTCGGCCGAGCCGCGTGGATGGTCGCAGCGCGCCGTGAGCGTCGCGCCGTCGCTCTCGATCTCGACGATCGCCTGCACCCCGGCCAGCGTCGCGTCCGGGCGGATCTCGATCTGCTCGGCCGCGGCGCGGCGCATTTTCGGATCGTCGTAGCGGGCAGGCTCGAACTGCGCGAGGGTGAGCTCCTGGTCGTGCAGGATGACCGCCGCGGTGTAATGGCCGGAAATCAGCGCGTCGAATTTCGCCTTGTAGTGCGCCAGCTTGCCGTGCAGGTCGAACGCCGGCTGACTCAACGCCACGCGCACCTTTTTTACTTTGCCGGGATCGATCTTGTGCTGCTCGACGAGGTCGAACATCGCAGTGTTCATGCCCTGGATCGACGAGGCGGACGGCCACAGGCGCAATGCGATCTGTTCGAGCTCCCAGCGCTTTCCGAGCTCGGCCGTGACCGCCTCGGGGCGGCCGCCGTTGGCATAGACGTTGTAGAGCCCGCCGTCCTTGGCGGTCAGAAATTCGCGCGTCGCCAGGAATTTCTGCTCGGCCAGCAGTGCCGCCAGCAGTCCCGAGAGCGCCCCGCGGCATTGGTGGAATTTCACCGTCGGCGTTCCCCAGGCCGCGAAGGTGCCGGCCGACTGGCTGCCGGCGAGGCCGAACGCCTTCGCCATGGTCTCGGTGTCGAACCGGCGCAGCCGGCCGACGGCCGCGGCCGCGCCGAACGGACCCAGGACGCCGGGGCCGTGCCATCCCTTGGCCCGGAACGCGGGGTAATCGAGACCGATGCCGATGCGCGTCGTCACTTCACAGCCGGCGGCAATGGCGACCATCAGGTCGCGGCCCGACAGGCCGTCGCGCTCGGCAATCGCCAAGGCGGGCGGGATCACCTCCGGCGTCACGTGGGTCAGCGTCGAGCGGTGCACGTCGCACATGGTGACGGCGGTGACGAGATAGCCGTTCAGAATTGTCGCGCCCGCGAGCGACAACCGGTCGCCGCCGATGACGCTGCTCTCGTCGGATTGCGCCAGCGCCGACGCCAGCGCGGCGACCTGTTGCGTTTCCTCGCCACGGTGTCCGGCGACCGCGCACGCCAACGTGTCCAGCAGGACGTTCTTGCAGTGATCCCGGACTCGTCCCGGAAGATCGTCGTATTGCAGCGACGCCGCAAAGCCGGCCAGCACCTCGGTGACGTCTCCCGACATCGGATTCTCCCTTGCAAGGCGATTTCGAGGAATTCCGCGATCAACGCGCGGACATGGTAGTTGGAATCCGAAGCGTCAGGCAACCTGCGGCCGCAGGGTTCGAGCCATGCATTGCAGGCCGCACGTCGGCCATGCGTTCAAGGCTTGGCTTCCAGCAGTTGCGCGAAGCCGAAATCGTAGCGCCGCAGCTGTGGGTTCTTCACCTTGCTGTAGCGGCTGAAGTCCACGCTGCCGAAGCCGCCGCTGAATCGCTCGAGGTAGCGGTCCGCAAGCAGCGGCGTGAACTCCGCGAACATCGCGCGCTCCAGCTCGAGTCCTTCGTCGGCGAAGTCGCGGCCGTGATGGTAGTCGTAGATCATCACCACCGCCCACGCACCGGTGATGAAGTGGCCGCCTGCGAGCGCGGTCAGGCGTCCCGATTTGATCGCGTCGAGCGCCTCGGTCGAGGTGTTGATGCCGCTGAACCAGGCGTCGGCTCCGGGCTTGCCGCCGCGCTTTTCCCACGCCGCCATGGCGCCGAACGCCATCAGATCGTTGCCCGCCCAGGCCAGCCTGGCAGCCGGATAGCGTTGGTAGAGCCACTCGGCTTGCTCGGCGGCCTTTTCCCGCGTCCACGCCGCATAGACCTCCTGATCGAGAACGACGGTCGGTTCTTCGGAGACCGCGCGGCGCATGCCCTGGTTGCGCTTGATCGAGGAGGGTGTGGAGCGATCGCCGGCAATCGCCAGCATATGAAGCTTGCGATCGGGCCCGAACGCCTTCTCGCTTTTGCCGCGCTTGATCAGCGCCTGCGCCGTCAGATAGCCGGCGTCCTCCGCCCGCGGTTCGAGCGAGCCGAGCCAGCCCTTGTACTTGCTGCGCGGCGCTCCGATGCCGGCGCGCTGGTCGACGGGAATCGAACTGTAGGCGAGAAAGGTCTTCACGCCCGCGCCGTCGATGATCTTCAGGAGCTGGTCGGCCACCGCATAGTCGTCCGTGATCACGATATAGTCGGGCCGCTTGCCGGGAGCGCGCGCAACCATCTCGCGGGCGATCTCGAACGTCTTCAGCGGCTCGCGCTGGGCATATTGCACCTCGAACGTCATGCCGAGGCTCTTGGCGGCGGCCTGCATGCCCTGGCTGGCGGTCATCCAGTAGATTTCGTCGGACTTTCCGGGATTGATGAACGCGACGGATTGCGCGCGCGCAGCGGAGCCGCACAGCGCAATGCTCAGGCACAACGCAAGGCATGTGGTCCGATGCCGCGGCAATTCGCGCCCCCGCGCGTCTTCGATCATGGCTCCTGTCCTCTGGGGCTGTGGCCGGCGTGAACCCAATCAGTCTCGCCGCAATGGCCGCCGGTGCGATTATCGTGCTCGTGATTCCGTTTCACAGAATGCGGCAAGCATAGCGCCTGCCGGTACCGGGGTCATCCATCGGGTGAGCCGGCCGCGCCCAAAAACCTTGCGCGCCGGCCGGGCCGCGGGCGGGATCATTCCGCCTTGATGCCGGCGGCCTTGATGATCGGCCACCACTTCTCGATCTCGGCCTTGTTGAAGGCGGCGAGCCCGTCCGGCGTCTGCTGCTCGGACGAGGCGACGTCCAGTCCGAGATCGGCGAAGCGCTTGCGCACGGTGGGATCGGCGAGCGCCTGCGCCATCGCGCCGTTGAGCTTGGCGATAACCTCCTTGGGCGTGCCGGCGGGCGCAAACAGCCCGAACCAGCCGGACATGTAGAGCCCGGGAACGCCGCTTTCGTCCGAGGTCGGGATGTCGGGCATGGTGGGCGAACGTTGCGGCGACAGGTTGGCGAGCGCCTTGATCGCACCGGCGCGCACGTGCGGCAGCGCGACCGCGCCCTGCACCACCAGGAGGTCGACCTGGCCGGAGAGCAGATCCGTCATTGCCGGACCGGCGCCGCGATAGGGGATGAATTGCACATTCGCGCCGGTGGCCTGCTGGAACAGAATTCCGGTCACATGCGCCGCTGCGTTCTGGTTGACGAACGTGGTTTTGTCCGGATTCGCCTTCATCCAGGCGACGAGTCCCTTGAGGTCGTCTGCCGGCAGCGCCTTCTTGGCGACCATCAGTTGCGGGTTGACCGAGAGCAGCCCGACCGGCGCGAAGTCCTTCTGCAGGTCGTAGTTGAGGCGATAGATGATGCTGCCGACATGCGTGTCCCATTGTCCGATGTCGATGGTGTAGCCGTCGGGCGCGGCGCGGGCGACGCGTCCCACCGCGATGCTGCCGCCGGCGCCACCCACATTCTCGATGATGACGGGCTGGCCGAGAAGGGGCCGCATCTGCTCGGCGATGATGCGCGCGGCCACGTCGGTCGATCCGCCCGGCGGGAACGGCACGATCAAGGTCACCGGCCGCGACGGAAAGCTCTGCGCCTGAGCACCCGCGATGCCGGCGAATGCCGCCACCGCAATCGCGACCATAAGCTTTCGCATGCCTCTTTCCTCCCTGTGCGTGGACGCCTTGTTTTGGCAATGATACCACACCTACCCGGCATCGAAGGGGGCCGTGGCTCGTCGCCGCAGCCCGTGCGGGGATCGAGGACCATGCGATGACCACGCCTTCGCCGCGCGATCCCGCAACCGCGGGCTTCACCTTCAACCACACCATGCTGCGCGTGCGCGACCCCGACGTCTCGGTCGCCTTCTACCGCGACGTGCTGGGCATGACCCTGCTGCGCAAGTTCGATTTCCCCGAGATGAAGTTCTCGCTGTTCTTTCTGGCCTATCTGCACGAGGGCGAGACCATCCCCGACAACGCGCCCGCGCTCGCCAACTTCATCTTCGCGCGCGAGACGACGCTGGAGCTTACTCACAACTGGGGAACGGAGAGCGATCCGAGCTTCCGCGGCTATCACAACGGCAACGACGAGCCGCGCGGCTTCGGTCATCTCGGCATCAGCGTGCCGGATGTCGATGCCGCCTGCGCACGTTTCGAGGCGCTCGGCGTGCCGTTCAAGAAACGTCCGCAGGACGGCAAGATGAAGGGGATCGCCTTCATCACCGACCCCGACGGCTACTGGATCGAGATCCTGGCGCCGGCGAGCATGATTCCCGCCGTCGCCGCGTCGACGTCCGCTGCCGGCGGGGGATGACGTTTCATCATCGTCGTGCGTCAGCGCAACCGCTTGATCTCCTCCGGCCGGCTCACCGTGACGTCGAGATCCCTCACCAGGCCGTCGGACAGGGCATAGACCCAGCCGTGGACGGAGAGGCTCTGGCCCCGCGTCCACGCGTCCTGCACGAATACGTCGGATGCGACGTTGCGCACCTGCCGGACGATGTTGAGCTCGCACACCCGGTCGAGGCGCGCGCGCGCGTCGGCGATCGCTTCGATCTCCGCGCGGTGCGCCTCGTAGACCTCGCGGATGGGGTGCAGCCAGTGGTCCACCAGGCCGCGCCGCTTGCCGTCGACCGCCGCGCTGATGCCGCCGCAGCCATAGTGCCCCACCACGATGATGTGCTTCACCTTCAGCACATCGACCGCGAACTGCAGCACGGAAAGATAGTTGGCGTCCTGGGGCGGGGCGAGGTTGGCGACGTTGCGATGTACGAACAGCTCGCCGGGATCGAGACCGACGATCTCGTTGGCCGGCACCCGGCTGTCGGAGCAGCCGATCCACAGATATTCCGGCGCCTGCTGGCCTTCGAGCCGCCGGAAGAAGCCGGCGTCGGCGGACACCATCCGCTTTGCCCACGCGCGATTGTTGGCCTTGAGGTGGTCGAGCATCGCGCACGCATAGCGCCCGCATCGGCAGGCGACAAGTCGAGGCCTGCCCCGGCCCCACGACCCGGCGGTCGAACAGCGACTAGAGGAGGTTTCGCCTCCGGCAAGGTCTCCACGACTAAGATCGAGCGCAATGGGAAGAGCCAGGCGAGGCCGCGGTCCGGACGGTTGCGATGTCTTGCGGTCAATACCGGTAGCGGGCCACGCTGCGCGGCATCGCTGTGTCAGCCGCGGCAACGGTGGGTGCTGAAGCGGCTGCTTCCTCGTTCCACACCTTCCAGATGAAGTCGGTGTAGGGATCGTTTGCAATTTCCTCGAACACCCCGCGATAGGCGGCCGGCGGCTCGGCGCCCAGCACCTTCGCGGCGGCACTGAAGGTAGCCTCGGCGTCCGCGCGGGTTTGCGGATCGTTCGCAGCCAGGCCTTCATAGAGGCTGCGTACCTCGTATGCGCCCCGAAGGCCGAGCACCCGCAGGCCGTCGAGCTTCTGCTCGAAGTAAATCCACGCCAGGGCCTGGCCGGCGAGGTCGAGGACGAACGGGAACGCCAGATTGGTCCGCATCGAGATCTGCACGGGGTCGCAATATGCGAGTTGCGGCACCGTCGTGATATCGGCCTCTCGCAGACGATCCGCGATCGCCGGATCGGTTCCGCTGAGCTGCATGACCTGATCGCGCCGGTCGGCGGATGCGGTGTCGATGCTGAGCTGCTTGGCGCCGAGTTTCTGCAGCATCGACTGGACGGCGCTCAACGGAAACGCGCCGATCGCGAAGGCGACGAACGGAGCCACGCTCGGTGTGGCCAGAGATGCCACCGCATATCCCATCGGTACCGCCGCAACCAGGCGGAGGACGGACCCGAGCACGACCCCGGGAGGCAGATTGTGCATCGCAGCCGCCGAGATGAGCGATGCGACGATCCACGTATAGGCGCCCACGATCGCCGCAACGGCCGTGTCGGGAACGTTCAGCAGCTTCGGAATCCCTTCGGGAGGGAGCGCCCATTCGTTGGCGGTCGCGAGAGCGGCCATCCCGCGCTCGCAGACGAGAAAGGTCAGGGGAAGCAGGACCAGCGCGAGCAGCGCGGAAGGGACGATGAGGCGATAGCGGCCGTAGCGCGAGTCGTAGATCGCGTTGAACTCGGTTTCCGGGTCCTTAGGCTGCTTGTTGAGGCAGACCTCGAGATAAAGCTTCTTGGCGTTCTCGCTCAGGCTGCTGACCACCTCGCCGCGCTTGATGGCCCAGCCCCGCCGGACGAACGCGACCACGGGGTAGCACGCCACGTAGGTCGCGAGCATTGCGGCGATCAGCGCGGCGATGTGGGCCAGCACGATCGGCTCGTGCAGGGCGTCGTAAGGGGTGTATAACGACAAGCTGGTGTCCGGCATGACGTCGCACCCGGCTGTTGTCGATTTGGCCGATGGCTTACGGCGGACCTTTCATCCCATGATTATCACTACAACCCTAGGATGTAAAGACGTGGCCGCCGAGGCCCTCGTCCTTCCCCATGACATTGGCGCAGCCGGATGCGCCCGTGCCTTCTCGTAAATTGCAGCTGAGGCCTCGTCCTTCGGGGGCCTTGCGGCCAAATCCAGCTTTTGCGGAAATCGCGCCACGAAAAAATCGCAGGCGTCGCCTAGCGTGCCGTCAGCGTGATGATCGACTTGTAAGGGGCCGGGAGTTGGGGGGATCAAGCGAACATTGGACGCGTGCGCGCTCGCGGTTTCGACCGGAAGCCGGCAACCCGGCAAGAGCGCAAACTTGTGACAAATCAGCAACATCCAAAATGATAACCTGATCAGGATAGATCAGGGGATAGCGCGAGAGAAGGCTTGGAGCTAAAGGGCTGGGGTATGGGTGTCCGTATTGCTGCCGCTGCTGTTATCGCGATCTGCACCGCGCAGGCGGCGGGTGCCGGTGGCATCGAAATTACACCCACGTTCTATGATTGGACCGGCGTGTATCTAGGCGCCCATGTCGGCTACGGCAGCGGGACTATCAAAGACACCGTGAATAGCACGACCACCTCTACGTCGATCTCTACGTCGCAAGATTTCTCCGGCGCGATTGCCGGGGGTCACGTGGGTGCCAATTTCCAGTACCGAAGCATTGTGTTCGGCGTCGAGGCCGACGGCGACTGGTCAGGTCAGGAGGGCTCCGGAACAGGAACATTGTTCACTGCCAGCGTGCCATGGCTTGCCACGGCGCGGATGCGGATTGGCTTTGCACATGATCGCTTCATGTACTACGCGACGGGCGGCGGGGCTTATGTGCGGTTCAAGAGCACCGACCTCAATGGCATCGAATCCACTTCGACCCGCACCGCCTGGGTCGCAGGTGTCGGTCAGGAATCCGTGTTAGCCCGCAACTTGATCCTGCGGTTCGAGGCTCTTTATGTGCAACTGCTCGATAACGAGAACACTGTCACTGGTGTGACTCCCGTGCTCCCGGCGAACACGACGCGAACCGTGTACGACGTTGTTGGCCGGGTTGGACTGAGCTACAAATTCGACTGGTCGGGAAACTAGCCGATGTCGCCTCTCTGGTGCGATCCGCGCTTCGCCGCCGATTGACCCCGCCAGGTCAAGTTTCCGGCGGCAAGTCGACAAGGCTATGCTGCCGACCGGCCGATCTTCATCTGCCTGCTGCAGGCTCCAAGTTGAGGAACTCTCGATTGTCATCGTCCGCGAAGGCGGCGAACGCCGACCAGGCGGAGCGAGAGATCATCATGAGCTTTTCCCGTCGCCGGTTTCTACACGTGGGCGCGGGTGCTGCCGCGTTGCCGGCGGTCTCCCGAATCGCCCGGGCGCAAGCCTATCCGGCGCGACCGATCCGGCTCGTGGTTCCGTTTCCTCCGGGCGGTGCGTTCGATGCCGTCGGACGCCCGTGGGCGGACAAGGTGAAGCCGCTCCTCGGCACGGTGGTGATCGAAAACATCGGTGGCGGCGGCTCGTCGATCGGGGCGGCCGCCGTCGCACGCGCCCGGCCTGACGGCTACACGATCCTCCTGGGCGGGACGCAGACGCACGTCAACGAGGCCCTGCTCAAAAGCCGGCCGCTCTATGACCCGCTCAAGGATTTGGATCCGATCGCGGGCGTGGCGGCCAATGTTCTCTGCATCGCCGTCCATCCCACGGTGCCGGTCCAGACCCTGCAGGAGCTCATCGCTTATGCGAAAGCCAATCCCGGCAAAGTGTCCTACGGGCACTCCGGTGTCGGCTCGATCCAGCATCTGGCCGGCGAGCTGTTCAAATCGCTGGCGGAAACGCCTGCGATCGTGCAGGTGCCTTATCGCGGCACCGGCCCGGTAATCGCAGATCTCGTCAGCGGACAAATTCCGATGGGGGTGCCGGGTGTGACGGCCCAGGTGCTCGAATTCCATCGGACCGGCAAGATGCGGGTTCTTGCCCTGACGAGTCCCGCGCGCCTCGTCGCCGCGCCCGACCTTCCGACCGCGGCTGAGCTGGGTTTCCCCGCCATGACCGTGACAGGCTCCATCGGGCTGCTCGCACCGGCCGGGACCCCGATCGGGATCATCGAACAGGTCGCGCAGGCGTCGCGCACCGCGGTCGCCGAGCCGGCCTACCAGCAGATCCTGATCGACGCCGGTATCGAGCCCACTCTCGACTCCAGCCCCGACAAATTCCGGCGGTCCCTCGCCGCCGATATCGCGCTCTGGACGCCGGTGGTCAAAGCGCTCGGGCTCAAGATTGACTGAGCAAGTCAGAGCAATCGCGAAAAGCCGCTCGGCGGTTTTCTAGTCCAGTCGCCAGAGGGAAAGCGGGGTGGCGTAACCTTTGACCGAAGCGGTCAGCGGCTTCGCGCTGCCGCGCGCCTCGCCGAGCGCCTGGCCCACTGCGTCGGAGACGAGCAGGCGCGAGCCGAACTCCTTGTTGAGCTGCTCGATCCGCGCCGCGAGATTCACCACGTCGCCCATGATGGTGAATTCCTTGCGCCGCGGCGAGCCCACATTGCCGGTCACGGCCACGCCGGCGTGCAAACCGATTCCGACGCGCAGCCGCCACTCGCCGTCGGTCAGGTCCAGCCGGTCGACCTCGGCGAGGATGTCGCGCGCCGCCGCAACGGCATGAACCGCCGCCTTCGGATCATCGAGCGGCGCGCCGAACATGGCCATGAAGCCGTCGCCGAGGAACTTGTTGATGATCCCGTGATGGCGATCGACCGCGTCGATCATGAACTCAAAGGCGCGGTTGAGGAGATCGACGACCTGCTGCGGCGGACGGGTACGCGCGTAAGCGGTGAAATCGCGGATATCGAGGAACATCACGCAGATTTCGCGCAGCTCGCCGGCCGAGTTGGCGGGCCGGTCGAGCAGGCGCTCGACGACCGCCGCTGAGACGTGCTGTCCGAACAGGTTGGTCAGGTGCTCGCGCGCCGTGGCCTCCTCGACTGCGCGCTCGAACTTGCTGCGCAGGCGCATGCCGACGAGCCCGGCGACGACGCCGACGACCACCATCGTGACCGCCTTGGTGATGTGAAAGAACGGCGACAGTACCAGGTCGGCGCTGTGGGTCGACAGCGGCAGCAACGCCATCGCCAGGCCCATGTATTCGATCGCCGCAACCAGTCCGGTGAATGCCGGCAGCACGAAGTCGAGCCGGAGCGTCGCGGCGACGATGAACAGGAAGTAGAGCATGGACGGCCAGGCGCTGAACGCCAGCGTCGGGCCGCCATAGTGGTTCGCCGACCACAGGATGAGCGTCGGCAGGCTGGTTTCGACCACTGCATTGGCGAAACGTGCCGCGCCCGGCATTCCTTTGCCGCGCGCGATGCGCAACCCGAGAACCAGTTGCACCGTGAGCTCGTAGGCGAGGAACGGGCCCAGCAGGACGATCGGAAGCCACCACGGGACCGGCTTGATGAAGAGGTGTTGCAGGGCGTCGCCGGGCAACCCGAAAAACGCCACCAGCAGCACCAGCAGGACGGCAAGGGCGACGGCCAGCACGCGCATGCGAAGCAGCTCGCTGGCGGCGATCTCCGCGGACAGCGCGCGCGCAAACGAGTTGGCCTCGGTGCTGGGCATCCGTCTTCCATCGGCCCTGAAGAGACGCCCTGCGGGCGCAGGTGCGATCCATGGCGGCCTGGTATCTTACCCAGGGCGCTTCTGAGAGGTCCATCGATGTCCACCAAGCGGGCGCGTTCGCAGCCCACAGGCAGACTCATGCTGCACACGACGTGAAAAGGCGGCGTCGCCTTGCGCGATCGCCTCAAGGCCCGAGCGCACTGACAACACCGGCCAAGAACGCGGATGGGTCGCGTTCAAACCCGCTGGCATGAGCGCACCGCGGGCTTCGGCTATCGCTGCAGAACCTCGATGGCGCGGTTGGCAAAACTCAGCCGTTCCGCCATCACCCTGACCACGTAGGCGAGCAACGCCTGCAACAGCGCCGGATTGGTGTCTCGCACCTGCTCGAATGCGTCGGCTTTGAGAACGTAGAGTACGCTCGCCACCTCGGCCTCGATGGTCGCGCTGCGCGCCTGGCCGGCGATGAGGCCCATTTCGCCGATCGTGGTATGCGGTCCGAGGCTGCGCACGCGAACCTTGGGCCTGTTGCCCCCGTTCACCACGACGCTGACGCGGCCCTCGAGGATGAAGAGCATGGAGTCGGCGGCGTCGCCCTGGCGAACGATGGTTTCTCCGGCGGCGACTTCGACCCGGTGGCACTCCTTTGCCAGTTGATGGGCGTGCTCGGCGCCGACCATCTGAACCAGCCATGCAAGCAGCGACCTTGACTTCGCTTCCGGGGGCCCGGTGCGCCTTGATGATTTCGTTCTCGCACTGCTCGAGCGCGTGATCGAGGTCGCTCACGACCAGCACGTCGTCGGAGATCACGCCGGTGATCCGGAAGGCGCTCTCGATCTCGCGCGTCATGTTCACCAGCGCCAGTCGCGTCCCGCAGCCGTCCGCCGCCTGCTTGATCTGCCTGAAGCTGTTGGTGGCCGACGAATCGATCCCGGTCACCAGTCGCAGATCGAACAGGAGAAAGCGGCAATGCGGCCGCGCCGCGAGCAGGGCCTTGACGTGCTGATGCAGCCGGCTGGCCGAGCCGAAGAACAGGTAACCGTGCAGGCTCAAGCCTTGCAGCTCATCGCCATGATCCGTCAGCACCGCGAGCTCGTCCGGCCCGCGGTCGAGCGACGAGTGATACTCGGAGCCGTCGAAGCTGAATTTGATCACGGGGATCCGGCTGGCACTGAACGCGAACGTGGCGCAGCCGATCACGACCCCGATTAGGAGGCCGGCCACGAATCCCCAGGTGACGATGATGAGTGCGATCCCGAGCAGGGACAGATATTCGATGAGCGCAAGCCGGCGCGCCGAATCGACAAGCCACCGATAGAGCAGATCGGCCCCCAGGTAGAACAGCAGCCCGCCCAATACGCATTTGGGCACGTAGCCGAGAAAGCTTGCATCGACCGCAAGGACCGCCGCCGAGACCGCAGCGACCGTCATTGCCGAGAGGCGCCCGGTTGCGCCGGCGAGGTGATTGACGGTCGTGCGGCTCAGTGACGTGACGCTGATGTAGCCGCCCAGCGCCGCTATGATGAGATTGGCAATGCCGTTGGATTTGAGCTCGTGATCGAGATCGGCCTCTCGCCGCGCGGTAAGCTCGATGCCGGTGGTGTTGAGCAGGAGCGTGATCGCGACCACGAATACGACCGAAAGGATGTCGCCGGACAGCGCGGGGAGCATTTCCCAGGGAAATCGGCGCAGCTCGTCGCCCTGCCAGGGCGCCGCCAGCCCGACGTTCGATTGCGGGGCGAACATCCAGCCGCTGGCCTGCGCCTCGGCGAGCGGGATCCCGAACGCCGGCAGCACGAGATGGACCGCCACCGTGGCAGTCACCAGCAGGCCCGGCAGCGCGAAAGAGCTGCGCAGCCAGTGCCGCCCGAGCAGCAGTGCGATCGCGATCGCCGCGCCCGCCAGCAGCTTGGCGCCCGCCGATGCATCGAGCAGCGCGCTTGCGCCATCGATGGTGACAGGCTGCCCCGTCGTTACCTGCGCGCCGCCGGCGACGATCAACCATCCGGTCGCTCCCAGGAACCCGCCGATCACCGGATAGGGCACGAAGCGGATCGCGCGTCCCGCCCGCGTCACGCCGAGCACGAGCAGCACGGCTCCGGTCACGGCGGTCACCAGCGCCATGAGCATGATTGCGGGCCTTAGAACGTCCCCGCTCGCCCCCTGGGCGACGAGCCGCTGGACGAAATTGGCGACGAGCACCGCCAGGAGCGCCGAGGTCGGGCTGTCGGGGCCGGCGATTGCAATGGGCAGCGTGCTGCGCAGCCCGATCACCAGCGCTCCGACCGACGCCGAGAGCAGACCGATGGCAATCCCGTAGCCAAGCCATCCCGACAGCGGGCCCGAAAAAATCAAAGTCGCAAACGACAGGCAGTAGGCGACCGACAGAACACTGCAGATCGTGCCGGCGAACAGGTCTTGCAGCCGGACGCGGAGGAGCGCGGTTTCCTGCCTGTGATCGGTGGGCAGGGGGTCGGCCGCGATCACATCCTTCCGACCGCTGGCGCGTCTGAAGCGCGTGGGAGTGCCGATGCGCCACCCGCGCCCCTCCGCCCGAGTACGCGTGGCAATCGGCGATGCGGCCGCCGCGCCGCCCAACAGGGTGATCAACTCGCGACGGCTCATCTGCCTACCCCCCAGCGCCGAACATCAGGCTGGCTCGAAGGCAGACGCTACGACGTCGCCGGCCGGGCGTAGGTGAATTGGCTCACGTAAGGGCGGGATGGCAGTCGCGGCCGCGGTGGCATTTTGCAGCCCGCACAGCGCCGGGCTGGCACAATCGAGGACTCGGCTGAAGCACGAAGCTCAAAGTGATGTCTTGACGAAGCATATATGCATATATATACATATACACCATGACACATGCAGATGTCTTCCTGACCCTGGCCGATCCCACGCGTCGCCTTGTCGTCGCAGCGTTGCGGAGCGGCGAGCGGCAGGTCACCGATATCGTCGAACAGGTCGGCATCCACCAGTCCGGGGTCTCCCGCCATCTGCGCATCCTCCACGAAGGAGGCTTCGTCTCGCGACGGGCGGTTGGGCAGCGGCGCCTCTACGCGCTCCGCGCCGAGCCGTTCCGCGAGCTCGATCAGTGGCTGGCGCAATACCGGAACCTGTGGGAAGCGCGCCTCGACCGCTTCGGAGCCGCGCTCGAGAAGCAACGCAAGCGCCGCAAAGGCGGTACCAGGAGCAAAGCACATGAGTGACAGGAGCAAGACCGCAGCCGTCGGTGCGAACAGGCCGAAGGTGGTGTTGGAACGCACCTACCCCGCGCGGGTCGAGGAACTGTGGGAGCTTTGGACCACCAAGACCGGATTCGAATCGTGGTGGGGACCCCAGGGTTTCCGCGTCGAGGTGCATACCATCGAAGCGCGCGTCGGCGGCTCACTCCACTACGACATGATCGCCGATGCGCCCGGGCAGATCGAAGCCATGAAGCGGATGGGCCGCCCGACGTCGCACGAGACGCGCGGCACCTTCGTCGAGATCAGCCCGCACCGGCGGCTCGCGATCACACACGTGATCGACTTCCTGGCCGAGGTGACGGCCTACGAGAGCACCATGGTGGTGGAGTTCTTCCCATCGGACAAGCACGTGCGGATGGTGGTCACGCTCGATCCGATGCACAATGAAGAATTCACCAGGATGTCGACGGTGGGCTTTACCAGCCAGCTCACCAAGCTGGACAAGCGGTTCGGAGGCCAGACAACGTAGCGGCGGTCACACGGCGTAAGGGCTGGCGAGAATTTCCCGCGGCCTTGCACGGCGGCACGACAGCTTCGGCAGGTTTGGGGCTTATGCGGCGCTCGTTCGTTCAAGGCGCTGCACCGAGCGCATTGAGTTCCGCAATCGCGGCGAACGATTCGTCGGCATCTCTCGGGCAGCCGCTCGCCGCCTGCCGGAACAGCCGCACCGCCTCGTCCTTCGCATCCTGCCGCAGCGCCCATTCGCCGCTGTAGAAATTGGCTTCGCAGACCTGCTTCTTTTTCTTCCTGGCGTCCGGATCATCGGCGGCGGCGAGCACGGCGGCCGGAGGCATCCGGCCGAGGAACATGCGGATGATCGGCGCGGGCCATGGGGTCATGTCGATTTTCGTGCTCGCGTGCGATAGCCGGCTGGGGGCATTGCTGCGCTGTCCGATGATATCGGCCCACAGCGCCTTGTATGCATCCGCCGGATCGAGGTCGCTCGCCTCGTTGACATCGGCCAAAGCCTTGGCAACAGGACCGCTGTAGAGATACGCGAGGCCTCTGCCGTAGTAGGCGTCGGCGAACTTGGGAGCGAGCCGGATCGCCTCGCTGAAGTCGGCGATGGCGTGGTCGTTGTCGCCCCTCGCGCGGTACGCGTTGCCCCGCACGACGTAGGCCAGGATGGCCTTGGGATCGAGCCGGATCGCCTCGCTATAATCGGCGATGGCGCGGTGGTTGTTGCCCCTGGCGCGGTACGCGTTGCCGCGCCCGAAATAGGCGAGGACGAATTTGGGGTCGACCCGGATCGCCTCGTCAAAGTCGGCGATGGCAAGGTCGTTGCGCCCCTGGGCGAGGTGCGCTGTGCCCCGGTTGGCGTAGGCGAGGACGTATTTGGGATCGAGCCGGATCGCCTCGCCGAAGTCGGCGATGGCGCGGGCGTGGTCGGCCTTGGCGAGATACGCGTTGCCCCGGTTGTTGTAGGCGGAGGCGAACTCGGGATCGAGCCGGATCGCCTCGGTGTAGTCGGCGAGCGCGCGGTCGTAGCTCCCTTCGAGCTGGTACAACTTGCCGCGGTCGTTGTAGGCGGAAGCGAGCTTGGGATCGAGCTGGATCGCCTCGCTGAAATCGGCGATGGCGCGGTTGTTATTTCCCTGCAGGAAGTACGCGGTTGCCCGGTCGTTGTAGGCCGGGGCGAACTTGGGATCGAGCCGGACCGCCTCGGTGTAGTCGGCGATGGCGCGATCGTTGTTGCCTTGGAGCTGGTAGAGCCTGCCGCGGTTGTAGTGGGCGGCTGCGACCCCGGGAACAAGCCGGATCGACTCGCTGAAGTCGGCGATGGCGTGGTCGAGATCGCCCTGGAAGGCGTACGCGCTGCCGCGGTTGTTGTAGGTGACTGCGGACTTGGGATCGAGCCGGATCGCCTCGGTGTAGTCGGCGATGGCGCGGCCGAAGTTCCCCTGGCTCTGGTACAACCTGCCCCGGTCGGAGTGGAAGTTGGCGACCTCAGGAGCGAGACGGATCGCCTCGCTGAGGTCGGGGATGGCGCGGTCGACATCGCCCTTGTCCTGGTATGCGAGGCCGCGGTTGTTGTAGGTGACTGCGGACTTGGGATCGAGCCGGATAGCCTCGCTGAAGTCGGCGATGGCGCGGTCGTTGTCGGCCTTGTGATAGTACGCGCGGCCCCGGCTGCGGTAGACGGAGGCAACCTTGAGACCGAGCCGGATCGCCTCGGTAAAGTCGGCGATCGAGCGGTCGAGGTCGCCCTTCTCCTTGTACGCGACTCCCCGGTTATAGTAGGGGATGGCGGTATCTTTCGCAGTTGCGCCAGGGCGCTGGATGATACGCGTGCAGGCGGGAATAACGCGGTCCGGATCGCCACTCTCGCAAGCGTCCCAGTCGCCTCGGCTCGCGGCCGCGGCAGGGGATGCGGCCGCGAACAACGCGGCGGTCCCGATCAGCACCACCAATATGCGCATGACCCGCTCCGTGCCAGCGGACGGAGGAGGCTATCATTGTCCGATCCGGAGCGAAAGGCAGGCGCATTTTGTCCTGCAGCCAGCATCGACCGCCTGCGCAAGCAGTCGAACAGTGCTTCAACACCATCAAGGACTGTCGGCGCGTCGCCGCCGATAGGACAAGCTCGCAGCGAATGACTTCGCCTTGATCAGATCCGCAACCATCCGTGTGTGGCTGCGCGTCTTATGTCTCTGTCGCGAGTTTCAACGACGTCATGACGCCCTCGCGTGATCTTGGAGTCCGGGACTGCTACTTGCAGTGAGCGGCGTAGCACTTATGTTCGCAGTAGGAGAGCCGCGTTGCAATGTCTCGCAGGTACCTCATTCCGATTGGCTCACAGCACAGCGCACAGAAAGATTGCGGGCGGGGTGTCCTGCCATTCACCAAAACAAATTTCATATGCCGGCTCCTGATGCGAAGCGGAACATGGTGCCGCGAGGAGCTGTCTGCTGATTGCGTTCCCCTTTGAAGCTCAGGGCCAATCACGCCAGCTTCCGATGTGCCATTGATGCTAGTGCCGTGCATCACCCGGAGCAATTGCGCATAGGTAGGCTGGAACTATGCTTTGGTTTTAAGGTAGTTCCACGCGCCGTGGAATGAGGACCACCCTTAGCATCCGTTACGGTCCGCGTCGTTTGCAGCCGTATGGGTTCGATCGGTGGGCTCCGCCGAAGCTCATCTTCAGCGCAGCCCCAAGATCGAGTTTGGCTGACGCATATGCCTTCGTGCTGATCGAGTTACGGCGTGACCTGCGCCGCGATCCGCTTGAGGCTCGCAAACGAGCTTGGCTTCCTGATGGGTCGTCCGGCGCCGCTGAATAAGGAGGGCACCCCAGCGCCCTCCGATTTTGGAGGCCTGGACGCTCGTTCCTGACCACCCCTACTTCGCGGCGGCCGGGAATGCCGGCAGTTTGTCTAGGTCGCGCGCATCGTGCTGGATGACGACGGTCGCCTTCGAGCCCGCCACGATCTTCTTGACGCGGTCGAGCGAAGCCAGCGTCTGCGAGCGGTCGGTGTTGAAGGCGGGCACGCCGTTGGTGTCGTAGTTTTCGCGGAAGTGCATGAGGTCGCCGCTGAGCAGCACGTTTCCCATCTGCGGCAGCTTGACCAGGAGACTGTGATGGCCCGGCGTGTGCCCCGGCGTGTACAGCATGATCACGCTGCCGTCGCCGAACACATCCTTGTCGAGCGGCACGGGCTCGACCTTGCTCTCGCCTTTGATCCAGTTTGCGAACGGCGCGGGGTTCGCGTTTTCCGGCGGCTTGGGGCTGGTCAGCACATCCCAGTCGCCCTTGCCGATCAGCAGCGTCGCCTTCGGAAACGAGCCGACCTGGCCGATGTGATCGCCGTGATAATGGCTGATGCCGACGTACTTGATCTGCTCGGGCTTGACGTTGATCTGCCCCAGCAGATCGACCAGGCTCACCTTTGGCGCCACGTTGGGGGTGGTCATGGCATGGCCGGCATCCCACAGCATGTATTCGTCGCCGTGCTTGATGAGATAGCAGCTGAACACGAACTGCAATTTCAGATCGCCATAGGCATAGGTGTCCGAGAAGCGCTGGTTGACGGCCGTGGGAGCGGCGGAGGTGCCGCAGTCCAGGCGCGTGAGAGACATCTCTGGCGCGGCTTGCGCCGAGGCCAGTCTGACCAGGGCAACGGCGCAGGCGCCCGCCAACAGCAGGGTCGAATTCGCTGCATGGTTTTTCCTCCCTTGAAATGAGCGACTAACGCCGCCGAAGCTTGCGGATGGTGCCGGTTCGGGCGGGGCGGTCAACGCGGTTGGCACCTCACGCCGGTGCGTACCCGAGAAAAACTCCGGTCCGAGCTTTCGCACATTCGCGCAAATTGGTAGCGTTCCCTTCGTCAGCCGGCCAACACAAAAAATTCACAGGGAGGCTCTCATAAATCGTAACATCGTGGGAATATTCGTCAGCATGGGCATCGTGCTTGCTGCGTCCGCCGGTGCGGCGCGTGCGCAGAATTCTACGGGCGGCGCGGGCATCGACGCGGCGTTGCGCGATGCGGTCGCGCGTAAGGACGTGCCGGGCGTGGTCGCGCTGGTCACCGATCGCCGGCGCGTGCTCTATCAGGGCGCCTTCGGGGTGGCGGACGTCTCGACCGGGCGCGCGCTCACGCCCGACGCGCTGTTCCGCATCGCCTCGATGACCAAGGCGATCACCTCGCTGGCGGCCATGCAGCTCATCGAGCAGGGCCGCCTCGGTCTCGACGATCCGGCCGAAAAGTATCTGCCGGAGCTCGCGAACCTGAAAGTGTTCGAATCCTTCGATCCGGCGACCGGCGCCTATCGGCTCCGCCCGGCATCGAGGCCGGCGACCGTTCGGCACTTCCTCACCCACACGTCGGGGCTCGCCTATCCGTTCACCAGCGCGATCTGGCGCGATTTCAAGCCGCAGCCCGGCGAAAGCTATCCGTTCGGCGGGCCCTTGCTGTTCGACCCCGGCGAGCGCTGGCACTACAGCACGAGCACCGATGTCGTCGGCAAGCTGGTCGAGAAAGTGTCGGGTCAGAAGCTCGAGGACTATTTCCGCCAGCACATCTTCGCCCCGCTGCAGATGGCGGACACCTCCTACAACGTGCCGCAGGAGAAGGCGTCGCGGCTCGTCGCCGCGCAACAGCGCGCCGGCGAGCGCATGGACGGCGCCGTCATCTTGCAGACGCCGCAACCCGGGCTGACCATACCGGAGCCGATCGGCGGCGGCGGCCTGGCCTCGACCGCGAACGACTATGGCCGCTTCGTGCGCATGCTGCTCAACGGCGGCGAGCTGGACGGGGCGCGCGTGCTCAAGGCCGAAACGGTGACGCTGATGGGCCAGAACGCCATGGGCGCCGTGTCGGTGCCGGCGCTCAAGACCGCGCTGCCGCGCAGCGCCGACTTCACGTTTATCGCGGACGGCCGCGACAAATGGGGTCTCGGCTTTTTGATCACCGCCGATCAGGTCGCCGGCAAGCGCTCCCCCGGCAGCCTGAGCTGGGGCGGCATCAACAACACCTATTTCTGGATCGATCCGAGCCGCGGCATTGCGGGTGTGATCCTGATGCAGTACCTGCCGTTCGCCGACGCCAAGGCGTTGGCGGTCTACGATGCGTTCGAGCGCGGCGCTTATCAGCTCGTGAGCGCTGAGCGCTAGAGCATGATCCCGAAAAAGCCTGCCCCGGACTTGATCCGGGGTGGGCACGGTTTTCGGAAAAGATCATGCGTCCGGCAATAAGCTAGAGCGCGATGACGATTGAAGAAAAGTCATCGCGATTGAGTTCACGGCCGGCTGCATCCAGCCACCGCCCGTATGGACAACTCTCCCAACGCGAGTTGGTGCCCGGTGGGCTATGTCAGTCCTTCCAGAACCCCTTGAACCGGTCTGGGGCCAGCTTCGTGTACCGCACGGTTGAGGCTATCGAGCGGTGGCCCAGGTAGTGCTGGATCGCCCGCGTATCCTGGCCATCGTTGGCGAGCTTGTACCCGCAGCTATGCCGCAGCACGTGGCTGGAAATCAGGAACGGGAATTTCGCCGCCTCCCCGGCGCGTGCCAACGCTCGCCCCATTGCGCGAAAGGAAAGGTGGCCCTTGCGTCAGCACCGTCAGCATCGTCTGCGACCCCACGGGGCACCTGCAGGGGTGGGCGCGAGCCAGGTCGACAAGCTGTCGTCGCAAACGGGATATGCCGGACCTCAGGGCTGTTGATCTGAGTCGACACCGGATCCATTACCTGCTGACGCTGCTGACGGTGCTGACGGTGTTTTCGGGAAATGAACGCATCCGGATTACTCTGCTTCCGGATCGGCCTTCACGACTGAACGCAATCTCGATACCGAGCGCCCGAAGAAACGTCTGTGCGCGACGCAAGTGGCCGGCGAAGGCGCGGGGATTTTTCGGCCAACCGGTGCCGTCCTTCGGGATACGATCACTGCTGCGTTCAACGCTGACCCGCAGAAGATCAGCGGGACTACCCATCCAGGAGGTGCGCTCGCTCATGAATCACGCACGCAAGCGGCGATCGGATCCGCGTCGATGATGCTCTCGATCGCGGCCTTGCGGTTGGCTGCGTAGGCGCGAGTGAAGGTGTTGGCAGGCCAGAGACCTTTTTCGCAGGCCGTGGCCCAGAGCGCGAAGTCGGCCATTCGCGGTAGCCGGCCGAGGTGAACGGAACCCACCGCTCTTAAACCGTGTGCTGCTGCATCAAGCAGGGCCCCAAGGATCG
>CAVUAI010000061.1:0-22171 GCA_963739385.1 uncultured Alphaproteobacteria bacterium
CCGGGGATTTTCAACGATCGGCAATCGCCAACCTCGCACCCAGCGCGACAAACGCACCCGCGAAAGTACGGCGCATCCATGTCAATACCCGCGGACGCGAGATCACGTGGTCACAAATCGAGGCGGCGAACAGCCCGTAGCCGACGAAGACCAAGAAGGTCATCAGCATGAACACGGCGCTCAGCGCGAACATGCGGGCAAGCGGATTTGCCTCGTCTGCGCTCACGAATTGCGGCAGGAATGCCAAAAAGAAGATCGACAGCTTCGGATTGAGGATGTTGATCAGGACGGCCGTCACGGTCACCTGAATTGCCGAACGGGCGCCGAGCTCCCTCTCCACCCGCAAGGCGCCGCGCTCGCGCCACGTGTTCCACGCCATGTACAGCAGATAGGCGACGCCCAGATACTTGAAGATCTGGAAGGCAAGCGCGCTGGTGTGCAAGAGCGCCGCCAGGCCCAGGATCGCGGCTACCATGTGCGGCACAATGCCGATCGTGCAGCCGAAGGCGGCGACGACACTCGCACGGGATCCACGCGAGAGGCCGGCCGCCAGGGTGTAGAGAACGCCGGTGCCGGGTGAGACGATGACGATGAACGAGGTGATCAGAAATTCGATGCTCACGCCAACGCTCCTGTTGCCGCTATCGACCGTTGCTGGCGACAAAATGTCTCGCGCGCGCGTGGCGGGCAAGGCGAATCAAGTGTTTCGCATCGGCAGGCGTTTCACGTCCGATAGGACGGATCCTGGCGGTCGAGCTTGCGCAGGAGGCCCGACCATTCGGTGCCGAACGGCGCCTCCGGTGCGACTGCAAGCTTCGCCGTGTGCTCCGATACCGCCGGCGATGGGAGGTTGAGCGCGGCGTTTCCCGCCAGCGCCAGCACCTGCGTCTCGCACGCGAACTGGAGATTGAACAGCGTGCTGAACGCAAGCGGGATGCTGGTTCCCACTGCCAGCAGGCCATGATTGCGCAGGATCATCACCGGATTGTCGCCGAGATCGCGCACCAGGCGCTGCCGCTCGTCGACGTCGATCGCGAGCCCCTCGTAGTCATGATAGCTCACGCGCCCGTAGAACAGCTGCGCGTGCTGGCTGAGGGGAAGCAGCCCATCTTTCATGGCCGCCACCGCGACGCCGGCCTTGGAATGGGTATGAATGACGCAGTCGACGTCCTCTCGGCCGCCGTGGATCGCGCTGTGAATGACGAAGCCCGCCCTGTGCATCCGGGCATCGGGCTCGTCGATCAGGTTGCCCTCGAGGTCGACCTTAATGAGGTTCGAGGCCGTCACCTCGTCGAACAGAAGCCCGAAGCGATTGAGCAGGAAATGCCCGGGCTCGCCCGGCACGCGTGCGGAAATGTGAGTGTAGATCAGATCGGTCCAGCCGAAGTGCTCCACCAGCCGGTAGCACGCGGCGAGATTGATCCGCTGCTCCCACTCGGCAGGGTTCATGTTCGGCCTTGCGGGGCGGCCGAGGGCGGATGCGACCGGTGGCATTGCTGTCTCCTAAATCGGCTGCTCTTCAAACGACCGTTTGTCATGCCGCCTGCCGGCGGAGAACTGCGGTCACGCCAATCGTATCATTTCAGCCGCTGCGCCGCCTCGCTGACCAGGCTCAGGTCCGTGTATTTGCGGACGTCGAGCGGTGCCTTGAGAAATCCGAGGTCGCGCTGCACGTCGATATTGGACTGCAGGGCCGCCAGATCGGGCAGAAGGTCGGGGCTGCGTGAGTATTCCTTGTTGGTGAAGATCCAGCCGGCGAACAGTTCGGGCCGCAGCTTGGTGACCTTGGCGGCGATCTGCACGGCGGCATCGTGGTTTGCGGGGTCAAGGTACCAGCGTACGACCCGCACGGAATCCTCGAAAAAATCGAGCATGGCGGCGCGGTTCTTCTGCAGGAAGCCGGTGCGTGCCACCCAAACGATCATCTGCGTCGGGCCGAGCGCGTCGCGCTGGCTGAACAGCGGGCGGGCGATCTGTCCGAGCTCGGGGTCGAACGAGAAGGGCGCGACAAACGAGGCGAGATCGGCCTTCTTTTGCGCCAGCATGGATTTCATGGTGGGGAAGGGCGCCTCAACGACGGTGTAGTCGCGCTTGTCCTCGAGGCCGTGCTTGCGCAGCATCGCGCGCATGGCGATGTCGACCGCACTGCCGGCCGCATTGGTGGCCACGACCTTTCCCCTGAGGTCCGCGACCTTTTGCACCGGGCTGTCCTTGAGCACGAAGAACTGGTTGCTGTAATTGCCCTCGGTACCGTCCTTGAACTGGTCGCCGACAATGCGCAGGTCGTCGAGGCCGGCGTTCTGGATCGCGAGCGCCAGGGACGAAAACGCGAGATTGCCGAGCTCGATCTCGTTGTTGGCCAGCGCCGTGATGACCGCCGGCGTGCCCTGGAAGCGCATCGGCTCGAAGACGTAGGTCTTCCCGTTGTTCTTCATGAGCTCCGGCTTCTCGGGAAGGAGCGGCGTCCAGTCGGACGGAGCCACGATCCAGCTCGCGCGGATCTTCACGGGCTCGGCGGCGAGCGCCGTTCCGGCAGCCAGGACGAGGGCACAGGTCAGCACCCACCGCAATTTGCGCATGTCTCCTCCCGTCGGTTTCGTTGTTAGTGGCGAGACTATCATCACGTCGCCAGCGCGGCCATGCCGGCATGGTTGCGGTTTGCGTGAATCATGCTTCATTTCTACAAGAGGCTGATTCGCGATGCCCTACCGCCAGACCGACAACGTCGTGCGCAGGCTTGCCAGCCGTCATGACGCGATCCTGGCCGCGGCCGGCGACGCGGTGGTGGAAGGCGGCATGGCGGCGGTGCAGGTTGCGCCGGTCGCCGCGCGCGCGGGCGTCGCCGCCGGCACGGTCTATCGCTACTTCCCCTCCAAGATCGACCTCGTGGTGGCGCTGGTAGCGATGCTTTCCGCCCGTGAGCTGGCGGCGCTCGAGCGCGCGGCCACGGCGGCGCCCGGACCGCTTTCGGCGCTGGCCGCCGCGATTGCCACCTTCGCGGCGCGCGCGCTGGCCAGACGGCGCCTCGCGTTTGCGCTGATCGCCGAGCCGGTCGAGCCCGCGGTCGACGCCGCGCGCGCCTCCTACCGGCAGGCCCTCGCCGCCACATTCGAGGCGCTCATCCGCAAGGCGCTCGCGGCCGGGCACCTTCCCGACCAGGATGCGGCGCTCGCGGCATTGGCCATCCTCGGCGCGTTGGTCGAGGCTCTCGTTGGTCCTCTGGCTCCTGCCGTGGCGGGCGACCCGGCCAACCTGCGCGCGCGGGTGCAGATGCTCACGCTCCTGGCGCTGCGGGCGCTCGGCGTCGTCGACGCCCGCGCGCGCGGACTGGTGGTGCAGGCTGCGGTCCCAGAGCCGGATGAGAGCTGATCGCGGTCCGCTCGGATCTTACTGCAGGGTCGCCGCCGCGATCCAATCGGTGACCGCCCGCAGAGCGGCGGCGCGATCCGTGTGTCCCTGGTGCGCCTGGAAGACGGCGATCTGGGCGTCGGCCGAGGTCCCGGAGCCGACAATAGCTCGGCAACGGTTGATTTCAGCGGTGCAGCCCAGTGCCGCGGCGTCGGGAGCTGTGTCGCTGATGACGCGCTCGAGCATTTGGGCGACCGTCTCCGGCCCCGCCTCGCTGGCGAAGGTGGCGTGGACGCCGTAGCGCTGTGCCTGCCATTTGTTCTCGACGATGATCGCACGGGATACTGCGCTGAGGTCGGCATTGCGCCAGCGATTGACATAGAGGTGGCGCGCGATCGTGCGATACAGCGCCGCGATAGCGATGGAGTCGTCGACCAGGGTGCAGGAATCGGGTGCGCGCAATTCCAGCGTCGGGTTGTTGAGCGAGGGCCGGATCGCCCACCAGATATAGCTGGCATCGGCAATCACGCCGGCGCGCACCAGCGCGGTCACGTAGGCGTCGAACTCGCTCTGGGTGCGGAACAGCTCAGGGACCCCGGTGCGCGGCAGCTCGTCATACGCGGCAAGCCGGTAGCCCTTGAGACCCGTGATCCTTGATTGCCAGAACGGCGAGGAGGTCGAAAGGGCCAGAAACAGCGGCAGATAGGGCAACATCCGGTACATAACGTCGATACGCTGGTCCGGATCGGGTAGCTCGACATGGACGTGCAGCCCGCACAGCAGATCACGCTGGCCGATCATCTGCAGGTCGTGCATCACGGCGTCGTAACGTTCCTTCTGGGTCTGCTGGGCCTGTCGCCAGGCCGCAGTCGGATGTGTGCCGGCGGCAAGGATGGCGAGGCCGTGCTCGGCGGCGACCGCAGAGACGGTCCGACGCAGGTGGCGCAGCTCGGCGAGCGCACCGGCACAGTCCAGGTGCGGCGAGGAAATCACTTCGACTTGCGGTTGGAGAAACTCGGTTGATGTCCGACCCTCGGTTGCACGCTTGACGGCGTCGAAGAACTCTTTCGGCACCGCGCACGCGACGAGCTTGGTCTCGGCATCGACCAAGAAATACTCCTCCTCGATTCCGAACGTGAAAGCACCGGCCATGCGTCGACCTTGTCTCTTGGATCTTACGGCGGAGGCATAGTCCATGGCAGTCAACCTCAGGTGCGTTACCGAAGAACCTGTGGTGTCGGGTTCGGACGCGGCTCAACCCCGGTGTTCACTCAGACCGAGATCGCGCTGCGCCCATGCAGCGGCGGCAAGACGAGTCGGAAGCAACACCGGGGAAAGCGGGCGGATAACGCGCGGGGCAAACCGAAGTTCCCCGCTGCGAAAACAGGCGTAGCGCCAACTATTTGCGAAGGCTTCGGGCTAGTGCGACAGCAGCACCGGGAGCGTCATGGACGCCAGAATGCCGCGCGTGGCACCCCCGAGGATGAACTCGCGCAGACGGGAATGGCCGTAACCTCCCATCACCATGAAGTCGGCACCGCTGTCGGCGGCGTAGGACAGGATGGCATCCTCGATCGCCAGGTCGCCCCGCGCGACGCGCTTGATCTGGGCCGCGACGCCGTGGCGCGCCAGGTGCTCCCTCATGCTGGCGCCGGTAACCTTCTCATTCTTGCGGTCCTCGGTGACGATGACGATGTCGACCGTCTTGGCGCGCTCGAGGAACGGCATGGCATCGCCGACCGCGCGTGCGGCCGTGCGGCTGCCATCCCAGCAGACCAGCACTCGCTCGAGCGTGAGGCCGCGCTTCTGGATGTAGGGCACGACGACGACGGGACGCCCTGACTCGAACAGCGCACCCTCGATCATCAGCTCGTCGGATGCTCCGTGCTCGCGCTGAGCCTGGCTGACCACCGCCAGGTCGAAGCGCCGCGCGATCTGGGCGAAGAGGGTCGCGGCCCCGCCGAAGGTCGCATCCAGGATGCGCGTTTCGGCCGAGACCCCGGCCTTCTTGACCGCGGCCTCGAACCGGCTGACGGCATCCTTCGCGGACTTGCTGTTCTCCTCGCGCTGAAGCTCGATCAGGTCGATCGGGACGCCTCCGAGCGTGCCATCGGGGATGACCGGTTCGTACAGGAAGGAAATACCCGCGATGTAGGCGCCGAATGTCGCCGCGATCGAAGCCGCATATTCGGAGGCGTAGTCCAAAGGAGCTCGGCCGGAAATGTTGACGACGACATCCTTGAGCATGGCCCGATCTCCTCATCATCTGGCGGCGCGGGCGCGCGCCGCCGCAGATCCAACGCGGACGAGTTTATGCCATGGGTGCAAGTCCTGTCACCGCTGGCCCATGACGGGTCCGCGCAGCTTCATCCGCGCGAGGAGGCTGACCCGATCGCGTCACGCCGTTTGCATGGGGGGACCGCCATATGGCTTGCACCCGATTGGCGCTGAATCACCGACAGGCGCCGGTGCAAACGATTGTGCTCGCCGGAGACCTCACTTCTTCTTGCCGTCGGGCCCGAACTGCTTGAGGTAGGCCCAGAGGTCGGCAATGTCCTTGTCGTTCTTGATGCCCACGAACGCCATTCGGGTGCCTGGCATCTCCTGCATCGGGGCGCGGATATATTTCGGGAAAGTTTCGTCACTCCACGTAATGCCGGAATTCTTATTGGCAGGGGAGTAGTTGAAGCCCTCGTAGTTGCCGGAGTGGCGGCCTTCGATGCCGTTGAGCGGCGGACCGAGCTTGACCTTCGCCTCCTCCCCGACGTCGTGACAGGGAGAGCACAGGCGGCGGAATACCTGTTCCCCGGCGGCTGCATCCTGCGCCAGGGCCGTTCCGCTCGACGCTGCAAGAGCCACCACAGCAATCACCCACGTCCTCATCATTTTCTCCTCTTTCTTCCCATCACTGCCGCGCCCGGCCAGGCGCCGGTCGAACCGTGTGTCGCTCCCGAGCTTGGGTCATCCTCTCGGATCTGGCCCGAGATCTGACTAGAAATTGCGAAAAATCGGCGACCGCCGACTTGTGACTGCACACTCCCTGCCGTTCGAATGGCGTCAAGCGCTGGTACTGTCAACGCCTCAAGGGGCGATTTGTCCCGCCGCCGCGGCGGATGGGGCTTTTTCTGTCGGGATAACGCGATTTCGTGCCGCGTTGCCGGTATAAACAGGTCCTGACAAGACGGCCCGAAGGGCTTCCCCGGCCGCAGGAGTGCGCGCGTGTCCGTCGCAATGCCCACGCCAGATGCTGCCGTGCTCGCCCGCCGCGAGCGCATCGTGACGGCGCTGCGAGCCATCGTGCCGGGCGAAGGCGTCATCGCTGCCGAGCGGGAGATGCGCCCCTACGAATCCGATGGGCTGACGGCCTATCGCCAGCTTCCCATGGTCGTGGTGTTGCCGGAAACGACCCAGCAGGTGAGCCGCGTGCTCGCGTACTGCCATGCCGAGGGTATCAAGGTGGTGCCGCGCGGGGCCGGCACCTCGCTCTCCGGCGGCGCATTGCCGCTGGCGGACGGCGTGCTGCTGGGCATGGCCAAGTTCAACCGCATCCGCGAGATCGACTTGGCAAATCGCGTCGCCGTGGTCGAGCCGGGCGTGACCAATCTTGCCGTGACGCAGGCGGTCGAGCATGCCGGCTTCTACTACGCGCCCGACCCGTCTTCGCAGATCGCCTGCACCATCGGCGGCAACGTGGCGGAGAATTCCGGCGGCGTGCACTGCCTGAAATACGGCATGACCACCAACAACCTGCTGGGGTGCGAATTGGTGCTGATGACCGGCGACATCGTTCGCATTGGCGGCAAGCACCTCGATGCCGAGGGTTACGACCTGCTCGGCGTCATTACCGGCTCGGAGGGCCTGCTGGGCGTCGTGACCGAGATCACCGTGCGCATCCTCAAACGGCCGGAAACCGCGCGCGCCGTGCTGGTCGGCTTCGGCTCCTCCGAAGATGCCGGGGAATGCGTGAGCAAGATCATCGGCGCGGGCATCATCCCGGGCGGCATGGAGATGATGGACCGGCCGGCGATACATGCGGTCGAGGAGTTCGTGCATGCCGGCTATCCGCTCGACGTCGAAGCGCTGCTGATCGTCGAGGTCGACGGCCCCGGTCCGGAGGTCGACCACCTCATCGCGCGGGTGGAAGCGATCGCGCGATCCTGCCGCGCCGTGACCTGCCGCGTTTCCACCTCCGAGGACGAGCGCCTCCTGTTCTGGGCCGGGCGCAAGGCGGCATTCCCCGCCGTCGGACGGATCTCGCCCGACTATTACTGCATGGATGGCACCATCCCACGGGCGCGGCTGCCGCAGGTGCTCAAGCGGATGCGCGAGCTGTCCGAGAGCTATGGGCTGCGCGTCGCCAACGTCTTCCACGCCGGCGACGGCAACCTGCATCCGCTCATTCTCTACGACGCCAACAAGCCGGGTGAGCTTGAGAGGACGGAGGCGTTCGGCGCCGACATTCTCAAGCTCTGTGTCGAGGTGGGCGGGGTGCTCACGGGCGAGCACGGCGTGGGGGTCGAGAAGCGCGATCTGATGCCGACGATGTTTTCCGCCGCCGATCTCGCGCAGCAGCAACGGCTCAAATGCGCCTTCGACGATCAGGGCCTGCTCAATCCAGGCAAGGTGTTTCCGACCTTGCATCGCTGCGCCGAGCTCGGACGCATGCATGTCCATGCCGGCCGGGTGGCTTTCCCGGACATCCCAAGGTTTTAACTGATCGCCGGGCGATGCATGCTGTTCAGGCGTTCAATCTTGGACGGGGTCGGCGCGGGGACCGTGACGCTCGCAAGCCTGGACATTGCCTACCGCCTAGTGCCGCGCGCTCGAGCCTTGCCGGATCGAATGATGGCGTCGCCGTCGACCCCCGAAAGTCCATGAACGACACGCTCAGAGCCCGCGACGACAAGGACGTCGTGGCGGCGGTGCAATGGGCGCTGGGCGCAGCGAAGACCATCGAGATCGTGGGACACGGCTCGAAGCGCGCGATCGGCCGGCCGGCGCAGACCGATCTGACCCTCGATCTCGCAGCCTTGACGGGCGTCACGCTGTACGAGCCCGAGGAGCTGGTGCTCTCCGCCAAGGCCGGCACCCCGCTTGCCGAGATCGAAGCGCTGGTCGCGGCCAGCGGCCAGCAGCTTGCATTCGAGCCGATGGACTACGGGCCTGTCCTCGGCGGTGCCGCCGGCCGCGGCACCATCGGCGGGACGCTGGCAACAAATGTGTCCGGTCCGCGCCGGATCAAAGCCGGCGCTGCCCGCGACCATTTCCTGGGACTCTCGGCGGTCTCCGGTCGCGGCGAGACCTTCAAGTCCGGCGGCAGGGTCGTGAAGAACGTCACCGGCTATGACCTCTGCAAGCTGATCGCCGGCTCCTGGGGAACGCTCGCCGCGCTCACGGAGGTGACGATCAAGGTGCTGCCGGGGCCGGAGGCCGAGGAGACCGTCCTGATCCATGGCCTCGATCCGGCCAAGGCGGTCGAGGCCATGACGGCGGCCATGGGATCCGCCTGCGACGTGTCAGGGGCCGCACACCTTCCGCCCGGGATCGCCGCATCCGGCGCGGCCGGCGAGATCGCGGGCGCGGGCGGTATCACGGCGCTGCGGCTCGAAGGATTTGCGCCATCGGTTGCCCATCGCAAACGCGTGCTCAAGACGCTGATGGGGACATTCGGCCAGGTGTCGTCGGTCGACAAGCCGCTCTCGATCGCACTCTGGCGGGCGGTGCGCGATGTCATGCCATTTGCGGCCAGCCAAGAGGAGGGGCCGTTATGGCGTATTTCGACGGCGCCGAGCCGCGGCGCGGAGCTTGCCGCCATGATCGGACAGCACGTGGACTCGCAGGTCCTGTACGATTGGGCGGGCGGCCTGCTTTGGGTTGCGCTCGCCGCGTCCGACGATGCCGGGGCGGCGGCCGTACGCCGCGCCGTTGCGGCGACCGGGGGCCATGCGACCTTGATCCGCGCGCCGGCGGCGGTGCGAGCGGCCATCGATATATTCACGCTCCAGGATGGCGCCGCTGCCGCATTGACGAAGCGGGTCAAGGAGAGCTTCGATCCCAAGGGTGCGCTCAATCCCGGGCGGATGTGGGCGGGAGTTTGATCCGATGCAGACGAGCTTCAGCCTCGCCCAGCTGGCCGAGCCGAACACCGCTGAAGCCGACCGGATCCTGCGTACCTGCGTGCATTGCGGCTTCTGCACCGCAACCTGCCCGACCTATGTACTGCTCGGGGACGAGCTCGATTCGCCACGTGGACGCATCTACCTGATCAAGGACATGCTGGAGAACGCGCGGCCGGCCACTGCCGACGTCGTCAAGCATATCGACCGCTGCCTGTCGTGCCTGTCGTGCATGACCACCTGTCCCTCGGGTGTGCACTACATGCACCTCGTCGACCACGCCCGTCACCACATCGAAAGGACCTATCGCCGGCCGGTCATCGATCGCCTGCTGCGGGCCCTTCTTGCCCGCGTCCTCCCCCACAACGGGCGCATGCGGCTGGCACTCGGCGCTGCCCGGCTGGGGAAACCGTTCGCCGGCGTGCTTGCCGGCCTCGGGCTTGCGCCGCTCGCGGCCATGTTGCGGCTGGCGCCCGCGCGGCTGCCCGCTTCCGCACCCGGGAAGGGGCGGCGGCTGTTCCCGGCGCAGGGCCCGCGCCGCGCCCGCGTCGCGCTGTTGGACGGCTGCGTGGGGCCGGTGATCGCGCCCGATATCAACGCTGCCGCCATCCGCCTCCTCAACCGTCACGGCGTCGAGGTGGTCGTTGCCGACGACGGCTGCTGCGGCGCTCTGGTCCATCACATGGGTCGCGAGCGCGAGGCGATCTCTACCGCCTGCCGCCGCATCGATGCCTGGATCGCGGAGCTCGAAGGGGAGGGGCTCGACGCCATCCTGGTCACGGCTTCGGGCTGCGGCACGATGATCAAGGACTACGGTTTCATGCTGCGGACCGACGTCGCCTACGCCGACAAGGCGGCCCGCGTGTCGCGGCTCGCCAGGGACATCAGCGAGTACCTCAGCGGGCTCAAACTCTCGCCGCAACGCGGCCCTACGGGGCTCGTCGTTGCCTATCACTCGGCCTGCTCGCTGCAGCATGGACAGAAAATCGCGCGCGCTCCGAAAGAATTGCTTTCCAAGATTGGATTCGTGGTGAAAGATGTGCAGGAGGGACATCTGTGTTGTGGTTCGGCAGGCACCTACAACATTCTTCAGCCGGAGCTTGCGAGGAGGTTACGCGAGCGCAAAGTGGCGAATATCGAAAAGCTCAAGCCCGACGTGATCGCCGCCGGCAATATCGGCTGCATGACGCAGATCGCCACGGGCACGGTAATCCCGGTCGTCCATACCATCGAACTGATCGACTGGGCGACCGGAGGCCCCGCCCCCGCGGCGCTCGCCGGGAAGGGGAATTCCAGCGCGACGGCTGAGCCCGCCGCGCTGGCCATGTGACTGTAGCGTTGTGAACCGTACGGACATCTAAGGCGCAACGATCGGGAGGCGATCATGGCGAAGAAAGCGAAGAAGGCGAAGTCGAAGACCAAGAAGACGAAGAAGATGAAGAAGGCCGCTCCAGCCAAGAAGAAGAAGAAAAAGGCGGCAGTGGCAAAGAAGAGCGCGGCGAAAAAGTCGGCCAAGAAGGCGAAGAAGGCGGCTCCAAAGCCGAGACCGGCCTCGGCCCCTGCGCCGGTCGCGCCGTCATACAGTTCTCCGTCATCGTCGTCGATGGGCGGTTACCCCTCGAGCGGGGGTGATTCGGAGAGTGGTTCTTCGTAAGACGCCGCCGCCGGAAGGCCTGCGCTTTGGGTGTAGGTCCGCGACTGCGGCGCGGCGATATCAGCTGGGCTCCCTCTCCCCGACGGGAGGGGGAGCCCAGCTGTTTCGGGCGCTGTGTGAGACTCTCAGCGGAGCGCAATACCCACGCGGGACGCGACCAGCGTCGCCGATGCGCGCCGCCATCGGCGGGCAATCCGCATTGCATAGAAGTGGCCGCACGAATAGCATTATCGCGCGAAAGGACGGCCGGGGGCTTGGCCGCCTTTCACGCCAGAACCGGAGGAGGAGTGCTATGCCGGCGACTTACAACATCCTGATCCTGGGCGCGTCCTATGGGTCGTTGCTGGCCTCCAAATTGCTGTTCGGCGGTCACCAGGTGAAGCTGGTATGCCTCCCTGCCGAGGCCGATCTGATCAACGCGGAGGGCTTCCGCGTGCGCATGCCGATCAGAGGCCGCAAGGACCCGGTCGAAATCGATTCGCGCAAGCTGCCCGGCCGGGTGTCCGCAGCCGGCCCGGGCGACGTCAATCCGCTCGACTACGACCTCGTCGGTCTCGCGATGCAGGAGCCGCAATACCGCTCGCCCGGCGTGCGCCAGCTGCTCGACGCGGTCGCCAAGTCGAAGGTGCCCTGCATGTCGATCATGAACATGCCGCCGCTGCCTTACGTGAAGCGCATCCCCGGCCTCGACACCAGCACGCTGACCGCCGCCTATACCGATCCGAGCGTCTGGGACAGTTTCGATCCGGCGCTGCTGACATTGTGCAGTCCGGACCCGCAGGCGATCCGCCCACCGGACGAAAAGGTCAACGTGCTGCAGGTCACGCTGCCGACCAACTTCAAGGTCGCCCGCTTCGATTCCGAAAAGCACACGGCCATCCTGCGTCAGCTGCAGGACGACATCGAGGCGATACGGTTCGACACCGGCGACGGCCAGATCGAGCTGCCGGTGAAGCTCAAGGTGCACGACTCCCTATTCGTTCCACTCGCCAAGTGGGCGATGCTGCTGACCGGCAATTATCGCTGCGTCACCAAGGATGGCGCGATCACCATCAAGGAAGCGGTGCATTCGGACCTCGAGGCGTCGCGCTCGGTGTACAACTTCGTGCGCGATCTCTGTATCAAGCTCGGGGCCGCGCCCGACGATCTGGTGCCGTTCGAGAAATACGCCGCCGCCGCCGACGGGCTCACGCGCCCGTCATCTGCCGCCCGCGCCCTCAACAACGGCGCGCCCAATATCGAACGTGCGGACAAGCTGGTGCAGGCAATCGCCGCGCAGAAGGGCCTGCGTAACGCGGTCGTCGATGCGACCGTGGCCTTGGTCGACGCGCGGCTCGAGGCCAACCGCAAGAAAGCAGCCGCCTGACGGTCGTTCCGCGCCGGCCGAACCCGGAGCAATTCCTTTCATCGTCGATTACCGCCGCGACCGCGCGGCCACAGTGCTCTCGGCGCTGATGGTTCGACCCGCCCGGAGTGATTGGGCGGCGTCTTGGTGCCTGCTCATAACCTATTGCATTGCCTGAAAAAGTCGCATCTTGGTGGGGTGCGCGAGCCGTGTGTTGGAATCGCAACAGTTGGAGTTCTTTCGATTTAAAAAGGCCGGATTCGCCTAAAAAGGCATCAACTGCTGCAGGATTCTCCTTCTCACGTTTTCTGGCGTGTTGTTAAGTCCGGTGACGTGCAAGGGGATGCGACTGCGGGGGAAAACACAGTCGCAAGAGCACGCAAGCGCCGGGGTGGCGTTGATTGAAAAGGGGCATGACATGCGAAAGCTGGTTTTATCTGTAGTTGCCGCCGTGGCGCTTGCGACGCCGGCACTCTCGGCCGATAGGATGGTTACCAAGGCGGCGCCGCCGCCTCCGCCGCCGAATCCGTGGGATGTCGCCTTCGGTGGGGCATTCGTGTCGGACTACATTTTCCGCGGCATCACCCAATCCAACCACAAGCCGTCGGTGTGGGCCTACTTCGAGCCGCGCTACAATGTCAGCCCGTACCTGCAGCTCTATGCAGGTATCGCGGGGGAAAGCATCTCGTTCCCGAACCGCGCGGCCGCCGAGATCGACGGCTACGCCGGCATTCGGCCGACCTTCGGTCCGCTCGCTCTCGACTTCGGCGGTTGGTACTACTGGTATCCGGGCGGATCCTGCTTCAACGGCAGCCTCAATCCCGTGTTTGGGCAGGACTGCCTCGAGAACGGTTACCTGCCGGTCAACTTCAACGTCATGAAGAAGGACGTGAGCTTCTGGGAGGTGTATGCCAAGGGCACCTACACCATCAACGATCAGATCGCCTTCAACGGCGGCGCCTACTATTCGCCATCGGTGCTCAATTCCGGCGCCAAAGGCACGTACGTGGTGGGCGGCGCGAAGTTCACCGCGCCGACCAGCGCCATGCCGGAGGGCTGGGGCCTTTACCTCTCCGGTGAAGCCGGCCACTGGTTCCTGGGAACGAGCGACGCGTTCTACTGCACGCAGATCGGTCCCTTGCCCGGCTGCAACGGCCAGTTCCCGAACGGCATTCCCTACAAGAGCTACACCACCTGGAATGTCGGCATCGCGATCACCAAGAGCGTCTTCACACTCGACTTCCGCTACTACGATACCGACATGAACAAGGGCGACTGCAACGCCTTTACCAGCGACAATACCGCGCGGTTCACGAACAGTGTCACCCCGATCAATCCCGGTGGCTTCGGCTCGAGCTGGTGCGGCTCCTCCTTCGTTGTTGCCGGCAAGTTCGATCTGACGGCGATGGCCAACCTCAAGTAAGCCGGCCTGACGACCATCATCGGGCGGCGGCTCCTCATGGGCCGCCGCCCTTTCATTTGGTCGAAAGCGACCGCGAACTCGTCAGGCACCGAGGGCGTGGTTGGGCTTGCACGAACCCAGCCCTGCAGAGTGCGACTACCGCGGTCATTGTTGGTGCCGCCGGCGGAGCGATCGCCCATCGTGCAGTTGGTCGTCGTGGTCAACAACATGTCCTGGGGCTTTCTCGTGGCACCCGTGGCCATTGGCGCGTGACTGCTCGCGGCCTGGGCCCTTCATCTGGCACAACCTGTTCCGTCGCGGCTCCTGGCCGGTCCGCTGGCGGTGAACGCCTATTTGGCTGCCGCCTCCTGGGCGGCCGCGCGCACGCGATGGAGATTCTCCTCGCGTGCGAGCGTGAAGCCGCGCTGGTGGAAGGCGAGCAGCGTCGAGCGATGGCCGATCGACACGATCGTGGTGCCCTGGAGGCGCTGGTCGAGCAGGCGGTAGAGCGCGGCCTCGGCCGGCTCGTCGAGCGAGGCCGTGGCCTCGTCGAGAAAGAGATAGTCGGGTGCCTGCAGGATGGCACGGGCGATCCCGAGGCGCTGTTGCTCGCCGAGCGAGAGCATCCTGTTCCAGTGTGCTTCCTCATCCAGGCGCTCGGCGAGTGCCGGCAGACCGACCGCGGTGACGACCTCGGCCAGCGCCCGCGCGCTGAAGGTTCCCGGCTCGGCCGGGTAGCACACCGCGGCCGCCAGCGTGCCGACCGGGAAATAGGGACGCTGCGGCAGGGCCATCAGCTTGGCTCCCTTCGGCACGCGGATCGTGCCCTTGCCGAAAGGCCAGATGCCCGCAATCGCGCGGAACAGCGTTGACTTGCCCGCGCCGGAAGGGCCGGTGAGAAGGACCCGCTCGCCGGCCGAGACGACGATGTCGTCGGCGGCGACCAAAGCCGTGCCTTGCGGCAATTGCACCAGCAGATCGTCGATCTCGACCCCACGCCTGCCGTCGCTCGCCAGCACTTCGACCGTGGGGCTGGTGACAGCGGCGCCCCTGGCCTTGTCCACTGCCGCGACGAAGCCGTCGAGCCGCTCAATCACCGCGCGCCATTCTGCGAGCGTGCGATAGGCGTTGACGAAGTACGACAGCGCGGTCTGCACGCTGCTGAACGCCGACGCCGTCTGCATCAAGCCGCCAAGCTGAACTTGGCCGGCGAAATACGCCGGGCTGATCACGACGAAGGGAAACACGGTCGACACCTGCGTGTAGCTTGCGGTCAGGAACGTCAGCAGCTTGGTACGCTGCATGATGAGCATGAAATTCGCGACCACCCGATCGAAGCGGTCGAGCAGCCGGCCGCGCTCGGCGCTCTCGCCTCGGAGCAGCGCGATCTGCTCGGAATTCTCCCGCACGCGAACGAGATTGAAGCGAAAATCGGCCTCGAACCGCTGCTGGCGGAAATTGAGGTTGACCAGCGGCCAGCCGACGTAATGCGTGAGGATGGTGCCGAGGATCGCATAGAGCAGGGCCGCCCAGACCAGGTAGCCGGGAATGAGGAAGTTCGTGCCGAAGAGATGAAGGGGAGCGACGGCGGAGAGGGTCCACAGGATCACGATGAAGGAGCACAGCGTGACAATGGCGCTGAGCAATCCCACGCCGATCGAAAGCGTGCGTTCGACGAACAGGTTGATGTCTTCCGCGATGCGCTGGTCTGGGTTGTCGGCGGCGTCGCCGAGGAGCTGCATGCGGTAATGGTTGGCGGCCTCAAGCCAATAGTCGAGATATTGCCGGGTCATCCAGCGCCGCCAGCGAATCTGCAGCCATTGATTGAGGTAGAGCTGGTAGACCGCAAGCACGATGAACGACGCCGCCAAGGCGCAGAAGAACAACAATTCCCAGACGAAATTGTCCCAGTTGCGCTCCTGCAGCGCGTTGTAGAAGCGGTTGTTCCATTGATTGAGCATCACCGAGATGGCCACGATCGAGAGCTCGATGGCGATCACGGCGCCGAGCAGGAGACGGCCGGCCCAGCGGTCCTCGGAAAAGAAATACGGACTCGCGAGCCGCCAGATGGTGGCGAGCGTCGAAAGGAGGCTGGACACGGGGTTTCTCCTGTCTGCCGGCAGCGGCGCGGAAATTTGCGATCGTGGGTGGTGCAGCAGATCGATGAACCTGAATTGGCCGATTATTCCCCATTGCTGGTGGGGCTATCGTGCTTTGGATCTCGTCGCGCCGCCATGTTCGACTTTAGCATAAGCCGGCCACCGAAAAATCGTTCGGGAAGGTCCGAAAAACCTCGCAGTCACGGATGCGCCGGTGGAGCCTAGCAATCTTAATTTCTCGTAATCCCGGTCGGGCGGGGGCCCGAGCGAAAGGGGGGCGAGACAATTCGAGCCTTGTCTGGAGCGATGTCTCCCCCTACAACCTACGCCCATACCGGAATAGACACGTATTCAGGTGGTTTAACCGCAAAAGATGACGAGGAACGTCGTCTCTGAACAACGGAGGGAATGCATGTCAAAGAAGTCTGCGTCTGAACGAACAACGCGCCGCAAATTCCTCGGCGGAGCTGCCGTGGCGACGGCGGCAGTAGCCGCACCGAGCGTCGTCTCGGCACAGGGGCCCATCAGCATGCGCTGGCAGAGCACGTGGCCGTCGAAAGACATCTTGGTTAGCCAATGACAATCAACGACTTGCCAAACTTCAATTGGCAAAAACGGTACATATTGACTCACTAGACTGTTTGCGAATTTTCTAAAAGTGGCAAATCGCTTGCAGCCCATTCCTTAATTCCAGTGAGTCATTCAGTGAGTTGCAGGTCGTTGGAGAGGTGAGACAATCGGCTATCTTGTTTGATGCAACTTCAGCTGGTACAGGCCATCGATACCCGTAGAGCGCTACCTATTCGAGCGGTTAATCACAGCAAGACGACCATGAATGTCGTCTTAAATCTCGCGGAGGGAGTGCATGTCAAAGAAATCTCGGTCTGCACGAACAACACGCCGAAAGTTCCTAGGGGGGGCTGCCGTGGCGACGGCGGCGACCGTGGCTGCGCCGAGCGTCGTCACGGCACAGGGCCCGATCAACATGCGCTGGCAGAGCACGTGGCCGTCAAAAGATATCTTCCACGAATTCGCGCTCGATTACGCCAAGAAAGTCAATGACATGACCGGCGGCGACCTCAAGATCGAGGTGCTGCCCGCGGGCGCCGTGGTGCCCGCCTTCGGCCTGCTCGATGCCGTCTCGAAAGGAACGCTCGACGGCGGCCACGGCGTGCTGGTCTACCACTACGGCAAGCAGACCGCCCTGGCGCTGTGGGGATCGGGACCGGGCTATGCGATGGACGCCAACATGCTGCTGGCCTGGCACAAGTACGGCGGCGGCAAGGAGCTTCTCGCCAAGCTCTATGCGTCGATCGGCGCCAACGTCGTCTCGTTCCCGTACGGACCGATGCCGACACAGCCGCTCGGCTGGTTCAAGAAGCCGGTCACCAAGGTCGACGACTTCAAGGGCCTCAAATTCCGCACCGTCGGCATCTCCATTGACGTGTTCCAGGGTCTGGGCGCCGCGGTGAACGCGCTGCCGGGCGGCGAGATCGTGTCGGCCATGGACCGCGGCCTGCTCGAGGCCGCCGAGTTCAACAACGCCTCGTCGGACCGCGCGCTTGGGTTCGCCGACGTCTCCAAGATCTGCATGCTGCAGAGCTATCACCAGAATGCCGAGCAGTTCGAGATCACGTTCAACAAGACGAAGTACGACGCGCTGCCGGAAAAGTTGAAGGCGATCATCGCCAATGCGGTCGAGGCGGCCTCGCAGGACATGCAATGGAAGGCGATCGACCGCTACTCGCAGGATTACGTCGAGCTGCAGACCAAGGACAATGTCAAGTTCTACAAGACGCCGGAAGCGGTGCTCAAGCGGCAGCTCGAGATCTACGACGACGTCGTGAAGAAGAAAGCGGCGGAAAATCCGATGTTCAAGGAGATCGTCGAATCGCAGCTGGCGTTTGCCAAGCGGGCGACCCAGTGGGAACAGGACACTGTCGTGAACCGCCGCATGGCCTTCGAGCACTACTTCGGTCCGAATGCGAAGAAGCCGATCTGAAGGCGCACATTGGACTGGCAAAGCACCATTCGGAGGCGTGACCGGATGGTGCTTTGTAATGCACAAGCACGCGCACGCCAGGTAGCTGCAACGCATGAGCGTTGAGCGCTTTCTGCACACGATCGATGGCATCAGCACGTGGGTCGGCAAAGCCGCGGCTTGGCTGATCATCGCGCTGATGGCCGTCGTATGCGCCGAGGTTTTCAAGCGCTACATCCTGAACGCGCCGACGGCGTGGATTTTCGATCTCAACAACATGCTCTACGGCACGCTGTTCATGCTCGCCGGCGCGTATACGCTGGCGCAGAACGCCCATGTTCGCGGCGACTTCCTCTACAGCTCGATGCGTCCGCGCACGCAGGCGGGGCTCGATCTTTTGCTCTATCTGGTCTTCTTCGTGCCGGGAATCGCCGCGCTGATCTACGCCGGCTACGACTATGCTGCCGATTCCTGGCGGATTGCGGAGCATTCCAACGTGACGGCGGAGGGACCGCCGGTCTATCACTTCAAGACGGTTATTCCGATTGCCGGGGCGCTGGTGATGCTGCAAGGCATTGCCGAGATGGTGCGCTGTGTCGTCTGCCTCAAGACCGGAGTTTGGCCGAGCCGGCTGAAGGACGTGGCGGAGACCGACGTCATCGAGGAGCAGCTCGCGCATAGCGAATTCGTCGACGAGGAGGCGCGCAAGATCGCGATCGAACGAGCGCAGCGGATCGACGAAACTGCGCGCCAGCGCGGGATGGGCGGAGAGCTGAACACATGACCGATCCGGGCCTCGGGCTCCTGATGCTGGGGCTCATCGTCGTCGTGATCATGATGGGCTTCCCCACGGCCTTCACGCTGATGGGGTTGGGAATTTTTTTCGGTTTCATCGCGTTTTACGTCCCGGGGGAATCCTGGGTGCACAATCGCGTATTCGATCTGATGGTCCAGCGCACCTATGGCGCGATGACCAATGACGTCCTGATCTCCATCCCGCTATTCGTGCTCATGGGCTATGTGATGGAGCGCGGGGCGCTGGTCGACAAGATGTTCTACAGCATCCAGCTCGCGTTCCGACGGGTGCCGGCCTCGCTTGCCGTCGCCACGCTGATCGTGTGCACGTTCTGGGGCATCGCCAGCGGTCTCGTGGGCGCGGTCGTGGTGCTGATGGGCGTCATCGCATTCAATCCCATGTTGCGCGCCGGCTACGACGTAAAGCTGGCGTCCGGCGTGATCACGGCGGGCGGAACGCTCGGCATCCTGATCCCCCCGTCGGTGATGATCATCGTCTATGCCGCGGTCGCCGGCCAATCGGTGGTGAAGCTCTACGCGGCGGCGATGTTTCCGGGCTTCTTTCTGGCCTTCCTTTATCTCGTCTATGTGGTCGGCTGGGCGATCATGAACCCCAAGATCGCGCCGCGCCTGCCTGAAGACCAGACCCGGGTGCCGGTACCGGCATGGGTGCGGCAGATCCAGGCCGCGTATTCGCGCAACATGCTGGTGGCGCTGCTGTCGGCATTGTTCTCGCCCTCGAAGGCGGTGGCGATCAAGACCAACGGCAAATCCTTGGGTTATGGGGGTGTGCTGGCGAATCTCGGCATCGCGCTGGTGCCGCTGGCCATGACCGTGCTGACGCTTTGGGGCCTGTGGTGGTACGTCGTGATCCATCAGCAGGTCGCGATCGAGGCCGCGCCCGAGGCGTTGCAGCAGCTGGGCTCGCCCGGATTGGCGCCGTCGCCTGCCGCCCCGGCCGAAAGCGGGCCGTCGCAGCAGTTCTACATCTGGTACTGGAGCATCTGCGCGGTGATGACGCTGCTGATCGCGCGGTACTACTGGCGCATGGACGGGGACCGGTTCGAGGTCCTCAAGCTGCTGAGCTCGTCGGTGATGCCGTTGGGCATTCTCACCGTCATCGTCCTCGGCGTCATCCTGTTCGGGATCACGACCGCGACCGAATCCGCGGCCGTCGGCGCAGCCGGCGCCTTTCTGCTCGCCTTCCAGGCCCGCACGCTCGACTGGAAGCGCACCAAGGAGGCGGTATTCCTGACAGCCAAGACCACCGCCATGGTGTGCTGGTTGTTCGTGGGTTCGGCGCTGTTCTCCGGCGTGTTCGCCATTCTGGGCGGCCAGGCGCTGGTCGAGCAATGGGTGCTGTCGCTCAACATGTCGCCCGTGCAGTTCATGATCCTGTCGCAGGCGATCATCTTCCTGCTGGGATGGCCGCTGGAATGGACCGAGATCATCATCATCTTCGTGCCGATTTTCCTGCCGCTGCTGAAGCACTTCAACATCGACCCGGTCCTGTGGGGCACGCTCGTTTTCGTGAATCTGCAGGCGGCGTTCCTGTCGCCGCCGGTGGCGATGTCGGCGTTTTACCTCAAGGGGGTTGCGCCTTCCCATGTCACGCTCAACCAGATCTTCTCCGGCATGATGCCGTACATGCTGATCGTCGTCCTGTGCATGGTCATCATGTATCTCTGGCCGGGAATGACGCTCTGGCTGCCGAACTATCTCTACGGCGGCTGAGAGGGCAGCCGTGGCCGACGACGGGCTGTTGACGCTGACTGCGACCGAAGCCGCCGCGGAGATCGCGCGCGGCGCAATTTCGGCCGAGGATTTTACCCGCGCCTGTCTCGATCGCATCGATGCAGTCGAGAGCGAGATCAAGGCATTTGCCCATCTCGACCGCGACCATGTGCTGGCGCAGGCGCGCGCTCTCGACGAGCGCCGCGCGGAGCGCCGCTCGATCGGACCGCTCCACGGTGTTCCGGTCGCGATCAAGGACATCATCGATACCGCGGATTACCCGACCGAGCTCGGCTCGCCGATCGGCGCCGGCCGCCGGTCGTGGCACGACGCCACCGTAGTGGCGAAGCTGCGCGCCGCCGGCGCGGTCATCATCGGCAAGACGGTGACCACGGAGTTCGCTTATTATCATCCCGGTCCGACCCGCAATCCGCACGACCCGACGCGCACGCCCGGCGGTTCGTCGTCGGGATCGGCGGCGGCGGTCGCCGCCCGGATGGTGCCGCTCGCGCTCGGCAGCCAGACCAATGGATCGGTCATAAGGCCCGCCGCCTTCTGCGGCGTGTTCGCGGTCAAGCCCAGCCATGGGCTTGTCTCGCGCGCGGGCGTGCTTGCGCTGTCGCGTAAGCTCGATCATATCGGCGCCTTCGCGCGCTCGCTCCCCGACCTCGCACTCATCCTCGAGGTGATCGCCGGCAACGATTCGGCCGATCCGGACACCGAGCCTTTCGCCGCCCCAGATTTCCGCGCGCTGCAGCGCGAGCCGCCGCCGCTGCCGCCGCGTTTTGCCTTCGTGCGCACGCCGGTCTGGGACAAAGCCGACAGCGACACAAAGGCCGCGTTCGAGGAGCTCGTAGCGGCGCTCGGGTCCGCGGTCGACCCTGTCGATCTTCCGCAGTCTTGGGCCGATGCCTGGGAGGTGCACCGCACCATCATGGCGGCCGACATGGCGCACAACCTTGCCCCGTTGGTCACGCGCGGCGAACCGAGCGAGGCGCTGCGCAACCTCCTCGCGCACGGTAGGAGCGTGAGCGCGGTCGACTATCTCGGCGCGCTGGCCAAGGCTGAGCGCTATGCGGCGGGTCTCATCGACATTTTCAATGCCTACGACGCTATCGTGACGCCGGCAGCTCCCGGCGTTGCGCCGAAGGGACTCGGCTTCACCGGTGATCCCGCGTTCTGTACCTTGTGGACCTTGGGCGGCTTGCCGGCCTTGTCGTTGCCGCTGTTCGCAGGCGAGGGCGGTCTCCCGCTCGGCGCACAACTTGTCGGCCCCCCTGGCCGTGACGGTCGCCTCCTGCGCACAGCCACAGCGCTGATCGAGATGTTGCGCGAGACGAAGAAGAGCAGGCGCGGTTCGCGGGCGAGGCTTTCGACCAGCCCAAGTTGAACCGGGTCGTCGCCGACGCCGCCGGTGTACCCATCCAAACAATCAGGGCGACCCGGCGGCCGACCAGATCGGCCGCCAACGTCGGCAATCGGTCGTATTGATTTGCCGCGAAGCGGTACTCGATGCGCAGATTTTGTCCATCGACCTACCCTGCTTCTTTCAGTCCCCGATGTAGCGCCGTCAGCAAGTGGTGGATCGGCACCAGGTGCCCTGGTGCTAAGCACGCCGATCGCCGGCACTGCCGGCTGCTGCGACGCGCCGCGAGTGGCCAAGCCGCCGCCGCGCCGCCAACGAGCGCGATGAACTC
>CAVUAI010000062.1:0-329842 GCA_963739385.1 uncultured Alphaproteobacteria bacterium
CCCCAGCGTGATCTCCGAGTGCAGTCCTTTTTGCGTTTGCAGCGACCGCAAGGCTCTAAGCGAGGCCTTCTGCTCAAGGAGCCCCTTGGATTTAGCCCGGGCATAAGCATGCCGGAAGAAAGCAGGCTCGGCGAGGATGAGCGGTGGTCGCAGCAGGCTCAAGCGATGTAGCGGCTGGAGGCCTATGTGTTGGCGCACGGATAGGACGGCGGATGCGGTCTCGACGATCAGGCTCGAGTATTCGCTTTCGGACGCCCGATAAACCGTTCACCCGGTTCGAGCGAAGAGCTGCGACCGCGCCAACGCCATATAGTTGGACAGCGTGATGTTGTGGCCCCTCGAAATGAGCCCCGACGGGGACTCGACCGGAGCCGCCCAAGCGGCGAGCGCTTCCTTCGCGACTGCGTGCTGTTCATCCGAGAACGCTTCCGGCCGCGCGTCAAAAGCCGTTCGGCAATAGTCGCGAAGCCGGTCGTCCGTGAAGTTATCGGGGTGGCAAGTGCCAGCACCTCCAGAGGGAGAAATATGCAGGTATGGGTAGGTCTGCGCGTTGGCCCAGGCGGCCACCGCCTGCGAATAAGAGTCCGCGGAGGAAAAGCAAACGAAGAACACGCCATGATTTTCGAGCCGGATTTGCTCCAGAAAATTGACGTTAAAGGGAGACCAACTGAGGGAACGCGCGCATGTTGCCGGTGCTGTGCGTTCGCTCCAGAACGTCGGCTGGAAGCGTGACGAGAAAGCGACGCAACGCCCAGTGCATCGGTCGCCACCAGTACGAAATCCCTGAAAGGCGGTGACATCCCCCGGTGCATCACGGCCCAGAACGATGCAGTAGTAAATTTTCAGCGGATCAAAGTCGGGCTTGTTCACAGGTGTGCTTCCCTCGCAATACGCTTCGCTCAAGGACTTGAGCGCGGATCAAAATGACCCCGCCTGTTTTTGACGATTTCGGAATAAATCGTGGCTCGGGATGATAGGATAATTGCATTTCCCCGATTAGTCATCGCTGTCACGGACACGCGCTCAGCAAGGAATGTTCGTCGTCCTCCGCCAAACTCGTTTACGCGCTGAACGAGGCCGGCCAGATCGTGCATATTTCAGAAGTCTTGCCGGCGCTGCCTGGTGCCCGAAATCCGATCTGTGGCAAACCCTTACCCGGATATCGACCGCGAAGAGACGCGGGGGCTGGATGATGCGATCAATGCCCTTCAAAAGTGTGTCATCAAACGCATCGCGCTCGGCTTTCAAGTCACCGCTCCTGAAGAGCGCGGGATCGACGGTGCTTGGACGGGAGAATCCATTCCGTATCGGCTAACAGTCCTAACCGCCAAATCGGGGGATAGCTGAGTACGGAGTTGGTCCGCCACAGGTAAACGTCTTTCTCGATCCATGCTCGCAAAACTTCCCGCGTGCGTGGATCAAGGAATCGTTGAATTGATTGGAAGGTCTCAATTGCCCCGTGCTCGTATCCGCGTCGAAATGACATTTCCGGGTCTTCCTGCACGATACCCTGCATGTCCGCCTCCTACCCCGAAGTTCTCCCGCAGGTGCGTTGCGACAAGTCCCCGGCGGCCGCCTTCAACCGTCGTCGGGGCGCTCACGATGCGAGCGAATCGAGCAGCGCGTCAACAACAGCGAATGTACGCCAAACTCGCGCGGCTCGGATCATCAATTCCCGTTGCCAGCGTGAGGGCGCGCCCTTTCCCATTAGCGTCTGTCCCCAACACCAGCCAGCAAGCTCTGAGGTGGACAGTTCCGGCGCGGCGCTAGCCCAAAAGGCCCGTCGGCTCTGACGCTGCAACCGACCCAGGTGCATTGGCCTGACCTTTCCGAAACTTACAATAAGGCCATTTCCGCCCATTCTTGGGTGCCGACGATGTCGATGGAAGGCGGCCCATCCGATGATTTGGCTGCGGCAACAGTTGCCCGGCCGATTTCGTTGCAGTCGGGCTCTAGGTGGGTTGCCACAGCCGACCGCATGGTCGATGACCGCAAGGCCGGCCAAATCTGAGCAATTCGAGGAGTTCGACGAGCTGAAGGCGTCGCCGGCCGCACAAACTGTCATCGCGGCGCGCCAGTCCGAATTGGAGACGTTTACCCTTGAGTCGGGCTGCACGCCGCTCAAACCTGCGCGGGGGTCGTGCGATTGTCTCCGGCGTCAATCACGTGTTCCCGGCGCTCGCGGCGTATGCGAGAAACGTCCGTTCCCTAAGTTCCGAGCAAGGCTGAAAACCCGGCGTTTGTTCACCCGCATACAGGACGGCCTATGCCGTGCCATCGGGCCGGAGCGTCTGGCCTTCATTGAACAGATAGGCGGTCCGCTCAAAATTGTTTCCGATGCCCCGATTGAATGGCTTCCCATTCAGGGGCTGCCGCTATCGCTGCGTTACGACTGCTCGCGAATAAACGCTACGCCCGGCAATCTCATGATGGGATGTCTGACCCATCCGGCCACTATTACGCTCCAGCCCGTGGAACTTCAGAAACTAGTCGTTCTCACGGCCTTCGCCGACAATGACCCTTTGAAAAATGTGCTCACAATAGCGCTGAGACATATGCGTCCGGACTGGGAGAATAAGGTCGATATCGCGTTCAAGGAGGTTCGGAGTACTCGCGATTTCATCGACGCCCTCAACGCTTTTGACGGCTATATCATGATTTTCGATGGTCACGGTGTCGACAACTCCGATGAGCCGATTGGCAAACTCATGATCGGGCGCGAGGCCATCGACGTCTGGGAGTTGCGCGGCAAGGTTAGGGTTCCGCCCATCGCCATTCAAAGCGCATTGACACGCACGGTATCGATGCGTCTTCGCAGGCAACGGTCGGAAACGGCTTCTTGGCGATCGGTGCCCGCACCGTTCTCGCCACGCTATTGCCGGTAGGGGGCGGAAATCAGCGGTGTTTATTGCTCGGCTTGTTCTGCGCATTGCCGATTTCCTGCCTAGCGCGCTCGCCTCGATGGAACGAACGCTCGATTGGACGGAGGTCATCGGAGGCATGCTTCAAATGGTGCTTGCGTCCGAAATTCTGAACGCTCTTGTCGAACCGCCTGTGTCTGAAACAAGTGCGCGGTCGCGATGCAGCTGCAGGCCAACATGGACATCAATAACGGAGAAGAAAAGTGGTTTGAAAACCTGATCGATAGCGTCAAGCAGACATCGACAGAGTCGCGGCAGGTGACTGCCGAACATGTTCAGAAGGTGATCGCGTCTTTGGAGGCCATCCGGTACGCTCAACTGGGCAGCCCGGAAACGATCCTCATCAGCAGCGAGCAAATTCATCTTGATGTCATGAGTGAAACTGAATCCGCCACCTCCGCGAGCGCTATCGCTGCGACGGCCTAATAGTGGCGTAAGGGGAGCAGGTCATTTGGCCTGACCGTTCTGCTCATAGTCCTCATTTCGTCGCGTGAACATCCGCTTTCCGTTCTTTCGGAATCCGTCATTAACAATCGCTGCATAGTCAGCACCTTGCACGACATCTGGTCCCGGACCAAAAAGGATGAATTTGATGTATGCTCCTGCGATGGATCATCAGTCCATGCATGTTGATCCAACCTTCGCGCTAAGCTCGCCCCTGAGCATCCGGCGGGTCGCGTTCGCGAGGACATCGACGAACTCCAGGCCTGTCTCTTGACCGGCTTTGAATTTAAAATCCCTCAAGAGGCGAACGGGTCCAAACTGTCCTCGTCAGCGGTTTCCTTTCGTTTAAACCGCTTCAGAGAGGAATAGTTGAACAGATAAGGCCTATCAAGCTGGGGCATGGGCACGGGCGCGTTGGATGAACAGTTGTGGGGCCATGTTATCGAGATAGTCGACCGCGGCTGCGATCTTGGAGCGTACGGCTCGGGAAAGTTGGCGAAAGCGCCGCGGATTTGGATTACTCTCTGTTTGTAGGCGAGAACACAGCTTCCGAAGGCAAGCCGAGATCGATCGCCGTAACTTCGAAAATGGCTTGGCGTGGTACAAGAATGCGAACGACCCTATTCACGTCCCGCGCCTCCATCAGCCGGCCTTTTACTTCGCCATCCGCTTGCGGAAGACTAGGACGTATCCTCGCGTATTTTCGCTCAATGCCCGGGAAGCTGCCGTCCGGTATGGCCAGGGCTGCCACGAGATTATTGATCTGTGTCATAGCCGGTGAAAGTCCCGCTTCCGTCGCAAAAGATATCGTCTCCCGACTCCGCTAAGTCCTCGTAGACGTGAAATACGAACTCGGCGGCTGGCCATTCTGATCTGCTTCACCTGATTGTGCCCTCGGCAGTCTTCGTGCATCACCCGGCTTCGAGTGCCGGGTGGCGTTCTTGGCCAGCGTCAAGCTGCGGGCTTCTTAACAGCAAAATCATAAAGCCTTCTTCTTCGGCACTAAATTTCAGTTTTAGCCCTCCTCCTTTGGCAGCGTCACGGCTACGAGCTGGCTTCCTATTGCCGACGCCTCAAAACCGAGAGCGGCAAATCGAGCATGCGGCTCGCTAACCGCCTCGCTTGGAAGTCTGAAAATCTGTGCGAGCGGCCCGCCGCAAGGTTTTCCAGAGCCGACGCAAGCTCTCCGGAAATTGGCGCTTGCATGACGTATGGGGTGTCGCATCTGCTTCTAGCCTGGGCGGGCGCACCCTGATCTCCCTTTGGCGTTCAAGCGCCAAGTGGACGGCCCTTGGCGCCGCGCACTATCTTCGGTGCCCGTTTGGAACAACGTCCTCCACCTTGAGGCTAACGAGACCACAGCCGCTGAGTTGGGCCGAGATCTAACCCCGTCAGCCGTCGCGAGCAGATTGTGGCGCTCGCCGCAACTCCCTCGCCAATTGCATCTCAGCCATCAGCCGGTCGATTTCAGCAGCCTCCACCCTCGTCCTCTGTCTTCGTTTCGAGGGGGCGGGGGCATTCGAAAAATCCAAAGCTGGTCTGCTGTAGACCGCCCCGCAACGATGTTTCGCTAAAAACGTAAATCGTCCAAGGCGAAAAAATGGAACAGAACCTCCCTACAAACGGCCCGTAGTTAGTTTTCAAGAGTAGCAGGACGGCCAGAGGAAACAAGCCAGGCCGTCAAACTCTCGGTAACTAGCGGCAACGTATAACACCTCCGCCAGCCTTCGCGCGGGCGCGCCGCGCCGCTCGCGTTATGGGGGTTTCTAAGTTATTCATTTTATTTCCTTTCTTCTCGGGCTTGCCTTGAGGCAAGTCGAACATACTTTCCGTTTGTCTAACTATTCCGCCACAGAAGACTTTCGCGTCTGATTCCGCACCGGCCGCAAAAACGGCATGAGGGGGTTGTTCCTCCCGCGGAGCCAGTCGCCTAAAACTTCGTTTGACATCTGAATTCTTTTCCATGTTTTGTGGAACGAGCGCCACAAACGCGCACCGGTGGCGTTTTCAGGGGATCCCCCCCTTGGGGTTACCAATCCCCCTCCGCCAAACCGCACCGGTGACGCTCCTAGGGGCTCTGGTGTCCCCACAGATTGTGGGGCGACCAGACGCGCCTATCGCCTGCACGCCCTCATCCCCCTCTTTGCCCGCCTCCCCCTGGCCCTGCCCTCGTGGCACACGTCGCAGTGCAGCTGCCCCGTGATCTTGTGGGTTCATACCCGGCCGGGTCGGCGGTAATGGCAGACCCAGCATGCACGCAAGTTCGGATCGCGCACGTCCGCCTCGCTGGCGATCCATAGCGGCTCGGTCGGCGCGATGTCGGGTTTTGGGGTGGGTTTGGGTTTAGCCGTAGCCAATGTAATAACTCCTTTAAAATCCGTATGCCGTTAGGCACTGTTGTGCCGCATCCGATGCATTCTCTGACGACATCCATCCGAGCAGGTGGCTGCGTCAGTAAGCTTCGGCCTGAAGTCGAAACCACATGAGGCGCAAGGCACCATCGGCCTCTCTTGTTGTTTTCTTCTGCGCCGCCAGCGCTCGTAACAGCCCATGCACATACGCGTGCGAAATCCAACGCCTCCGGTCGCATTCGACACAGCGACGATACTGTCCGCACCTCTCACGGAACGGGAGATGATACTTGCCACACTGAGCACACAGCCAATCCATTGTTGTCACACCTATGCGTGGATGATGGTCATACTCCACGGTTATCCGTTACTCGGCCGCTCCCCATGCGCGAAACGCGCAGGCTCATGGCATCACCAAATCGCGCGGATGAATCTTCGATGCCGACCCGCCGTCTGTCCAATGGATGAGAATGGAATCGTCGGTTACGATTTGGACGCTGCCCGTGCGCCCATCTCGCGTCGCGACGTTGTGGCACGTATCGAGGACATGTCCATCACTGCTACTGATCGGCCGCTGCCGCAGATCAGCGCAATATACCCAAAAGAGATCCCCAATGAATTCTCCAGTTTCCGTTTTGACGAGAACCGCGTTCTCGCCAAACCCCTGGACGTTACAACGGGTCTGTCCGAAGTCGACCCACCATACTGTGGCCCCTAGTTCGAGGTAGCTTTCCAGTCCATCAGGCTTCTTTTGGTGGCTTGTTTCCATTCGCCGTCGTCTTCAGCGCCGAGCTTGGCCTCGGCCTTCGCCCAACCGCGCTATCCGGTCGCCAGCATTCATTCGAAAACCATGCCGCCAGGAATATCCTGTCCTTGGTCTCGGCAGGCGGTTCGCTGAAGCGCTTAAGGGCGTCCATGATGGGCGCGAGGTCATGCCCAGCCCGTACGACCTTCCTGAAGGCATTCCTGGCGTAGCCCTTGTCCCCGTACGGATACACGGCCCAGAAATCTTCGAGCGTGGGGGGATTTTCTGCTCTCCGCCGCGGCGGGCGCCGTTAGGCGCCCGCCAGCGGCGGTATCTCTATCTCCTCTGAGCGTAGCTCAGAGGAGATAAGAGTAGTGGGGTGACTCAAAGGCGCCAATTTCGGTACTATTTACAGGCGCCAATTTCAGTAATTACAAAGTCACCCTTTTCCATTTCGGTGACTCCTGTGTCACCCTTTTCAGTGAGTTCCGTGTCACTGCTTTTGGCTGCTTCATTGATCAGCAGATCCAGTTCGGGCGGTACTCGTTGGCTTTGCCCCGATATCCGGAAAAGGTCTTGATCAGGTGGCTTTGGCGGCGGAGGAGCTACAGCTGGCTTGGCGGATCGCACGTTCAGGCCGCTGTGCTCCGCAAGCTTGTCGGCCGAATAAAATACGGCCCGCGTGGCGGGCTTGTCCATAATCAGCATCAGGACGCGGAATTCGCTCGTCGGCAGGACGTTCATGAAGTGAAGGCCTATCCTCCACTTCGTGAGGAGAATTATATCACTTGGCGCCGTGGCAGCGCTCGAAGTGTCGGAAAAAGCTGCGCGCGGGCGCGCCCTGCATTATATCCTTCATATTCGAATCCCCATCGCCGGGTGCGCGCGGCAACGAGTACCGGCAAATTTTTTGCCGAGCACCGGTCGTTCGTGTTTATAAAAAGCACATAATTTCGTTAGCTAATAACGATCTTTTAAAATAATAGGACAGGAATGTTGTCCTATTATAGTGTTACCTTTGTCATGTTTGACATTGGTAGTAAGTCCGCCCCGGCCCCGAGCCGGGGTTTTGCGTTTAGACGGAATCGAAATTTCCTTTGCGTGGTTAAACGGAATTCGGGTCGGCATGAAGTCCACACGCAAACGCTCGCTCCTGCCGCCAGATCCGTTTTTAGGTGGCGCATCTGCGTTCCTTGTGGATCATTTTCGACGCGGCTGGTTGAGCCGCTTTACCCGCTGCATGAGCCACGCATCGACTTGCTCTTTCGGGCCGATCCAGGTTTTGCCGCCGAGTTCAAGATGCGGCAGGCCCTTGGCCATCTGGCGCGTGACGGTCTTGTCGCAGACGCCAAGTGCGGCTGCGTAATCGATTTTGTGGAGAAAGCCTCGCTCCTGGAGAAAGGGTGGCGTCGCATGTCCGGTGCCTCCAATAATTTTAGGACACTGGCTAGATAGGCGCGGACGACCGAAGTTTCAAAAGCTATCGAATGCGGACATATTAGCTAATCCCTAATAAGTGTCGCGAAAATAGATGCCTAATTTTATTTCTCTGGCAAATCTCATTCGAAGCGGCGGCAATATTCCTCTGCCTCACGAACCCACTTGATGCCGTCCGGCGCACGGTCGTCGTAGTGACACCGAAACTTTTTCATCGCGGCCTCTTTCTTAGCCTGGACCGCTCGCGTCATTGTTTCACGGCGTTACGCACATAGGCGTCGATTTCGCATAGAAGCTGCTCGTGCTGTCTTGTGGTGCGCGGTCGCTCTTCCCTTTTGGCGGTGACTTCTCCTCGCAGAACCTTCGAGAGGAACTCGCGCATTGCGGGAGTGACGTTTGAGACGCCGGAGCGGCGTACTGGTCGAGGTATTCCGCTAGCTGATCCCAATCCCCGGCCTCGACCGCGCGGCGGAAGGTACTGATCATATGACTATCGTTATCAATAACCCTGAGCAAGGGGTTCATCATTGTGATGACTTTGGGGTTCCGCTTCCTCATCGCCGCCCTCCCCTCAACGGCGTGACCTTGCGCGAGTTGGCCACGAGGGTTCCGACGCGATTAGTGGCTTCGCGCAGCGGGCTGTCCGCCAAATGGGCGTAACGTGCGGTAGTGGACGTCTTGGCGTGCCCTAGTAGCTTTCCGACAATCGGAAGGCGAGATCCGTCGCTGACTAAGCGCGGACGCGTAGCTGTGGCGCAGATCGTGGACGCGCAGGTCTTTATCCCCGCCGCGTTGCAGATCGCGTTCCATACTTTTTGGTACTCGCCGCGGCCCGGAAACAGTAGGTCTCCCCTCACCTCTAGCGTTCCCAGCAGTTCAATCGCCTGCGGCGACAACGGGACGACATGTAGATTTTTTCTGCTTGGTGGTCGAGGCGGGCTTCGTCCATCGACCGACGTCCAAATCAAACTGATCCCACCGCGCGCTCAGGGCCTCGCCTATGCGGCAGCCGGTCAGTAGGCACAGGGAGAACATGCGCCGCTGCCTGCTTGTCCTTGGCGTTCGCCAGTGCGTCCAGAAGGCGCGCGAGTTCGGCGGCGCTGAGATAGCGCTCCCGCTCGTGCTCCTGGTTGCGCTCAACACCCTTGGCCGGGTTGTCCGTGCGCCAGCCCTTTCGCATAGCCATCGAGAACATCTTGGAGAGTACCGCGAGAAACCGGTTCGCTAGGTACGGCCCGCGTTCGCTGACTTTACGGTGGAGGTTGGCCACGTCATTGAATTCGATTTCCCCAACCTTCGCGCCCCCAATAGCCTGCCGGATGCGCATCACCACCGCGTGATATTGCTTCTGCGTCGCAGGACGCCTCGTTGCCACATGCTCGGTCAGGAACACGTCGCAAAGCTCCGAGACGGTTGGCGAGGTCCGCTTCTCTTCGATATCGCCCTAGCGGGTCTTCGCCCTGATCAATGCGCCGTCGCTTTAACTCGGCGGCCTGCTGGCGGGCGGCAGTCAGGGACCATGACCGACGCGCGCCCGATGGTGTAGCGCCGCCCGCGGCCAGTGTGTGTGGTGTAGTTCAAGACGTAGGCACGGACACCACCGGCGGTGACACGCAGGCCGAAGCCTGGGACGTGCCCCTTTCCGCGTTCGTCTGGTGCATCCCAGTAAATTCTGTTGCCGCTCGGCGGGGCTGGCAGGCCGTCCACCAGCTTCTGCGTCAGACGTTCTCGCTCGGACACCGCATCCCCCGTGTCAGTACAGTGTCAGTCCCGATGACTGACCGTCGTGTCCGGCAGTGTCCACTGAAAGTCATTTCAAGTCAACAGAAAGTCCCATTCTATCGAGGGTTCCCGCCGCTCGTATTGTTTTTTGTGTCAGTTCCCACGACTTAGAAATCGGCCAAAAACTGAGTAACAGTCACGCGGCCTACCTGTTGAACCGTTCCGCGCCATAGGGAGTTGGATCGCAGAACGGCGTTTGTCCGGTCATCATCTCGGCCAGGAGCCGTCCGGTCGTTGGGCCAAGCGTCAATCCCCAGTGCGCGTGGCCATAGGCGAGCCATAGCCCGTCCTGTCCGGGCGCGCGGCCGATGACCGGCCGAGAATCGGGGAAGCACGGCCTGCTGCCCATCCAGGGCACAACATCCACCGGGTCTCCGAGCGGGAACAGGCCCTTGGCGGCCGGCAGCAACCGGTCGAACTGCACCGGCGTCGGCGCTGCGTCCCGGGCCGCGAACTCGGCCCCCGTTGTCAGCCGGATCCCCTGCTCCATGGGCGCCAGGCAATAGCCGATTTCGGTGTCGACCACTGGCCGCGAGAGCGCGGCATTCCCGGCGCCGCGGTAGTGGCGGTGATAACCTCGCTTGATGCCGAGCGGCAGCTTGATGCCGAGCGGGCCAAGGACGTCGGGTGCGAACGGCCCGAGCGCCACCACGGCGGCCCCAGCGTCGAGTGGGCCGTCCGCAGTCTCGACCCGCCAGTGCCCATCGGTACGGCGGAGCGAGCGCGCGTTGCCGCTCAACACCACGCCGCCGAGCGCCGCGAACCGCGCCGCATAGGCCTTGGTTACAGCCAACGGGTTGGTCAGGCTGGCGACGCCTTGCCAATGCACGGCATGGCGAAAGACCGGCGTGAGGCTCGGCTCGAGCTCGCGCGCGGCGTCGACGTCGAGTGGGCGATAGGGGATGCCGAATTCCTGCGCGAGCGCAAATTCCCTCTTGAGTGCGCGAAAGGCGCGGTCGCTGCGGTAGACCTTGAGCCAGCCTTCCTTGCGCAAATAGCGCGCGGCGCCGGCCTCGGCCAGCAGCGTTTCGTGCTCGGCCACCGCGCGCGCGAATAACGGCCGCATAACGCGCACGGTCTCCATGAGCCGCTGCGGGCGAGAGGCGGCATGAAACGCAATGAGCCAAGGCGCTACCTGCGGCAGGAAGCTCAGGTGATAGTTGGCTTCCGGCGAGCGCTTGAGCGCCACGCGCAGGAGGGCGACCGGATCCGACGGGGAAGGCGGGCGGAAAGATGGTATTGCCCTCGATCACGCCGGCGTTGCCGTACGACGTCTCCTCGCCGGGTGCTCGGCGATCAACCAGCGCAACCGCCAAGCCGCGTTTGGCGAGATGCAGACCAACCGAGGTGCCGACAATCCCCGCACCAAGCACGATGGCATCGACCCGCGCCATGATCTTCTTTCCTGACAAGTTGCGTCGCCCGGAGGCGCGGACGGCCGAGCGCACCGACCTGCCACGTTCGGCCTTATCATATGGGGGCAATGCGTCGTTGCGGCACCCCGGCCGCGAGATTTCCTCTGTCGCGCGCCATTGAGCGCGCGTTGCCCCTACCCGCCCCGGCGTGTTAGGCGAACGGCGCGCCCTGGAGGATGTGATGCATCAGCCACTCATCGTCGCCCCGTCGATCCTGTCCGCGGATTTCTCCAAGCTCGGCGAAGAGGTGCGCGCGGTCGACGCAGCCGGCGCCGACTGGATCCACGTCGACGTGATGGACGGGCACTTCGTGCCCAATATTTCGATCGGTCCCGATGTCGTGAGGGCGCTGCGGCCGCATAGCAGGAAGCTTTTCGATGTGCACCTGATGATCGCCCCGTGCGACCCTTATCTTGAGGCCTTCGCCAAGGCCGGGGCCGACCTCATCACGGTGCATGTGGAAGCCGGTCCCCATCTGCATCGCTCGTTGCAGACGATCCGCGCGCTCGGCAAGAAGGTTGGGGTGACGCTCAACCCCGGAACGCCGGAGAGCACGATCGAGCCGGTCATCGATCTCGTCGATCTTATTCTGGTGATGTCGGTCAATCCCGGCTTCGGCGGGCAGACCTTCATTCCGTTCGCGATCGAAAAAATCTCGCGTCTGCGCGCGCTCGCTGGAGCGCGCCCGATCGACATCGAGCTCGACGGCGGCGTCACGGCGGAGATCGCTCCGCGAGCGGTGCGGGCCGGCGCCAATGTCCTGGTCGCGGGCTCGGCGGTGTTCAAGGGCGGCAAGCCGGATGCGTATCGCAGCAACATCGACGCCATCCGCAAGGCCGCGGCGTTCGCGCGTGGGGAGGCAGCGTAGGCCATCTCTGACGACAGCAAAGCCTTATCGTGCGAAGACGGGGGGCGGACGCTGAGCTTCGGCGAAGCGTGGACTTGCTTGTCACGAACTGTTCAGGCGCCACCTCTGGCGTGCGCATGGGGCGCTGGTAAAATCAGAATGGGACCGGCGGCGGCAATTGCCCGTGGGCGTGGATTGTTGAGGACGGAACATGCCGAGCATCCGGATCATGGTTCTAGCTGCCGTGCTTGCGCTTTCCCTGCCCGCCGTCGCGGCCGCCGAGCCGGCCCTCGTCGCCGATCCGGAGCAATTTTGCGAAGAGGCTGTGAAGCGCATCCAGCGCAGCGCAAGCGATGCCGCCAATCTGATCGCCGTCACCGTCGGACGACCCCAGTCATCCGGTGACCTCAAGAATTTCCTGCAAATCCTTGAAGGCAAGGATTTTGATTTTACAAGGAAGATAATCGACAAGAACTACAACGATGCACTGCGACAGGTGGTCTTCTATTCGTACATCAAAAATTTGGGATTTGCCTATTTTCGCTTCAATTTCAAACGAACGAGCGCCGGCTGGATCCTGGCGAATTTTTCCTTCAAGGACGAAACAAACGAACTTCTTCCGAAGGATTTTGTCGAGCCGTAGCGAAGAGCATTCGAGGTACCTGATGGCGTCCCTCTCCTGCAGGCGGCGCGAGATCAATTGCGCCAGCATCGCGGCCGCCCGCAATGCGCCGGTGCTGGCGCGACCGGAGGCCGCAAAATGGGCGTTCTGATCGAGGGCGAGTGGCGTGACGGGGAGCTTCCGCAGGAAACCGGATCCGGCGGCGAGTTTCGGCGCGCGGACAGCCGCTTCCGCGATCGTATCACCGCCGACGGCTCTTCGGGCTTCAAGGCCGAAGCAGGACGCTATCATCTCTACGTCGCGCACGGCTGCCCCTGGGCCCATCGTACGCTGATCTACCGGTCGGTGAAGAAGCTCGAAGGCGCGATCACGGTAGCCTATGCGATCCCCGGCCTGCGGCAGCAAGGTTGGATGTTCGCCGACGACCCTGCCTTTCCCGATTGCATCCCCGACACCATAAACGGCTTCCGCTACCTGCATGAGGCCTACACTGCGAGCGAGGCAAGCTACACAGGGAAGGTCACGGTGCCGACCTTGTGGGATACGAAGACGCGGCGGATCGTCAACAACGAATCCTCCGAGATTATCCGTATGTTGAACAGCGAGTTCGAGGCACTCGCCGGCGACGACACCGACTTCTACCCGACACCGTTGCGCGCCGAGATCGATAGCCTCAACGACACCATTTACCTCAACGTCAACAACGGGGTCTATCGCTGCGCATTCGCGAAGTCACAAGCCGCCTACGAAACAGCCTACGACGCGTTGTTCGCGACGCTCGACGAGCTTGAGGCCCGTCTCGGCCGGCAACGTTATCTGCTCGGCGGCCGGATCACCGAGTTGGACTGGCGTCTGTTTCCGACGCTGGTGCGGTTCGACGTGGCGTATTTCTCGTTGTTTCGCTGCAACCGACAGCGCATCGCCGATTATCCCAATCTCCTGAACTATATGCGGGAGCTCTACCAGATCCCGGGTGTCGCCGAGACGGTGAAAGCGCGCTATTACGTCATCAACTACTGGTCGATCGCCCGGCTCAACCCGGTGGGCATCATCCCGAAAGGTACGCCGGTCGACTACACGCCGCCGCACGACCGCGCGCGGCTCCAGGCTGCGACCGCCGCTACGTCGTGATCGCCGCGGTCAGGCAAAATGTCCGTGGCCGCGGCAACGCAGTGCCAAGCTTACGACAGGGCGGGCGGCCGCGCAGTCATTTCGGGGGCGTCGCGGAAATCTCGATGGCGGCATAATAGGCGGCCAGATCGGCAATGTCCTGGTCGCCAAGATTCTGGACCACCAGCGTCATCAGGTCGTTCTTGCGCGCTCCCGAGCGATACTCCTCAAGCGACTTGACCAGATATCGCTCGGGCTGGCCGGCAAGATGCGGGGCTTCGGGCAGCTTGGAAATTCCATCGAGGCCGTGACAGGCCTGACACTGCAGAGCCTTGCGCCGGCCAGCGGCGATGTCACCCGCATTGGCGGTTACGCACGCCAGCAACGACAGAACTGCAAGCGCAACGGCAGGTGCGCCACGCCACTGGCGCACCGTTCCGGAAGTCACGATCGCGGAGAGCGTCGCGGTCGTTGCACGCGCGATCCTGCTTTTCGGCTTCACTGACCCTCGTACCAGATGCGGTAGATCGCTCCGGCAAAGTCGTCGGAGACCAGGATCGATCCATCCGGAAGCTGGGCGATATCGACTGGCCGGCCGAGATATTCTCCATTCTCGGTCAGCCAGCCTTCCGCGAACACCTCGGTCTTGTCGGCGGTGCCGTCTCCTTTGATGGGCGTGAACATCACCCGGGCGCCGACCGGCGTGGTGCGATTCCAGGAGCCATGCTGCGCGGAGAGGATGCCGCCGCGGTATCGCTGCGGAAACATTCGCCCGGTATAGAACGTCATGCCGAGATCGGCGGCGTGGGCATCCATTTCGACCTGCGGGAAAGTCACGTCGGCGGGCGGCGCCTGATCCTTGTATTCATTCGTGCGCGTCTTGCCGCCGCCGAAATAGGGAAAGCCGAAATTCATGCCCGCCTTGTCGGCGCGGTTGAGCTCGCCGGGCGGCTGATTGTCGCCCATTCCATCGACCTGGTTGTCGGTGAACCAGAGCGCGCGGTCCCTTGCGTTGAAATCCATGCCCACCGAATTGCGTACCCCCCAGGCGAAGACGTCACGGTCCTTACCCTCACGACTCATGCGGACGATGCCGCCGATGCCGGTCTTCTTGTAAAGATCCATCTTCTCCGGCGCGAACACGTTGAACGGCTGTCCGAGTGTAATGTAGAGCTTGTCGTCCGGTCCGATCCGGCACACCCGTGCGGTGTGGTTGTAGGATTCTTCCTCGCGCGGGATCAATTCCCCCTGCTTGACGACCACGAAGGCAGCCACGTCCGGTCCTTCGTAGAAAAATTCGGCGGCGGGGAAGACGAGCACGCGGTTCTGCTCGGCAATGAAGAGGAAGCCGTCCTTGGAGAAACAGACGCCGTTCGGGACGGCAAAGGCGATGGAGGGGGCGAACTCCTTGACTTCGTCGGCGACGCGATCCTTGTCGCGGTCGGTGACGGCCCAAACCTTGCTCTTGCGTGTGCCCACGAACGTCACGACCCCCTGCGGCCCCACCGCCATGTGACGGGCATCCGGCACGATGGCATAGAGCCCGATCTTGAACCCGCGCGGCAGCTTGATCCGGGCTAGGTTCTTCTTGATCGCGTCCGCCTTTGTCCCGGTTTGCGGAACGTGCGGGATCTCCATCGGAGTGCCGGTGGTCTTGAACTCCGAGAGTTTTTCGAGATTGCCGGCGGTCGGCTGCTGCGCGTAGGTCCAGGCAGGCCATCCGAGCACGAACGCCGCGGCGGCGCACAGAAGTGCTTTCCTCATGTCTTCCTCCCTATCGTCGTTCTTGGTTGTGAAGTCTTACCGATCACCCCGAACTCCTTCCGGATTGCCCTCGCCGAAGCGGCAACCGCCGGCGGCCAATCCAGGCCCTCCGTCCCGATCCCGATGCTTCAGTTTCTCTTCGCCAGAAACGCCCGCGCAGCCGCAATGTCGGGACGTACGGGGTCGCCATTCTCCGCAAGCGACGCGGCGGCGGCGTAGTGCTGCCTCGCTCTCGTCGCGTCGCCTGCCCTGTCGGCGGCCTTGGCCGCGCCGACCGCGGCGCCGAGACGGTTGGGCTCCTTCCTGAGCGTGCCTTCAAAGGCGGCAAGCGCCTCCTTCGCCATTCCGCGCTCGAGCAACATGGCGCCATAGAGCTCGCGCGCCGGAGCGATGGGGCCGGGCGTGACTGGTGCTTTCTCGGTCCTGTCTTCGGCATCCGCCGCCGCCCCCATGGCCCTGAGCGCCTCATCGTATTGCCCTTGCGCGTACAGCAGCCATGCGCTCGCGATCTGGTACTGGATGTCGACCTGCTCCCCCCAGTAGGCGTCCCTGGCATCGCGCAGCTTGTCGCGCAGCTCGGCAAGCTTTGCGATGTCGGCCTTGGCGGCGTCGGGCTTGCCGGAGCGCGCACCTCCGAGCGCACGCGCGAAATGGGTGATCGCCATCACATGCGCGAATTTGGTCGGCCGAACGCCGAGCGCCGCAGCGCCGCTCCAATCCCCCCGCTCGACCATGTAGCGCGCGGGAGAGGCTGCGAGTGCGAAGTTCGCGCCCGGTGAGTCCGGGCTGAAGCTGGTCGACGATGCCATCTCGTCGATGACGGCGCGCGCCTCCTTGTCCTGCCCGAGCTGGAGATAGGCGTAGACCATGTAGTCCTGCCCATGCAGCTGATCGCCGTATTCCTTGTCGGCCTTGGCGGCCCGCACCGATGCACCGTTGGCCGCGATCGACTCTTTCCAATAGCCGACGCGCGTGAAGATATGGGACGGCATGTGTTGCGCATGCGGCGCGGTCGGCGCGATCTTGGAATACCGCGTCGCGGCGTCCAGGCCCTTCTCGGCAATCGGCGGATAATCGTATGAGTGGATCAGATAGTGGGCGACGCCGGGATGCTGCGGCTGGCGCTTGAAGATATCCTCCAGGATGGCCGCCGCCCTGAGCTGGTTGGCGTAAGTCTTGTCGGCAGGCAAAGCGGCAACGTCGAGCGCGAGCGCGTAGTAGATCTGCGCCTCGTCATCACCGGGATAGCGCTGGGCGAGTGCCTCCATCGCCTTGAGATAGGCCAGCACGCGCGAGCGGTGGTCGATCTTGTCGTAATCGGAGTAGAACGTGCCGAGCGCGGCGATGAATTCGTTCTCGCGTGCCGTCTTCGCTCCAATGGCTTTGGCCTTCTGGATAGCCGCAAGGCCTTGCGCCAGATTGGTCGCAGGCGGGATGCTGAATGGATTGAGCAGCAGGCTCTGCGCGACGCCCCAATAGGCGATCGCGCATTCCGGGTCCGCCTTGATCGCGTCCTCAAAGATGTCCCTCGCTGCGCTGTACCAGAACGAGTGCTGGTAGCGCATGCCGCGGTCGAATCGGCGCTGGGCCGCGTCGTTGCACGAAGTCTCGAAATGCACAGTGCCGAGGCGCTGCTCGGATGTGTCCTGCGCAGTTGCGGATGGCATCATCGAAGCGCCGAGCGTGGCGGCGAACACAGCGGCTAGCGATGACCTGATCATGGTCGCCTCCAGGTTCTTGTCGCGCGATTGGGACGAGGACGACGAACGCCATCGAGCCTACCAAAAGCTCCGCCGGCGGGCAATTTCGACATGTCGCCTCGAGCAGTCGGGCCGAATTGAGGTTGCCGCGGTGATCTGCTACAGCGCGCTCTGGTGTTTCCCGCGCGAGCGGTCTCCATGGCTACCGGAGCACGATGACCCGGATCGGGACCATGGGCCCGCGCGTGCGCGGGGCAGATTACGCTCAACGACAAGGTCGTCTTATGATCCCGCGCTACACTCGACCCCAAATGGCCGCGATCTGGGACCCGCAGACACGCTACCGCATCTGGTTCGAAATCGAGGCGCATGCCGCCGACGCCCTGGCCGAACTCGGCGTCATTCCGAAAGCCGCGGCCAAGAAGATCTGGGACAAGGGCAAGGACGCCAAGTTCGACATCGCACGCGTCGACGCCATCGAGCGCGAGGTCAAGCACGACGTGATCGCCTTTCTCACTCACCTCGCCGAGATCGTGGGGCCTGAAGCGCGCTTTGTGCACCAGGGCATGACCTCCTCCGACGTGCTCGACACCTGCCTCAACGTTCAACTCGTCCGCGCGGCCGATCTCTTGATCGCGGATGTCGACAGGTTGCTCGCCGCGCTCAAACGCCGCGCCTTCGAGCATAAACTCACGCCGACGATCGGCCGATCCCACGGCATCCATGCCGAACCCATGACCTTCGGCATCAAGCTCGCCTACGCCCATGCGGAATTCTCGCGCGCCAAGGAGCGTCTGATCCGGGCCCGGACCGAGGTGGCGACCTGCGCCATTTCCGGTGCGGTGGGGACCTTCGCCCAGGTCGACCCGCGCGTAGAGGCACATGTCGCCAAGGCGATGGGACTGGCGATCGAACCTATATCCACGCAGGTCATACCGCGCGACCGCCACGCCATGTATTTCGCCACGCTGGGTGTCGTCGCGTCCTCGGTCGAGCGGCTGGCGACGGAATTCCGTCACCTGCAGCGCACCGAGGTGCTGGAGGCGGAGGAGTTTTTCTCGGAAGGCCAGAAGGGCTCATCGGCCATGCCGCACAAACGCAACCCGGTACTCTCCGAGAACGTTACCGGGCTGGCCCGCATGGTGCGGGCCTATGTGACGCCGGCATTGGAAAACGTCGCGCTTTGGCACGAGCGCGACATCTCGCACTCCTCGGTCGAGCGCATGATCGGCCCCGACGCGACGACGACGCTCGATTTCGCGCTCGCGCGTCTCGCATCGATCGTCGATCAGCTCGTCGTCTATCCCGCCAACATGCAGAAGAACCTCGAGCAACTCGGTGGGCTGGTGCATTCCCAACGCGTGCTCATCGCGCTCACCCGCAAGGGCGTGGCGCGCGAGGACGCTTACGCCATCGTCCAGCGCAATGCGATGCGGGCGTGGCGGGGCGAGCACGACTTTCTCTCACTGCTCAAGGTGGACCCGGAGGTGCGCAGGCACCTGACCGAAGCCGAGCTCGAGGAGAGCTTCGACCTCGGCTACCATCTCAAGCACGTGGACACGATCTTCGAGCGGGTGTTCGGCAAGAGCGACGAGCCGGCTGAGGTTACGCGAGCGTCCGCAGGAACTCCCGCACGGCCGCATTGAACGCCCGAGGCTGCTCCCCTGCACGAATCGCCCCGCGCCGCACAAGGAGAGGTGCCTAGTGGCCGCCTGGACGATCGGTGCCGTGAGCGTCACCCGGGTGGAAGAGCAGATCGGATTTGCAAGCTTCTCGCCGGAGCAATACCTCGCGGGGCTCGAGCGCGAGGTGCTGCGGCGGCATCTGTCGTGGCTCGTGCCGCATCACTATTCCCCCGAACACGACCGGCTTGTCACGAGCGTGCATTCCTGGCTCATCCGCACCGACCGGCACACGATCCTGCTCGACTGCTGCGGAGGAAATCACAAGGAACGCCCCGGCCTGGCGCGTTTCCATCAACGCGATACGCCTTATCTCGCACGCCTGCGCGAGGCCGGCGCGGCGCCCGAGGACATCGACATCGTGCTCTGCACGCATCTGCATGCAGACCATGTCGGTTGGAACACGATGCTCCGTGACGGCCGCTGGGTGCCGACCTTCCCCAACGCCAAATACCTGTTCTCGCGCACCGAGAACGAATACGGCGATCCCCGCCGCAACCCCGCCGCGGACGCCGATCCGCAACGCGGCCGCGCCTACCGCGACAGCGTGCTCCCGGTGATCGAGGCCGGCCAGGCAGTGCTGCTCGACGGTGCACACGCCATCGACCACGCGATGCTGATCGAGCCTGCGCCGGGGCATACGCCGGGGCATGTCATTCTCCGGCTGCGCGATCGCGGACAACATGCGCTTTTCTGCGGCGACGTCGTGCATCACCCGCTGCAAATCTATGCGCCGCAATGGAACTCGCGCTTCTGTGAATTGCCGGAGGCTGCACGTGCCACCCGCCGCCGTGTGCTGGAATATTGCGCCGAGCACGGCGCGCTGCTCTTTCCCGTGCATTTCGGCGCCCCGCATGTCGCAGCCATCACGCGCGCCGCGGAGGGCTTTTCGCTGCGCTTTGTTCCGGGTCAAGTTGACTGATTTGGCCACACCGCGGCTACGCGCAATGCGGCCTTCAGTCTCTCGCATCTCTTTCATTCAGCAGCATTTGCTCAGGTCGCGCTACGCGGGTGAGGGCGACACATCAGGATCCACCAAACCTCACTCTGATTCGCGGCGTCCGGTACCGGTTGTTGCGCTTGCGATGCCGCACGCGCAAGTTGATTGCGGTGTTGCCCCTCCCGTCGCGTACCCTCGCCGCGATTTCTGCCGGGGCACCATTCCGATCTGATGGGTTGGCGCTTCCCGGCAGTGCCCGCGGAGCCGGGTGACCCAAGTCGGCGGCTGGCCTTCCGGTCGTTGCAGCGCTCACCTTCTTTGCGTACCTACAGGTGCCGTGACAACGACCATTCTTGTCTTTGATTCGGGGCTTGGCGGCCTCACGGTGTTTCGCGAGGTTGTCAACGCGCGTCCCGACGCTCGCTACGTCTATGTCGCCGACGATGCGTTTTTCCCCTATAGCGGCCACAGGGAGGCAGAGCTGGTAGCGCGCGTGGCCGCCCTCATGGGCGAGCTGATCGCGACGCACCGGCCCGATCTCATCGTCATCGCTTGCAATACGGCTTCGACGCTGGTGCTGCCGTCGCTGCGCGAGCGCTTCTCAGTCCCGTTCGTGGGAACGGTGCCGGCGATCAAGCCGGCCTGCGCGCAGTCGGTCACCAAGCGTGTGACCGTGCTCGGCACGCAGGCAACGGTCAATCGCGAATACACCCGCGCGCTTATCCGCGACTTTTCCAATGGCAGCGATGTGGCTTTGGTCGGATCGGCGGTGCTCGCCGGGTTCGCGGAGGCCGAACTCCGCGGTCGGCCGGTCTCCGACCGGCTCATCGCGCAAGAGCTCCAGCCCTGTTTCGTCGACGCAGGCGGGCGGCGCACCGACACGGTCGTGCTGGCCTGCACGCACTATCCGCTGCTGCTCGATCGACTGGAGCGACTCGCGCCATGGCCCGTGACATTCGTCGATCCGGCGCCGGCGATCGCTCGGCGGGTCGTCGATTTGAGCGGGCCGGGAGCGGGCGCCGAGCCTCCCTCCCCCGCCCGCATGGTGTTCACCTCCGGCCAGCCGCCTTCGGCCGCGCTTGCCCTTGCGCTGGCGCGTTTCGGAATCGGTCGCTAGCATCACTCCGGGCGGAGGCTGACTTTACGTGACGGGGGCGGAAACGATGGCAAACACATCCCAGACAGTCCGGCGGACCGTACAGTTCAAGTTCACCCTGCCGGCGGTCAACTCCACGCACCTAGTTTCGCTGTTGAGGTCGGCGGCTCCCTTTTACGAAGCGTTCGGCGGCCGTCGGGTCCGCCTGTTGCAGAACGTGGACGATCCGGGGCGCTTCGTGCACGAAATCGAGTACGACACCCACGAGGTGATAGAGCTCAACCGCCAGCGCGTGGCCAGCGATCCGCGGGTGCAGGTCTACCTTCAGACTTGGCGGTCGCTATTCCCGGGCGGGGTCGAAATCGACGTCTATCAGGAAGTGGAGTAGGCCCTGGTCTTCGGTGGCATTCAGGCCCATCGGGCCCTCTCGCTGGGTGCGCAGCTGCCCGCGAGGCCGGCGCCCGCGGTTTGACTTGACGCAGCTTTCCCCCTAGAAACCCGGCGCGGCGCGGGCCTTCGGGCTCGCGTAGCGTTTCGCGACCCGCGGTTTTGCCCGGCGCTTCGGCCAAAACCTGTCGGTTCCGGCAACGTCCGGGACAGAGGAGGGCGCGATCCTCGAGCACACAACGCAACATGAGGACGCGATGACCAAGCGCCACGAGGCGAAGTACAAGATCGACCGCCGGATGGGCCAGAATGTGTGGGGCCGCCCGAAGAGTCCCGTCAACCGCCGCGAATACGGCCCCGGCCAGCATGGCCAGCGCCGCAAGGGCAAGCTCTCGGACTATGGCGTGCAGTTGCGGGCCAAGCAGAAGCTCCGCGGCTATTACGGCAATATCTCCGAGCGTCAATTCCGCGGCATCTACACCGAAGCCATCCGCATGAAAGGCAATTCCGGCGCGCATATGATCGGGCTGCTCGAGCGGAGACTTGATGCCTTGATCTACCGGGCAAAACTGGTGCCCACGGTGTTCGCCGCGCGCCAGTTCATCAGCCACGGCCATGTCAAGGTGAACGGCCGGCGGGTTACCATCGCGAGCTACCGCGTCAAGGTCGGCGACCTGGTCGAGGTCAGGGAGAAATCGAAGCAGCTGGCCATGGTGATCGAGGCTACCGGCCTCGCCGAACGCGACGTGCCTGACTATATCGAGGTCGACCACTCCAAGATGACGGCAAAGCTTACCCGCATCCCGCATCTCACCGAGGTGCCCTACCCGGTGCAGATGGAGCCGCATCTCGTCGTCGAGTTCTACTCACGCTGACGCGCACCCTTACGAGTTCACGGAGCGGCCGCCCATTCAGGCGGCCGCTTGCGTTTGATGCGCTGACCCGGAGGCGTGTGGTAATGTCCTGACCGCGCGATCCGGCTGCATCTGGTGACGACGACATGGTCAGGCTCCATTCTCGGCCGGCACGATCGGCGTGCCGGATTGCAGCATGGACGCTGGGGGCTTGGGCTTCGATGGCCGTGCAGCCTCCGGCCCATGCACAAACCCCGAAACTCGAAGCTGCCTATGTGGTGCTCGGTCCGCAAGGCGCGGTGGCACGGGCCGTGGTCGCGGGAGCCTCGGATTGTCCCGCGATCACCGTCGATGACACCCAGCACGTGATGAACGTCCGCGCCCAACCCGACGCCAACTTCCCTGTTCTGGTGTGCGAGCTGCCGCTTCCGGCGGATGCAAAATCCGCGACCATCGTGATCACCGGCACCGAGAGCTCGCCATTGCCCGTGGTCAAAGGCGCGCTCACGTCGATTGCGTCGTTTGGCGACACCGGCTGCCGGCTCAAGTCCTGGCTCGTGACCAAACACGACCCCGACGATGACGAGTACGCGGGCAAATACCAGGACTGCAACATCCCGTCGCGATGGCCGTTCGCGCAACTGGCCGGGAGCGTGGCCGCCGCCAGGCCCGACCTCATCATCCACGTTGGCGATTACCTCTATCGCGAGAGCGCCTGCCCGGCCAACGATACCGGCTGTGCGCGCAGCCCGCACGGAGACGACTGGCCGACCTGGAAAGCCGACTTCTTCGCGCCCGCCGCGCCGGCATTGCGCGCGGCGCCGTGGATCGCCGTGCGCGGCAATCACGAAATATGCAAGCGCGCCGGGGCGGGCTATTTCCGTCTGCTCGATCCGAGGCCGGCGCAGGCGCCGCCCTGCGTCGAGCTGGTCGCGCCGTTCACCGTCACCGTGGGCGGCCAATCATTCATCGTATTCGATTCGAGCGACGCCACCGATAAGTGTCCATGCGACAGCGGCCGCTATGCCGAGCAGTTCAAAGCCATGCGGCCTGCACCCAACAGCTGGCTTCTCACCCATCGGCCGGTGTGGGGATTTCGGTCGGACCGCAAGACCATCAACGCCACCCTGCAGCAAGCTCTGGCGGGTTCAGACGGCAAGCTGCCCGACGGCATCACGCTTATTCTGGCGGGGCACATCCACCTCGCGGAGGTATGAGTTTTGCCGACAAACGCACGCCGCAATTCGTCCTCGGGACCGGGGGTACGCTGCTCGCGCGCAAGATCAAGCGCAGCCTCACCGGCGCAAGGATCGCGGGCACTACCGTAAGCTATGGCCGCACGGACCATCGCTTCGGTTTCGCCATACTCAAACCCGCGGCCGACAATTGGGCCGCAACGTTCCACGATTCCGCCGGGAAACAGCTGTTCGCGTGCGAGGTCAGACCAGGCGAGGTCGCCTGCAACTAGTGCGATGGACGCCGGCGACGCGCCCTTACGCCGAAGCGCTTTCCTTCACCGGGACGCCCTTGTCCTTCAGCAGACCCTGCAATTCGCCTGCCTGGAACATTTCACGGATGATGTCGCAGCCGCCAACGAACTCGCCTTTGACGTACAGCTGGGGAATGGTCGGCCAATTGGAATAGCTCTTGATACCCTCGCGCAGATCGTCCGACTCGAGGACGTTCAAACCCTTATAGGTCACGCCAAGATGATCCAGGATCTGCACCACCTGCCCTGAAAATCCGCACATCGGGAACTGGGGCGTGCCTTTCATGAACAGCACGACGTCGTTGCCCTTGACCTCATTCTGGATGAACTGATCGATCGCCATGGAATCCCTCGTTTGCCGGCAGAGCACCCGCCGGCGCTCCGCAACCTTGCCCTATATGTAACGTAGCGCTGTCGCGACCCCAAGGGCCGCGCGGGCCCGTCCGGTCACTTTTTCACGAGCCTTGAGAGGCGGCTGTGCCGCCAGAGGCGGCGCAATCGAACCGGGGGCAGCGCCTGTCCCTGAGCGATTCAGGCTCACGGCTCGGGCGTGCCGGTCTGCAAGGCGAGCGCATGCAGCTTACCGCCCATTTCGGCCTTGAGCGCCTCGTAAACGATCTGATGCTGCTGCACGCGCGACTTGCCGCGGAACAATTCGGCAAGCACCGTAGCAGCATAGTGGTCGCCGTCGCCGGCAAGATCGCGAATGGTCACCTCGGCGTCGGGGATGCGCGCTTTGATCAGCCGCTCGATCTCGCTCGCGTCCATTGCCATCGCAGTCTCCCTCGGCGTTTTTCGGCCTAGTACAATGCAAGGACCAACGCAAAGACTGGACTGCGGTTTCGATGCCGCCGTGGATCCAAAACCGCTCCAGATCAGGCAGGCCCGCCGGCCATATAGGTCGGAAGCCAGCCCTCGAAGCGCTCGCGCAGTTTTGCGACCAGAATGGGGCGCTCACCCTCGAGCGTCAATGCATCGCCTCCGGTAAGGCCCAGTTGGCGCGCGGGAACGCCAGCAGCGCGCGCCCGCGCCATGACAGTCTCGGCCACGCTGGCCTTGACGGTGACGACGTAGCGCGCCTGATCCTCGCCAAACCAGAATGCATGGGCGGGAAGCGGCGGCCGATCAAGCTCGGCACCGATTCCCGACGCCATCATCATCTCGGCGAGAGCAACCAGGAGCCCGCCGTCGGACACGTCATGGACCGCGCTGGCCGTTCGCTCGGCGATCAGCGCCCGCACGAAATCGCCGTTCCTGCGCTCGACCGCCAGGTCGACCGGCGGCGGCGCTCCTTCCTCGCGCTCGCAGATCTCGCGCAGGTAGAGCGACTGGCCGAGCCAGCCGGTGGTCTCGCCAAAAAGCAGGATGGCTTCGTCATGCGCCTTGAAGGCGAGCGTCGCGGACGTGGTGAAATCGTCGACGATGCCGACGCCGCCGATCGTGGGGGTAGGCATGATCCCACGTCCATTGGTTTCGTTGTAGAGCGAGACGTTGCCGGAGACGACCGGAAAGTCCAGCGCCCCGCAGGCGTCGGCGATGCCGCGGATCGCGTCGACCAGTTGTCCCATGATCTCCGGCCGCTCCGGGTTGCCGAAATTGAGATTGTCGGTGACGGCCAGCGGTCGTGCGCCCACGGCGGTGAGGTTGCGCCAGGCTTCGGCCACGGCCTGCTTACCGCCTTCGTACGGGTCGGCCTCGCAGTAGCGCGGCGTGACATCGCAGGTCAGCGCCAATGCCTTCGGACCTTCGTTGACGCGCACCACCGCGGCATCGCCACCGGGCCGCTGCACGGTGTTGCCCAGGATGACGTGATCGTATTGCTCCCACACCCAGCGCTTGGAGCAGAGATCGGGTGAGCCGATCAGGCGCGACAGCGCGTCCGCGGTCGCAACGGGCGGCACCACGTCGGCCAGCTTGAGAATCGCGGGCTGGGTGGTTTTCACATGCGGCCGGTCATAGAGCGGCGCCTCATCACCGAGCTCCTTGATCGGCAGGTCGGCCATCACCTTGCCGCCGTGTCGCACGATGAACCTTTTCGTTGATGTCGTCTCACCGACCACCGCGAAATCGAGGCCCCATTTTTTGAAGATCGCCTCCGCTTCGCGCTCCTTCTCCGGCCTGAGCACCATGAGCATGCGCTCCTGGCTCTCGGAGAGCATCATCTCATAGGCGCTCATCCCGGATTCGCGGCAGGGTACCGCGTCGAGGTCGAGGGTGACGCCGAGGTCGCCCTTCGCACCCATCTCCACCGCCGAGCAGGTAAGTCCCGCGGCGCCCATGTCCTGGATTGCGATGACGCAGCCCTTGGCCATGATCTCGAGGCAGGCTTCCAGCAGAAGTTTCTCGGCGAACGGATCGCCGACCTGCACGGTCGGCCGCTTCTCCTCGGTCCCCTCACCGAACTCGGCCGACGCCATGGTGGCGCCGTGGATTCCATCGCGGCCGGTCTTGGAGCCGAGATAGACGATCGGCATGCCCACGCCGGAGGCGGCGGCGTAGAAAATGCGGTCGGTCTCCGCCAGCCCGACCGCCATCGCGTTGACCAGGCAGTTGCCGTCGTAGCGGGTGTGAAAGCGCACGGAGCCGCCCACCGTCGGCACCCCGAACGAATTGCCGTAGCCGCCGATGCCGGCGACCACCCCGGAGACGAGATGACGCGTCTTGGCGTGCGAGGGCGCGCCGAAGGACAAGGCGTTGAGGCAGGCTATCGGCCGCGCGCCCATGGTGAAGACGTCGCGCAAGATGCCGCCGACGCCGGTGGCCGCGCCCTGATAGGGCTCGATGTAGCTTGGATGATTGTGGCTCTCCATCTTGAAAACAGCGGCGAGCCCGTCACCGATATCGATGACGCCGGCATTCTCGCCCGGCCCCTGGATCACCCACGGCGCCTGGGTCGGCAGAGTGCGCAGGTGGATTTTCGAGGACTTGTACGAGCAATGCTCGTTCCACATGGCGGAGAAGATGCCGAGCTCGGTGAAGCTCGGCGTGCGCCCGATCAGCGCGCGAATGCGGGCATATTCCTCCGGCTTGAGTCCGTGAGCCGCGACCAGGGCGGGCGTGATCCTGATTTGCGCCGGTCGGCGCTTTTTGGCGGATGCGCGCTTTTCCACACCGTCGGAACGGCCGGACCTCTTGGCCGATGACATGGCCGGTCGCTTGGGCGATGACGTGGCGCCACCAGGGCGCGATGGCTTGGTCTTGATCTTGTTGGGCCGCGCCTGGCGTGCCTTCGCTTTCTTGGCGGTGGGAGCTTTCGCCCGCACCCGCGGTTTCGATGTCCTTGCCATTACGCCCTAGATGTCATCGCTGCTCGGCACGCCACAAGCCGCAAGGACCCTTGGGCAAGGCCGTGCCGCGCGCAACCCTGCCTGGCTGTCGCTCCACAGTATCATGAGGCCGCAGCACGACCGGCGGATGACGCCTCATGAAGTAAATTTGTCAATATGTTACGCCGCTTGCTTGAAGTGATCGAGCAAGCCCGCGAACAGCCCGCGCCCGTCGGTCGGTCCGAGCGCGGCTTCAACGTGATTCTCCGGATGCGGCATCATGCCGAGCACGTTGCCGGTCTCGTTGAGCACGCCGGCGATGGCGTTGGTCGCACCGTTGACGTTCCACTCGGCATCAAGCGTGCCCTCGGGCGTGGCGTACCGGAACAGCACGCGGCCTTCGCCTTCAAGCCGCGCGACGGTGGCTTCGTCGGCGACGTAGTTGCCCTCGCCGTGGGCGACCGGCACGCGGATCACCTGGCCGGCATTGTAACCGCGGGTGAAGGGCGTATCGGAGCGTTCAACCCGCAGATAGACATCACGGCAGATGAATTTGAGACCCGCATTACGCATGAGCACACCCGGAAGAAGCCCGCCCTCGCAAAGGATCTGGAAGCCATTGCAGACGCCAAGCACCAAACCGCCGCGCGCGGCGTGGCCGCGTACCGCGGCCATGATCGGTGCGCGCGCTGCGATGGCGCCGCAGCGCAGATAATCGCCGTACGAGAACCCACCCGGCACGACCACGAGGTCCGTGCCCGCGGGCAACGCGGTGTCGGCATGCCAGACCAAGACAGGTTCGCGGCCGCCGATGAGTTTCAGCGCACGCGCCATGTCGCGCTCGCGGTTGATGCCGGGAAAGACGACAACAGCGGATTTCATCAGAGCCCGAGCTCCCGCTCGACCCAACGCAGGACCAGTTCGCCGTTGAGGAAGCCAAGGGCAGCGCGCTCTGCCGCCGGAACGTCGTCGGCTACGGCGGTCGCCACCACCACGTCGCATTTGTCGTTGAACGCAATCGCGAGCGCAGTCCGCGGCGGCGCGTGGGGGATTGTCACCTGATAGAGCCGCATCCGCCCCTTCATCCAACCGACGGCTATCGGCCGCCCCTCGCGTAATCCCGCAAAATTGTTGCTGAGCAGCTCAAGGTCGCCCACGCGGTCGAGCTCGGCATCGTCCGAGACGCCTGTGGTGCAATTGCAGAAGCCGAGCTTGGGACGCAGATAGAGCTCGATCTGGGCGCCACAATCCGCGGCCCGGCAGCGGAATGCGCGTCCCACACCCCACTGATCGAGCGGGAAGGGCCATTTGACCTCCGCCCAGTTGGGCTGCGCCGATGCCGCGGGCGTCGCGCGCTCGAAGGTTTGTGGGCCAGCGCCGACCGTCACCGCATCGCCCGCGAGCAGACCCGCCAGGCAAACGCCCAGCGCGGGCACCACAAGGGCGGTTCGCAGCACGGTCATTTCACCTCAACCCGATAGTCCTCGATCAACGTGTTGGCGAGCAGCTTGTCGGCAGCTTGCTTGAGCGCGGCCTCCGCCTGCCGGCGATCCCGCCCATCGATCTCGATGTCGAACACCTTGCCCTGGCGCACGCTCGCCACCCCGGCAACGCCAAGGGATTTGAGCGCGCCCTCGATCGCCTTTCCCTGGGGATCGAGAATGCCGGCTTTGAGAGTGACGGTGACGCGGGCCTTCATCGCAACCCCTTCCAGCATCCTTTCGATATGGCCCGAACCGGCGAGGCCGCAGGCGGCACGGTCCGCGATTGCAGGCGCACGCCCAGTCTAAGCGTGATGCGCCTCAATGCACAGGGTCCGCTGTTGATTGCTCCAACAGCCGTCCGCGGCCGGCAACATGGGCATTGTCGCCCACCAGCCGCAACGCCGCCCAGAACGCCGCCTGCGTGCTGGAGACGACGGGAATTCCGTAGCGGGCTTCCAGCGGTTTCGCCACCCCCAGGGTACGGAGCCCTCCACAGGAGATGAGCAGGGCCTCGGCGCTCGGCGCCTGCTCGCACACATTCGAGCCGAGGGCGATAATGTCCGTCTCGCTCTTGCTGCCGGGCTCGCCGAAGCCGAACAGACCGAAACCGCGCAAGGCCAGCACGTCGAAGCCGTGCGCCGTAAGAAAGCCCTCGAGGCGATTGTTCACATCGTCGGCGTAGGCGGTGGCAACTACGATCCGCCGTGCTCCGAAACTGCGCAGCCCGTCGACGACGGCCTGGCTCATGGTGCTCACTGGCAGGCCGGTGGCGGCCCGCAGCTTGCCGAGAAGCTGCTCGTGCGCTTCGGCACCGCGATAGAAGGTGAGCGACGTTCCAATCACCATGATCGCGTCGACATCCTGGCGGGCGAGATGCTCGGCCGCCGGCAGAATACCCTCCCACGCGCCGTCATATCCTGTCGGCGTCAGCGATCGCACGCCAACGCCACGCGCAAGGAAGCGCACGCCGGGGTACATCTGCAGGCCTTCGTCCGGCACGGTATCGGTCGCGAACGGAACCACCAGCCCGATGGTGACGTCTTCCTGCATGCGATCCTCCTCGCGTTCGACAGCCTCTATCAATCCTCAGTGGCCCCGGCCGCCTTGATGACCGGCGCCCATTTCGCGATCTCGCCGCGCAGATAAGCGGCGAATTCCCGGGGCGTGCTGGTCATTGGCTGCATCCCGAGCCGCAGAAAGTGCTCCCGGGTCGCAGGCTCCGCTACCACCGCGGCCAAGGCCTCGTTCAAGGCGCCGAGCACAGGTGCGGGCAGATTCGCGGGCGCTACAAGGCTTTGCCAGGAATTTGCCTCGTAGCCTGCGAGCCCTGCCTCGATCAGGGTTGGCACGTCGGGAAGGGTTTCCACGCGCGTCCCGACGGTAACGCCGAGTGCTCTCACGCGGGCCTCGCGAACCAATCCCGTCACCGGTCCGACGTCCCCGAACATCAGCGGCACGTGGCCGGCGACAACGTCGTTGAGCGCCGGGCCGCCGCCGCGATAGGGAATGTGCCTGATGTCCGCACCGGTCATACTCTTGAACAACTCCATGTAGATGTGGTGCGGCGCGCCCATGCCGCCCGAGGCGTAGCTCAGAGCGCCCGGCCTGGATTTTGCGAGCGCGACCAGTTCGGCGACCGAATTGGCCGGCAACGCGGGGTTTACGACCAGCACGAACGGCACGGCCGCGATGAGCGAGATGAGCGAAAAGTCCACCAGCGGATCGTACGGCAGCTTGCGGTAGACGCTGGGATTGAACGCAAGCGTGGAACTCGTGGCAGCGAGCAGCGTATAGCCATCGGCTGCGGAGCGCGCGACATAAACGCCGCCGGTCGCCGTCCCCTGCCCCGGGCGGTTCTCGATGATGAACGGCTGGCCCATTCGCCGTTCGAGTCCTTGCGCCAGGAAGCGGGCAAGCGCATCGGTCCCGCCGCCCGCGGCGTAAGGAACGACGATGCGCACCGGCTTGGTCGGATAGTTCGTCGGCGAAACATCCTGAGCCGAGGCGGAGGCCGCGCCGACAAGACAAAGGGCGCCTGTCAGGGCGCCCCTCGTCTTCGTCCAGGACCAATGCGCAGTCATCGCATCGCCCTTCCCGGCGGTGAGCGAACGTCAGCCCTTGACCAGAACCGGTCCGGAGCCCTGCGGCCGCTCGCCCTCGCTCATGATGCCAAGCCGCTTGGCGACCTCCGTATAAGCCTCCAGTAGACCGCCGAGATCGCGGCGGAAGCGGTCCTTGTCGAGCTTCTCACTCGATTTGATGTCCCACAGCCGGCAAGAGTTCGGGAGATATCTCGTCAGCCACCACGATCCGCATGAGATCGTTCTCCCACAGCCGACCGGTCTCCATCTTGAAGTCGACCAGGCGGATGCCGACTCCCAAAAACAGCCCGGAGAGGAAATCGTTGACGCGGATGGCGAGCGCCATGATGTCGTCGATCTCCTGCGGCGTGGCCCAGCCGAAGGCGGTGATGTGCTCCTCGGACACCATCGGGTCGCCGAGCTGGTCGTTCTTGTAATAGAACTCGATGATCGAGCGCGGGAGCTGCGTGCCCTCCTCGATGCCGAGGCGCTTCGCCAGCGTACCTGCGGCGACATTGCGCACGACCACTTCCAAGGGAATGATCTCCACCTCGCGGATCAACTGCTCACGCATGTTGAGACGCCGGATGAAGTGGGTCGGAACTCCGATGTCGTTCAGGTGCTGGAAGACGTATTCGGAGATTCGATTGTTGAGCACCCCTTTGCCTTCGATGATCTCGTGCTTCTTCGCATTGAAGGCGGTCGCGTCGTCCTTGAAGTGCTGGATCAGCGTTCCGGGCTCCGGTCCTTCATACAGGACCTTCGCCTTGCCTTCATAAATGCGGCGACGGCGGCTCATCGGAGTGTACCGTGGTTTGTTGATGTCCATCTGGATGCCGTGGCTCCGTTTTGATGTGATGTCCGCGGCGGCGGTGGCGGCGCGACAAAAAGGTGAACATGCGACGCGTCCACACCGGCCAAACTAGCCGATCACGCCGCGCAGCACAATCACGTCCCAATTGTTTTATGGCGCGCCGCATGGGTGTCGAATCACTCCGTGATCGGTTGCCTTGACGATCGCATCCCGCTATGCAAGGCCGCAAATAGTTCCGATAGTGGATCGATGTAGACACCACGGACAAGACACTGACACAGCGTGCGTTGCGACCAGACGGTTTGCAGCGAGCCGCGGGATGCAAGAGCGGCCGGCCGCTCCCGAAAGACAGCGAGGCAGGCATGACCACGTTCGACAAGCGCGAGGAAGGTTTCGAGAAGCAGTTTGCCGTAGACGAGGAACTGAGATTTAAGGCCAACGCCCGGCGCAACAGGCTCCTCGGGCAATGGGCGGCCGCCAAGCTCGGGCTCGCAGGCGCCGAGGCGGATGCCTATGCCAAGGCTGTGGTCATGTCCGATTTCGAGGAAGCCGGGGATCATGACGTCTTTCGCAAGATTCGCAGTGACTTCGACGCAAAAGGCGTGAGCGAATTGGACCACCAGAATCCGACGCACCATGGATCAACTGATGGCCCAGGCCGTGCAGGAGATCAAAGCCGGAAGCTGATCCCGGTCATTATTGCCGTGTCCGATGCGGCTCCGGTCCAACTCGATCTGCAGCGGATGTCCCGCCGCACGATGCAGATGGTCTCGATCAGCGACGGTGCCGGGGGGTGTCGAGCCAGCGTCAAGCCCTTTGTTTGATTATTCTTCTTGGGTCCAACGTGTGAGGCGCATCGCATGTCCACGTCTGGTTTCTCCCTCGCCCGCCGGCTGCGCGCCGGCGAGATCGTCTACAGCGGCTGGTGCGGCCTGCCGTCCCCGATCGTCGCCGAGCTCGTTGGCCGTGAAGGCTTTCCCGCGGTTACGCTCGACGGCCAGCATGGGCTATGGGACACCGCCTCAGTGTTGGCCGCCATCGCCCAGGTGCGCCAAGGCGGCGCGGCTCCTATCGTGCGGATCCCCGTCGGCGAATTCGCGACTGCGAGTCGGGCCCTCGATTTCGGCGCCGAGGGCATTATTGCGCCGATGATCAACACCGAGGCTGACGCGCGCGCCTACGTCTCGTTCGCCAAGTTCCCACCAATCGGTGAACGCAGCTGGGGGCCGCACCGGGCAACGACGCTCGCCAATATGCCCGACCAGAAGGTCTACCTGCGCGAGGCCAACGGCCTCATCGTCACCTTCGCCATGATCGAGACCCGCACCGCACTCGATAACGTGGAAGCAATCGCGGCGACGCCGGGGATTGACGCGCTCTTTCTTGGACCCGCGGACCTCTCGATCGCGCTCAGCAGGGGCGCCGACGTCGATCCGATGTCGGGCGAGGTGGACCGCGAGCTCGATCGCATCATCGCGGCGGCGGCCAAGGCCGGCAAGATCATGGGTGCGTACTGCCACTCCGCCGAGCGCGCGGTCGCGCTTGCAAAGCGCGGGGTGCGTTTCCTCGCCGTTGGCAGCGACATGGGCTTTCTCCGCGCCGGCGCGGCCGCAGCGCTCAAGACTCTCAAAGGTTCGTAGCCTGGATGAGCGCAGCGAAATCTGGGGCTGTCCTCCCGCATTCCGCCATAGCGCGTCGAAGACGCGCGCAAACGCGCTTTACGCTCCATGCGGGCTACGACTGATCGATAGCTTTTGCCAATAGGTCGAGCACGCCCGCGAGATCGTCCTCGACCGCACCCGCCGCGACGTCGAGCACGCGGTAGCCGCGCTCGATCAACCATGCGCGCCGGTCGCTGCGCGTCTTGGCCGCGAGGTCGCTTTCATGCGTCGGCGCCACGTCGATGACCAGGCGCAGCGGGAAGGAAACGAAGTCGGTGATGTGCGTCCCCACCGGCACCTGCCGCTTGATCCCCTTTCCAGCGAAACGCCGATCCTTGGTGAGACCCTCCCACAGCAGGCGTTCGGCGTCGGTCGGATTGCGGCGCAGAAGCCGCGCCAGGCCGCGCACCGGACCGCGCTCGCCCGGTGCTTGCGCTTCGCCGTATTCCGCGAGCAGCGCGCGCAAGGCCTTTGCCTCCTCGCCGTCGAGCACGCCGCCGCGCGCCGGGCCTTTGCGTCCTTCGGTGAGCGCGACGACGATGCCGTGCAAGGTCTGGATATCCTGACGCGTCGGCTGCATGCGGGCGAAAATGTTGCGCAGGTTGACCAGCATGGTCGCCCGCTTGTCCAGCGGACGAAAGTATTCGATGCGATCGAGCTCGCGTTCCAGGTTGGCAAAGAACGCCTGCACCTGTTCCTTGTTGGCCGGCTCCGACTTGTTCGGCATGAGGAATGGAAGCGCGCCGCCGGACGCGAGCTTGAACCATTCGTAGGCGACGAGCGCGACCGCCTGGGCGAGATTGAGCGATGCAAAGGCGGGATTGACCGCAAAGGTGACGATGCGGTCCGCCAGCGCGACTTCTTCGTTCTCGAGGCCGTAACGCTCGCGCCCGAACAGCACCGCCACGCTCTCGCCGGCGGCGACCCGAGGTGCCAGGAAGGCGGCCGCCTCATCCGCCCCGATCACAGGCTTGGCCTGATCGTGTGCGCGCGCCGTGGTCGCCAGCACCAAGGTGCAGTCGGCGATCGCGGCCTCCAGCGTTTCGAACAGCATCGCATCGTCGAGAATGCGGTCGGCGCCAGAGGCCGACCGCCGCGCCTGGAGGTTGGGCCAGCCATCGCGCGGCCTGACAAGCCGCAACCGTCCCAGTCCGAAGTTGGCCATCACGCGCGCGGCCGCGCCGATGTTCTCGCCGAGTTGCGGCTCCACCAGCACGATGACCGGCCCGGGGGTCTCGATCCAGTTCCGGGTCTTGTCAGTTCCGGCGCCGGGCATGGCCGTTCTGTTTTTCCTCTTGAGCCTGTCAGCGGCAGGGCATTTGGCGTTGCCTGCGAGAAGGTATAGCGCGAATGCCCGCGAAAAAGGCAGCGAGCGGCTTTAACAGCCCCCGTCGCGGTGCTATAGCGACGCCCGCCGGGCGGGCCACCCGAACGCTCGCCGTCTCCGATCTCTCCCGAGGCGCCGCTTCGGCATGCTGGCGCTCGCAAAGGTCCCCAATGGCGAAAATCCAAGTGACGAATCCGGTCGTCGAGATGGACGGCGACGAGATGACCCGCATCATCTGGCATCTCATCAAGGAGAAGCTGATCCATCCTCATCTGGACATCGAACTGCTCTACTACGACCTCGGCATGCAAAAGCGCGACGAGACCCGCGACCGGATCACCATCGAAGCTGCGGAGGCGATCAAGAAGGTCGGCGTCGGCGTGAAATGCGCCACCATTACCCCGGATGAAGGGCGGGTGAAGGAATTCGGCCTCAAGGAAATGTACCGCTCGCCCAACGGGACCATCCGCAACATCCTCGGTGGCGTCATCTTCCGCGAGCCGATCATCTGCAAGAACGTGCCGCGGCTGGTACCGGGCTGGACCAAGCCAATCATCATCGGCCGCCACGCCTACGGCGACCAATACCGTGCCACAGATTTCAAGGTGCCCGGCAAGGGCAAGCTGTCGCTCACCTTCGTGGGCGACGACGGCACCAAGATCGAGCGCGAGGTTTTTCGCTTTCCAGGCAGTGGCGTCACGATGGCGATGTACAACCTCGATGACTCGATCCGCGACTTCGCCCGCGCGTCGCTCAACTACGGTCTCAACCGCAATTATCCCGTCTACCTCTCGACCAAGAACACCATCGTCAAGGTCTACGACGGCCGCTTCAAAGACATCTTCCAGGAGGTCTATGACGCGGAGTTCAAGGCCGCATTCGAGAAGAAGGGCATTTTCTACGAGCATCGGCTGATCGACGACATGGTGGCGGCCGCGCTGAAATGGTCGGGCGGCTATGTCTGGGCGTGCAAGAACTACGACGGCGACGTGCAGTCGGATACTGTCGCGCAAGGCTACGGCTCGCTCGGATTGATGACCTCGGTGCTGATGACCCCGGACGGCAAGGTGGTCGAGGCCGAGGCGGCGCACGGCACGGTGACGCGTCACTACCGCCAGCACCAGAAGGGCGAGCAGACATCGACCAATTCGGTCGCGTCCATCTATGCGTGGACGCGCGGGCTCGCCCACCGCGCCAAGCTCGACGACAATGCCGAGCTCGCGAAATTCGCCGCCACGCTGGAGAGAGTCACGGTCGGCACCGTCGAATCCGGCTTCATGACCAAGGACTTGGCACTGCTCGTGGGCGCCGACCAGAAATGGCTCTCCACCACGGCCTTCCTCGACAAGGTGGACGAAAACTTGAAACAAGCGATGGCGGCGTAGTGTGGCGGTTCAGAAGTCCGCATCGTTTCTGCGGCAAGTCCGAAATGCGGACTTCTGAACCAAAGCCACACTAGGTCAATAAGTTGCTAGTGTCCTTCGATTCCGAAGTTCGCAAACTAACGTGCCTCACAATGATGCGAACTTCGGAATCGGGACACTAGCTCGCCGGGACGGGTCTTCGACCTGCCGGCATGTCGGCGCCGATCGCAGACGACGGAAGAAGTCCCCAAGCGAAGGGAGATGTCCAATGCGCATCTGCTGGCAACCGTTGCTGCTCTCCGTTGTCGCCATGTTGGCGGCGGGCGCCGCTGCGGCACAAGTCCCGGCTCCGATCGCAGCCCCGGGCGAAACCGCGGTCGCCACGCTCCACGCCGAGGGCGCTCAGGTCTACGAATGCAAGGCCGGTAATGACGGCAAGCTGGCGTGGGCCTTCCGCGAACCGATTGCGACGCTGCTGCTCGACGGCAAGACCGTCGGCCGCCACTATGCCGGGCCGAACTGGGAGCACGCCGACGGCAGCGCCGTGGTCGGCAAGGTCGCCGCCAACGCGCCCGCCAAGAGCGCGAGCGACATTCCGTGGCTCAAGCTTGAGGTGACGGCGCATCGCGGCAGCGGCGCACTCTCGGGCGTCACGACGGTGCAGCGGATCAATACTGCCGGCGGCGTCCTCACCGGCGCTTGCGACCAGGCCGGCGCGTTCCACAGTGTGCCCTACGCCGCCGATTATGTCTTCCTGCGCAAATGATCGGGACACGACGGTGATGTGGGGCCTCAGTCTCCGGCACCGTTCTCGCGCGCGGCCTTGAGCCGCGCCAGCTCCTGTTCGCGCAGCTCGTCGAGCCGACGCGTCACGGCTTCCTCGGACACACCGAGACCTTCGAGCAGGCGGCCGCCGAGCTGGAGGCTCGCCTCGAATGCTTCCGGGATCACGTCGACCGCGCCGAGCCTGAGCAGCCGAACCGCATGGTCGGGATCGGCTGCGCGCGCAAAGACCAGCGCATCGGAGCGCTGCTGGCGTGCCGCCGCCACCATCCGCTCGGCAGCTTGCGGGGCGTTGACGGTGACGACAAAGGCGCGCGCCCGCGCGGCGCCAACCCGCGCCAGCAGCTCGGGCCGGCCGGCATCGCCGAAATAGCAGGCGTGCCCGCGTCTGCGGCATTCCGTCACCAGCTGGCCATTGGTGTCGAGGGCCACGTGAGGCACGTTCTCGTCCGCGAGCAGGCGCGCGATCATCTGGCCCACCCGGCCGTAGCCGCCGATCACGACGTGATCCTGCAGCTCCTCGAGCTCGCCGATCGGCGCGTGGCGCGCCTGCTCGGCCCCCTGCATGCGCTGTCCCAGCCACCGCGCCAGCACCGCGCAGAAAGGAGTGACCATCATGCTGATGCAGGCGACGGCGGTCGCAAGCTGCGCCGTGTCGGCCGCGAGCAGTCCGCCCAACCGCGCCAGCGCGATGACGATGAAGGCAAACTCGCCGGCCTGTGCCAGCAGGATCGCAACCTCGGCGGAAACGGCGGCGCTGACGCGGAATACGCGACAGGCCGCGAACAGGATGGCGCTCTTGAGCGCGAGCAGCGCGACGACGGCAGCGACGATGACGTCGAGGCGTGCCCAGACCATCCGCACGTCGACGGTCATGCCGACCGTGATGAAAAACAATCCGACCAGCAAACCCTTGAACGGAACCAGGTCGATCTCGACCTGATGGCGGTACTCGGTTTCCGACAGGAGCAGTCCGGCGAGGAAGGCGCCGAGCGCGGTCGAGAGGCCCGCCGCACCGGTTGCGGCAGCAACTCCCAGCACCATGAACAGCGTCATCGCCATGATCAGATCGCGGCTGCCGGTCTGCGCCGCGAAGCGAAAGATCGGCCGCAGGACGTAGCGGCCGGCCGCAATGATAACGAGGACGGCCCCAGCAGCCTGCAGCACGGCGCTACCGAGCCCAAGCGCAAGGTGGGGAGCGCCGCGGGCGAGAAACTCGACGCCGAACAGGACTGGCGCCACCATCAGGTCCTGAAACAACAGCACCGACATGGCGATGCGGCCGACCGGCGTAGCCGAGCGCCCCTGCTCTTCGAGCAGTTGCATCACGATCGCGGTCGACGACATCGCCAGGCAGAGTCCCAGCACGACCGCGTTGCTGCCACTGGTCCCGAGCAGGGCAAGGCCCGCCCCGATCGTCAGCGCCGACACGACGAACTGGAGAGCGCCGATGCCGGCGACGTACTGGCGGAGCGCCCACAGCCGCGCCAGCGAAAGCTCGAGGCCCACGAGGAACAGCAGGAACAGCACGCCGAGCTCGGCGAAAGGCTCGACCCGCGCGCGGTCTTCGATGGTCAGATAGCGGACCCACGGCACATCCTGGGCGAGTTGCCCGAAGCCATAGGGACCGACTGCCACGCCGACCAGGAGGAAGCCGAGGACGGCGCTGATGCGGGCGCGATGAAAGAGGGGAACGACGAGCCCGGCAGCAGCCAGAAATACCAGGGCGTCCTTCAGCCAGGGCCCGTGGTCCAAAGGTCACCCTCTTGGATTTCTCACGCCGATTGGATCGCGGCCGTGCATCCGAGCGCCGCCCCGGCAAGCGGGGGACGACGACCAAACGTCCGGCTCAACCTCCGCCGAGCGCGCCTTCGATCGCCTCGAGTGCGGCCTCGGCCTTGGAGCCGTCGGGGCCGCCGGCCTGCGCCATGTCGGGTTTCCCGCCGCCGCCCTTGCCGCCCAAGACCTCGGAGGCCCTGCGCACCAAATCAACGGCTGATATGCGCGTGATGAGATCAGGCGTCACGCCGACGACGATGCTGGCTTTGCCGTCCCCGGTGGTGGCGACAAGGGCAACGACGCCAGACCCAAGTTGTTTCTTGCCCTCGTCCGCGAGGCTCTTCAAATCCTTGACCTCGATACCCTCGACCACGCGCGCCATGAGCTTCACGTCGCCGACCAAGCGCACGCCATCGGTGCCCTCGCTGCGCGCGCTCCCGCCCATGGCGAGCTTTTTCTTCGCCTCGGACAGTTCGCGCTCGAGCCGGCGCCGCTCGTCCAACACCTGCGCAAGGCGCGCCGGCATGTCCTCCAGCGGCACCTTGAGCTCGGCGGATGCTACCCTGGCAAGCTCGCCCACGTGTTGCGCGTACCTGCGGGCGGTAGCCCCGGTCAGCGCCTCGATCCGGCGCACGCCCGCCGCCACCCCGCTGTCGCTCAGCCCGAAGATAAGACCGATGTCGCCGGTCCGCTTCACATGCGTGCCCCCGCACAGCTCCACCGACCAGCCCATGGTGTTGCCGCCGCCCTCACCCATTGCCACCACGCGCACCTCGTCGCCGTATTTTTCGCCGAACAGCGCGCGCGCACCGGAAGCGATCGCGTCGTCGACCGCCATCAATCGCGTCGTCACCGGCGTGTTCTGCACCACGACCTCATTGGCAATGTCCTCGACGCGTTCGATCTCCTGCGCCGTCATCGGCTTGGGATGGGAGAAATCAAAGCGCAACCGGTCGGGTGCGACGAGCGAACCCTTCTGTGCGACATGGTCGCCCAGCACCTGGCGCAAGGCCTCGTGCAGGATGTGGGTCGCGGAGTGATTTTGCCGGATCGCGCTCCGGCGCGAATGGTCGACCTCGAGCGTGAGCGCGGTGCCGACCGCGAGCTTGCCCTCCTCGACCGCAACCGCATGCACGTACACGTCGCCCGCCTTCTTCTGCGTGTCGACGACGCGCACGCGCACGCCGTCGCCGAGCATGAGGCCGGTGTCTCCGACCTGGCCACCCAACTCGCCGTAGAACGGAGTTCTGATTGAGGATCACCGAGCCGTTCTCGCCGGCCTTCAGGGTGGGCACCTCTTTACCGTCCTTCTCGAGCGCAGCGACCACGCCCTCTGCGCGCTCGGTCTCGTAACCCAGAAACTCCGTGGCGCCGACTTTCTCGCGCAGGCCAAACCAGATGGCCTCGGTCGCGGCGTCGCCGGAGCCTGCCCAGGAGGCGCGCGCCTTTTCCCGCTGGCGCTCCATGGCAGTATTGAAGCCATTAGTATCGACGGCGATGCCGCGTGGCTTGAGCGCGTCCTGGGTGAGGTCGAGCGGAAATCCGTAGGTATCGTAGAGCGTGAAGGCAGTCTCGCCTTTGAGAAGATCGCCTTGTCTGAGGTCGCGGCTCTCCTCGTCGAGGATGGCGAGCCCGCGCTCGAGCGTCTTGCGGAAGCGGGTTTCTTCGAGCTTGAGCGTCTCGGCGATCAGCGCCTCGGCGCGGATGAGCTCGGGATAGGCCTGGCCCATTTCACGCACCAGCGTCGGCACCAGCCGCCACATCACCGGCTCCTCAGCGCCGAGCAACTGAGCGTGCCGCATGGCGCGCCGCATGATGCGGCGAAGCACGTAGCCGCGGCCTTCGTTCGACGGCAACACTCCATCCGCGATCAGGAACGCCGACGCCCGCAAGTGATCGGCGATGACGCGATGGGATACGCCGCGTGCGCCTTCGGCATCGACGCCGGTAAGGTCGGCGACATGGGAGATGATCGCTCCGAACAGATCGATCTTGTAATTGTCATGGGTACCCTGCAGCACCGCGGCAATGCGCTCCAGGCCCATGCCGGTGTCGATCGACGGCCGCGGCAGATCGATGCGCTGTCCGCCGGCGAGCTGCTCAAACTGCATGAACACCAGGTTCCAGATCTCGATGAAGCGGTCGCCGTCGGCCTCGGGCGAACCGGGCGGGCCGCCGGCAATGTGCGGCCCATGGTCGTAGAAGATTTCCGACGACGGGCCGCATGGCCCGAGATCACCCATCTGCCAGAAGTTGTCGGAGCCGGCGATGCGGACAATCCTGCTCTCGGGCAGACCCGCGATTTTTTTCCACAGGTCGAACGCCTGGTCGTCGTCGACAAAGACCGTCACCATCAGGCGGTCGACCGGCAAGCCGAATTCCCTGGTGACGAGATTCCACGCAAGCTCGATGGCGCGGTCCTTGAAGTAGTCGCCGAAGGAGAAGTTGCCGAGCATCTCGAAGAACGTGTGATGGCGCGCCGTGTAGCCGACGTTGTCGAGGTCGTTGTGCTTGCCGCCGGCGCGCACGCATTTTTGCGCGGTGGTGGCGCGCGCATAGGGGCGCTTCTCGAGGCCGGTGAAGACGTTCTTGAACTGCACCATGCCGGCGTTGGTGAACATCAGGGTGGGATCGTTGCGGGGAACGAGCGGCGACGACGGCACGATCTCGTGGCCGTTCCTGGCGAAATAGTCGAGGAAGCTCGACCTGATCTCGTTGACGCCGCTCATTGCAAACCGACTTTCGATGTTTTCGTCCCGGCGACCCGCGACGCCTTGGGCAGATGCAGCGCCCGGTGTGGCCAGTTGGCGCCAAACGCCCAGCGTGCCGAGGGTTCCGGTGCTTTTAGCGACGGCTTCCCGGCCTGTCCAGAAAAGCCCCGCCGCGACGGTCGGAACGGCGCCATGACAAATCCGAGGGCACGGGTTGCGATAACGGAAGCCCGGCGGTCGCCCCGCATCTTACTGCTCCCGCTCCGATCGACTATATAAGCAGCCTGCCCACCGACGCTCGGCGTTCGCCGCGGCATCACAAACAGAGCACGCAACCAGCCGATGACCTCCACGCCCCGACGGCCGGCCTCGCGCCTCGAGGAGTTGCTGCGATCGCGACGGTTTGTGATCACGGCCGAAATCACGCCACCGGTCTCGTGCGATGCCGACGACTTCTTGCGCAAGGCGCTGCCGTTGCGCGGGCTCGCCGACGCCGTCAACGTTACCGACGGCGCCAGCGCCCGCGCGCACCTGTCGGCGCCGATCGCGGCAGCAATTCTCGTGCGCGAAGGAATCGAGCCGATCCTGCAGTTCACCTGCCGCGACCGCAACCGCATCGCGCTGCAGGGCGACCTCATGGGCGCCGCGGCTTCCGGCGTGCGCAACCTGTTGTGCCTGACGGGCGACGATCCCAAGGCCGGCGACCAGCCCGAGACCAAGCCGGTGTTCGACGTTGATTCGACCACGCTCACCGCCATGGCGCGCGACCTGCGCGACCAGGGCGTGCTTCCGTCCGGACGCCGGGTCGCCGGCCATGCGCCCTTTTTTCTCGGCGCCGCCGATGCTCCGATCGATCCGCCGCCCGGCTGGCAGCCGGACAAGCTCGCGGCCAAGATCGCGGCCGGCGCCGAGTTCGCGCAGACCCAGTTCTGCATGGACGCGGGCATCGTGCGCCGCTACGCCGGCCGTCTGGCGGAGCACGCGGCGACCAGAGGCTTTTCCCTGCTGGTGGGAATTGCCCCGCTGCGCTCCGCCAAGTCGGCGCGCTGGATGAAGCAGCACCTTTACGGCACCATCATTCCCGACGCCTTCATCGAACGTCTGGAACGCGCCGCCGATCCCGCTGCCGAGGGCGCGCGCATCGCGGTCGCACTGATCGAGGAGCTCGCGCAAATTCCGGGTATCGCCGGCGTCCACATCATGGCGCCCGCCAACGAGGCGGCGGTACCCGCCGTCATTGCCGAAGCGCGCAAAAGGCTCCCGCCGCGATAGCGCGCCAAGGGCGCCCCACCGTTTTCATCGTACCGTTTCGTCCGTCATGCTCTGAAAACGCCCCGTCGCCCGCGGCTCGACGCGCGCGGGCCCATCGTGCTTCCCGAAGACTCAACGCTACATGTTTCGCGAAGCGGACGGATTGCCGGGCCGGTCAGGGACAGTCCGGCAACGACGGTCGGGGGGCTCACACGGAAGGGTGAGCAACGCAGCCTCACCCCTCCGCTGCGTCCTCGTCGTCGCCTTCGTCACCGGCGAGAATTTTCTCAGCGATGAGCCCGGCATTCTGCCGGATCGCAATCTCGATCTTGGCCGCGACGTCTGGATTGGCCTTGAGGAAAGCCTTGGCGTTCTCGCGGCCCTGGCCGATACGCTGGCTGTCGTAGGAGAACCAGGCACCCGACTTCTCGACCACGCCGGCCTTGACGCCGAGATCGATGAGCTCGCCATTCTTCGACACGCCCTCGCCGTACATAATGTCGAACTCGACCTGCTTGAACGGCGGCGCGAGCTTGTTCTTCACCACCTTGACACGGGTCTGGTTGCCGACGACTTCGTCGCGTTCCTTGATCGCGCCGATCCGGCGAATATCGAGTCGCACCGACGCGTAGAATTTGAGGGCGTGGCCGCCCGTAGTGGTCTCCGGCGAGCCGTACATCACACCGATCTTCATGCGGATCTGGTTGATGAAGATCACCATGGTGTTCGAGCGGTTGATCGAGGCGGTGAGCTTGCGCAACGCCTGGCTCATCAGGCGCGCCTGCAGGCCCGGCTGGCTGTCGCCCATCTCGCCTTCCAGCTCCGCGCGCGGCACGAGCGCCGCGACCGAGTCGATGACCAGCACGTCGACTGCGCCCGAACGCACCAGCGTGTCGGCGATTTCGAGCGCCTGCTCCCCGGCGTCGGGCTGGGAGATCAGAAGGTCGTCGACATTGACGCCGAGCTTGCGCGCGTAGATCGGATCGAGCGCATGTTCGGCGTCGATGAAGGCACAAATTCCGCCCTTCTTCTGCGCTTCCGCCAGGCAGTGCAGCGCGAGCGTGGTCTTGCCGGAGGATTCCGGCCCGTAAATCTCGACCACCCGCCCGCGCGGCAGGCCACCGATGCCGAGTGCGATATCAAGACCCAGCGAGCCAGTGGAGACGGTCTCCACGTCCATCGACCTGTTGTTCTTGCCGAGCCGCATGATCGAGCCCTTGCCGAAATTGCGCTCGATCTGGGAGAGCGCGGCATCCAGGGCCTTCGATTTGTCCATGGAGGAACCTTCGACGAGACGTAACGCAGCAGCGGTCATTGTCCCACTCCTTATGGCCGGGATTCGGGGGACCGACAACGAACGGTCCGCCGGCGGAGCAAGCAATGTACATGGTTTGTTCTCTGTTCGCAATATGTTCTTTTTAAAAAAGCGGCTAGTTCAGGTTCCCGCGGCTTCTGCCGCCTTGTCAGAAACCCGGGAAATTAAGCGGGGCTTAACCCTGCCGACAATCTTGCTCGCATCCAGCCGCCTATCCGCATGCGTCGTCCCAATTTCGAGCTCGGAGAATTCTACCGGCAACGCCACGACAACATCATGCGGGGGATATGATCATGAGAACGGTGGTCATGGCGCTTGCCGCCATTGCAATGCTGACGGCGCCAGCCCTTTCCCAGGAGCGCGGCGGCACCGGCAAGCCCTTCGGCGCGGAGCAGCAGAGCGCCGAGCAAAAAATGAAGAGCGCCAGCTCGTCCGAGAAACCCTACAAGGCGGCGCAGTCGGCGGACACCGGCTTCGATCCCTGGCGCAAAATGCGCTAGCCCCCGACGCCTATGCCGTCTGCGTGCGAACCGCCGCGCATGCGGCGCAGCACGGCCACGATCTCGTCGCGGCCGCACGGGATGGCGCCGAGCGCGAGGGCACGCCGGCGCTCGTAGGACGTCACGTCGTAGTGCGGGACGGACGTTTTGGGCGGTCCCTGGTATGACGCGCGGTGAATGCCGAGGCGCGCCGCGAAACGGTGCAGCTCATCGATGTCGTCGGCGAGGAGATGCGCCCATTTGAGCCCCTGCCACGCCCAGATCGCATCGTCGATGTAGACCGACATGGCTCGACCTTGCTCGCGCGGCGCGTGGTCCCCGATCAGTATGGAGAGCGGGCGGCAAACTCGCGCCCCCGGCGCCCTGAGCCCCAAGCGGGCGCATCAATGACGGCGGCAATCTCGCACTGATCCGCGCACAAGGCCAGCGGCGGGAGCTCGGGCACCTTTGCCGGAACCTCACGGCGCTCGGGGGCGCCGAAAGGAGGTCCGCATGAGATTCCCGCATGCTACGGAACTCACTGCTGTTTCTTCCGCACGAGGGAACGTTTTTGCGTCCGCCCCGTTAGGCCACAGAGTCAGGTCACCGACATCAGCGACCGGACAGGTCAGAGCGAACGCCATGCCTCTCGATGCCTATCAGCAGCGCGCGAACGAATGCATACAGAGCGCGCAAGGGTCTCCCGACATCGATGAACGCACGACATGGCGCAATTTGGCCCTGTGCTGGCTGCGGCTTTCCGATTATGCCGAGCGCTTTCGCGGCGCGACCGCCGACGGATCCCGCACGTCCTGACGATCAGCGAGGAGCAAGCGCCATGAATCCGTCCGAAGAATTTCTGAGGCACGCCGCCGACTGCCAGCAGATGGCCAAGTTCACCCGCGACCCCGCGAGCAGGGCCACATGGAGCCGGATGGCGGAGCGATGGTTGCAATGTGCGGAGAATTTCAAGAGCCGGAACGAAGCCGCCCAGACGGCGAAGCGCCAGCGCCGACAGTCCGGCAGCACCGAGCATTAGCCGGCCGCAATTTTCCCCACCGGACCTTTCGTGCCGTTTGACCGCCCTCAGGTCGTGGCGTCGGCCAGCAACACCCCCAGGGCCTTTCTCAGGTCGTCCGGCGTATAGGGCTTGGGAAGCAGGCCAAACGGCTCCACGAACATGGCCCGCATCCCATCAGTCATGCCCTGGCCGGTCGTATAGAGCACCGGAAGCTTCGGCCTCCGTGCCGTGATGTCCTTCGCAAGCTGCAAGCCGGCTTCGAGATCCTGCTGCAAGCCGATGTCGGTGAAGAGGAGATCGACATCGTCCCGCTCGTCCGCTACGGCCCGGGCCTGGTCCGCCGTCCCGGCCGTCAGCGTCTCGTGACCCATATCCTGGATGATAGCCTCGGCGAGCACCCGCACCTGCTCCTCGTCTTCGACGATCAACACCAGAGCCATGCCGGTGCCCCCCTTGGTACGCTAGCGCACCAACGGAGCCCGGAACGGATGGTTCCGGCAAGTTCCTTCGAATCCGGCGGGGACCCAAGCAAGTGCCAGGCGATCAAGAAAAAACCCCGCGCGGGGCGGGGTTGAAAGTCAAGGGAGGAAACGCCCATGAATTAGGCACTGCATCGTACCAAACCAGCGAGCGTTGCCAACTGCGAAATGCCGGTGAACCGCGTTATCCGCAGGGGTGTGACTTTCCGGACACAGCCCTCTTTGCCTTGTCTCGAGGGGCGCCGGGCATGGCGTTACGGGACAGGAGCGACCTGGAACAAGCCTGGCGCCGCCATGACCGCGTGGTAACGGCCTGCGGGATCGAGGGTCTTGTTCCAGTCGGCGATCCTGGCCATCCACTCGTCCGCTACGGTGTAGCGCACGCTCGCGCCGCTCTTGCGGTCGCGCACGACCACCACCGCGAGGAGGCCGTCTGGGGCCTTCTCGGCGGCCACCTGCAAGGTCCCCTGCCCCGGGCTCACCTGGGTCGCCAGCATGACGCCGTCGGCGATGCACGGACACGGCGACTTCTCCCCGGTGTAGAAGGTCACGGCCACTCCGCGCCGCTCGGCCTTGAGCCGTTCAAGCGCGTCAAGGCCGATGCGGATGCCGGCCGGAATGAAGGCACCGAAACCGCCGTGAATGCGCGCACCGAGCGTGATCCATTCCTCCGGAGTTTCGGCCCGGGCGGCCGAGACCACCAGGGTCGCAGCTACCGCGATGGGCAACGCGATCCTTCCGAACTGCATCAGACAAACCTCCGTCATCGCCCAGGCCGCGGCACGATCACCGGCCACGGCACACAGCGGATCTGTCGGCGTCGATATGATGTTGTCAAGGGATCGTCATACCAATGCACGCGATCCCGCCCGAGTGCATGCTGGTGTCCTCGATGCCCGCCCGATCAGGCCGCCGCTGTCAGCCGCATCTGCGCCAGCACGGCACGGCCGAGCAGGCCGTAGGGATTTGCCAGCGTCTCCAGCATCTCGAAGTGGTTGTAGCCCTCACCGATGAGGAGTTCCGCCGGTTTGCCGGCCGCCCTCACCGCGGCGTGGAAGTCGCGGGTCTGGCGCTGAAACTCAGGCGTCTCGTAGGTGCCGTGAGCGAGGATGAGCGGCGTTGCGAGCTTGTCGAGATGGCGCTGCGCGCTCAACGCCTGCTCCATATCGTCGGTGAACCTGACGTATTTCGAACGCTTCGAGAGTCGCACCGGCTTGAGGTCGTACATGCCGCTTCCGAGCGCCGCACCCTTGAGGATATCGGCCGGCAGACCCTCCTTGCGCCAGTCGTGCGTGACCACGCAGCCGGCGAGATGAGATCCGGAGGAATGCGAGGAGAGATAGAGACGGTTGGGATCGCCGCCGAACGTCGCGGCGTTGGCATGGACCCAGGCCACCGCGCGGCGCACCTGCTCGACCATGGGGAAGAGGTCGCCGCCGGTGTCATCGACATTGATGAAATCGAGAATGACGTAATGCGCTCCCGCCTTTACGAACGGCTCGGCGAGGAAGGCGTAGTCGGCGGCACGATTGGCGCGCCATGCGCCGCCATGGATGAAGATGTTGACCGGGGCGTTGGCCTGTCTCGCGCGGTAAATGTCGAGCCTCTCGATCTCGCTCGGCCCGTAGGCGACCCGCTGGGGGGCGCCGATGACCATGCGCGCCTTCTCACTGTTGGCGACGCGGCGCTTCGCGACCTGGTCGCGGTTGGGGGCATAGACGGTCTGGTCGTAGGCGTCATCGAGTGCCTGCTGGTCCATGTCGAGCCAAACCAGCGGGCCCTTTGGGCGCGGTTGCTGCGCCAAGGCGACGCCGCCCGCGGCGACTGCCGCGCTGCCCGCAGCAGCCAGGACCGTACGTCGGATGGTGTTGTCCTCGTATTGCATGATCACGCCGCCTTCGTAATGGTGCCGCCAGTGAGATTGTCGACGATGACCGGACTGTCGAACCAGGTGATGACAGGCTCGGTGCCGTAGAGCGTCGCGACGCGCTCACGCCACTCGCCATTGTAAACCCGCTCGGCGTCCGCGCGCGATTCCCAAAGATAGATGCCGCCGACAATGCGCCCGTCCTGAGAGCGGATATAGTACTTGCGGATCAGCCCGGCGAGATTCTGGTATTTCGGCGCACTCGTTTCGAAGCGTCGCGTGGCTTCGTCGAGCGTAATCGTCGATGGCAGATGAAACTGCACGAGGGTCGTGATCATCGTGGCACCTCCGCCCTGAGTTTATCGCGCTGCGCTGTGGCTGTCGCAAGCCGTTTTGCTGAACTCCACCCTGGTCGCCGCGACGGCGCATGACGGCTATGCTGGGGCGCCATATCCGCCGAACCAACGGACCGTTCCATGAAACCCATATCGTCCCCGGCATGCGACCCGTTGCATCTCTATCTTCGCTCTCCGGCACCACGGTCGAGGTGTCGGGACTTGCGTGAGCGCGCCCTCATCGAGGTGGAAGCGGTCGCCGTGCTGCCGGCGAGGTGACGTGCGGAGTGATCCCATCGAAATCCTGTCACCCCTCCCCATCGTCTATTGCTGCGTGGTGATGATCGCATGCTATGCGCTGCGCGGCTCGACCGGCTTCGGTGCCGCGGCGGCCATGCCGCTGCTCGGCCTCGTTATTCCGCTCAAGATGCTGATCCCGGCGTGGACGCTGGTCGGGCTTGTCGCCAGCATCACCCTGTTCGGCCGCGATCGCCGCCACGTTGCCTGGGGCGACATGGCGCGGCTCGCACCGGCCTGCCTTGTTGGCATTCTGGCTGGGCTCTACCTGTTCACCAGAGCTCGACTCGACCGCGCTGGCGCAAGGGCTCGGCGTGCTTGTGCTGCTCTACGGGTTCTATTCGCTGTGGAGCCACATTCCGCCCGCTCGCCCACATGGAGCATCTCGCCGCGGATCGCAGCGCCGATCGCCGGCCTGTCGGGGGGCATCGTCGGCACCGCCTTCGGCACCATGGCGAGCCTGTTCTTCGCGATGTATTTCGACGCGCTGCGCAAGGGCAAGGAGCAGTTTCGCGCCACCATGAACGCGATCCTGCTGGCGCTGGTGGTGCTGCGCGGCGCGGGCTACTGGGCGGTCGGCGAATACACCCGCGACGTGCTGATCATGGCCGCGGTGGCCCTGCCGTTGATGCTATGCGGAATCTTCCTCGGCAACCGGGTCCACACCGGGCTGAGCGAACAGACGTTCCGCCGCCTGGTCAGCGGCGCGCTGGTGGCAAGCGGCCTGGCGCTGCTGGTGAAGAACGGCTGACGGTCACTTGCAGGTATTGTCGATTGCGGTCTCGATCTCGCTGATCGACTTATCCAGCGAGGATAGCGTCGAGGCCCGCTTGCTGCCTTTGAGGCACTCTGCAACGACCGCCCGGAAGGCCCGCGTCGTTCCGAGGTACTCCCCGCTGACGCTGCAGAATACGTTCTTGACCGACGCTTTCCTCTTGTCGTCGGTGGGCTGCGTGGTCACCTTCTTGATCTCGTCCATGGTCTGCTCGACGGTCTTGGTCGCAACCGACTGGGCATCCTGGAGACTGGTGACCACGGTGTCGCAGTCCTCGTCGGCGCGCGACGGCACACTCGCGGCGAACCAGGCCGTCAAGGCAATCGCGGCGATCACGGTCATCCGTTGCTGCATGTTCGTTCCCTTCGCTACTGTGCCGGGCTGCAGGCTCGTCGATCGACTCGCAGCGATCGCGCGGCTCACTCGCAATTTTTGTCGACCTGGCTCTGCAACTGGCGAATCGAGCGGTCGAGCTTCGCCAGGGTCTGGCTGCGCTCGTCGCCTTCGTCGAGGCACTCGTCGGCGACGATGCGGAAAGACTTGATCAGTCCCAAACCTTCTCCGTATGCAGCGCACAACTTGGCCGGATTGTCGCCGCCCTTGGCAGACGGGTCCATCTTGTCGATCAACACCTGGACGGTCTTGGTCATGGTCTCGCATTCGTCGGCCTGCGCCGCCGCGGCGGCGAAGCCCGCCACGCCCGCGGTAAGCACCACGGCGCGCAGTGTATGGCTCATGAACATGGTTTCTCCTCGACCCCGGCCGCGATGCAGGATAGCGACGGCGCCGGTGAGTGTCACGCCGGCCGCGACGCCCGCGTGACGCTGACGTAAAATCCATGTATCCGCGCCACCGCCAAACGCGGGCGCGGAGTACCGCCGGAACTCGGCGAGAAGCTCGGTCAGCGACCCGACGTTGATGTCACGGGCTGGCGTGGTCGATGAATTTCGCCGGCGGCGCCTCACCCCATTGCGAGGTGAGCGCTTCCTCCGCCGCCACCAGGTTCGAGCCGTTCGCGAGATTCAGGCGGTCGCTGTCGGCCCAATGCTCGTGCACGCGGCCCCAGGGGTCGGCCCAATAGTCGTAGACCTGGCTGCCGAGCACGTGACGGCCGAGACCCCACATGTGCTCGTATTGGCCGAACTGGGCAAGATAATCGTGGCCCATGGCGACGTCGTCGATGTCGGGCACCTCGAACGAGAGATGGTTGAGCCCGGTCTTGGCATGGTTGAGGCAGAAGAAGACGTGGTGATCGACATAGGCGTCGCCGCGGTCGCAGCGATTGAACGACCCGATCAGGTTGTTCTTCTCGCCGGCATAGACGTCGTCGGAGCAGACGAAGCCCAGCATCTCGCGGAACCAGCCGACGGTCTCGTGGAACTTCGGCGTCATCAGCACGCCGTGCCCGATCCGTTTCACGTGCGCGGGGCCCTTGGGCAACCGCATCAGCTCGCCTGCGCGCGACAGCGGATCCTCGCCGGTGTTGAGCTTCTGCCGCCTGGTCACGATCGGCGGCAGGGTCGCGATGCCATGCACGACCTCGATCTGGTAGCCGTTGGGCTCGGTGAGCCGCACGCGCTTGCCGCCGCCGGGCTCGTCGATCGCCTCGACCACCGATGCGCCCGGCGCCTTGGCCAGCCGCCTGAGATCCTCCTCGCTTTCGGCGTAATAGGCAAAGCCGACGAACTTCGGTTCGCCTTTCTCGGTGACATGGAGGTGGTGGGCGGGATCGGTGCCACGCATGTAGAGCGCAGTGGACGTGCGATCGGCGCGCACCATTCCGAAGCGCGTGAGAAACTCCTCCGCGACGTCGAGATCGGGGGCCCGCAGCCGCCCGTAAGCCATGTCGGTTGCTTTGATCCAAGCCATGAGCGTTCCCACAAGTTACTTTGTCAGCACTTTTGCACAAAACGAACGGCGGCGTCACCCTGCGCCGCGCGTGTGGTCCACGAGTGAAACGAGCCTGGCGAAAGGAACCGGGACCCGCGACCCAGTGGAACACTCGCGAAGCGCAAATATCCCACGCGCTGCACGGCGCGTCTTCGGGGTCAGGATCGTCGCGCGCCTTGGCACGCTCGTCCGGAACGCCAAGGCGCTTATCCCAAATTCAATTCCTTGAAGAAGTCGTTGCCCTTGTCGTCAATGACGATGAAGGCGGGAAAGTTCTCCACCTGGATCCGCCAGATCGCCTCCATCCCGAGCTCGGGATATTCCACCGTCTCGACCTTCTTGATGCAGTGCTCGGCGAGATTGGCGGCCGCGCCGCCGATCGATGCGAGATAGAAGCCGCCGTGCTTGCGGCAGGCCTCGCGCACTGCCGGCGAACGGTTGCCCTTGGCCAGCATGACCATCGACCCCCCGGCAGCCTGGAAATCGTGGACGAACGAATCCATGCGCCCCGCCGTGGTCGGGCCGAACGCGCCCGATGCGTAACCCGCGGGCGTCTTGGCGGGCCCCGCGTAATACACTGGGTGGTTCTTGAAATAGTCCGGCAGTCCCCGCCCCTGCTCCAGACGCTCGCGCAGTTTGGAGTGCGCGAGGTCGCGCGCCACGATCATGGGTCCGGTCAGGGAAAGCCTCGTCTTGATCGGATACCTGGTGAGCGTGGCGAGGATCTCCGGCATCGGCCGATTGAGATCGATCTGCACAACCTCCCCGCCGAGCTTCGACGCGTCGATCTCGGGCAGGTACCTGGCGGGATTGCGCTCGAGCTCTTCGAGAAAAATCCCGTCGCGGGTGATCTTGCCGAGCGCCTGGCGGTCGGCCGAGCACGACACCCCGAGCCCGATCGGCAGCGAGGCGCCGTGGCGCGGCAGCCGGATCACGCGCACGTCGTGGCAGAAATACTTGCCGCCGAACTGCGCGCCCACGCCGAGCGCCTGCGTGAGCTTGTGCACCTCCTGCTCCATCGCGAGATCGCGGAAGGCGTGGCCGTCCTCCGAGCCCTGCGTGGGCAGGTTGTCGAGATAGCGGCAGGAGGCGAGCTTCACCGTCTTCATGGTGAGCTCGGCCGAGGTGCCGCCGATGACGATGGCGAGGTGATAGGGCGGGCAGGCCGCGGTGCCGAGCGTCAGCACCTTTTCCTTGAGGAAATCGATCAGGCGATCATGAGTGAGAATCGAGGGCGTTGCCTGGAACAGGAACGACTTGTTGGCGGACCCGCCGCCCTTGGCGATGAACAGGAGCTTGTAGGCGTCCTCGCCGTCGGCATAGATCTCGACCTGCGCCGGCATGTTGGACCTGGTGTTCGTCTCCTCGAACATGGAAATGGGCGCGAGCTGCGAATAGCGCAGGTTGCGCTTGAGGTAGGCATCGCGCGCGCCCTCCGCGAGCGCAGCCTCGTCATCGCCATCGGTGAACACGAGCCGCCCCTTCTTGCCCATGATGATCGCGGTGCCGGTATCCTGGCACATCGGCAGCACACCGCCGGCGGCGATGTTGGCGTTCTTGAGAAAATCGTAGGCCACGAACTTGTCGTTGTCGCTCGCCTCCGGATCGTCGAGGATGCTGCGCAGCTGCTGCAAATGGCCCGGCCGCAGCAGGTGGTTGATATCGGTGAAGGCCGCTTCCGCCAAAGCTCGCAGCGCCTCGCGCTCGACCACGACGATCTCGCGCCCTCCCATTTTCTCCACGCGCACGCCGTCGGAGCCGAGCTTGCGGTACGGCGCCGTATCCTTGCCGAGCGGAAACAGCGGGGTGTGCCGGTATGGCGGCGTGATCTGGGGTGGAGCGTTCATGGGAACCTGGTCTGTCGTCGTGCCAAGGGGTCGTGTCAAGGGTATGCGCCGAACAATAGCCGACGCATTGCAATTATATCAGGTTCGGCCAATGATTTTCCCACCCATCCTATTTCGCTTGCGGCGCGCGCTCATCGATCGCCGCCCGCTGATCCAGGGAGAACAGTCAAATGAGCCTCACTGTCCGTCGCGTCGTCACCGGCCACGACAAGAACGGCCGCGCCATCGTGTCGATCGACGAAACCGTCAAGAACGTGGCCCAGACCCGCCCGGGCGCGAGCGCCGCCGTGATCTGGACGAACGAAGGCTTTCCGGTCGACAACGACGGCGATGCGGATACCTCCGGACGCAAGGTCGGGACGACTCTTGCCAACGGCGCCGTGTTCCGGGTGGTGAGTTTCGGGCCCGGCGTTGCGCCCCGCAACCACCGGACCGATTCCATCGACTATGCGGTGGTCATGTCGGGGGAGATCGACATGGAGCTCGACGACACCACCGTGCACCTCAAGGCCGGCGACGTGCTCGTGCAGCGCGGCACCATCCACAACTGGGTGAACAAGGGCACGGCTCCGTGCGTGATCGCCTTCGTGCTGGTGGCCGCCCAGCCGGTCACCGCCGGTGGGAAGGCGCTCAACGCGGTGGGATGACCGGCGGCAGCGCTACACGGCGGACTGGAACCGGAAATAGACTCCGGCCGCGATCAGCGCGATCAGGACAAAGAGGATCCGCCGGCGCATGGACCATCCACCTGGCCGGTGCTCGATCCGGAAGGTCGCGTCCATCCAGAAGCCCACGAGGCCAATGAGTGCGAACACACATGTCGTGCGGATGTGCGCGTAGGCGCGTCCGTCCACGACCACGGCCAGCAGGACGAAATAGCCGGCCCAAACCAGCGTGATCGCAGGTCCGCGCGAGACCTGCGCGCTGTCGGCAAAGCCGCCCGCATAGACATTCCAGATCTGCGCTGCGGTGGCGCCGGGCGCGCCCTCGAGCGCGGGATCGTAGCTCGCGATCTGCTCCCGCATGGTGAGGACGTCCCACACGACATACAGGACGAAAACCACGGCGAGCGTCCACAGCATGCATTCGGGATGAGCCGACGCCATCAGCAGAAACATGTAGATGAAGACCAGCACGAGGTTGACGAGAAACCGCGAGAACCCGAACAGCGGCTTCTCCGCCATTGCCAGCAGGTGGCTTTCCCAGCCCAGCACGGCCGCCAGCAGCGCGGTCCCGAGGATGAGCGTTTGATTGAGCTCGGCCGGGCCCGGCAGTGCACCGTTCTGCACCCACGTCATGCGCGCGAGCGTCGCGGCGAATCCTACGCTGATGGCCACGGCGAACAGCCGCCGGATGAGGTCGGCGCGGGCTTCGGCTCGCGTCCGTCGGGCATCTTCGGAACCGGCAGCCATGGGCAACGTCCCCGCACCGCAGCGCTGCATCTTGGGCCGTCAATCGCCCGCCGCGCAAGACCGCTAGTGTCCCGATTCCGAAGTTCGCATCATTGTGAGGCACGCTCGTTTGCGAACTTCGGAATCGAAGGACACTAGCAACCTATAGACCTAGTGTGGCTTTGGTTCAGAAGTCCGCATTTCGGACTCGCCGCGGAATGATGCGGACTTCTGAACGCCACACTAGGCGTCGAGGTCCTTGAAGTAGCGGTAGATGCCCCACTGGCTGAACGGGATTCGACGCTCCGAGGCCAGATAGGCGGCAATGCGCGGGCGCCTGGCGACGCGATCATGCAACGCAATCAGATACGGCACCCTGCGCTCGAACCGTTTCATCCGCTTGGGAAAGGCATAGCGCAGGCCTTCGACGATCTGGAACAGCGAGAGATCCACATAGCTGAGCCTGCGGCCGAGTATGTAGGGGCCGCCGCTCCGGTCGAGTACGCGTTCGAAGTAACGAAGGAACTTGGGCAGCCGGTAACGCCAGAAGTACTTGCTGTAGAGCTTGGCGGCCGCGCGCTGCTGCTCGTAATAGAGATAGCCGGTGATCGGGTGATGGGTGTCGTGGATCAGCACGACCAGATCGGTGATGGTGAGCTGCAATTGATGCAGCCACAGCCGGCCGGCCTCGTCGCGCGGCGCCAGCCCGAGGCGCGCGCCGAGATAAAAGAGGATGTTGGCGGTCTGGCCGATGACGAGCTTGCCGGCCTTGAGAAACGGCGGCGCAAACGGCGGGCGGTTCGCGCGGGGCCCCTCGATGAATTTCATCATTGCCGGCACCCCGCGTTTGCCGCGCCGGCGCGCCACATCGACATAATCGGCTCCGGCCTCCTCCAGCGCCAGACGGACGAACTCGCCGCGCCCCTGGATCGTCGGCCAGTAGTAGAGCTCATAGCGCACGTTCACGCCTCCCCGTCACTCGCCACTGCAATCGCGCGAGCACGTCGCACCCGCTCTCGACAAATCCGCACGGCTGGACGCCGCGGAGCGACGCGCTGCGCGATTGCACCCTGCCAGCCTTCGGCGCTATCCGGCCTTCAGCCGCGGGATGATCCGCACCGCGTTGTCGCGCTCGATCGCCATCAGGTCGGCGCCGCTGAATGAGCCTGCCAGGCCCTTCACGTGCTCGACGCCGGTGCGATAGGGATAGTCGGTGCCGTAGACGATCTGCGACACCGGCACGAGCTTGGCGAGCGCGCCGATCGTCACCGCGTTCGAGACCTGGGCGGTGTCGTAGTAGAAACGCCTGATCTCGCCGTCGACGATCTCTCGGGTGAACTTGTCCTTGTGGGGCGGCGTGGTCACCATCTGAATCTGCAAGCGCTCGGCAAATGACGTCAATGCGCCGCCACCATGGGAGAAGATCCAGTTGATGTCCTTGTAACGTTGCGACGTGCCGCTGAAGATCAGGTTGGCGATGGTGCGGGTCGTGTCCGTGCCCCATTCGATCGCGGACTCCGGCAGCTCCTGCACCAGGTTCAGGCAGCAATTGGCGGTGGTCGGATGGGTATAGACCGTTGCCTTGCGGCGGTTGAGCTCCTCCCATATCGGCGCGAATTGCGGGTAGCCGAGCCACTTGTCGCCGTAGTTCGTCATGATGCCAACGCCGTCCGCCTTGAGCGTGTCGAAGGAATAGGCGATCTCCTTGAGGCTCTCGTCGATGTGCGGCAGCGGCAGCATGGCGAACAAGCCGAAACGGCCCGGGTAATCGGACATCAGCTTCTTGGTGTACTCGTTCGATTCGCGTGCGACGCGGGCGGCTGCCTCCTTGTCGGTGTCGAGGAAATTGACCTGCGGCGTGGTCGGAGACACGATCGCGGTGGCGATACCCGCCTTGTCCATGTCGTCGAGCGACTTCTGCACCGACCAGTTGTCGCGCGGAAAGTTGGAGAGCTTGGCCTTTTTCAGCGCGTCGAGCCAGGGCGGCGGCGTGACGTGATGGTGCACGTCGATGCGGTGGGGCTTCGTCTGCGCCGCAGCGCGGGGAGCCACGCCGGCGGCAGCAAACGCACCGAGCGTCGCAAGCCCGCCGGCAATGAACCCGCGCCGACCGAGCGTCGCGACCGATGTGCAACAGGTGCAACCGCCGAACCGCCTGCGTCGAGCCTCGCTCATGACTATCCTCCCTTGAACTTTCTTGTTGAAACGTGCGGCGACGTGATGCCGTTTCCGCCGTCGCCACGTCGACAAGGGTGGCGCGATTTGAGGCGGACGGTCAAGGCGCGACCGCAGCTAACGTCGAGACGGACGCAACCGCGCCGGTATAGACTGCCGCGACGCAAGGACGGAGGAAGCCAATGCCCATCGCCAACGTGCGCGGCGTGAACCTCAATTACGAAGTCCTCGGCACAAGGGGGCCGTGGGTTGCGCTCTCGCCCGGAGGACGGCGCGCGCTCGACAACGTGAAGCCGCTGGCGCAACGCCTCGCGGACGCGGGTTATCGCGTGCTCATCCACGACCGGCGCAATTGCGGTGTCTCCGATATCGTCATCGGCGCCGACTTGTCGGAATACGAGGTCTGGGCCGATGATCTCCACGTGCTGCTGTCGCAGCTCAAGGCCATGCCGGTGGTGATCGGCGGCAGCTCCTCCGGTTGCCGGCTCTCGGTATTGTTCGCGCTCAAATATCCCCACGCCGTGCGGGCGCTCCTCCTGTGGCGCATCACAGGCGGGGCATTCGCGGCGCGCCGTCTGACCGAGAACTACTACGACAAGTACATCCGCGCCGCGCAGGAAGGCGGCATGCCGGCGGTCTGCGCGCTCGACCATTTCAAGGAGCGCATCGAGGCGCGGCCGTCGAGCCGCGCCGTGCTCATGGCCATGGAGCCGAAGGCGTTCATCGCCGCCATGGAGGGCTGGCGGGAACAATTCGCCAAGGGGGCGGAACTGCCGATCATCGGTGCGAGCGAGAAAGACTTGAACTCCATCAACGTTCCGACCTGCATCATCCCCGGCAACGACAAGACACACAACCATGCGGTTGCAGAGACCGCGCACCGGATGATCCCGGGCAGCGAGCTGCATGATCTCTTTCCCGGCGACCTCGACATCGACCTGGTCCCGACCGAGGACTGGGCGCCGAGGGAGGGCGAGATGGCGCGCATCTTCGTCGACTTCCTCGCGCGCAAGCAGGCCAAGGCGGCGTAGTGTGGCGGTTCAGAAGTCCGCATCGTTTCCACGGCAAGTCCGAAATGCGGACTTCTGAACCAAAGCCACACTGGTGAACAAGTTGCTAGTGTCCTTCGATTCCGAAGTTCGCAAACGAGCGTGCCTCACAATGATGCGAACTTCGGAATCGGGACACTAGCCAAAGTCAACGGCGTAACGCGAGGCGAGACACCCGCACCGCGGCTCACACCTTTGCGTCCGGCGGGACCGCGGCTCCTATTGTGTTAAGGCCATGCCATGAAGCGCAGCACGCAACAAATCCTCACCACCCATACCGGGAGCCTGCCGCGGCCGCCGGACGTCGTCGAGCTGCTGCTGCACGAGCGCGATCACCCCGGCGCCAAGGCAAGCGAACTGAGAGACGCGGTGCGGCGCGCGGTTGCCGACGTCGTGGCGAAGCAGACCGCCTGCGGGCTCGATGTGATCAATGATGGCGAGCAAGGGCGAACCGACTACACCACCCACGTCAAGGACCGGCTCACCGGCTTCGATGGCCCGAGCTCGCCGCCTCTGGGCACCGGCGAGCCCGATTTCCCCGAGCTCTCCGCGATGCTCGCCTACTTCGCCTCGCCGTTTCAGCACCGGCCGGCGTGCTCGGGTCCGGTGGCCTGGAAGGACTTTGCCGCACTCGAGGCCGATATCGCACAGGCCAAGGCGGCAATGGCCGGCGCCGTGGCGCAAGAATGTTTCATGACCTCGCCGTCACCGGGACAGATCGCCCGCTATCTCAAGAATCAGTACTACCCCAGCGACGAGGCTTATCTCTATGCGCTGGCGGACGTGATGGCGCGCGAATATCGCGCCATCGTGGAGGCCGGCTTTGTGCTGCAGCTCGACTGCCCGGATCTCGCGCTGAGCCGCCACATGGTGTTCGCGCATCTCAGCCTCGAGGAATTCCGCAAGGTGATCACCACCCATGTCGAGGCGCTCAACCATGCGGTCAGGGATATCCCGCCCGAGCGCATGCGCATGCATATCTGCTGGGCCTCGACCCAGGGCCCGCACCACAATGACGTCCCCCTCAGGGACATCGTCGACATCGTGCTGAAAGGCCGTCCTCAGGCGGTGTCATTTCCCGGTGCGAATCCGCGCCATGGGCACGAATGGAAGGTCTGGCGGGACGTGCGGCTCGCCGACGGCAAGATCATCATCCCGGGCGTCATCGATTCCACGTCCAACTTCGTGGAGCATCCCGAGCTGGTGGCCGATCGGATCGTACAATATGCGCGTGTCGTGGGCGGGGAGAACGTCATCGCGGGTGTCGATTGTGGCTTCGGCACCTTCGCCGGACGGCTGCAGGTCAATTCCAGGATCGTGTGGATGAAGCTTGCCTCGCTGGCGGAGGGCGCGCGCCTCGCTTCGAAACAATTGTGGTGACGCGAGATCGCAGCTCCTACAGCACAACGTCGCTCAGGCCCGCGATCGCGACCACGTCCGCCGCCGCTCCCTCCTTGAAAATCTCGCGGCCGGCGACGACAAGCGGATCGTGGCTCGCGAGCTCGCCGAAATCGAGTCCGGTGCGCGCCGCGAGGTCGGCGATCTTGACCTGGAAGGGCTGATAGGGGCCGACTTCGAACGCCTCGGCCGGCAGGTTTGCGATCAGGCTCTCCTGGCTCAACACGAAGGCGACCGCCCCGGGCTCGCCGTCATCCTTGGCATAGACGATCAGCTTGAAGAACTCGCGCGGCAGCCCCACGCCGCGATAGAGGCGGTCATTGCTCCGGAAGATCGGCCCGTTGAACACCGACAGCCGGCCTTGATCCGCCTGCTCCGCGACGTGGTTTTCCAGGTTGCCCCACAGCAGAAGGCCGCGCTGATTGGCCTTGGTGCTCTGGTTGAACACTTCGTGCTGGGGAGAACAGTTGGTCCAGTGAAAGGTATCGTCGTTGGCGAGTTGCGCCTCCTCCTCGGTATCGCCCCAGGCCGCATCGGCGCGGCGCGTCAGGTGGCCGCGATCCAGGGGATTGTTGCCGTAGAGCTCGGAGCCGACCTGCTCATCGTGCTCGATGCGCGGATCGTAGAACCAGCGATCCTTGCCTTCGCGGTGAAGCTGAAATTTTGCGCCGGAGTCGATGTTGACCGCCGACACGAAGGCGAGCTTGCGCACGGAATTCATGATCACGCTGTAGTGGTGGTATTTGAGCTCGACACCATCGCCGACAGACAACGCAAGCGCTTGCGCGTCCGGCGACAACATCGGGAGCGGAGTTGAAAATCCGAGAAAATCCGGATCGAAGCCGGGACGGTCGGAATAGTCGGGATCGGGTTGAATCGCGGCTTCCTCGCCGGGCCCGGCCGCGGAAGTTGCCGGCATTGCACCTTGTGTCGGGACGCCGAGGCTCACCGTGATCGTCAACGGTATGGTGAGCGCCAAGCCGCCATCCGCGCCGAGCGATAGCGCCTGGAGACTTTGTGTGCTGGTTTCGTCGTGCTGCATCGGATTTATCCTCGGGCGGAAGCCGTCTAGTCCGGGTAGCGCCAGAACCGCGGCAACTCCGGAGCTTCCGGAATGCCGCGCAGTTGCGGCGTGCGCACATGCGGCGGCCGCTCGCCCTTCAGGATGATCCGGCCGACGTCGTCGATCAGCGAGCGCTGCGTTGCAAAGGTGGTGTGGTTGAAGCCGAACAGCTCCTCCCCGACCGCCGTCACATCGATGGTATCGATGTTCGGAACCACGATGGGTCCCATCGCAGGGACGTCGCCGGCGCGTGGCTGCAGGGCGAGCTGACGCGACGCAACCATCGCCTTGTCACGCGCCGATGCGTAAAGCGTGTAGCCGCGCGCGACTTTCTGCAGGCGGGGCGCGAGCCCGACGAATACGTCGCGGTCGACGTCCGGGGCAGCAAAAATCACTTCCGTGAGCGTGCTTTGTGTCCCGTTCTGGCCGAGCGCGCTCAATACGTCGAGCACGATCTGATTGCCCATGCTGTGGGCAAGGATATGGACAGCCGACAACTTCGAGGCGCCCAGCAATATCGCGAGCAACTCGCCGAATCCGATCCGTGAAAAGATCGCGCTGTCGCGGTCGTAGAAATACGCCTGCACCTTCCCCTGCGATGGCCAGGAGAACACGATCGGGATGCCGGTGAAATGGGTGTCCCACACAATCTGAGCCAGGCGATAGCAGGCGTCGTCGAATGTGGTGTTGTAACCGTGCACGAACACCAGGGCCTGATTGGGTCGGTCGTTGAGCGTGGCGATGAATGCGTCCCGCGTCAGCCGGCGGATCCCGTCAATGACGAAATGCTTTTCCGGATCTTCGGCCTGGGCGTAGATGCTCCAGCCGAACAGGCCGAGCTCCCACGGCCGCTCGATGCGGCCGATCTCGTGGCTCTCCGGTACCCGCACCCTGGTGGCGCCAAATGCCAGGGCGAGCGAGCGCTCATCGGTGAAATCCGTCGCCTCGTCTCCGCCCACCGGCTTGCGCGTGCTGGCGAACAGCAGGTCCACGGTGCGATCGCGGGCGGCCGCGGGCTCGATGTTGGCTTCGTAGCGCTCGGGCCGCAGGTCCGAAGCGCCAGCCTTTGGAGCAACGCTCCTGATGCTTCGCACCAGGGCGCTGGACTGAAAACACCGGCGGACCCGAGATTGATGCGGACGTTGAGCGGGATCGTCAGCGAGACCGTCCCGTGCGAAGCCGTGGCCGCAATCTCCGGCGCCGACGTTGGCCGCGGCGGGCGAGGTGCCGGCGTTGGCCGCGGCGGGCGGGGCGACGGCTCCGGTTTGTGCGCGCTGCCGGTCGCAGCGACGGCGACCTCGGGCACAGGCGGCGCGACGACGGGCGGCGGAAGATTGCCGCCGCTGATCGCGATGAACTCGGCATGCAGCCCCTTCTCGTGGTCGCGCACCTGCGCGGCCTTGATGAAAGCGACGAGACGGGACGTGCGGATGCCTTCGTTCGATATCCAGTCGATGCAGTCGGGATCGCCGTTGGGCGGCCAGATCTTTCCGTCGCGATCCAGGATCTCGTTCTTGGCGTTCCTGCGTGGAACCCCCGAGTGGTGCAGCGCGATTACCTCCCACTGGTCGTTGAAGACGGGGGAGCCGGATGACCCCTGCTCGGTGTCGGTCTCGTAGTGCGCATATTTGTCGAGCGGCGGCTTCTCCGGCAGATCGAGCAGGGTGTTGTTTCGAATGACGATCTGTTTGAGCTCGCCCTTGGGATGCTGCACGATATTGACCGGATCCTGCACCAGGATCTTGCCCTCGGCGGCAATGAGCGGACAGAAGCCGAACGTGCTGAGCGCCGTTCCGCTGGCCGCGCGCGGCGCCACGGCGACCAGCGTGAAATCGAGGTCGCGATCGGTCAGGAAGAACAGCGTCGGGCTTGAGGTCGAAGCGCTCGACCGTGAGCGGGGTGCCGCTCTCGGTGAGCTGATAGTTGAACTCGGCAACGCTGCGACCGGCGTCGGCATCGGACCCGAGCACATGATTGTTGGTCATCAGCAGCGATGGCGTCACCAGGAAGCCGGTGCCCAGCCCGCGCCGGCCGCCGCCGAGATTGGTGACGATCCGACACACCGCGCGACTCGCCATCGTGCCTTTGTCGAAGAAGCCTATGGCGAGGAAATCACGCGTCGCACCGATGACCCGCTCGACGATCGCGTCGGTCACGGTATCGGGCGCCACCTCGTCCTGCGTGATCACGGCGCGGACTTTATCGGGCAGTGCCTGCGCGGACCGCGTCTCCGGCGTCACCGCGGCCACCGCCACCCGCCCCTTCATCGCGTCAACCAGCCGGTTGACGCGTTTGGCCAGCCGCTGCGGGCTCTCCGCTTTGGTGTATTGGCCCTCGTTGATGGCTTTTGCCTTGGCGTTCCGCTGCTTCTTGCGCGCCTTGAAGTTGTCGGCAGCGTGCATCGCGATGTCGAGATCGAAGGCGGGTTTGTCGCCGGGAGCGCCCATGGCAGCCTCCAACTTATGCGTGCATAATGCTACACGACATCCTATCCGTGTTTCAATGCTGTTCCAGTTCGGCGAGGATATTATCTCGCTTCATGATGAAGCGAGCACGACCTTCCTTTCGCGGCGCGGCGCAACCGAGTACCTCCGCCTGAACCCCATCCATGCAGCGGGGTCGTGCCGACCAAAACGTCTTTCGGTCGCGCCCGAGCGTGCAAGCCTGCCCGCCGGAATTTTCGTTTCAGAACCTGGGAGCTCCCAACCGGGAGACATGTAATGACCAAAGTCTGCGACTGCTTTCCCGAGCTCAAGGATGTCACCGAGGCGCGCGAGCGTCGCTACCGCGCGCATCCGGACCGGGCGGCACCGGAGGGACCGCAGAGCTTCGTCGAGGTCAAGGTAACTTCGATCGGCCAGCTCAACGAGCTCGTGGACTGCCGAAAGAGCGGCTACAAGTTCATCATCAGCGAGCCCGTGCATGTGGGCGGGCAGAATTGCGCGCCGACGCCGTTGGAATTTCTGCTCTCCGGCGCGGTCGGCTGTTATGCCGCCGTGTTCGCGTTCTATGCCGCCAAGCTCGGTGTGAGCTACCAGAGTTTCGAGGCGGTCGCGCGCACGGATTTCGACGTGCGCGGCCACATGATTGCCGGGGCTCCGAAGTCGGCGTTCCAGAGAGTGACGATCAGCATCAGCGTCACGAGCGATGCGCCCGAGGACGAGCTCAGGGAGATCGAACGCCTGGCGTTCGAAGGCTGTCCCGGCATCAGCACGCTGCGCGAGCCGGTGCCGGTTGAAACGCGGCTGACTGTGACGCGCTCGAACGCCGAGCAGGCGGCGTAGGCAGGCCGGCGTCGGCGATGAGACGGCAACGTTCGACGCGCAAGGCCACACGCAAGAGTTCGGCGCGCAAGATCTCGGCGCGCAAGCGCAAGACTTCGAAATTCGAAGCTGGGGCGTGCAAGCCGTCCGGAAAGGCCTCGCACAAGCCCTATCGGGTCGCGCGTTCGGCGACTGGCCTCGGATTGTTCGCGACCGCGCCTATCGACAAGGGTGCGTTCATCGTCGCGTACCGCGGCCGCCGCATCGCCAACGCGAAGGCGGCGCAAATGGAGGCGCGCGGCAGCCGATACATGTACGAAATCAACAGCCGCTGGACCATAGACGGCTCGAGCCGCCGCAATGTCGCGCGTTACGCCAACCACTCGTGCCGTCCCAACGCGGAGTCCGACGTGGTCAAGGGGAAGATAATTCTGCGGGCAATCAGGGCTATCAAACCGGGCGACGAGATTACCTACGACTATGGGCGCGAATATTTCGATCTCTTTCTCAAGCCGGCCGGATGCAAATGCATCAAGTGCGCGCAGCGTCGTCGCCGGGCGCGTAAGACGCGGCACGCTGCTGGCGCGCGGCGCAGGAGCGCTGGATCGGCAGCTTAGGCCGCGGGCTTTGCTGCGTCAGGCGTCGTTTTGACCCGCATCCGCCCTCGCTCGGCAAGACCGCGCGGCATCGCCATAAGAGTGTGGCGTCGCAATAAGGGTGCAGCGTGGTGGTACACTCTCGTGATCCTCAATGGAGCAAACACTGGTTTCGAAACTGATCGTCAGGACCATGGCCTGGATCGCCGCGATGGCGGTGATCCTGTTCGCCGCCGCCGGGACCGTGCGGTGGCCCGCGGGCTGGGTGTTCCTCGCCGAACTGGGCGGCTTCGGGCTTGCCATCGGTTTGTGGCTCGCGCGCTACGATCCGGCGCTGCTTGCCGAGCGCATGTCCACCTTTATCCAGCCCGCCCAGAAGACCTGGGACAAGATCTTCATGGCGGTCGTTTTCGTGCTCTGGACCGGCTGGCTGGTGCTCATGCCGCTCGATGCCGTCCGCTTTCGCTGGTCGCACGTGCCGGTCTGGGCGCAGGCGACCGGCGCGATCCTGATCGCGCTCTGCATGTACCTGGCCTATCTGACGTTCCGGGAGAACAGCTATGCCGCGCCGGTCATCAAGATCCAGCGCGAGCGTGGTCACCACGTGGTCAGCACCGGCCCTTACGCCCATGTCCGCCACCCGATGTATGCGGGCGCGGTCCTGTTCTTCATCGGCACCCCGCTGCTGCTCGGCTCCTGGTGGGGCCTCGCCGCCGCTCCCCTCATAGCGGCCGTGATGGCAGTGCGCGCGGTGTTGGAGGAGCGTGTGCTGGCCGATGAGCTGCCCGGCTATCGCGAGTACGCCACCCGCGTGCGCTATCGTCTCATCCCGGGAGTCTGGTAGCGACGACCGGCCGGTCCCGGCGGATCCCTCTCGACCGGCAAGGGCCGAGCACCCTTGCGCGGCTTCATCCCGCCTTCTTGCGAGGCAGGCCCTTGCGCTTGGTGCCGGCAAACTCGCAGTTGCCGCTCGCTCATGGAGTTCACCATCTGGCGTGAGGCCCCCCTTGAGGCTCGCCTTTGAGCGCTCGCCGCGCGCTTTGCCGCTAGTGTGGCGGTTCAGAAGTCCGCATCATTTTGCGGCAAGTCCGAAATGCGGACTTCTGAACCAAAGCCACACTAGGTCAATAAGTTACTAGTGTCCTTCAATTCCGAAGTTCGCAAACGAGCGTGCCTCACAATGATGCGAACTTCGGAATCGGGACACTAGCGCCGCGCCCGCTGCCATCTGCTGTTTCTTCGATCTGGCCGGCATTGAATAGCTCCTGTCCAGGGACGCGCCGGACAGCGCGCCTGCGCAAAACAAAATGTGTGGAGGAGGCCGATGGTTCCGCGCGCGCCCTGGCACCGTCGGAGGCCACCGATTAGCATGGCCGCGCGGCGTTGCGCCGCCAGCGCACCATTTCCAAGGAGACCCGATCATGCTCGGCGCGGGGGCCATTTTTCTGATCCTGCTCATCATCGGCATCGCTGCCGGTCTGCTGTTCGATCGCTTCGCCGGTCCGGGCTGGCTCACGCGCCAGATCGCCGGCTCGAACCGCCTGATGGTGACGAGCGCGCTCGTCGGCGTCGCCGGATCATTCGTCGGTTATCACCTCGCCTTGCTGATCGGAGTTGCGGGCTCTGCCGCGCTGCTCGTCGCCGTGATCGGCGCCCTCGCGGTGCTTTGGATCTGGCGCATGCTGCGTTAGCGCGCTCGATAGGCGTTGCCGGACCGGCGGATATCGAGCGCCGACGGCAAATGACCGCGGGCCTCCGCACACCTTGCGTCAGCTGTCCTTCGCCGCCCGTCTACCGGGCCGGTGCGTCGATCGGCGCGCAATTGGTCCGACCCTGCGCCAGACAATTGTCAATCACACGCTGGTTGAACATGGCGTTGGCGAGCCAGATGCCGCTGCCAACCACGACGATGACGAGCACCAGCAGGATCGTGTTCGCGATCCGACGATCGCGAGGGGTCTCCACGTAGTCGTCTTGTCGTTGCGATTCCGGCTCGTCCATGTCGCCATCGTAGCGCGCGGGCGCGCAACGTGGAACAGGCCGCCGCGGCACTATCGTGGATTCGATCTAATTTCGGGCCGACGCGCAACCCGATCTTGCCCGGGCGAGTAGGGCGGAAACTCAACCGGTCATCGTTTCCTTCACAACCGTAACCAGTTGCTTGAGGGTGAACGGCTTCGCCAGGAAGTTGAACTGCTTGTGGTCGGGCAGGGTCTTGTCGAATGCATCCTCGGCATAGCCCGAAACGAAAATGATCTTGATGTCGGGTTTGCGTTTCTTGAGCTCCTTCATCAAGGTCGGCCCGTCCATTTCCGGCATGACCACGTCGGAGACGACGATGTCGACGTGGCCGCCCTGGCGCTCGAGCTCCTCGAGCGCCTCGACGCCGTTGCCGGCTTCGATCACCGTGTAGCCGCGCGACTTGAGCCCGCGGGCGTTAAGCGCGCGCAGCTCCTCCTCGTCCTCCACCAACAGAATCGTCCCGCGGCCGGTCAGATCGGCGGCGGTGGCGCGCATCTCGTCGGCGGCCGAGATGGCGCCGGCGAGCGCGGGCGCAGTGGTTTCGGGCAATTGCGGCGCGTGCACGTCATCGGCGGCCGGAATGTAGCGGGGCAGGAAGATGCGGAAGGTCGTGCCCTTGCCAAGTTCAGACTCCACGTAGATGAAGCCGCCGGTCTGCTTGACGATACCGTAGACGGTCGAGAGCCCGAGTCCCGTGCCCTTGCCGATATCCTTGGTCGTGTAGAAGGGATCGAAGATCTTGTCGATGATTTCCGGCGCGATCCCGCTGCCGGTGTCTTCGACCTGGACCAGAACGTACTCTCCGAGCGGCATCCCCTTGTGCTGGTGGCCCGCGCTGTCCTCGGCACCGACATTGGACGTGCGCAGCGTGAGCGTACCGCCCAGCGGCATGGCGTCACGCGCATTGACGGCGAGATTGATGATCACCTGCTCGAACTGATGCACATCGGCCTTGACCGGCCAGAGATCGCGCACCTGCGGCACATTGAGCGTGACGTTCTCGCCGATGAGGCGCTTGAGCAGCACGGTCAGATCCGAGAGCGCCTCGCCAAGGTCGAGCACCACCGGACGCATGGTCTGCTTGCGGGAGAACGCCAACAGCTGCCGGACCAGGCTCGCCGCCCGGTTGGCGTTCTGCTTGATCTGCATGATGTCCTGAAAGGACGGATCGGTTGGCCTGTGGGCGTTCAACAGGAAATCGGTCGCCATCATGATGGCGCTCAGGAGATTGTTGAAGTCATGGGCGATGTTGCCCGCGAGCCGCCCAATGGTCTCCATCTTCTGCTGTTGATTGAGCTGGTTCTCGAGCTCACGCTGCTGGGTGGTCTCGAGCGCGTACACGATGGCCGCCTCCCGATCGCGCTCGTCCTCGTCCTCGATCGGGGTAACGAAAAAGCTGGCAAAACGCTCGCCGGGACCGGCGAGCGCGGCATCGACCGGAGCGACCTCTCCGTGTCCCTCGCCGGCCCGGCGGATCGCGGCTTCGAGCGCCGCGCGGTCGCGCTCGGCGACGACGGAGAGGATCGAACGATCGCCGGACGCTTCACCTTTGAGCACCGGGTGGACCAGGCGCGCGAACCTCGCATTCGAGTCCGCGATCCGCCCCTGCTTGTCGACGGTCGCGATCGCCATCGGCGTGTTCTGAAAGAAGCGCATGAAGCGGACTTCGGCGGCGCGCTGCGGGTCGAGGCCACCGTCGCGGGAGCGATTGAGCACGAGCGTACGCGACGGACCGGGCGTGCCGTCGGCGCCGAATGCGACCTTGTGGAACAGCCGCGCCGCAATGGTGCGCCCGCTGCGCGTCTTGAGATCGATGTCGAGGATCTCGGTCTTCACGTCGCCGGCCACCGCCGCGAGCGTGGTCAGAAGCGCCGCGCCCTCGCCCGCCAGGATGTCGTTAAGCTGCAGGCCACCCGAGCCCACCTGCGCAAGATCATGGTCGAGCCAGTTGGCGAGCGTGGCGTTGAGATAGACGACGCTGCCATTGGCCTCGGCCGAAAAGAAGCCGGCAGGCGCATGGTCGAGATAGTCGATCGCATGCTGCAGCTCCTGGAATACGTTCTCGTGCCGCTCGAGCTCGCGCGTGACGTCGGCCAGCGACCAGACCGTCATGCGGGATTCGCGCTTGCCTTCGCCGAGCGGGCGCACGCGGATGCGCAGCCATCGTCCCGGCTCGCCCTTGCGCGCACCGACGCGTACCTCTTCCTGACCGCGGCGCCCTTCGCGCGCCGCCCTGAGCAGGCGATAGACGGCTTCCGACACCCCGGGATCGCCGATGAAGACGCGTTCGACCGGACGCACGTCGTCGGGGCCGGAGGCTTCAACCAGGCGCACATAGGCGGTATTGGCGTAAAGTACGCGGCTACCGGAATCGGTCACCAGGATGCCTTCGTTGGCATGGTCGACCACCGCCTTGAGCAGGGGGCTCGCAGCTTCTCGCCCTGACGTTCGCAGAATGCCGGCCGCGAGTGCGAACAACAGGAACACGCCGACCATGGCCAGCACGGCCAGCAGCGCGAAGACATAGGGCTCCGCTTGCTCGCGGCCGATGAGGATCAGCCCTGCCGCGGCGCCGACGAGCACAAGCGCGATGAGCAGCACAAGACCGATACTGCCGCCGCCGCGGCTCCCGCCCGTCCGGTCGATCGGGGCACGGGTGGTATCGTCGGACAATTGCTGCTGCGTCATGATGGCGTGGAATCGGCTCCAAATCCGCCTCACCCTGAGTGCCCCAGGCAATGAGGGCGCGCAAGAGCCGATGCGCTCATTGCGTCCGGTGATTGCGCCTCAGCGTGCAGACGCGCGGCACACAATGGGCGGGCGGACGAGGCCTGAACCTGCGGGGGCGCTACCCGCCCCCGCCCTGCGTACCAACGGCCCTTGCCGTTGGCGCCGCCTCGCATGCCGGAGCCGTGTTGTTGGCAGGTCTGCCGCCATCAAACCGCCGTTTACCAAGAGAAGCTTTCGGCCCTGTACGGAGAGGTCTTGGACACTATCCTTCTTAATTCTTTGTTAGTATTGACCACCAGCGAGATTGCCACCGGCGTTAACCATTCGGGCGAGCCCGCTCGACACGCCTTACCCCTGGGGCGCAGGGAGGAATGACCTTGGATACGCTGTTCGGCGAAGGACAGACCGGTCTCAAAGTCCTGTTCATCTTCATTGTCGTGCTTGTGGTCCTGGCGTTGGCCTTCTGGCTGCTGCGTCGGTTCGGCGGCGGACGTCTTGGCAGCGCGGCGTCCCGCGGACGCCAGCCCCGGCTGGCCGTCATTGACCAGGCCGCGGTCGACAGCCGCCGCAGCCTCTTGCTCATACGCCGCGACAATGTGGAGCATCTGCTGATCATCGGGGGGCCGACCGACGTCGTAGTGGAACAGAATATCGTGCGTGCGAACACCGCTGCGGCGGTTCCCGCCCGGCCGGCTACTGCCACTGACACGCTGCCGCGCGCTGTCCCGCTCGGCGACGACAGCATGTGGCCGCTACAGCCTGAGGGCACGCCGAAGGAACAGACGCCGAAGGGAGATGCTCCTCCGCGCCTCGAGCCGACGCTGCGGCCTGAGGCTCCCTCCCTTCCGCCGCGCCCGGTGGGCGCCGAGGAGGCCACCCAGTGGCCGGGCGAAGAAGCCGAGGCTCCGCCTGCGCCCCCGCTCCCTCCATCGCCGCGCGAGCGTAAATCTCGGGTAGCCGATCCGCTCGCCGAGCTGGCGGAGGAACTGTCCCGCACGCCGCTGCCACCCGATACCGCCGCAGGTGAACCGCGCCAGCCGTTCTTTCGCCGCGCGCCGCGTCAGCCGCCCGCACCGACCGCCGGCTCGCTGCCTGCAAGCGCTGCCGACTCTCCGACCGGTCCGGCGCCCGACCAGAATCTGTCGGACATGGCTCAACGGCTGGAGGCCGCGTTGCGACGTCCAGGCAGGACCGGTGACGAGGCCCGCGCCGCCCCGGCTGAGCCGACCTTTCCAGGCGGGCCTGCCGCGGTGGGAATACCCGACTTGCCCTCCACACCCGGCCCCCGAGTGGAGCCCGCGCTGCGGCGTCCGTTCAAAGCCGACGAGGCTCGCCCCGGTCCAACCACGCCGAAGGCCGAGCCCCCGGCGGAGGGCGCCGTTTTCACACCGCCTCCGCGCTTCGGGGCGCCACCACGCCGCCCGTGGCGCGCCGAGGACTCCCGCATCGCGCCGCCAGCCCCGAAATTCGCGAACGAGCCCCCTTCACCGCCCGAGCAGGAATTCGCGCCGGGGGCGGCCTCCGGACGGCTGGGAGCGCCACGGCGTCCGTTCAAGCTCGACGACGGGCGCACGCCCCCACCGGCACCGAAGGCGGCAAGCGAAACCCCGGCGGCGGAGAGCGGTGAGTTGTCGCCGCAGTCACCTGCCGCATCGCCTGCGCGCGCGGAAACGCCCGAGGACGTTGCGCCTGCACGCGGCACGTCCGACGCCGCCGATGCAAAACCCGGCCCGCCGCGCTCGCTCTACGACAGCCTCGAGGAGGAGATGGCGAGTCTGTTGAACCGTCCGCCCAAACCATGAGGGCGTCGCGCGCCTTCCTCGCGTGACCCGGTGAATTCAACAGGCGTCCGTGCAGCTACTGCTGCAGCGTGACGCCGGCGATCTTGACCGCCTCACCCCAGAGCGCGATCTCTTTCGCGATGAAGGCCGAAAATGCCGCGGGGCTCGGGTCGGCGGCAGGCTCTACACCTGCCTTCTGCATGTGCTCGACGAATTGCGGATCCTTGAGCGCACGAGCGAATTCGCCCGCCATGCGATCGACGATGTCCTTCGGCACGCCCGCTGGCGCCATCATTCCGGTCCAGGACACCATGTCGAAGCCGGGAAATCCCTGCTCGGCGAGGCTCGGCACGTCCGGTGCCTCGCGGGAACGGGTGGCGCTTGACACCGCCACCATGCGGATCAGCCCGGCGCGCGCCTGCGGCAGCGCTTCCGAGATTGGCACGAACATGGTCGGGATGTGGCCGGCGATCAGGTCAGTGAGCGCGGGTGCGGTCCCCCGATAGCTCACATTCGTCATCTCGAGTCCGGCGCGCTTGAGGAAGAGCGCCATCAAGAGATTGCTCGCGCTGCCGGGCCCGCCGCCGCCGGCATAGGCCAGCTTTTCCTTTTGTGCCTTCACGTAGGCGATGAATTCCGGGACATTGTTCACAGCCAATTTCGGATTGACGATCAGCACCTGCGGCGCGATGCCGAACAGGCTGATCGGCGCGAGATCCTTCACCGGGTCGTAGCCGACCTTCGAGATCGCGGGAAAGATGGCGATCACCGACGTGCTCGCCCACAGCAGTGTGGTGCCGTCCGCCGGCGCACGCGCGACCGCCTCGGTGGCGATGATGCCGTTCCCGCCGACGCGGTTCTCGACCACGAACTGTTGACCGAATGCTTCGCTCAGGCGCGAGGCGGCGAGCCGTCCCATCACGTCGATATTGCCGCCAGCAGCAAAGGGAACCAGCACCTTCACCGGCCGTTGCGGCCAACCCTGCGAAAGCGCCACGCCGGTGCCGGCGACCAGTGCCAGCGCGATGAGCGAGTGGCGAATGCCGAGTAGCGAATAGAATGCACGGCTCGCCATTTTACTGCTCGCTGGCCGCCCCTCGCTTTGCGTCATTCGTCGCGATAGATGCGCTCGCGACGCTCGTGGCGTTCCTGCGCCTCGACCGAGAGCGTGGCGATGGGGCGCGCCTCGAGCCGCTTGAGCGCGATCGGCTCGCCGGTTTCCTCGCAATAGCCGTAAGTGCCGTCCTCGAGCCGGGAAAGCGCAGCATCGATCTTGGCGATCAGCTTGCGCTGGCGGTCACGCGCCCGCAACTCGATGGCCCGGTCGGTCTCGGAGGAGGCGCGGTCGGCGAGATCGGGATGGTTCTCGCTCTCGGCCTGCAGATGCGCCAGTGTCTCTTTGGCCTCTTTGAGGATGTCATCCTTCCACGCGAGCAGCTTCTGGCGGAAATATTCCCGCTGGCGCTCATTCATGAAGGGCTCTTTATCGGTAGGTCGGTAGCTCTTGATCTTGTCCAGTACTGCGCCGCCATTCTTATGCGAAGACATTGCAACCCCGTGCCAAAGCCAGCAAGCGAACCCCCCGCTCGCGGGGCGAGCTTATATCGACCCGCGCGAGGGTCGACAATAACGGAATTGGGGTGCACGCCGTTTTCGGTGCGGTGCAAAAGGAGCGGCGGTGTCGCAGCCCCGAATTGGCCCCGGCACGCGTGCCACAGGACGCCGGCGTCACCTCGGGCGCTCGACGTCCCTGATCGATTCGGGGCTGGCGCTCGCGGCCGGAGCCTTCGCGGGGAAGTTGATTCGGAGGTCGGATATTTCCTCGAGCAAGGCGCGCCCGGCGACCGTGGTCAGGCCGAGGACATGTCCCCCACGCCTTTTGTCGGCAGTCAGAAAATGGAAGTGCCATCCGGCTACGTTCACCGAGCTCGCGGCCGCCGGAAAGCGAAAGCCGATCAGGGTGCCCCTCACGCCGTCAAGCGTGTGGACGACCTGCTGTTGCTTGATCACTTCGGTCAGCGGGCGGTACGGCGGAGTTTGCTTGGGCTCGCTGCGAATTTTGATGGACTCGAACCGGCCGTCGATGCGCGCGGCCAGGATGCGCGAAGCGCTGTAGGGCAGCGCGTCGAGAGTCGCCTCCAACTGGTCCAGAGATTGGCCGCCGGTCACCGCCGCCGAGCCTTGCCCGCGGAAAGCCGCGACCACGGCAAACGGGGTACGCTCCGACTTTGAGACCAGCTCGGCCCGACCGTCGGTCTTGCCGCGATAGACCCGGCCATCAAGCACCATCATCTCGCCGTCGGCGCCGTTGAAGGTGCCCAATCCGAAGTTCCCGTGGCGGAGCAGTTCACCGACCGAGATGTCGCCGTCGTAGCCGCCCGCCAAAAGGCTGGAGATGGTGGAAACCTGGTACACCTCGGCGGCGCGTCCGGGGAGGCTGACGGCGGAAAGAAGGACGAGCGCAAGCACGCGCCGAACCAGCAGGCGAACCATGAACAGCTCCTTGATGGTGGAGACGGCGGCTTGCCCCAAACGCGCCAGCGGGTCAACCGGCAGCACATTATCCCGCGCTGCCACAGCGCCGCGTGTCCGACCGGCACATGACGCAAACGTCAGGCCGGTGCATCCGGGGTGAATTTCAGCGCCACGCCGTTCATGCAGTAACGCAGACCCGTCGGTGGCGGCCCGTCCTCGAACACGTGGCCCAGGTGTCCGCCGCAGCGCCGGCAATGTACCTCGGTGCGCGGCAGCAGAAGGGTGCGATCGACCTCGGTGCCGATGGCATTCGGCAATGGCCGGTAGAAGCTAGGCCATCCGGTCTTGCTGTCGTATTTCGTCTCGGAAGAGAACAATGGGAGATCGCAGCCGGCGCATGAGAAGATGCCCTTGCCATGTTCATGATTGAGCGGGCTCGAGCCTGGTCGCTCGGTGTGGTGACGGCGCAGCACGTCGTATTGCGCCTTGGTCAGAATGCGCCGCCACTCGCTATCGCTCTTTTCGATTTCGAACGAACCGGCGGCCTCGACATTCGCGCCCAGCAACCAGCGCAAGCCAACGATCACCGCGAGTGCACCCACACCCCCAAGGAGGAGACGACGATCGAGCATCGCATCTAGTCCTTCTTGCCCCACAGCTCATCGAGCCGGGCATCGCGCCCGCAGCTGTAGCGATAGAACCGGTAGCGGATCGGGTTCTTCACATAGTAATCCTGATGGTATTCCTCGGCCTTGTAGAACGGTCCCGTCGCGACGATTTCGGTCTGGATCGGTTCGCGGAAGCGTTTGGCGACCTCGGCCTTGGAGGCTTCCGCCAGCCGGCGCTGCTCGTCATCGCGGTAGAAGATCGCGCTGCGGTACTGGTCGCCGCGATCGCAGAACTGGCGATCCTTCGCCAAAGGATCGACATTGTGCCAGAAGACGTCGAGCAGCTTCTGGTAGCTTACCTTCGCCGGATCATACACGATTTCGACCGCCTCGGTGTGGCCGGTGCCGCCGCGCGAGACCTCTTCATAGCTGGGATTGGCGGTGCGGCCACCGGTGTAGCCGGAGGTGGTGCTGATCACCCCGTCGACCTTGTCGAAATCGGACTCCACGCACCAGAAGCAGCCCGCGGCAAAGATCGCGGTGGCGGTCGGCTGCGGCGCGGCCCCCTGCCCTGCGGCCCCCGCCACGAGGCCGAGCCATAGCGTCAGACCGAGGCCCAGCGGGTAGTTGATAGGATGCCGCACGACAGGACGCCGCATGCTGTCCTCCAGCGTGGCGCGGAGAGGCGAACGCCGTCTGACTATACGGCGTTCGCGGTCGCCGGTCGCTCACGTTCATGCGATGACGGCGTGAGCCGGAGCGCGCTCAGTTGAAGCGCGGCGACTTGCCCAAATAGAACTTGCGCATCTCGCCGCGGTACTTCTCCATCTCCGCGCGGTTGAGCTCGGGATCAGGCTTGGTGTCGGGCGGCAGCAGCGAGAAGTACGGTGTCTTCTTCGACTCGACCTCGAACTCGGCGCGCGCCTTCTGCAGCAGCTCCGGCGACGTCAGGAGGTCGATGATCGACGCCGCCAGCACCTTGGCGCCGGCGACCTGGCCCTTGTGCGAGATAGAGCTGACCGGCGTCACCGCCGCCTTCCACTCGTGATATTCAATGCCCGGAACCGATGAAGGAAAGTTCACGCTTCCGGCCGGCACTACCCAGGACACGTCGCCGTTGTCGTTGGACGAACTGGCCTGGGCGCGCCCGCCGAGCGGAATCGGCGCCGTGCGCAGCCCGACCACCGGCTTCTCCGCTGCCTTCTGAAAGTCGCGCGCGAAATTGATCTCGGCCTCGGTCCATTTTGGCATGCCGACCACGTCGATGTTCTTCTGAACGGCCTCCGCGATCGCACGATTGACGAGCTGCGGCCAGGCGGAGGCGGCGTATTTGACGTCCCAGGTCGTGCCGGTCATCAGGGCAGCACCTTCGGCGATCTTCAGGAGCTTGTCGTAGGTCTCCTTCGCCGCCGGCATGCTGGCATCGCGCACGAACCACCAGATTTGACCCTTGTCGGGAATGATGTTGGGCTGAATGCCCCCGAACGTGATGGTGCGGTGTGCGCGATAGGTCGGGCGCAGGTGCTCGCGCAGCTTGTCGAAACCGATATCCATCAGTTGGATGGCGTCGACCGCGTCCTTGCCGTCCCAGGGATTGACGGCGCCGTGGGCGGTCTTGCCGTGGAAGGTGAAGACCGAGCTGATCGCCGCGTAGTTCTGCACGCCGTAGCCGGTGGCGAGGGTGTCGCGGATATGCAGGTAGATGATGGCATCGACGTCCTTGAAATAGCCGGCGCGCACGAGATAGGGACGACTGCCCAACTGCTCCTCGGCCGGCCCGAACGAAATCGCCACCGTGCCGGGAATGTTGTGGCGCTGCATGACCTTCTTGACGGCAAAGGCGGCGAGCGAGGCCACGCCACCGTGAGTGTTGTGGCCTTCCATGTGGCCCGGACCATCCTTCACCAGCGGCTTGCGCTCGTAGGTGCCCGGCGTCTGCGAGCCGCCGGGCAGCGCGTCGACCTCGGTCACGATGGCGATCTTCGGCCGGCCGCTGCCGTACTCCGCCCAGAGATTGGTCTGCATGTCCGCGCCGCCCAGCTCCACCTTGAAACCGGCCGCCGTCAGGGTGTCCTTCAGAAGCTTCGTGCTTTCGAATTCCTGCATCCCGAGTTCGCCGAAATAGAAGATCGCGTCGCTGATGTCGGTCATCTGCTGCGCGTTGCGATCGACGACCTCGAATGCGAGCTGCTTGCGCTCGTCGGCGGTGACGGCGCCGGGAAGCGAAACAAGGAGACCCACCGACAGAATGCCGCTCCACCAACGCGTCCTCGCCTGCATCGCCCTCTCCATCCAATTGCACGGCCGAAGCGGCCGCTCGCCGAACAAAGACGGTACGCCACGCTTGCGCAGCCAACAAGTTTTGCGCGACAGCTCTGGCATGCGATTTTTTGTGCTGGTGTGGCGGTTCAGAAGTCCGCATCATTTTGGCAGCTCCAGACACGCCGCCAACCGCTTGGCGAACAATTTCCCGCGACGCGTCGCCTTCATCCGAGTGATCGTCGATGCCCTGAACCACAAGACCGATCCCCGCTGCGGCCCGACTACGCCGAGCTTGCGCACGCCGCTTACCGGTCGAACCGCTCGATTCAGAACAATTCAGGTCTGCCCCAAGGACCGGCTGACCCTTCCCCGGCAGGCTCCTGATGCGTCAGACCGCCCGCGCCCGGTGGTCCCTCGGTGGTATGATCGGCGGCGGCCTTCTGGGAGGGAGCCCCCCATGTCCGGCATGAGGCGGCGGGAGTTCGTCAGCCTTCTCGGCAGTGCGGCAGCGTGGCCGATCACGGCAGGGGCGCAGCAGCAGGAACGGATGCGACGCCTTGGCGTGCTCATGGGCTTCGCCGAGCGCGACGAGGTCTGGCAATCCTACCTGACGTCCTTCAAGCGGGCGCTCCAAGAGCTTGGATGGACCGAAGACCGCAACCTGCGGATTTATTATCGGTGGCCCGGGGAAAACACTGAACGTACCCGGATGGCAGCCGAGGAATTGGTCGCGCTGGCACCCGATCTATTATTCGTCACAACAAATCCAGCATTGTCTGCCGCAATGCAGGCAACCCGAAACATTCCGATCGTCTTTACGTGGGTGTCCGATTCAGTCGGAAGCGGCTTCGTCGCGAGCTTGGCGCACCCGGGAGGGAACGTCACCGGCTTTCACAATTTTGAGCCCTCGATGGGTGGGAAATGGCTAGAGGTACTTAGAGAGGTCGCCCCCGATGTGCGTCGGGTAGCAGTGCTTTATGTCCCGGAAGTAGCCGCAAACATCGCTCTTCTGCGAGCGGCCGAAGCTGCATCCTTTGCATTGGGAATAACAGTGGTACCGGCGGCCGTGCGCGAGGCTGCTGATGTCGATCAGGTTCTCACCGTGTTTGCGAGCGAAGGAAACGGAGGCCTTATCGTAACGCCAAGTCCGCTCACCGGCACGAGACGTGATGTTATTATTGGGGCGGCCGCTCGGCTACATTTGCCGGCGATCTATTCTTTCGGATTTTATTCCGCCAGCGGCGGTTTGCTGTCTTATGGAATTGACCAACTGGAATCAGTTCGGGGGTCGGCATCATATGTCGACCGCGTCTTGCGCGGGACAAAGCCGGGTGAACTCCCGGTACAACTGCCTACCAAATTCCAACTGGTGATAAACCTCAAGACTGCCAAGGCTCTTGGCCTCACAATCCCGGAGTCCGTCCTCTTGCGCGCCGACGAGGTGATCGAATGAGGCGGCGGAAGTTCATCACGCTGATAGGCGGCGCGGCCGCGTGGCCGCTCTCGGCGCGCGCACAACAGGCAGGAAAACTACCAATCATTGGTTTGTTGGGCCCGACTTCGGCGGCTGCAGGGGTCCCAAGGACTAACGTCTTTGTGAGCCGGTTGCGGCAACTCGGCTGGATTGAAGGTAGCACCGTCGCAATTGAATATCGTTGGGCGGAAGGCCGATACGAGCGCTTTGCCGAGGTCGCCGCAGAATTTGTCCGTCTTAAGGTTGACGTCATTGTAACGGCGGCAACTGCACCGGTGTTGGCCGCGAAGCAGGCGACGTCGGTCATACCGATTGTCTTTGTCATGTCGGGAGATCCGGTTGGCAGCGGACTCGTTGCGAGTTTGGCGCGTCCCGGCGGCAACGTCACGGGCTCTTCGTTACAGCAGGCCGAGCTTTCTTCAAAGCGCCTTGAAATCCTGCGCGAGATCGCACCTAGCGTGCGTCGTTTAGCGATTATGGGCAATGTTAGCAGTCCTTTGATCGCTGCCGAGATGCGAGAGGCTCAGTCAACGGCACTCAGGCTCGGCCTCGAAGTCGGTTTGTTGGAAATCAGACAGGCCGACGACATTCCATTGGCCTTTAAGACGGCGCTGAACGACCGTGCGGATGCGGTGTATGTCTGTGCTGATCCGCTTACAGGCACAAACCGACTTCGAATTGTCAGCTTGGCGCAGGCGGCGCGCCTAGCAACAGTGTTTGGTGAACGCGAATTCGTCGAGGCCGGCGGCTTGATATCATACGGGCCGAACATTCCGGATCTTTTTCGACGTGCTGCCGAGCTAGTGGACAAGATCCTGCGCGGCACCAATCCCGCCGATATTCCAGTTGAGCAACCGACCAAGTTCGACCTCATGATCAATCTCAAGACGGCAAAAGTGCATGGTATCGACGTGCCGCCCGCGCTACTCGCCCGCGCCGACGAGGTGATCGAATGAGCAACTGTGTTGTTGGCTCAGTTGGATTGCGGCTGCCACGCAGCATTATCGCGGAGCATAGCGTTGAGGGTAGTGATCATTTTTCGCATGACGGCAACGATAATGACCTTGGATTTCTTGTTGGCGTGGGCAAGACGGTTGGAGAAGGTCTTGAGAGCGGGATTGTATCGGCTTGCGCTGAGGGCTGCCATGTAGAGGACATTACGGATCGGCATCCGACCGCCGTAGATACTGCGGTGTCCCCTGAGCTTGCCACTGTCGAAGTCGTATGGTGCGAGACCGACGAGGGCGGCGATCTGCTTGCGGCTCATCTTCCCGAGTTCTGGCAGCAGGGCGATGAGCGTGAAGGCCAGCACCGGGCCGACGCCCGGCATCGAGGTGAGCAGCTCATAGAGCTGAGCGAAAGCAGCATTGGTGGCGACCATTTCGGCCAAGCGCTTGTCGAGGAGGCGGATATCGGCCTCCAGTCGGACCAGGCGGCGTTTGCTGAGCCGCCTGAGCATGGCATCTTCGAGATGAGCTGCCTGGTTCTCGACGGCGACATGCTCGTCACACAGCTGTCTCCGCATGGTGACGACCTCGGCGAGCCTTTCGACCGCGCCGTCCCGTTGCACAACTCGTGTCGGCATGATGGCAACATACTCCGCGATCAGTCGTGCATCGAGGCGATCGTTCTTGGCCAGGACGCCGCGGGCGCGGGCGAACTGACGAAGCTTGTTCGGGTTGATACGTCGCACCGACAGTCCGGCCGCGAGCAAGGCACAGATGATACCACGCTCGTAACCGCCGCTCGGCTCAAGGCCAATTGCGCAGACCGCGAGCGGGCGCAACCTTGCGACCAGCTCGGCCCAGCCGGCGGTATCGTTACTCACCGAAAAGAACCAGCCCTCAGGCAGCACCACCACGTCCAGGCGGTCCTTCGACACGTCAATGCCGCCATAGGAAAGCTTTTCCATCTTCGTATCCCATCCTTGCTGATGCGGGCTCGTGCCCAGGCAACTGTGCGGGTATGGAAGAAGCGACTGGAGCACCAAGCTCATTCGCGGTCTAACTTCCGAGGCGCCTGCGGGCTTCCGGTCGCGACGAGGGCCGAATGTATGATTTCGACCTTCGTCACCCCTCACAATGCTCCTTTCTCGACATACAAGGCGTCACGACGTGGATTGGCGTGGAGACCTTCCGAGGTGACAGGGAGATCGGTGATGGCAGATAGGGGCATCATTATCGGCCGTGCGATCAATCTCACAGGAATGATTGGAGTGATGGCGGGAATTGTCTTATTCGCTTCCGCGATTGTGCTGCTCCTATTTCGACGTGGCTTTGGCTTTGATCTTTCGAGCGCGTTTCGCTGGTTCTGGTAGCTAGGGCGAAGTCGCTCAACCGTGTCCGCTTTCGGGCAAACCGGACATCGAGCCGACATCGCTCAACGACCGAGTTTGACCGACCCTGTGTGAAAACGCCTCTTTTGATGTGATTCTCGCGATATGATTCGCGGGAGGGTTGGATGAGGCGCTTCGTTGAAGGCACGGATCGCGGGCAGAGCACGCTGTTTCCTGAATGCCTGGAAGACTGGATCGGCGAGGACAATCCCGTTCGGGTGATCGACGTCTTTGCCGACGAACTCGATCTTGCCGAGCTTGGGTTCCGCAGGGTCGATCCCGAGGTAACCGGGCGGCCTTCGTATCATCCGTCGGTCCTGCTGAAGCTCTACATCTACGGCTATCTCAACCGGGTTCAGTCGAGCCGCCGGCTCGAGCGTGAGGCCGGACGCAACGTTGAGGTCATGTGGCTGACGGGTCGGCTCGTTCCCGACCACAAGACCATTGCCGATTTCCGTAGGGACAATGGTACTGCCATCCGCGAAGTGTGCGCACGCTTCATCGCGCTGTGCCGCACAATGGGCCTGCTCACGGAAGCCTGCGTCGCGATCGACGGCAGCAAGTTCAAGGCGGTGAACAACCGCGATAAGAACTTCACGCGCGCCAAGATGGACCGACGCATGGCGCAGATCAAGGAGAGCGTCGCGCGCTATCTGCAGCAGCTCGACACTGCCGACCGGCAGGAGCCGTCCGAGGCGCTCAAGACCAAGACGAGCCGCCTGAAAGAGAAGATCGAGAAGCTGAAGGAGGAGATGCAGCGTCTCGAGATTCTCAAGATGAAAATGCTCGCCACACCGGACCAGCAGATCTCGCTGACCGATCCCGATTCCCGCTCGATGGCGACGAGCGGCCGCGGTTCCGGCGTTGTCGGCTACAATGTCCAGGTCGCCGTCGACACCGAGCATCATCTGATCATCACGCATGAGGTGACCAACGTCGGTAACGACCGGTCGCAGCTTTCGCCCGTGGCCAAGCGGGCGAAGGCGACGCTGGAAGTGGAGAACCTCGATGCCGTCGCCGATCGCGGCTACTTCGACAGCGAGGAGATTCTGGCGTGCGAGGAAGCGGGCATCACGGTCACGCTGCCCAAGCCGATGACCTCGGGCATCAACGTCAGAGGGCGGTTCGGCAAACAGGACTTCCGTTACGTGGCGGAGCAGGACGTTTACATTTGCCCTGCCGGTGAAAGGCTCGCCTACCACTACACGAACGAAGAACATGGATTGGTCCTGCGCCGCTACTGGACCAACGCCTGTCAGAGTTGCGCCATCAAGCACAGCTGCACCACCGGCAAAGAGCGTCGGATCACCCGATGGGAGCACGAGCATGTTCTCGAAGCGGTGCAGCGCCGGCTTGACGAGCATCCGGAGAAGATGCGCCAGCGGCGCGAGACGGTCGAGCACCCGTTTGGCACCATCAAGGCCCGGATGGGCGCCACTCACTTCCTGATGAAGACGCTGCCAAAGGTCGCCACCGAGATGGCACTGCACGTGCTGGCCTACAATCTGACCCGCGTCATGAACATCATGGGCATCCAGCCGCTCGTGGCGGTGATGAGGGCATAGTCGCCGCCAGACCGAAAAGCTGCCAAATTCGGAAAAGACATCTCGCCGAAATGGTGGGGCGTCAATTGCTCCTACCAAGGCGTTTTTACACGACCAAGACCCAACTCGGACATCCGCCGCCACCCATCGGAAGACAGCTGCGCCTCCCGGAGTGCTATGGTCATCTGATGCCCTGTTCCTGGGCTTGGGGTTGGACACACATGAGGCGGCGCGAATTTCTCGGTATGCTTGGCGCTGGAGCTGCGTGGCCGCTCACGGCGCGCGCGCAGCAGGCGGGAAAGCTACCGACCATCGGCTTTCTGGGAACGGCCTCGGCTTCGGCCTGGGGCCCCTGGACCGCCGCTTTTGTGCAGCGGCTGCGCGCGCTCGACTGGATCGAGGGCCGCACCGTGGCGATCGAGTATCGCTGGGCGGAGGGACGTACCGAACGCTATGCCGAGATCGCGGCCGAGTTCGTCCGGCTCAAGGTGGATATCATCGTCACGTCGGGAAGCGCCGTCCTCGCAGCAAGTCAGGCGACATCGGTCATCCCGATCGTGTTCGCGGTGGCGAACGACCCACTCGGCAGCGGCTTGGTCGCGAGCCTGTCACGACCGGGCGGCAACGTCACCGGCTTGTCGGCACAGCAATCCGATCTTGTTAGCAAGCGGCTCGAACTTTTGCGCGAGGTTGTCCCCGGTTTTCGCCAGTTGGGTATCATGGCCAATGTTGGCTATCCCGCCGCAGTGCTTGAAATGGACGAGGTGCAGGGCACGGCCCGCACCTTCGGCTTTGAAGTCGCCAAACTTGAAATCCGGCGACCCGAGGATATCGCTCCCGCCTTCGAGGCGCTCAAGGGTCGCGCGGACGCTCTTTATGTCTGTTCCGACCCGTTCGTGAACGCCAACCGGATTCGCATCAACACCCTGGCGCTCGTCGCGCGGCTGCCGACGAGTTACGCCCACCGCGAGTACGTCGATGCGGGTGGTCTGATGTCCTATGGGCCAAACTTCGCTGACCTGTTTCGGCGTTCTGCCGAACTTGTCGATAAGGTTCTGCGCGGGACGAAGCCGGCTGACATCCCCGTCGAGCAGCCGACCAAATTTGAGTTCGTGATCAATCTGAAAACCGCCAAGACACTCGGCCTCGACGTGCCATCGATGCTGCTCGCCCACGCCGACGAGGTGATCGAATGACCGCTTGTGGCACTTCTCGGCCCTCGAACCAAAGCCACACCAGGTCAATAAGTTGCTAGTGTCCTTCAATTCCGAAGTTCGCAAACCAGCGTGCCTCACAATGATGCGAACTTCGGAATCGGGATACTAGCAGCGGGGCAGACAATCTCTAGAGTCGGGCATAGCCATGCGTTTCGAAGGAACCAGCGCCTACGTCGCCACCGACGACCTCAAGGTCGCGGTCAATGCCGCAATCACGCTCGAACGCCCATTGCTGGTCAAAGGCGAGCCTGGGACCGGCAAGACGGTGCTCGCGCTCGAGGTCGCCAAGAGCATCGCCGCGCCCCTCATCGAGTGGCACATCAAGTCGACCACCAAGGCGCTGCAGGGACTCTACGAATATGACGCCGTGTCGCGGCTGCGTGACAGCCAGCTCGGCGACGAGCGCGTGCACGATATCCGCAACTACATCAAGCGCGGCAAGCTGTGGGACGCCTTCGTCGCCGATGCGCGCCCGGTGCTGCTGATCGATGAGATCGACAAGGCAGACATCGAATTCCCCAATGATCTGTTGCAGGAACTCGACCGGATGGAGTTCTTCGTCTACGAGACCGGCGAGACCATCAAGGCGCGACGGCGTCCGATCGTGGTGATCACGTCGAACAACGAGAAGGAACTGCCGGACGCGTTCCTGCGCCGATGCTTCTTCCACTACATCCGCTTCCCCGATGCCGATACCATGCGTGCGATCATCGAGGTGCATTTCCCCGGCATCAAGCAGCGCCTGGTGTCAGAGGCGCTCAGGCTGTTCTACGAGATCCGTGACGTACCCGGGATGAAGAAGAAGCCCTCGACCTCGGAACTGCTGGACTGGCTCAAGCTGCTGATGGTCGAGGATATCGGGCCTGAGATTTTGCGCGAGCGGGACCCAAAGAAGCTCATTCCGCCGCTGCACGGCGCGCTCATCAAGAACGAGCAGGACGTCCACCTGTTCGAGCGCCTCGCGTTCATGACTCGAAGAGAAAGCCGCTGAAGCGCCCGGTATCCAATCGCGCGGGTGTCACGGCGTGCGCTTCGGACGCTCCCCGTCAACAGGCCAGGCCTGACGTTGCTCGTCCTCGACAACAGAGACATCGGAGGTATCAGCGCGCGAGACCCCGCGGGCGGAAGCCGCCGGCACCGCTTCCTCCACACCTGGGCTTACCGCCGCCGAGAGCACCTCGTGGCTCGCAACGGGATCGGCGGGCAATTCGGCCAGCGCCGGCTCTTCCGGCAATTTCCCGCGCGGCACGACGGCCCCGATCGATGCTTCCACGTCCGCCACCTCCTCCCCTGCGCGCAGCGCGGCGAGCTCTGCTTCACGCCGATCTTCGTCCTCGCGTTGGCGGGCCTGGCGGGCCTCGAATCGTTCGCGCGCGTCGAACCACCAGTAGAAGACTTGCATGGCGGCGCGCCCGAGCCGCCCGCCCGCCCAGACCAACTCGAAGGGTGCGAACAGCCGCCAGGCGTCGTCGCCATCGACGATCGCCTGCGCGATGATATTGCCGGCCATGGCGGTGGTGTTGAGACCGTGGCCGCCGAACGCGCTTGCGAGCCACACGCCGGGCAGCAGCTCGCCGATCTGGGGCATGCGGTGCAACGCGTTGCCGAGAACGCCCGACCATGCGTACTCGGCCTCCACCGGCCCGAGCTGCGGAAAGATCGCGGCGATATCGGCTTGCAGCCTTGGCACAACCCGCCGCGGGTCGCCCTCCCACGTGGTCGAGTGCCCCGACCAGAGCAGCCGATCGTTGCCGACGATCCGGTAGTGATTGTTGGCGAGATCGGTATCGGTCACGGCGCCACGATAGGAAACCGCCTCGGCAAGCCGGGGCCCGAGCGGCACGGTGGTGATCGCATAACCCCAGATCGGCATCAGCGTGCCGGCGACGCGCGGCATCAAGGCGCCAAGGTGGACGTTGCAGGCCAGCACGATATGGCCGGAGCGTACGCGTCCAGACGGCGTGGTGATCCGCTTGCGCACGCCCTCAAGCTCGAGCGAAAGCGCGGGCGTTTCCTCAAAGATGCGGGCGCCCGCCCCTTCCGCCGCGTCCGCCAGCCCGAGCGCGTAGTTGAGCGGATGGATGTGGAATGCGCGCGGAAAATGCATGGCATGGAAATAGTGGGTGGTCCTCAGCACCTCCCTGACCTGCTCGGTTGACCAGCCCTCAACCTCAACCCCGAGATCCTCCCGGTAGCGCTCGACGTCCGCGAGCAGCTCGTCGCCATTGTCGACCTTCGACGCCTTCAGCCATCCGGCCATGGGGGCGACGCCAGCCATGCGAGCCTCCGCGATGGTCGTGCTGACATATCTGAGACCCATCTCGGAAAGCTGCCACAGCGCCTTCGCATGGTCCCAGCCGACGCGGCTGATGATCCTGTCGATGGATTCGCCGAAGCCGGGAAGGACGAAGCCGTCGTTGCGACCGGATGCGTTCCAGGCGATGCGCCGACTCTCCAACAGCGCGACCGACCACCCACGCCGCGCGATCTCGCGCGCGGCGGTAAGTCCGGCAAGGCCCGCGCCGATCACGCAGACGTCGACATCAAGATCGAAGGTAAGCGGCCCGCGCACGGAAGTCGGGACCATGGTCGCGGTGTACCAGGTCGGCGCATAGGACGCCCGCTCGGGCGCGTTCACGTTTTCTTCCTCTGAGTTCAACTCGTTGCCCGACATGGTAGAGCATTTTCCGCCTGGGTCGACACGGGGGCGCGCGGCAAGACGGGTGTGAAAGCCGCGGGATGGCGCGGCGCTTTCGGATTCCACGACACTGCAAATCGTCCTAGAGTCATGCACACGCAAACGAATGGCGGTGCTATGCGCCTGTTACTGCTGCGACATGCCAAGACCGAGAAGGCCGAACCTGGGATGCGCGATCACGTCCGCCGCCTCACGGAACGCGGCGAGCACGATGCGCCGGTGCTCGGCGCCTACATGGCGCGCCACAAGCTCGTTCCCGATCGCGTCCTGGTGTCGACGGCTGAGCGTACGCGGCAGACATGGGAGCACCTCGCACCGACGCTGTCCGCCAGGCCAAGGGTGACATACGAGGACCGCCTTTATGATGCCGGCGCGGACGCAATCCTCGCTCTCGTGCGGAAAACCGAGCCGGAGGTGCGCGCCTTGCTGGTGATCGGTCACAATCCCGGCCTGCACGACCTTGCCCGGTTGCTGATCGCGTCAGGTGACGTCGAGGCGCGCGAACGGCTCAACGAAGGCCTCCCCACGTCGGGGCTCGCGGTGATCGATTTTGCCGGCGATAACTGGCGCAAGCTGCACCCGCAGGGCGGGCGGCTCGAGCGTTTCGTCAGTCCCCGCTCGCTCGCCACCGCCGACCGAGTGTGAAGGAACCCGCGCGCGGCTTTGCGGCTCCGCGAGCATCCCTGCTCGCGGCCGGTGGCGGGTCCGGGCATTGCCGATAGACCGCGGTGCCGGACCGGACGAACGCTGCCGGTCGGGGCAGGACGGCGGCCACACACCCACTCACGGTTCGCGCCCCGGCGTGGCAGTATGCGCCAAAACCAAGTCAGAGAGAGGGACGGTGCCATGTACAAGAAAATCCTGGTTCCGATCGACCTCGCGGATGCGGACCTCGCCAAGCCCGCAGTCGCGACGGCCTTGATGATGGCTGGTGAATCACAAGGCACGATGCGGCTGGTCAACGTGCTGCCGCTGACGCCGGTGATGCTGGCCGAGTACGTGCCGCCCGACTTCGAGGTGCAGCAGCGCAAGGCGGCGGAAGATGCGCTCGCCATCGTGGTCAAGGAAACCGGCCTCGATCCCGCGCGGGTCTCGTCGACGGTGCGCCAGGGCGGCATCTACCAGGAAATCCTGGAAGAGGCGAACGCCATCCAGGCCGATCTCATCGTCATGAGCTCGCACCGGCCGCAGCGTCACGCCGTTCGCACCTACTTTCTCGGCTCCAATGCCGGCCACGTCGTGCGCTACGCCAAGTGCTCGGTGCTGGTCGTGAGGAACTGAAAGGCGCACCCGCCCGGCTCATCTGGCTGCGGATCGCTGCCGCAGAACCAGTCCTGCCGGGCGCCCCTTGGCGGGCAGCTACCTTTTGTATTTGCGCTTGACTACATATCGCATTTGAGTTACAGCTGGTCATCCTCGCTCATGAGGGGCGTCTCCGGAGACGATCCTGACGGCGGAGCGGGGAGTGGCGGCGACCGCGGCTCGTAACCGCGGACACGAAACGCCCGGTGCCGCGGCCGGCAGATATGCCAGGTTGCGTGGAGCCTTCGCACCGGAACCGGCGGCAACGCCGGCGATGGAAGCGGTTCCTGGGCCGACAACGCCACGGTGGAGCACCGAGAGGCGGCCTCCCGGTTGCGCGGGAGGGCCCATGCCTCGCAAGCGTGGCGTCGCGCCCTACGAGCGCGATGGAGTCAAGGCTGGAGCCTCTCGTTGCTCCACCCACCCCTCGCTTGGTTTGGGGGGCGGCTGCCAAGAAGAAGTTCAAGAACCCGCACCCGGACTGGGTACGGGAATGAAGAAACTGCGCTGTTTGACATCGTGAAGACGGAAAGACGCGAGGCGCAGCGGCAAGGTCGCGCTCCGCTCCATCGCGTCGGCGGCAACGCCCTCGGATCACGGCCGAGGGCGCGCCTCGGCGCGTCTCGTCGACAGGTGCCGGCGCGCGATCCGCAATGCGGCCCGGCGGGTGCTCACGGCGAGGCGTCGGGGGATAATTTGTCCACCCGCCGCAGCTGCGGGAACATCCACATCCAGATCACCATGACCACGATCGTGCCGAAACCGCCGATCAGCGCGGAGGGTACGGCGCCGAGGGCCGCCGCAACCGCCCCGGCGCGAAATTCACCGAGCGATCCCGAGGAGCCCGTGAACATCGAGTTGACCGCCATCACGCGACCCAGCATGTCATAGGGCGTGCGCATCTGTACCAGCGACTGCCGGATGACGACGCTGACGGCGTCGCAGGCGCCGTAGACCATGAGCGCGAGGAATGAAAGTGTGATCGAGGTCGACAATCCGAACACGAAGCTAGCCACTCCGAACATTCCGACCGCCGTGAACATGATGCGCCCGGCGCTGCGATCGATGGCGCGATGCGCCAGCACGATCGAGATGGCGAGCGCCCCCACTGCAGGCGCCGATCGCAGCAGGCCAAGCGCCCAGGGGCCGGCCTGGAGGATGTCGCGGGCATAGATCGGCAGCAGGGCTGTCACACCGCCGAGCAGCACGGCAAAGAGGTCAAGCGAGATGGCGCCGAGCAGGATCGGATGGCTGCGGATATATTTGAAGCCCGCGAACAGCGTCTCCAGGCTGACCGGTCTGCGCTCCTCCTTGCGAGGAGCGACGCGCACGAAGCCGATCAGCACGCCGGCGGCGACGAAGAAGACCGTGCACGTCGCGTAAACGACGGCCGGCCCGAAACCGTACAACAGACCGCCGATCGAGGGCCCGCAAATCACCGCCGTCTGCTGCGCGGAGGCCGAGGCTGCGATCGCACGCGGCAGCAGCAGAGTTGGCACAATGCCCGGCAGCAGCGAATGCATGGTCGGGATCTCGAAGGCGCGCGCCGTTCCCGACAGGAAGAGGATGGCGAACATGGTTTCACGGTCGAGCCAGCCCTGCGCCGTCCCCACCGCGAGCGCCAGCGCCGCCAGCGCCTTTCCGGCCTGGCAGACGGCGGCGACCACCCGGCGGTCGACGAGGTCCAGCACCTGCCCGGCGATGACGGAGGTTGCGAGCAGCGGGAAGAATTGCACCAGCCCGACCAGACCGAGGTCAAACGGGTCGTCGGTGAGGGCATAGATCTGCCAGCCGACCGCCACCCCCTGCATCATGAAGGCGCCGTTGGTGAACGTGCGCGCGCACCAGAACCGCACAAAGGAGCGGTGGTGCGAGAGGCGCGGGGATGAAGTGGCGGCGGGGTCGGTCACGACGTGCAGCTCGTAGGTTGGGTTAGCGCGGCCCGGGACCGCGCCGTTCTCGCTCGATCCATGTTCCGCGCGTAACCCAACGTCTTGAGGATGGGAATGTTGGGTTACGCGCGGAGCTTGTACGCGGCTGGAAGTGAGAGCACACAGGCCGCGCTAACCCAACCTACAATGGAATGGCGAGCAGCGTGTCGATCAATCGGCTGTCGAGAATAACGATCTTCTCGGCAAAACGCGCCTCGCCGTCGTCGAGCACGATGCGGTCGTGGTAGCGGCCGCTCGCGAACAGCGTGGTCTCGCCGGTATGCATGATGCGCGCGACGATGAAGCTCGTCTGCGCGCGCACCGCCCCGCCCTCCCCCGGCGTAACCAGCGGCGGTCCGATCACGTGACGGTAGCGTTGCGCCTCGTAGACATTGGCGTCGCGCAGCGAGCGGACGCGGTCGCGCAGCATGGCGCGCGACGTCGCGTGGATCATGCCGAGCGGCAGGCCGCGTTCGAAATTCTCGGCCGTGGTGACGCGGTAGCGGCCGTCACCGGTGAAGAAGTCCGGCCAAGCCTCGAGCCTGTTGTCGTCAATTGCCAGCACGTAGCGGGCGTTAAGATCCTGGACCTTGAATTGGAGTTCGATGGTCATGGCAAGCGGATGAACACCGCTAAATTCCCATGTAGCCACGATAGGCCTTCCAGAAGCCGCGCACGGCCGCCTCGGTGACGCGGTTGTCGTCGGAAGCGACACTTGCACCCCCCATCTCGACTACCGAGACGAGATCGGGAGCCGTCGACACCGCGCGCTGCACGAATCCGGGCGCCGCGCCGTCCTCCATCGAGATATAGCCCGCCGGACCGATCAGGTTCGCCTGCCGCAGACGCCGCTCGGTCATGTCGACATCGTCGGTGGCGAAGCCAAAGCACGTCCAGGCGAGTTCCGTCTTGTCCACGCCCTGCGGCACCAGGCGGCGCACCGCGAGACTGTTGCGGGTCTGCTGCAGCACGAAGGTCGGAAACACAGAAAGGATCTGCAGGCCGATGCCGTCGCCGAACTCGTCGACGGATTCGAGCAGCTCGGGCGCTTCCAGGCCAAATCCTTCCTGTGCCGCGCGCATGCCGGCGCGCTCGTATTCCTTGCCGCCGGTGTCGGCGGCAAGCGAATAGCTCACGTGGTGGCCGCCGCAGTCGCTCACCACGATGCCGCCCTTCTGCGACAGGCGGTTCAGGCGGAACGTGGTGAAGAAGGTGTGCAGGAGGCTCGCGTGATAAGTGTCCTTCACGTTCTCCACGTAGAGCTTCCAGTTGCTGGGCAGCGTCTGACTATAACCGCCCAGGAGTTTCACGGGCGCGCGCATCACACGGCGGATGCGCGCCACGATCTCGGGCCCGAGATAGCTTTCGAGCGGCGGCGCATCGCTGGCGAGCGTGCCGAAGACCAGACCGGCGAGGATGGCGAGGCGCAATTTGCGCGGGCCATGCGTTTCGGGGTGACATTCCGCCGGCATCCCACCCTTGCCGCCCAGTCCTTTGCGGAAGGCGACGCCGGTCAGGTTGCCACAGAGATCGTAGCTCCAGTTGTGGTAGACGCAAATGATGTCGCGTGCTTCGCCGTTCTCGTTGAGCACCAGCAGCGAGCCGCGATGAGCGCAGCGGTTCTCGAAGGCGTGAAGCGTGCCGTCCTTGTCGCGCGTTACCACCACCGGCATCGCGCCGAGGCTCGAGCGCCGATAGCTGTTGGGCCCTGGCAGCTCGGCCTCGAGGCAGAGAAAACTCCATGTCGGACCGCGAAAGATGCGCTCCTGCTCCTGGTCGTAGAGGTCGCGGTCCGAGTAGAGCCAATACGGCACCCGGGTGAGGCCCTCGGCCGGCCAGTGATGTGGGATTGGCGCGGCGTTCATCGTCAATCGAGCTTCACGTTGGCCGCCTTGATGACCTTGTGCCAGCGATCGATCTCCTCGCGCATATAGGCGGCCGTCGCTTGCGGCGTGCCGCCGATGGGCTCGGCGGAAAGCTGCGCGAGCCGCTGGATGACGTCGGGCTGGCGCAGCGCCTCGTTGACGTCAGCATTGATCTTGCCAACGACAGACAACGGTGTCTTCGGCGGCGCCACGATCGCAAACCACGCCGCCGATTCGAATCCGGGCAACGTCTCCGCGATCGTCGGCACGTCGGGCAGCGACGCCATGCGCTTGGGCGTCGCCACTGCCAGGAGCTTGAGCTGCCCGCTCTTCACCAGCGGAAGCGAGACGCCAAGATTGTCGAACATCAGGTCGACGCTGCCGCCGACGAGGTCGGTGAGTGCAGGCGCCGATCCGCGGTAAGGCACGGTCTGGAATTTGACGTCGGCCATCATCTGGAACATCTCGGAGGTGAGGTGCGACGTGGTGCCGTTGCCCTGCGTAGCGGATGTAAGCTTGCCGGGACTGGCTTTCGCGAAGGCGATGAGCTCCGCGACATTGGTGAACGGGACCTTGGCGTTGACCACAAGCGCATTCGGCACGCGGCCCATGATCACTATCGGCACGAACTCGGTCGGATCGAAGCCGAGCTTGGGGTACAGGTTGTGATTGATCACCAGGGGCGGCGGCGGCGCAGATAACAGCGTGTAGCCGTCGGGGTCGGCCTTGGCGACCGCCTCCGCCCCGATATTGCCGGCGGCGCCGGTGCGGTTCTCGACCACCACCGCCTGCCCCCATTTCTTCGACAGCCAGTCCGCGAAGATACGCGGCATCACGTCGGCGGTCCCGCCCGCCGGGAACGGCACGATGATTTTCACCGGACGCGACGGGTAATCTTGCGCTCGCGCGGCCGGAGATGCCGTCAGCACCACGCCTAGCGCGAGCGCCAGCCGGCTCCAACGCAGCCCGGACTGGAGCCACGCGCCGATACAACCGAGAACCATCACGCGTCTCCTCACAATTCGTTTCTGTTATTCAACGGCGATCTTGGCGGCATCGACGACCGGGCCCCACTGCGCCGTGCTCGCCTTGATGATGTCTTGCATCTGCCCGGGGTTGCTGCCCAGTGGCTCGGCTTCCAAAGCGAGAATGCGCGCCCGCAGATCAGGCAGCTGAAACGCCTGGCCGATGGCATCGGATATTTTCTTGGTCGTCTCTTTCGGCGTTCCGGGAGGAGCCGCCACGCCCATCCAGGTGTCCGCGTATACACCTGGCAGCGTTTCGGCGAGCGTGGCGACCTTGGGATAGTCCTTGAGCCGCTCGCGACTGCCGGTGCCGAGAAACTTAAGTTTGCCGGCATCGATGTTCTGTTTGTTGGCGAGCAGATAATCCGGAACGATATCGATGTTGCCCGCCAACAGGTCATTGATGGCGGGAGCGCTGCCGCGATAGGGAATTTCCGTCATGCGGAAATTGCCCTTGAGCATGAGCAACTCGCCGAGCAGGTGCCCGGTATTGCCCTTGCCCTGATGGCCATAGTTGACCTTGCCGGGATTGGCACGCGCATAGGCAATGAGCTCCGGCATGGAGTCGGCGGGTAGCGTCGCGCGCGCCAGCACGATCAGCGGATAGGTCGCGAGCACGCTGATTGGCTCCATCGTGCGCGTGTCGAATGCGGCCTTGGCGAACACGAGATGAGTGATGCTGTAGGTGAGCTGGGGCGCGCAGAGCAAGGTGTAGCCGTCGGGCGGTGACCGCAGCACCAATTCCGTGCCCACGCGTCCGCCAGCGCCGCCGGCGCGGTTCTCGATCACGATCTGCTGGCCGAGGATCCCGCTCGCCTTCTCGGCGGCGAAACGGCAAAGCAGATCCGCCGTTCCGCCGGCGGGCAACGGCACGACCATGGTGAGCGGGCGGGCCGGAAAGCCGGTCTGTCCCTGCGCCACGCCGAGCGCCGTCGCAGCGGCGACCGCGCCGAATGTGATGCCCCGGCAGATGAACTGCAACATGCCACACCTCACTCGTAGAATTCAGGCGCCATTTTCAGGCCGTCGCGCTGCGCCTTGTCGTGGTTGATCCAGAGCTGCGCCTTCTCCCTCGCCATGACATCGGACATGCGCTGCATCGAGGCGCTGCTCTTGTCCTTGTTGTCATTGGTCTCCGGCACACGCCGGTTGTCCCAGTTCTCCTTGAAATGCACCGCGTCGCCCGAAAGCAGCACAGCTCCTGTCTTCGGCAGCTTGACCAGCAGGCTCTGGTGGCCGGGGGTATGACCCGGCGTTGAGATGATCATCACGCTGCCATCGCCGAAAACATCGTGATCTCCTTCCAGCTTGGCCACCGGATGCTCCGGCTTGAAGCGCGGACCGACCGGCGACGGCCATTCGTACTCCGCCTTCTGCACCAGCAGCATCGACTGCGGGAACATGGCCATGTTGCCGATATGGTCGGGATGGGTGTGGGAGATTGCGACGAACTTGATGTCAGCCGGCTTCACTCCGAGCTGCTCGAGCTGGGAGGCGAGGGTCTTCGGCCGTCGCCAGTGGGTCATCCGCGGATCGGCGGGGCGCTGACCCTCGGGCATGGCGGCGATGGCGTCCGCCAGGCCCGTGTCCCACAGCAGCCATCCCTGGCTGTGCTTGATCAGGTAGCAGGAATCGACGAAATCCATCGACTTGCCTACATTCACTCCGGGTGACCAACGCGAGATGTCGCCAGCGACCCCCTCCCCGCAATTCAGGATGTAGAGGCGCTCCACTCCCGGCTTGCCCGCTTGTGCGCGCGCCTGTTGCATCGGAAGTTGGGCGGCTGCGAACGACAGTGCGAGCGTCGCAGCCCAGCTCGCATAAGGACGCCTCAAATTCATCGCGTTTTCTCCTGCCATGCCGTTTTTCTGGCGCAATAGGCCGCCATTGCCGCTCGGGGCAAGTCGTCAGCGAGCACCATAACATGCTCGTGAGGCGGCGGCTCACTGCCCAATTCCGCGACATGACATGTCGGGCAATGCCCCTTCTGTCCCCTCGCACGTTCTGCTAACCATGCCCGCATCGGGTTGGAGCGAGTCCGTCGATCGCTTTGCCCGTCTGAAGAAGAGGTACAGCGACCACAGCCCGGCACTGCCGTTCGGACACCCGCGCCACGACGCCAATACGAGGTCCCCATGATCAGCCACTGCATTCGCGCCGCAGCGTTCACGGCGGCTGTCGCCGTCACCGCCGCTTTCTCCACCCCATCCACACAGGCGGCGTCGTTCGACGGCCCATGGAGTGTGCTCGTCGTCACCAAGAACGGACCATGTGACCAATCGTATCGGTATGGCGTGATGATCCGCGGCGGATCGGTGTCATATCTGGGTGGCGGGGCGGTGAGCGTGTCGGGAAATGTTACACCCTCCGGCCACGTCAACGTGAATGTCTCGGCCGGCGGCCAAAGCGCCCGTGGATCCGGACGGCTGTCGGGAGGCCGCGGCGGCGGCACGTGGCGCGGTCAGGGCCCGCAGGGGGCATGCTCCGGCGTCTGGAGCGCGAGCCAGGGCCAGGGTTGAGCGCGCAAGCGCCCGCCAGCAGCAAATGGTGCAGTTCCCGGGGGATTCGTGGAACCAATCGCCGGGATATCTGCCATTTGCGGTTGCGACGGCGAGCCCGCGCCCCAGAAATGCTAAAATCCTATAGGTAATGCGGCGCGCTGGGAGTGGTTGGAGAGCACCTTTGCAGACGCCCCGCATTCTTGCTGCCATCGCTGCCGGGCTCATCGCTTGCACGGCTTTCATGTCGTGCCCGCAGCTCGAGGGGATTGCGCCGGCGCATGCGCAGAAACTGACGGAAGTCAGGAAGAAGGGCGAAAGAAGGACGCAACCGTCGAAGGCCGCGCCGAAGGAGCAGCAGGAGCGCTCCTCGTTCACGGTGGAGGAGGAGAATGCCGCGGTCATACCGGGCATCGCGAATGCCCGGATCTGGGGCGATTCGGCATCCGACTTCGCCCGCCTTTTGCCGACCGCAACAGGACCATGGCTGGCAATCTCGGGCGGCGGCTCAGATGGTGCATTCGGTGCCGGGCTTCTTACCGGCTGGAGCGAATCGGGCACGCGTCCCGAATTCAGCGTGGTGACGGGAGTCAGCATCGGGGCATTGATCGCCCCATTCGCTTTCCTCGGCTCTCGCTACGACGAGGAAGTGCACAAGAATTTCACCACCATCGGTGCAGCCGACATCTTCGAGGATCGGATTACGCGCGATAGCCTGTTCGATTACTGGCCGCTCAAGCGGCTGATCGAGCATCGGGTGACACCCCAGCTTCTTTCCGAGATTGCCAGCGAGCATGCGCGAGGACGGCGATTGTTTATCGTCACCACCAACCTCGATGCGGGACGGCGCATGGTCTGGAATATGGGCGCGATCGCCGCGCGCGGTGACGAGAACGCACTCAAGTTGTTTCGCCAGATTCTACTCGCTTCGTCCAGCATCCCGGGATTTTTCTCACCCGTCGCAATCGAAGTGGAGGCGAACGGCAAGAAATTTTCTGAACTGCACAGCGATGGAACTCTGACCTCGCCGTTCTTTGTCATGCCGGAAGCCATGCTTTGGGCGGGCGGCACTGCGCGCGCGCCGATTGCCCAACTTTATGTCATCGTGAATTCCAAACTCGGACCCGAATTCAAGATCACGGATCGCAGCATTGCGGGTGTGCTCGCGCGCTCGATCGGCGTGGCGCTGACGGCAGCGCTGCGCGCAGAAATCATGTTGGTTCACGCCGGCCTGCAGCGGCAGGGAATCGGTCTGCGCATTGCGTCCGTCGATGACGCCTTTGATCACCCGAGCCGCGGACCGTTCGACGGCAAATACATGCAGGCGCTCTATGAATTCGGCGTCGCCGCAGGCAAGAAGAGCAACGCGTTCGGCGACGGGTTGCCCGAGTTTTCGATGCGTAAGTCGAACAGCCAGTAATAACCGCATTTGCTCGAAAAGCGTCGGCTTCGTGGCGGGTGCCTGGAACGTTGCGTCGGGTGAGGCGTTGATTCCGCAATAGTTCGCGAGGAGTCCGCCCTTTGCGCATCACAGCCACCATCGCAATACTCGTCAGCTTGAGCTCCGCAGGCGTTGCGCTGGCGCAGTCCGCTTCGGAAAGCCGCGTTCCGCAGCAGGGCGCAGCGTGTCCGCCGGACGTCACCGGCGAGCCGCCGACAGTCGGCGGCGGCAGTTCAGAACCCTTGAGCGATCAGCTTGCGCAGTCGAAAGGGGTGATCTGCCCGCCCGCCGGCGTCGATCGGGAGATCCACGTCGCGCCACCAGACGGGGGCAAGATCAGGGTGATTCCGCCTCCGGGCACGCCGGGCGGAGATCAAAGCCTACAACCGAAATAAAACGCTCTCGCCCTCGGGTCACGGCCTGATCTGTAGCGGCACATGCGATACGGACGCCGCCAACCCTCATGCGGCGTCCGCTGCCGGGTAACTTATTTCTCGCTGCTCGCCCAATCGCCCACACGCGATTGCGGCGCAGTAATGCGGACCGCCAGCTTCCAGGCCACCCAGAACATGGTGAAATAGCAAGCGATGAAAGTCACGAGTCCGGTGTAAGGGCTCGCATGGCGCTCGACCAGCAGACCGATGCCGACAGAAATCGACTGCCCGATCAACAAGCCCACGATAAAGACCAGCAGCAGTTTCATGACTGCGCCCCCTTCGCATTGATCGTGATCGTGGCGAGTCTCCGCGACGGGAACGATGGGATCAATCGCGGCGAGACGATAGGTCGCGCTCGCGGACGCTGGCGCAATGTCGCAGTGCCGAGTTGTCGCAGGGACGTGATGCCGGGGAACCGCCGGCCCGAGGCTCGGAAGCTCCATCGGCCGTTCTGCTGAGTACTGTTGGTGAGGAAGGAACAGTTGAAGCCTCCGCTGCCGCTGGAGACCTCAAAAGGGCCCGGCCGGGCGCATTTCGTGCGCACCCCGCTCGCCACGCCCGGCCGTGGCAAGCTTGCATCTGCTGGAAGCGACGAGAGCGTTAGCCCGTGACCGGCTTCACGTCGTCTCGGGCTGCTCGCGTGTGCGGATATCCACCTCAGACGTGAGCGTGCGATGGACCGGACATTTGTCGGCGATCTCCAACAACCGCTGGCGCTGGCTCTGGTCGAGATCGCCGCGCAAGGTGATAGCGCGCTCGATGCGGTCGATCATTCCCTCCTTGGTTTCGCAGCTTTCGCAATCGGCGGCGTGAATCCGGTTGTGACTGAGCTCGACGGCCACGCGGTCGAGCGGAAGCGCCTTGCGCTCGGCGTAGAGGCGGAGCGTCATCGCAGTACACGCCCCGAGCCCGGCGAGCACCAGATCGTAGGGACCCGGACCGCTGTCGAGGCCGCCGACGTCCACCGGCTCATCGGCCAGGAACCGGTGTTGGCCGACCGTGACCTGCTGCTGGAACCGGCCGAGACCGGTCTCACGCACCACGACGGTCCTGGCTTCGTCCGGCAGGCGAGATGCCTCCTCCGGGGCCTCCAGATAGCGTTCGGCCCAGGCTCGGATGACGCTCGCGACATAACTCGCGTCGCTGCGTTTGCTGAGGAAGTGGTCGGCGCCGGCAAGCGAGACAAAGCTCTTGGGGTGTTTGGCCGCGCCGAAGATCTGGCTCGCGTTCTCGATACCTACAACCGTATCGGTCGGCGAGTGGAAGAGGAGCAGCGACTTGTGCAGGCCGGCGATGCGCTCCATCAGCTTTTGCTCGGAGAGGTCCTCGATGAAGCTGCGGCTGATGCGAAATGGCCGGCCTGCCAGGGCGACCTCGACCTCGCCGCGCGCACTGATCTCGCCGAGCTGATCCTTGAACAGCCCGGTGACGTGGGTGGGATCGCTGGGGGCAGCGATCGTCACCACTGCTCGCGCCTCTGGCACCTCGGATGCCGCAGCCAGCACCGCGGTGCCGCCCAGACTGTGACCGACAAGGATCGCGGGGGCGCGCGCGACGCGCCGCAGCTCATTCGCGGCCGCGACCAGATCGGCGACGTTGGACGAAAACGTGGTATTCGCGAATTCGCCTTCACTGGACCCTAGTCCGGTGAAGTCGAAGCGCAGCACCGCGATGTTGAGCGCGGTCAGCCCCTCGGCAATCCGCTTCGCGGCATGGACGTCCTTGCCGCAGGTGAAGCAGTGCGCAAACACCGCATATGCGCGCGGTTCTCCAGGCGGCCGGTCGAGCAACGCAGCAAGCTGGTGGCCTTCGGCGTTGGGAAAATCGAAGCGTTGAGCCGGCATGCGCACCCTCCCCCAGGCTGTGGGCGTCGGCGGTTCGCCCACTGCCTCACAACTGGATTTCCATCAGATCATGGGCGACCACGAGATCGCCCTTGAAGGTTGGCCGAACCGCATCGGCCCACTTGTCGGGGGTCATGCCGGTGGCATCGGCTGGCACAAGGTGGCTGAGCACCAGCGTTTTTACCCCCGCGTCGGTGGCGATGCGCCCGACATCGTCGGTTAGTGTGTGGCTGGCCTTGAGGTGCGCCATGAGCGTGGAAGCGTTGGGATTCCGCCGCACCAGCTCCTCGAGCGCGGGTGCGTACATGACTTCGTGCACGAGGACATCAGCCCCCTTCGCGAAAGCGGCGAGCGGCGGGAAGTACGCGGTGTCGCCGGAGAAGACGATGGTCTTGCCCGGAAATTCGAATTTGAGCGCGAAGCTTTCCTTGATCGGCGGATGCAGATTGCGAAGCGCCGTCACCCTGGCGTCACCCGCCGCCATCACCGGCCCTTCGGTATATTCGTGGGCGGTGACGAGCTTGCGCAGGTCCGGCCTGCCTTCGTCCTCCATCCGGGTCTCGATGTCGAACTTGTAAGCGTCCCAAAATCCTTGTGCCAGTTGCTTCATGCCGGCGGGGCCAAAGGCATCGACATTCGTGTTTAGGCCGGTAGCCCAGGCGTTGTAGACGAGCAGCCCGAACTCGGCGTTGTGATCGGAGTGGTGATGGGTAATGAAGGTGTAGCGCAGCGCGGGCAGCGGAAATTTCGCCTCGACGAGCTTCACCGTGACGCCATAGCCGGTGTCGACCACGTAGGGGACATTGTTCCAGACGATGAGATTGGCCGACGGGGTGGGCCGAAAGCCGGTGACGCGCGGTCCGCCGCGCGTCCCAAGCAGCACGAGTCGATTGGACCCGAGATTGCGCTGCTGCGCGACTGCAGCAGGCTTGTCGGCCAACCCCGCCGCCAGCGCGGTGCTTGCAGCCAAAAAGCTCCTGCGCGTGATCACGATCTCTCCCGTTGCTTATGGTGGGTCCCGCCGAGCCGAGCCGCATCTTGACAGCTTCCTGGCGCCCGGCAACGCCGCACCGCCCGCAAGCACGATCTCGAGCTTTGCGTCGCACAAGGCGTAGCTCGACGGCGCCGTTGGGTCTCCCCAAGTGCCGACAGGAAGTCGATCAGCGCGATTTGAACCTGTTGCCCCTACGCTGCGACTAATCCAGTGGGCGCGAACAAATCACCGCGTTGGCTGCCGCATCGCCCGGGACAGGGGGCAGCGCCCGGCAGGCAAACACAGAGGGGCTACAATGGCTTATTCCCGAATTTTCGCCCGGACACGGGGCATGTTGGTGCTGTCTGCGCTTTCGCTCGCAATGGCGCTGCCGGCGCTTCGCCCGGCCGAAGCGGTACCCGGCTATGACGGCGTCTGGAGCGTGGTGATCATCACCAAAGAAGGCATCTGCGATCCGTCCTACCGCTACCCCATCCGCATCACCAACGGCACGTTGGGCAATGCCGGTACCGCGGCCGTCAATATCAGCGGCAAGGTTGGCAAGAACGGCGCCGTCATCGTGAATGTGAGCGCCGGCGACAAGACCGCGACGGGCACCGGGCGCCTCGCAGGTCACAGCGGCGGGGGCTCCTGGAGCGGCGGCAATGGCGCCTGCTCCGGCACCTGGCAGGCCGAGCGCCGCGGCTAGAATTGCATCTGCGGGCCGCGCCCGCGGCCTGCAGCAGTTTAAGTGATGCCCGGGCCCGGCCCGGGCATTGCTACATGCAGGTGTCATGCCCAATAGCGTCGGCATGCCCAGGCCAGAACACCCCCCGGCTCCGCTGCCGACGGGGCTGGTCTACAGCAGCGCCATCCTCTGCGGCGTGCTCGCGGCGCTTGCGCTGCAGATCTTTTTGGGCCGCGCCGGGTTCGACCTCGCGGCGGTGTGGCAAAACCTTTTCACCCCAAGCTCGCGGCAGCTGAGTGCAGCCGGTCCGTGGTCGGCGATTGCCAGCGTGGCCTTTATTGCAAGCGGGGCCGCCGCTGCTGCGCTGAGCCGACGTCGGTTGCCGTGGCGGCGCTTTCGCACCCTTCGCTGGGCTGCGGCCGCCGGCGTCGTGTTCCTGCTGGCCGATCTCGGCCATTCCGGCGCGGGACCGGCGGGGGTCGCTGCCGGTGCGAACGTAGCGGCAAGGCTGGCAGCGCTCGCCGTCGCCGTGCTGATGGGGATGCTTGGGGCCTATCTTACGATCCGACGATGACTATCTGCGCGCGCCTTTACGCCGACACTCAACTTTAAGTCGTAGCGCAGGTAAAGAAATCCGCCACGGCCTCGAACCTAATCCGTGCTGGCGACACTAATACTCGAGTCGTGGTGTGCCTGAGCGCACGGGTTCTGGGTTGGGGAGAGAAATTCCGGAGTACTCGATGTCATCGCTTGCCGACTACGCTCCGGCAGAAGCGAACAAGCAAGCGAACGCGCGACGCGGCCCCTCCCCCGGGGTAACGGCGCTGCTCACCGTGCTCACCCCAGGGCTCGGCCACATTTACATCGGCCAGGCGCGGCGAGGGATCACGCTCTTCGTCCTCGTCATCATCGCCGACACCTTATTGATGTTCGCGATGATGGGCGTTCTGGCGCGCTTCTGGATGTTCGCCGTCAGTCTCGGCCTGCTGTTGGGGCTATGGTGCTACATTCTGCTTGACGCCATTCAGCGGGCGTACCGGCTGCGCGACTACCCGCACGAGGGCAATTACCGGTGGACGACCTACGCGGGGGCGTTTGTCCTCGCGTGCGCCGTGTTTGCAGGCCCGTGCATCTATGCCCTGCACGCCAAGACCTCCGGCCAACTGCTCTGGCTCAATGCCGTCAACACCAGCATGGAACCCACACTGCGGCTTGGAGAGTATTTTCTCGCCGATGCCACCTACTATCGCAGCCGGCATCCCAGCCGCGGCGAGGTCGCCGTCTACACCCACCCGAAACAGCCGCAGTTACACTACATCAAGCGGATCGTCGCGGTTGAGGGCGATCGCATAGCCCTCAAAGGTGGGCGTGCGATCGTCAATGGAATGGCAGTGGAAGAGCCATATGTCGACGTCGGCCCAGCCGAAGGCCGCTTCGCCGATCTGCCGGAACGCCGGGTACCTGTCGGACACGTGTACGTGCTGGGCGACAATCGCGCGCAGAGCGTGGATAGCCGCGACATCGTCGCCCACGGCTCGGTCCCCGTGGCCAATCTGATTGGACGCGTAACCGACATCGCAATCTCGCGACACCTGGGACGCATGGGTCGCTGGGTCGGAACGCCAAGCAATCTCTGAGCGCACGCGCCGCATCCGCAGTTTCCTCCGCTTGATGAGCCGTCCCTAGGCTTCGATGTCGTGAGGCCAGCGGTGTGTGGCCGCGCAGTCCATGCGGCGGGCTCAATCAGCAGTCGAGCGCGAGAGGGAACGAGGCCGCACCGAAGGGCGCGACCATAATCTTCACCGCACCAACTCCCGCATCGCCCTGTCAAGCCCGTCGAGAGTGAGCGGATACATCCGCCCGCCCATGAGCTGGCGCATGATGCGGATCGATTGAGTATACTCCCACTCCTTCTCCGCGACGGGGTTGAGCCAGACGCAGGCGGGATAGGTGCGCGCGATACGCTCCATCCAGGTCGCGCCGGTCTCCTCGTTGAAATGCTCGACCGACCCGCCGGCCGCCATGATCTCGTAGGGCGACATGGAGGCATCGCCGACGAAAATCGCCTTGTAGTCGTGCGGATAGGTGTGCAGCACGTCCCATGTCGGGGTTGTGTGGTCAAAGCGGCGGCGGTTCTCCTTCCATACTTTCTCGTACGGGCAATTGTGGAAGTAGAAATGCTCCATGTGCTTGAATTCGGTGCGCGCGGCCGAAAACAACTCCTCGGTCGCCTTGACGTGCCAGTCCATGGAGCCGCCGACGTCGAAGAACAGCAGCACCTTCACGGCATTGTGCCGCTCGGGCCGCATGAGGATGTCGAGGTAGCCCTTGTGCGCCGTGCCCTTGATGGTGCCGTCGAGGTCGAGCTCGTCCGGGGCGCCGGTGCGGGCGAACCGCCGCAGCCGGCGCAGCGCGATCTTGATGTTGCGAGTGCCGAGCTCAACCTGATCGTCGAGGTCCTTGAACTCGCGCCTGTCCCAGACCTTGACCGCACGGAAGTTGCGGTTTTCGTCCTGACCAATACGCACGCCCTCCGGGTTGTAGCCAAAGGCGCCGAATGGCGACGTGCCGCCGGTGCCGATCCATTTATTGCCGCCCTGGTGGCGGCCCTTCTGCTCCTTCATGCGTTGGCGCAACGTTTCCAGGAGCTTGTCGAGCCCGCCCATGGCTTCGATCTGCTTCTTCTCTTCGTCGGTGAGATATTTTTCGGCTAGCTTCCTGAGCCACTCGGCCGGAATGTCGGCGGCCAGTGCCTCGCTCATCAGCTCGAGGCCCTTGAACACGTGGCCGAAGACGCGGTCGAACTTGTCGAGATTGCGCTCGTCCTTTATCAGGGCCGTGCGCGCGAGATAGTAGAAGTCCTCCACCCGCCGGCCGGCGATGTCTTTCTCCATCGCTTCCATCAGCGTCAGATATTCGCGCAGCGTGACCGGCACGCCGGCCGTTTTGAGCTCGTGAAAGAATGCGACGAACATGCGGCAACCTTGCGCCCTTGCGCGAGGCGGTCAAGGCCGGGATGCCGGCCCTCAGGCAGCGCAGGGCTTGCGGAAGCGGTCGATCACGACCCGATTGACGTGCCCGAGGAATTGCCGCGCGCTCGCCTCCCAGGTGCGGGTGAGCGCGAATGTCCGGCACGCCGCGCGCGACACGTGCAGCGCGCTCATGCATGCCGTACGCAGATCCTCATGGAGCGCACCCACCGGATCATCCCCGATGACGTCGCGAGGCCCGGTGACAGGATAGGCCGCAACCGGCACCCCGCATGCGAGCGCTTCGAGCTGTACGACTCCGAACGTGTCGGTACGGCTCGGAAATACGAAAACGTCCGAACCCGCCAGGTAGGCGGGCAGCATCTTTTCATCCAGCAGGCCCATGAACTTGGCGTCGGGAAACTGACGCCGCAACTCGGCCTCCTGAGGCCCTTGCCCGATCACGATCTTCGACCCCGGAAGGTCGAGCGAAAGGAAGGCCGGCAAATTCTTCTCGACGGCAATGCGCCCGACGCACACGAAGATGGGCCGCGGCAGTCCAAGATCGATCGCGCGCTCGGGTTTGAACTGCTCGGTATCGACGCCACGCGTCCACAGGCCGAGATTCTTGAAACCGCGCTGTGTGAACTCGGCCATCAGCGATGGAGTTGAGACCATCGTGACGGTCGCGGCGGAATGGAAGTAGCGTAGCAAAGCGTAAGTCCAAGCTGATGGGATCGCCAGCCGCACCGAGATGTATTCAGGAAACCGCGTCGTATAGCTCGTCGTAAACGGCAGCCCGTGCCTGCGGCAATAGTGGCGCACCTGGAAACCGATGGTTCCCTCAGTCGCGATGTGGATCGCGTCCGGCCTCGCCTGCTCGATACGCCGCGCAATCTCCCGCGGATTGGGGAGCGCGCAACGCAGACCCGGATAGGTCGGCACCGGCATGGAGGCAAATCCCTCGGGCGTGAGGAAAACGACCTCGACCCCCAGCCTGCGAGCGCTGGCGCCGAGCGAGGTCAAGGTGCGAACCACGCCGTTGACCTGCGGATGCCAAGCATCGGTGGCGACGAGAACACGCATCAGGCTGCCCGCGCCTCCCCGGTGACCAGCGCTTGTGCGGAGCGCCGCGTCTCTCCGAAGCAGCGCAGGATCTCGAACCGGCCATCCTGGCATTCAGCAACCGCGGTGCAGCTTTCAACCCAATCGCCGCAGTTGATGTAGCGAATGCCGAACTCCTCGTGGATCGCCGCGTGGTGAACGTGTCCGCAAATCACGCCGTCGACCGCCTGCTGATGCGCCAACTCCGCCAGGGACCGTTCGAAGTCGCCAAGATAGCTGCTTGCGGTCTTGAACTTATGCTTCGCCCATTGCAGCGGCGACCACCACGGCAGACCCAGCAGGCGCCGCATGCGGTTGAAGCCGGAATTGACGGCGATGACGGTCAGGTTGGCGCGATGCGCAATCGGCGCGAGCCTGCGGGTGCGATGGATCAGACGGTCGAAGCGGTCGCCGTGCACAACGATGTATCGTCGCCCATCAGCCGCCGTGTGCACAGTGGAATCGACGACTTCAATGCCCGCAAAATGCGTGCCGCAATAATCCCGCAGGAATTCGTCGTGATTGCCTGGAATATAGATGACGCGCACCCCCCGCTGGGCGGCGCACAGCAGTTCGCGGAGTATTTCGTCGTGGGCCGCCGGCCAGTACCAGTTCGCGCGCAACCGCCAGCCGTCGACAATGTCGCCCACGAGATAAATGACGTCGGCACGGTGGCGACGCAGGAACTCGATGAGCCGGTCGCTCCTGCAGGCGCGCGACCCGAGATGGATGTCCGAGAGAAACAGAGCCCGGAGCTTCCGCGGAGGGGGCATCGGCCGGGGGCCGTCGGCTTGGCTGGCGTCCAGTGCGAATCGCATGTCGCAAGAATCGTGATGTCATGTCTCAGGCGTATGACGATCTGCCGCAGCGCCCGCTGACAATGCCGGCCTGAGCGTTTGCCAACGGTCGCCGGGCTGCCTGTCGGGCCATCTGGTCGCAGGCACTGTAACACTGCTGTTGCAACGAGATGGGAGGTTGTCCCCTCCGAATCATGTCCACCGCCGAGAGCTCATCACAGGATGCAGATGCTGAACGCGATGAGCGCCGTAACGCGGGCAGTCGATGAGAGGGTCGGCTGGAACCGGATTGCCTTCACAATAAGCATTGTGATCATTGGGGTTGCCCTGGTCACGTTGTTCCGCTTGCTGCGCGACGTCGACGTGGACAAGGTGGTCGACGCATTGCAGGCAACGTCGCTGCGCGCCGTCCTGCTCGCGGGCGTCCTGGTCGTCGCCGGCTATGTGACCCTGACTTTCTATGACTTCTTTGCCCTGCGCACGATCGGGCAGACCCACGTACCGTACCGGATCGCCGCGCTCGCAAGCTTCACCAGCTATACGATCGGTCACAATCTCGGCGCCACGGTCTTCACCGGCGGTGTGGTTCGACTGCGCATCTATTCGCCGTGGGGGCTTGGCGTCGTCGATATCGCCAAGATCGCGTTCGTGACCGGCCTGACCTTCTGGCTGGGAAACGCCTTCATCCTTGGCCTGAGCATGGCCTACGCACCGGACGCCGCCAGCACCGTGAACCAATTGCCGCCATGGCTCAATCGAACGATTGCGCTTGCCGGACTGGCGGCGATCATCGGATATGTCCTCTGGCTGCTGCCCGGACCGCGCGCCGTAGGATACGGCGAGTGGCAGATTACGCTGCCGAACGCACCGCTCACCTTCGTCCAGATCGGGATCGGAATTGCTGATCTTACAATCGGCGCGCTCGCCATGTACGTGCTGCTCCCGAGCGACCCCACCCTCCCCTTCACCACTCTGCTCGTCACCTTCGTATTGGCAACCCTGCTCGGCTTTCTCAGCCACGCGCCCGGCAGCCTCGGCGTCTTCGACGCCGCAATGCTGGTGGGACTCTCGCAGTTCGACAAGAACGAACTGCTGGCATCGCTGCTGATCTTCCGCCTGCTGTACTTCATTTTTCCGTTCTTTGCGGCGCTGTCTATCGTGAGTGCGCGCGAAGTGTGGCTGAGCTTGGCCAAGAACTCCGGACCGCCAGACCCGCTCGCCTGAAGCCCCGCGGCAGTCCGTCACGGGACGTAGGGGCGCGAGAGCCGGCGCGACAGAATGTGCCGTGTTCGGCGCATGTCGCCCCGCTTCGCGCGCTGGCGGCACACGCCCAAACATGCTTGGCTCTTCCAAAAAGATGGAGGAGCCGGTGGGCCGACGATTCATGATGTGCGTGGCTTTTGCATGCGCTGCAGGGCTTGCGGCCTTTGCGGCACGCGCGGACGAATATCCGAGCCGCCCGGTGCGCGTCGTGGTTGGCTTCTCTGCGGGATCGGGTGCCGACATCACGGCGCGCGTCGTTGGGCAGCGCATGGGACAAATCCTCGGCCAGCAGATCGTGGTCGAGAACCGCACCGGAGCCGGATCGAGCCTTGCCGCCGAATTCGTGGCCCGCGCGCCGAAGGACGGCTACACCCTGTTGCTGGCCACCATCGCCAATCCCATCAACGCGGTCGTTGGCTCCAATCCCTCGTTCGACTTTCCCAAGGATTTTGCGCCCATCGTGCGGCTCACCACGACACCCAACATTCTGGTCGTTCACCCATCGGTCGGCGTGAAGAACGTCAAGGAGCTGATCGCCCTGGCCAGGGACAAGCCCGACCAGCTGTCGTTCGGCTCCTCGGGGGTTGCGACCGGAACGCATCTCTCCGGCGAGCTGTTCAAAGTGATGGCGGGCATCAAGATGGTGCACGTCCCCTATGCCGGCAGCCCGCAGGCGGTCACCGACCTTCTGGCCGGCCGCATCCAGGTTTTCTTCTCGCCGGCCTCGACCGTCCTCCAGCATGTGCGCGACGGCAAGCTGATCGCGCTTGCGTCCACCGAAGCGAAGCGCACCGCAGTCGCGCCGGAGCTTCCGACCATGGTCGAAGCCGGATTGCCCGGCTTCGAGACCGGTCTTTGGTTCGGGCTGCTCGCGCCGGCAGGCACGCCGAGGGAGATCATCGACAAAATAGCGCGGGCCGGCAACGACGCCTTGGCCGCGGAGGAGGTCGGCAAGACGTTGGCGCCCCAGGGCATCGACCTCGTCGGCGGCAGCCCGGAGGAGTTCGCCCGCTACCTCGACAGCGAGATCAAACGTTGGGCAACGGTCGCCCAAGCTGCCGGGCTCAAGAAATAACATGGCGGCGGGACCTTCGGCCCGACCGGCGACGTCCATTGGGAGGAACGCATGAGCAAGGAGAGGCGCTGGACGCTTGCGCTCGCACTGGGGCTCGCGACCCAGTTCGTCCTGCCCTCGGTGCACGCCGAGGATTATCCCTCACGGCCGGTGCGCATCATCGTGGGCTTCATTCCGGGATCGTCGGCCGACATTACCGCGCGCGTGGTCGGGCAACGCATGGGGCAGGTGCTGGGCCAGCAGTTCGTGGTCGAGAACAAGCCGGGCGCCGGCTCGAGCCTGGCCGCGGAATTCGTCGCGCGCGCGCCGAAGGACGGCTACACGCTGTTCCTGGGATCGTCCGCCAATATCACGAACGCAGCCATCAATCCCAATCTCGCCTTCGACATGGCGAAGGATTTCGCGCCCATCGCACTCGTGACCACAGCGGCCGTCATTCTCGTTGTGCATCCGTCGAGCGGCGTGAACAGCGTGCAGGAGCTGATCGCGCTGGCCAAATCGAAGCCGGGCGAAGTGCTGTACGCCTCGACCGGCGTCGGCACAGCGCCGCATCTGTCGGGCGAGCTCTTTGCCATGCGCAGCGGCGTCAAACTCGTGCACGTGCCCTATCAGGGCAGCCCGCAGGCCGTGACCGATCTGCTCGCCGGCCGCACCACGATGATGTTCTCGCCCGCCTCTGCCGTGGTCTCGCAGGTCGAGACCGGCAAGCTCAAGGCGCTCGCTTCCGCCGCCGGGAAGCGGCCGTCCATCGCACCCAACCTTCCGACCATGGCCGAAGCCGGCATGCCCGACTTCGACACCAGCATCTGGTTCGGCCTGATGGCGCCGGCGGGTACTCCAGCCGACGTGATCGACAAGCTCGGACACGCCGTGCGCGCAGCGCTCATGTCGGATGAGGTACTGGCGGCCCTCCATCCCCAAGGCTTCGACGCCCTCACCGGCGGATCGGAGGATTTCGCCAGGACGATCCAGAGCGAGATCAGGCGCTGGGGCCAGGTGGCCCAGGCGGCAGGCCTCAAGAAATAGGTTTGGCCTCGCAGCCCAGTTGACCCCTTCCTCCGATAAAAGATATCATCTTTATGATCGTTGCTACCTTTGGCCACGGCTTGGAGACCGCACGCCATGCGGCTGCATCCCGCGATGAAGAGCGGGGAACGCAAAGTTGTCCCCTTTCGCTCCGCCACCATGTCCACGCAGATCGTGGCGCAGGTGCGCGAGGCGCTTTTCGCCCGGGAGCTTCGACCGGGCGATTTTCTCGGCACCGAGAAGGACCTGGCCGAGCGTTTCGGGGTGAGCCGCATCGTGGCACGGGACGCGCTGCGAACGCTTGAAGCTCAGGGCGTGGTCGACATCAAGGTCGGTTCCGGGGGCGGCGCGCGCATCGCGCAGGGCAATGCCCGCCTGTTCGCCGAAGCCCTGGCCGTACAGCTTGATCTTGCCGGCGTCTCGGTCGCCGAGATCATGGATGCCCAGCGCGCCATCGAATGCCTCGCGGCTGAGCTTGCCGCTGTCAATTCCACCGCCGAGGATCATGCACGGCTGCGCGAGCTCCTCGCCGATGCCGAACGCAAGATCGACGACGTCGGCGCCTATACACGCTCATCGCGCGAGTTCCATCTCGCGGTCGCCGAAGCCTCCCACAACCGCGTGCTGGTGGTGCAACTCGTTTCGCTCCAGCACGTCTCCTGGCCGGCGCGCAATCCGACGCTGACGCCCAAAGTGGCGCGACGGATTCTCGATGCCCATCGGCAATTGGCATCGCTTATCGAAATGCGCGACGCCGCGGGCGCGCGGCGGCTAATGGACGAGCACGTCGGGATGATCGCGGCGCGCCGTGTGGCCGAGCACCGCGACAAGCCTGGACCCGATCAGGACTGCTGCTGAGCACTTGGACGAACCGTCAAGCCCGCGGGCAAAGGAGAGAAACATGGCCAAGGAAAAATTCATCATCGAGCCGCACTTCCGGCTGCAGGAATGGGTTGCCGAGGAGAAGGGCTACTTCAGGGACGAAGGCCTCGACTATTTTTTCCAGGAGCTGATCAAGTCGACCGGCGGCGCGCACCACTACAAGGGCGACAAGGTCGGCGCCATGCAGTCGTTCGAGCGCGGCCGCACCTCCGACGTGAGCTGCGCCTGCCACTGGACAGTCGGAGTCGCCGCCTCGAAGGGTAAGGGCAGGCTCTACGCCGACGTCTATTCAGTGGCGCCATCGGGGGTGTTCGTTCCATCGGACTCGCCAATCAAGCGGCCCGAAGATCTCGCCGGCGTCCCGATCGCCGTCGGGTATCAGTCGGGCAGCCACTACTCGACCATCCAGGCACTCGAGCAGTACATGCCGGCTGACAAGATCAATCTCACATTCGCGGATGGCATGCTGTTCCATCGCCTCGATCAGTTGATCGAAGGCAAGGCGCAAGCTTCGGCATTGTTCAGCGGCCCGTACTATTTCGCGGAGCAGCTCGGCTTTCGAAAGGTGATCGACACCACCTTCATGATCGCGACGATGGTGACCGGCGATCCAGACCTTGACGACCTGCGCAAATTCTTTCGGGCGCTGCGTCGCGCGCAGCGCGATATCGATCTGCGACCAGACCTCTACACCCATTACTACAAGAATGAATTCCCGGAGCGCTACCACGCGACGATGGACACGCGCCGCTGGGGGCCGGGCGAACGGCTGGTGTTCGAAACCTACAGCAAAGAGGTCTATGACGAGACCTTCAAGTGGATCGCGGACCACGGCATCTTCGCAGACAGCGGGATGGGTGCAGGCAACTACGCAGAAGCCGTCATCAGCCTGGCACGATGAGGTTTCGTTGAGCCACGTTTGCCGCTGCGGCGGGCGAGAGCCCGCACGCATGCGGCCGAAGGCCATGGCGCGCTGCGTCAGGAACGGACGGTAGGACCAACCGATACTTTTCGGCTGTGGTCAGGCGCGCTTCTGCTCGCCGCTGCCTTTTGCGCGAGCTTCACCCATTGCAAGCCAAGGGCTCGGCGCGCGGCAGCTACCTCGGGAGAGCTCGCCAACCGAGCGCGGCGCGCACATTCCGCAGCTTGGTCTCGGCAATACATCACATACGATGACATAGCACGCACTCTTAGACTTGCTGGCAGCAGCGCGGGAGTCGGGCACATTCGAGACTTCATTCCCCGGCCGCATGCCCCATCGCGACTATTTATGGCGCTGAATGGCTACACAAGCGGATAATCACTGCGCAGCAATTTCCCTTCCGACCTGTGGTGTCGAGATCACAGGGGGGTGCCGCGTGACGTCCCGCCTTCCCACGCCGTAGGCATAATCGCGCGGACGTGGTAACCTGGTATTCCAGTCATCCTTCGCGCGGCCATCGCAGGCGATGGAAAATTGTCGGTTCCCGCGGCGCGGCATTCGATCTTCGTGCCGCGCCGGGACCCTGGCGCCTGGTCCGACCGTCAAACGATGGAATGAAATGCAACCATTCGAGGACGCGGCCTATACGATGGCAGCCGTCAGCGCCACGGTGGCGCTCTATCGGCTGCTCGTCCACAAAGGAGTATTGACCCGCGAGGAGGCCGTACGCGTGCTCCTCGATGAAGCCGTGGCGCGGGCGATTCAGGCGGAAGCGCACTCTCATGAAGATGGGAGAACGACCTCCGAGTTGAACCGCCAATGCGCGCAGATTCTGAAGTTCATTGCCGAGAAGCTTTAGGGTCCGGTGCGCTGGCCTCCTCCAGACGCAGCCCGATCAAGCGGTCGAGCGTGGCCTGATCGTCAAGCAAGGCCTGTGAGCGGGCCCGATGCACGATACTTCCGCGCTCGAGCACGATTGCGTTGTCGGTCAATGACAGCGCGAGCTCGGCATGCTGCTCGACCAGAATGAAGGCCGTGCCCTCATCGGCCGTCATCCGCCGGATTGCCGCCGTCAGCTCCTCGATGATGATCGGCGCGAGGCCCTCGAGCGGCTCGTCCAGCAGAAGCAGCGCCGGGTTGGTCATCAGCGCGCGGGCGATCGCCAGCATCTGCTGCTCGCCGCCTGAAAGGTGATTGCCCCGGCTGGTCCGCCGCTCGTTGAGACGCGGGAACAGGTTATAGACCGCCTGGAGGTCCCATCGTCCCGGACGCGACGCGACGTTGAGGTTCTCGTCGACGCTCAGCGACGGGAAAATTTCCCGCTCCTGCGCGACCCAGCCGAGCCCGTCGCGCGCCCGCCAATGCGGTGCAAGGCGAGTGATCTCACGGCCGCGCCAGGAGATGGTTCCACGGCTCACGCGGGTGAAGCCCATGATGGTCAGAAGAAGCGTCGACTTGCCGACCCCATTGCGCCCGAGCAGCGCCAGGCTTCCGCCGTCCCGAACCTCAAAAGCAATGCCGTCGAGCACGACCGCATCGCCGTAGCCGGCACGCACGTCCTCGAGCGTCAGCAGCGCCTCAGCCATGGCGCGTCTTGCCCAGATAAACCTCGCGCACGCGCGCATCGGCGGCGATGTCGCTGGGCGGGCCTTCCAGCAGAATTCGTCCTCCTACCATCACGATGATTCGATTGGCGAACCGGAAGACGACGTTCATGTCGTGCTCGATGAACAGCACCGCGATGTCCTGGGACAGGTCGGCAATGACCGAGAACAACTCGGCGCTCTCATCCTGCGGAACTCCGGCCGCCGGCTCGTCGAGGAGCAGCACCTTCGGTTTGGTGGCAAGTGCGAGCGCGATCTCCAGCAGGCGTTGCTGGCCATAAGCCAGCTCCCGGGTAGGCCGATAGGCGTGCACGCCGAGCCGCAGCGACCGCAGGATCGCATAGGCCTCGTCCAGAGCGTCGGGATAAGCCGACAGCTTCTGCCACCATGTGCCGGCATAGCCGCGCCGTTCGCAGACCGCGAGCATGACCGCCTCAAGCGCATTGAGGTGGGGAAACAGCGTATTGATCTGAAACGTGCGCACGAGGCCGCGTTTGACGCGCTCTTCGGGACGGAGCATCGTGATTTCCTGCTCCCCGAGTAAAATCTGGCCACCGTCCGGCCTGATCATTCCGGTGATGAGATTGATCAGCGTGGTCTTGCCGGCGCCGTTCGGCCCGATCAATGCGTAGCGCGCGCCAGCGGGAAGATTGATCTCGATATTGCTGGCGACGACAAGGGAGCCGAAGCTCTTGTCCAGACCGCGTGTCGACAGCGCCGCCGCGGTCACGCTCGGCTCCACCCGGACGGCATGAGCCGCGCCAAGCCTCCAAGAATCCCGTTCGGCAGGAAAATGACAACGGCGACCAGCAATGTCCCGATCCAGAAATACCAATATTGCGGGTTGATCCCGGAGAACTGATCGCGGGCAACCATGTAGATGATCGCCCCGACCAGACCGCCGTAGAGCCGGCCGGCGCCGCCGAGGATCAGGATCACCAGCACGTCGGCCGAGCGCTGGAAGCTCAACGTCTCGAGCGAAACCGTCTCGGTCGTCTGCGCGAGCAAGGCGCCAGCAATCCCGGCCACCACCGCAGCGATGGTGTAGGCCTTGCGAATATGCGCGGGGCTCGATGCCCCGATCGCGGGCATGCGGATCGCGTTCTCGCGAATGCCGCGCAGCGCGAGGCCGAACGGGGAGTTGATCAGCCGCCGCGCCACCAGAAACACCAGGAACAGGACAACGAGCGAATAGGTGTAGGCGGTGATCCCGTAGAGGTCGAACTCAAAGACACCGAGGAGCTTCCACATGCGCACGCCTTGCAGGCCATCGGCGCCGCCCGTCAACCAGCTCGCGCTGTTGGCCGCCTCGGCGAGCAGCAGGCCCAATCCGAGCGTGATCATGATCAGCGCGAGGTGGCGGAAACGGGCGATGATGAAGCTCGTGAGATATCCGAGCAAGCCAGCCGCGGCCGCCGCGATCGCCAGCCCGGTCAGCGGCTCACCCCAGCCCCACTTGGCAATAAGTCCGGCCGTGTAGGAGCCAAAGCCAAAATAGGCGGCATGACCGAGAGATACGATGCCGGCATAGCCCAAAATAAGATCGAGCGACAACGCGAACAGCGCGGTGATGGCGATCTGGCTCGCGAGCACGAGATAGCTGGGCGTAAGAACGAAGGGAAGCAGCGTTGCGACCCAGAACATGATCTCGAAGGGACCCCAACGCATCTGAGCTTCGAGATAACGCTGCGGCGGCTCGCTCGCCGCGGATATCGTCATCGCCTAGCGCCTCCCGAACAGGCCGGCCGGCCGCCACATCAGCAGCGTCACCATGACGAAATAGATCAGAAACGCGCCGAGCTCGGGGAAATAGTACTTGCCGGCCATGTCGCTGATGCCGAGCAGGCTCGCGGCCAGGAAGGAGCCGGCGATGGAGCCGAGCCCGCCGACCGCCACGACGATGAGGACGTAAACGAGGTAGGTAAAGGCGAATGCGTGATCAAGGCCGACGATTTCGATGGCGAGCGCCCCGCCGAGACCCGCGAGACCGCTGCCGAGCGCAAAGGTCATGGCAAAGATACGATCGACATTGATCCCCAGCCCGCGCGCCATGCGCTGATTGTCGACCGCCGCGCGCACCTGCGCGCCGAAACGTGTGTATTCGAGCGCTACGACCAGAACGATGGTGACAACAAGGGAAGTACCGATCAAGAACAACCGGTACACGCCGAAACTCTGACCCATGATCGACACGGTGCCGCGCAGGTAGGACGGCAAGTTCAGCGGCTGCTGGATCGTTCCGTAAATGTAGGCTGCGACCGCGACCGAAATGAACACGATGCCGATGGTCAGCAGGCACTGGTCGAGATCGCTTGCGCGGTAAAGTCGGCGATAAAGGGTGCGCTCGAATGCGATGCTGACGAGCGCCGCCGACAGGAAAGCCAATGGCAAGCTCGCCAGAAAGGGCCAGCCGAGCTCGTTCGTCAGCGTCACCGTGACATAACCGCCCAGCATGGCGAAACTGCAATGCGCCAGGTTCACGAAATTCATCATGCCCAGCGTCACCGACAGCCCGACCGACAGGAGAAACAGCAGCATCCCGTAGGCAAAACCATCGAACAGGACGCCGAACGCCGAGGCAATCATGCCTGAGCCCGAGCGTTGGTCAGCATGTCGGTCGCCCTAGTTGGTCGTCCGGGCTTTCGCCGGATCCTTGACGTTCTCGATCTTGTCGAACTCGATATTGCGCAGTTGACCGTCCACCCGCTCCACCCGTCGCATGTAAACGGTCTGGATCACATCGCGGGTCGCGGGATCTATCGACATCGGGCCGCGCGGGCTCTCCCACGCCATCCCCTTGGCGGCGGCAATCAGCGCATCACCGTCGGTGTTGCCGCCGCTCTTCTTGAGCGACTCATAGATGAGGTGCATGCCGTCGTAGCCGCCCACTGCGAAGAAATCCGGATTGCGCTTGAAGGCAGCGTTGAATGCCATCACGAATTCCTTGTTCAGCCTGGAGTCGTGATTATAGTCGTAATGCGCTGAGGTGATGATGCCGAGTGCGCTGTCGCCCATGTTCCTCAGCGCCTGCTCGTCGGTAAGCTCGGCCTGCGCCATGACCTTGGTCTTGGCCGGATCGATGCCGCGATCGGCCAGGGCCTTCGCGATCGCCGGCGACTGCGAGCCGCCCGGAACGAACACGAAGATCGCCTCCGGATTCATATCCTTGGCACGCTGCACGAAGGCGGAAAAATCGGGATTCACGACGGGATACCGAACGGAGCCAATGATGTCTCCGCCCGCCGCCTTGAACGCACCATGGAAGGCGGCCTCGGCGTCATGACCGGCGGCAAAATCCGCGACCATCGAATAGACCTTGCGCACGCCGTTCTTGTAGGCCCAGATTCCCAGCGGCTCGTTCAATTGCGGCAGCGTGAAGGACACCCGTGCCATGTAGGGTGACTTGGTGGTGACGATCGAGGCGGCTGCGTTCATGACCACCATGAACTTCCTGGCTTGTGCCGAAATGTCAGCGGCGGCGAGCGCATTGGGCGTGAGCGAAAACCCGGCCAGCAGATCGACCTTGTCGCGCACCACCAATTCCTGAGCGAGGCGCTTGGCCACGTCGGGCGCGATGCCGCCGGTGTCCTTGCGGATGACCTCGATCCTCCTGCCGGCGACCGTCTCGCCGCGCTGCTGCATGTAGAGTCTGATGCCGTTGTCGGCCTGGGCGCCGGGATCAGCGAACTGACCCGAATAGGGCAGAATGAGGCCGATCTTGATTGTCTGCTGCGCACCCACCGGCGAGATCGCGAGGAGCGCCGCGGCAAAGCTGGCGACAGCAACGAGTGACCTGCGCATCGCTCTCCTTCCCGCTGCAAGCGCGCCAACACCTACCACATGCTTCCCCGGTGCGGCACCGCCATGCTGCCGCGCCCTCCGCGCCAGCGGCGGCCGACATCAGCTACTTAGTTCTTCATCCGTGCGAGCACGGGATCCCTGACGTTTTCAACTTTGTCGAACACGACATTGCGTAATTCGCCGCCCACGCGCTCTACTCGGCGGATGTATATCGTCTGGACGATGTCACGAAACTCCGGATCAATCGACATCCGGCCGCGCGGGCTCTCCCATGCCATCCCTTTGACCGCTGCGATCATGACATCGGCATCGGTCTTGCCCCCGGTTTTTCTCAAAGCTTCGTAGATGAGATGCATGCCGTCATAGCCTCCGACCGACATGAAATCCGGATTCCGCTTGTTCGTTTCATTAAACTGCTTGACGAACTCCTTGTTGAGCTTCGTATCGTCGTTGTAGTCGTAATTCCATGCGGTGACGATGCCGAGCGCAGCATCACCCATGCTCTTGAGCGCCTGCTCCGCAGTCGTTTCTCCGGTTCCCAGGATCTTGGTGATCTTGGAGTCGAGGCCACGCTCCGCGACCGCTTTCCCAAATGCGGCCGGCTGTGCGCCCGCAGGAACGAACAGGAAGATCGCTTCCGGACTCAGATCCTTGGCGCGTTGGACGAATGCCGAGAAGTCCGGATTGGCCACGGGAAATCGCACCGCCCCGACGATTTCCCCGCCCGCTTCTTTGAACGCGCGATGGAAGCCGGCTTCGGCATCGTGACCCGGAGCGAAATCCGACACCATCGAGTAGACCTTCTTGATACCGCTCTTCCCGGCCCACGTGCCGAAGGCTTCGGCCGCCTGCGGTAGCGTAATGGAAACTCGCGTCACGTACGGCGATTTGGTCATGATGATCGAAGCGCCGGCGTTCATGACTACCATCAACCTCTTCGCCTGGGCCGATACGTCAGCCACCGCGAGCGTGTTAGGGCTGAGCACAAAGCCCGCGAGCACCTCCACGTTGTCACGGACCACAAGCTCTTGAGCAAGCCGCTTGGCCACGTCCGGTGCAACCCCGCCGCTGTCCTTGCGAATGATCTCGATCTTCTTCCCGGCGACCGTGTCCCCGTTCTGCTTCATGTAAAGTTTGATGCCGCCGTCGAGTTGCGCTGCGGTGTCGGCGAACTGGCCCGAATAGGGCAGGATCACTCCGATCTTCACCGTTCCCTGCGCGTTGGCCACGGACGTACCGACCAGCGCAAGAATGCCGAGCAGGAGCACTGCCTTTCGCATGGGTTACTCCCCATCAGTTCAGGGCGCCGCACCGCGCGCCGGTCACCCGCCGCGCGCCCGTGACGGGTCCTTGACGTTCTCGATCTTGTCGAACGGGACATTGACGAGCTCGCCGCCGACCTTTTCCACCTTCCTGATGTAGATCGTCTGCACGACGTCGCGGGTGTCCGGGTCGATCGACATTGGTCCGCGCGGGCTGTCCCACTTCAAGCCTTTGGCAGCAGCGATCAGTGCATCACCGTCGGTCTTGCCGCCGGCCTTTTTCAACGTCTCGTAAATCGCGTGCATGCCGTCATATCCGCCGATCGAAAAGAAGTCGGGATTGCGCCCATGCATCTCGTTGAACGTCTTTACGAACTCGACGTTGCGGGGAGCATCGCTCTTGTAGTCGTAGTGCCAAGCCGAGATGATGCCGAGGCCCGCGTCCCCCATGACCTTGAGCGCCTGCTCCGACGTGGTTTCGCCCGACCCCAGCACCTTGGTCTTGGCGAGGTCGAGGCCGCGTTCGGCGAAAGCCTTGCCGAGAGCGGCCGGCTGCGCGCCTCCCGGAATGAAGATGAAAATGCATTCCGGATTCATATCCTTGGCGCGCTGGACGAAAGCTGAAAAATCCGGATTCGCCACCGGGAACCGGACTGATCCTATGAGCTCACCACCGGCTTCCTTGAAGGCACGCTGGAACGCCGCCTCCGAATCGTGCCCGGGACCGTAGTCGGTCACCATCGTGTAGCATTTTTTGAGCCCGTTCTTGGCCGCCCAGGTCCCGAACGTCTCCATCACCTGCGGCAGCGTCACCGACGTGCGGATCATATAGGGCGACTTGGTGGTGATGATCGAGGTGGCCGCGTTCATCACCACCATGAATTTCTTCGCCTGCGCCGAGACGTCGGCGGCGGCGAGCGCGTTCGGAGTGAGGAGGAATCCGGCGAGCAGATCGACACCGTCGCGCACGACGAGCTCTTGGCTCAGCCGCTTCGCAACGTCGGGCGCCGGTCCGCCGACGTCGCGGCGGATGATCTCGATTTTCTTGCCGCCGACCGTATCGCCATGCTGCTTCATGTAGGTCTTGACGCCATTATCGAGCTGGATACCGGCGTCGGCGAATTGGCCGGACAGCACATTGATCAAGCCGATCTTGACCGTGCCTTGCGCATTGGCCGCGGAGAGCGTGAGCAGCGCGGCGACAAGGCCGCCCGAAATGGTGGTCAGCTTTCGCATCGTATCCTCCCAAACGACTAATATTTGCCGCGAACCGTAATGGCTGCAAAACGTGGGGTCAATTTTGTGCGCGCCGCACCGGTCGAGCAGCCAGATTCCGCTCGGCCGCACCGGAGCCTCCGGCCGTGGTTTGAAGGCCAATCTCCAGCCCCGAGCCTGCCGTGGGCAGCGGCCCGTATGCCGAAGATGATGGCGGTCGCCCCGGCGCCGCTGCAACGCTGCCCGCCAACACGGCCAAGCCTCACATTTCCGCCGCATCCGATGTGCAAATCGGAGGCGGTTGATGGCGACGGGACCCCATGCGCCACCTCGGTATCGTTGGATTTGCCACCCTTCTGCTCTGGACCTGGTGCGGACAACCTGCCCACGCCGAGATCCGAAGTGGCGCCGCTTTGCATATCGAGTGGGAAGTCAAGAATCGCTTTCGCCTATTCCGCAGGGAGGCGGACTTCCAGCGGCACGTCGCCGCGGCGCGTGGCGAGGGTGTGCTCGCGGCCGAGCGCCGTCTGGCGCGCGAGACCGACGGCCGCGGCTGGGCGCGCGACATCGTCGAGAGACTGTGCGTCGATCGAGCGGGCCGGCTTTTGGAATTCTGCGAGCGCGACGGAGAGCGCGAAGTCTACCTCGCCCCGCGCGAACACCGCGTCGGCGTCACCCTGGCAGGCACCTTGCCGGCCAATGAAGGCTGCGTCTGGAGCTTCGATGACGGTGACGGGCCTGCGCGCCAAGTGAGCAGCACCTGCACCGAGGAAGTGAAGGCGCTACTCTCGTACGGGCGGGCCACCATCGCCAGCGTCGACATCATCCTGCGGGACGGCACGGCGATGCGGCTGGTGAGCGAGATTCGCGTACGCGACGTGCTGATAGCCGGCATGGGGGACTCGATCGCGTCCGGCGAGGGCAATCCCGACCGAGCGGTGCGGTTGTCCGACGAGGGCTTTTGCTTCAAGCGTTTCGACGGCGGCGAATATTACCGACCCGGGCGCGCCGGCTTCAGCGGCAACAAGTCCTGCAATACGACAGCGGGGGACGACGCCGGATCGAACGACTGGGCACGGCAGAGCGCGCGCTGGATGGGCGGGCCCTGCCACCGCTCTCTCTACGGCTACCAGCTGCGTACCGCACTCGCACTCGCGATCGAAAACCCGCGTCTGGCGGTCACGTTCGTCCCGCTGGGCTGCACGGGTGCCACCATCAATGCGGGCTTTCTCGGTAACCAGCGGGCGAGCGAATGCCCGAGTCCGGGCACCGGCGCGGCCTGCTCGGGGACGTCGCGCGCCCAGATCACCGAATTGACCGACCTGCTGGCGACTGCCCGCCGCCATCGCGCGGATCGTGCGCTCGACCTGGTGCTGCTCACGATCGGAGCCAACGACATCCTGTTCTCCGGACTGATCGCCAACATCATCATCGAGCCCGGAACCGAGCGGACTTTGCTCCGGCGCGGCGGCATCATCGCTTCGGTCGAGGACGCGCAAAGGGTGCTCGAACGCGAGCTGCCGGGAAATTTCGCAAAGGCGCGTGCCGCGCTCAAACCGCTGATCGGCGGAAATCTGTCGCGCATCGTCTACGTGACCTATGGCAACCCGGCGCTTGCCGCGCCCGACACGCCCTGCCCCGGCGGACGCGATGGCTTCGACGTGCATCCGGCCTTCGCCGCCAATGGCGAGCGGCTACGTCAGGCGGCCAACTTCGTGTCGCAACGGTTCCTGCCCGGCATGAAGGCGCTCGCGCTCTGCGAAGAGGGCAAAAACTGCCGCGATCCATCGACTGAGCGCATGACCTTCGTCGACGCCCATCAGCCCGCCTTCGCGCTGCACGGTGCATGCGCGCGATCCGATGATGATCCCGCCTTCGACCGGGAATGCTTTTCGGGTACCGGAGAGACTTTCGAGACCAGCCTGACGAGGGCCGCCACCGATCCGATGGCCTGCGGCTATCCGGCGAGCGAATTTCGTCCTTACGCGCCGCGGGCGCGCTGGATACGGACCGCCAACGACAGTTACTTCACCGCCTTGACCTATCCGGAGGGCCTGCCGTCGTTGCTGCAGCCCGCCGACCTGCACGACGCAATCTGGGGGATCTTCGCGGCGGTCTATGGCGGTGCCATCCACCCGACCGCGGAAGGCCATGCCGCCATGGCTGATGCCGCGCTGCCGGCCGCGCGCGAGGTGCTCGGTTTACCCGCACCCACGGCACCGGTGTTGGTCGAGCCGCTGCCGGCGCTGCAAAATCCGCTTGCTCCGCGCTTGCCCACGTCCGGACGCCAGTAAGGCCCGCGCCCGCTGCGCTAAGCATCCGAGGCAGCGGCTGGCGACGTCACCGTCCTACCATCGTTAGTGGCGGCCCGGCTCTTGGCCAGCTGTTACCCGCGAACGCATATTCGCCCGCAACGACGTTCTCTGCTCTCAATCGGTCGCGTTGAAGAATTACGCCACGCCCAGTTTCTTCTGCAGGCTGGTGGACGAGGTGGTGTATTGGAACACCAGCCGCTTGTCGGGATAGACGTAGCGATACGCCTTCTGCGCCATCAGGGCGGCCTCATGGAAACCCGACAGGATGAGCTTGAGCTTGCCCGGGTACCAATTGATGTCGCCGATCGCGAAGATGCCGGGCACGCTCGACTCGAACGCCGCGGTGTCGACCAAAATGTACTCGCCGTCCTTCATCTCCATGCCCCACTCCCCGACCGGGCCGAGCTTCATGGTCAACCCGAAGAACGGGAGCAGTGCGTCGCAGGCGATCTCGAAATGCGAGCCGTCATTGCGTTTTACGATCGCCTTGGCGATCCGTCCGCCTTCGCCTTCGAGCGAGGAAACCTGACCCAGGACGAAATCGATCTTGCCCTCGCCGACCAGCGCCATCATCTTGTTGACGCTGTCGGGCGCGGCGCGGAAGTCGCTGCGCCGGTGCAGCAGCGTGAGGTGGCTGGCGAACGGCGCAAGATTGAGCGTCCAATCGAGCGCAGAATCGCCGCCGCCCACGATGAGGACGCGTTTGCCCCGGAACGCCTCCATCTGCCGCACGGAATAGAACACCGAGGTACCTTCGTAGGCTTCGATGCCCGGAATCGGCGGACGCTTGGGTTGAAACGAGCCGCCGCCGGCCGCGATCACGATAACCTTGACGTCGAATACCCGACCGCGGTCGGTGGTGACGCGAAACCGCGGATCGCCGATTTTCTCGACTGTCTGCACCATTTCCTGAAGATGAAACGTCGCGCCGAACGGCCTGATCTGCGTCATCAATGCATCGCAGAGACCCTGGCCAGTCACGTAAGGGATCCCGGGAATGTCGTAGATCGGCTTTTCCGGATAGAGCTCCGCGCACTGGCCGCCGACCTTGTCGAGAATGTCGATCACGTGCGCCTTCATGTCGAGCAGGCCGAGTTCGAACACCGCAAACAATCCGCATGGTCCCGAGCCGATGATCAGCACGTCGGTCTTGATCGGTTCACTCATAGGGCGTTCCAAGATGCGATCGGGGCAGCGACAAAGGGAGGCAGGTGGGCCACCGACGACCCATGCAATGGGCCGCCATCCCGTCCTCCACTTCAAGCCTGCCGTTCTGGAGTGCGCACCACCAGACCGTCGAGTTCGGCGGTGACTTTGATCTGGCAGGACAGACGCGAATTCGGTTTCACGTCGTAGCCGAAATCGAGCATGTCCTCCTCCATCGGCGAAGGCTCGCCCACGGTTTCGCGCCAGGCTTCCTCGACATGGACGTGGCAGGTCGCGCAGGCGCAGGCCCCGCCGCATTCCGCATCGATGCCCGGGATGGCATTTTTGATCGCCGTCTCCATGACGGTCGATCCGACCTCACCCTCAACGGTACGGGCGGTGCCCTGGTGATCAATATAGGTGATTTTCGGCATACGATCGGTGAGGAAATGCAAGGAAAGGCGGGGACGCGGGGTCCTATAGCTGCTGCCGTCGGCGTGCGCCAGATACGTGGTTCCTCGCCACCGAGTTCGCCGTTGCCGCCATGGATCGAGCCGATGAGACGCAGGGCTGGGCGTCCTGTCTCTCGTTGCCGAAGATTGCGCGCATACGCTGCGCGCAACGCCCGATATGGCGCAGGTCAATGGCCGATCGGAACCCCAGTCTCGTCCGCGGCTGGCGGTTCCTGCCCCAGCACCCGATAGCCGTCCGCGGTCAACCGGCACACCAGCCAATCCGGCTTGATGGGATTACCCACCCAGCGCGTGGCCCAGCCGTGGGATAGGCAGGATTCGATTGTCTTCTTCGATACTTCCCTACCGTCACGATCGAACAAGGGGAGCTTCCCGCCGGCTTGCGACAATCCGCGCTCGAGGTAGCGGCGCTGCGCCTCGGTGAGCCGCACGCCGGCCGCAACGGGGCTGGACAAATCGTGACCAGGCCCGACAACCCGGACGTTCTGTTCCTGCCGCCGCCGTGCTCGGCCCATGGTCAGCTTTGCCGTTAACGATGATTAAAGACACCTTAACAAGCAGTTTCCATCGGTATGCCAAGCCGATAGGATAGCCCAACGGCAGCGAGATGTCTTCGCGGCGCGTTGCTGTCGGCTGCCCAAAAGGGTTCCGGAAGGGGATCTCAAGGCTAACGCGCTCGTGGGGCGGTCCGGATCTGTTCCGGCCGCTGCTCTGGTCCAGCGTAATACGAGGCGACGACGGACATGGCGAACACTCCGCAGAAGATCAAGGATCCGACGGAAGCGGCGCTTTCGGCGATCCAGGACGCGCTTTCGGCGCGCGACGCCCCCCCGGCGGAACCCGAAGCCACCAGCCCGCCCTCACCTCCTTCCGCGCATGGCGCTGAGCCGACTTCGGAGCTGCCCTGGCGCACCGTGCGAACCGGGGAGCCGGCCGCGACCCATTTGGAGGACGAACTGGGTGCCCCCGAGGAGGGTTCGCTGCGACGCCCCGCCAACGACGACCGTGAGTCCATCGGCCAGATCCTGCGCAGCCTGCAGCGCCGCCCTTCGCGCACGTCCTATGTCTACGCCAGCGTCTTCGCCGGCCTCTGGGTGCTCGCCGGGCTTGTGCTGAGCTGGATGTATCTGCCCGAGTTGCAGTCCGCGTTCGGCCCGACCGGCCTCACCGCGCCGGTGCTGGCGGTGCTCGCCGCCGTTTTCTTCGTACCGATCATCTTCTTCTATGTGCTCGCGCACATGGCATGGCGCTCGCAGGAGCTGCGGCTGATCACCCAGTCGATGGCCGAGGTCGCCATGCGGCTGGCCGAGCCTGAGACGGTGGCGCGTGAATCCATCGTCACGGTCGGGCAGGCAATTCGGCGCGAGGTCGCCGCCATGGGTGATGGCATCGAGCGCGCGCTCGCGCGCGCTGCCGAGCTCGAGACGTTGGTGGCGAACGAAGTCTCCGCGCTCGAACACGCCTACAACGATAACGAGGTACGCATCCGCGCGCTGCTGCAGGATCTGGGCAGCCAGCGCGATACTCTGGTCGGCCAGGCCGCGCAGATTCGCGACGCGATCAACGGCGTTCACCTCGATCTCAGCCACGACATTTCCCAGGTCAGCGAGCTCGTGGCCGAGCAGGTCGACGAAGCGTCGCGGCGCATCACGCATGCGCTGTCGGAGAAGGGCGAGCACATTACGCGCGCGCTCGGAAATGCCGGCGACACCATGATCCAGACGCTAGGCGAGCGCGGTGGCGACCTGCTCGATCGCCTCGAGGCCGCCAGCCAGGAAACATCCCAGGCGATCTCGTCCGCGAGCGATCGCCTGACCGCCACCCTCAATTTCAAGACCGATCACATCGGCGACGAATTCACCGAGATCACTGCCAATCTCCAGCAGATGCTGTCGACGCGGCTCGATCAGGTGACCGAGGGCTTTGCGGAGAAGTCCACCGCCATCCTCGATTTGATGGGCAGCCGGTCGCAGGAGATGAGCGACCTCGTCATCGATACCGGCAACCAGCTCGCCGAGACAATCTCCAGCCGCGTCGAGGAAGTGAACACCACGCTTAAGAACACCGGCGATTCCCTTGTGCTCGATCTGAGCCTGCGCGGCGGGGACGTGGTATCCAAGCTCGAACAGACCGCCGGACGCATCACCGACACCATCGTGCAGCGCGGCGACCGAGTGACTGACCGGCTGCGCGAAAGCGCTGAATCGTTCGTCGACGCGGTTGACAGCCGTGGCGACGCGGCGCGCGAGGCGCTCGCCGCCCAGCAGCAATCGTTCGAGGATCTGCTTAATCGCAGTGCCGCCGAACTCGCGGACGCGATCAGCAGCCGCAGCAACGCGGCCCGTGAGATGCTCGTCGAGCGGATGCAGGCATTCGAAGATATGTTCAACCGCGGGGGCGACGAGCTCGCAGGGCGGATCGCAAGCCGCGGCGACGCGGTGCGCGAAATGCTCGCCACCCGGCTGCAATCGTTCGAGGACATGTTCAACCACAGCGGCACCGAATTGGCCGACCGGATCGCGCGCGATTCAACCACGCTGGGGAATCTGATCACCCGCCATCTGGCCGAGTTCGATCGCACCGTAAAGACCTACGGTGGCGAAATGGTCGAGCGCCTGGGGGAACGCACGCAGGACATCTCCGGCGCGATGCGCGATTACCTGGACAATTTCGACACCCGCGTGACCGTCAAGTCGGCGGAGGTCACAGCCAGCCTTGACCAGCAATTCGCGCGCTTCCGCAACTCCCTGGACGGCCGCACGCAGTCGCTCAACGACGCCTTCGCCGCCCGCATTCTCGATGTCGCCAAGGCGATGGCGGACGGGGGCCAGGAGGTGGTCGGCGTGCTCGACAAGCGCATCGCCGATGTCACGGGTGTCATCAACGCGCGCGGCGCGGAGCTCGCCGAAAGCATTGGCGCCAAGATCGCGGATATCGACAACACACTGGGCATCAAGGCCATGGAGGTGGCCAATAATCTCGACACCCGCATCGGCCGCTTCGAAGATCTCCTCGGTGGACGCACGGAGACGTTGACGCGGGAAATCGAGATCCGCAGCCAGTCCGCCGCCGATCTGCTCAGCGCCCGCACCGAGACCCTGGCCCAGGAAATCGAGACCCGCAGCCAGTCCGCCGCCGATCTGCTCAGCGCCCGCACCGAGACGTTGGCGAAGGAGATCGACAGCCGGAGCCAGTCGATCATCGACACGCTCGCGGCACGGACGGAGAGCTTCTCCAAAGAGGTCGAAACGCGCAGCCAGTCAATCGCGGACCTGCTCGCTCTGCGCACCGAGAACCTCACCAAGGAAGTCGAGACGCGCAGCCAATCGGTCGCCGAGCTGCTCAGCGCCCGTACCGACAACTTCGCACAGGTCATCGAGGCGCGCAGCCAGTCCGCCGCCGACCTGCTGGCCGCCCGCACCGACAGCCTGACCAGGGAAATCGAGGCGCGCAGCCAGTCCGCCGCCGAGCTGCTCACCGGCCGGACCGAGAGCCTGACCAGGGAAATCGAGACCCGCAGCCAATCCGCCGCCGAGCTGCTCAGCTCGCGCAGCGAGCACCTGAGCACGGCGATCAGGACCAATGCCGGCGAGGCCGCCCAGGCGCTCGACAAACTGACCAGCGCCGCGGTGGAGGCGATCAGCACACGCGGCGACCAGCTGAGCACCTCCATTCGGACCAATACCAGCGAAGCAGAGCGTGCCATCGGAAATCTGACCACCTCGGTCTCCAACGTGATCAATTCACGGGTCCAGCAGCTCAGCGAGGCGGTCAAGACCAACAGCGGCGAGGCCGAGCGGACGCTGACCCAGCTCGCGACCGCCACGACGAACGCAATCCGCGCGAGCGCGCACGATGCCGAGCGCACCATCAGCGGAATGTCGACCGGCGTGAGCAACGTGCTGAAGCAGAACGCCAGCGAGGTCGAGCGCACCCTGCTCGCTGTCAGCGCCGAGGTGGCGCGCAACTTTGTCGGCAAGGCCGACGAGATCTCGTCGGCGGTTGCCCAGCGCGCAGCCGACATGACGCGCGTGGTTGACGAAAAATCGAGCGGCCTGCTCGCCGCGCTCACCAGCAAGAGCCATGAATTCGTGAGCGAGGTCAGCCGCGTCACCGACCATGCGGTCAAGGCCATCGAGGTGAAAGGGCTTCAACTTCACCGAGACCATGATGGAGAACGGCGAGCAGATAGCACGCCTGATCAGCGATGCGAGCGAAACGGCGACCGGCGCGGTCAACCAGTCGCTCAAAGATCTGCAGACCAGCCACATCGCGGCGACCGAGACTACGAGTGAGGCGGTCAGCCGTTCGATCAGGGAATTGCGCGAAACCGCGGAGATGGCAACACAAAGCGCCTCGAAGACCATCACCCGCACGCTCAAAGAGCTGCAGGACACTACCCATGCGGCCGTGGAACAGTCGAAACAGACCACATCCGCCGCCGTCGCCGAGATTCAGGAGACGCAGACCATGTTGCGGTCGGATACGACCGCCCTCTACGAGCGCCTGCGCGAGGCCAATATCCTGCTGCAAGAGGTTCTCAGCGGCGCGCACGAGAACATGAGCGACATCGAGGGCACGCTCGTCACGCGCGTGTCCGATTTCGTCGCGGCCATGAACGACGTCGCCCAGAGGGCGGGCGCCGTCAACAGCGAGGTGGAGCAGAACATCGCGAGCTTCCAGGTCGCGTCGGCAAAAACCCTCAATGACCTGGGTGAGGTGGCCAACCAGTTCGACGCGCACGGACGCTCACTCGCGGAAGCAGTCGCGTTGATCGACACCAGCAATCGTCGCACCGAGGGTGCGCTGACCGAGCGCACAGCGACGCTGGAGGAGCTGATTGCCACGCTCGACGGCAAGGGCAGCGATCTCGAGCAACGGCTCACGCGTTTTGCCGACGTACTCGATCAGTCGCTCGAGGGCGCGGCGGAACGGGCGCGCGAGATCGCGCGGCTGACTGCCGACTCGGCAGCGACCGGAGCGGAGGCCATCGCCGAGAATTTCGAGGCGATCCGCGCCAGCACCGACGAGGAGCGCCAGCGCCTGACCGAAGCCATGCGCAGCATCTACGAGCAGGCTACGGAGGAGTCGCATGCGATGCTCTCGCAGTCGGCTCAACGCTTCGTCGACGTGCTCGACGGTCTCAAACAGATGACATCAGAGATGCAACAGCAGCTCGAGACCACGCGCGAGGAGCTGCGCAAGGGCATTCTCGAATTGCCGCAGGAAACCGCCGATAGCGCCGCTCACATGCGGCGCGTGATCGTCGATCAGATCGAGGCATTGGCTGAGCTCAACCGCATCGTCGCCCGCCACGGTCGCGGTCTCGACGCGGTCGAGCCGCGGCGGTCGGAGCCGGTCGAGGTCGCCCGCCGGATGGAGCCGGCCGAGGCCGCGCGCCGGATGGAGCCGGCGGAAGCTCGCCGGGCCGAGCCGGCCGAGGCCGTGCCCCGCCGCGCCACACCGCGCGACGAGCCGCCGCCCACCAACGGCAGCGCGCGGCCGGAGCCAGCGCGCCCGCGCGCTGACATCACGGGAGTAGCCACGCCGGCCATCCCGGTGCGACGGGCCGAAGCGCCCTCGCTCAGCCCCGGGCAGCCCGGCGGACGCGCCGGCTGGCTGTCCGAGCTGCTTACGCGCGCCTCGCAGGAGGCCGAGCCTCCGGCACGCGAGGCGCCACCAGCGCGCGAGACGCCCTCCGCGCGAGAAGCGCCGCCGGAGGGTGCTCGTCCCGACCGCACCAGCATCGAATCGCTCGACACGCTGGCGGTCGACATCGCGCGCATGATTGACCACGACGCGGCGGCTGACCTCTGGGACCGCTACAAGCGCGGCGAGCGCAACGTGTTCACTCGCCAGCTGTACACGATGCAGGGACAGAAGGCGTTCGAGGAAATCCGCCGGAGGTACCGCGGCGACCGCGATTTCACCCGCACCGTCGACCGCTATATCGGCGAGTTCGAGCGCCTGCTCGAGGAGGTCTCGCGCGACGACCGCGGCCAGGTTCTGGCGCGAACCTACCTGACCTCGGAGACAGGCAAGGTCTATACCATGCTCGCCCACGCAGCCGGTCGGTTCGACTGAGCGAACGGACGAGGCGGAACAACAGGAAGGCGAGTCGGCGAGGCGTAACCTGGCCTTCCGCGGCGGACGGCGGATGACGCTAGTCCGCCGTCCCTATTTCAGGAACAGCTCGCTCCACGTCTTCTCCCACTTCGACGCCTCGTCGGCCCATTTGATGGGATCGATCATGACGTATTTGTGCGCGTCGAGCAGGGTCTTCTGGGTGCGGCTCGCGGGCACGCGGCCCATGTCGCCGAGCAGTTTCTGCCCGTCCGGCGACAGAACGAAGTCGGCGAACAGCAACGCTGCGTGGGGATGCGGCGCATACTTTGCAAGCGCAATGGCCTGTGGGCGCCCGACCAGCGGCTCGACCGCCGCCCAGTCGATCGGCCCGCCTTTGGCTTTGATCGAATCGGCATTGCCGCTGTAGATCGTGAGGCACACCGCGAGCTCGCCGGCCGCAACAAGCTGGGCCACGAGGATGTGACCCTTGCGCATCTCCGGCTTGAGTGCGGCAAGCTTGCGGAAGAACTCCCTTCCCCGCTCCTCGCCCATGAACTGGGTGACGCCGTACATCCAGTCGCTGTCAGTCGCCTCGATCGAGAGCCGACCCTTCCACCTCGGATCTGCGAACCCCTCGACTGTCCCGGGCAGCTCCTCGCGCTTGACCTTGCTCGTGTTGTAGCCGGTGACCCACAGATTGGCGCGGTCGCTGAACCAGCGCCGATGCGGCGGAACCGCCCAAGCCGGCAGATCGACAAGAAACGGGCTGTCGAATTCCGCCACCACCTGCTCGCGCGCGAGCGCCTCGACCTCGGGCGCATTGGTCTCCACCACGTCCATGCTGCGGCGGCCGCCGCGCGCTTCGGTGACCGCGCGCTGCAACACGTTCTCGCTCAGCGCGCGCCAAAGCTGCACCTTGATCCCGTATTTCTTCTCGAATGCCTGGCCCAGCGGCCCCGATTCCGTGGTCGCCATCGACGTGTACAGGGTAAGCGTGCCTTCCTCGCGCGCCTTTGCGGTCAGGCGCGCCTCGCGATCGGGCCCCTTGTACAGATAGAGCGCGGAGGCATCGGTTTGCGCGCGCGCCCCCGGCATGCACAATATCGCGAGCATGCAAAGAGCAGTCGTCAGTATCGCAGGCGTGCGGATGCGGACGGACAAACGTGACATCGTTGCGGCTCCCGCTCGGGCTCGGCCGCTTGTAGCGCAGGCGCCGGAGCCGAGGCAATGCGCTTCCCGCGACCGGGCACCGTTCGCAAGCGAGATCGCATGACGACGATGACGGCGACGCGGAAGCCATGAATCCGCTTTCCCTCTCGGTTCTCATCGAGCGCTGGCCGATTGCCGGCGCTTTCACCATCAGCCGCGGCGCCAAGACCGAGGCGGTGGTGGTGGTCGCGGAATTGTCGGACGGCGCGTTTCGCGGACGCGGCGAATGTGTGCCTTACGCACGCTACGGCGAAACCATCGAGGGCGTGGCTGCGGCGGTCGAGGCCATGCGGGAACCGATCGCGCGCGGCATGGACCGCGAGCGCCTGCAGAGCGCCATGGCGCCCGGAGCGGCGCGCAACGCGCTCGACTGTGCGTTCTGGGATCTTGCAGCCAAGCGCGCCGCACAGCCGGTGCACGCGCTGCTCGGCCTTGCCCCGCCGCGCGCAGTCACCACCGCCTACACGATTTCGCTCGCGACACCGGACGCAATGGCACAAGCCGCCGCCAGCGCGGCAGATCGCGTCCTGCTTAAGGTCAAGCTCGGCGGGGCGCGGGACCCGGAACGCATCGCCGCAGTGCGCCGCGCAGCGCCGCGCGCGGAACTGATCGTCGACGCCAACGAAGGCTGGAATGAGCACGACCTCGCGCCAAACCTTGCCGCCTGCGCGCAGGCGGGCGTCACGCTCGTGGAGCAGCCCTTACCGGCCGGCCGCGACGACGCGCTCACGCGCATCACGCGACCACTTCCGATCTGCGCGGACGAGAGCGTGCACGCTACGGCGTCACTGTCCACTCTTGTCGGCAAATACGACGCCATCAACCTCAAGCTCGACAAGACTGGCGGACTCACCGAGGCGCTCGTCATGGCCGATGAGGCCGAGCGGCGCGGATTCACGCTGATGGTCGGCTGCATGGTCGCGACTTCGCTCGCCATGGCGCCTGCCATGTTGATCGCGCAGCGCGCGCGCGTCGTCGACCTTGACGGCGCCCTCCTGCTCGCGCGCGACCGGCCGGACGGTTTGCGCTACGACGACAGCCGCGTTCACCCGCCGGCGCCGGCGCTGTGGGGGTAAGGGTGACAGGACTATCGTCCCGACCGTCGGGACGGGTAAGCTGGTCTCAGCGGCCGCTAGAGCCGCATCGAAGAACCGAGCGAGGGAGGCGTTCATGGTCAGCAGGCGCCGGGTCGTAGGCGCCGGGCTCATGCTCGGCTTGAACGCGCTCGCGCCCGTTACCGCGACCGCGCAATCCTATCCAAACCGCCCGGTCAAGATCATCGTGCCGTTTGCGCCGGGGGGACCGACGGAGTTCATCATTCGTCTGGTGGCGGACCGGCTGACGGCGATGCTCGGGCAAGCATTCGTCATCGAAAACCGCCCAGGCGGCGCCGGCGGGACCGTCGGCGCGAAGTCGGTCACAACCGCCGACCCCGACGGCTATACGCTGCTGTTCAGCTCACCCGGGCCGCTCGTCACCGCGGCCGCGGTGTACAGGAACCTCGACTACGATCCGGTCAAGAGCTTCTCACCGATCGCGATGCTCATCTACGCCCCGCAAATGCTGGTGGTAAATCCGTCGGTTGCGGCGCGTTCACTGCCGGAGCTCGTGACGCTTGCAAAAAACCATCCCGGCAAAATCACGTTCGGGTCGTCTGGCTATGGCACGCAGCCGCACATGCTCGGTGAAATGCTCAAATTGATGGCCGATATCAACATCGTGCACGTCCCCTATCGCGGCGCCGGCCAATCCGTCACCGACTTGGTTGCGGGCCAGGTGCAGATGATCTTCGAGACCACGACCATTCTGCTGCCCCACGTGCAAAGTTCACGATTGCGGGCGCTGGCAGTCGCGATGGAGGCCCGCTCGCCGTTGCTGCCGAACGTGCCAACGACCGCCGAGAGCGGATACCCCAAACTGGTCGCGTCGTTCTGGTCAGGGCTGCTGGCCCCGTCGGGGACTCCGTCCGGCATCGTCGAGAAGCTCAATGCCACGATCAACGAAATTCTCAAATCCAAGGAGGCACAGGACGGCCTCGCGCGGTTGAACGCTCAGGCGAAGATCGGAACACCGCAGGATTTTGCCGCATTCATCGCCGCCGAGACGTCACGCTGGGCGGCGATTGCAAACGAGACAGGCATAAAGGTCGATTGATGTCGCTGGCGTGCCTGAGTCCGGTCGGGAGATGACATGATCAGCAAGCGCATGGTGCCGTGGGTTGTCGTTGCGGCCCTGTTCGGTCTCACTCTCGCGGATGCGGACGCGCAGACCTACCCAGCCCGCCCGATCAAGATGATCGTGCCGTTTCCGCCGGGCGGTCCGGTCGACGTCACGGCGCGGATTCTGGCTCAGCACCTGCCGCGCACCCTCGGACAGACCGTGGTCATCGAAAACCGCGCTGGAGCCGCGGGCAGCCTCGGCGCCAGGGCGGCTGCGAGCGCCGAAGCCGACGGCTACACCGTGTTGTGCGGGAACATCAGCACGCTCGTCGTGCTGCCCGCAGTCACCAACAACCGCGATTACGATCCGAGCAAGGTGTTCGTCCCGGTAGCGAAGGTGTCGCAAAACTACGAGGTACTCGTTGTTCATCCCGAGTTTCCAGCGCGTTCCGTCCCCGACCTCGTCGCCTACGCCAAGGCAAATCCGGGCAGGCTCAATTTCGGCTCCGCCGGCCACGGCAATGCCACTCATCTCGCGGCCGAGCTGTTCAAGCTGCGAACCGGCACCGATATCGTCCACGTCCCCTACAAAGGGGCCGCCGACGCGTTGACCGGCGTCATGGGGCGGCAGGTCGACATGTTCTTCGGCGACATCGGCGGCATTCTCCCGCTGGTGCGGGAGGGTGCGCTGCGGGCACTCGCGGTATCGAGTGAAAAACGCAACGCACTGCTCCCGGACCTGCCGACCATGATGGAAAGCGGAGTGCCCGACTACGTTGTGTTGACCTATATCGGCGTAGTGGCGCCGGCCAATACCCCGGCACACATCGTCCTCACGCTCAATTCCGCGATCAATGAAAGCCTGGCGTCGCCCGAGGTGGCGGCGGCCTTCGCCAGGCTTGGTGCGGAGGTGCAGCCGGCTTCCCCGCAGGCGTTCGCCGCGTTTCTCGCTGCCGAGACCAGAAAATGGGAGCAGGTGGCAAAGAGCGCGAGCATCAAGATCGAATGAACGGCGCTTCGGGAGGCGGACGATGATCTTGAAACGAGCTGTTCTGGTCGCCGTCGCCGCTGTCGGCGTCGGCCTTCATCTCGCGGATGCCGCGGCGCAGCCTTATCCCAACCGCCCCATCAGGCTGATCGTGCCGTTCCCGGCCGGCGGACCGCCCGATACCATTGCCCGCCTGGTAGGCAACGACATGTCATCGCGGCTGGGACAGACCGTGGTGATCGACAACCGTCCCGGCGCCGGCGCCACCGTTGGCACGCGGGCGGCCGCGAATGCCGAGCCGGACGGCTACACGCTGCTGTTCGCCAGCACCTCCTCGCTCTCCATCGGGCCGGCGCTGTTCAAGAACCTTGACTACGACGCGGCACGCAGCTTCGCGCCGGTGGCATCGGTCTCGCTCGGCTCCATGGTCGTGGCCGTCAATGCCGGAGTGCCGGCGAGAACCGTGCAGGAGCTTGTCGCCTACGCCAAGGCCAATCCGGGCAAGCTGCACAACGGCGCTGGCGTCGCCTCGCCTCCTCACATCGCCTGGGGCTTGTTCACGCTCACGACCGGAACGGAGATCGTTTTCGTTCCCTATCGCGGCATGGCCCAAGCCATGACGGATCTGGTCGCGGGCCAGATCCAGATGATGATCGACGGCATCGGATCTCTGCTTCCGCACATTCGCGACGGCAAGGTGAGGGCCCTCGCGGTGACCGGCAACGCTCGCAGCCGTGATTTGCCAGACGTTCCAACCATGATCGAAAGCGGCTATCCCGACTACGTCCTCTCATTCTGGACCGGGATTCTGGCGCCGGCGGGTACAGCACCGGAGCTTGTCGCCAAGCTCAACGGGGTGATCAACGACGGCCTCAAGTCCGCGCAATCGAGGCAGGACCTGGCCAAGTTCAACGTCGAACCGAACATCTCATCGCCGCACGAGTTCGGCGCGTTTCTCGCCGCCGAGGCGCGCACCTGGACGGACATCGTCAACGCGACCAACATCAAGGTGGAGTAGCCGCCCAGTTCCTGACCGGGTGGCCGGAGGAGGCATGACCCACAAGGGCGAATTGTTGCTGGCGACGCTCGTCGCGTTGGGACTCGGCTCCTTTGCCGCTGAACCCGCTGCAGCACAATCCTATCCGGAACGGCCCATCCGGCTGATCGTGCCGTTTCCGCCCGGTGGACCGACCGACTATGTGGCGCGCTTGATCGCGCAATACGTGTCGGCGCATCTGGGACAGGTGGTGCTGGACAATCGGCCCGGTGCCGGGGGCACCATCGCCACCAAGGCCGTCGCGAGCGCGGACGCCGACGGCTACACGCTGTTGTACGGCAGTTCGGCGACGCTCGGCATCGCGCCGGCGCTCTACCGCAACGTCGACTATGACGCGGTCAAGAGTTTCGCGCCCATCGCGCTGGTGTCGCGTGTGCCGTTCGTGCTCGGTGTCGCGGCTGCCGTGCCGGCGGGCACGCTGAGGGATTTCATCGCCTATGCCAAGGCCAATCCCGGCCAATTGAACTTCGGTGCCACCGTGGGAACGCCACCGCATCTGGTCGGAGAACTGTTCAAGGTGACCACCGGCACCGATATCTTCTATGTGCCTTACAAAGGCGCTGCCCAGGCAATGACGGATCTGCTGGCTGGGCAACTCCACATGACCATCGAGGGCGCGACAACGCTGTTGCCGCATATTGCATCGGGCAAGGTGAAGGCCTTGGCCGTCATGAGCCCGCAACGGCTTCCCGCGCTTCCGGATGTGCCGACCATGATGGAGAGCGGGTACAGCGGATTTCCGCCGGCCTCGTGGACCGGCGTGCTCGCTCCCGCCGGCGCCCCGGGATCGATCGTCAACAAGCTCAACGCCGCCATCAACGATGGTCTGCGATCACCGGAGATCAGCGCAAACTTCGCGAGGTTCAGCGCGCAGGCCAAGATCGGATCGCCGCGAGACTTTTCCGACTTCATCGCCGCCGAGGCGCCGATATGGGCGGCCCTGGTGAAGGCGTCCGGCGCCAAGGTGGAGTGACCGGCAAGGCGAACTGAAGTCCGATTTTTGCCCATAAATACCCGCCGGCGATCGCAACAGATCGGGTGGAGCAGACCGAGCTTTGGTTAATCGTTGCTCAACCGCCCCGGGTGGCCCGGGCGGATATTCCATACTTACCCCACATTTGATTTCCAAAACCTCCCCGAGGGCGGTGCCCCCGTGTGTCACGGGCGGCGCCGGGAGCACGGAGAGGGAAAGCATGAAAATTGCGCCTCTGGCCGGCGCCGCAGTGGCGGCGCTGATGGTATCGACTGCGCAAGCGGCAGTCCGGATTAAAGCCGATCCCGGCGGCCAAATCGGGCCTTATCTGGAAAATCTGGTGGCGCTGCGCGGCTCGGGCGAGCGAGTGATCATCGACGGACCCTGCCTTTCGGCCTGCACCATGGTGCTCGGCGTGATTCCGCGGGAGCGAATTTGCGTAACGCCGCGCGCGAGACTCGGGTTCCATGCGGCATGGCATCCCGGGGACAATGGCCGTCCGGTAGAAAGCCGCGAGGCGACGCAGCTTTTGATGGAGATCTATCCTGAGAACGTCCGCAGCTGGATTGCGCGTCGCGGCGGCCTTTCGCCTCGCATGAAGTTCCTGACCGGCCGCGAGTTGACCGCGATGTATCAGACCTGCGAGTGATCTGGTGGTTGCCTGCGGAACCGGTGCAGCGACGGCGGCGTTGACGGGCGCGGGAATCTGGACATAGGGCATGGCTGAGAACGAAAGTCGGGAGCGGTTCGTACAGGTGTTGGGCGAGGCGGCCATCGCATTGTGGAGCGAGCTTCCAAAGGACCTTCAGCACGACTTGTTTGAGCGGGCGGTTCGCCTCGGCCACAAGAGCGAGCGCGACGAAAGTCTGCGCGAGCAGTTGGCGCAGTTTCTTCACGATCAGCACGAGCGCACGCTCACGCGCTGACGACCTTTTCGCGTGCAAGCCGGTGCCCGGCCAGGACAAAGAGACCGCCGAGAATGGCCGCGAGCGCCATGGCTGAATAGGCGAGGCTGCCCCAGCGGGCATAGAGGAAGCCTGACAGCCCCATCGCCATCGCCATGACCAGCCCGAGCGCGACGGCAAAATATCCCTGCGCAGTCGCCCCCAATCCTGCGGGCGCCGAGCGCGCGACGAAGCCGAGAGCGCCCAGGTGAGCAGCGCCGAACGACAGCGCGTGCAGACATTGCAACACCGGCAGTAGCGCCGAGGGCGGGTCGAATGCCATGACGCCCCAGCGAATGGCGGCTCCGGCGGCACCCAGCAGCAGCAGTTTTATCGGATCAAGCGGCAGCCGGCCCGACACCGCGAACAGCGCAATCTCGGCCACGACGCCGAGCGCCCACAGCGCGCCGATGGTCGCTCCGTCGAGGCCGGCCTGACGCCACGCCAAGGCGGAAAAGCCGTAATAGACCGCGTGGCTCGCGTGGATCAGGCTCGCCCCGGTGGCCACCGCGAGGAAGCTCCGATCGCGCAACAGGCTGGACGCGGACCACACCGTTGCCGCGCGCGCCTCTTCTTGCACCGGAGCGAGAGGTATCAGCGCGCACGCCGCCAATGCGGTCACCGCCATGCCGGCCACGACGAGCCAGATCAGGTCACGCGCCGCGATGACGTCGAGCAGCGCCCCGGCTCCAAAACTCGTGACAATGAAGGCGACCGAGCCCCACAACCGCACCGGGCCATAGGCGCGGCCGAGCCGGCCAAGCCCCCGCATTGCGTAGGCATCGGCCAGAGGCATGATCGGCGTATAGAATGCGGAGGCCAGCGCGAAAGCTGCCATGATGGCGGCAGCGCCGTGCGCAAACGCGAGCAGGCCGTAGCCGAGTGCTGCCATCCCGGCGGCGACAATGATCGTCGCGCGCAACGCCTCATGCCGGTCGGCGCCATGGGTCGCCAGCGGGATGGCGATCACCCGCACGATCATCGGGATCGCCAGCGCAACGCCGATCGCACCGGCGCCAAGGCCTTTGGCCGCAAGCCAGAGGGGCAGGAACGGCAATTGCACACCGAGCGCAGCGAACAACGCGGCGTAGAATGCCGCGAGCCGCCAGGCAAACGCTGTGCCCGACTGCAACGAAACTAGGCCACCAGCCGATAGAACAGTTCGGGATCGACATTTCCGCCGGAAAGCACCGCCACTGCGACCTTTCCCTTCACATCGATCTTGCCCGACAGCAAGGCGGCGAGCGCAACGGCGCCGCCGGGCTCCACGACCAGTTTGAGTTCGCGGAAGGCAAAGGCGACTGCGGCCGCGACCTCCTGGTCGCTTACCGCGGCGCCCTCGCTGACCAGGGTGCGGTTGATTGCAAAGGTGAGTTCGCCAGGGGTCTGCGCCATCAGCGCATCGCAGATGGTGCCGGTGAGCGCGGCGTTCCTTTCGCGCCGCCCGCTTTTGAATGAGCGGGCGTGGTCGTCGAAACCCTCGGGCTCGGCGGTATAGAGGCGCGCCCGCGGGCTGCGCGCCTTCACCGCAAGCGCGATCCCAGCGGTCAGCCCGCCACCCGACGCCGTCACCGCAACAACGTCAGGCACCAGTCCTCGCGCGGCGAGATCCTCTACGATCTCGCGACCGGCGGTGCCCTGCCCCGCTATGACCAGCGGATCGTCATAGGGCGGGACCAGTGCGGCGTCGCGCTCCTCGGCGATCGCGCGAGCGATGGCTTGGCGGTCTTCGCGCGCGCGATCGTAGAGAACCACCTCGGCACCAAGCGCGGCGGTGCGCTCACGTTTCGGACGCGGCGCATCCGCTGGCATGACGATCACTGCGGGCATGCCGAGAAGCTGCGCCGCCGCCGCCACCCCCTGCGCATGATTACCCGAGGAAAATGCCACAACGCCACCCGCGCGCTCCCCCCGCGGGATCGAGGAGAGCTTGTTGTAGGCGCCGCGGAACTTGAACGAGCCCGTGCGCTGGAGGGTCTCCGCCTTGAGGAAGACGCGTGCGCCGGTAAGCGCATCCAGCACCGGCGACGTCACCAGCGGCGTGCGCAGGGCAACACCGGCCAACCGCTGCGCGGCGACATCGACATCGGCGGCAGTGGGCAAAACGGGGTTCGGCGCTGGTGACATCATTGCGGACGGTAGCGCCGCAAGACCCCCGCGGGCAAGGGCGCTCAAGCGGCAATTTCCGCGTCGTCCTCGTCCAGCGGGAACGTGGCGGGTGCCGCTTCCCGCTTTCGCAGTTCCTCGGTCCAGAGCACGACTTCGAGCCGTCCGTCGAAATGCTCGACGACGGCGCTGCAGCTTTCGACCCAATCGCCGCAATTGACGTAGCGGATGCCGAACTCGTCGTGGATGATGGCATGATGGATATGCCCGCAGATCACACCATCGGCGCCGCGATGGCGCGCTTCGTCGGCGAGGGTTCGTTCGAATTCGCCGATGTAGTTCACGGCGTTCTTGACCTTCAGCTTGGCCCACTGCGACAGCGACCAATAGGGAAAGCCGAGCCGCCGCCGCAACGCATTGAAGATGCGGTTGACCGCGATGGCAACGTCATAAGCCTTGCTGCCGAGCAGCGCGAGCCAGCGCGCCTGCGTGACCACGAGGTCGAAATGGTCGCCGTGAACGACGAAATATCGCCGTCCATCGCTGCCCAAGTGGATGGCATGTTCGACGACCTCGACGCCGCCGAAATGCACCCCGTAGTAGTCGCGCAGGAACTCGTCGTGGTTGCCCGGAACATAGACGATGCGCGCGCCCTTGCGCGCCTGGCGCAGGAGCTTCTGCACGACGTCGTTATGCGCCTGCGGCCAATACCAACTCGAACGGAGCTGCCATCCGTCGACGATATCGCCGACAAGATAGATCGTATCCGCGTCGTAATGGCGAAGAAAGTCGAGCAGCCTGTCAGCTTGGCAGCCTTTGGTTCCGAGATGCACGTCGGAAATGAATAACGTGCGAAAGGTCCGTGTGCGCCCCGCGTTCACTCTGCTGCGATCCCGATTTTGCGAATCACTGGCCAGGACACGGCTATCAATATTGTGTTGCGTGAACGTGACACCAACAGTGCGGAGCGTCACACCAATGTCACGACCTTCATGAGATAGCTCGCACATGACGATTGCGATTTACGCTCTCGGAGCGTTCTCCCTTCTCGCGACCACCGCCCAGATCGGCAGCATCCTGATCGCCACGCGCCGATGCCGAAAGAGGAGGTCGGCTCTTCCTCCATCCCGGCCGGTGACCGCGCTTGGTTTGCTCGGACTGACGCGTTTTCTCCGCCGTCGAGCGCTGCAAACTGCAGGAAAGCTCTCGGCGCGTTCGTGTGGCGCCTTGCCCGACGTGCCTGGTGTCAGCCTGGTTCGGCCGATCTGCGGCATGGAAAACCACGTCGAGGAGACGCTGCGTTCAGCCTTCCACCTCGACTATCCGCGCTACGAGGTCATTTTCTGCGCCGCCACGGCCGGCGATTCCGCCGTACCGCTCGCCCGCCGTCTCATGGCGGCCTATCCGGACGTTCCCGCACGCCTGCTGATCGGCAACGACGCTATCAGCGACAATCCCAAGCTCAACAACGTTTGCAAGGGCTGGCGTGCCGCTACCTACGATTGGGTCGTGATGGCCGACAGCAACGTCCTGATGCCATGCGACTACATCGAGCGCTTGCTGGCCGCGTGGCGGACGGATACCGGGCTCGTCAGCTCACCCCCGGTGGGTTGCCGACCGGATGGGTTCTGGGCGGAACTCGAATGTGCATTCCTGAACACCTACCAGGTGCGATGGCAATATGCGGCGGCCGGGATCGGGCTCGGCTTCGCGCAGGGAAAATCAATGCTCTATCGCCGCAGCCAGATCGAACAGGCCGGGGGTATCCGCCTGCTCGGCACCGAGCCGGCGGAGGATGCGGCCTCGACCAAGGTGGTGCGCGCCGCCGGGTTGCACGTCCGGCTCGTCGACGCTCCGTTTGGGCAGCCGCTCGGCTACCGCTCAGCCCATGACGTGTGGGCCCGCCAACTGCGGTGGGCGCGGCTGCGGCAGGCGTCGTTCAAGCGATACTATGCGCTCGAAATCCTGGCGGGCGGTATCGCCCCGCTCGCCGCGGCGGGATACGTGCTTGCGGTTTCCGACCTGCCCGTCAGCGGCGTCATTGCCCTTGCCGCGATATGGTACGGCGCGGAAGCAGTTCTGGCCTACTCCGCCGGATGGCATCTGACCGTTCGATCGCCCATTGCCTGGATCCTGCGGGATATCCTGCTGCCGTTTCTGTGGCTCGGCGGCTGGCTCGGCCGCGATTTCGTCTGGCGCGGAAATGAAATGCGAGCGGTCGAATCGCGTGGCGCCATCTAGCGGGCGGATGCTTCGCCTCCGGCGCTTTCGCATTTCGTGGAATTCACAAGCAGCTCGAATCGCCCCGATCGCAGGGGCACGCACCCGCCCCTTCCCTTGACAAAGCGGTAACCCCGCCGCATGCGGTGAACCCTCGCATCCCATCACCGGGATGTTACGCGGTCGAATCGAAGGGACGCGATCCGGCGCCACGACCTGCCTGCAAGCGATGTCGACGAGGAGTTCGGCGCCTCGCCGCGCGCCGGGATCCGGCTTGCTTGCCTTGTGAGGAGACGAATCCATGGACCTTGGAATAGCTGGTCGCAAAGCCATCATCTGCGCCTCGAGCCGGGGACTTGGTCGCGCCTGTGCACGCGCGCTCGCCGAGGCCGGCTGCCAAGTGGTGATCAACGGGCGGGACCGCGACGCGCTCGAAGCGACAGCGGCGGAACTTCGCAACATCGCCGCGGCCCAGGTGACTGCCGTGCAGGCCGATGTCGCCACGCCCGAAGGCCAAGCGGCACTCCTGAGCGCATGCCCGGAACCCGACATTCTGGTGAACAATAATGCCGGTCCCCCGTTCCGCGATTTCCGCCAGCTGACGCGTGCGCAGATGATGGACGGCGTCATCGCCAACATGGTGGTGGCGATTGAACTGACCCAGAAGGTGATCGATACGATGACCGCCAGGAAATTCGGCCGCATCGTCAACATCACGTCGGGATCAGTGAAGATGCCCCTGGCCGGCCTCGACCTCTCGTCGGGAGCGCGAGCGGGTCTGACGGCTTTTCTCGCGGGCGTCGCGCGCTCGGTTGCGGCCTCCAACGTCACCATCAACTTCCTCTTGCCCGGGACTTTCGACACCGAGCGACTGCATTCCAACATCGTGGCGAATGCCAAGAACAGAGGCGTTTCGATCGACCAGGCGAAGGCCGACCGCATGGCGACCGTGCCGGCCAAGCGCTTCGGCACCCCCGACGAATTCGGCGCTGCCTGCGCCTTCCTGTGCTCTGCTCAAGCGGGATACATCACTGGACAGAACCTGCTTATCGATGGCGGCGCATTTCCCGGGGCGATGTAGGAGCCCCAAACGCGAACAAGGCCAGCTTGCGCTGGCCCCGTCGCACCCCCCAACTCATCGAACTGGCCCGGCCAAGCCCCGAGGAGCGGGCTTGCCTTCGTGTCGCCCCCTGAACCCGCGTCGCTTGCAGCTCGGCGCACGGGCTCGGTGCATGCGGTAATCCTGTCCGCGGCAAGGCCGGATTGCAATTGTAAAAACATCGTATTCGGGCCTGCTAGGCCGATATTCTGTGCCATGTTGCTGGAACGCAACAGTCCGCTATCGCACAAATCCTTTCGGTGACACACTTTTGCCGCAGACTGCCTCTGACCCCCGGTCATCGCTCATCCGACCTTGCTTGCTCGCTGTGGACACCCGACGCATGATCACGCCCCCTGAGCCTTTTCCTTCAGCCCATCGAGGAGACACTCCCCCATGAAGCTCGTCCGCTTCGGCCCGCAAGGTCGCGAAAAGCCCGGAATCCTCGACTCCAAGGGGGGATCCGCGACCTCTCCAAGGTGGTACCCGATATTGCAGGGGACGTGCTGTCGCCCAAAGGGCTTGCCAAGATTCGCAAGCTGCCGGTTGAGAAGCTGCCGCCGGTCCGCGGCAAGCCCCGGCTCGGCGCCTGTGTCGGCGGAGTCGGCAACTTTATCGCCATCGGGCTCAATTATTCCGACCACGCGGCCGAAGCGGGCATGCCGATTCCAAAGGAGCCGATCATCTTCAACAAGGTGACGTCCTGCATCTGCGGCCCCGATGACGACACCGTCATTCCGAAAGGTTCCTCGAAGCTGGACTGGGAGGTCGAACTCGGCATCGTGATCGGTCAGCGCGCACGCTATCTGTCCAAGGACAAGGCGCTGGACGTGGTCGCCGGCTACGTCCTTGCGAACGACGTATCCGAGCGCGTGTTCCAGATCGAGCGCGCCGGACAGTGGATCAAGGGCAAGAGCTGCGAGACATTCGGTCCGCTCGGCCCATGGCTGGTCACCAAGGATGAGATCAAAGACCCGCAGGGCCTCAATATGTGGCTCGACGTCAACGGCGAGAAGCGCCAGCGCGGCAACACCAGGACCATGATCTTCGACTGCAAGCACCTCGTCTGGTATTGCTCGCAGTTCTTCGTCATGGAGCCAGGCGACGTCATCATTACCGGCACGCCGCCCGGAGTTGGCCTCGGCATGAAGCCGGAACCAAAATTTCTCAAGGCTGGCGACGTGGTCACGCTTGGAATCGACGGGCTGGGCGAACAGCGGCAGAAGGTGGTGAAGTCCAAGAAGTAGACAGCCGCCGCTACCACCAGGCATGGAAATGGTGAACGGGACCGTGCCCCGATCCGATCGAGATCCGGTTGGCGGCCGCAAGCGCCGCCGTCACATAGGACTTCGCGGCGGCTACCGCTTCGGCAAGGGCTGATCCCTTGGCAACGCCAGCCGCGATCGCAGACGAGAGTGTGCAGCCGGTGCCGTGAGTGTTCCCGGTCGGGATGCGCTCCGCCACCAGGCGCGTGAATGCCGTCGGCTCGATCAAGAGATCGACGCTCTCCGGGCCGCTGCCGTGACCACCCTTGACCAGCACCGCTTTTGGTCCCAGCGCAAGCAGGCGTTCGCCTTGCGCGCGCATCTCGGCTTCGCTGCTGGCGATCGGCGCGTCGAGCAGGGCGGCCGCCTCCGGCAAATTCGGCGTGAGGATCAGCGCCTTCGGGATAAGCAGGCGCTTGAGCACGTCGATCGCATCCGGCGACAGCAACCGGTCGCCCGACGTGGCGACCATGACCGGATCGAGGACCACACGGTCCTGGCGCCAGCGCTCGAGACCGGCGGCGATCGTTTCGATCACCGGACGCTGGGACACCATGCCGATCTTGACCGCGCGAACGTCAAGGTCGGAAAACACCGCGTCCATCTCCGCGGCGACGAATTCGGCCGGCACATCGTGAATCGCGGTTACGCCCCTGGTGTTCTGCGCCGTGAGCGCGGTGACCACCGAGGCACCGTAGACGCCCAGAGCCGAGAAGGTCTTGAGATCGGCCTGGATGCCGGCACCGCCTCCGGAATCCGAACCCGCAATGGTCAGCGCGATGGGAGTCATCGGCGCCCCCGTTGCGCGCGCGTGCCATCCACGATGTCACGCAAAGTCCGTGCGGCCGCCTGCGGATCATCCGTGAGCGACAGCGCCGAAATAACCGCCACACCGTCGACGCCCGCCGCTATGGCATCCGCCGCATTGGTGGCATCGATGCCGGCGATAGCGCATAGCGGAAGTTTCGGTGCCCGCCGGCGAAAGATATCGGCGATGCGCGCCAACCCGGCAGGGCCGATCGGCGCGCTTGTATTTGCTTTCGACGAGGTGGCAAACACGCCGCCGATCGCCGCATAGTCGAGGACATCGAGAGGCGCAGCTTCAGCCTGCGCCAGGGTCTTAATCGAAAGCCCGATGATCGCGCCGGGGCCGAGGAGACGCCGGGCGTCCTCGACCGTCATATCGTCCTGCCCAAGATGCACGCCATCGGCACCGGCCGCGAGCGCAACGTCGACGCGGTCATTGATCAGCAAGGGCATTTTGAGCGGCGCGAGTACCGCCTTGAGCGCCCGCGCATGCTCGACCATGGGGCGCGTGTCGCTGAGCTTGTCGCGAAGTTGCACCAGCGTCGCGCCGCCCTGCGCTACCAGGCGTGCAAGCTCGGGGAGCTCGCGCTTGCCCGCGCGCTCGGGGTCGACCAAAGCATAAAGGCGAACATCCACGGTCCTTGTATTCATTGTTCTCCTCGCGCCTGCGCGCGGTATCGCGCACGAGTATCACCGGCGACATTGAACGGATCGGACGCGAGTGGATTGAGCATGGGCATCTCAATCAAGTCTCACGACCGGCGGTTCGGCAGGCCCTGCGCGCGCGCCAGCGCGAGCGGCAGGCTGAGCATAATGATGACGGACGTGCAAAATTTTCCTCATGGGACGTCTCCACCGTCGATCTTGCGATGGGCGATTTGCCTTGAGCCTAGCAATTCCAACCGGTCCCTTCATCCCGTCGGCGCACGGGCCAGGAAGCGCCTTGTCAATGCAGCACGATTTTGCTCATTTGGCCCGCACCCGGCCGAGGCCGCACGGAGGCGCGAATGGTCCCTTTCTTCGTTCAGATCAAATGCCAGCTCGGCCAGTCCTATGAAGTGGCGAACAAGCTGGCGGACGCCGAGCTCGCCTCCGAAATCTATTCGACCGCCGGTGATTTTGACCTCCTGGTGAAGTTCTATGTGGAGGACAAGACCGACATCGGCCATTTCGTCAACGAGAAGGTGCAGACCATTCCCGGCATCCAGGACACGCGCACCATCATCACCTTCAAGGCATTCTGATCGATCCGAGCAACGGCGTCAGCCGAGGTTCGGACGACGGCGCATGGGACCGCTACTGCATGTTACGTCCCGGGCGGCCCTTCGGCCGCGCGCGCGCGCTGCAGGCCGAGCTGACTCTCCCGCCAGATCACGAACAGGCCCGCTGCCGCGATGATGGCAGCACCGGCGAAGACGAAGACTGTCGGCAACTCGTTGAAGAAGAAATATCCCAACAGGAACGCCCATAGCATCGAGGTATAGTCGAACGGCGCCACGAGGGAGGCCGGCGCCAGACGATAGCTTTCGGTGAGCAGGATATGGGCGACACCGCCGCACAGCCCGACCGTCACGAGAGCTACGACCTCCGGCCAGTTCGGGACAATCCAGCCGAACGGCCAGGTGGCGAGGCCGGCGAGCGCGCAAATCAGCGAGAAATAGAACACAATCGAAGAGGTGGTTTCGGTCTGGGTGAGACGCCGCGTCTGGATCATCGAGCCCGAATTGCAGAACGCTCCGCCAAGGGCAAATACCAGGCCCAAGGTGGTGCCAGCCGCGCCCGCATGCGAAGAGAAATCGAAATGCGGGCCCAGCATCACCAGGATGCCAATGAACCCAACGATCACCGCCGACCAGCGATAGATGCGAACGCGCTCCTTGAGGACGATCGCCGAGAGCGCAACGGTGATCAATGGCGATACGAACGAGATCGCAGTGGCATCGACGATCGGGAGCCGGGCAAGCGCGGCAAAATTGCAGAACATGCCGCAGATACTGATCAGGCCGCGACCGAGTTGCCCGAGCGGACGCACCGTTCGTACGGCAGCCGCAAGCTCGTTACGCCACGCATAGATCACAAGAACCGGCAGGATCGCGAAGATCGACCGGAAGAACACGATTTGTCCGACGGGATATTTCTCACCGAGAAAGCGCACGAGCGCCGACATCACTGCGAACAGCAGCGCCGACATCACCTTCAGGGAGATGGCCTTGATGACGTTCATCGGCGGGATGTGCGCTCCGCCGGGTCGCGGCGGCTTGATCGGTAGGAGCGCCAATTGACCACGCCGGCGGGCGCCGCGAAAGCCATGCTGTCGGGGTCACAGGGGTCGCGGCTTGGCCCTTGACGACAGTACGAAAAAGGCAGGGGATTATCGCGTCCGCCGCGGGCCAACAGCAAGAAGAGGCACCAGCACGCGATCAAGGGAGAACAACGATGGCCACTTATATCATGCTTGCGAGCTTCACCGGGCAAGGGATTGCCAACGTCAAGGAAACGCTCAAACGGAGTGAAGCAGCCAAAGCTGCGGCAAAAAAAGCGGGCGCTACGTTGAAGGACCTGTACTGGACGCTCGGTCAATATGACATCGTTGCCACTTTCGAAGCGCCCGATGATGAGACCATGACCGCGCTCGGGCTCATCATCGGCAAGGCCGGCAACGTGCGCACACAGACGCTGCGCGCCTTCTCGGCTACGGAGATGAAGGGCATCCTCGGCAAAGTATCGTGATCGTCAGTCGACGGGCCCGAGGACCTCGGAAGGATTGTCCAAGCGCCAGCGTTCCCTGCTCTCCAAGTCCGGCCCTCACGGGTGCTTCGGTCCTTCGACCGGCGGCAACGATTTGACGTAGAGCGAGATCGCGGCCCGGTCTTCCGCCGGAAGTTTGGACGTATTGCTCACCACGGCCGTCATGGCGCCGCCGACGGAATCGCCGTTGGGCATGTCTCCAGTCTCAAGGATGCGCTCGATGTCCCGCTCCGAGTAATCGCCGATTCCCGCCTGCGTGATGTTGGGGACCCATCCGTCGCCACCTTCGGGATCAGGACCGCCGGCAAAGCGTTGGCTTTGGACGATAGCGCCGAGCACATTGCGCGGGCTATGGCACTCCGCGCAGTGGGCCGGGCCGTTGACCAGATAGGCCCCGCGATTCCACTCCGACGGTTTTGATGGATCGGGCGTGAACGGGCGACCGTCGAGGAACAGGAATTTCCAGCCGCCCAGCAAACGGCGGAATTTGAGGAGCGTCGGCAAGTCGTGCTCGCGCACCTTCCCCTGCACTGGGGGCAGTGTTTGCAAATACGCAAATAGATCGCGCACATCCTCCATGCGCATGCGCTGGTAAGAGGTGTAGGGAAAGACCGGGTAGTAATGGCTACCGTCAGGCGACGTCCCCTTCCACATCGCAGTGATGAAATTTGCCTCGTTCCAGGCGCCGATGCCGTCGTTGCGATCGGGCGAGATGTTGGGAGCGTAGAAGGTGCCGAACGGCGATTTCAGCGCCACCCCGCCACCAAGTCTGGTCTTGTCCTCCTGCTTGGGCGTGGCATGGCACGACGCACAGCCGCCGGCATAGAACATGGTCTTGCCGTTTCCAAGATTGGGCGTGTGCGGGCCAAGCGCGCTCGCGGGCACGGTGGCCGGCATGGTGACGAACCAGAAGGCCACCGCGCCGATGACTGCCAGGGTCACGATCAGGATCAACAACTTACGCAGCATCGGCCGCCCTTCCCCATTGCTACCCGGGACGCTCCGCCATGTTAGAGACACCCCGCCGCCATCAAAGGCGAAGGGCGGCTCGTCCTGCCGACGGCCGCCCCACGCAATCACAAGCCCAGGGACTTATGACGCCCGTTTACGATACGTCTGATGACATCCGCCGCAATTCTTACGCACCTCGGTGATTTGAACCTTGAAGCTATCCAGATCCTTGGTCGCTTCGCCGGCGGCTTTTGACTCACTTGCGAACTTGGCGAGCTTTGCGTTGAAGTCCGCTTTGTTTTCCCAGATTGGAGGCAGCGCTGCCGTATCGCCGCCAGTTTTGGAATTGTCCGGGAACAGAGCCGGCGCCTTCTCTCCGGCCTCGGCAAAAACCACGAAAATTTGCTTCGCCTGCGCGAGATCGAAGGGCCGCTTGCCCTCCAGCATATCCGTGGCAACGCGATTCTGGTCGCCATTCGACTTCATCAGGGCCTTGCGGGCGGCAATCGGGTCGCTTTGGGCCACCAGCGCGGTGGTGCCGAACGCGAGCACTGCAACAGCAAGCACGCTGCGGATCATCTCTCTAGCTCCCTCTGTGGATGGACGTCCGCGCCAGCCCCGGCGCGGTTCGGTGGGCATCGCGTAAACACCGCATAGAGTTTGTTATTCCGGGTGACAAGAAAACCGGAAACGGCGGGCGCCGATCACGATTCCGTGAAACCCAACCGGCCCTATAACGGGGTGAATCCGCCTGCCCCGGCACTCGCCGCCGACGGCCTTGGCGCGACGCCGATCTCATGGGCCGCGACGTCCCCTGGTCGCCCCATCACGGAGCTGCCGCGCACCAGCCTGTCGTCCTCTTTCCGCGTCAGCGCCTGACCAAAGCCGAACCTGCTCGGAGGCATGCGGCCTGCCCTATTCCGCGGGTGCCGGCGGCGCCTCCGCCGTCGGGCGGTGCCTGCTCGTTTTTTCCGCAAGCCAGCGACAAACCACGTAGAAGATCGGAGTAAAAATGAGGCCGAATGCGGTCACTCCGATCATGCCAGCGAAGACCGCGGTCCCGAGCGTCTGGCGCAGCTCCGCCCCGGCACCGATCGCCCAGACCAGCGGCATGACGCCGAAGATGAAGGCGAGCGACGTCATCAGGATCGGCCGCAGACGCAGTCGAGCGGCCTCGACGGCCGCCGCCCAGCGGTCGCGGCCCTGGTCCTCGAGCTGCTTGGCAAATTCCACGATCAGAATGGCGTTCTTGGCGGCGAGCCCGATCAGCACGATGAAGCCGACCTGGGTCAAGATGTTGTTGTCCTGCCCGCGCAGGATCACGCCGCTGATCGAAGCGACGAGGCACATCGGCACAATTAGGATGACGGCGAGCGGCAACGTCAAGCTTTCGTACTGCGCCGCCAGCACGAGAAAGACGAACAGCACGGCGAGCGCGAAGGCAAAGATCGCCGTGTTGCCGGCCCTGATCTGCTGGAATGCCAACGTCGTCCATTCGTATCCGAACCCATCCGGCAGTGTTTCCGCCGCGATCTTCTCCAAGCTTTCGATTGCCTGGCCTTGCGAGTAACCGGGGATTGCCGTGGCGTCGAGCTCCGCCGCTGGATAGAGATTGTAGCGCGGCACCCGATAGGGGCCGGCAATGTTGCGAACCGTGGTGAAGGAGCCCAGCGGCACCGTCTCGCCATTCGAATTGCGTACGCGGATTTTCAAGATATCGCCCGGATCGCGCCGGTAGGGTGCGTCGGCCTGGGCGGTCACGCGAAATGTCCGCCCGAGCAGATTGAAGTCGTTGACGTAGGCGGAACCGATATAGACCTGCAACGCGGCGAACACGTCAGCGATATTGATTCCAAGCAACTGAGCCTTGGTGCGATCGATCTCGAGATAGATTTGCGGCGTTGAATTCTCAAACAACGTGAACACCTGCGTCAGCCCTGGCGTCTGCTGCGCCTTCGTCACCATCTCGCTGGTCGCGTCAAGCAGCGCCTGCGAGCCCCGTCCGGCACGATCCTCCACCATCATCCGCACGCCGCCGGCATTGCCGATGCCGGCGACCGGCGGGGGTTGGATCACCAGGATCAGGGCTTCCTGAAAGCCCGCCAAACGCTTGAACAGCTCCGCGGTGATGCCGGCCGCCGACAGCTTCGGATCACGCCCGCGCTCGTCCCAAGGCTCAAGCGTCAGGAAGACCGCGCCCGAATTGGGTGCCTGCGTGAAGGTCGCGCCATTGAATCCGACGATGTTCACCGCGTGCGCGACCCCCGGTGTCTTGAGGCAGACGTCGACCACACGTTGCTGCACCTCATCGGTGCGCGCAAGCGACGCACCAGGTGGCAGCTGCAGCACGACGATCAGGTAGCCCCGGTCCACCTGCGGAATAAAGCCGGTGGGCGTCTTGCGAAATTCGTTGAGGCCGTAGGCCAGAATGCCGACATAGAGGATCAGCATGATGGCGACGAAACGTACGGCGCGTGCGACCAGCCAGTGATAGCCGTCCGCGAGTTGCTCGAAACCCCAGTTGAAACCGCGAAAGAACCCGCGAATGGGCCGCTGCCACCACGGCACGCGGCCGCTTGCGCCGCGCGGCTTGAGCAGCAACGCGCACATGGCCGGCGACAGCGTGAGCGATACGATCAGGGAGATGATCGTGGCGCCGGCAATTGTGAGCGCAAACTGGCGGTAAAATTGGCCGGAGATGCCGGTAATGAACGCGGAGGGAATGAACACCGAGCACAGGACGAGCGCGATTGCGACAAGGGCGCCGCCAACTTCGTCCATGCTTTTGTAAGCCGCCTCGCGTGGCGACAAGCCGGCTTCGATATTGCGTTCAACGTTCTCGACCACGACGATCGCGTCGTCAACAACGATGCCGATCGCAAGCACCAGGCCGAACAACGAGAGATTGTTGAGTGTGAACCCGAACAGCACCATGAAAAAGAAGGTGCCCACCAGCGAAACGGGAATGGCGACGATCGGAATAATGGCCGCGCGCCAAGTCTGCAGAAACAGGATGACCACCACAACGACGAGGATCACCGCCTCGCCGATGGTCTCGATTACCGCATTGACGGATTCCTGAATGAATGCCGTGGGGTTGTAGACAATTGCGTGCTGGATCCCGGCCGGAAAGCGCTTCGACAGCTGATCCATCGTGCTGATGATGTTCTTTGCGGTCGCCAGCGCGTTGGAGCCGGGTCGCTGGAAGACCGCCAGCGCCACCGCCGGATCCCGATCGAGGTAGGAGTTTGACGTATAGTCCTGGGCCGCCAGTTCGATACGGGCAACGTCCTTGAGACGGACCACGGCAAGTGGGGTCTGTTTCACCACGATGTTGGCAAATTCTTCTGGGTTGGCGAGCCGCCCCAGCGTCTGCACCGCGAACTGAAACGCGCCTTGCTTCGGCGTCGGCGGCTGATTAAGCACGCCGCCGGCGACCTGGACGTTCTGCGATTGCAACGCGGCGACGACGTCGCTCGCGGTCAGGCCGACGGTCTGCAGCCGATCGGGATCGGCCCAAACCCGCATGGAATAGTCCCGGCTGCCGAACACGGTGATCGACCCGACCCCGTCGATGCGGGTCAGCGTGTCGGTAATGGACAGCGTTGCGTAGTTGGAGATGAACAGGCTGTCGCGCGACTTGTCGGGCGAAAAGAGATGGACGACCATCATCAGGTCGGGCGAGCTTTTGGTTACGGTTACGCCGATATTGCGCACGTCGCCGGGAAGTCGCGGCTGCGCGATTGCAACACGGTTCTGCACCTGCACCTGGGCGACATCGAGATCGGTGCCGAGATCGAATGTGACGGCAATCGTGAAGCGCCCGTCGGCGGTCGAGTTCGACGACATGTAAAGCATCTTCTCGACGCCGTTGATCTGCTGCTCGAGCGGCGTGACCACGGTCGAGGCGACGATGTCCGCGTTGGCCCCGGGATACTGGCCGGCTACGTTGATGATCGGCGGCGCGATCTCGGGATATTGCGCCACCGGCAGCCGCGCGAACGACACGGCCCCCAAAATCACGAAAACGATCGAGACGACAGCCGCAAAAATCGGACGGTCGATGAAGAAATGCGAAATGCGCATCGGTCTCTAAGCAATCAATTAGTCTTGGCCTGGGGAGCGGTGGCCTGCGGCGGCGGCGCCTGCTGTTCCTCCGGTGTCACCTTCTGGCCCTGACGTACCCGCATCAGGCCGTTGATGATGACGCGATCGTTCGCTGATATCCCCTGCTTTATGACGCGCAGCTCATCAGTAACTTCGCCGAGCGTGACGAAGCGCTGCGTGGCGACATCGTCCTGATCCACGACGTAGACAAATTTGCGCACCTGCTCGGTACCGATGGCGGCATCGGGGACCATCAGTGCCTCGTACGGAGGTGAGCCGGGAACCTGCACGCGCCCGAACATGCCGGGGGTGAACAGCCCGTCGGAATTGACGAATTGCGCGCGGCCGCGAATCGTGCCGGTCGAGCGATCGATCACATTGTCGACGAAATCCATGCGTCCATAATGCGAAAAATCCGCCTCGTCGAGGAGTTTCACCCTCACGGGCACGGGGCCGCGGCCGGTCACGTCCGTGCTGCCCTCGCGAGCGAGGCGCTCGTACCGCAGCAGCGACGCTTCATCGAAGGTGAATTCCAGGCGGATCGGATCGGTCGAGACGATGGTGGCGAGCAGCGTGGTCGCGCCACCGGTACCGCCGGTCACGAGATTGCCCTGCGATAGCCGGCGGTCGCCGATGCGGCCGGTGACCGGAGCCCGGAGGTCGGTGAATTCGAGATCGAGCTCGGCTTGACGCACCATAGCCTCACTGGCCGCGACCGCAGACTGCGCGTTGCGGAACGCCTGCGACCGCTGCTCGAAGATCTGCTCGCTAATGGTGCGATCGCGAAGGAGCTGCTGGCCGCGCGTCAGATCGGACTGGGTAAAAACCACGTTGGACTTGGCCGTTTCCAAATTCGCGCGTGCCTGGTCGAGCGTGTTCTGAAACGGCCGCTTGTCGATGGTGAAAAGCAGATCACCCTGCTTCACGATCTGGCCGTCTTCGAAATAGATCTTGTCAAGGTACCCCGATACACGCGCTCGCAGTTCGACGACATCGACGGCGACGAAGCGTCCCACATATTCGTCCTGATCGACGATCGTGCGCTTGACGGGTTTGGCGACCGTGACCTTTGGCGGCGGGGGCGCCGCCTGTTTGGCGCCCTCGCCACAGCCCGCAAGCACCGGCGCCAAGCCGATCAGAACGACGACAGCCAAGGTTCGGAGGAATGGCGGCATAGGGCTCGGCGACAGGATCATCACAAATGCGGACTATATATAGGCGGGAGCGTCCCTACCGGTGCGGTCGCGTGCTTGTGAACGCTGGCCGGCCCCTTTCGCGACGCCGCGGCGCACCCCATATCTGCGAACGAAGCCCAAGTCCACCAGCCACTTGCGCACGATGCCGGCCATGTCGGCGTCGCCAGCTGCGCCCCAGGTACGCCAATGCTCGACAGACCCGATTCTGCCCCTGTCACCCCGCCGCCGGTCCCGCCCGAGGATCAGGCATTGCTCGACGCTTACTCGCGCGCTGTCATCGACGTCGTGGAGCGCGTCGGACCCGCCGTCGTCCGACTGGACACCAGGGCAAGCGACGCACGCCGGCCCGGCGGCACGGGCTCGGGCGTCATCGTAGCGCCTGACGGCCTCGTCCTCACCAACAGCCATGTGGTGGACGGCGCCGCACGCGTCAACGTCACCACCGTCGACGGCCGCACCCTCACCGCCCGCGTCGTCGGCGACGATCCCGACACCGATCTCGCGCTGGTGCGGATCGACGCCCCGGTGACGCTCCCGGCCGCCCCGCTCGGCAACTCCAAGCTGCTCAGGCGTGGCCAACTCGTTATCGCCATCGGCAATCCACTCGGATTCGAGTCCACCGTGACAACTGGCGTGGTTTCGGCGCTGGGCCGGTCATTGCGGGCCCGCTCCGGCCGCCTGATTGACGACGTAATCCAGACCGACGCCGCGCTCAATCCCGGCAATTCCGGCGGACCGCTCGTTTCCTCACACGGCGAGGTCGTCGGCATCAATACCGCCGTGATCATGGGCGCGCAGGGAATCTGCTTTGCAGTTGCATCGAACACGGCGAGTTTCGTGCTTGGCGAACTAGTGCGACATGGCCGTGTGCGGCGCGCCTATATCGGAATTGCCGCCCAGCAATTCACGCTTTCGCGTCGGCGGCGGCACGCAGCGGGCCTTGTGCAGGAGAGCGCCGTGATGATCGCGACCATCGAGCCGGGGAGCCCGGCCGAACGTGCCGGCCTGACCGCCGGCGACATCATCCTTGCGCTCGACGGCATGCCGGTCACCGGCGCAGACGACCTCATTCGCATCCTTGCGGGCGACAAGATCGGCCGCAGTGTCGAAATCGAAGCGTTGCGCAGCGGCAACCGCCATGTGGTCTCGCTCGTACCGGACGAGCGCGCGCGTCGCGGCTGATCAATCGGGCGGTGGTGGCACCGGCGGTTGTGCGATCGGGAGCTTTCGTGCCCGGAGCGCCGCCAGCCATCGGCGCCCGAACAGCGCGAGCACGATAGCACCGTAGACGAAGCCTCCGATCACGGCGAGCACCGCAAGCGTGCTCTCGTCCCGCCACGACGTCCAGCTCGCAAACAAGCGGGCAGCGGGCTCCTGTGCCAGCCAGAGGACGATGGCGAGCACGATGCCGGCCGCGGCAAGCCTCGCCATTGCGCTTCGCAATGCCGGATCGAGGCTGAAATGCCCTTGTCGCACGGCGAACCAGACGACCAGTCCGAGATTGAGCCAGGCGCCGATCGAGGTCGCGAGGGCAAGTCCCACCTGCGCAAGCGTCCCCATCAGCATGACCTTGAACGCAACGTTCACCGCCATCGCCGTGAGCGACGCCTTGACCGGGGTCGCGGTGTCGCCGCGAGCGAGAAACGTCGCCGTCACGCTGCGAATCAGCACGAACGGCAGCAGGCCAAGCGCGTAGGCGGCGAGCGTCTGCCCCGCGGCGGCAGCGTCCGCGGCGGTGAACGCCCCGCGCATGAACAATGCCCGCATGATGAGCTCGGGCAGCAACAGAAAGGCGACGAGGCAGGGGATCGAGAGCAGCAACGTGAGCTCGATCGCCTGGTTCTGCGCGCGACGCGCGCGTCCCTCGTCGCCTGCCGCGATCCGGGTCGCCATTTCCGGCAGCAGCACGGTGCCCACCGCAATCCCGATCACGCCGATCGGCAGCTGATTGAGCCGGTCGGCGTAGTAGAGTGCCGATAGCGCGCCGGCGGCGAGGAAGCTTGCAATGATCGTGTCGGCGAAGAGCGCGATCTGCACTCCGGCCGAGCCGATGGTCGCGGGCGCGAGCGCCTTGAAGAAACGTTTGAGGTCCTCATCCCATTTCGGCCAGCGGAACGTCGTCATCACGCCCTGCCGCCAGGCATCGCCGCCGACCAGGAGCACCTCGAGGACGCCCGCGATCAACACGCCCCAGGCGGCGGCGTGGCCGGGCGTTGGAAAGGATGTCGCGACCGCCAGGGTCACCATCATCGATATATTGAGCAGAATGGGAGCCGCGGCCGGCGCCGCAAACCGCGAAAGCGCGTTGAGAATGCCGCCGTAAAGCGTCACCAGGGAAACGAGCAAGAGATAGGGAAACGTGATCCGCGTGAGTTCGACCGCAAGCGCATAGCGCCCCGGATCCCTGTAGAACCCCGGTGCCAGCAGCGAGATTACCGCCGGCGTAAAGATGAGCGCGATGGCGACCAGCACGACTTCGGTAGCAAAGAGTAACGTGAACACACGGTCGCCGAAGCGTTTGGCGGGATCCGGGCCGCCCTGCTGGCGGACCCGCGCGTAGGCCGGCACGAAGGCGGCGTTGAAGGCACCCTCGGCGAAGATCGCGCGGAAATGGTTGGGAAGCCTCAGTGCGACAAAAAAGGCGTCCGCGATCGGCCCCGCCCCAAGCACGGCTGCCAGCACGATATCGCGCGCGAATCCGGTGAGGCGCGACAGTAGCGTCAAGCCGCCGACAGTGAACATGGATGCAAGCATCGGCCGCGCCCCGTGCCTATCCAGAGGCGATGTCACGAGAATCGAGCCGGATTATAGTCGTTCGGCCCCGCCTCGGCGCCAAAGCGGGCGCATCCATTGAGCGGTGACACCCTCACCGGGCCAGCGCGCGCCGCACTGCTGTGATGATCCGGTCCTGGGTCGCATCGTCGAGATATGCGTGCATGGGCAGGCTGATCACCTCCCCGGCGAGGCGTTCGCTTACCGGCGCGCCGCCCTCCGCGACCGGAAAACCCTGATAAGGCCGCTGGCGGTGCAGCGGGATGGGGTAGTAGATCGCGGTCGGGATTCCTTGCGACTTGAGCGCAGCAGCGAGGTCATCGCGCGTCCCGGCGGGCAGCCGGATCGTATATTGCGCCCAGACCGAGGTCGATCCGTGGGCAAGCCTCGGAACAGCCGCCAAATCGGCGAGGCCTGCGCAGTACCGGCGCGCCACGCGTTCGCGCGCCACGATCTCTTCGGGGAAGATCTTGAGCTTCTCGATCAGCACAGCGGCCTGGATCGTGTCGAGGCGGCCGTTGAGGCCGATGCGCGCGCAATCGTACTTGTCGCGCCCCTCGCCATGGACGCGCAGGCTGCGCATGACCTGCGCAAGTTCCTCGTCGTCGGTAAGCACCGCCCCGCCGTCGCCGTAGCAGCCGAGCGGCTTTGCCGGAAAGAAGCTCGTCGCGGTGGCCGGCGCGAGCGCGCCGAGACGGCGGTTCTTGTAGGTCGCGCCGAAGGCCTGCGCGGCGTCATCGAGCACGAACAGTCCTTCCGCCTCGGCGATCGGCGTGATGCGATCGTAGTCGGCGGGCTGCCCGAACAGATCGACCGGGATCACTGCCTTCGCGCGAAGTCCGAGCTTGCGTGCCGCCACGCACGCACGCCGCAGGCTGTCGGGGTCGAGATTGAAAGTCGTCTCCTCGACATCCGCGAAAACCGGGGTGGCACCTACCAGCGCCACTACTTCGGCTGTGGCGGTGAAGGTGAAGCTCGGGCAGATCACCGCATCGCCCGGGCCGATGCCCTTGGCCATCAGCACCAGCACCAAGGCATCCGTTCCACTCGCGCAGGTCACCGCGTGGCGCGCGCCACAGAATGCGGCAAGGTCGGCTTCGAACGCACCCACTTCGGGGCCGAGGATAAATTGGCAGTGGCCGAGAACACGCGCGATCGCGTCGTCGACCGAGCGTCCCAGCCGCCGCCGCTGTGCGGCAACATCGATGAACGGGATGGGCGCAGGATCGAGCCGGGCGTGCTGATTCATCGTGCTCACAGAATCGATCGCATCGGCAAAGACAGCCGCGTCAACCGATCACCCGCCGTGGGCCGGAGCGCCGCCGCGTTATGCTCGGCATCGCCCGGCCTTCGAGGCAGCGAATAGCGATTGCGAGGCTCGCCACGCCTTCCTCCCCCGTCACCGCGGGGTCCGTGCCGCTTCGGATCGCCGCGACGAAGGCCTGCAACTCGGCGCGCAGCGGCTCGGCGTGACCGACCGAGAGATGCCGCATCGAATAGCTCCCGTCGGGCTGAAAGCCGAAGCACTCGCTCACCTGCCGGGTCAAAAGGTCGCCCATGACGTATTTGTTGCGGGTCGCGACAGTGACGTTGCGCGCCTTGAACGGCGTGAGCCAATTGGTATTGATGTGCGCAAGAACCCCGGAGGCGGTCCGGAATTGAAGCAATGCGATATCTTCGCGTTCCGCCACCGCGTTGGAGAGTTGCGGTTGCACCTCCGCGATCTCCGATTCGGTGAACCAGCGGATAAGATCGATGTCGTGCACGGCGAGGTCGATGACCACGCCCACGTTGGACATGCGCGGCGGGAACGGGCCGACACGGGTGATGGCAATGGACAGGATGTCCTCGTCGCGAATCGCTTCCTTGATGGCTTCGACCGTGGGGTTGAAACGCTCCACGTGTCCAACCATCAGGGTTACGCGCGCGTGCCTCGCGGCTGCAATGATGGCGCGGCCCTCTTCGACCGAAGGCGCGATTGGCTTCTCCACCAACACATGCACGCCCTGCCCGATGCATGCGAGTGCCAACTCCCGGTGCACATGCGTAGGAGCCGCGATCGTCACCGCATCGACGCCGCTCGCGAGCAGTGTTTCGACGTCGTTGAAGGCCGGACAGCCGAGGGCGTCCGCGACGAAATCCCGTTGCTTGTCGTCGGGATCTGCCACGCCGACCAACCTGACGCCGGGAAGATCGGCGAAGACGCGCGCATGATTGCTGCCCATGACGCCGACGCCGACCACTCCTACGCGAAGCGGTCCGTCCGCGCCGTGTTTCGCGGGTTGCACCATGATCGACGAAATCCCCCTGCCGGCGCCCGTAGCGATTCCCTCCCTAGCACGCCCGAAGGCGGCTGGCGATGCCCCGGATCGGGGCTGTGGACACGTTTTGAATCAAAGAGTTACACCTGCACTTACGCTATGACGGACGGTTCTGAACCATCACGCTCGACGGAACCCGAGGAACCAGTCGACGAACCGGCGCACCCCCTCCCCGATCGAAGTCATAGGCCGGAACCCGACGGCGCGCTCCAGGGCCGCCACATCGGCACAGGTCTCGGGAACATCGCCTGGCTGCATCGGGAGCATCTCGCGCACGGCCGGCTTGCCGATCGCCTCCTCGATCAGGCGGACGACCTCGGTCACCTCGACTGGCCGGTTGTTGCCGATATTGTACACGTGCCATGGCGCCAGGCTGGTGGCTGGATCGGGAGCGGTCCCGGACCAAGCTGGATTCGGTGCGGGGGGCCGCGGCACGAGCCGCACGACCGCTTCGACCACATCGTCGACATACGTGAAGTCGCGCCGCATCTGGCCATGGTTGAACAACTTGATCGGCCGCCCCTGCATGATGGCATCCGCGAACAGCCACATCGCCATGTCCGGCCGGCCCCACGGCCCATACACGGTGAAGAAACGCAAGCCGGTCGCCGGCAGCGCAAACAGATGCGCGTAGGCATGGGCCATCAGCTCGTTGGCTTTCTTGGTCGCGCCGTAAAGGCTCAGGGGATGGTCGACGTTGTCGGATGTCGAAAAAGGTACGCGTGTATTGGCGCCATAGACGGAAGAGGACGAGGCGTATACCAGATGCCGGCATCCCGAGTGCCGGCAGCCTTCGAGCACATTGAGGAAGCCGGTGAGATTGGCGTTGGCATAGGCATGCGGATCGACCAGGGAATGGCGGACCCCGGCCTGCGCAGCGAGATGCACGACCTGGGGAAAACGATGGGCTGCGAACAACTCCGCGATAGCCCCGGACTTGGCAATATCGGTCCGTACGAACTCGAAGTTGTGGAAAGCCCGGAGTTCGGCGACGCGCGCTTCCTTCAGGCGGGGATCGTAGTAGGCGTTGAGATCGTCGACACCCACCACGTCACGGCCGTCCGCCAGCAGACGACGCGCCACATGCATGCCGATGAATCCGGCTGCCCCGGTGACGAGAACAGGCTCCTTCAAGATGCGTCCTTTCCTGGCACGGCCATGCTGCCCTCATCCTTAAACGCCGTGCCGCCGGCATCCGGCTGGCATCACCTCGTGCAGGATATACCGAGAAATGCCAAGCCCCCGTCACGGCACCGTCTCCATGCAATGACTGGATGCCGGGCGGCGATTGTCGCGACCCTTCAGCAGGCAAGGCCGCCGGAATGAGCGAGGTCGTGCGCGAGGCGACGGCGCTCAGGAATTGGTTGTTCGATGAAGCGCTGCCGCTGTGGTGGGAGGACGGTGCGGACCGCGTTCGGGGTGGATTCCACGAAGCGATCGAACTTGACGGCCGGGCGCTGGCGTTGCCCCACCGGGCGCGCACGATAGCCCGCATGGCGTTCTCCTATCGCGAGGCGGGCCGTCTCGGCTGGGACGGCCCATGGCGCGAGGCGATGCTGCACGCGCTCGATTTTCTTGGCCGGCATTTCATCACCGCAGACGCGACGGTGGCGTCGGTCGTTGACCTCGACGGCCAGGTTCGCAACTCCACGTTCGATCTCTACAATCAGGCCTTCGCCTTGTTGGCCTACGCGAGCGGTCACGGGGCGTTCGGTGAGGCCGCGGGTTGGCGCCTTCGGGCGGTGGCGTTGCGCACCGCGCTCGACCAGTCCTACGCCCACCCGCTCGGCGGCTTTCGCGAGGATCGCGCCAACCGCCTGCCGCGCTGCGCGAACGCGCACATGCATCTGTTCGAAGCTGCGCTCGCCTGGATCGCCGTCGACGACGATCCGGCTTGGCGGCGCATGGCGGATGGCATAGCCACGCTGTGTCTTGAAAAGCTCATCGCGCCGGAGTCCGGTGCACTGCGCGAATTCTTTGCCTCGGACTGGTCGCCGGCGCCCGGCGTCGAAGGCCGCATCTGCGAGCCCGGCCACCATCACGAATGGGCGTTCCTGCTCGATCGCTGGGCCCATCTCACCGGCCGAGCCAAGCCAGACGCTGTCCCGCGGCTGATTGCGTTCGCCGATTCCCACGGGCTCGATGCGCGCCGCGGCGTCGTCATCAATGCCGTGCTCACCGACGGTAGCATTCACAATCCGGTCGCGCGGCTCTGGGCGCAATGCGAACGCATTCGTGCCTACCTTGCGAACCAGCGTAGCGCGGATGTTGCAGCCGCAATCAGGGGACTGCGGCGCTTTCTCGACACCCCGACACCAGGGGTCTGGTTCGACCAGTTGACCGCGACTGATGTGTTCGTCAGGGAACCTGCGCGCGCAACCAGCCTGTACCACATCGTCGGTGCTGTCGCACAACTGTCGGCGAATTTTCCTGAAATCGCGAATTCCGGCTCACCATTCCGCCGCGCGGACCGGAAGGTGCCGCGCGTTGTCTATCTCGTGACCGAAGATTGGTATTTCATCTCCCATCGCTTGCCGATGGCGCGCGCAGCCCGCAATGCGGGCTTCGAGGTGCATGTGGCGACCCGGGTCGACCGTCATGGCCCTGCAATCGAGGCGGAGGGATTTCATCTCCATCCCATTTCCTGGCGCCGCGGTAGCCTCGACCCGCGCGACCTTGTCCGGGTGGTACGCGAGGTGCGCAAGCTCTATCGCGCAATAGAGCCCGACCTCGCCCATCACGTCGCCTTGCCGGCGACCGTGGTCGGCTCCTTTGCCGCTGTCGGCCTTCCCGTCGTTTGCCTCAATGCGATGACCGGCCTCGGCACGATGTTCATCAGCGACACGGCCAAGGTTCGCATGGCGCGTGCGGGCCTGGCGCTGGCATTGCGCCGGTTGCTGAACCGTCCCCGCTCCGCGGTTCTCGTCCAAAACCTCGACGACCGTGCCGTCATCGAGCGTCTTGGCGTGGCAAGGGAACGCATCGCCCTGATCGCGGGCTCCGGCGTCGATGTCGACGCGTTGACGCCGTTACCGGAACCCGCGGAGCCGGTCACGCTCGCCTTCGTCGGCCGCCTGGTCGAGTCGAAGGGTATACGGACGCTACTGGCGGCGCACGAGCGCCTCGCCCGGCGTGGACGCGATATCCGACTCCTGATCGCCGGCCTTCCCGATCCGGCAAATCCGGCGTCGATTTCGCCGCAGGAAATCGAAGGGTGGTCCCGGAGACCGGATGTCACGCACCTCGGCTTCGTTGAAGACATCCGCGCACTGTGGGCTCGCGCACATATCGCGGTGCTGCCGTCCCATCGTGAGGGAATGCCTCTAAGTCTCCTGGAAGCCGCGGCCTGCGGCCGGCCACTGGTTGCAACCGATGTGCCGGGCTGCCGAGACATCGCGCGGCCGGGTGTGAACGCATTTCTTGTTCCACTCGAGGACGCCGCGGCGCTGGCCGATGCAATCGAGCGGCTCGCGCTCGACGCCGAACTGCGGCACCAGTTTGGCGCCGCCAGCCGCGCGCTGGTCGAGCGCGAGTTCTCGGGCCAGCATATCGGCGGTGAACTTGTCAGGCTCTACCAGCATCTGCTCGCGTCACCGGTCGGTCGCGGATAGGCGCTGCGGGGGCGTGGGACACGAACGTCCAGGTTCCGGATACCGCCGGCGCGGCTTGACGTTTGGCGCCGGGACCGCTTGAACTGTGTTGGGTCAAGGGAACTTCGATGCCGGCTCAAATCATTCCAGTGATCATGTGTGGCGGCGCTGGAACACGGCTCTGGCCGGTTTCGCGCGAGAGCATGCCGAAGCAGTTCGTCCCCCTGGTCGGACAGGAGTCGACGTTCCAACAGGTGCTCGCGCGTATCGTGGCTCCAGACCTGTTCGCGCGCCCGATCGTCATCACCAACGCTGACTTTCGCTTCGTTGTGGCTGAGCAGTTGCGCGAACGCGGCGTTGAGGCCGATATCGTGCTCGAGCCGCTGCGCCGCGATTCCGGTCCCGCAGTCGCGGTCTCTGCCGTGCTCGCGGCTGATCGCGACCGCGACGCCCTCGTGCTCGTGCTGGCGGCCGACCATGTCATGCACAAGCCCGATGCCTTCCGCGAAGCCTGCCGGCACGCCGCCGCCGCCGCCGCACAAGGACGCATCGTCACCTTCGGCATTGAGCCCACGCACCCGGCAACGAATTACGGCTACATCCGCCCGGGCGAAAAGCTCAACGGCGCGTCCGTGCGGTCGGTCGAGGCGTTCGTCGAAAAGCCCGATGCCGCAATGGCAGCCGGCTACGTGGCGGACCACTACCTCTGGAACAGCGGAAACTTCCTGTTTCACGCCGCTACCATGCTCAGCGAGATCGAGCGTTTCGAGCCCGCCATGGCGGAGGCCGCGATCGCGTCGGTCCGCGGCCTCACGCGTGACCTTGATTTTCTGCGGCTCGCCCCTGACGCTTTCGGGCGTGCGCCGAAGAAGTCGATCGACTATGCGGTCATGGAGCGCACCAACCTCGCCGCCGTGGTTCCCGCCGATCTGGGCTGGTCGGATGTCGGCAGCTGGAGCGCGGTCTGGGATATCCTCGATCATGACGATGCCGGCAACGCAACCGACGGCCCCGTCGTCATGCTGGACAGTCGCAACAGCCTGGTACGCTCCGAGGAGCCGCTGCTCACAACCGTGATCGGGCTGGACGACGTCATCGTCGTTTCGACTGCGGATGCCGTGCTTGTCAGCACGCGCGCCAAGGCCGAGCAGGTGAAGGTACTGGTCGAGGAGCTCAAGGCCCGTAATCATCGCGCGGCAGTCGAGCATCGCCGCATTTATCGCCCATGGGGGTACTACCAGGACATCGATATCGCCCCGCGCTATCGGGTGAAGCGGATCGTCGTCAAACCCGGCAGCAAGCTCTCGCTGCAGAAGCACTTCCATCGCTCCGAGCACTGGGTCGTGGTCAAGGGGACCGCCGAGGTCACCCTCGGCGACAACGTGCGCAGCGTGCACGAGAACGAATCAATCTATATCCCGATCGGGAGCGTCCACCGGCTTGCCAATCCGGGCAAGATACCCCTCGAACTTATCGAGGTGCAGGTCGGCAGCTATCTCGGCGAGGACGACATCGTGCGCCTCGACGACGTGTACGGGCGATAGCGCGGGTCCACTGCAGCGACGACGCCCGGCCGGCTGGAAACCGCATGACGCGACTGCGCATTCGATTTCAAGCAGTCTCGGCGCGTTTAGCCCCGTCCCACGCTTACATAGGTGAGGCCCTTGGCGGCGAGATCGGCCGGCTGGTAGATGTTGCGCAGGTCGATGACCACGGGCTTGCGGAGCGCGACCTTGACGCGGTCGAAATCGAGCGCGCGGAACTGGTCCCACTCCGTGAGGATCAGCATTGCGTCCGCACCTTCGATACAGGAATAGGGGTCGCCGGCGGTCTCGAGCCGCGGCATCAGCTTGCGCGCCTCCTCCATCCCGTGCGGATCGTAGGCGCGCACACGGGCGCCCTCTGCCTCGAGTGCGGGAACAATGACGAGACTCGGCGCCTCGCGCATGTCGTCGGTGTTGGGCTTGAAGGTGAGGCCGAGCACGGCGATGGTCTTTCCCGTGAGCGAGCCGCCGCAGGCCGCGACGACCTTCACGGCCATTGCTCGCTTGCGCGCGTCGTTCACTCCGATCACCGTCTCCACGATCTTGATGGGCGTGCCGTAGCGCTGTCCGATGGCGGTGAGAGCCGCGGTGTCCTTGGGAAAGCACGAGCCACCGAAGCCCGGGCCGGGATGCAGGAACTTGCTGGCGATGCGGCGGTCGAGCCCCATGCCACGCGCAACCTCCTGAACGTCGGCGCCGCACTTTTCGCAGAGATCCGCCATCTCGTTGATGAACGTGATCTTGGTGGCGAGGAATGAATTGGCGGCGTATTTGATCAGTTCGGCGGCGCGGCGCCCGGTGAAGAGGATCGGCGTCTCGTTGATGAACAGTGGCCGATAGAGCTCGCGCATCACGCGACGTGCTCGCTCGTCATCGGAACCGACCACGACGCGGTCCGGCCGCTTAAAATCCTCGATCGCGGCCCCCTCGCGCAAAAACTCCGGGTTGGAAACGACCGCGAAGTCCGCTTCTGGCCTGAACTTGCGGATGATGGCGTCGACTTCGTCGTTGGTCCCGACCGGCACGGTGGATTTGATGACGACGACGGTGAATCCTTGCAATTCGGTGGCGATCTCCCGGGCGGCGTCGTACACATAGGTAAGGTCGGCAAAGCCATCGCCGCGCCTCGACGGAGTTCCGACGGCAAGGAATACCGCATCGGCCGCGCGGATCGCCGCTGGAGATTCCGTCGTAAAGGACAGGCGGCCGGCTTCGACATTGCTAGCCACCAAAGCATCAAGCCCGGGTTCGAAGATCGGGATACGGCCGCCGCGAAGCTGCTCGATCTTTTTCGCATCCTTGTCGATACAAGTCACCACATGCCCGAAATCGGAAAAGCACGCCCCTGACACGAGGCCCACATAGCCGGTACCGATCATTGCTATCTGCATGAAGCGAACCTGTTTTCACGACCAAGACATGGCGGTCTCGCCGTTCCCGCTCAGCGCCGGCACGCAGCGTGAACAACGCCGGCTGGCAAGGACCGGCCGCGCGCGGGGAGGCAGAACTCGAGGCTCATGGGCCGAGCCCGGTTGAGGGCGGCGGGGGCGCAAAGGAATAGAGGAGCCAGGCTAACGCCCCGGGCAGCGAACCGATGGCCAGGGCGAGACCGAAGCACACCGAGAACAGCAGCGCCTTTTCCGGCGCAACGCCGTGGTTCCCGAGGAGCGAGATGACGGCCAGTTCTCGCAGGCCCCAGCCGCCGACCGAGATCGGGATGAGGGCCACGCCGATCATGACGGTGAACAGCACAGCCGCTTCTGCGATCGGGAGTGCAAGGCCCTGTGCACGGCCCAGCGACCAGACGATCACGATGGTGAGCACATGAATGAGGCATCCAATGCTGAGGACGGTCCAACCGTTCGGCCCGAATAGAACGCGATGGGCGTCGGCGGCCAGCGTCGCTAACCAGCGAGAATATCGCCACCGGGCCAGCGGTCCAACGAGGCTCGGCGCCAGCAGGAGGACGGATCCGCCAGCGACCAGCAACGCGCCGTATACGGCCAATGTCACGGTCCGATATCCGCCAAGAGCGGTGAAACCGGACGGCAGCAGCAGAATGACGAATGTCATCGCGATCAGCAGGCCCACAGCGGCCGCGCGGTCGATCACCACGCTCGTCACGGCGTTGCGCCAGTCGCAACCAAGCCGAACGAGCAGCCAGGCGCGAACGCCCTCGCCTGCCACACTCGGCAGCACCTGCGCGAAGAACGCTCCGGCCGCGGTGGCCGCGATCATGGCGGAGCGCGTCATGCGGGCGCCACGTACCCCGAGCCCTTCCACCACATTGCGCCACCGCAGGCCAAGCAGCGGGAGTTGCAGCATGGCGATAACGACCCCAGCGAGGGCCCAACCAACATTCAACGTTGGGATGGCGGATAGGGCCTGACGCAGATCGATTTGCCGCGAGACATACCAAAAGCACGCCCCCGTCACGAGGAGCTTGCCGGCGAACAGCGCCGCCTTCTCGATGCCACCGCCACGCGACGGGTTCGTAGGCTCGAGGTCGCTGGCCGCGCTGGCGCCCATTCGACTTGGCTTAGGGTCCTTGGATGGCACGTACGGTCAGACAGCGATGCTGCGCATCAACGCTCACGAAATGTCCGCGCTATCTGATCGTGAAGCGGCTTGAGCAGGTATTCGAGGGGGGTGCGGGCATATGTCTGGATGAAGGCTTCGGCCGGCATGCCCGGCACCAGGCGCAGGTCCTTGAGGCGGCCCACCTCATCGGGCGGCAGCGAAATACGCACGGTGTAGTACGCCTGGGCCGGCTGAGAGCCGTTCGGCTGCTCATGAGCGAGATCGGGAGACACGCGGATCACCTTTCCGGCGATCTCGGGGGTCGTGCGCTGGTTGCCAGCCATGATACGTACGATCGCTTTCGCTCCCGTTGCCACTTGGTCGATGTCGTTAGGGGCCACCTTAGCCTCAACCACGAGTTCGTCGGCACGCGGCACGATCTGCATGATGGTCTCGCCATTGCTGATCACGCCGCCGACGGTGTGCACCGTCAGCTGGTGGACGAAGCCGGTCTGCGGCGCGCGCAGATCGACACGCTTGAGCTGGTCCTCGGCTGCCGTGACCCGTTCCTTGAGCTCCGCGATCTTGCCCTGCGATTCGCGCAAATCCTTCAGTACTTCGGTCCGAAAATCCTGATCGAGCTGGATTATCTGCAGCTCGGTTTCGCTGATCTTGCCCCGCGCGCGCGCGATATCGGCAATGAGCGAACCCCGCTCGCCCTGCAGTCTCGTCTGGTCGCGCTGAAGCTGCATGAAGCGTGAAATGGAGACCAAATTCTTCTTGTAGAGCTCAGAGACTCCGACGAGCTCCTGCCCGATCAGATCAAGCTCGGTTTCCTTGGCCTTGAGTTGCGCCGACAGGCCGCGGATCTCCTCGTTCATCTGGGTGATTCGTTCGCGCAACTGCGAGCGCTGACCGGTGCGCGCGGTCCTTCGCGACTCGAACAGCTTCTCCTCGCCAGCCATCGCAACCGCCACCGCCGGGTCGCCGCGACCCTTGGTCAATTGTTCGGGGAATGCAATGGAATCACCATCGTCGCGTTCGGCCAGAAGCCGAGCCTCCCGCGCCAAAAGCTCTTCGAGCTGCGATCGCACGGCACCGAGTGTTGCTCTGGTCACGGTATCGTCGAGCCGGAGCACGACCTGCCCATCCTGGACTTCGGCGCCCTCCCTGACCAGTATCTCGCCCACCACACCACCGGTCGGGTGCTGCACTTTCTTGATGTTTGATTCCACCACGATTGAACCGGGCGCAATTACCGCGCCGGCCAACTGGGTCGCTGTCGCCCAGCCGCCGACGCCGCCAATGAGAAGAACGGTAATCGCCAGCCCAATCAGATTGAGCTTGCGAATCATGCGATGCGGATCCGGCTCGGTCTCGGTCACGTCTACCCTCCACCGGTCGCAGCGCTGACGACTTTGAGATTGCCGGCCGCTCCAGCAGCAGCCGGTGCCGCCGGCGCACGCTGCGGGATGACCTTGCGCAAGACCTCGTCGCGCGGTCCGAAATCCTGCTGCGTGCCGTTGGCGAGCAGCAGGACATAATCGCACACCGAGAGGACCGAAGGCCGGTGCGCAATCAGCACGACGATGGCTCCCCGCGTTTTGAGATTTACCAGCGCCTGGCGCAATGCCAGCTCGCCCTCGTTATCGAGATTCGAGTTCGGCTCGTCGAGCACAATGAGGAACGGATCGCCGTGCAGTGCGCGCGCCAGCGCGATGCGTTGCCGCTGCCCTCCCGACAACACCGTCCCCCCTTCGCCGATCCTGGTATCGTACCCGTTCGGAAGTCGCAGGATCATCTCGTGCGCGCCGGCCGCACGCGCGGCGCGAAGCACGGATTCGGGGTCGGGCGACACGCTCATCCGCGCGATATTCTCGGAGATGGTTCCGTCGAACAGTTCGACCGACTGTGAGATGAATCCGACATGCTGGCCGAGAAGTTCGGGATCCCATTGATCGAGTGCGGCGCCGTCGAGCCGCACGCACCCTTTGGCGGGCCGCCAGATACCGACGAGAGCGCGCACCAGCGAGGTCTTGCCGGCCCCGCTTGGACCGATGATGCCGACTACGTCGCCGGCCTTGAGGCCAAACCGCACCCCGCCCACGACCGGGACGGTGCTGCCCGGGGGAACAACCGTAACCTGCTCGACATCCAGGCTGCGCGCCGGCTTGGGCAGTGCGGTGGCTGCCCGCTTCTGCTCGGCACGCACGAGCGTTTCCGACAGCCGCGTCATGCTTTGGCGGGCCGAAATAAAAGCGCGCCAGTTCGCAATGGCGGTTTCGATCGGCGCGAGCGCGCGACCCATCATGATCGAAGCGGCGATCATGGAACCGGCGGTCAATTCCAGCCTGATCACAAGATAGGCGCCGAGACCGAGCATCAGCGACTGCAGCAGGAGCCGCAGCACCTTCGAAACGCTGCCGAAAGAGCCGGCGACATCGCTCAGGCGTACAGTGGCGCCGATATAGCGGTTGTTAATCCCGTTCCAACGCTGAGCCAACGCCCCGCTCATCCCCATGGCCATGATGGTCTCGCCATTGCGGCGCTGGGCGTCGACCATGACCGAGCGTGCCCCGGCGTCCTGCGCCGCGGCACGCGCCGGGGCACGGCTGAACCGTTCGGTCAGCAGGGTCATCGCGAACAACGTGATGGCGCCCGCTGTCGCCGCCATGCCAAGCCAGGGGTGAATGAGGAAACAAATGTAGAGGAAGACCGGAACCCAGGGCATGTCGACGATCGCGATCGGTCCTGCTCCGGTCAGGAAGGCGCGAATCTGGTCGAGGTCGCGTATCGGCTGCGGTCCTTCGCCAGGGTGCCGGGTGGTAACGGCGATGCGAAGCGTCGCGCTATGCACGGCCAAGGCGAGGCGCTTGTCGAGCAGCATCGCCGACCGCACGACGACGCGGGAACGGATCAAATCGAGAACGCCCTGGAATGCGTAGGCGCCGACCAGGAAGATCGAGAGGGCGACCAATGTGGGAACGCTGCGGCTGCTCAAGACCCGGTCATAGACCTGCAGCATGTAGAGCGGGCCGGCCAGCATGAGGAGGTTTACCATCGCCGAAAACACGGCCACGCTCCCGAACGCGCGCCGGCAGTCCCGCAGGGCGGCGGCGACATCGGGATGGGTCGAACTACCGGGGGTAAGGATCATTTGGCTGTCGGGACCTGGTCAGCCCAGCCCGGTCACGCGGGGGGCATAGGGCGCGATCGGATAACAGAGGCTGCATGCGCTCCGCGATTCCTGGCAAGGCACAAATGGCCCAATCCTTAGTCGGGTTACACCGTTGGTGGGTTCACCTATATCACGGGTGTACGTCCGACTAGCGACGAGCCGCCTTGCCGCTCGGCCCCTCAAGGTCCCTGAATCTGCAAGGGGATTACAGTTTGGGTTCGTTCCGCCAAAGTGAGCCTGTGATGGCAGTGCCACAATTATACACCTAAAAGTTGCGATGGAATTCGCGCATTGGGGCGTCCAGGCCATGGACTGAGCCCGTGGGAACTGGCGAGCAACGCTTCACGGCCGCTTCGATTTCCGCATCAGTACCATGGACCGTTCCGTGCTGGGAGGGTGAAGAGAGCCGGGCCGCGGTAGTAGTCCGAGCGCCGATTCAGGAGAGCTTGGAGGGCTTAAAGCTTACTTCGATGTCATTTGCGTCAGCCTCCCAGCGCGTCGAACGCGCGAATGGCGCGCTTTCGGCGCGATAACGCCCGCCGTTCGTATCGCTCGAAGCTCAGCAATTCTGGGAGGGCGCGACTGAGACGCTCCGTCTCGTCGCATGTTTGCGGGGTCAATTTATCAATTTCTTGGTGCAGGACCTGACTTAGGAGAATCGATTGTATCAAGCTGGCGCGGTGCTCCTGGACCTTTGCTGCGTTTCCCATGGTTTTCGTCGCTTCGCGCATCGCTTTGGCCGAGAGCCTCAATATGTTTGTCACTGTTCGAAAATTTTCAGGCCGGAGCATCCCGACCGATCCATTGCGAATGCGCTCAATAGCGTCAACTCGCGCCGCACGTACGCGCGCAACAAACATCTGGCTTTCGGCGATAATAACTGCCTGCTCGTAGCGGAAAGGGTCCGAGGCGCCTGGGCAAATCGCCTTGGCAAGGCGTTCGACCTGTACGCAATATCCGGGATTACCGAAATCCACGCCCTCCAGTCCATGTCGCACAGCGTTGCGGCTCGCCCGAGACTTGCCCGTTGTCGTCTTCGGACCAGTACTCTTTTGTGCATTTTGCCGGTTGGCAAAAGTTTTACGTTTGGAGGTCATCGGGTTCCGCGCGCCGCCAGTCTGCGGGCTCCTTGTCGAGCAGAGTTTTTCCGCGGAGAAATCGTTCGGGGCATGGGCTCGCGATGGCTCGAAGTCTCGTTGGGTCCGGCGGCATCGGCCGTACTGGGGAGGGCACGACGAGTTCACCCTCAATAGTATCCCACCTTTCACGAATGAATCGACCAAGGCCGCAGACATGCCGTTCAAGTTCCTCCAGAGCGGCGGTAAACCTCTCCTCTGCGGCCTGCAGGAGATTTTCGATTCGCTCCTGTTTGCCGATCCACCCGGAGAATAGTTCAACAAAATCGGCCTCGGTACTCGATGCGTTGCTCCAGAGCTCAATTTGTAATTGGGCTTTAGCTTCTCGTTTCGTGATCTCAGCTTCAGTCTTATCGTCGATTTCCTGCTTGAGTTGCTCGATTTCGGCCCCGGGCTTTTCTGATTTTTCGGCGGCCTGTTTTCTTGCTTCGGCCAGCTGCCTTAGGCGAGGACCGACGGTGGTGGCTTCCTCCCTCCATTCTGACAAGCAACCGCTTTATTTTTTCTCGACCAGTTGCCTGTATGATGCCCATTTTGAAGCGTCGATACCGGGCGATCTCGACGCGATGATCAGCTAAATCCTTAACCAACATCCAGGTGATCAAATCTTCCGGCCGGATGGAGTGTGCAAGGTTGGCCAGCATCGCGTAGTAGAGCTTCGTGTCCTCGGTAGACAATAAAGGTGGCGGTCCCAATAATTCCAAAACATCAGGTGGGACGGCATCTACGAGAGCTGTTGGCGTCGCTTGCGTTTCGACGTTACGTGATTCCGACTTCGCGTTCATGGCTTTTAACATCCAAGCTGTTGCGGCCGTATCTCGGCGCTGTTTACACACAACCTCTTGAACGGGAAAGATCGGGCTCGATCGCAACAAGGCGAAGAACGCCGATCATGCCCGCCTGTGAGGCATGCTTGCGTTCCCTTCAGCCTGTCGGAGCCTAAGGGGAGATGGTCTCGGTCCGGGAGGCCCATGTTGGTGGGCCGACAACTCGAGATTGGCCTTCGTTTAATCTATCTTTGGGGGTTGGGTCAAGTGTACCTAAATTGGTCACCACTGGACAGTGACCTTTCTGCCACCCCCCGCGGCTGTAATAATGCAATTGAGATAGCTAATTTCCATTGGGCCAGAGTGACGGGGCGTTATTCACGCCGTGCAATTGTCTTACTTCGTCATACGACCACGAGTCCTTTTTCACGATGCGCACGCTGACGTGGGGACGCTCGGCGCCACAATGGATCGCGTTCCTCCATTCTCGCTCTCCGAGCTGGCCTACAGGGATGAGGCATTGTTATGCGGCCGATGGTTTGTGGTTCCTTCAGATGGCCCCTTTTCAATTCCGCGGGTCTCCTTCCAGAGCCTGCGGGCAACCTTAAGCGGCTCGATGCCGGCCTGTTTCCACCATGCGCGTTCGTTGCGGGAGCGGTGCAGCGCTCGATGATGACCTCGGCAGAGCGGAACGGTAAATTCATCACTGACTTTGCGGCCGAGGGCACGCGGCTGGCTGAATCCAAGGTGGTGGGGATCGGACGGCTTGCGGCCGCAGATGAGACACGCTTGTTGGCCGACATAGCGAAGGTGGTCCCGGTTGCGATAGCGCCGCGGTGTGGCAATGACAAGCACGCTCTTGTCGATGCCGTCGGGCTGATCGGCGGTCACGTGTTCCGTTCGCGAGGGTCTCATGGGCGCCAACAGGATCCGCATGAGTTGTTGGACAGCGTCTATGGCGGCTTCTGCGGTTGCGGACGGTGCGAGCTCCGATAGCCTCTGTTCAAAGGCGTCCTCGACAAGCTTGGCATCGGGCGCAGCCAGGCGGTTCTTGGCGGCAAGCGCCTCCTGCGCCCAAATCGTAGCGCTATCAGCCGAGGTGATGTTCCCAAGCGCGGTCAGCAGCTTCGCCCGCAGCGCGGCCGATTGCTCGGGCTGCGAGGGTGCTCGGCCGCTCGTCAGGCATGCCGTGGCGACGCTGTCCATTGCCGGGCCTTCGCGGCGGCACAAGAGGCTCTCCGTCACTGGGCTTGAGCGAGCGTTCGGCAGTTGACGTAGTTGGCGAGCGAGCGCCATCACAAAGATCGGGCGCATCCAGATCGTCCTCGCCGGCGATGCCGACCAGCGTGAACAACGCGTAGCGGCGGGCGTAGGTGAGGGCCGCGCCCATACGCTGGGGATTGGCAGTCTCGACGACAGGGCAGACCGGCCAGTCCGATGCGACCCATTCGCCGGAGGCATGCGCAAGCGTTGTCGTCAAATTGACCATCCCAGCCGTCGCATCGATGGCGGTGGTCTGCAGCGTGGCGATCTCGTGCTGGCCGAGCGTCTTGCGCACAATGTCGAGCCCGCTAGAGAGCGGTGCATAGCGGAAGCTGCGCTCACTTTCCCCTGGCCGGCCGGTCCGGATGGTGGCCGTCAGTGACTTCTCCGGATTGACGAGCTCAGCCTGGGCCTTCGCCAGCGCTGCTGCCAGCGCCGCGACCGATTCACTGGATCGGGGCATGGCTGGCCTCGGTCTCCAAAACATCAAAGCTCACCGCGCCCGCCTTCGATCGCCTGGCGCGCACGCCGTGCCCGATCGCTTCTTTGGCATCCTCTGGCATTAGGGCCTTGAGCTCGCTTTTCGCCCGTTCGTGATCGAGAAAAGCGCCGCGCGTGGTACGGAATAAGGCCGCGAACTCCGCCCACGAATTGGACGAGCTCATGTCGATGAGGCGGATGGCCTCAATCCGCGGCCGCGGTGGCTCGGCATTGATGAGATGGGGCGGTTCACCCGATTGGACACAGCGCCAGAACTTCTTTTCCGCTGACACCAGAACGCTCAGATAGAGCGGATCCATGGGAATCGTGATTTCCACCCACTTTCCGCCGCCGGTGATGATTGACAGCACAGAAGTCCTCAAATGGGTGACCCACATGTTATGCTGGAGCTGGGGCATGTACTTTTCGGCGGCGCCCTCTTCCGAGAACGACCAAGGCAGCATGAATTTGGCCTCGAACACCGCTCCTGTGGCTTCGACCACACCATCCAGAGTGGCTGCCATCCAAGGGATGGCGGAGTGTTTGACCCGGCGCTGGATGTCAGTGACGCTCCGGCCGGAGTTGCGCTCATACCAGGACCGATTGAGCTCTTCAGTTGCGGCCCCGAGCTGCACCACGAGATTGCCGGATAGATCCTCCGACTCAGCCTCGCCACGCTTCTCTTGCCATAAACGAAGTAGTGCTGTTTCGTCGGTCCCCATAATAATCCGGGCGTCCGATCCGCCGATATACGAGCGCCGGTCCGTATTTCGTAGGAGTTTCAGGTTGGCCTGGATCATATCGGCATCTCCGCCGTCGCTAGCAGTTCGATACTAAAAGTATCTACAGCGCCACGTACGATATGTCAATACTAAAAGTATCAATACGGCAAATTAAGGCTGCGCGTGCATTGCTGGCGTGGTCTCAGGAAAGATTGGCAGAAGTAGCGGGGGTCTCAACGCCTACCATTAAACGATTGGAGGCGTCAGATGGGGCCTTGGGAGGACGGAGGGCTACGGCCGAGAAGATACGGACTGCACTGGAACGTGCCGGCGTGGAGTTCATCGACGAGAATGGCGGCGGTCCGGGTGTACGCATGCGCAAGCGTCAGCGGCCAAGACGGTAGAAACGGCAGCGTTCATCGGCCCCGCCCGACGCTGACATAGGGCAGGCCCTTGGCGACGAGATCCGCGGGCTTGTAGATGTTGCGCAAGTCGATAACCACCGGGCTGCAAAACGCCGCCTGTGTCGCCTCCCCGCCTGCCCAACATTGAACACGAAGGTGTCGTTGCCGGCATGGCCGACGAGGACATCGGTCTCAGCACCGCGGTTGAGTGAATTGTCGCCTCGGAATTACCAAGGATCGAATTGTTCAGCGGTTGCCGGTGCCGGCGAGGTTGCCGTTGCCGCATCCGAGTCGTTCAGCGCGATAGCTGGGTCGACGATTTTGAATTCGGCGACACGGCCGTTTGGGAAACGTATTCGGGGCATTTTGGTTGGCGATGCGGTCAAGATCGTTCGCTAGGGCAAGACAGGCAAGGCTCTTCGCGGACTCGACCGCGCGACTGGCCTAGAAATTGGCGGATTGCTGGACATACTAACCCTATGCTGACACGTCCGCTGCTGACGCTTTTGTGTATTCTATTCCTAGGGCTGGCCGTGAGCGGCTGCAGCGGATGCGGCTGGTGGTGGGACGATTTGAGTGACAGCATGCCAAGAAGTTGCCGCAGCGACCGGATTCCTCAGCAGAAATGAAAGTTGACGGGCAATTTTCTTTCCACTGGGTGATCCCGATCGTCCCTTGCCTAGACACCGCCGTTTCGGACGCATTCCATTGACTGGTGCAATTTAAAATTGTAATTACCATCTACTACAACTTAGCTAACGTTTTTGGCGGAACGACATGTCGGCAGAGAAACGGCGCACAATCAGCGAGAAAGGATTGGCCATAAGCTGCATGCCGGTGCCGAGATTGAGCACACTGATATGCCAAATTGCCCCGGTGGACGGACGTCCCGGAGTGCGCCCTAAAAGCGCACTCGGCCGAAATCAACCAAGTGATTCCGCCTAATTGGCCTTCGCGCTGTGCGCGACAGCGTGACCCCAATGGCAGCACTCAAACTGATACTGCCCAGCGCTCATCCAGGGCTCACGGTCCGGAGCCTCCGCTCATTCGGCCAATGATCGGTCCCAAAACGAGGGGCACAAACCAGAGTGGGGCATAGAGAGCGTCGATCAGTTCTGGTAAGCCCTTCAAGTCCAGCCAGAGCCCCGCAGCCGGTGGGTTCGCGGTTGCCAAATACCGCGCAGGACCGACGGCAAAGCTATGGGAACGCGAGTTCGTCACCACCAGAGGGAATGCCGTGATCGCAGGTCCACAATCACGCGGTCGGCTGCGTCATTTCGTGTTCGCGCTGATCACGGTTTCGCTGACCGTGGTCGTTTGCCTCGGCTCGGCCGAGATTCTCTTGCGCTTCCTGCCGGTGCAATCCGGCCTGCGCTCGCAGCCCGTTACCGCGGAGAACCCGATCTTCCATTTCACGCCCGGACGCGATGCGACCTTCTCGCGCGGGTGGGATTTCGACATGGTCAATCGCCGGCGGGTCAACAATGCCGGCTGGGTCAACGACCAAAGCTATCGGCCCGACGACCAGACGCCGCTCCTCGCCGTCGTCGGGGACTCTACGTCGAGGCGTTGATGGTGCCCTATGCCCAGACATTCTATGGACGCCTCGCAAAGAAACTCGCCGGTCAACTGCGGGTCTACAGCTTCGGCGCGTCAGGCGCTCCGCTCAGCCAGTACCTGATCTGGGCACGCCACGCCGTGCGCGAATACGGCGCGCGCGCCGTGGTCATCAACCTGGTCGGCAACGATTTCGACGAGAGTTACAAGTCGTACACCAAGGGACCGGGATGGTGGGTGTACGCACCTGCTGCCGACGGAACTCTGCACCTTGAACTGATTGAATACCGTCCCGGATGGCTGACATCCGCGCTCCGCGATAGCTCACTTGCGCGTTATGTCTTCTTCAACCTTCAGTTCACCAATACGTGGAGAGAAATCTATTCATTCTTCTTCGGCTCTCCGGCTGCCGCCGCGCCGCGCTACGCTGGCAACACCGACGCGCAGGCCGATCCGGTGCGGATCAAGACGTCACTCGCCGCGATTGATGCGGTTTTTCGCGACCTGCCCTCTATCGTCGGTCTGCCACCAGACCGAATCCTGTTCACGCTCGACGGCTTCCGCTATCCCGATCTCGCGGCCAGCGGAACAGGTACCTATTTCGATCTGATGCGCCAGGCATTCCGCAGCAAGGCCGAGTCGCTCGGTTACGAGGTTATTGACCTGGGCCCTGATTTCCTCCGCCACTACGCGGCTCATGCGCAACGCTTCGAATATCCGCGCGATGGGCACTGGAACGAGACCGGCCATGCAGTGGTCGCCAAGGCAGTGCTCGCATCCAAACTCGTCGAGCGGCTGATCGGGCAGCAACCGAGGCCCTGAACCCCGGGATCGCCCTCTTGAGTTCGTCGGCTCGGCAATGCGAAGGCTAATCAGTGAGCACGGTATGTGACCGGGATCACCCGAGCCATTTCTGATGGGCTCAAGAGGACTCTAGTCCAATCTCAAGCGACATGGCGCAAGGTGTGATTCCCTGTGAAGTAGTTGTTGAGTCCGGCGATCTTGTCGATCACGCGGCAATCGCCGCGTTCCAACGCCAGGCTTTTGTGAGCGTGCGCGCGCCGTTAGCGCCAGCCTCTGTCCAGACCTCAGCTTACTATGCTTGGAAATATCGGACGCCGTGGGGACCAGCGCGACTCGCTACGGTTACTTGCGGCGGCGATGTAGCAAGCATGGTGGCTGCCATCCCGACTGTGTTCGCGTTGGAATCGACCGGTGGACGGCCTGGCAGACTTGCGACATTGCGACCGCGCCGAGCATGCGGCGTCGCGGCCTTCTGCGACGCCGCCTGGCGGCGCTCCTCGCCAACCTGCCCACTGGCGACGGGGTATTCTGCCTACCTAATCGCGACTCTCATTCCCTCATGTTGCAGATGGAGTTTCACGATGAGCGTGCGCCACGCCGTTGAAGCCGGCACCGGCGCTGCCACCACGCGCCGGCTGGAGCGTGATGCTTCGACTGCTGTCAAAGAGCACAGCGGCTTGCCGCCGCGGTCGCCGCACCAGCAAGAATCAGCACAGAACCATGTCTGCACCTAGACGGCCGCCCACGGGAATTGCCGGGACTGGCAAATTGACGGCCAACGGAGGAGTCCAGCTACAATACAAACTCGACATCGTCGTTCCCGTCTACAATGAAGGCGCCAATATTCTGTCGGCCCTGGCGGCACTGGCGCGCAACGTGCGCACGCCGTCGCGGGTGTTGATCTGCTACGACATGCCGGAGGACGACACCCTCCCGGTGGTACGCGACCATCCCGAGGCCTATGCCGGTCTCGCCATCGAGTTCGTGCGCAATCCGGGGCGTGGCCCCCATCAGGCCGTGATGAGTGGCTTTGGCGCCGGCACCTCGCCTTTCGTGGTGATGTACGCCGCCGACGACGACTTCAATGCCGGCATTCTCGACCAAATGGTCGCCTTGGGCGAAGCCGGATGCGACGTCGTGTGCGCCAGCCGGTTCATGCCGGCCGGCGGCATGGTGGGTTGCCCTCTCGTCAAAGCGTTGCTGGTGCGGATGGCCAACTTCACGCTCTATCACTTCGCCCGGGTGCCGACCCGGAACTCAAGCATCGGGTTCCGTCTGTTCTCCCGACGCGTAATCGACGAGATCGTAGTCGAGTTGGATCGCGGGTTCTGCTACAGCATCGAGCTTCTGATGAAGTGCCATCGACTCGGCTGGAAAATCGGCGAAGTTCCGGCGAGGTGCTTCGAACGCAAGCACGGGCAGAGCCGCTTTCGTCTATTTCGATGGTTGCCGGCGTATCTGCGCTGGTACGGCTACGCTTTCGCCACCACCTTTCTCCGGCGCCCGGGCGCGACGGTGCCTATGAAGGGGGGCGGGCACGAGGAGGCGATGAGCACGCGCCAGCGGCACGGATCACCATAATAGCTCGGACAACTTTTTGCCGCTCGGGGAGCGTGTATGTTGGTGGGACTCGGGTGAGGAGTGTTTTGGCGATAAACAAATCGGGTCGCTTCGTTCGATAGTATCCCCCATGGCGATTACGTCTAGCTTGCGCGCTAGATTCAGGGCGAGATAGTCGCCTTGATGCGCATGAACACCGCGGCATCCGCGTGCGATACTTACCGCTTCGGACGAAATATCGATCCGGGAGGCCGATGCCACCTCGCCCTCAATTTCGGACAGGAAAGAAGCCGTAGGCGCAGCCGATTTCGAATGCGTCGACTTGCGGCCAATTCGGGACGAAGGCTCTCAGCGTTTGGATGCGGTTATGGAAGTTGAGGCGGAGACTGTCTTCCTCGGCTACGTAATCAAGATTCTCCTGGCCATGGAAGTAGTCCGCTCCATATATTGCCCTCAGTTCAAACGAAACCGCATGTGTCGCACTGGCAAAGCCCACGAAGCCTGCTTGGCCGTGTTGGCGGACCTCGGTGGACGGCTCAAAAGAGAGCCCAACACCTGGCCGACTTGACGCGATCATGATCGTCCAGCCCGTTACTGATGGGCTTTGACGGCAACTCCGAGGAAGTCGAGCAGCATTCGCCACGTATCAACGCGGCCTCGCCATTGAGCTGGGTGCTCCGCCCTGGTCGTAAAGCAGACTACCGATCCTCCAACCGCTGGTTCAAAACGGGCGGCCGGCGGCGAAATCCTAGCCGATTTCAGGCCGTTTGTACGGTTATCGACGGCAGGAGTTTCCTCTTTGCGCTCCCGGTGTGCTATCTCCGGGACCGGAAAGGGATTGATGCCATCCTGATGAAGACCGCCGCGGCTTCTTGCATCGAACGCCTTCCGCCGTCGCGATCCGCGGAGAGATCGCCGTGATTGGCGTAGGGATCATCGGCTGCAACTACGGGAAAAACGTGCTGCTGCCGGCCTTTCGCACAGACCCGCGCTGCGAAGTCGTGGCGCTGGCTGGAACCGACGCGGCGCGGACCGCCGAACTCGCTCGCGTGGCGAATGTCGCGCGCGGCCTCGGCGACTGGCAGGCGCTGGTCGCCGAGCCGGCCGTTGCGGTCGTCGCCATCGCAGTTCCACCCACCCTTCAGCCGGAGGTTGCGCGCCACGCGCTCGGTCTGGGAAAGCCCGTCTTCGGCGAGAAGCCGCTCGCCCCGGATCTCGCGGGAGCGCAGGCCATGCTCGATTGCGCGCAGAGAAGCGGGAGACCAACAATCATCGACTTCAACTTTCCCGAGTTGGCGTCGTGGCGCCGCGCCAAGGCAATCCTGGATGACCGAACGCTCGGACGACTGCGCCACGTGGTTGTGACCTGGAACATTGAGAACCACGCAACGCGTCTGCACATCGAGAGCTGGAAGACCAAGGGCGAGGGCGGCGGGGGCCTTCTCGCCAATTTCGTTTCTCATTGCTTTCACTATCTGGAATGGTTTTGCGGACCGATCTTAGGCCTCGGCGGCCGTGTGTTCCCACTGCCCGGTCGCGATACCGACGGTGGCATTTCATTGGCGCTCGCCTTCGCATCGGGTGCCGGCGGCAGCCTGCAGATGAGCTGCGCATCCTTTCTCGGGTCCGGCCATCGCATCGAATTCTATGGCGAGGACGCGACTATGGTGCTGGCGAATCCGACCCCCGACTATTTTCGTGGTTTTGGATTGACTTATGCGTCGAGGGCGGACAAGGCGTTGCAACCGGTCCCGATCGAGGATGCCGACACCGATACACTGCCCGACTCGCGCGTCACGCCGGTCGCCCGCCTGGTGCGCCGCTTTCTCGATGCCTGCGAGCGCGGCGGCGTTCCTTCACCGAGCTTCGCCGAAGGCCATCGCGTGCAGTGTCTTATTGAAGCGGCTCGCCGTGCGGACATGTCGGGCCGCTGGGTCGAGATCGCGCCGCCGCTCGGGGAGAGACGATCTTGAGCTGCCGACGCATCCTGGTGACGGGCGGCAGCGGCTTCATCGGCTCGGCCCTCGTCAAGGTTCTGGTCGGCCTGGGCGAGAGCGTACGGGTATTCGACGACAATTCCCGGGGCACCTTGCGCCGGCTGCAGGAGGTCGAGCGTGATGTCGAGTTTATATCCGGCGACATTCGCGACGCGACCGCCGTCAACGCCGCCTTGCGCGGCATGGACGAGGTGCACCACCTCGCCTTCGTGAACGGCACCGCGACGTTCTACAGCCAACCCGAGCTCGTGCTGGATGTCGGGGTCAAGGGCATCATCAACGTCATCGACGGGTGCAGACGCAACGGCGTCGGTCGTCTGGTTCTGGCCTCAAGCTCGGAAGTCTATCAGTTGCCCGTGCATGTGCCAGCCGACGAAAGCGTTCCGCTCGTGGTTCCAGATCCGCTCAATCCCCGGCTCTCCTATGGCGCCGGCAAAATCATCAGCGAGATGATGGTTATCAATTATGGACGCAAGCACTTCGAGCGGGTGCTGATCTTTCGGCCGCACAATGTCTATGGGCCGGATATGGGCTTCGATCACGTGATCCCGCAATTCGCCTTGCGTCTCAAGCGGGCGGTGGGCGCACACGCAAGCGGTGCGCTCGCATTTCCAATTCAGGGCAGCGGCGAGGAGACGCGCAGTTTCTGCCACGTCGACGACCTGGTGGAAGGGGTGATGGTCATGCGTGAGAAGGGCGAGCACCTCGGCATCTATCACATCGGCACGATGGAAGAGGTCAGTATCGCCGACTTGGCGCGCCGCATGGCCAGGATTGCCGGGCGCGAGATTGCGCTGGAACCCTCGTCGGTCCTCGAGGGCAGCACTCCGCGTCGCTGTCCCGATATTTCGAAGCTCGCTGGCCTAGGTTATATACCCCGCATTCCGCTCGACGAAGGGTTGCCGTCGACGCTCAAATGGTACTGGGACAACGAGAGCATGGCACCGGCGGCGTGAGCAGATCGCAGAAGGAGATGGCATTGGGTCCTGCAAAAGTCGCGCATGCGGCTGGCACCGGCGCCAGTGTTCCGGTGGAATGCTGCCAGATCTGCGGCCATGCGCCGCTGACCAACGTGCTCTCGCTCGGCTACATGCCACCGGTAAACCAGATGGTCGCGATCGGGGAGGTGCCGCGGCAACAGCCATGGTTCCCCACCAACCTTTTCCATTGCGGGAATTGCGATCTCGTGCAGCTCGGCCTGGTCGTCGATCCGGTCATTATCTTTCCGCCCGAATATCCCTACACCAGCGGAACGACCAAGCTGTTGCGCGACAATTTTGCCGAGCTCTATTCGGAGGCCTCGAGCTTGCTGAATCTTCGACCGCAGGATTTGGTCATCGACATCGGCTCGAACGACGGAACGCTGCTCTCGAACTTCAAAAGCCATCGGATCCTCGGCATCGAGCCGACCGATGTCGGGCAGATCGCCGACAGCCGCGGCATCCCAACCCTGAAGCGCTATTTCACTCCGGCGGCGGCGGCCGAGGTCAGACGCGAGCACGGACTTGCGCGCGTGGTGACCGCAGCGAATTGCTTTGCGCATATCGAAGACGTTCATTCCATCGTCCAGGGCATCGTCGACCTGCTCGGTTCGGACGGCGTGTTCATATCGGAATCGCATTATCTCATTGGCCTGCTGGACCGGCTGCAATACGACACGATCTACCACGAGCACCTGCGCTACTATTCGCTCAACAGCCTTGCCCATCTGCTGCAGATGCACGGCCTCGAAGTCTTTCACGCCCTTCCGATACCGACCCACGGCGGATCGATCCGGGTCTACGCCGCGCGGCGGGGCACGCAGCCTGTGAGGGACAGTGTCGGCAAGATACTCGCGGCCGAGCCTCGCGGCGAGGCGATGCTCGCCCGCCTCAAGACCTTCCGCGACGACGTGATGCTGTCAAAGCTGAGGCTGCTTGCGATGATCCGAGATCTTAAGGAGAGGGGTGCGCGCATCTGCGGGATCAGCGCCCCCTCGCGCGCCAGCACGCTTGTCAATTATCTCGGCCTCGACGAGGCTATCATCGACTACGTCTGCGAGATTTCAGGCTCGCTCAAGATCGGCAAGTGCATGCCGGGCACTTCGATTCCTGTGGTGGAGGAGAGCCGCCTGTTTTCCGACCAGCCCGATTGCGCCGTGATTTTCTCCTGGCACATCGCCGACGAACTCGCGCCAAAGCTGCGGGCCAGGGGGTACCGCGGAAAATTGGTGACACCTTTGCCGGTTCCGCACGAGCTTTGATCGCCGGCGCAATGGTAGGGCCTTTGTATGACGACGCAGGCTCGGTCTATCACGCCGGCAGCTTGAACCTTCGCGAGGTTGGCTCTTGGAGTAGTTGAATGAATTTTGCCGGTTCCAAGCCGAGCGCAGCACCGGTGGCGCGTATCGATGCTGGCGATCTGACCATCGTCGGCGGCGGCGGTCATGTCGGCATTCCGCTCGTGCTGGCCTTCGCCGAGGCGGGCTATCGCGTCAATGTTTACGACGTCAATCGGGAGGTGCTCGCGACCTTGCAGAGCGGTCGTCTCCCGTTCTTGGAATATGGTGGCGAGGAACTGCTGCAAAAAGCACTGAAGCAGAACCGGCTGGTCTTCACGTCCTCGCCCAAAGACATTTTTGCGAGCGGTCCCGTTATCATCACCATTGGCACGCCGATTGACGAGTTTCTCAATCCTGTTCGCCAAGTCGTCCAGGATTGTATCGATACCCTCTTGCCGCATCTCGCGGACGGCCAACTCCTCGTTTTGCGCTCGACTGTGTTTCCTGGCACGACCGACTGGCTCGATGGCTATCTCAAGCGTAAGAATCGCAATTTCAATGTCGCCTTTTGCCCGGAGCGGATGGTGCAGGGGCATGGAATCACGGAACTGAAGGAGACGCCGCAGATCGTCAGTGGAACGACCCCCAAGGCCGAGGAGGAGGCAGGCAAGCTGTTTTCCGCCATCGCCCCCGAACTAGTCGTGGTGAAACCGCGCGAAGCCGAATTGGCGAAGCTGTTCAACAACGCCTACCGTTACATCGAGTTTGCAACCGCAAATCAGTTCTATCTGATCACGAAATCGGCCGGGCTTGATTTCCGCCGCGTCTACGATGCGATGAAGCGCAACTACCCGCGCGCTCGTGGCATTCCCACGCCGGGTCTGGCGGCCGGCCCGTGCCTGATGAAAGACACGATGCAGCTTGCCGCCTTCGCGCAGAACCAGTTCAGCCTCGGCAACGCCGCCATGCTGGTCAATGAGGGGCTGGTGCTCCACATCTGCGACGATCTCGGCCGACGTTATGATCTCTCGCACATGACGATCGGACTGCTGGGCATGGCTTTTAAGGCGGAGATCGACGACACCCGCGCCTCCCTAAGCTACAAGTTCAAAAAGGCACTCGCCAGCCTTTGCGACGCAGTCGTGGCCACCGATCCGTTTGTCACGACAGATCCGGACCTGCTTGCGCTCGACGAGGTGATCGAGCGAAGCCATCTTCTCATCCTTTGCGCGCCGCATTCGGCCTATCGCGACCTCGATTTCCGTGGCAAGCCGGTGGTCGACGTATGGGGATTTCTCCGCAAGGCGAATGTGATCTTGTAGCTCTTGGTTTCGTAGCTCATAGAGTGGATTGAGGGGTGAGGGCAGCGAAACCTAGCGCTCCTCTTTGCAAGCGCGGCACGGTTCCCGCCGAGACCCAGGGCCGCGGTTGACTGTCACATCACAATCAGTTCGCCGTCATGTTGGCAATCCTGATCAGGGAGCTTGGCATTCGGCTTGTAGGTAGGCTGCGAACGACTTGGGATCTTTCCGGGATGAGCCCAACCACACCTCGTAGCCGACTCGGGGATCCACGATCGACGTATAGTGTTCTCACGACGAGATCTGTTCGATGCTCGCCGGAACCATTCACCTTCTCTGCCAATTCGTGGCTAAGAAAGCAAGTAGTACTGCGGATTTCGGGATCGGGTCGGAGCGTGGGCCAATGTTGACCGTAAACTTCGCGGCTGCTATCAGAACCCGCTCAGTCGGAAGCCCATATTTCCTCGCGCCGCCGACCAAAGAGCGGTGAGGTAAGAGACCTGGTTCATGTCCGATCGCTTTTCGCACGTCTTATCCTTGTTGTTGCCTTTCTTCATATACCGCCCGCCTCAGCGTAAATGGCAGCAACATGTCGTTGCGGCAACATTGGCTTCAGCAGCGATCGCAGCTTGCGTCTTTGCATTCAGTCCTTTCGCCCGAACTGAGAGCATTGTACCACAACACCACGGACACACGAACGTCTCGGTCGAGGAGGCTATCAACTATGCCTGGTGTGGACGATACGGCTACATGTACACAGGACCCTCATCCCCGCTGACCTTGGCTCCGTCCAACATTCCGATCCCTGACCTTATCACTTCAAAATACGGATCGATATCGAAGTATTGCGAACTAACCAAATGGCATCTCAACAATGAGAATGGTCCGTTCCTTGTCTACAGCTTTCTGATGCTGCGCAAGGGGTCGACCCTTTCCGATCTTGCGTTCGGTATGGTCGCCTTTCGCTTCGTCCTTCTCTTTGCAGCTCTTTATTTTCTGGCGCTGTGGGGGCTCGGCGCCGTGCCTCTTGCCCTTATCGGGTTTGGAGTGACTTACGTTCTCGATCTCGCGCCAGGTCCGCAGTTGATGTCGGTGTATCCCGGTCTCGCCGTCATGCTACTGTTTACCAGCGCCGTCGTGGCCTCCGCTGCCAGCCAAATGAGGCGGTCGAATGCGCTGCTTACGGCAGCCAGTTTTACTGTTGTCGGCGTTATCCTGGGCTTTGTGTTCAGTTACAGGACCACGTACGGCGTAAGCCGTAGCGATACAGGTTGCCCTCGCGGTCGCCACCTCCATGTTCTGGGCAGAGAAGGGACCTGTGGAGAAGATGCGGCCCAGAACGCTCATGCTTCGCTATGTTGCATCTGCTCTGTGTCTCGTTCTGGGGTTCGTCTCCTTTCATCTTGCGTTCATCCGTCCGCTTGAACGGGACGTGGACGCTTTCCTTAACCCTCGAGCGGCTTATGGTTCGGCGAATACAAATGTGAGTTATCACACATGGTGGCACACGGTTGTTTTGGGTTTGGCGAATCCGAAGAGCGAGCTGGCGGATCGCGAGGGTATCGAGTGGGCCGATCCCGCAGGTTTGAAGATTGCGCAAAAACTCCGACCCGACATGAAGATCTACGATCTCATACAGAATACGATGGGTCCGGATGGGGCTCGCCTTAGAGCGAGCCCGGAGTATGAGAGGATTTTGGAGGAATTTTATTTTGACCTGTGGACGGCAAATCCGTATGAAATGATTTCGATATATGCAAACAAAATTTTTCAATTGTCTGGGACAATGCCTCTGGCGGGCTCTCTGCTACATAATGGATACGGATGGTTTTTGTTCATATTCGCTTCGGCGGTATGCGGTCTTCTCTACCTCGGTGCAAACCTTCGGCTTGGTCTGTTCGTGCTTTCGATGACTGTTGGCGTCGCTTTAATCTCAATCGAGCAGCTTGTGGTTATGCCTCCGTTCACTGTGGAGTACCAAGGCAGTCTTCTTGCGGGATTTCTTGCTCTGTTGGTGATGTTCGTCTCTTACCCTCTCATATACCTGATCTCGAAAACCCAGATGCGCGTCGGCTGGCGGGAAAGCGCCCCGTTGTTGATCTGGCTGCTTCTGGCGATCCTACCTTGGGCTGCTCATTCCATTCCGCCCCCACCCGAGCTGTACACATTCTCCATCTCACCTTTGCAGCAGACGAATTGGGCGCTCATAAAACCTGCGCGTCGCACGAAGGAGGGTATAGCAGTCCAAGGTGTCGTCCCGTTTGCCGGAGCCTATGCGGCAGTGTCCCCGCCATATTTCATTCCGAAAGGGGCCCGGGTAGCGGCGGCCGGCAGCATCAGTGGTGGTGGACTTTCATTAGGGCTTCTCGATTCGAATGACCGATGGGCTGCGACCGTCGCCGTTCCCCTCGGCAAATTCCGTACCTTTGTCGAGAGCCCCGCCGAGGGCGCCTATCGGATCGTGATTGCAAGCAACCTTCCCAGGGGAGCGTATCTGAACGATGCGAACGTAAGAGAAGTTGGATTTGCCGGACCGAATGCCGCCGCGCTTCGCGCTACCGCGGAACAAAGCGCTAGTTTTGAGATCAAGCCGATCTTCAAGACCGCGTGGCAGCTCATTCCCCCAGCACAACTGATAGGTCAGGAGCTACGCGTTCACGGAACTCCACCACATCCAGCGGCTTACGCCGCAGTTTCTACGCCGTTCCGTTTACCGAAAGGAGCACGGGTCGCGGCAGCCGGTACAGTGCGGCAGGGCGGCATCGTGCTCGGTCTACTCGACAGTCACGATAAGTGGGCGGTGACAACCGCGGTCCCCCAGGGTACCTTTCGGGTCGCGATCGAGGCGCCGGTTGAGGGCGAGTATAAGATCGTTATTGCCAACAATCTTTCAGCAGGGCATTCGATCAACGACGTCGAGGTGTTGGAGGTCGGCCTCGTCGATCTTGATCCTGCCACTCTGCGAGTGGCGCCTCCACGATCGATCCCTTGATGCTTCGGAAAATATCTTCCGTCTGGCGTAAAGGTGCTTCAGTTACTCGTGATCCTGCGAGCGGCGTCGCCAGCGTTCTTCCTCCGGTTCAAACTCGACGGCGGTCACTGGAATATTCCGCTGCGTCTGCTCAAAAGGACTTGCGGCCGAGCTTACCGAAATTGAGGATCCACTGCCCGCCGTTGGGGCGGCCAGCACGAGTAGCGACATTTACCTAGGGTGGCGATACCGCAGGTATGATAGTTGCCATCCCGACTGGTGTTTGCAAGTCGGATCGATCATGGAAGGCTTGGTATTGCGACCGCTCCGAGGCTACCGCGCATAGCGGCCTTCCCCCTCACCAATCCTCTCACCGGCGACAAAGTATTCTCACTTCTCAATCGGAACTCGCATTCCCCGATGCTGTAGATTGGGTTTCAGGACATCGGCCGCCTAAGCTTGTACGCCTCAGGCACCGCTCTAACCACGCGCGAAACACCGAGTGAGATAAAACTCGATGGTCCGGCCTCTGGATAACGGCGGCCTCCATGAGTTTGCGATCATTGGCATCTATGCTGCAACATTCGATGCATGGAACAGCGCGCGTTACGCGCGGTCATCAGCTACGCCGCCGCCTGCCGCGGATTTCCGCTTGGCAGGGGACGCGCGACCGATGCCGACTACGTCAGGTTCGAGTCACTAGCCAGATTCCGAAAAAAATCACCAAAACGCCCAGACACCGCGCGGGAGAGATCACCTCGCCAATTACGATCCTAGCGGCGAGCGTCGAAAATACGAGTGTGAGGCCAATCGCAATCGGGTACGCTACCGATAGGTCGTTCCGTCCCAGGATCACCAGCCAGATCAGAAAGCTGGCGATATAAAGGACGCCCCCAATCCCGACGATGAAAGTCGGGGTCACCAAAAAGCTTGCGGCCTGCCAAGCGGCTTGTGCCGGGGCAAGCCCGGCTTTGATGATGATGAGCCCTGCGACGCTCGCGACTGTGTAGACACAGAACAGGACTATATCGAGTGACCGTGACATCTCAGCGATCGCCTTCTCTGTCAGGCCGGCGGCGAGCGATGATGTACATGATATCGAACAGGTTGACCGTCAGCCGGAGATCAAACAGCGGCCAGGACTTGAGCATGGCGTAGATTTCCGGACGTTTCATCTGGAGTACCAGAATGAAATAGAGTACGGACCTGAGCCCGCGGGAGTTTCCCGGATGGCTGACATGCACGACATCGAAGCCGTGCCGCTCAAGCAGCTTCGAGGCGGTTGCGACGGAGAAGTAGTGCATGTGAGTTGGAGGATGGATCATCCGCCATCGGTGCCCACGCAATCGAGCGTTGAGGCTGTCAACATCTCCGGTCGTTAAAGTGATGATACCACCCGCCTTTAAGTCCTCCGCAGCCTTGGCGATGAACAAATCGGGTCGCTTCAAATGTTCGATAGTATCCCACATGGCGATTACGTCCACCTTGCGCCCTAAATTCAAGGTGAGATAGTCGCCCTGCTGCGCATGAACACCGCGGTCTTCGCGTGCGAAACGTACCGCTTCGGACGAAATATCGATCCCGGAGGCCGATCCCACCTCGCCCTCAATCTCGGACAGGAAGAAGCCGTAGGCGCAGCCGATTTCGAATACGTCGGCTTGCGGCCAATTGGGGACGAACGTTCTCAGCGTTTCGATGCGATTGCGGAAGTTGAGGCGGAGACTCTCTTCCTCGGCCACGTAATCAAGATACTCGTGACCATGGAAGTAGTCCGCCCCATATAGTGCCCTGAGTTCGTCATCGGGGATGCTCAGATCGGCGGAAACGAGCCCACATGTATCGCACTGGAAAAGCCCGGGAAGCCGGCTTCTGCCATATGCTCCTCCGCATACCAGGCAGGAAAGCGCGTTCTCGGCGCTTAGTCCATTCGTCTCGGAGCTTGCGCGCGACACATGCAAAGAAGAGTTCACCATCGTGACCTCTCATCAGAACCGCTGGTCGAGGTTGCGGTCTGTCTCGATGTGGTTAAAGTTCGCCATAACCTCTTTGAGTAATTCGACGATATCGGCCTTTCCAATTGCCTCGTTCGGATCATTAACCAGCGTCGCCAGCCGTTCGAATAGCCCATTCTCTCTGGCGCGAGTGGGACGATGCCGCAGCGCGGCGATAGCTCCAAGCCCGACATCCACGTTGGTTTCTCCGTAGCCCACGAACTCTTCAAATGGCTTTTCTCCGCTCGTATCGAGCGGAGTGACAAGCACCGGCCAACGGCCGCGCTTGGCAAGCGTCTCCACCTCCCGACGCGCCTTTCCCTCATCATCCACAAACTCCGGCTGCAAATTGAACGCCTCAAGTACGCGCACGGCGACACTGTCCAGAGTTTGGAGGTTGGTCTCGGGGTCGAGCTTAGGAAAGGCCACGTGCTGATCGGGAATGCGGAGTGCAGCCAACATGCAAAGCTCGCCAGCTTCACGATGGGAGATGAAGTAGCGGCGTGTCTCCCGCGGAACTGCAAACGGCTGGCGTCGCTCCAGTCGTTGCAGGAAGCCGTGGAGCAGGCTCCCGTTCGAGAATGCTACATTGGCAAAACGTGCCGAGGTCGTCGACGCGGCATGTTCCATCGCAACGCCGAAAGCGACATCCTCCATCAGACGTTTGCTCGCGCCCATGAGGCTCGTCGGATTGGCGGCCTTGTCAGTCGACACCGCGAAGTAGATACGGCCATGGTCGTTCCGCGCCAGCCATCGCTTGAAACGTATGTGTCGAACGACGTTGGTGTCGAGCATCTGCATGGTAGAATGGAGGTCTTTCTCCGACCGGACGTGTTTTAGCGCGGCGAAATGCATGACGATGTCATAGCACTCTGCCTCATTCAGCATCCGCTCCATGATCGGGCTTCCGTAGTCGACAGGAAACGTGCGGAAGTCGACACTGGACAAGCCTTCCGGGCGCCCCCGTAGGTCACGCACGAGTTCGGCAAGGTAGTTTTCGTTTTGGTCCACGACATGTACGGCCTTGGGACCGTAATCAAGGAGAATACGAGTTGTGATCGCACCGATCGATCCGCCACCGCCGATAATGAGAGCACGGCGACCGCGGACAGCCTCGCCGACTGCGGTTGCGCTGGCTTCCATATCCGCCTCGAACAACGAGCGCTCGCGACCCGTCACCACTCCATCGAGTACGCTCCCATGCCGGCCGTTCGCTCGCTCAGACGGCGCCTTAGAGCCGCGAAAAATGTGTCCGCTCGCTGGTGGTCAATGCTCGATGCGGCCGACGAATGGCGCGCTCAGGCGCCGGCATCACAAGTTCCGCCTCTTGGCATCCATACCGCTTGTTGATCAAGTAACGAGGGCGGTTCTTTACTTCATCAAAAATGAGGCCGACAAACTCTCCCAAAACTCCCAGGAAAAAAAGCTGAATTCCTCCGATTAACGCGACTGCCGAGAAAATAGATGCCCAGCCCGGTACCTCGACCTCCCCCAATGCATACATCACAATCTGAACGAACGCGCCGGAAAGGCTTAGCGCCGCCATAACGAGGCCAACACCGATACAAATCCGTAGGGGAACCTTCGAAAAAGCCGAAAGCCCGTTTAATGCAAAGTTCAAGAGCATCAGGGGCGCATATTTAGATGCTCCACCTTCACGTTTCGCCGGCGTAAACGGAACATAAGTCACCTTGTAGCCGACCCAACTCACCAATCCGCGCAAAAACGGATTGTGCTCGCGCATTTCCTTGCGGAGCACCTCGGCTATTCGACGTGAAAGAAGCCGGTAATCCGCTGCCCCGGCCGGCAGTTTGACCTCGCTGAGCGTGAGGAAGGTCGCGTAGAACCAGCGTGACGAGGCCCGCTTGAGCTTCGAGGACTCGCCTCCTTCCTGGCGCACCGTCTGAACGATGTCGGCTCCATCCTCCCAACACCGCAACAGCTCGGGAATGAGTTCCGGCGGATGCTGCAAGTCTGAATCCAGCATGATCAGCGCGTCGCCGTCGCTATGATCCACGCCGGCGATGAGTGCGGCCTGGTGCCCGAACCGGCGCGACATCACCAAAACTTCAACGCGCGAATCTGCCTCGGCAATCGCCGAGAGAACGCTTTCCGTCTGGTCCGGCGATGGATCGAGAACGTAGATAATGCGAGAGGAATAACGCTCGGCCAAACCGTCGAGCACCGCGACAAGGCGCTCATGGAACATTCCGATGACCTGCTCCTCGCGGAACACGGGGCAAATGATATCTATGCTGCGCATCGACTTCGCATGCTTTCGACAACTGCGCTCAGGCCTCTGTCTATCGACACACGAGGAAACCAGCCGGCGGCCTCATGCAAGGCACTGATGTCCGCGACAGTACGGTCGATCTCGTTACGGCGGCGATCACCACGCTCGCGATAGGGTTTTTGGATGCCGGCCGCGGTGCTCGCCCGTTTGATGATGTCCTCAACTGAATACGCTCGGCCGCTACCAAGGTTGAATACCGATCCCTGCGGTGCGCGCGTGGACAGAAGGATACCATCCACCGCATCGGAGACATAAACATAGTCGCGACTCGGTGCGAGATCCATGACCTCTATTTCGGAGCAACTGGGATCTCAGAATCTGTCTCACAATGAGAGGAATGAGGAAGCTGTCGTCTTGGCCGGGACCATAAACGTTGAACATACGCAGCGCCACGACGGAGGCCTCGTAGGTACGCGCATAAAAGCTGCACACTTGCTCGGCAAGATACTTTGACAGCGCGTAGGGATTGTTTGCGTCTGGCTGATCCGACTCGCGAATGGGCAGCCGCTGCGGCACTCCATAAGTGTAACCGCCAATGAATGTCATTCCGCATCCGTGACGCCGACATTGCTCGAGCACACGGGCCGTGCCGAAGGTGTTTACGTCGAGATAGCCCAACGGATCCTTCCACCCATCTACGACACCAATGCGCGCGGCGGCGTGAAATACGTGGCCCACACCCTCAAGTGGCAGATCATCACGAGTGATGTCCACTCCGGCCGTCCGCGATACGCGCACTACCGCCTTCCCAATGGTTTCGAGCTGAATTGCGAGATGGCGACCGATAAATCCAGAAGCCCCTGTGACCAGCACCCGCCCGATGCCGGGTAAAATGTCGGACACACTTGAAGATATGATAGGCGAGCTCTTCATAGCCCCAATTCGATGCTCATTCGTGCCAGTCATTGACCGGTTTTTTTATCATTTTCAGACCTATACCCGGCAGCCACAGCCCTGGCTTTACTCGCAACCGTTGAACAAGTCCACCACGCGTCCGCGGGCAAGTTTAGCACGCCCTCATTACCTGCCCTTCGTTTTGTCGGTTCACAAGAGTGTGCTCTTGTTCTGTCCCCTTGTGAGGCGTTTGCTACCTTCGAGGTCAAACAGCCAACGTCTATCACCCATCTTGTACCCATCGAGCGAATGCCTGCTTACTCCGCGGTAAGTCGATTGCCGGCCGCTCCACTGCGTTTTGGCTCCGGTCCTGTCAGAATAGCTCTGGCGAAGGCGAAGACTATGAGCGCCGCAAGCAGTGCCTCGAAACCGACGACCAAGCTGCCTTGGTAGGCTAACGTAAAGGTCGGCATAACAACTGCCGCTTCGAGCGACACCCCGAAGATCGCAGCCGACATGACGATTATGAACATCGCAAGCCCCGGACTCAGATTAAGCAAGAAATATCCTCCAATGGCTATGCTCAGTAAAATGCTGAACCAGACGAAACCATTCCGGATCACGATCTGCGCCAATTTGCCAAGGAGTGGAAACGCCATAGTACGGCTCGTCTCCAAGATCGCTTTGGAGTAAATCCCGACCATCTCCCAAGGATATCTCTTCCACAGCTGGAAATAATAGGACCGAAGAGCAGGATCGTATGTTGGTCCAAGATATGCCACGTTCGGATCAACGCGCTTTGCAATTTCCCAGCCGGCACTATCATCCCACTTTATCCCCTCGCGCTCCGCTAATGGATTTGGGAGAGCGCCGAGCCCGAGAACGATCGGATGCCATATTGGGTGATGGCTATAAGTGTACGGAATGTCCTTCTCAAGCGGCCAAATAAGTGCCGCTTGAAACAGAAAAAACCCGATGAAGACCGCGCCAGAAATGGCGCCGATCTTGCGGAAAATGCGATCCTGACGATAGTATTTCAGCGCGGCAATGAAGAAAATTATGGCGAGCTGTACGGCCATGATGAGCCCGTAAGATGTGCGCCAGTTGTAAACGAAGGCCAGCACAATTCCTACTCCGACCCCAGCGAGCGCCAGCACATATGGCTTTCGGCGGTCAATAGCGGGCCAAAGTAGCGCAAGCAAAGCGCTGCTGAACAATAGCAGCACAGACATCATTGGGTATTGAGATATGACCGTTGGTTGCACCGATAGCAATTTGACCGTGGCCATGCTGATAAGGCCGATTGGCAGTAGGCCCGCTCCAAAAAGGCCAAGAAAGTAGAGCGCCAAAAAGAGGACTGTGCATTCAAATAGAATCAATTTTACCGCGAGGGTGTTCGCCGAGTCGTCAGGCGGGAGCAGGAGCAGAGCAGACAGCAACAAAGACAGACTGTTTTCACTGTTTAGAAAGCGCTGGAGATCTTTCTCGCAAAACCGGAAGATCGCATCATATCCTGCAACAATGGCCTCGGAAAATGTTTGGTCGGGGGGCCACTTGTCGCGTTGGAAGAACCTTCCGCCGCCGTCAATGTTCGGGCTCAGATAACCGCGTTTGCCACAGAAGTTAGAAACGAGCGCCTGTTCAAGAGCTATCTGTGGGTGCCCTCCGACGACCTGTCTCGACCCTACGGCGAACAAGTTATAATATAGCGCAGCGAATGCAACTGCAGTCAGGGCAATGGAAGCTGAGATCAAGTGCCGTCGCCATCCCGTTCCCGGTTGCCGGAAGAATAGCCAAGCAAGAATTTTCATCCAGGGTTCCAAAACTTGTCACTGCTTCGATCAACCGCGCTCCAGGCCCAACCTTGGTTCTGTTGCATACCGCCTCATGTCAGACAAGTCCGCGCCAAGATCGGTATCAGTATAGCTGCGACTGGTGCCGTAGCGGGGGACTGTAGCTTTCCGGGGGGAGTTCAGCCACCTCCATCCGGCGCGGAAGGGCCGGAATCATAGCACGAAGCTGAATCCTTGCAGCCGCAAAACGAGGACCGCCCCGCCCCAGCTGCGAGCGGCGATCACCGATCGGCCTCGCAGCAACGCCGCCGGTCTGGCGAACTGCACCCAATGCATGACCTTGCCAGTGCCTACGTCGAACAATGCCGAGACTTTCCGCCGTGACAACAGCCCGCCCGCTAACGCCGAGAAGCGTTAGCGCAAATCGAGCGAACAGGGCTTCGCCATCCGTGCTCGCCTCCTCCCCGGTAGCCAGCTTGAACTATGGTTTACCGCCTTGGCAATTCCGATTTGGATTCAACTAGATCGAACGATGAGCGGTCGGGCAGCTCGGGCGTTCGAGATGCAGCGCGTCGATTGAGGGCGGAATAGGCCGGGTGTTGACCTGCCGGCCGGAAGGTGTAACGAGTACTGATCGTCATCCCGCCTGCGGATCAAGCGCCGCGATGATCCGGCGGTGAGACGAGGAGCTTTCGCGAGCACAATCAGCAATTCGAATACGATGACGAAATGGAAGGGCGGCCCAGCTCGGGATGGCCCGGGATCGACAAGTTGACCAGCTCTGCGGAGAATGTCCGGAATGAGCGCCACGGGACAAACAATCATCAAGCGCGTCGATCTACTTGCCCAGTATCGCGACATGAAGCAGGAGATCGATGCGGCGGTAGCTCGTGTGCTTGCGTCAGGCCGTTACGTATTGGGAACAGAGGTTGAGCTGTTTGAGCAGGAGTTCGCCCAATACCTTGGGGCCTCAGCGGCGGTCGGCGTCGCGGATGGCACGCGGGCAATCGCTATAGCGCTCCGGACTCTCGGCGTGAGCACTTCTGATGAGGTAATCACCACGCCCCTCACGGCGATCCCGACGATCGGCGCCATCATCGAATGCGGGGCGCGCCCGGTATTTGTCGACATCGATCCCGACACCTACCTCCTCGATATCGATCGCGTTCCGGCCGCGATCACGTCCCGAACGCGCGCCATTGTGCCGGTGCACTTGTTCGGCAATATGGTCGACATCCCGCGGTTGCGCCGCGTCGTCCCGCCGAGCGTCGCGATCGTCGAGGACGCGGCACAGGCGCACGGCAGCTGCCTCGACGGAGTCAAGGCCGGCAATTTCGGCGATCTCGCTACCTTCAGCTTCTATCCTACCAAGAATCTGGGCGGCTATGGCGACGGGGGAGCCATTGTTAGCCCCGATGGCCGCTTCGTGGCAGAGATTAAGCTGATCCGCAATCATGGAATGAGCGACAAGGATACCTGCCACACGCCGGGATTTAATAGCCGGCTCGACGAGTTGCAGGCGGCGATGCTGCGAGTCAAGCTGCCCCGTCTCGATGCTACGAACCAGGCCCGGGGCGAGCGTGCGCGGCAATATCTTGCCGGTCTTCCGGCGGAACTGTTTTCTCACCAGCGTATTCCGAACAACGTCGACACCAACTGGCATGTGTTCGAGACCCGCTTCCTCGGCGGCCGCAATGCACTGGTCGATTTTCTGGATCGCGGGGGAATTCAGACGAACGTTTACTATGTGATTCCCCATCATCTGCAGCCGGCCTTACGGCATCTCGGCTATAAGCGCGGCGATCTGCCGAACCTGGAACTGGTGTGCGAGCAGGCGATCGCGCTGCCGCTCTATTCCGAGATCCCGCCAAGAACAGTTCAGCAAGTGATCGATGCGATCCGCCAATTCGTGGACCAGGCATCGATCCGTCCCACAGCAAGGCTTGCTGGACAGACATCATGATCGATCCCGATGTCGTGCTGGGGACGGGGGTAAAGATCTTCGCTCCAGACCTCGTCAATCTGTTCGGCTGCACGATCGGCGACCGCACGTTCATTGGACCGTTTGTGGAGATCACGCGCGGTGTCACCGTCGGCAAGCGCTGCCTGATCGAAAGTCACAGCTTCATATGCGACGGCGTCCATGTTGGCGACGACGTGTTCATTGGTCACGGGGTAATGTTCACGAACGACCTCTATCCAATGACGTACCGGCAGGTGAAGCGGAAAGAGACGATGGTCGGCAATCACGCGAGCCTTGGCAGCAATGCGACCATCATCGGCGGTGTCCGCATTGGCGAGCACGCAATCATCGGGGCAGGCGCGGTGGTCACCAAAGATGTGCCGGACTACGCCATTGCGGTCGGCAATCCCGCGCGCCTCATGCGCCGGTTCAACGATCGCGAGTCACTGCGCGCCTTCATTGAAGCGCGCCAGGAATACGATACTGGTCGCACGCCGCAGTCAGAAGCTGCTAGCCGCAGACGGTAAGCCTGGGGTGGTCGCAGCGGCCCCGGCCGTCAACCAAGGACAGCGCAACCCATGAACCAGAATTTGGTGCCCCACCTGCGTTCCCCCGAAACTGGGAACGAGCTGGAAATCAAGGTCTTTGCGACGAAAGACGACGAAGTTCTGGAAGGAATTTTGATTGACCGCTCGACCGGCGTCTGGTTCCGGATCGAAGGCGGAATTGCGGACCTTAAGCCGCTGGCGTTACGAACGACCGAGCGATACGACGCGTTCAGGCAGCGCCACAGCCTCGACGAGAGCAGTGCAGCCCAGACGCCGGCGGCGCAGGACGGTACCGTCGCGGATCAGCGGAAACAGATCGACTTCTTTGATGGGCGGCCGCAGGAGTATGAGGAAGAAGTGGTACTGAACCCGTTTTCACGCGTCCTAGATAACGTCACGTTTGGCAACTGGGCAAAGCGCACCCTGAAACCGGGCAGCCGTGTGTTGGAGGTTGGCTGCGGCTCCGGCCGGCAGACCGAGGTTCTGCTCGGACTCGGCATGCGTTCGGTTGCGCTCGATCTGTCGGAAGGATTGCTGCGGCTCGCGCGCCGTAAACTCGAGGCGCAAGGAATAGAGAGACGCGCCGACCTGATCGCATCCTCTGCCGAGGCGCTGCCGATCGCAAACGGCAACTTCGATGCCTGCGTGATCTATGGCAGCCTCCATCACTTTGCCAATCCACAAACCGTGCTTGCCAAGACCACGGCGGCTCTGCGGCGCGGCGGGCACTTCTACATGCTCGAGCCGCATAAAAGCCCTGTTCGGTTCTTTTTCGATTGGTTGATGCGGGTGTGTCCGCTCTGGCAGGAGGAAGCGTCCGATGATCCCCTGTTCAGCGAGCCGCAGTTCCGGGAATGGCTCGGCCGCGGCAACGTGCGCGCCGATATCAAAATCTCCACCTACCTGCCGCCTCATTTGTTCTATCACCTCGGCCAGACGTCAGGCGAACGGCTGCTGATGTGGTCGGACCGGCTCTTTTCCTCGCTGCCGGGGGTGCGCCGCTTAGGCGGCGTCATCATCGCAGAGGGCGTCAAGGTTTAGGAGCGCCGCTTCGATGCGGTGGGGCGTGATGCGCTCGCGCGCAGGAGCTCGACGTCGTTTAAGTCCGGTGCTCGCATGTGGTAGGCAAATGTTTTGCGAGCGAAGCAACGTCGCGGTTTAAGTCGTCGACATACTGAATGGCGCGGATTAGAATGACATCATCTCTGTCGCTATCGGTCATTATCCCGGTCTACAACGAAATTGAACTTGTCGATCGGCAAGTTCGACGCATGGACGCGTTCATGGTCGCCCATGTCGCGGATCATGAGTTGATCATCATCGAGAGCGGCAGTACTGATGGGAGCGGTGAGGCCTGCGACCGGCTTGCGCGCGACATGCCGCGGGTGCGCTTGGTTCACGAAGGCGCACGCAACGGCTACGGTGCCGCCGTCCGGCTCGGCTTCGCACATGCCACCAAGGACCTGCTGATCTCGATTCCGGTCGATTTGCCGTTTCCGCTCGATGTCCTGCCCGAGGGTCTGAGACTGATCGAGACAGCCGATTGCGTTCTGAGCTATCGGCAGGTAGACGATCGCCCGCTGTTCCGTCGGATACAGTCGCATGTCTACGATGGACTGATCAAAATCGTGCTTGGGCTGCCGATGCGGCGGGTCAACTCGGCGTTCAAGCTCTATCGGCGCAGACATCATCGAGTCGATGCCGCTTCAGTCGAACGGGTGGTTTCTCGACGCCGAGATCCTCTACTGGATCGGCGCCAAGAAGCTGCGGTTCCGCGAGATCCCCGTGCTGCTTCCAGAGCGCGAAGCCGGTGTATCGAAGGTGCGGCTCTCGGATCCATTCCGCGTGTTGCGTGAACTGTTTGCGTTCAAGCGCGGTCTCGGCAGGCTCCATGAACGCGCATCTCGGGGCGTCGCATTGGGGTCCGGCGACGAGGTATGACAAAGCTCGCGTGCCTCGTCGCCCATGCAGGCGCCAGGTACGAAATTTCGTCCACTAGGGCTGGCGCGGCTCACGCGCCGACCGCGGTCAACCGCGCCACCTCTCCAACTCGGCTCATCACGTCAGGCGTCGGCGAATGTCCGCGATCGTGACAGCCAGGGCGTCCGGCAATGGGGTCTGGGTGATCGGTCCTACGAGCCGTTCGATGAGTGTGGTATCCAGGTTTGCGCCGACGACATCCATGGCCGCGACGTCCGGCGGCAGAGGGCGCACTTCGAGCGTCCCGGCACCGACAGCGCTGATGACCTGCTTCGCCAGATCATGGATTGGGATATTCACCCCGGTGAAATTCAGCGGCACAAACCCCGCGACGTCGGCATCCGGCAGCAGCAGGATGGTTCGGGAAAGATCGGCAGCATAAACGACGCTCCGAGACCGATGACGACCGTAAACCGTAATGGGCTCGTCTCTCAGCGCCTTGATAATGAATTCTCCAATCAACCCGAGGTCGCGGCCCTCGATGGGCTGATTGCGTCCAAATGTGTTGCCGAACCGGAGGCTGATGACATTGAGCCCGTGCCGCTCTGCGGCAAGTCGGTAATGATGATCAGCTGCCACCTTGTGGATCCCCTGTTCATCGACAGGCCGAAACGGCGTATCCTCCGTCATCGGTGCGGCCAGCGCCCGGCCATATTGGTGACTGGACCCGAGATAGATTGCGAGACGCGGGCGTACCTCGACGATCGCACCCAGCAGCGGTAAATGCGAGGCAAGATTCAGCTTGAGGTCATAGATCGGATCGGCGCGCGCTTCCCAGTGGCGGGTCCATCCCATGCAGTCAATGACGAGATCGGCCCCTTCAAGCAGCGCGGGAAGTGATGGGACATCCTCGACCTTCTCGTCCACCAGCGTAACCCGATCCGCGATGCTGGCAAGATTGTCGTGCGCCGCCGTCGTTCGCGGCAGGAAGCCATCGATCGCCGCAACCGACCATCCGCTCTCTACCAGGGCGATACTGATATTGCTGCCGACGAAGCCTGCGGCACCAAACACGCAAGCCTTACGCATGTGCCGCTCTCAAATGGCAGAATCGGCGCCGCTTCGCTGAGCCATCTCGCGCTTGGCAATTTCGTAATCGTCGAGCTGGCCGATATCGGTCCAGTATCCCCGCATCATGTATTTCGCGACAGGTCTATGCTGGGCCAACATGTCCTTTATCAACGTATCGATGCCATAATACTTTGCGTCCGGAATAATCTCGAGGACCCCAGGCCGCATGGCATAGATGCCCGCCAGAATTTCATGCTTATAGGTCGGCTTTTCTTCCACGTCGACGACGTAATCACCTTTAGCCAGTACGCGACCGAACCGGAAAGGAACGTTGATTTCTTTTGTAACGATCGTCAAGTCGGCCATATGGTTCAGCGCGAAACGACCGAAGTCGCCGAAGTCGATGTCGGTCAGGATGTCGCCGTTCATCACGAAAAAAGGCTCATTCAATTCCTCACGGAGTAGGCTCAGCGGGCCGCAGGTCCCGAGCGGCTCCCGCTCGCGACTGACGGTGATTTGCACCCCGTATTTGTCACCCTGACCGACAATGGATTCGACATAGTCGGACATGTAATTCGATGCGATGTAGACGTCGGTCACCCCATGCTTCTTGAACGCCAGAATCTGAATCTCGATGATCGTGCTCTCGCCAATCGGAAGAAGCGGCTTCGGAATGATATTGGTGAGGGGCCGCAACCTCAGGCCGAGGCCGCCGGCCAATAGAACAGCCTTCCGAATCGGATCAGCGTGTTGCGACTGCATACTACCCCCGGGGCCCGCCATCAAGCCGAACCGGGCTCAACTTCGTACTGCAAACGAGACGGCTACTCAACACCTTGCCTGGTTGAACTCAAATCGAGGCGGCATGGGCTCTCGTCACCCTTCGAAGTGCGTACCCATCGGTGTCAATTGCCGCCAGCGGACGTCCGTGGCATGGCGGGTTCCAGCTTTGTTCACTGACAAAGCGCAACACTCGGGCGACCTCCCCAGAGCACCACGACACCAGCTGGGGGCAGTTCGAACAAGATTGCCAAGTGGGCCCAATCCACATCGGTCCCACCTGGCCTAATACTGGCCTAATATACAGCTCAGCTTCGGGGGACCCCGATCCTTGTTCAGGGCTCTCGCCTCACATCGGTCGGACGGGCCTTGGCGGGCGCGAGGTTTCACCCTGTCGGCCACAACTGGTCGCTCCAATGTCCGTGAACCAGAAGGCGTTGTCGCATTGGCGGGCTTGTTCGGCCGTGGCTTGAGGCTTTGCCGAGTGAGAAGGCAGGCGAACCACGAATGCGATACGGCCAGCTGACCAGAATAGGACACACTATTGACATAGAAATCTCAGGTGTTAGGTCCTAGCACTTTTGCCACTGCGGCCTGAAGGTGAGGAATGTGGGCTACGTTTTTCGGCACCCCCGAGGGACTGGTGGCGAGGCCGCCAGCCCCCCGTCGTACGCGTTCCGCTGTCGATGGAGCCAGTGCCGGAGGAATTGGTTGCGAGTTCATGCCGATGAGTTTTGAGGTCGTCGAGAAACAGCGATTGCGTCCGGCCCGTATTGTGTCTGCTGGCGGCCCTGCTCGGGAACACCCGGGAGGTATTTCTGCCCCGCCTTGACCCACGCCCCAGCGCGGTCCGAATGGACGAGGTGGCAAGGCGCGTCTTGGAATTCCACGGCCACACGGTCGAGCGCTGCAGGAGCGAGGAAGCGGCCAAGCGGAGCCCGCTTCTCATGCAGGCGAATCCGCGGGCATGGCCGTGCTGGTTCGACGTGTCGGATACCAGCGGCGAAAAGGAGTGCGAGGAATTCGAATATCCAGACGAGCCACTTGCTACGTGCCGGTTCAAGTCAATCAAGGTCGCGATGCAGACCGAGCCCGATTACGACGCGCTGACGCAGGCGCGCACGCGGCTACTCGGGATCGCGCGCGAGGAGGAGTGGTCGAAAGAGGCCATAGCGGAGACGATTCGGATCGCAGTTCCTGAGCTTGTGCACATCGAAAAGAACCGGTCGCTCGATGACAAGCTATGAACTCCTCAGGTCCATCGTGAAAAGGGTCAACGTGAAGGGCCTTACCTCTTTCCTCGGAGTCCTCGTCGGGCTTGCTTGCGTGGTTTTGGGGATCACACGCGTTGACTGGCCTGGAACATGGGCGGTTTTCCGCCAGCTCAATCAGACCTACGTGGCAGCCGCCATCGTGCTGTTGCTGGTGTCTTTCCTGGCCAATACCGAGCGCTGGCGATACCTGCTGGACACTACCGCGACAGTTCCGCGCCGCAGGCTCTTCGGCTATCTCATGATCGGCTACATGGTCAATGCGGTTTTTCCGCTCCATCCAGGCGACGTGACCCGCGCCACGCTGTTACGATACCGGGAAATGGTTCCGATTACGACGGCGCTGACCAGCGTCCTGTTGGAGCGGCTCCTGGACGTACTGACAATTTCGTTGCTCGGCTTTGCCCTTTCGTTTCTTGTCGAGCTTCCCCGCGTGATGACGACGGCCCTGCAGATTTTTGCAGCCTGCGCGATCACTGCCACCGCTGTTCTGATCGCCATGTCCACCAACACACCTTCCAGGTGAACATCTGCTCTGGCGAACACTTCGCTCGGCGCCCGTTCGCATTGCCGACTTCGTGGCGGCGCGAGCAGACCAGTTCGTGCAAGCATTACGCGTGCTGCATGACGCGGATCGTCTACCTAAAGTCCTGCTCGCGGACGCCATAGGATGGATTGCCTTAGGCTTGGCAATGGTGGCGTTCAGCCATGCGCTGCGCATGGATGTTCCGTGGATGGCCGGCTTTCTCGTCTTGATCGTGACGAGCCTCGGCGCTGCTCTTCCGGGCCCGCCAGGGTCTGTCGGCGTCTACCACGTCCTCACCGTTCTGGCGCTGTCGGTATGGTCGGTTGACACGGAGACTGCAGTCGCCTTCGCGCTCGTCGCCCATACCACGGCTATCGCGCTTCACATCGGCCTTGGCGCGATCAGCGCTCTGGTTCTCAATGTCCAGTATAGTCGGACAATACGTCCCCCGAATGAGCAGCAGGCTCGCTTCTGATCAACTGCCGCTAAGGACCGCATTTTTACTGAGCAAGCCTATGGCTCGAATTCCTCTCTGGGTCGCCTCGCTGTGTATTTTTCGCGCGCCTCAACCTGGCTGGCAGCAGCACCTGCTTGCGGCGGTGATGGCAGCGGGCGCGGTGCTTGCCAGCGTTCTTTATTTTGGTTTGCCCGATCGCCACGCGAACGTCCCACACCAATTTCACGGACACACCAAGGTATCCATTGATCAGGCGATCAACTTTTCGCTCTGCGGTAAGTATGGGTATATTAGCGCTGACACGTGGGACGACCGGCTAATGGCGCTGTGGGCGGCTCAAAATGAGCCCGTCCAAACCGTGATCAGGCAAAAATATGGGTCGATCGATAACTACTGCAAAACTGTTGATACGCCATATACCAATAACGAGAATAGCCCATCTTTAATCTACATCTTCTTGATGAGCAAAGGAAACCCGAGTATTTCAGATCTCGCGCTTGAGATGACGCTGTTTCGGCTGATTCTGCTCTTCTTCTGCCTGTATGTTTTGGCTTTGTTAGGGCTGGGTATGCTGCCCCTCTGTGGCATCGCCCTCTCAACCGTCTACATGTTGGGACTAGTGCCTGGCGATCAGCTTATGTCCGTTTATCCGGGGTTTATGGTCCTGCTGCTCTTCAGCAGCGCATTAGTTGCGTTTTCGGTTTTTCTGATCAGAGGGAAAGGCGTCTTCGTAACGACGGCAGTGTTCGCTGGCGTCGGACTCGCCCTTGGCTTCGTGTTCAATTACCGGTCGACCTATGGTCTCGCGATGGCAGCGCAGATCGTGGTTGCTCTTATCATCTATCAAGTTTTTGTGCCTCGTTTGCGCCCGGGGGGAAGGCTTGCCAAGTATGCTGGCATCGCTTGCGGGCTTATTTTCGGGTTTCTGGCATTCCAGACGACCTTCATTAAGCCGATGGAGCGGGGCCAAGCTAGACAAACTTACCATACGGTCTGGCATACTGTTGTTCTCGGGTTGGCGAATCCCCCGAGTGAGTTGAGCGAACGAGAGGAAATAGAATGGGTCGACGGTGCCGGTCTCAAAATCCTAAACAGACTGCGCCCGGACCTGACGTCGGGCCGCCGGCTCTCAGCGTCTGAGTTCGTTATTCTGGGAAAATACAGCCAATCTGATTTATACGAGAACACTCTCAAGAGCTATTACATCAACCTGTGGAAGTAAAATGCGAACGATATGCAGAACATTTATCTAAATAAGGTATTTAATCTGTCCGGCACGATGCCATTTGCGAGCTCGCTACTATCTAGCGGCTACGCTTGGCTGGGCATTCCTGGCGGCGGCCGGATTGTGTGCTTTGCTTTACCTCAGTATCAGCCCGTGGCTTTCCATATTCATGGTTTCGTTAAGTTTGGGAGTGGCGTTAATCTCCATAGAGCAGATCATTGTCATGCCCGAGTTCTCTATTCAATTCCAAGGAGGGCTTGCGACAGGATTCGCCGCCCTGCTCGCCTTGTTTCTGACTTACCCGCTGGCATGCCTTGTCCTCGCGATCCACCGAAAATCATTCAATTGGCAGAAGCGGGGCGGACTTCTCGTTTGGCTGAGCTTGTACGCCCTACCTTGGGCTGCAAGTTTCCTTCCGTTTCCCCCGGCCTTGTACAGGTTTCCGATCACGCCCTTGGCGAGCACGCCTGGACCCTTGTCGAGCCCGCCCGTCTGACGAACACTAGCATCGTGGTGCAAGGTACGGCGCCTTCTTCGGCAGCTTACGCCGCGGTGTCGTCCACCTACCAGTTCCCAAGTGGAGCCCGGGTTGCCGCGGCCGGGATCGTGAACCGTGGAGGGCTCGTTCTCGGTTTGCTGAATTCTGAGGGTCAGTGGGCCAAAACGGCTGCGGCGCCGCGTGGGCGGTTTCGGATTTCAGTCCAAGTTCCCGCCGAGGGGGCGTATCGGGTCGTGATTGCAAACAACATCTCCTCAGGGACGCTGAACGATGCCGAGGTCACGGAAATCGGGCTTGTTGGGCTCGAGGTGGGCGGCGACCCGGCAGACGCAGCCAGGGATCTCCCAAGGCAATAACCTGGCTTCGGAAGGTGCATTAAGGTTATTGCTCCCGAGTGGCTCGTGGGCAAGGAGATCCACATCGACCGAGATCCGCTGGGCCCTCTAGACAGAGCCGGGAGCAATGGGCGGCGACGAGGGCTTTCCCTTAACTAAATTACCCGTCTAAGGGACTTTGCTGATTCGGTTTCAGAAGTTTGGCGTAAATCATCCGATAACGGTTTGATAACGCACGACGCCCCATAAGCATGCGGGCTTTGTTTGCGACTGAGGCTGCGATCGAATCCGATGATCGGTAAATGCACACCTAAATCGGTGAGTTCAATAAGATTTCCAAGCGTTCGCGCCATGTCGAAGGCATCTTTAACCGTGTTCTCCATGATCACAGCGAGTCCTGTCAGGCAATATTCTGCGAACTTTGTCGGCGACGCACCTTCGTTCAATAGATTTTTCTCTCTCAGCAAGAAACCGGCATCCGCAGCGTTGAGGTAGGAATTGACCTCATGATAGGCCGCCTCGATCACACGAATGTAGCCTTGGCTGCGGGACTGCAAGGCCCGGATCGAAGCCGGAGCATTGGGGGTCATGATGAGCAGCCGCGCGCTCGCGTCTTCTGCAATCAGCTTTGAAAGACCTCAACGGTAAGATCAAGACACTGATAGGGCTGCATGCCTCCGCTGAAAACAAACACGCGATGGTCGGCCGAATACCCCAACTTTTGGCGTGAACACACGCGCAAACATTCATCAAAGAAGAAGATGTCTTCAGAGGCGGCGCTCGGAATGACAGCCGTCGGTTTGTCCTCTAGCAAGCGCCCACAGACGCCTTGTAGGGGGTTGCTGACGAAGACGGCCCCGTCGCACGCGCCCGCGGCTTGATCGCGTATTCGTGCTTCTCGGCGCACTTTGTATTGTTTAAGGCCGCGAGCAATGGCGTACTTCCGCAGACGCTCTTCTGCTTCTGCCACTGAATTTCCGCGGCAATCCCACAATAGTGGAATCCGCAACATGTTGCCTTGGCTAAAGCGCACACCGCCGTCGTGTAATCCCCTCGAGCGTGGATGAGATCCGGAGGAGGATCCAATCGCCGCAACTCAGATTTCAGAAGGTGTGCATTGATCGTTACGGAGCCAGGCATCGCCGGACGAACAGCACGGAACAGCCGTACCGGGCATCCGGCCAGCCGCTTGGCGGCTTCCAGCCGGTTTCGAGAATTTCGATAAATTGTGATGGTGGGACAAAACGCCCATATTTCGAACCGCGCAATATCGACCGAAGCGAGTTGGCGGGCGTGGTCGAGCACCGCCGAGTCGATCACGGTGCTGGGGAGACCTTCAAATAGAACGAGGAGGACGAGCGGTCGTTCGGCCATATCCCCAACACACGGGCGGGAGTTCATCTGCCGCCATCCAAGGAAGCAGTGGCGCATTAGGCGACGCATCTATTAACACGAGCCGCTCAGGACGCAATACGACCACACGCGTGACCGCCCAGTCCGCCCCTCTCGCTTCCCCTGCAAATCCTTCGGGCCCGAAGTAACGACATCGACCCCATGGAAGGTCAGTCACTTCGAACAGGCCGCGCGAGAAGTCGGCGCCGGTGCCGTTCACGGGTCGCGGAACGCTGTGCACCGCGGCACTTCGATATCGATTCCTCTGTTCCGGAAGCGGCGTGTATACGTACGTGCCAGGGTCGACAAAGTAGTCCTTCCCATCAATCTGTAACTCGATCGCCAGCGCGTCGTCATGGCTGTGTCCGGGCGGTCGTTCGGAGCGGGGAGCGCAGCGGATGCCGAGGAAAAACCGTGATCCCGTGAAGACGTAATGTCCGAATTCGGGGTAGACGGCGCGTCGCAAGTCGTCGAGCACGCCGGTGGGCATGATGAACTCAAGACGCCTGCAATTCTCCTTGGGCAGACTTTCAAAGCTACGGACAAATAGTTCGAAATCTATTGCTTCGTTAATGACGGAAGTGGTCGGCACGACCGACGCGATCGGAACTCTTTGCCCTCGGGCAAGAGCCCGCGTGAGATGAGATTCAAGCCATGGACCTGCGAAGCAAGAGAGCTCCTCCGATCCGGTGACAGCCGCGGTCGCTGCCACCAAAGAACGATGGTCGAGTGAATCCTCGACCCACGTTGCACCGGGCTGGGAATCCCGTTGCACACGCGCCCATGCGGGCTGCAGCTTAACGAGCCTGCCAGAATCGTTGTCGCCCCACTGGACGACATGACCATCAGGTTTGGTCAGATCTCGCGCTAATGCTGCCGCCTTGGCTATGGTCTCGAATGCGCCACAAGGAAGTATGGTTCGCCTATTACCCACCGAGTGGGTCATAAGCGGCACGTCTGATTGCGGCGGCCTGACATCGAGGCGCTGCTGGGGCTGGATCAGCGCAGCTACTTCGTCCTCACTGAAGCCGAAAACAAGCGCCAGGCCGAACAGAACGAGCTCGGCTGACAGCCGGTGATACCCGGTCGATCCTTCGAAATTGCCTCCGTCAGCCAGGAATTGACGCTCGGTCTCGAAGGTCAGCTCCCGCGCAGCAAAGGATATCCAGGAAATGGTCTCCGCCGAATGTGGCAGATAGGCCGCAGCGAATAGGACCCCGACAATATCCGCAAGGTAATGGTTGCTCCTGCCGTGCTCCGCCCATTCGAGGTGGTTGAGCACATGCATTGCGTGCTCACGCACACTATTCTGTACAATTTGCAAGAATGGGCGATCGAGTTCGGCGCCTGCATTCCGCAGCAGATCAAGCGCCAGAAGCAAATTGACCACACGAATTCCGACGTCCATCGGGCACGCCCAGTTGACTCCGAAGCGTGGAGGGTTTGTGGCTGCGAAATCGAGAATCTGGTTGCGAATTTCGTTGTAATATCGCTCCGCCGAATCCAAGTGCGGCATTTTGGTGGTCGCAGCCTGATAGGCCAATGCGAGCTGCGGCAAGTGCTGCAGGCGGCCAAGTTCCCACGGAACTTTCACGTCCGCACCGGGCTCGTGCCCGTAACGAATGTCGCTGAAGTGAGTTTTCTCCGACCAACGATAGCCCGACTTGAAATCGAGCTGCCAATCGATCGGCTCATAAGGAAAACGGATCAGGCGCCATATCCGACGCGAAGTCCTAACATTTGAGCGATTGATGCGCCCTTCCAGCCATTTCCCTTCCGCGTCCGCCTTGACCGTAGCGGCGGCAGGGTATCGGTACTCGCCCAGCCCCTGGCAAGCGATGCCGTGCCGCACCTGTATCCACCCCGACCCGAGCAAGTCGAAACGATGCTGCAAGTAAGACGCACATACCTCACCAAGAACTGCTGCGTAATCGGGACTGATCGGTCCGATGCCGACCCGGACCCGCCAACGCAAGTCATCGGTCGCAGGTTTGCCGAGAAAAGTCTGAACGTACCGATCTCGGCCTCGAATAATGCGCTGCCAGGCAAAGCGGCGAACGAGACCGACAGCCTTAAATGCGGCGACATGCACCGGAAGCTCGAGTGCCCGCGCCATATAAGCTTTCCAGGGCGTCACCATCCGCTCACTCTGGCAACACCTTGACGGTGCTCCGTCGCCGCGCGCTGCAACGATGTTAGGCGAACGCGCATTGAGGCGAAGACTTCCTTGAAGACAGCGCGGCAAGCGCGACTTGACGGAAGATAAAGCTGGATAACGTGCTCGCGTGAATGCTGCCTCAAGCAGTCGGGCGAGTGGGGGAAACCCGGCGCCATTCGCGCATTGGCGCAACCAGTCCGGCGTGGAACGCGCCTCATCTTGCGCGACCGAATCAATGACATGCCGGAAGCGTACGCATCAGCCAACCTTGGCAGTTCCAACTCCGTGCATTTGATTAGTCGCAAAACGGTTCGCGAACAAACGCACGCCGGGCGAAGCCTGCGAAACACCTGGTAGAGCTGCCTCGGAGAGCGCTCCGGGCGTCGCTGCTTTCGGCCGGATGAATTCTTGCCACCATAGGCTCAGGTTCAGGATGCACCATTGCAATGTGGTGGTGTTGGGCTGCGCAAAAAGGCTCCTCATGGTTGAGCGGTCAAACAGATCGGTCTCCGCCATGAACTCGTCAATCCGAGCCACTATTTCCACCGGGAGACCCGAGAGCAGCCATTCGTGCACCGGAACGCCAAATCCTTGCTTTGGCCGCTGGATCACGCTGTCCGGGATGAGGCCGCGCACCGCGTTCTTCAGCACCGCCTTTAAGATACCGTTCCGCAGCTTCACCTCATCTGGAATGCCGAGCGCGAATGATACGACCTCGTGGTCGAGAAACGGGACGCGCGCCTCGAGGCTGCTCGCCATCGTCATCTTGTCCACCCGCATCAGCAAAAGTTCCGGCAGGCGAAGATTGAGATCGAGGTAGCTCATCCAACCTAGCGGAGACGCGCGCTCGACACCGGCAAGATAGCGATTGTGGATCGGAGCGACGGCGTCCCAGGAGGAGCGATCTCGAAAATTCGTTCCTGAGGCGAGGCGAGAGGATCCGTAGTTTCGTAGCGTCATTAAAGGCCTCCGCCCCGCCCCAGAAGACGGGTAGTCCCCGCCGCGCTCGATCCAACCAAGCATATGGCTGGGAGCGCTCTTTTCCCCATGCGCGCAGTCCGGCCAAGCCGAGGGCCTTCACTGCTCCCAGGCCTGGGAATAGGTCATTGAGTCGCTGGAGCCGGAGCGCGCGCTGCCAATTCGGATATCCGAAGAAAAGCTCGTCAGAGCCTTCTCCGACTTGGCAGACGGTCACACCCTGTTCGCGTGCGAGCTTTGCTACGTAATAGAGCGGTACGCACACCGGATCGGCGATTGGCTCGTCTTGCAGACGCACCATCTCAGGCAGAAAATCGATGAGATCGGAAAACGAGAGTCGCACTTCGGCAAGATCGGCACCTAGAAACCGGGCTACGGAGCGCGCCTGCGTGATTTCACTGCGGTAGCTTTCATAATCCTGGTCGTAACCCACGGTGAACGCGCGTACCGCCCCTGATTCACCTTCCCCATGCAGCGCCGCGATCGTGCTGGAATCAATGCCGCCAGACAGAAATACGCCGACAGGCACATCGCTCACTTTGTGCAAGCGGACGGAATTCCGCAGCAGGTGAAGCAATTCCGCTGCAATCTCTTCGTCAGTCCCGGTCACGGGAGCTGACGCGCGCACGGCGTCCCAGTAACGCCGCTCCTCCACGCGGCCATCCCCGTGCACCAACAGCATGGAGCCACCAGCCAACTTGCGAATGTTGGCGAACAGTGTTCCTGGGGCTGGCGAAGTGAGGAAGGTCAGATATTGGAACAGCGCCCCTTCATCAATTTGGCGAGGCACGTCTGGATCAGTAAGCAGGGCCTTGATCTCGCTGGCAAACAGAAGGCGGCCCGCCTGCATCGTATAGTAGAGCGGCTTAATCCCAACGCGGTCCCGAACCAGCCACAGGCGACGGAGGTCCGCATCCCAGAGCGCGAAAGCAAACATCCCGCGGAGCCGCTGAACCGCATCGACGCCCCACTGACGGTATGCGTAAATAATGACCTCGCTGTCCGAACCAGCGGAATGAAAGCGATGACCCAACGCTTCGAGCTCACGCCGGAGCTCGACATGGTTGTAGATTTCTCCATTGTAGGTGAGCCATATCCGGCCGTTCGCATCTGACATCGGCTGGACGCCCGATGGTGTCAGATCAATGATAGCCAACCGCCGGTGGCCCAATCCGACCTGTCCGTCGGGCGCCACCCACACGCCCATTCCGTCCGGCCCGCGGTGTGCCAAGCAGTCGCGCATCCGGGCGATGTCGGGTTCCCGGAGCGGGGCCCTCCGCCCCGAATCGAACTGCAGCACGCCGACAATCCCGCACATGGTTAAGACACCCCGCTGGCGGCTGGCATCGTATTGCTCTGCATGCTCGCTCGCGCCTTATGCTGATCAGATGCCCTCCTAACACACGGAGCAGCGGCCCCCAACGACAATTCTTGCCCAATTTGGACTGATGCCCTATAGATAAGCACTTGGACGGTATGCGGAAACGTCCGGGGATCGTGCCGCGTGCTGTGCATCATTGATCGGTCGCGAGTCTTCGACGACCAGGTCGTCCGATCCCAAAAATTGCGTCGCGTCGTGGTATTGTGGCTCCGTAAGAGGGATGTACCGAAAGCGCGTCATTAAAAGAGTCGACGATCCCGTGCCTCCAAGGAAGTCTCAACCCCACTGCACGCCGGCAGAACATCTCTTGCGCGAAGGTCTCCGCTCAGCGGAAACCTCAACCGTACTGCCCCACGATGCAAGCGTTGGCGCGCAGATAGTTCGCCGGCGAACAGTGGTCGCTCCCGATAGCCTGCTGAAAAACAGAGCCGGCACCATCAACATGCATCTTTCAGGCGACGCCCCGCCCGGTGGCCTCGACCTCTGGCACGCTCCAGCGGCGGTGGTGATGGATACGGACCATCCCGGCCGTCGATCTGATGATTGGGAGGTCGGCACGCCGGAGCTCCGCGCTCTTCTGCGCACGAGAGGCATTTTTCAGCATCTTCTGCGCCACCCCAGCGCCCGGCTTCTTGTCGATGATCTTGAGCAAACGCACTCGCCAAAAGCAATTCTAGCCTCGCGCCTACTCACCGTTGGTTCCGCTCGAATTGAGGACAGAGCGGGCCGCACGGTCTCGATCGGTCCGGCATTCCTAGCAAGGCTATTGCAAAGCTGGTGGCGGGACCGTCGTGCCGTGGCGCGGGTACTCGATGAGGCGGAACGCCGGGTGGCAGATCTCGAGCGCGTGGCGGGACCCCGGCGGATGCCAACATTCGCACGTGAATCCGGGGTTCTGTTCCTGCGCACCGATTGGGCCCGGGGGGTCAAAGCCGGAGGATCTGTCGCCCACCTCGCTGGAGTCTTGAACGAGTTACAGCTGCAAGTCGGTAACGTGCACCTTCTCACGTCTGATGCGATCCCGCTGCTCGACGACAGGATCCGTGTCTTCACTATCCAGGCAGAGGCGCGCACCTGGACACGCCCCGAGCTTCATCAACTCCACTTCAACCGCAAGCTCTCGCCGGCCGCGAGCGCACTCGCCCCGCCAGGTTGCATCATCTATCAGCGCTACGCCGCCTTCAATTGGACCGGCGCTGCACTCTCGCGGCAGGCAGGTCTGCCGTTTGTCCTTGAGTTCAATGGCTCAGAAGCGTGGCTCGCCGAGCAATGGGGGGTGGGGTTGCGCTATCCAGAACTGGCGGCGCGTATCGAGCAGGCTAATCTTGAGGCCGCAGATCTCATCAGCGTGGTCAGTGAGCCACTGCGCCAGCACGTTCTGGCCCGCGGCATTCAGGCGGAACGCATTATCGTCCTGCCAAACGGGGTCGATCCCGAGCGGTTCAGGCCCGACCTCGACGGCGCGCCGATGCGCGAGAGTCTCGGGCTTGGCGGCCGGCGCGCGATCGGCTTCATTGGTACCTTCGGCCCGTGGCATGGAGTTGAGACGTTGGCGGAAGCCTTCATTCGGCTCCTGCGACGACGACCTGACCTCAGCGGCAAGGTCGCGCTCGTACTGATCGGGGATGGCTCACGCCGGCCCGGCGTCAAGAGCATGCTTCGGGCGGCAGGCGCGCTCGGCGACGTGGTTCTGACTGGACTCGTGCCGCAGGCGGAAGGGCCTGCTTATCTCGCGGCATGCGACATTCTCGCATTGCCCACCGTTCCCAACCCGGACGGCTCACTCTTTTTTGGCTCCCCAACGAAACTCTTCGAGTACATGGCAATGGGTCGTCCAATCGTGGCAACGTCCTTGGGACAGACCACCGAGGTCCTCGCAGATGGCCGAAACGCTCTGCTTGTCGCGCCGTCAGACTCCGAGGCGATGTGCCGGGCGCTCGAACGTCTCATCGACGATCCGGACTTGGGGCAGAAATTAGGCATGGTTGCCCGCCAAGATGTGCTGCAGCGGCATACCTGGCAACGGCATGTGGCGGGACTCCTTGCACGTATGGAGGCATTTGCGGGAGCGGATGCGACCCTGACCTCATCGCCGCCCCATTCCTAGAGGCGAACATCGTCTTCTGCCAACACGCTCGTGCGAGCACATTTGACATATAACGGGAATGTTTGCGATATGCTGCGACTTCTCGCGCCGCGTCGGGCGCCGATGGTGAATTTGCATGTGCGGTCTGGTTGGAGCCTTTAAGCCTCGTGGCGAATGCACGTCTGATGTCCTGATCGCAACCATGCGCGATCGCATGGTGCACCGTGGCCCGGACGGCTCCGGGCTCTGGCGCTCCCCCACAGGCGACTGCTCTTTCGGTCACCGGCGCCTCTCGATCATCGATCTCTCGGATGCCGCCTCTCAGCCGATGCTGAATCGAGAGCGGCACGGTTTCGATCGTCTTCAATGGCGAGATCTATAACCACGCCGAGGTGCGGCGCGAGCTGGAGACCCTCAACAAATACACCTGGCGGACGGACCACTCAGACACCGAAGTGCTACTCCATGCCTACGAGGAGTGGGGTCTCGACTGCTTCACCAAGTTTTGCGGCATGTGGGCCGTCGCCATCTACGATCACCGAGACAAGGGCCGGCCCGTTGTCCACCTGATCCGCGACCGGGTCGGGATCAAACCTCTCTATTTTACCCGGACTTCCATCGGCGAGTGGCTATTCGCATCTGAGATCCGGGCGCTTCTGGCGCATCCGCATGTGCCGGCCGAAATGGACCCCCTCGCCTTCTGGCACTATCTCACCTTCATAGTCGCGCCGGCGCCCCTGACGATGTTCCGCGGCATCTTCAAGCTGCCGCCAGCCACGATGGTGACCATCGACCACATCGGCCGCGCGACCGTCGCAGCGCTATTGGGACTGTAAACCCTCCGCCAAGCGACACCTTCTCGGAGAAGGAGCTGAGTTACGAAGACGCGCTCGCCGAGACCGAGCGCCTCCTGCGCCAATCGATTGCTCGGCGGATGGTGTCCGACGTGCCGTTCGGCGTGCTGCTCTCGGGCGGCGTCGACTTCGAGCCTCAACGTCGCTCTCATGAGCGAGTTGATGGACCGCCCGGTCACGACTTTCACCGATCGGCTACGAGACGCACGAGGAGTTCAACGAATTCGATCACGCGCGCCGCATTGCTGCGCGCTACAAGACGGATCACCACGAGACCACAATCTCAAGCGCGGAGGCGCTCGAGTTCCTGCCGCTCCTGGTCGAGCTGCAGGACGAGCCCATCGCGGACAATGTCTGCATCCCGCTCTACTTCCTCGCCCGCCTCGTACGCCAATCGGGTACGACGGTGGTGCAGGTCGGCGAAGGCGCCGACGAGAACTGGCTCGGCTACTGGTGGTGCGAGCACTACCGGAAGAAGGAGGTCGAGGTCTACGCGCCCGCACGCAAAGCGACCCGCTCTTGGTTCCACCGCGCGGCGCATGCGGTGTCGCTGAATACGGAAGACGCGGATATCCGGCGCCGCGCGCGAAGCTGGTCAGGAGCTGTTCTGGGGCGGCGCCGTCTGCTGGTGGGGCGGATTGCGCGAGCAGCTCACGCCCGATCCGAGTCGGTTTGCGACGACCGTCAACTGCCCGGTCGAGGGGCTTCTCCCGAAGTCGCACACGCACTTGGACAGCCACGAAGTGGTCAAGGGCTACATCGGCGAACTGACCGGTCGGGTTGTCGAGCCCGAGGTGATGCAAAAGATTCCCTACATGGAAATGAACCTGCGCATCCCGGAGCACCTCCTCATGCGCGTCGACAAGATGACGATGGCGCATTCGATCGAGGCCCGCGTGCCGTTCCTCGACCACGACCTCGTGGAGTTCGCAATGCGGGTGCCACCTTCCTACAAGCTCTCGGACGGTCTCGGCAAAAAAATCCTCAAGAAGATGGCGGAGCGTCACGTCGACCACGACCTCCTCTACCGCCGCAAGCAGGGTTTCGGTGCTCCCATGGACAAGTGGTTCCAGGACCCAAATTTCGGGCGCCGCTGCATTTCCGCGCTGGAGCGATCGGCACCTTTAGCGAGGGCTTCCTCAACCGCGACTACGTCATGACTGCTGCGCGGCCAAGTCGCGGGCGCAATCAATTACGGTTTTCATCTCTGGACAGTGATGAACGCCGTGTTTTGGCATGAGCGCTGGATCGCGCGTTCGCCGGCCGCCGCAATGGCCTAAGCCCAGTGAACGTCAGACGTTGCCGTGCTGCGGTTGCGGCATAAGTTCATGAAACATCGGGCCGTCTCACCCTGTACCACCCTAGATGATGTTTGCCAACTTGTTAAGAAACTTCAGGCGGATGCTCACGCGAGAGTTGCTCGAGCGGCAGGTCAGCCTTGAGCGGCAGATCGCGCAGATGTCCGCGCAAATCGCGCAGATGTCCGCGCAGATGCAGATCTCCACGCAGATCGCCAGATGTCCGCGCAGATCACGCAGATGTCCGCCCAGATCACAGTCCACGCAGATCAACAGGTGTCCGCGCAGATCACGCAGGGCTTTGCTCAGATAGCGCAGCGTCTTGAGACTGACCTTGTCGGGCTCGGCAATAGAACCCATCAATTGGCGCAGGCGATGAGCGACCACTCCAGCCTCATAGCAAAGCTCGTCGCGGACCAAAACGAGATCGCCGAAACGCTTTCCGCGGCCTGCAGCACGACCGATTCCGCCAGCCGCGCGGTTCCTTCCAGATGAATGCAGCCGATCGGACGGCGGAGTCCATCTGCAACTTGGGTGCCCAATTCCAATGCAGCGCTGCCGGCAGCAGTCTTACGGGAACTCAAGGCGCACAAATTCGATGCCGATCAGCCGTGGTGGACACTCAGGCCTGAAGCTGTTCCCCTTACCGCCGACGAGCTGCCAAGGCCTTATCGACCTAATGCGCGCCGGGCGACTGCTCACAAAATCCGGGGATCGGCTGGTCTGGGTTCAACCGATCGATAACGTGGCACTGCTCACGGCCGAGGAGATGCGCCAGGTTCTCGGCCTGCTTGGGCCGATAGCCGATCTCTTCGACGTCAAAGACCGGGGCGGAGAGTTGGCGCGTCGCCGTCGCGACCGCCCGCACGGAATGCGCGAGCTTGCTGCTGCGGTGGACTTTGCCGGCGATAGAGGCGCTGCATCTGCGACTTGGGCCGGTTATCCGCGAGGCGCTTAGGCGTTTCGCCCTAGGGAACATTCTTCATGCGATTGATCTGCCGGAGCCGGATGCCGATTTCGATTATTGGGCGAGCCATGTCGCCGCATTTGGCAAGCTAATGGCGGAACAGGAAGATGCGGTCGTGGGTATCGTCCTTCCGGCGCGCTTTGCCGAGGCGCCAGAACTGATGCGGCGCGCGGTTGCGCACGTCCGCGATGCAATGCGTGCCGCAGGCAGCAGCGATGTACTGACATTCCAATGGGTGCGCGGATCGGTGCCGATGACTCTGAGTTCGACAATCGTCGATTTCGCACAGACTCATGCCATTCGGTTCGATTTCACCGCGGTCAGTCGCGGCTCGATCGAGAGCCGGCTCGAATCCTATCAGGACCTGGTGCCTTATTATCCGTTGTCATTCGATCTGCGGGCCCCGTGCTATGCACCGCAGGCCAACGGCCTCGTCGAAATCGTACGTTGGTCGGGGCGAGGTGCGGCGACTGAGCGGCTTCGCGATCTTGCTTCGCCGCACAACCTGACACAATTCTTCGACCGGGATTTTGAGCGGGCATGCGCCCGGCTCGTCCCCGTGCTTGATCGCATTGGACAACGCCAATTCGAGCTGCAAGCCAATCTCGATCCGACGCTCCTCGGATATTGGCCCGAATACTTCATCTATAACTGGTCCTCGCCACCGCCAATCCGAATAAGGCTATTCGAGTTCGAAGCCAGTGGCCTGTTCGAGGCGGGTTCGCCACTCGCTCGCCTCTGCGTCAGCAACGGCATCGGCACCGACGATGCACGCTGGGCCGATGCCGGGCGACTTCTTCAGTTGGCGGCGACGGTCGCGAAGGAAGATGCAGCTCGCAAGCCCGATCCTAGGCAGCTGCAGATAGCGGAGCATACCTATCAGCACGACCGCAAGGATATCACGGCAGATGCCGAGCGGCTGGTTAGCTGGATGCCTGACCAATTGGGCGCCACCCTGGAGCTGGGTTGTGGACTCGGCGTCATGGCACGCCGCATCGGCGGTCGGGCCGATCCGTATGTCGGTTTCGATCTGACCATCGACCAGGCACAAGCACTGCGCGGGCTGGGCGTCGGAAGCCTCGTGGCCGACATACACGCGCTGCCATTCCGAGATGCGGCATTCGACACCATCATCGCCGACAATGTGGTCGAGCATGCCTTCGACCCGATGAAGGTGCTGATGGAATGCATGCGCGTGCTACGCCCGAACGGCAGCTGCTACCTGATCATTCCTTACGACCTGCGCGGACCGGACTTTCGCAATGACGCCCATCTTTGGAAAGCCGACGAGACCTCCATCCGCCATGCGCTCCAGGCAACAGGCTTCGAAACTGTGCGGCAGGAGACAGCACGCATGCCCGACCTCGGCATCAGCGGCGCCTATCCCAGCTGCGACGGCTACACTGGACTGTGGCAGGCGCGAAAACGGCGCGAGTAGACCACGCGGCGGGAACAACGGACCAAGGCGGCGCTGGCCTTGCTGCTCGCGTGACGAACTCGTTCGGCGTGAGATATCCGCTATCCTTCGACGACCACCTTAGCCTTTATCGTCTTGCGAAAAAAAACCGCTCCGAACTTGGGCGGCCCTCGCGAGCGTCGAATTTTTTGCCAGGTGGTTTCCACCAACATGTCTCGTGGGTTGGACCGCAGAAGGCCGCCTATGACTTCCGCTTCCATCCGCACGTTTGCGCGAGGATCATAGTGGCGCCGCGAGCCGCGGTGAAAGTCGCGAATTCTGCCTTCGCGGTCCCGCTCATCGCGAAGATCTTCCGCGCGGCCGGCGTGGCCATGGCTGATGGCCGCCGCGCTTCCCCGCAGTACTTTTCGAAGACGGGACGAGCTTCATTGCCCCTCCATCACTCCACACGTGCCGCTGCACACGTGCCGCTGCCGTGGCAAGTGCGCATGCGCATGACTAGCCTTATTGCCATATCCGACCAGAACTCGAACATCAGCAACCAGAACACACAGCAAATCATCAAGATCGCAGCCGTCATTACGCGCGTCGAATGGAGAAGCTTCAGCAGGCCTCTGCGCTGCGCGCCGCGCCGTTCCCACTCGCCGAAAAGTTCCATAATAGCCTTTGTAGTCGCGTCGGTCATGTTTGGCCCCGTGCATTGACGGCGCGGGACAGCGTGGACTTGCCGGTGCCGACCAGCAAAGCGGCGTTGCCGAGGATGAGCGTGGTCATGCGACTCTCCTGGCGCGCGCGCCGAGGTGGCCGGCCGCGCCGCAACGACAATCACATCGGGATGGTTAAGGAAGTATTGAAAAGCCGGGGTTTCTAGGGTTTTGGACGGCGGCGTTGGCCAAGCCTTCACCGGCACTTGCCGCAGCTTTATTTAAGGAATGGACCAGGCCGCTTCTCCGACTACGCCTGTTCCTCTTGGAATGATATGATCCGAGGTGACCTTTATGTGGACGATATTGCGGCCCGCCCAATAGACTTTCGGATTGATCGTGTAAAACATGGTCGGGTTCTCTTCATAATAATTTTCGCCGGCAAGCAGAATAGCGATGCCGTATTCGCCTACGCCGAGCGGGAACCGCGGCAAGAAAGCAACAATTTGCCCATTCTTTCTCGTTCGGCCGTCGAACAGCAACTCGCGCCCAAACAGTCGAAGCATGTCATCGACGCCGTTGCGGCGGAATGCGATCATCACCTGACAGCATTCGTGCAAGGTTGGATCCCTGATCTCGAAATCGAGCACGATGCTGGCCGGCTTGCCGTGTTCTAGTTGTAACGTCTCCCTGCCCCCGCCGTCGAGACACCGCAGGTTGGTGATGATCACCCGCCCGCTGCCGTGGAGCTCGGCCGCGCGCACCATGGAGGCGGCGTGTTCCGCGCTGCCCACCGCGGCGGCCGCCCCGTTTCCGGAGAGCGAGGCGCGAAAGGTGGTCCACTCGCCCGACTTACACGGCAACGTCCCGAGCGGGCGACTTTTCAGGTCCGCATCGATGCGCCAGGCTTCGAGCGTGTACACGTCGTTGGCGCCGGACTCGACCTCCAGCGTCAGCGCGTCGGCGCGGTTGCCTATGCTTTCGGGCAGCAGGAATGCGACGCCCGCCTTGTGCAAGGACGAGCCGAAATTGTTCATTTGCCGGCCAAGGCGACTGTTCCAAGTAGTCACCTCCCCCCATACCCCGGCCTCAGTGACGATCCTTCCGGCCGCTCGCACATTCTCAACGCCACCGGTCAGCGCGGCAGAAGCGACCTCGGTCTCCCCCTCGACGAGCGCGACCCGCGACACCTGAATCGGGACCGCCGCCGGTGTGTTGGTCGGGCTGCGTAGCTCGATCATCAGCGGCACGAGCCGCTCCCCCGTGTCCTGTACCGCGCGCTGCAGATTCAGCAGCGCCTTTTTGCGCAGCCGCGCCTCCTCCTGCTGGCGGATCGAGGCGTCATAGGCCTTGAGCACGGCTGGGCTTTCCGCGTCCAGGAGCACGGCTCCCCGATCGATCCAGATCATCCGCTCGCAGAGCGTGCTCGCCGTGTAAATGTCATGAGTGACGAGAAGGAGCGTCGTTCCCCCCGCGCTGCAAATCTCGCGGATACGCTCGAAGCTCTTGCCCTGGAAATAAGCGTCACCAACGCCGAGGACCTCGTCGATGACGAGAAGGTTCGGCACGAACATGGTCGAGGCGGCGAACATCAGCCGTACGTTCATGCCCGTCGAGTACGTCTTGGTCGGTTGGTCGATATATTCCTCGAGCTCGGCGAAATCGATGATCTCGTGGATCATCCGTTGCGCCTGCGATCCGACGATTCCGAAATTCGCGAGGTATGCCTCGACGTTCTGGCGTCCGGTGAACTCGGGGTGGAAGCCCGTCCCAAGTGATAGAAGCGCCTGGGTCTCGCCGGTGACCTCGATCGTGCCCGAGCTCGGCTCGACCACCTTAGTGATGAGGCGCAACAGCGTGCTTTTCCCGGCGCCGTTCCGGCCAATGATGGCAACCTTCTCGCCGCGTCTGATGTCAAGGGTCACATCATGTAGCGCCACGTGCTCGTCGTAGTAGCGCTTGTCCGCTGGCAGGAGGCCCAGGATATCGCGGAGCCGGTAGGCCGGATTGCGGTAAAGCTTATAAACCTTGCGCAACGCGCGCAGCCTTACTGCGAGATCACCCTGCGAACCAATTGGCGCGACTTTATTCATAATCGACCAGATGGGCCCGCAGGCGGCGGAAGAAGACCGCCCCGAGAACGAAGATCGCTAGCGAGATTGCGGTGAACACACCGATGCTGACAAGATCGATCCTGTTGCGCCATCAGCGCCGAGCGGAAGGCGTTCACCATATACGTAAACGGGTTGGCAGCAACTATCGCGCCGATCGGGCCAGACACCATGCCTGGCTTGAACCCGATCGGCGTTAGAAAAAGCATCAGCATCAGGAAAGAGCCGAGAAAATAGCCAAAATCCGGCAACAGCAGACCGAAGCCCGAGCACAGAAAAGCAATTCCGACCAACAGTAGGAACTGGATAATGATGAGATAGGGCAGCAGCAGAATGTTCCAGGACACTTGGCCATCAATCAGCGCCATGATGATCAGCATCACCAGGCCGACAAACTGGGTTACAAGGCCGATGAGTGCCATCCGGATTGGAATCAGCGCGACCGGAAAGACTAGATTCTTGACCAGATGAATGTTGCTGCGGATCAGTTGGACGCTGCCGTTGGCTACTTCCATAAAGGAGAGGAAAGGCACCAGCCCGGCGAACACGAAGACCGTGTACCCGATATTCGTCATGTCTGGCCACGTCGTCTTGAAGACAACGAGGTAGAGAAAGACGTAAACGCCGAGGAACAGCAGCGGATTTAGAAAAACCCAGGCGAATCCGAGAATTGAGCCGGCGTATCGCTTCATCAGCTCCACTCGCATCGTGGAAAGAAGGAGCCGCCGGTGACCGAAGACATCGCCGAGAACGGCAACCGCCGCGTTCATGCGCTCGCTCCGGCTATGGAGTTCGAGCTCGTCTTGGAACCGCGCCATGCCTCGACCGCGGCGCTGGGGCCGATCGCGAAGCGCCACACGGCGGTGCCGTCGATCGCCTTCCGACAACCAAGTGCAAGCCTGCGCGACTTCAAGCGTATTCCATAGGACGGCGAGTACCACGAGTCCTCGACGACACCTGGCACCGTGGGCTCGATGGTAAGGAGCATGGGACCCTGCGCGGTCGACAACCCGAAAATCCCAGCAGAGTTGAGCTTGCCCTCTACGCCAGGCGCCAGATGGAAATGCCACCTGAAGTCGTGCTCGCCGGCGCCCCCTAGCCGATCCTCTATGAGGAGAAGGCCGCTCTCGCGGTTCAACCGCAGACTACGCTCATGAGTCACGGGCCGATCTAGCCGCTCGTAGCCGTGATGACGACCCCGATACTCGACCCAGTCGCCGTCTTCGGCAAAGGCGAGGTGCTCGGGATTGGCCTTCTCGAACATCCGAAAAATCCATTCAGGATTTATTTCGTTTTGTTCAATGCCGTCCACGACAACGGTGTTGTGATAGGCGGTGCCACGGAAGAGATTTCGCGCCGCGAAATCGGAAGTGTAGCAGAAGCTCCCCGGATCGACGATGACCGGCGCTCCGTCGCAGTGATACTCGAAGCTCAACAGCTCATTGTGCTTGTGGTTTCCGAAACCCTTGGTGCCGACTGCACCGTTCGTGACCACGACATAATGGCCGCCGCGCCGCGCGACCGCGAGGCCGAATTCAGGGAACAGTTTCGCCACAGACGGTAAAGGCAACCTGTCGGAGGCACGATCGAGCGCGGCAAAATCGAATCCCCACCACGTCGCCTCCCAGGCTGCAGCTGGGCCGGCATGGGACAGCCACTCGGGATGGCGGAGCAGCAGAGCCGCCGGCGCGAACAGGTGCCGGACGTCCTGGCGGTCCCAGCCCCCGAGGTGGCTCATGATATGGAACCGTCCGTCATCCGCGTCGCCGATGACGGGTATGCGCCCGTCCGGCCGCGTGACCGCGAACATGAACTCGACCATGCGGGCCAGCTTCGCTTCGTAGTCGCGGCTCAGCGGCCTTCCCTGATGGCGGGCAAGGCATGCTGAAGCCATGAACAATTCCGTCACAAGGCGGTGATAGGGAACGGCCGATTCGAAATCCGTCCCCTCGTCGTGCACCTGGACTTTGATCTCGGTCTCGAGCGCCTCGCGCGCCCAGCGATCCCACGCCCGCCCGGCCTCAAGGTCGATGAATTCGCTTGCTAGTACGTGCAGCCCGACCACATTGCTGAGGTAGTGGTTGCTCGTAACCTCATAATGATTTTCGAGGTTGGCAAAGATGAAGGTCGCGTGATCGCAAAGAACCTCATAGGCTCGGCGCCAAAACGGGTTGTCGAGACAGGGACAATCTTGCACGATAGAGAGGGCGAGGCACCAATTGGCGGCGCGAATCGCTACGTCCATGGTGCAGGTCCAATTGATGCCGACCCCCACCGGGTTCGCCTCGATGAAATCCTTCAGTTCGTTCGCGATCTCGCGGGCGAAGCGCTCGTCGCGGGTGAGCTGCCAAGCTTGCGCTAGCGTGATCCAATGCTGGGAGCGCGACAGCTCCCAAGGATACTTCACATCGGCGTTGCCCGGACGCATCTCGAAAAGCTTCCATCGTTTGTGCGGTATGCCGCGCGGGAAGCGGAGCTGGCGGACCGGATCCAGGTACCAATCGATGGGCTGGTAGCCGTCGAGTGCGGGGCGATCCGGGTCCGCAGGCACGAACGGCCCGCTGCCGAGAAGATCGAACTTATGCGCAAGAAACTCTTCGGCTGCGGCAATGGTGGCCTTGGCCGCCTTTGGCTCGCGCTCTCGCAAGACATCAACGTACGCCAGTGTCGCTTCGACATATTGACGCTTTGTCTCGCGCCGCCGCTTCAGCCATTCGTCGAAACTCAGCTTCCCTCCAGTAAGCTCGCGCTCGAGGACGCTCGAGTGAACCTCACTCAGCGACCGCTCCGAGTCGGAGTCATCGGCCTTGGTATCATTCTTGACGCTGGCGTGGGCAGGCCGGCGATCGTTGCGGCGGGCTCGTCCGTTCAGCGGCTTGCGAGCCTTAACAATGAGGTTCCATCCGAACAGCCGGCCCGCGAGCCCGAGAGGCATCCATTTCAAGCGCGGCGGTAGCTCCTCGCGGAGGAGCTGGCGCTTGCAGATGCGGATGTCCTCAAAATCGCGGAACATCTGTCTCAGGCGCTTGGCCGTATACACCTTCACCAGCGGCTTGGAGCCATGCTCGGAAATCTCGACATGGCGCGACATAATTTCGCCCATGGAGCTTGTGCCAAGCTCGTGTTGCTGCAGTCCGATCCGCCCGAAAATGACCCGCCAATAGTGTAGCGAGTTCTCGGCGTATACCATGATGATGCAACGCCCACCGGGCTTTAGAACGCGGTAGATCTCCTTCACTACTTGCGTTGTGTTCGGCGTGTGATGAATGACACCGTTGGAATAGACGAGATCGAAACTGTTGTCGTCGAAGGGGATGTTTTCCGCGTCGCCATGGCGGAACGTCCCCTGCAGGCCGCGCAGTTCGAAATTGCGCTTCGCCAACTCGAGGTGTCCCGACGCGAGATCAACATCGTACATGATGCCGCCAGACTTCGCGAACTGCGCATGATCCGTCCCGATCCCAGCCGCCGATCTCAAGAATATGCTCGCCTGCGTGTCGATCGAACTCCATGACTTCCCGCATCCATGGGGCATATATGTCATAGCGATAACGCTCCGACCTGCAGAAACCATTCGAGTGTGTCTGGCTCAGCCTCTTTGACGTACTGCGCCCCGCAGGGATCGCGATCCCACTGTCGCTGCACCTCATCCTTATACGGATCCCCCGTCTCGAGAATCACTGTCGACATGCATGCCCTCCGTACTCGACCGCCGCCGGCCGCCCTGCGGGTATTCCGCTTGGGACGAGTTCATGATGTGGTCCCAGATGCGGGCAACATGCCTGTCCCAGGAGAATTCCCGCAGTGCCGCTTCCCGGGCATTACGCCCCAGAGCCTCGGCAATGCTTCGGTTCCGCACCAAGGCAAGCACCCCCGACACGAAGTCTCCTATGTCCCCTGGTTTGCACAGCACGCCGCGCTCGTCGCCGAACTGTAACCGGGTGGCGCGCGAAATCGGCAGGTCGTAACGCTGGCGACATTACGACGCCGATTTGCTCCAAGTCGCTCGCTACGATGCCGCCCCCGAGGGCCATATATTCGAAAAGCTTCGTTGGCGAGCCGAAGAAAGGCGTGTCCCGCATGTGGCTTGAATGTGGGGAGACGAATATGTCCGCCGCCCTTAAAAGCCGCGCGCCTTCGCGCTGTTCGGTCCGGCCGACGTCCACCACCTGCCTATGCAGGCCGTATTGCACGACCGCATCCAAGACCATCGGCTTTAGGTTGCCGTCTCCGATCAGAAGGAAGCGTACTTCGGGGGCCTCTCGGCAGATTTGCGGAAGCGCCGCAGTAAGGACGTCGATCCCATGCCAGCCGCCAAATGTTCCGATGAAGGCGATGACCGGCGCGTTATCCGGAAGGCCGAGCGAAGCGCGGATCGCGCGCCGTTCGTCTGGGCTCGCCGGCGCATATTCGTCGCAATCGACTCCGTTCGGATTGACGAGAACCTTGGGCGAGTTTTCGCTGCGGGCAACCACATCATTGCGCACGTGTTCAGAGATGCTCGTGATCACCGTCGCCTGTCGAAAGGCCAACTCCTCGGCCTCCAGGAACATCCCCGCGTGCACGTAATCGCCGGAACCAAAGCTGTGCCGCATGGCAACTTCCGAGCCGTTGTACTCAAGGATATACGGGATGTCCAGATCACGGCATAAGCGCGCTACGGCGGAATTGCCCGGGCACAGTCGCTCATACACGTAGGCTGGCCTCAGAGCCTCCAGACGCGGGCGTAGCGCGTCGTAATAGAAGCGGTCCGCCGTGAGCAAATCGAGTTCCGAGGAACGGACGAGAGGCGGCTTGATCATTTCTTGAGTGATCCCCATCTCGTCGAGCATGGGATAACGACTGCCATAAGACAGGTGAAGTTCTCCGTCACGCGCGCAAGTTCCTTGGCGACGTAGCAGGTGTGGCCATAGCTTCCGCCGGAAACGAGTTGCACCCAATAATCCGTACGAATGTAGACGCCTGTTCCCGGGAGCGGCGCCTCCGGCGTCGGCGCGCGGCCAGCTTCAAGAAAGGCACAGGCCTGATCCGGCCTCTAAAATTCGCGAAGAGTCGTCCGATAGTTTCGAGACAGGAAGACTGTCAGCGTTCCGGTGGATGATGAAGCTTCCATGTCAGGAGGGATTGCGCGCGGCTCGATCAGCTCCGACCGGCGCAGCGCTTCGAGAGGGCCCCGCCCGATCGAGACCAATCCTTCCTCCATTGAGATGGGCGTGTATGCGGTCCACGACGCTATCGCACCTCAGCAAGGTCGCTACAGACTCGACCCATCTCTCTGTCGATCGCACTCCAGCCGCTTGCGAGCTCTTCGGGAAGTGTCGCTGAGGAACCGCGCGCCTGGAATGCGTCCCGAACACCCCGCAACTGCTCTTGAACGTTTTCGAACTATCGCCCAAATCGTACGCATCCACTCGATGCCGCCTACGAGATGCGTCCGCGTATTCCCGATCGACAGAAAGGAAGTCCGACATCATCCTTGAATTGCGTCCCTGGTTCCTTGCGTGATGCCACCCTCTCAGCGCGCGGATCACCGATACTTGCGAAGACGTGCCCGGGCCTGGCTCAGCGCACGGCAGCGTTATAGGCAGCCCAATGCCGCCAGAGACTGCCGAGCCTCTCGCGATCGATTACTTCAATCGCTTCCTCATAGGGCCAGTGGAAAAAGACCCGCCGCGAACGCCCAATGAATGGCCTGCAAGCTGCAGGTGGCGGCGCGGGTAGCCCAGTCGTAAGGCTGAAGATAACTCCCGCCTCGTTATGCGCCCCGATCTCGCGTGCGATCGAAGATACCGCACTCATCCGCGCAGGGCGGGCAGCCTGGATGGCATCCTCGGTCCGCAAAGAGGAAGCTCCGATTTCCGGCGCCGCAGCTGCGTAGCGGCCGAGCGCTAGAACGCGTCGATTCGCCAGCCCGCTTCGCCGACGAGCTCGAAGATAACCCCCAGGGTCTCGCCGTCGTCGATGGGCCGCTCGACGTCACCGATCTCGGCCAACTGTCCTCGGCGGTTACCGGAACAGCGGATGGCGCCGTCGCTCACCATCCGGAATCTTAAACTGCCGGCTCGGGAAAAAAGCCAAGCGCCGTCCTCCATGGCGGAGAGCAGAGCCGACATCGACATATTCATCGAGACGCTTCGCCAACGCGTCCATACAGCAAGTCCTCGACGTGCAGTGCCACCGCCGTAGTCTCAAAGATCTGCTGCAAGGGGATAGGTGACGACTCTCCAGATGCGATGCTTTGGCCGAATTGCGACATCTCCTCGAAGTGGCCTTTGTCCGATGCCGCAGCCGACCACAGAACCGCACCGTCGCTTGCCCGCGTCAGGCTTTTGAAATCGTCCACGACCCACGCATCGCCGTTGGCAAAGACCTCGATCCGCTCCTTTGGCAGACCGGTTTTCGGCCCCAGTGCAACGTAGCTGAGCGTGCAGACGCTGCCGTCGTCATAGCGAACCGTGGCGCAGAAATTGTCGTTGCGCTTGTAAGCGCGGTCGCCGGGATCGATTGATGTAGCGGAGATTGAGGCGACTGGTGCACCGGTCAGGAAGGCGAAGCAGTCGTACATATGACACGCTTCGCCGATGTTGCGGCCGCCGCCTTCGGCACCGTGCACCCAGTGCGCAAGTGGAATGTAGCCGGCGTTCAGACGATAATTGATCATGATCGGAGTGCGCGACGCACCCAGTTCCTGCTTGAGCGCCTGGAGCGCAGGCGAAAAGCGCCGGTTGAAGCCCACCATAAGCCGCGGCGCATCCTCGATGTCGGCGATCCTATCACGTACCGCATCAAGCTCGTCCCAGGAGACGGCGAGCGGCTTCTCAACGAATGCATGCTTGCCAGCTTCGAGAGCACGGATCACTTGTGGGGCATGTTCGTTATGACGCGTAGCAAGTACGACAAGATCGATTGCGTTATCTTCCAGGATCGCATCGTAATCTGACGAGAAAATTTCGACCTGCCGCGAGCGTGCGAAATTGCCACCCCGCGTCGCGTCTCGGCTCACGACGGCGCGTAGGAAGAAGCGGTCCTTGCACTTATCCATCATCGGCACGAGCATTTGCGTGCCAAAGCCGCCGGCGCCGACCAAGGCGTAATTGATCCGATTTTTCGGTGGCTGCTTATGCCCACGTAGGTGGATTACCGGAGATTCCATACGATCGAGGAGGACACGTGGCTCCGTTTGATAGGCCAGCAGCACTCCAATTGCGGCCGGTGCATTCGTGGAGGCGAGCGCCGCATAGGCCGCCGGAGCCTCGTCGATTGGGACGACCCGGTCGATGAGAGACGCAACCTCAATGCGCTTGTCGGCGATCAGCTCCATATAGGAACGCATATTGCGGTTTATGGTCCAGCGCACATAGGGGTAGGGATAATCTCGGCCGAAATCCTCGTATTCCCGGTCATAACGACCGGGGCCGTACGAGGTGCTCATCAGTAGATCAATCTCCTTACGATAGAAGGTGGCGCGCTCCACCTTCATACCGATGTCGCCGACAATCACGACCTTCCCCCGCCGGCGAGTTAGCTCCATGGCGTTATTAATTGGCTCGTTCGACTTGGTCGCTGCGGTGATGACAGTCGCGTCCACGCCATTGTCGCCAGTGAGGTCACGCACGAGACGCTGTACTCGTTCGAAATCGGTATCGACAGCGAGCGCGCCAAACGCCATAGCGCGCTTGCATCGCTCGGCGTCGAGGTCGTGCCCAATGACACGGCAGCCATTGGCGCGAAGGAGCTGCACAGTGATCAGTCCGATTAGGCCGAGACCAATGACGCAGGCTACTTCACCGAGCGCCAGATTTGCGCGCCGTACACCCTGCAACGCGATGGCACCAACGGTCGAGGTCGCCGCGTGTTCGAGGGAGCAGCCATCTGGTATGCGGCAGACGAGATTGCGTTTGACCGAGACGAAGTCGGCGTGGTTGGCTTGCCCTGCCCCAGCGCACGCGACCCGGTCGCCGACAGCGAGGTCGGTGACGCCCTCGCCGACCGTCACAACCGTGCCCGCCAACGAGTAGCCCACGTTCCAGCCCTGGTCGATCATTTCCGTGACCGGCAATCCCGCGCTTTCTGCCGGCACCATTGCTACGCTCGCTTCGGTCAGAGCCAGCCGGTTTTCGCCTGGCGCCGAGCCGTTGCAGAGCATTAGCGTCACTGCGCGCGCCTGCCCCGGATCGAAATGAAACTTTTCATCGAGCATCCCTTCGCTTAGGGGCAGCATGCCCAGCCAGGATGTCTTATCCTCATCTAGCAGACCAACCGTGAAACCGCCTTGCTGTACCTGTCCTTTGAGGCGCAGCTCGACCAGATAGTTCGCCGGAACCTGCATCACTTTTGAGGCGGCTTGGTAATGGCCGGGCTCCCCTCCGGAAACGACCGTCAACACGCCGTCCTTGACGTCGCAGACCGCGGCGACCTGCTGCGTCCATTCCACCTGACCGACGTGAACCGAATCCTGTGCCGGCTTCGGCATCGCTTCGGCAAAGCGTCGGTTCACGGAGTTGCGTGCAATGCTCATGGCCCGGTCAAGGGCCAGTCGCGGATTCTTTATAGCCTTCCCAAGATAATGCTGCGCGCGAACTGTGAGCTCGCTGACGCGCTCGGTCGCCGATTGCCCGGCGCTAACGGCAAACAGCGGCCGAAGCGCCGCCAGTTCCGTTCCGGTGCTGATAAGCGAAAATTCCGTGCGGACAAGTACGCAGCCGGGATCAGGCGTCGGCCGCGGCATGCGTGCCATGAACGCCCTGCTATTGCTGAACATAACCTGCCGCATCGAGCCCTCGCCACTCCTGTGAGGCGTCTTTCAACGGAGAACGCCAGCGGCATCAATCACCACTTTATCCGTCATCAAAGTACGATCGAGCGCGCGGAACTGATCATGGGCGACAAGCAGCGCCACAATGTCAGAGTGAGCGATGGCGTCAATCAGAGATGACCAATGCAGCCTTTTTCGGCCAGCAAAAACAGGCGGGATGGCCGTTATGTTCGGCTCGACAAGGTAGACCTCCCCGACGTCATCGGAGATGAGATCTTGCACCACCGACATGGCGGGACTCTCACGGAGATCGTCTACATTTGGCTTATAGCTGAGCCCCAAGATCGCAATCCTGGGCTCGCGAAACCGGTTCGCCGCCCGTCGAATACGCTGCGTAACATGTGCCTGCTTGGCAAGATTTACCTCTCTCGCGGTACGCGTCAGGCGCGCCAGCTCGGGATAAGAGGCAACAAGGAACCATGGATCTACGGGAATGCAGTGGCCGCCAACGCCAGGTCCAGGGCTGAGGATGTTTACGCGCGGATGAAAGTTCGCCAACTCAATCACTTCCCAAGGGTCGAGATTGGCCTGTTCGCAGATGAGGGAAAGTTCATTGGCGAAAGCGATGTTGAGGTCACGAAAGCTGTTCTCGGCCAGCTTGACCATCTCGGCGACGGCGGCCGCCGTGCGCTGAATCGCGCCTTTGGCGAAAATACTGTACAGATCATGCGCCCGGTCGGCACTGCGACGATCGAGACCCCCGACGAGCCTGGCATTGTCGGTCAACTCGCGAAGCGTGTTGCCTGGCAGAATGCGCTCCGGACAATACGCTATCAATACGTCGCTGCGTTCGGGCGCTGAGTCCGGGAATTTGAGGTCCGGACGAAGTCCATGCAAGTACTCGGCGGAGCGTCGAGTAGTGCCGACCGGCGACGTCAACTCGATGATGATAAGATTGCCCTTCGCAATGACCGGGGCTATCGCAGCGAGCGCCAATTCGACCGCACGCATGTCCGGCGTGTTGTCACTCGAGACCGGCGTGGGAACTGCAATAATGAATGCGTCGGCCGGCTCCGGCTTGGTCGAGGCTTTCAGCATTCCCGTACTAACAACGCTATGCACCACGATGTCGAGATCGGGCTCAATAATATGGGTACGACCATTGTTGACCCGGTCGATCACGTCCTGTCGTAAATCGACGCCGTGAACCCGAACGCCACGCGCTGCAATAGTGGCGGCCGTGGGCAATCCGACATAGCCGAGGCCAACAACGGAGATTCGATCAAACGTAGGCATGCATTAGGTCATCCACGATTCTACTTGCGGCGTTGCCATCGCCGAAGGGGTTCTTTGCCTGGCTCATGCGACGGTAAAGTTCGCTCTTGGACAATAGCTCGTTACATTCGGCATAGATGCGCTCAGCATCCGTGCCGACGAGCTTGGATACGCCCGCTTCGATCCCTTCCGGTCGCTCCGTCGTCGCTCGCATGACCAGCACTGGTTTACCCAAAGTTGGCGCTTCCTCTTGGATGCCACCGGAATCAGTGAGGATGAAGGAGCAATGCTGCATCAGCCACACGAAGGCCTCATATCCGAGCGGCTCAATCAGGTGGACCGCGGGGGAGTCGCTGAGAATTTCAAAGACAGGGGCACGAACATTTGGATTGAGGTGTACTGGATAAACGACCTGCACGTCATCTCGCCGGCCGAGCCGCGCCAGAGCGTTACAAATTTGACGGAACCCCTCGCCGAAGCTTTCGCGACGGTGCCCGGTGACGAGGATCATCCGACGCTCAGGATCAATCCAGTCGAACATCTTTTGATATCGATCGCGCCGAAAAGGATCGGAAGCAATTCGATTTGCCGTCCATTGCAATGCATCGATGACTGTATTGCCTGTCAAAACGATGTCGCGTTCCTGTATGCCCTCAGCACGCAGCGAATTTCTCGCTCGCTCTGTCGGACAATAATGACGTTGCGTGACGATGCTGGTAATGCGTCGATTGGCTTCCTCCGGCCAGGGATTGCGCAGGTCTCCGGTTCGCAGACCAGCCTCGACGTGCCCGACCGCTATTTGACGGTGAAAGGAAGCCAGCGCCGCTGCCATGCTGGTTGTGGTGTCACCTTGAACAAGGACCCAATCAGGACGAAAATCCTGCAGCACCCGATCGAGTTTATCGAAGACGGCGGAGGCGATCCCAGACAAGGTCTGGTCGGGCCGCATGATGCCCAAATCGTAGTCCGGCATCAACTCGAAAGCCGTTAGCGCCTCGTCAACCATTGAGCGATGTTGAGCCGTGCAGCAAATCTTCGTGGTGAATCGTCGCGCGGATTTGAGCTCGAGTGCAATAGGGGCCATCTTAATGGCTTCTGGGCGGGTCCCGAAGACCATTAGTACGCGCATGCCGTTGTCCTTGCCGGAAACTGCCCTAGAAGCACGATGAGTTCGATCTGAGTGAGCGCGGTTCTTAAGGGGCATGTCACACGGTGTCAATAGTTCAAACAGTTCCGGGATAAAGCGTTTTTGCCAGGCAGCGAAGTCGGCCAATTGATTAGGATACGAGTGGTTCCTGAGGTCCCCCATAGCCGCAGGATGAGATGGCCCCGGCGAGAGTCGCGGTGCCCCAGCGAGAGTCGAACTCGTCCGCAATGGGTTCGTCAACAAGCCGGCAATCGCCCAGCCCCGTCAGGCGATCGGGCCGCAAATATTAGGCTCCTTCACTCGGCCGCAAAGCGCGCGGGCCTGATCTGATAGGCGGCCGCGGTCGCGTCTCGGTGGAAGGCCTGCACCGTTTCACGAGAATACTCGACGAGGTCCTTATCGATAAGACCGAGCTTGCTCAGGAACTCATTAGGGACGGTGATGATGTCGCAGCCGCTTTGTTCGGCATGAAAAATGTTCAAGACCTCGCGCGTGCTCGCCCACAGCAACTGCGCCTTCGGGCGAGAATTCAAAATCTGCTTGCAGGCCAGCATGTGCGGGATCGGGTCAACGCCAGTATCGGCGATCCGCCCGGCGAAAACGGAAACGATGGCCGGCGTTGCGGGATCGAGTGCGTCGGCGACAATGCGAACCTGATCGAGCGTGAAAATCGCGGTCACATTGAGCACCAGACGTTCGGACGATAGTACGCGCAGCAGTTCGCCTGATGATTGCCCCTTGGTATTGGTGATCGGAATTTTGACATTCACGTTCGGTCCCCACGCCGATATTGTGCGTGCCTGCTCCGCCATGCTCGCGAAATCGTCAGCAAAGACTTCGAAGGACACCGGCCGGTCCGGCACTGCACCCAGGACCTTGCGCGCGAACGCCTCATAGTCGCTGACTGCAGCCTTTCGCATCAGGGACGGATTGGTGGTGAACCCTTTGACCACAGGGTTTTTCGACATATTGACTATGCCCTCATAGTCGGCACCATCGGCGAAGATCCTGACCTTGAGATCCGTGATCCGGCTCATGGCCCCTCCTGCGGCGTTACAGCGGTTTAGATAGCGACTTCGGCGGCTCCCTGACACGCGATGCATTGATGCCGCGACTGCTGCACTCTTGCCATAGATTCCGTCCGATTTGAAGTGTTTAAGAGCACGCGACTGCCGGGTACTGCTCACCGGCGGCGCAGCCCGTCGTCGAATGGAAATTTCAGGAGCCGTGGTGATCGCGAAGCCACCCATGGCACCACGCCTGTAGGACAGGCCTGACGATAAATCGAGTTTGGCGAGGCGATCGAAGCGAAGCAGGCCGCGACTACAGAGAGCGATGTGGGTGCCTTGCAGCGACTCCAATCTAGAAAGTCTCATCGCTGTTCAAGTGACAGATAGAGTTGCACGAAACGCTCGGTTGCTTTCCTCATCGTAAAGTTCTCGACGATATGAGCGCGGGCGCGAATTCCGCGTTGGGCCCGGATCGCAACCGGCTCCGCGACGAGCGTGCCAATGGCCTGAGCAAGTGCGCGTGGATCGCGCGCGGGTACTATCATGCCGCTATCGGCCACGATCGATCGCGCATCGCCCACATCGGTCGCGACCGCCGGCAGGCCACAGGCCATGCCCTCAGCCAGCACGTTCGAGAAACCCTCCCCGAAGCATGAGCTCGACACGACGAAATCGGCGGCGGCGAAAAGACGCGCCACGTCGTTGCGTCGGCCGAGCCGAAGGGTATTGCGCGATTCGGGAAGATTTTCCGTGCCCGCGCCGATCAGCAATGCGTGCACCTCCGGGAGCTCGGCCATGGCCGCGAGGAAGCCGGCGTGATCCTTCATCGGGTCCACCCGAGCGACATGCGCAAGCAGTGGTGCGTCACCTGGAACGCCGAGCTCGCTCCGCACCGCACGGCGCGCGGCAGCGTCGGGCCTGAACTCGTCGATGTCGATTCCGTTGGGAACAACCTCGACCCGTCGTGGGCGATAGCCTAGGGCGATATGGGATTTGAGGCCGGCCGCAGAGTTGGCCGTCACCAGGTCTGGCCATCGCGACAGCAGCGTGCAGGCTTTCACGACCAGACGCAAAGTGACGCCATAGCGCCGCAGGTCCATCTCGGAGCAGCGGATGCTCCAGACAAGCCGCGTCTGCCGACGCCGCCTCGACAGCACAAGTGCGACCAGCGCCGCCAGATCGCCGTAATACATCCAACCCTGCACGATGTCGGGCCGACCGTCGGCGATCAGCTTGGCCAGCTTGAAAAGTCCCGCCGCTACGTTGCCGGGTTTGTCAAACCGCAACTCGACCACCGAGACCCCGGCGGCGCGCAGTCGCTCGACATGGGAGTCGGCCTGGGTCTCGACAGGGAGAAGGCTGACGACCGTGATGTCGTCGGCGACCGCGGGCTCGGCGGCAACGAGACGCGTCAGCATCGCCTCGGCGCCGCCCCCCCGAAGCCCCGCCGTGACGTAGACGATCTTGCCGGGCCGCGACGTCACGCCCACCTCTCGCGCCATGCCTGCAGCATCAGCACGGTCCACAACGGGTATTGCCAGTTGCGGCTGCCGTCGACATGTTCCTGCCAGGCTCGCCGCACCGGCTCGACCTGCACGAACCCGTCACTCGCAAGCCGCGCCGGTGCCAGCAGCGACTCCGCCCATTCCCGCAGCGGCCCGCGCAGCCACGCATCGATCGGCACGCCGAAGCCCATCTTCGGTCGATTGATCAAAGACCTCGGGACGTAGCGATCGAGCACCCGGCGCAGCAGCCATTTGCCCTGGCCTCGACGCACCTTGAAGCGAAGCGGCAGGCTCCAGGAGTAAGCGACGACACGGTGATCGAGCAGGGGGACGCGGCCCTCGAGACCAACCGCCATGGTGGCTCGATCGACCTTGGTCAGAATGTCGTCAGGCAGATAGCTGATCATGTCGAGGAACTGCATACGCGGAACGAGTGCCGGAAAGTCCCGGGCGATGGTCGGATCCCACAAGGGGCCGCGCGGCTCGCGGCCCGCCGCGGCGACCTCCTCCGGCCGTTCCCACTGGCTCACCAGGCGGCGGTAGATCGCGTCAGGCTCGGGATTGTCGAGAAGCGTCGTAAGCTTGTGCAGCTTGTCGCCAGGCAGCGCCGGCCGCCACGACGTCGGAACGAACGCAAACAATCGGTTCCAGGTCTCCGGCGCAAGCGCACGCAAGGCCGTTTTCGATGCGGTGCGCAGCGGGGGCGGCACGATCCCCACCGCGCGCGCAAGCCGCTCAGTCCACAGGTAACGGTTATAGCCTGCAAACAGCTCGTCCCCGCCGTCACCCGACAACGCCACGGTCACGTGCTTGCGGGTCAACTCGGAGACGAGATAGGTCGGAATCTGGGAGGAATCGGCAAACGGCTCGTCGAACCAGTCGGCGAGATGCGGAATGACGTCGAGGGCGTGCCGCGGCTCGACATAGAATTCAGTGTGGTCGGTACCCAGGTGGCCGGCCACGCGCTTGGCGCACTCGGCCTCGTCGTAGCCGCTCTCATGAAAACCGATGGAAAAGGTCTTCACCGGCCGCGCGCTCTGCGCCTGCATCAGCGCGACCACGGTCGACGAATCGATCCCGCCCGACAGGAACGCGCCGAGCGGCACATCGGCAATCATGCGCAGAGCGACGGAATCGCGCAGCAGCGCATCGAGGCGCTCGACCGCCTCGGTCTCGTCTGGAGCGGGATCGTTGCGCCGCTGGCCTGCGATCGCGATGCTGCGCAGATCCCAGAAGCATTTCGGCGCCACTGCTGATCCTTCGCGCAGCGTCAGAACGTGACCGGGGGCGAGCTTCTGGGCCTGGCGATAGATGGTGCGCGGCTGCGCGATATAGGCGTGGCGCAGATAGCCGGCAACCGCATCGTCATCGATCGTCGGTTTCCAATCCGGTGTCGCGCGAAATGCCTTGAGCTGCGAGGCGAACAGAACCCGATCCGGCGTCGCCGCGTAGTAGAGCGGCTTGATGCCGAGACGATCGCGCGCGAGCACCAGGCTGCGCGTCTTGCGGTCCCACAGCGCGAAGGCAAACATGCCGATCGCCCGCTCGATGGCGGCTTCGACGCCCCACAGCGCGCAGGCTTCGAGCAACACCTCGGTATCGGAATCGCTGTGCATCGAGCGGCCGGCGGCTTGCAGCTCGCGGCGGATGTCGCGGTAGTTGTAGATCTCACCGTTGAAGGTGATGACAAAGCGGCGATCGGCGGAATGCATCGGCTGCGCACCGCCCGGGGTGAGATCGATGATGGCGAGTTGGCGCTGACCCAGCACCGCGCCGCCGCGAGCCTCGACCCATACCTCGCCTGCGTCCGGGCCGCGGTGCCGCACCGTCTCGATCATGGCCTCACCGATCGAACGCAATGCTTCGGCGGAAGTCCCCGCGCGCCAATCGATCATACCGGCAATGCCGCACATTCCATCACTCCAACGCGGCTCGCGCGCAGGCACGCGCTCGCGCTTGGACTCTCGGCCGAAGCTCGCAAGAGCAATTGACGTCGACTATTGCCGCGAGTCCTCCGCGGCGTGATCGGCCGGTCTGCGCCACTTTACTCAATCTACCATACCCCGCGGGCCAACCCCGTCTTGATATAGCGCCAGAGCGTTGGATGCGACCAAAGACGGGAGGGCAGATCGACCCTCTCGGGACGCAACGTCCCAGCCACGACATCGCGCGCCGCCCGCTCGAGCAGCGGCAACGCGGCCGCAAGCTGGAGGTAGGGATAGGTCGAATAATTGTCCTTTCGGGTTGGCACCAGCCGGGCTTGATAGAGCACACCGCCGGTGTCGATCCCTTCATCGACGAGATGAACGGTAACGCCGAAATTGCCGTCGTCTCCCTCCGCCCTGGCCCAGTAGCCGCCATGGACGCCGCGATATTTCGGCGTGATGCCGGCATGATAATTGATAAACGGCGCGTCGACGGCCCGCAGAACCTCGCCGGCGATGATGCGCGTACCGATGACCAGCACGGCGCGTGGATGCAATTTCCGCAATTGGACGATGCATCCATGTGAATTGACCGACGGCACCCTAATCGGTTCGCACCCGTCGGGCCAGCACGCATCGAGGCCTGATCCGCGCACGATCTCGGCAATGCGCGGCCGCGAGATCCTGTGTTGCATGCGCTGAAACGCCATGAACGCCAGTTGACCGCCGACCTGGGCGACCCCCAGCCGCTTGATGCGCCGTCGCACCAGTTGCGACCGCGGCACCGGGTCCTCGACGATGACGGCCAAAGCGGAGAAGCGCGCGGCAAGATAGCGGGCGGCGATGCGGCCGGATTCGCCGTCACAGGTGAGCAGTACCATCCGGTCGGTCAGCATGAAGGACCTCGTCGGCGACCGCCGCCATCGTCATCGACCGCATCCCGTAGCGGTCCTGCAAGGCACGAAAATGATCGAGGATCGCCCGCAGGAAAGCCAAATTTTCTTGCAGGTTGACCCCGAAATTATGGGGGTGCCACCACAGGTGAAACACATTTCGACGGCGCGCCGCTGTCTCCATCGCTGAGGTGATTCGCAACAGTCGCAGACGCTCCAGAGCGCCATTGTGTCCCACCGGACGCAGGAATCGGCTCGCCGGCACATCGACCATGCCGTCGACAAGCGCGGGCGGGTGATCGTGCGAGCCGCCGATCGGCAGGTAGCTGTCGGCCAGACGCGACGCGCGCACGAAGAGCGTTTGCTCACGGTCGCGGCGCGCGCGGTGGAACCAGACCCGCTCGTTGCCGCGGAAGGCGCGCAATCCAAATTCGCGGCAGGCCGCGAGGTGGGGGCGGCTGAACTGGTTGCGCGGAAACACGATGCTCGCAAGCTTGATCCCGAGAAGGTCGGCGGCCGCCCGGGCGGCCCCGAGGTCGGCACGAAACACCTCGGTATCCCCTCCCTCCTCCAAACAGTAGAAATGCGAGAAGGTATGCGTGCCGATTTCCTGATTTGGATAGCCAGTAATTCGCCTGACAAGCGACTGGCCGTAATAGTAGGGGTCGTGTTCCTCGTCCACACCGACTTCGGCGAGATAATGGTAGGATGAGATGCGCGCATCGGCGTAGCGCGGCTGACGGGCCGGAAGCGCGGCGAGCATTGCCTTGCTGGTTCCGAAAAACAAAAGTCCCACTGTCGCCCAGGTGCAGGCGATCCCGCGCTCGGCGAAAAGATCGAGCAGGGCGGGAACAACGTGGCGGACGCCGAGAATATTGGCGCCGTAGTCCGCGATCGTGCGCTTGTCGCGAACGCCCCACATGAGCTCGAAATCGAGCGAAATGACAAACGCGCCGGATTGCAACGCGCACCTCCGCAAGGTCCAGGCCGGACCATAGGTCGGCCACGGCTGAGCGAGCAAGCGCGGACAAGACGCGTTGGGAGTGCTCCACGTTTGCGCGCCCGAACCGGAGAATGATCAGGCTGCCTCTCCGCCGAAATCCGGTACCGCATCGTGCAGCACGCCGAAGATCACCGAGCGGTCCTCGCGCGCGAGGCCCTGCTCCAGCGCCGCTAGCCAGCCTCGCATGGCTTCCAGCGGCGGGCTGACCGGCCGGGCGGCGACGATCCCCTCGATGCCGACCGGCGCGGTGGGCTCCTCGCGCGCAAACAGGATTTCGTGCAAGCGCTCGCCCGGCCTGATCCCGGTGAATTTGATGTCGACGTCGCGCCCGGGTTCGAGCCCGGAGAGACGGATCATCCGCTCGGCGAGATCGACGATTTTCACCGGCTGACCCATGTTGAGCACGTAGACTGCGACACCGGTCTGCTCCGGTCCCAGGGCATGGCTCGCCGCGGTCACCACGAGGTCGCAAGCCTCGCGGATCGTCATGAAATAACGCACCATGTCGGGATGCGTGACGGTGAGCGGCCCGCCGGCTTCGATCTGCGCCTTGAACTTCGGCACCACCGAGCCATTCGATGCCAGCACGTTGCCGAAGCGAACCGCGATCAGTCGCATGGCCCGTCTGTTACCGTCGCTCCGCCGCGCGATATCGTTGTCGAGTGCCTGACAGTACATCTCGGCAAACCGCTTGGAGGCCCCGAGCACGGATACCGGCTCGATCGCCTTGTCGGTCGAGATCACGACCATGGCGCTGGCGCCGGCAGCGACTGCCGCATCCGCCACGTTGACCGAGCCGAAGACGTTGGTCTTGACCCCCTCTCCCCAGTCGCGCTCGAGAATCGGCACGTGCTTGAGCGCCGCGGCATGAAATACGATGTCGGGCCGAAAATCGTGCACCAAACGGAAGATGCGCGTGCGATCGCGTACGTCGGCAAGACGGCCCTCGATCGCCGCCGCCGACTGCTTGGTGGCCAGCATCTCCAGCACGGCGTGGAGGGCGGGCTCGGAATTTTCGATCACCAGCACGCGCTTGGCGCCGAAAGTGACGATGCGGTCGCAGATCTCAGCCCCGATCGATCCACCGCCCCCGGTCACGATAATCGACTTCCGACGCACGAATTCTTCCAGGCGGCGGTAGTCGATCTTCACCCGGGGCCGCAGCAGGAGGTCTTCGACGTTGACGGGCGCCAGCCGCAATGCCTCGCCGCCGTCGTCGAGCGACGGCAGCCGACTGGTGGCCAGCCTGAGGCGGCGCGCCCGCATCAGCAGAGTTTCCGGCTTTGCATCCGGCACGAGCGCGCTCGGCGTCAGCACAAGCCGGGTCACATTGATGTCGCGGCTGGCGAGATCGGCGACGACGCTTTCGACGTCGTCCGGGTCGCCAAGAACGGACACGCCACGGAGTGCCTGCCCGCGATCCGCCAAGGAGGGGGACAGGATGCCGACAGGACGGATCTTGGTGACGGCGCCGCTTTCGATCGCGCGCAGCAACACGTCGGCGTCGGCAGAACGCCCGACGACGAGGGTGGGCGTCGAATCGCCCGCCTTGGCGTGCTGAAGCGTGCGCGTGTAGCGGAAATAGCGGTAGGTGATGCGCGGGCCCGACAGGAAGGCGATCTGCAGCAGCCAGTAGAGGAGGATCGTGATCTTGCCGAAGAAGAACGTGCCGTAGAGATCCGGTGCCAGCAGCACATAATCGAGTACCAGCAGCGTTACGGCGAGCACCGTTGCGGCGCGCACGATGTTGTAGAGGTCCGGCAGCGACGTGAAGCGCCACTTGGAGCGATAGAGGCCGAGGAAGACATAGACGAAACCGGAATAGAGAACGAAGGCAGGCAGCAGGATCACCAGCAGCGCCCAACGCTGCCCAAGCCCAACTTCTTCGAACCGAATGAAGAAGCTCGCGACCACCGCCGCCGCTGTGGCGAGCAGGTCGTGCGCCAGAATTAGCCACATTCGGGGCGTGAAGGTCGAAAGGCGGATCATCGTCTCGATACGGCCGCCCAATGGCGGCGCCAGGCGCTATCATTAACGGCGTTTGCGCGCACGCGCCACCTCGGGAGCAGGCCGCGGCTAACGGGCCCGGTATCAAGCAATCGCCGCATTCCGGGCCTTATGCTCGGCGGCGGCCGCAAATGGCGCCGGGTAGCGCGAGCGAGGAACGGGAGCGGCGCGCTCGAAACGAATGCCTTCACACCTTTCGGCCGGCGGGATATCGTCGCGCGAGCCCATCCAAAACAGACCTCATGCGCAATCGGCAACCGGATAGACTTGCTGCGCGCGCGTTCATCCTCGCGCTTGCGGCGACGCTGGGTGGCTGCTCGGGCAGCGAGCTTGTCCAGAATTGGACGTCGTCCGGTCCCGGGCTGGCGGTCGACCAACCGCAGCCGGACTACCGCCGCGTCGTCACCGAGAACCTTAAGCTCATTTTTCCCAAACAGGAGTCCCTCGGTGACCTCGAAATCTCGGGCGTACGGCTGGTCGACCACCTCAAAGGCCCTGCCTGGATCACATGCCTCAAGCTCGACGCACACGGGAAGCCGCAGATCTACGCTGTCTTCATTCAGGACGGCAAGGTCATAGACTGGCGCGCCGGCGTCGTCATCGATCAATGCCATAAAGAGACCTTCTCACCGCTCACGACGGCCGTCGCGAAAAAGCCGGGATCGTGAACACCGCAATGGCCGAACGGTGCCGACCGGCTACCGTGCGCCCAGCGCCCGGTCGACGGCCGCCAGGACGGCGGCCGCGGGGAGTTCATCGAGGCAACGGCTGTAGCTGTCCAGGTGGCCTTCGCAGCCAAGCCGCTCGCATGGCAGGCAAGGCAAGGGATTCTGCACCACCCAGACATTGCCACGGTGCTGGACGGTGCCGCTATGATCCCACGGCTCGAGCAGCCCGCCGACAGGCCATGGGCCGGTCAGCCGGGGGCTGGTCGGACCGTAAAGGGCGATGGTGGGGCATCCGCTCCCAGCCGCGAGATGCGTTATGGAGGTATCGGGTCCGACATAGACGGCCGCCCCCTTGAGAAGGGCTGTCAGGCCCGCCCAATCGAGGCGCCCGTGCTCGCGGATCACGGGCGGGTCGGCGGGACCCCAAAGGCGATCCATATAGGCTCGCTCGGCAGGATCGCGTCCTTCGGTCGCGACGACCGCCAGCCCCCGTTCGGCAAGTCCGCGGGCCAGCCCGTGCCAGCCCGCGTCGGTCCAGCGCTTGTAGCGGTAGAACGGATTGGGGTGCAGCACGGCATAGGGCGCCTGCGGGGCGACCTCGTCGGCGCCCGAGCCCTGTGGACACACCAGGTTCGGCGCATGCTCGAGTCCGAGCGCCGTTGCGAGCGTGAGGAGTTGCGTTACCCGATGGCTGTCGGGCTCCGCAGCAACTGGAATGTGGTGCGCATGCCGCTTCCACCATGCGCCCGTTTCGCCCGCGTAAGGCACCAATCCGACCCGACGCCTCCCGGCCACCATGGCGAAAAATGTTGGGCGGTCTCCGGCCTGGGTGGAAACGACTAGGTCGTAGCGGCGCCAGAGCGTTCGAATCAACGCCAGCGTTTCGCTGGCGGAGGGCCGCTCCGGCATTGTCAGCACATTCTCGATATCCGGGTTGCCCTTGAGAATGCGCTCGCTGCCTCGAAACACCAGCACGTCGAGCGTCGCCTGCGGGAAACCGCGACGGATGGTACGCACAAGCGGCGTCGTCAGCAGGACGTCGCCCAGGCGACGCAGCGTGACCACGAGGATGCGCGGGTAAGTCGGCAGACCTAGCGGCTTCATCGCAACATCCGGAGACCCCGACCCATCTGGTCAGGACCGTTGCGCGGAGTCTTCGCGCTGGAAGGACTTATAAGACTTCTCCTCCATGAGGCGCGAGCCTGACGCCACGTTGATTTCCTTTTTTAGCCGCGCCCGCTCGTCGTTGAGTCGATAGATCGCGCGCGCCAGCTCAATGAAGGAATCGCCGAAATCGCCGCGTGCCTCGCATTCGCGAATAGCATCCTCGACGTCCCAGAGCTTTGCATTCACCTGCTTGAGTTCGGCGCTGAGCTTACCCAGCATGGCGAGATCGATAGTACCGAGATGAACGCCGCGCAAGGCGCCAAGCTCGTGGGCGATATTCTCAAGCTGGCGCGGATTCTTTATACGCTCCGACTTTATTTCCAGGATGGTGATCTTGTCCATCAATTCACCGACCGAGACCGGCACGAGAATGTCCGATGTCGTTCCGCTGTTAGGTGGCTGCATGTCTGCCGGCGGAACCTGTGATGGTACGCTCATATCATGTCCCGGAGCCGCGCCTCCGGGAGCCCGTGGCGCGCGCAGCACCATCCCTCCGACCACGCCGACACCGAGCACATAGAGCCAGCCCTCCGTGAAATCGAACAGATGCGAATTGAACAGCGACGATACTGCGTTGCCGATCACGACTATGAGCCCGAACCACGCCGTCGGAGAGTTGCCGAGAAACAGCACGAAATGGGCTGACCACATCGCGACCAGCGCGAGCGCCCCAATGAGGCCAAGCTCGATCGTTACTGCCAGAATCTGGCTGTGCGGGTTGGTGGTAACGAGCCCTGGAGCTGTCTCTGGCGTCGTATCGCGCTGGAACAGCTGCGGGATCGTCCCCGTCCCATGCCCGACGATCGGCGCTTCCGCGATCAGAGCCAACGATTTCTTCCAGTATCCCAGCCGCAATCCGACCGAGCTGTGGATGTCGCTATCATCGGGATTCTGTAACTGCTTCGCCGCAAGTGACACGCGCTCGCGCAGATAGGGCGACGACGACCATACTGCTCCTGCCACTACGGCGGCGACCACGGCGGCGCCGATCATGCCCTTCCACCCGAATTGCCGCCACCCGAACAGCAAAGCCAGAACCAGCGAGACGACGAGAGCGGTCCGCGCTGTCGCGACATAGCCGAGATTGGCGATAAACAGTGCCGCCACCAGCGCGAAAGCGAGCGCTAGCGGCTGCTGCCGCCGCCACAGCTCGGCCGCCTTTCCGATCAATCCGAAGGCACAAATTGCAAAGATCGTGCTCTGCGCAATGTAGTTCTTGACCGGCACGCCCACGTCCTTGCCGCGCAAATGCAGCCTAGGCGTTAGCGCAAACACCCATGAAACGGCGAGCAATACGACGGACGAGGCAAGAAAGCCGAGGATCACCCAATATCCACGCTCGGAGCGGCGAAATTGCGCCAACAGCAGCGGAATGAGCAGCAGCTTGTGATATCCGCCCATTCCGGCGACGCGCGCACTCCAGCTTGCGTCGGACCATAACATGCCGACCGCCGCGAGGACCCAAAGCAGCACCGGCAGGCCGCCCGCCGCCGACATCACCTCGCGTCGCACTGCGGCGCCATCGAGCGTCGGAACGAGCGCGACGAGCCAGAGCACGACCAGGATCGAGGTCGCGGACGTCGACCATGGCAGCGACACCGCGACCGCCACCGCCAGCGCATCGGCGATTGGGACCAACCGTGGAACGGCCCAAGCCGCCGTCATCCAGCTTGCTGTAAGGTTACGCTCGGACATGCGGATGATTTTGGCGATCGTGTTCGCCGATTTTGGCCTCTTCGCGCAACGCCGACAGGCCGCATTGCGCACCCGTACGATGGCTGTCCAGCACGGCATGCAGCCTCGCATCATTGGCGGGCAGCTGTGCACGGTCGGCTTCGGGATGCCACAGGTGAACAACTCCGGTCGCGAAGCGACCGTCCTTCCGACGTACGCCGGAATGCAACAGGCGGATCAGCAAATCGGAGTCTTCCCGGCCCCAGCCGCTGAAGCTCGCATCGAAACCGTCGATTCGCTCAAGATCGGAGCGCCAGACCGCAAGATTGCACGAACGCGCCCCGCGCCAGCGCGAGGATCCGATCTTGCGCAGCGGTCCGAGCGGCAGCCGCAGCACGCCGGCCAGCCGGTTGACGCCGCCGCCTACGCGCTGGCGCATCCAGTTGCGCATACCCCAAGCTTCGGGCCGCAAATCCTCCCGCAGCACGGCTGCGGTGAGGTTTGGTGAGAGCAGCACGCGGTTGCCGGTGACGAACCATCCGGGCTCCGCCAGCCTGCGATGGTTCGCGACGAAGTCGGAAGGCGCGATGCAATCGCCGTCGAGGAACAGGCAATAGTCGCCGCGGCAGATTAGAATCGCGCGGTTTCGAATCTCGGCGGCACGAAAGCCTCGATCGACCTGCCAGACGTGGCTGAGCGGAACACCGATCCTCGGGCGCCATTGGTCGACTACGGCGGCAGTCGCGGGCCCCGAGCCGTCATCCGCGATCACGACCTCGAAACCGCGATCGTCCTGCCTCGACAAGGCCGACAGGGCCGCCCCGAGTGCGTCCTCGCGATTGTAGGTCGTGACGATGATGGAGATGAGACCAGGCACGTCGAGCACTGCTCCAGAGTTTCATCCTGCACGCTTCGTCCCGCTGTGATAGCGTGCGCCGCGGTCGGGCTCAACAACGAGGAAATATGCAACGAATATCGGCCTATATCCTCGCCTTCAACGAGGCCGAAAAGATCGCGGACGCGGTATCAAGCGTGCTGTGGGCGGATGAGATCGTGGTCGCGGATTCGGGCAGCACGGACCGCACGGCCGAGATTGCTCGGGGCCTCGGCGCACGCGTCGTGCAGATTCCCTTCCATGGATTTGGTGAGTTGCGCAACTGTGCCATCGCCGAATGCCGATACGAGTGGATCTTCAGTCTTGATTCAGACGAGCGCTGCACTCCTGAGGTCCGCGACGAGATCCTTGCAATTGTGTCGGGGGCATCGGCCCACGACGCCTATCTCGTGCCGCGCCGCAACTACATGATGGGGCGCTGGATCAACGGCTCAGGCTGGTATCCCAATTTTCGCCAGCCACAGCTCTTCCGCAATGGCGCCATGCGTTACGACAGCGATCCGGTGCACGAGGGCTACGAGCTTTTGACGCAACGGCCGCTGGGTCGACTGCAAAACGCTATCTGGCAATTTCCCTTCCGCAATCTCGAGGAGATCATCGGCAAGATGAATCGCTACTCCTCGCTCGGCGCGCGAAAGCTTTCGGCGAAGAAAGTGTCGATGGGCAGCGCGCTCGGGCATGGAATCTGGGCGTTCATCAAGCATTACCTGCTCAAACGTGGCTTCCGCGACGGCTGGGCTGGCTTCGTCATCGCGCTGGGGAACTTCGAAGGAACGTTTTACCGCTACGCCAAACGTTACGAAGACATGCAGGGGTGGTCGGCGCCGCCGACGGACCCGCTGCGCCGCCCCGACTCCTCACCCGCCTCAGCGACGGGTTTCCGCGCGGGAACGTGAGGCGAATGAATTCGCGTGCCCGGCAACGCAGCCATCGCGCTGCTAATCCATGATCCGTCTGGCCGCCCGCCGGCGCAACGCCCGCGACGCGTTGCGCGCCATGCGGAACGGCAGGCCGAGATAGTATTTGCGGACGATTTCCCAGCGCTCGCGCGGCGACACCGCGACCGTCGACTGGCGCGGAACATACCACCCGTTATTTTCAAAGCGGCGGATCAGGCGGTAGCCGGCGGCTTTCAGAAATCTGTGCTTTTCCAGGCTTCCAACGTGATCTTCCAAGAGCACCAGGCGCGGCTGCCAGCGCGTGAGATCGAACCCGCTGAGAACCTCCAGCTCGTGGCCTTCCACGTCGATCGAGAGGAAATCGAATTCCGCCGGCGCGCGCGCCTCGATCAAAATGTCGTCGAGCGTGCGCACGGGTACTTCGATGATCTGCTCAGGCTGCGCACCCGGCGCCATCCGATCACGATCGAGGGAAGACAATGCGCCGGCGACGTGAAGACGCATGTGCCGGCCGGCGTTCTGCGGCGACGAACAGGCAACTGCGAAGACTTTAGCGCAGCGCCTGCGTACGAGATCCTCCGCAAGGTCTGGCTGCGGTTCAATGAGAACGCCACTCCAGCCGAGCTGCTCGAGATGCCAAGTCTGGGATTCCCGCCGTGGGCGGTTGGCGCCGACTTCGACGAAATAGCCGGTAGGCGCGCTTGCGAAAAACTCCCGCACGAGCTGCTGCTCGCGCCCTTCGGACGGATGCGTAGCCGCGCCCTGTTGCCCGCGGTCAAGACCGGTTGCAAGCACACTGACGCCACTCGAGGGTTTCGCTATCCGCATGTTTCGACGCGAATCATGCCCCCTTCGCAAAATGCAGCCGGAGCCCCTAGGTCGCTTGCGGCTCGCGCGACTGGCGCACGATCCTGGTGGTGCTGAAACCGGGCACGAGATCGATGAGGATCACCTCCCCGCCATCGGCTTCCACCTCTTCCCGGCCCACCACCTCCTCCCGCCGGTAGTCGCCGCCCTTGGCCAGGATCTTCGGACGCACGCGGCGGATCAGCTCGAGGGGGGTGTCCTGATCGAACACCACGACGAGGTCGACCGCCTCGAGCGCCGCCAGTACCTCGGCGCGCGCGTGCACCTCCTGCATCGGCCGCCCCTTCCCCTTCAGGCGCGATACCGAAGCGTCGTCGTTGAGACCGACGATGAGCCGGTCGCAGGCAGCGCGCGCCTGGGTCAGAAGCTTGATATGGCCGGGATGGAGCAGGTCGAAACAGCCATTGGTAAAGCCGATGCGCAGGTTCCGCCACTCGCCCAGCCGATCATCGAGTACCGACCAGTCGAAGACAATCTTCTCTTCCGGCGCCAGCGAGGCGGCGGGAAGAATGCGTGAACGCAGTTCCGCCGCCGACACGGTCGCGGTTCCGCGCTTGCCGACCACCACCGCGGCGGCTGCATTGGCCGCCCGCACGGCGGGCTCGAAGTCGGCCCCGGCTGCGAGCATGACCGCCAGCGCGGCGACGACCGTGTCGCCCGCCCCCGACGTATCTTTCACCTTGACCGGATAGGCCGGCACCCGTAGCGCAGCGCCGCGTGCCGGCACCAGGGTCAGGCCGGCGTCGCTCAGCGAAACCACGATCGCCTGCGTTCCCAGAAGGCCGTTCAGTTCCGACGCCGCCGCGATGACCTCGTCGTCGGAATCCGTCCGCCGTCGTGTCGCCTCCGACAGTTCCTTGCGGTTAGGTTTGATCAACGTGGCGCCTCGATAGATCGAATAATCCACCGCCTTGGGATCGATGATGATGGGGATGCGCGCCTTGCGGGCCGCATCGATGACTTCGCTGATGACGCGCGGCGTGAGCGCACCTTTGGCGTAATCGGACAGGACCAGGCTTGCCGCCCGCGGCAACGCCGCCAGCACTCGGTCGATCAGAATCTTCTCGTTCTTGGGATTGAGAACCTGCGCCAATTCCCAGTCCGCGCGCAGCAGATGGGTCGAATGGTGCTCCGAGACAAAGCGCACCTTGCGCGTGGTCGGACGGGCCGGGTCGACGACCAGATGGGGCTCGATCAAAGGTTCGGCCGCGAGGGCTCGCATCAGCGTGCGGCTGGCGTCATCCTCGCCGACAACCCCGACGAAGACGCAGCGCGCACCCAGCGCTGCGATATTGCGCGCCACGTTGCCGGCGCCGCCGATGGTGACCTCGCTGCGCGTTACCGCCAGAATGGGCGCCGGCGCTTCGGGTGAGATACGTGAAACGTCGCCGTATACGAAATCATCGAGCATCAAGTCTCCGACGCAGACGATGGTCTGCTCGGGGATGAGCGTGAGCGATTCTTCGAAATTGAACATGACGCCGTCGCTGGATATTGCGTGTCCGGTGACCTTCACCGATATCGGTCCGGCTGGTTCAGAAAGCAGGTGACATACCGGCTCACCCCCTCTTCCAGGGGCATGAAGCCGGCGTTGTAGCCCGCCCGGCGCAGATTTTCGACCTTGGCTTGTGTGAAATATTGATATTGGTCGAGCATCGCCGGCGGCATATCGACATAGTCAATGTCTGGCGGGCGGCCGAGTGCGCGGAACATTGCGGTGATCAGGTCGCGGAAGCTGCGTGCCTGGCCGGTGCCGACATTGAAAATTCCCGACACCGAGGGCGTGTCGAGGAGCCAGCGCACCACCGCTACCGCATCGTCCACATAGATGAAGTCGCGCCGCTGCTCCCCGTCACCGATGCCGTCGCGGTGAGACTTGAACAGGCGCACGGCTTTGCCGTCCTTCGCCTCTCCGAACCGCTTGGCGACCAGGCTTGCCATCTCACCCTTGTGATATTCGTTGGGGCCGAACACGTTGAAAAACTTGAGGCCGGCCCATTGCGGAGGAAGCCTTTCGCCCCGCTCGAAGCGATCGACCACCGCGAGATCGAACAGGTGCTTGCTGAAGCCGTATAAATTCATAGGCCGTAGCCGTTGCAGGGCCGCGCCCGACCAATCGTCGTCGAAGCCCTGCGCACCTCCGCCATAGGTTGCCGCAGACGAGGCATAGATGAAGGGCGTGCGCGTCCCCGTGCACCAGTCAAGGAGCTTGAGCGACAGGTGGAAATTCGTGGCAATGACGAGATCAGCGTCGGTTGCGGTCGTGTCGGAGATTGCGCCGAGGTGAATGACGGCGTCGAGCTTGCGGCCGTCGAGCCAAGCCACCAGCTCGCCCGGCGACACCACATCAGCCAGGTGGCGCTTGCCGAGGTTGCGCCACTTGCCCTCTTTGCCGAGCGCGTCGTTGACCACGACATCCGTTCGCCCGGCCTCGTTGAGGCTGGCGACCAGATTGGACCCGATGAATCCGGCCCCGCCGGTGACCAACAACATCCGTACTCGCCCCGCCTGCGTGCCGTCCTTTGCCCCAGGGCGCCTGGATGCGCAACGGTCGCCCGCCTCCATGGCCTCCCGTGCTCGAACGGCGCGTGCTGGCGCACTAGACAGGCCAAGGGGGGCAAGCTAACGGCTTTCTGTCCCAATTCGAAGGCTTGCCGCTCGACCGAAAGAATGAATTCAGATTCAATTCAACGCGGCGAGGCAGCCCATGTGCCTGTACCGGCGCAGCCGTAGCGAGCCATGTCCGAATCGCCCATTTTGATCGTGCCGTATATGTGGATCGGCGACTTCGTGCGCTGCCACACGGTCGTCAGGGTGTTGATCGGGCGATATCCGAACCGGTCCATCGACGTATTGACGACCTCGATGGTCGCGCCGCTGCTCGACTACATGCCGGGCGTCCGTAAGGGGGTTGTAGTTGACCTCCCCCGTATGCGCCTCGCCTGGAGCCAGCACCGCGCACTTGCCGAACGCCTGCGGCCGGAAGGTTATGGACAAGCGCTGGTCATGCCGCGGACCTGGAAATCGGCCCTGGCGCCGGCCCTGGCCGGCATACCGCAGCGGACCGGCTTCGTCGGGGAGGCCCGATTTGGCCTCATCAATGACCTCCGTTCGGGCGAACGCCGGCTCCCGCGCATGGTCGACCGCTGCGCCATGCTCGCCCTGCCCAGGGGCGAAAGTGCGCCCGCGGACTGGCCGTTGCCGGAACTCAAGGTGTCGGCGTCCGAACTCGTGGCCTGGCGTGAACGGCTCGGCCTCAGTCCCGACGGCCGCCCCGTGGTCGCGCTCGCGCCGGGCGCTGTCGGGCCCTCCAAGCGCTGGCCGATTGCCTACTACGCCGATCTGGCGCGCCAGCTTGGGGCCGAGGGAATCCGGACGTGGGTGATCGGCGGCCCCGGCGAGCGCGACCTCGCCCTGCAGATCCTGGAGGCAGATCCGCGCCATACCAGTGACCTCACCGGGCCCGACCTGCGCAACGCCATTCTGGCGCTCGCCGCCGCGACAGCCGCGGTGTCGAACGATTCCGGCCTGCTCCACGTCGCAGCCGCGCTCGGCACGCCGGCCATCGGAATTTTCGGTCCGACCAGCCCGTGGCATTGGGCGCCGCTCAATCCAATCGCGGCGGTGATCGAAACTTCGGGCGAGCTGCCCTGTCGGCCGTGCCACAAGCCGGTCTGCCGCTTGGGCCATCACCGCTGCATGCGCGACATTGCCGTTGATCGCGTGGCGGTCGCCGCCCGCCAGGCGGTTGCCGCCGTGGCCGCGCGTCCGGCGGTCTGAGCCCGCCGGCGCTCAGGTCCGCTGGATCATGGCGGCGCACTCACTGCGGCTTGCGCAGCCGGTCGAACGCCGCCTTCACGTCAGGGACCGACGGCAAGGCGGTCTTGCGCCCGATCACGGCGATCGGCCCTTGCCCCACCGGTCCGGTGAGGCCGGGGTCGCTGCCCCCAAAGATTGCGATCAGCGGCACTCCGAGTGCGGCCGCCAAGTGCAAAAGCCCGGTATCCACGCCCACGACGAAGGATGCCCCGGCAACCAGGCGCGCCATTCGGTCGAGCGGTTGTCGCTCGGGCACGTCAGCGTTCGGGAGCGCCGCAGCGATCTGCTCGCTGCGCATGCGCTCAGCCTCGTTCCCCCAAGGCAGCAGCAGCCTGGCGCCGCTCTGCGCCAAACTCCGGCCAAGGGCGATCCACAACTCCTGCGGCCATTCCTTTTCGGGCCGCGCGGTGGCGTGGAAGAAGATGCCATAGGCCTGTCCGGCTGGCGGCGCGAGCAACCTGCGGGAAAGCCCGAAATCGATGGCCCCCTCGGATACGTAACCAAGCGCGAGCCCGGTCAGCATGCGATTGCGCACAATGGCATGAAGGTCGCGCGCGACTGCATGGTGCACGTTATAGAACCACGCTGCCGGCCGCTCGCGAATGCTGTCGGCGTCATAGCCGTGCCTGCGGCCACGCGCGAGCCGGGCGATGAGCGCCGAGCGGACGAGCCCCTGGGTATCGATGATCTGGTCGAAGGGACGAGCACGGACGCTGCGCCTGAACGCCGCGAACTCGCGCCAGGTCGACGCATCCAGCGGCCTTCTCCGCCAGCGGCGCGTCGCGACCGGGATCACCTCGCCGACCGCCGGATGCAGCCGCACGAGCGGCGCGAACGCTTCCTCCACCACCCAGACAAAGTGGGCATCCGGTTGCCGCCGCCGCGCTTCCGTCAGCGCCGGCATCTGATGGACCACGTCGCCGAGCGAGGATGTCTTGATCAACAGGATGTCGGGCATCTGCAAGAACCGCAACGCTCATATATGGCGCGCACCCGCTTGTCACCGGCGCTGCGCACGTGCCATCACGCCGTCGGCCGGACTTTCGTCGGATTTGCTCCGGAATGACCGGTATGTGAGCGGACTCACAGGATGACAGTTCTGGTAACCGGCGGCGCCGGATATATCGGAAGCCACATGGTTCACGCTCTCGTCGATGCCGGCGAGCGCGTCGTCGTGCTCGACAACCTGTCGACCGGCTTCGACTGGGCGGTGGCGCCGGCCGCATCGCTCGCGGTCGGCGAAACCGGCGATCAATCGCGCGTCGCCGCACTGATCGCCGAACACCGGGTCGATGCCATCATCCATTTCGCCGCCTCGATCGTAGTGCCGGACTCGGTTCGCGATCCGCTCGGCTACTATCGCAACAACACGGTGAACTCGCGCGCGCTGATCGAGGCCGCGGTGAGAGCCGGGGTGCGCCATTTCGTGTTCTCCTCGACCGCGGCGGTCTACGGCAATCCCGCACGCCTGCCGGTGCGCGAGGACGATCCTACGACGCCGACGTCGCCCTACGGATCCTCGAAACTGATGACCGAAATCATGCTGCGCGACGCCGGCACCGCGCATGGTCTGCGCCACATGATCTTGCGCTACTTCAATGTCGCCGGTGCCGATCCGCTCGGCCGCACCGGCCAATCGACCAAAGCGGCGACCCACCTCATCAAGGTCGCGGTCGAGACCGCGCTCGGATCGCGGCCGAAGATGGCGGTCTTCGGCACCGACTATCCGACCCCGGACGGTACCTGCATCCGCGACTACATTCACGTCTCCGACCTGGTGCGCGTGCACTCCGAGGCGCTCGCCTGCCTGCGCGCCGGCGGAACCTCCGCGACGCTCAATTGCGGTTACGGCCACGGCTTCTCGGTGCTCGAGGTAATCGAGACCGTGAAGCGTGTCGCCGGCGTCGACTTCGAGGTCGAGTTCGCGGGCCGACGGGACGGCGACCCCGCCCAGATCGTCGCGGCTTGTGACCGTGTCCGTTCGACGCTCGGATGGCAGCCGCAATTCGATGACCTGCAAGCCATCGTCGCACACGCGCTGGCATGGGAGCGCAAGCTCATGGCGCGCTCCGGCTGACATTCTGCCGATCCGCCGATTCTCCTTGAAAACCGCGCCGGCCTGGGCAAGAAGGGCTCGCTGCCGCGCCGCGCTCCAGCCGCGCCGCGCAACGGAAGGTGCATGCTGAGATCGTATTTCCAAAACCTGTTCGCGGACCCCAGCGGCACCCCCGCCCTGATCCGGCGGCTGCTCCTGGAACAGGCAGCCGGACAGTGGCGTCGCTATCTGCTCGCTTTCGGCCTGATGGGAGTTGCCGCGGCGAGCACCGCGCTCGGCGCCTATCTGATCGGCGACGTGATCAACCAGGCCTACGTTCACAAAAATCTTCCGGGGATCATCATCCTCGCCATCGTCACGGCCTTGCTTTTCATGATCAAGGCGATGGCCACCTATGGACAGGCGCTCGCGCTGGCACGCATCGGCAACAGGATCATCGCCGAAAATCAGCGCCTGATGTTCGCGAAGCTGCTTCAGCACAATGTCGGTTTCTTTGCCGACCGCCACAGCTCCGAGTTCATGGCCCGGCTCACCACCGGAGCCGCTGCTGCCAGCCAGGTGCTGAACCTCCTGATTACGTCGATCGGTCGCGATCTGCTTTCGCTGATCGGGCTCGCCGCCGTGATGGCCGTGCAGGATCCGGTGATGTCGCTGTTCAGCATCATCGTGGTGCCGCCGGCGATGCTGATCCTGCGCAAGATGGTTCGCCGTATCCGAACGATCGCGCACCATCAGTTCACCGGCACCACGCGCATTCTCGAAACGCTGCAGGAAACCCTGCAGGGCGCGCGGACCATCAAGGCGTTCACGCTCGAAGAGGGCATGCGCACCCGCTTCGACGCCCACGTCGGCGAACTGGAGAAGGAATCCAACAAATGGGCGCGGGTCGCCTACCGCTCCGGCCCGTTGATGGAGGCGCTCGGCGGTTTTGCGATCGCCGGTGCGCTCATCTACGGCGGCTTCCGCGTGATCGAGACCGGTGCCACTCCGGGTCAGTTCTTCTCGTTCCTTGCCGCCTTCATGTTGGCCTATGAGCCGGCGAAGCGGCTCGCGCAACTCAATATCGACCTCAACAGCGGCCTCGTCGGCGTCCGCATCCTGTTCGACGTCGTCGATCATCCGCCCACCGAGCGGCCGGACGACGAAAAGCCTCCCCTCAAGCTTTCGAAAGCGCATGTCGAATTCGCGAACGTGCAGTTCGCCTATCGTCCGCGCGAAAAGGTGATCAGGAACCTGTCGTTCGTGGCGGAGCCCGGCAAGATGACCGCGCTGGTCGGTCCTTCCGGCGGCGGCAAATCGACGATCCTCAATCTGATGCTGCGCCTCTACGAGGTTGACGGCGGGGCCATCGTGATCGACGGTCAGAACATCGCCGGGGTATCGCGCCGTTCCTTGCGCAGCCAGCTCGCCTTCGTCGGGCAGGACGTCTTTCTTTTTCGCGGCTCGGTGCGCGAGAATATCGCGCTCGGCCGCTCCGGCGCCACCGATGCCGAGATCGTCGCCGCCGCCAAAGCGGCCTATGCGCACGACTTCATCACGGCGTTCCCGCGCGGCTACGATACTCCGGTCGGGGAGCACGGCCTGCAGGTCGCGGGCGGGGAGCGCCAGCGCATTGCGGTCGCCCGCGCCCTGCTCAAGGACGCCCCGATCATTCTGCTCGACGAGGCCACCGCCTCGCTCGATTCCGAATCGGAGCGGCAGGTGCAGGGCGCGATCGAGCATCTGTGCCAGGGGCGAACGACCATCGTGATCGCGCATCGCCTGCACACCGTCGTAGATGCCGACCGCATCTTCGTCATCGAGGACGGCACCGTCGTCGAATCGGGCCGGCACGACGAGCTGCTGCGCAAGGGCGGACGCTACGCCTCGTTCTATCGGCTGCAGCTGCGCAACCAGGAGCCGAGCCCGCCGGTCGCCATCGCCTCGGCTTGATTTCGGACACACGGAAAAGGACACCATGAGCGCCGACGCCAAGAAGCACGCCGACAATTACGTCATCTCGCCGCCGCCGCAGGCAGCCATCGCGGTGGCGGGCAGCGACAAGTCTTTCCCCGTGCGCCGCATCTGGTGTGTCGGACGCAACTACGAGGAACATATCCGCGAGATGGGCCACGACGTGCGCGACCCCCCGTTCTTCTTTTCCAAGCCCGCCGACGCGATCGTGCCGGACGGCGCCACGGTGCCCTATCCCTCGCTGACCAAGGATATGCATCACGAAGTGGAGCTGGTGGTGGCGCTCAAGTCAGGCGGCCGCAACATCAAGCTCGAAAAGGCGCTCGACTGCATCTACGGCTACGGCGTCGGAATCGATCTCACGCGGCGCGACCTGCAGATCGCCTCGCGCGACATGAAAAGGCCGTGGGAGGTCGGCAAGGCGTTCGATGCTTCCGCACCCTGCGGACCGCTGCAGCCCGCCAGCAAGATCGGGCATCCGAGCAAAGGACGTATCGCGCTCAAGGCCAACGGCAACGTCCGCCAGGACGGCGATCTCGCTCAGATGATCTGGAACGTGCCGGAAGTGATCGTCAAGCTCTCCGAAATGGTCGAGCTCGCGGCTGGCGACATCATCATGACGGGTACGCCGTCGGGTGTTGCCGCGACCGTGGCTGGCGACAAGCTCGAATGCGAGATCGAGGGCGTCGGCAAGCTCACGGTGACGATCGGCCCGCCGGCGAAGTGACGCCGAACGTGAAAGCTTGAATTTTTGAGATCGCGGCGACCGCGGATCGGGGCGCAGCGCTACGCGCTGCGCCCGTCCAGGGTGACGCTTCGCATCACTTGATCAGACCTTCCGCCTTCAGCGCTTCCTGCACCTTGGGACGCGCGGCGACGCGATCGACATACGCCTTGAGGTTCGGCCACTTGCCGAGATCCATGTCGATGCGCGAGGTCCAGCGCAGCACCGTGAAGAGATAGGCATCGGCGACCGTGAACTTGTCGCCCATGAGGTACTGCTTGCCGGAGAGCTGCTTGTCGAGCCAGTCGAAGCGCTTTCCGAGATTCTCCTTGGAGATGGCCTTGTAGGCGTCGGGCGTGGTGGGCCGAAAGATCGGCCCGAAGCTCTTGTGCAACTCGGAGGTGATGAAGTTGAGCCATTCCTGCACGCGGTACCGCTCAGGCTTGCCCGCCGGCGGCACCAGCCCCGAAGCGGGATTCTGGTCGGCGATCCACTGTACGATAACCGGACCTTCGGTCAGTCGCTCGCCGTTGTCGAATTCGAGAACCGGGACCTGGCCTTTGCCGTTGATGGTCCAATAGTCCACCCCGGATTTGGTCTTCTTTTCCTGGTTGTTGACCTGCTCCAGGTCGATGTTGGCTCCCGATTCACGCATGACGATGTGCGGCGAGAGCGAGCACGCGCCGGGCGCGTAGTACAGCTTCATGGCTAATCTCCTTGAGAACGCCGGCCGTTGCCGGCGGGGCCGGACCATGCATCGGCGCCTGTGGGCGCGCAAGCTGTTCCGGGCCTGGAACCGGCCGCGAGGCAGCCGCGTTAAGCATTTCGTAACCGTCCGGGCACAAATCTGGCGCATTGCCGGAGCAATGTTGATTGCAGGGGGTGCTGCAATGGGATCACTAGCCGAACCGACCCAAGATCTCGCCCGGACCATGGCCGAGCGCGTCACACCGGCGACAACGCACGCCGAGGCGCTGCGGGAGCTGCGTACGGCATTTCCGGAAAGCTCGCTGGCGCTGCGCGTGGCCGCGCTGGCGATGCTCAATCGCCGCGGCGCGGATGATTCCTCTCACATTCCGAGATAGGCCTGCCGCACGCGGTCGTCGGCCAGCAGCTCCGTGCCCGTGCCCGAAAGCGTGATCCGGCCATTCTCGAGCACGTAGGCGCTGGCCGCGAGCTTGAGCGAGACGGCAACATTCTGCTCGACCAGGACGCAGGTGAGACCTTCGCGGTTGAGATCGCGGATCGTGCGCAGGACATGCTGCACGATCGCAGGCGCGAGCCCGAGCGACGGCTCGTCGAACATCACCAGTTCCGGCGCACCCATCAGGCAGCGGCCGATCGCCAGCATCTGCTGCTCTCCGCCCGAGAGCGTGCCTGCCGCCTGGCCCGAGCGCTCGGCCAGCACCGGAAACAGCGCCAGCACCCGGTCGCGATTTCGTGCGCGGCTGGCGCGGGCGCGCGGGAGCATCGCGCCCATGTCGAGATTCTCCGCGACCGAGAGCGTCGGAAAAACCTGCCGCCCCTCGGCTACCTGGCCGATGCCGAGGTTGCAGACGCGGTGGCTCTCCCAGCCGCCGATATCGGTGTTCCGGAATACGATCCGCCCGCGCGCGGGGCGGTGCATGCCGGCGATGGTGCGAATGAGCGAGGTCTTGCCGGCGCCATTCGCGCCGACGATGGCGACGACCGCTCCCTCGGCGATCTCCAGCGACACATCGTCGAGCGCCTGGGCATCGCCGTGGAAGACATCGAGGTGATCGATCCGCAACATCATTCGACCGCCTCCGCGCCCAGATAGGACTGCACCACCGCGGGGTCGCGCACCACGGCGTCGGGCACCCCTTCGGCGATCGCCGCGCCGTGATGCAGCACCAGCACACGCCCCGCGAGCGCCATCACCGCGCGCATCACGTGTTCGATCAGCAGGATGGTAAGACCGGTCTCGCGGTTGAGGCGCGTGAGGATGGCGACCATCCGGTCGGTCTCGGCCGGTCGCAGCCCCGCCATCACCTCGTCGAGCAGCAGCAGTTTCGGATCGGTGGCGAGCGCGCGGGCAACTTCGAGACGCTTGCGGTCGGGCAGCGTCAGCGCCGCGGCCGGCTGGTGTCGCTTGCCGAGCAGATCGAGCTGCTGCAGGACCTCCTCGGCGCGGCGGCGCGCGCCGGCGAGGTCGGGCCGGCGCAGCATCGCGCCCACGATGACATTGTCCTCGACCGAAAGCGCGGGGAACGGGCGCACGATCTGGAACGTGCGACCGATCCCGCGGCGGCAGATTTCGTCGGGCCTGAGCCCCTCGATGCGTTCGCCGGCGAAGCCGATCGAACCGCGGTCGGGCGCCAGCGCACCGGCGATGATGTTGAACAGCGTGGTCTTGCCGGCGCCATTGGGGCCGATGACGGCGAAGATCGAGCTTTGGGCGACGCGAAAGCTCACATTGTCGACCGCCAGCAAGCCGCGAAAGCGCTTGCTGACCGAATCGATGGTCAGGAGCGCCGTCATGGCCGTGGCCCCGTGACGCCGATCTTGCGGGCGAGCCATGGCCACACCCCGTCGGGAAGCACCAGCACCACCACCAGCAGACACAAGCCGTAGAACACCTGCTTGGCGCCCGGAGCGTCGAGACCCAGCAGGTTCAGCAGCTCCTGCATCAGCTCAGACATGCCGGTCAGCAGAAACGCGCCGATGATCGGGCCGAACAGCGTGCCGATGCCTCCGATGATCGGCCCCAGGATGATCTCGATCGAGCGCGAGATGTGGAAGACCTGCTCCGGAAACAGGTTGTTGTAATAGAATGCGAAGAACACGCCCGCCACGGCGGTCATGCCGGCTGAGATCACCACCGCAATCATCTTGTAGCGAAAGGTGTTGATGCCGAGCGAGCGGGCTGCGACCTCGTCCTCGCGGATGGCCTGCCAGTAGTAGCCGACGCGGCTCTTGAGCAGCAGATGGCAGAGCACGAACGCGGCCACGGTAAGCGCGAGCATCACGTAATAGAACATGGTCGGGTTGCCGCGCAGGTTCCAAAGATCGTTGCGTGTGTAGTTGGCGACCGGCAGGAAGAAACCGCTCGAGCCGCCGAGCCACCTGAAATGATCGAAGCCGATGCGCGCGAACTCCGCGAAGGCGATGGTCAGGATCGCGAAATAGACTCCCCCGACCCCGAACCGGAACGCGAGGAAGCCGATCAGCGCGCCGGCGGCCGCCGCGATTGCGACGGCGGCCGGAAGCCCGATCCAGGGACCTATTCCGAAGTGCACGTAGAGCGCCGCCGTCGCATACCCGCCGAGCCCGACATAGAGCGCGTGCCCGAGCGAGAGCTGGCCGGCAAACCCCATCATCACGTTCCACGCCTGTCCGGTATAGGCGAAGTAGAGGATGATGATGAGCACCGTGAGCAGATAGTCGTTGGCCAGCCAGGGCGCCGCCAGCAGTCCCGCGAGCAACAGCGCGATCAGCAGCAGGCCGCGGCGCGGAACGCCTGCGAGGAGGCGCTTTACCATGACAGCCTTTTTCCCAGGATGCCCTGCGGCCGGAACAGCAGCACCAGCACGAGCAGGCCGAAGGAAAACATGCTCTTGGCCGATGGCGTGAACAGCAGCCCGGCCATCGCCTCGGTGAGCCCGATCAGCACGCCGCCGAGCAGCGCCCCCGGCATCGAGCCGAGGCCGCCGGTGATGACAATGATGAAGGCAAGCAGCGTCAAGGCCGGCCCGAGCGCCGGAGTGACATCGAACAGCAGCACCAGCATGGAGCCGGCAGCGCCGACGCAGGCGGCACCCAGACCGAACGTGAACGCGTAGAGGCGCTTGACGTCGAGCCCGACGACCAGCGCGCCAGTATAGTTGTCAGCGCAGGCGCGGATCGCCTTGCCGACCGGAGCGAAGCGAAAGAATGCAAACAGCGCGACCGTGACCAGCAGCGTCGCACCGCCGGCATAGACCTTGGTCGCGTCGACGATCAGCGGCCCGATGAGAAAGCTGTCGTAGGAGTAGGTGGTCTGCACGTTGCGGGCGTCGGGCCCGAACACGATCAGCAGGACGTTGACGATGATGAGCGCGATCGCGACCAGCAGGATGAATTGGCTGTGTTCGGGCCGGTTGATGAACGGGTTGATCAGGCCCGCCTGCATGGCATAGCCGAACACGAACAACACGGCTGCGATCGGAACCATCATCGCCAGCGGATCGAGTCCGAAGCCGGTGAACAGGACGATGGCGAGGTACATCGCGATCGTCATCATTTCGCCGTGGGCGAAGTTGACGACGCGTACGACGCCGAAAATTACCGAAAGGCCGAGCGCCATCAGCCCGTAGACGAGGCCGGTCAATAATCCGCTGACGGCGACGTTCAGATAGATCTCTGCGGCCACCGCTCGATCCCGCGAAGCAATGCTCCGGCCATTAGATCATTTTCAGCCCAAGTAAATCTGGATTTCTGGAAGGCCACACTCGCCACCCGTCCGCGCCCCCACCATGCGGGCGCGATACCGAGCCCGGCCCATCATCCGTTCGACCACCGCAAGCGCAGCTCGGACAGGACGGCGAGACAGCCTCAGCCGCGCCGGTCGTAGGGCGTCATCGGCAGCTCGGGCTTGGCGTTCGAAGCGACCTTGGGCGCGATCGTGACGAGCTTGCCGCCACGGTTCTGGATCGCGGCGTTCTTGAGCTTGTCGTTCTGGCCCTTGGCGTCGAACTGGATACCGGGACCGATGCTGACATTGTTGGTGATGTTGGTCGCACGGATGGCATCGGCGAGCGCCTTCGGATCAGTCGAACCCGAACGCTTGTACGAATCGGCGGCGACCAGCAGCGCCTCGAACGTGAAGATGTGGTTGGTGTTGAGATTGATGCCGGGATAGGCCTTCGCCAGCGCGGCCTCGAGCACCGGGCTGAGCTTCTTGTTCGGGTCGTACCAGGGCACGAAACTCATCGGGCCGTCGGCGAGCTTGCCCAGGGTCTTGAGATACTGGTCCTCGTACCATCCGGGTCCCATGCTCAGCACGGCCATCGGCGTCCAGCGCTGCTTGACCATCTCGCGGGTGAGCAGGATTGCGTCGTTGAGGCGGCTGACCAGGAGCAGCGCCTCGGCGCCGGTCGCCTTTGCCTTCGCCACTTCGACGGAGAGATCGCGCGCGGTGGGATCGTAGGCGATCTGCTCGACGATCTTGTACGGCATGTTGAACTTGGGCATGACGGCGCTGATGCCCTGCTGCATCGAGGTGCCGAAGGTGTCGTTGACGTGCAGGAACACGACCGATTTCGGTGTCACCCCCGTGCTCTCGAACAGCTCCTTCTGGTTGGCGAAGGCGTCGCTGAGAATCATCGGCGCGGTGGGGAAATTGCGGAACACGAACTTGTAGCCCTGCTCGGTGATCGGCGGAGCGGCGGCGATGTTGATGACGAAGGGAATGCCCTTCTGCTCGGCGACCTGCGCGATTGCCGTGCTCTGGCCGGAATCGAACGCCCCGACCAGAAGCTGCGCTCCGTCGTTGATCAGCTTCTCGGCGCGGGCACGCGCGACCTCCACGTTGGTCTCGGTATCGGCGTTCATGATCGCAAGATCGGGCAGGCCGAGATCCTTGAGGATCGGCGCGGCAATCTCGACGCCGCGCTGGCAATCCTGGCCGATGCCGGCCTGGGCGCCCGACCGCGGCAGCAGAACGCCGACCTTCAGCGGTCCGCCCTGGGCGCGCACCACGGTCGAAGGATGCGCTGCCGGCGACCATGGCGGCGGCACCTGCGCCGGCGGCGAAGCCGCGGCGGGTGATGCCCGCGCGCGAGGTCTTCGGCGATTTGCGGATCATGTGAATTCCTCCCAGATACGGCGGTTTCGTCCCTAGTTCTCTTATTCTTCGATGAAAGATGCAATGGGCCACGGGAGCGCATAGCGTAGGGCGGGTGAGCGCAGCGCAGTCCGCCGTTCCGTCTGCCGATCGGCGGGCAACTGCGCCAACCCGTCCCGCAAGGAGGCGCCTCATGGAAAACGACGCACCCGTCCTGGTCGAGCGGTGCCGAGGCTATCGCGTCATCACGCTCAACCGCCCGACGCGGCTCAACGCCTTCAACGAGGCGATGCATCAGGAGCTCAAGCGCGCATTGGACGAGGCCGAGGCGGACAGCGAATGCCGCGCCCTGCTGCTGACCGGCGCCGGCCGCGCTTTCAGCGCCGGTCAGGACCTGCGGGACCGGATCTCCAAGGACGGACAGGCGACCGTGCTCGGCAGCGCGCTGGAGACCTATTACAATCCGCTCGTGCGCAAGCTGCGCGCGCTCCCCTTCCCCGTGGTGGCGGCCGTGAACGGCATCGCCGCCGGCGCCGGCGCCAACATCGCGCTCGCCTGCGACATGGTGCTGGCCGCACGCTCGGCAACCTTCGTCCAGGCCTTTGCCCGGATCGGCCTGGTGCCGGATTCGGGCGGCAGCTGGTTCCTGCCGCGCCTCGTCGGCCCCGCGCGCGCCCGCGGGCTGGCGCTCACGGCGGAGCCGCTCCCGGCCGAGAAGGCCGAGGCCTGGGGCCTGATCTGGCGCATGATCGACGACCTCGAGCTCATGGCCGAGGCGCACAAGCTGTGCGTCCATTTCACCGAGGCGCCGGCGGTCGGGCTCGCCTTGATCAAGCGCATCCTCGATGAGTCCTGGAGCAACGACCTCGACGCGCAGCTCGATCTCGAGCGTGAGACCCAGCGCGAGGCGAGTCTCACCACCGACTATGCCGAAGGCGTGCGGGCCTTTCTGGAAAAGCGTTCCCCGACCTTCAACAACCGCCGGGGCGGGTAGATCCCGTCAGCGGTCTTGAAACTTGTCTCGCGTCCTGGCGGCAAGGTCACTTGCGCCGCGTCGTCGCCTCCTCCCCACGCACGCATTATTGGCGCGGCGGGATTTGGATGAATTCCGCAAGCTGCTGCGCCGTGAGCGGGGTATCGAGGAACTTGGTGCTGACCGCGCCGGCCATGATGCCGTCGATGTCGAGTATGCGGTCGAACTGCTTGGCCTCCTTGGGCTGGAATTTGTCGACCGCGGTTTTGGCGATGGCGACCGGCACCTTGATCGCCTCGGCGTACATCCTGATCGCCTCGGGGTCGGCGTACATCCAGTCGAGCGTCTCCCGGAACGCCCGCACGAAGCGCAGCGCGGCATCCTTCCGGTTCTTCAGCACGTTGTCGTTGACCACCTCCACGCGGATGGTCTGGCTGCGCAGCGAGGGCACGTCGTTGCCGCCCGCGATGATGCGGATCTTGCCCTCCTCGATCTCCCTGAGCCCGAACGGCGGCGATCCCCAGCCGATGTCGATCTGGCCCGACATCACCGCGGTCAGCGTCGCCGGCATGCCGCCGGTCGCTGTGGGCACGCCCTTGATGCCGAGTTCCTTGCCCAGCCCGAGGACGATGGTGTGGGTGGTGGCGCCGCCGGTCGAATACGAGATGGTGGTCTTCTCGGTCGTGTCCTTGAGGCTCCTGATCGGCGAGTCCGTGCGCACGTAGAAAAAAATGTCGCCGGCTCCGGTGAAGTTGGCGCCAAAGATGCGGATCGGCGCGCCCTTGGCGAACGCGCGCAGCACTCCCTGGGTCCCGACATTGACGCCGAAATCGGCGCTGCCGGAGATCACCGCCTGGACGGTTTCGCCCGCCCCCGCAGTGCCGAAATTGTCCAGCGTGATCCCGTACTTCTTGAAGATGCCGGCCTTCTGGCCGAGGATCGGCGCCTGCCCGCTCCAGATTTCGAGCTGGCCGATGGCAACCTTGAAGGCGTCCTGCGCGCAGGCGCTCGACGCCGCGAATGCGATCGGCACGGCAAGCAGAAACGCCAGGAGCGAGCGCTCACTCCGCATGGACTTCCTCCCGTGGCTCATGCCCCCGAACGGGGCTTCTCTTGCCGCCGGCTATTTCGTGCGCGGCGGGATCTGAATGAGTTCGGCGAGCTGTTCCCTGGTCAGCGGCGCATCGATGAATTTGAGCTTCACGGCATCGCGCTGGATGCCCTCGATGTCTTTGATCTCGTCGGTCTGCATGGCCGCTTTCGGATGAAACTCCTTGATCGACTCCGCAATCAGGGTCTCGTCCAGCTTCATCTTGTCGGCATACATCTTGATCGCGTTGGGATCGGCGTACATCCAGTCGACGGCTTCGCGATAGCCTTGCACGAAACGCAGGATCGCGTCGCGCTTGGTCTTGAGGGCGTCGGCATTGACGATGATCGTGCGCACCGTCTGCCCGCGCAGCGACGGCACCTCGCTGCCGCGAATGAGGATGCGGATCTTTCCTTCCTTGAGCTCCTTCACGCCGAACGGCGGAGACGCCCAGCCGATGTCGATCTGGCCCGACATGACCTGGGTCATGGTGCCGGGCGGGCCGCCGGTCGCCGTCGGCTTGGCCTTGACGCCGAGCTCGTCGGCGAATGCCAGCACGAGATTGTTGGAGCTCGACCCGCTGGTGGAATAGGCGATGGTGTTGGCGGCGGTGACCTCCTTGATGGTCTTGAGCGGGGAATCCGCCCGCACGTACCAGTACAGATCCCCGGTCCCGGTGAAGGCTGGCAGCAGGATGCGCACCGGCGCGCCGCGCGCGAATGCCCGCATCACGCCGGCGAGGCCGACGCCCGCGCCGAGATCGGCGCTGCCGGAGATGACAGGCTGCATGGTCTCGCCGGCACCCTGGGTGCCGACCGTCTCAAGCGCGAGGTTGTGCTTCTTGAAGATGTCCTGGCCGAGCGTCGGTGCCTGGTTCTCCCAGTTGTTGATCTGGCCGATCGCGACCTTGAGCTGGTCTTGCGCCAGCGCCGAAGTGAGAGGGAACAGCGCAACAATCGCGAGCACGCACGCCCGCGTCACAATATGCATTGGTATCATCGCAGGTTCTCCGCAGCGGAGCGAAGGCTCGGGGTTGGCCACGCTGCGACAAGGTAGCATGGCGTCGGCAGATCGCGCGAGACGCGGCGGTGCGCGCGACACTGCGCCACTGCAGTCTTTCGTCCGAGCAACGAATTGCGACGGGGGCAGGAAGCGCGCCGGCCCCTCCCGCTCACCCTGCCGCCCGATTGGTGCCAAAGCCCTCCTGCACGCCGAGAACCGCGAGCGGCAGCTTGAGGCTCTCCTGCCACAGGAGGCTTTCCATGGCGATGTTCAGCGGCTGGTCCTGGACCGTCAGCTCGTAGACGAAATCATCGTAGGAGGCGTGGTTGTGCACCGCCCAGCCGGGGGCCGACAGCATGAGATCGCCCGCCTTCCACTCGAACACCTCGCCGCCGACGGTCGAGCGCCCGGTGCCGTGGAAGTAGTAGTTGATGGCGGCCGAGGTGTGTCGGTGCGGCCGGTCGACGATCTTGGGCGGGCGTATCGTCATCGTGGCGAAGAACGACGGGGTGCAACCGTTGGTGCGGCCGGTCATCGGATTGTAAAGCATGTAGAGGCGCCGCCCGATATACTCCTTGCCGAGCGCCTGCAGCTTGTCGAGATGATGCTTGACCTCTTGCCACGGCCAGTGCAGCGCCTTCGACTCCACCGTCGGCGGGTTGATCAGCACCTCGTAAGGCATGAGACATGCGCCCTCGTCATCGAGCTTGATCGTTCCATAGGGCGAGATGCGGCGCCGCTTGTCGTCCTCGCTTTGCTCTTCGTGTTTGACCGGCTCGATCGGCGGCGGGTTCTCCTCTACGTAGTGGATATTCATCAATTCGAGCAGCGCAGCGTTCGAGTAGGTGAGTCGCGCTTGGATATCGTTACTGTCGTTGCCATGCCAATAGATGTGCATGGAGGGCGTATTCCAGACGTCGTACAGATTCACTTCGAAACGCTTGCCACCCACGATCGAATGGCCGCGCCCGCGAATGACGAAGTTGACCTGCGTCGAGTTCTGCCGGTAGGGCACGGTCCGCTCGCCCGGCAGAAGAACGTCGAGCGCAACCTGGATGCCGGCGGCGAGGCCGCTTCCTTTCTCGGCGCGCGGATGCGCGATGATCGAGCGCCGGCGGCCGTTGGCAGGACGCGGCAGGCTCGCCAGGCGCTCGATCTCGGCATCGATCGTTTCCTTGGGGATGACGATCGCGGGCCAGAGATCCATTGCGCCGGGCTTGGCACCGGATTGATCGATGAAACGCACGGTCTCGTTCATGGGAGCCTCCTTCACGCGAACAGTTGGGCAGGTTGCGGGTGCGGAAATTCGCGGCCGAGGCGCTGCTCGCCCGCCCGGCGCAGGATTTCGATACCGAGCGCGAGGTCCGAAATGCCCATGCCCATGGCCTTGAACAAAGTGAGGTCGGCGCCGAGCGGCCGGCCTTTGCCTTCGGCCACCACGGCAGACAGCGGACGCACTGCGCGCCATTTCAATTCGTCCCGGCCGTAATATTGCATGAACTCGCTCGAGAGGTTCTGCACCTGAGGCACGCTGTCGGCAACCACAGCCGCGCAACGGGAGAGCAGCGCCGGCTCGAATTCCGTGCGCTCGGGCGAGATGGCGCCTACGGCGTTCACGTGCGTGCCCGCTGCGAGCATGCCGGACCCGAGGATGGGCTTGGTCGCGCGCGTGACCAACGTGACGATAGCGGCGCCGTCGACCGCTTGGGCGACCGAGGATGCCTCCTCGACGTTCAATCCCAGCGCCTTCCTGGCCCGCCCCCCGAACTCCGCCCTTGCGGCGCCATCGCGACTGAAGGCGCGCACTCGCCGCAGCGGGCGCACCGCGGCCACGGCGGCGAGCTGCGTCATGGCCTGCTTGCCGGTACCGATCAGCGCCATGTCGGACGCGCCGTCGGCCGCCAGGTATTTCGTTGCCAGCCCGCTGATCCCGCCGGTGCGCAGTTGCCCGAGCGCGAAGGCTTCGATGATCGCTTTGAGCGACCCGTTGTGGCTGTCGAACAGAATGAGCAACGGCGCCGCACCGTTGGCATGCGCCCAGGTCTTGGTGCCGACGAAGCCCTCATCGGCAAAGGTGGCGCCGATCGCATGCAACGTATGATGTCCGCCCCAGATGGCGTGCGTCTTCACCATGTTCTCGGCTTTGCCGGCGGCTTCCAGCGCCAGCGCACGATCCAATGCGGCGATCGCCCCCTGCATGTCCATGAGGCGCACCACCTCGGCTTCGGTTATCCAGAGACTCACCGCGCCGCCTCCTGACCTGCGATCATGCCCACTCCATGGGCTTTCTTCCCGGCATCGGCAAGGGACCGTATCGCAGCCGGATCGTCCGCGTCCTCGGTCGCCGCCGGATCGGCCGCGACAAGGCGGAAATACTATATCAATCAACGCGGTCGGCAAACCGATGGCACGCGTTCAACGTCGGGCGTTCTCCGCTCGCGCGGTCCAATAGTCCCAGGCGCGCGACAGCGGGCCAGGCGACAGATTGATGGCCGCAGCGAGCTTGGTCTCGCCCGGCGTCAACGGGCCGAAGCTCCCCAGCGCCAGCGCGCGCATCTGGTATTCGGCGTTCTGGCACATGGCGATCGAGCGGAAGACCAGCTCGCGCACACTTGCGCCCACCACGGTCGCCCCGTGCCGCCGCATCAGCACCGCGGAATGGGGGCCGAGCGCGCGCGCGAGCGAGCGGCCCTCTTCCGGCTTGACCACCAGCAAGTTGCTGTCGCCGAAATCGTCGCGCTGATCCCAGAACGGCACGGTCTCCCCCAAGACCGCCGCCACGTGGAACACCGGCACGATCGGGACACCGGCGATGCAGAACGGCATGACCGCCGGGGCATGATGGTGGCACACCGCCGTCACGTCGGGCCGCGCCTGATAAATACAGCCGTGGATGACCCGCTCGGCGTAGAGCTGGACGGTCGGCTTGTCGACCGGCTGGGAATCGAGGGTGAACTCCAGAATATCCGCCGCCTCGATCAAGCCGGGCGAGCGCGAGCGCGAGAGCAGATAGCGGTTCGGGTCGCTCGGGTGGCGCATGCTGACATGGCCGAAGGCATCGAGCACGCCTTCGTTCGTCAGCATGCGATTGGCGAGCGCGACCTGATAGCGGACGTCGGCAAGATCGTCGGGCACTGGGCGTTTCCTGCAGGTTCGATGGCGGGCGTTGCCGCCGGCGGGCGAGCAAAGCCGAATTGATGCGCATTGCCAAGCGGGCAAGACCTGTCGGCTGCGCGCAGCCGGCACAGGGGTGCCCCTTGCCAGTCCGCCTTGCCAAAGTGCAATCATCGCCGCAGATTCCGCTCGCCGCCGGGCCCATCGGGAGAATGCGCCATGAATCCTGTCGTCGCCGTCATCGCACCCGGCATGATGGGCGCTGCCGTGGGCAAGCGCCTGGTCGACAACGGCCTCAAGGTGCTGACATCGCTCAAGGGGCGCAGCGCCGACACCGTGGCGCGCGCCAAGGCCGCCGGGATGGCCGATGCCGGCGACAAGGAAATCGCCGCCACCGATTTCATCCTTTCGATCCTCCCGCCGGGCGACGCCGTCGCGCTGGCCGAGCGGTTCGCGCCTGCGCTCACCGCCAGCAACAGCAAGCCGGTGTTCGTCGATTGCAACGCGGTGAGCCCGCCGACGGTGGAGCGCATCGCTGCCGCGATCGCACCTACCGGCTCGCCGTTCGTCGATGCCGGCATCATCGGCGCGCCGCCCAAGCCGGGCGATGCCGGCCCGCGCTTCTATGCCTCCGGCCCCGACGCGCCGCGCTTCGCGAGAACTCAAGGAGTTCGGGCTCGACGTGCGCGTGATGGGCGGGCCGATGACCGCGGCCTCGGCCATGAAGATGTCCTATGCCGGCATCACCAAGGGCACGCAGGCGCTGGGCGCCGCCATGCTGCTGGCGGCAACCCGCGCCGGCACCGCCGACGCGCTGTTCGCCGAACTGCAGGGCAGCCAGCCGCAGATGCTGGCCTGGCTCAAGCGCAACCTCGCGCTGATGCCGCCCAAGGCCTACCGCTGGGTCGCGGAGATGCACGAGATCGCCGACTTCGTCGGCGAAGACCCGTCCGCCCACGAGCTCTATGTCGGCGCTGCGCATTTCTACGAGCAGATCGCGCGCGACTTCGAGGGCGACAAGGCGCAGCTCGCCGCGCTCGAGGCGTTCCTGAGCAAGGGCGCAAGCAGCTGACGGGCGGCGCCGCTCCTGTAAATAACAGGCGAAAACAGGGCGCCGCCGAACCCAAGGCCCGGATCGCCGCCATTTCGACTGATCCGCTTCCTGTAAATAACAGGATCGGCGCGAAGGTCGCAGCTTCCGATCAAGCCGGAGGCGGCGAGCAGAGGATGGCGGGAACCGCCACGGCCGCCGGGGTTAGCGCCTGCGCTCACCCGAACCCGCGCGGCGGCGGATACCCTTGTCGTCCATCGCCTCCGCGTGTAGGACAGCATTCTGCGATGTCAAATTCTGCGATGTCGAATCCTGCCAACACAGCCGCGTCAAGCGCATCGCTCCATCGCCAGGTGGAGCCGATCTTGGACAATGAAGCGATCCTGCGCAAGGAAGCGGCACGCACCGCGGCTCTCCGGGAATATGACGTAGCCGGTTCGGCGTCCGAATTGGCCTATGATGAGCTTACCAGCCTGGCGGCACAGATCTGTGGATGTCCCGCGGCGGTAATCAGCGTCATCGATGCGACGCACGTCTGGTCAAAGTCCTGTTACGGCATGCCTCGCCTTGATGGGCCTGCGCCGCGCGAAAACTTTCCCTGTTCAACGACTTTGTGCGGCTCGGAACTCCTGACTGTTGCGGACTGTACCAAGGACGAACGTTTCGCCGCAATTGCCCATTGTCGCAGGTCCGCCGCATATACAGTTTTACTGTGGGATGCCCTTGATCAATCCACAAGGCCATGCCTTGGGGACCCTTTGCATTATGGATTTTCGCGCACGCGAGCTCACGATCGAGCAAGCCGATGCCATTCGAACGTTAGCTCGCCAAGCCGTGCACCTGCTGGAATTGCGGCGCACGGTATCGGAGCTGGGCCACACGCGGCAACAACTTCAGGACAAGAATCGGCAGCTTGAAATTGCGAGCCGGCACAAGTCGCAATTTCTCGCCAGCATGAGCCACGAACTGCGCACCCCGCTCAACGCCATCATCGGGCTTACTGAAATGATGGTGGCGAACGCGATGCAATTCGGCACTGATAAAGCGCAGGAGCCATTGAAGCGCGTGCACCGCGCCGGCACCCACCTGCTCGGCCTCATCAACCAGGTACTCGACCTTTCGAAGATTGAGGCGGGCAAGCTCGAACTCAACCCCCGGCAGGTTGAGCTCGCGCCGCTGATCGACGAGGTCGTCGGCACCGCGCGTCAACTCGCCGAGCAGAATCAGAATCGTCTGATCCTCGAGCTGGGGCAGAATCTCGGCACCGTGACGATCGATCCGATGCGGCTGCGGCAGATCCTGCTGAACCTCTTGAGCAATGCCTGCAAGTTTACCAGGCAAGGTGAAGTCAAACTGCGGGCGCGCAAGGTCGCCAACGGCGGCGAGTGGATCGAACTTGCCGTTTGCGATACCGGGATCGGCATGAGCCCCGAGCAGCAGGCAAAGCTGTTCGAGGAATTCAGCCAGGCCGACGCGACGACCGCGGAACGTTTCGGCGGCACCGGGCTCGGGCTGGCCATCACCCGCAAGCTGACGCGCTTGATGGGCGGCGATGTCACCGCCGCGAGCGAGCCGGGCAAGGGCTCGGTATTCACGGTGCGGCTGCCGGGCGTTGCGGCAGTACCGACCAAGTCTTGAACCAAGACCTTGCTGCCCTCGACGCCGCCGGCAAACGCACCGCACACATGCCGGCCCTCGACACAATTGCTGCAATTGCCGAGCAGTATGGCGTCGTGGTTCATCCGCCGGCTGGGTAGGCACGAAAGGTGCCACGACGGCGCCCCGGCATAGCTCTCGCTGTTTTGCCACAATGCCTAAGTCGATTTGGCACGAATCGGAAGTGTTGAAACGCCGCGACTATGTTCGCTCTTGGAGGGCATTCCGGCCATTGAGCCTAATGCGCCCAACGACCGAGTTTGACCCGAGCAGGACATCGGCCCGAGCGGCACGCGTAGTGGGCTATCGTCCGGGAGCATACGGGGGGTGCCGGCGGCATTTCGCTTCAGAACGATTCAGGTCCGCCCCAAGGACCGGCTGACCCCGTCATTGCACACTGGAGACGTGGCAAACCGCCTGCGCCACGGCGGTCGCCGGCTGGTATGATCCGGGGCGGTACTGCTCGAAGCGAGGAAAGCCTATGCCCGGCATGAGGCGGCGAGAGTTGGTCATGCTGCTTGCCGGCGCGGCGGCAACGTGGCCGCTTGCGGCGCCCGCGCAGCAGTCGGCAAGAATTCGCAGAATTTTTTGGGCATCGACGGAATCTCAACCGGACCCGTTCGTGGACGGTTTCCGCGACGGATTGAAGGAACGCGGCTATATTGAAGGAAGGGACGTCGTCCTGAGCCTGCGCTACGCGCCTGGGAATCCCGACGCATTGCGGCCCGTGCTGTCCGAATTGACACGCGACAAGGTGGACCTTGCAGTGTCGAGCGGTCCAGCAATTCGCGCTATGAAGGCGGCGACGAACATTCCAGTGCTATTCGCCATCAGTGGCGATCCAGTCGAGCTCGGTCTTGTGAAAAGCCTTGCCCGGCCGGGTGGAAATTTCACCGGTAGCACGTTTCTTTCCCTGGATTTGGCTGGAAAACGCGTTGAGTTGCTGAAGGAGATAATCCCGCGATTGCGCAAGCTTGCGGTGCTGTCGAACACCGATCATCCGGGAGAGCGATCGGAGTGGCGCGCCACCCAGCAGGCAGCACAGGCGCTCGGCATCGACCCAGTCTATGTGCCTTTCGTCGGTGCCCGTGAACTTGATAATGCGCTTGGTACTGTCGCAAACGCACGTGCAGATGCGATGCTCGTATTCCCAGAAGGCGTCACCATGGTGAACCGGGTCAAACTTGCCCAGTTCAGCATCGCACAACAACTTCCCTCGATGTTCGGTTGGAGCGAGTACGCTGAAGCGGGCGGACTTTTGAGCTACGGTGCTGGCCAGCGTGCAACCTATTTCCGGCTCGCCGCCTATGCCGATCGGATTCTGCGCGGCGAAAATCCGGCAGATCTGCCCGTGGAGCAGCCAACAAGATTTGAACTGACAGTAAATCTCAAGACCGCCAAGGCCCTGAGGATCGAGATTCCGGCGACAACCCTGCTGCGCGCCGAGGTGATCGAATGAGGCGGCGCGAGTTCATCACGCTGCTCGGCGGTGCGGCGGCGTGGCCGCTCTCCGCGCGGGCGCAACAGGGCGAGCGGCCGCGGCGCTTAGGCGTTCTTATGTATACCACGCCGGGCGAGCCAGAATCGCAGGCTTGGATCACGGCGCTCGCACAAGGGCTAGAAGCAGCAGGCTGGGCGGTCGGGCGCAATTTGCGGATCGACACACGCTGGAGCAGTGGCGATTTGGCGCATCTCCGCAGGGATGCCGCGGATTTGGCGAGTGGCTCTGACGTGATCGTGGCAGGTGTCGGACCAACCACCGCCGCTCTGCAACAGGCGACACGCACAGTGCCAATAGTGATGGCACAGGGCGTCGATCCAGTCGGTGCAAGCTTTGTCAGAACCCTGGCGCGGCCCGGCGGAAATATCACAGGGTTCACCCAGTTCGAGTTTGGCCTGGCTGCTAAATGGTTCGAACTGCTGAGGGAGATAGCGCCGCGCGCTCCGCGCGTTGGCGTCGTCCGTGAAGCGGTCGGTCAGGTTGGAGTCGCTCTGTGGGCAGTGATCGGGGTTGCGGCCGGACCACTTGGGGTGGAACTCAGCCCTCTCGACGTGAAAAACGCCGCGAGCGATATCGAACGCACCATATCAGAATTTGCGCGAGAGCCGGATGGTAGCGTCATCGTCGTCGTGAGCACTGTTGCAACGATCCATCGTGATTTGATCGTTGCGCTTGCAGCACGACACAAGCTACCCGTGATCTATCCCTATCGCTTTTTCGTCGAGGCTGGTGGCCTGATGTCGTATGGGCCGAACCTTATCGATGGGTATCGGCGCACGGCGACCTACGTTGATCGCATTCTCAAGGGCGAGAAGCCCTCCGACCTGCCTGTGCAGGCGCCGACCAAGTACGAACTTGCGATCAACCTCAAGACCGCCAAGGCGCTCGGCCTCGAAGTTCCGCCGACGCTGCTCGCCCGCGCCGACGAGGTGATCGAGTGAGGCGGCGCGAGTTCATCAGGCTGCTCGGCGGCGCGGCGGCGGCGTTCCCGCTCGCGGCGCGGGCGCAGCAGGGCGAGCGGATGCGTCGGATCGGCGTGCTGCGCTTTACGACGCAGGATCAGGCCGTCATCAATTCGTTGCTTCGAGGACTTCAAACGCTTGGTTATGTTGATGGAAAAAATGTTGCCATCGAGTACCGAGATGCCGAGGGAGATTACGGGCGGTTTTCGAAGGCAGTCGATGAACTGGTGAGGCTCAATCCAGACGTAATCTTTTCATTCGGCGGCGAACAAGCGCCAGTCGTCAAGGCAGCAACTTCGTCAATTCCGATTGTGGTGGTTGTGAGCAATGATCCCGTCGAAAGCGGGCTGGTGGCGAGCTTGGCCCGGCCCGGCGGCAACATTACGGGCGTCACTTATGTCCATGACATGCTGGCTGGAAAATCAGTTGAGCTGCTGAAAGACACGGCACCTTGGGTATCGCGCATCGCCATTCTATGGAACCCCGGTCATGTCGACCCGGAGTTTCGAGAGACGCAGCGCGCCTCTCGCGCGCTGGATGTGCAAATTCAGTCGCTCGAGGTGCGGGCGCCGAGCGATTTCGAGGGCGCATTCCAAGCCGCAGTGCGCGAGCGGGCCGAAGCCCTTATCGTTATCGGATCGCGGGTCATGTCCTCAAACCGTCAGCTAATCGGGCAGTTTGCGGCGACACATCGGCTTATCCTTGTCGGCGTGCCGCGCTGGTTGATTGAAGTGGGGGCGCTTTTGACCTTCGGACCTAACGTCGCGGAGTTGCATCAGCGGGCCTCGGTTTACCTGCATAAGATCCTCAAAGGCGCAAAACCGGCCGACTTGCCGATGCAGCAGCCGACCACTTTTGAATTAACGATCAACCTCAAGGTCGCCAAAAGTCTGGGTCTCATTGTGCCGCCTACTGTCATCGCCCGTGCTGACGAGGTGATCGAATGAGGCGGCGCGACTTCGTCAGCCTTCTCGGTGGCGCGGCCGCGTGGCCGATGGCGGCACGCGGGCAGCAACCCGCGATGCCGGTGATCGGATTCCTTCACCCTGCTTCGGCGGACACCTTCGCGGTTCGTCTGCGCGGATTCCGGCAGGGCCTGAAGGAGACCGGCTTCGTCGAGGGTGAGAACGTGGTGATCGAGTATCGCTGGGCCGATGATCAACTGGATCGATTGCCGGCGCTGGCGACCGAATTGGTTCGCCGACAGGTCGCCGTGATCGTGGCGCCCGGAGGTGCCGATCCAGCGTTGGCTGCGAAGGCGGCAACCGCGACAATCCCCACCGTCTTCCTCGTCGGTGAAGACCCGGTAAGGCTTGGTCTTGTCAACAGCCTTGCCCGGCCGAACCGCAACCTGACCGGCATCAATTTGTTCAATGCAGAATTGAGTGCAAAGCGGCTCGAGCTTCTGCGCACGCTGGTGCCGGGAGCAGCGCGGGTGGCTGTGCTCGTCAATCCGGGCAATGCCACCACGACGGAGACCATGTTGCGAGATCTGGATTCGGCCGGTCGCGCCATGGGGCTGCAAATCCAGGTCGTCAACGCCGGCACCAGCCGCGAGATCAATTCGGCCTTCGCCAGTCTCATGGGCGCGCGGCCAGACGCGGTCTTTGTCGGCTTCGACCAGTTTTTTGCCAGCCGGCGTGTCCAACTGGTCCACCTGGCGTCGCGTCACGCGGTCCCCGCGACGTACGCACTGCGCGAGTTTGCCGAAATCGGCGGGCTAATGAGCTACGGAACCGACATTGCGGATGCGTATCGCCAGGTCGGCGTCTATGCCGGTCGCATCATCAAGGGCGCGAAGCCGGCGGACCTGCCGGTCGTACAGCCAAGCAAGTTCGATCTGGTCATCAACCACCAGAGCGCCCGGCTGCTCGGCGTCACCGTGCCGCCGTCGCTGCTCTCCGTCGCAGACGAGGTGATCGAATGAGCCTGCCAGATATGGGGAGACGGCGATGAAACTTCCCCGCCGGCAATTTCTGCATCTGGCCGCGGGCGCTGCCGCGCTGCCGGTGGCCTCGCGCATCGCGCGCGCACAGACCTATCCCACTCAGCCGGTACGCATCATCGTCGGCTTCGGGCCCGGCGGCGTGTCGGACATCCTCGCGAGGCTGATCGGCCAATGGCTGTCGGAGCGGTTCGGCCGGCCATTCGTCGTCGATAACCGGCCTGGCGCGGGCACCAATATTGCCACCGAAGCGGTCGCGCGGGCTCCGGCCGACGGCTATACGCTGCTCTGGCTCACGTCGTCGAACGCGATCAACACGACGCTCTACGACAAGCTCAATTTCGATTTCAGCCGCGACATCGCGCCGGTCGCGAGCATTGTCCTGGTGCCGAGCGTGATGGAGGTGAACTCCCAATTCCCGACCAAGACCGTTCCGGAGTTCATCGCCTATGCAAAGGCCAATCCGGGAAAGATCAATATGGGCGCAGCCGGCCCCGGAAGCTCGACCCATATTTTCGGCGAGCTGTTCAAGATGATGGCAGGCGTCAATCTCGTTCCGGTGCAATATCGCAGCTCGGGACCTGCGCTAACCGATCTGATGGCCGGGCAGGTCCAGGTCATGTTCGACCCTCTCGGTTCGTCGATCGAGTACATCAGGGCCGGCAGATTGCGGGCGCTGGCGGTGACAACCGCGACCCGCTCGGAGGCGTTGCCGGACGTTCCAACCGTGGGCGACTTCGTGCCGGGCTATGAAGCGTCTCTTTGGCAAGGGATCGGCGCGCCTAAGAGCACGCCCCCTGAAATCGTCGACCGGCTCAACAAGGAAATCAACGCTGCTCTCGCCGATCCCAAGATCAAGGCGCGGCTTGCCGATCTCGGCAGCACGCCGCTGGTGAGCTCGCCCGGCGACTTCGCCAACCTCATCGCCAGCGACACCGAAAAGTGGAGCCGGGTGATCCGGTCGGCTAATATCAAGCCGGAGTGATCCGCCGGCGGACGTTCTTCCGTTAGGCGAAATCGCGCTGGTGGTCAGAGCAACGGGCCAACTCGCGCCATGGCAATCCGGACTCTGTTGCCCGAACACCGAGAAATCGTCTTCGCCAACAGCCGTTCAAGCTTGGCAAGATCGAACATCTTCGCCCGGATATCTCGGCTTCCGCTCGTCGGTGCTGCCAAAGGAGGCCAGTTTGACGCCAATATCACAGCCAGCCCAGCGGCTGCATCAGCTTGAAAGCGGCACGACGACCGAGGTGGCACTCGCCTTCTTCGAACTCGCTGCCGCCGGTCGAGGTTGCAACCATGATGGGATCGTGGCGGGGCAAGGGCGTGGAAACCGGCCATCCGATGGATGGCCTGCTCGAACGGTTCGGCTGGCACGGCAAGCGATTTACCGGACCCGACGGCGCCCACCCGTTGGTATTCGAAAGAACGAAAGGTGGCCTATTCAGCGTAAATCCCGCGATGATCCCAGTCCGCTTGGTGCTCCGCCACGCCGATCTATTCCGGCACCCGCTGGCAGGCCGGCTTTTTCGAGCATTCGGCGTCGTGTTCCGGACCGACCAGCCGAAGGCGCGGCTGCGCATGACCGAGTATAGAGGCGTCGTATCAGCGACGATGATCTACAATTCCCTGCCAATCAACGACATCTTTCGCAAGATCGATGATGACACTGTCCTCGGCGCGATGGACCTGCGTTTCACTCCCCAGCCCTTTTTCTTTGTCCTCAGGCGCGAAACCGCCACGGCAGAGCCGGCTTGATGCAGGACACCCGGGGTGGGAGTTAGAGAAAACTAGAAACGCGCGATCCCGAGCGCGGCGGCGCCTCCGTTTTGCAAACGGCAACAGTTCGCAATTGCGCGACCTGGCCCGTCCAGCCCGTCAACTGAGCCGATGCCGCGACGCGCCGTGATCGCTTCTGGCTACGGTTGGTTACTTGGAACGCGTCTTGTGACCCAAGCAGACCCTTGAGCCCTTACACTTCAATTTGCAGTTCGCGTAGTTGGCTGGATCGAGTTTCAAGCAGCGGTTCTGGCATGCGATGCACGGATTATCGGCGGCCTTGGCGGTCTGGGCGACCATTCCATTGGCCCCGACCAAAGTCAGAAGAAGGATCATCGTCATGATTATTCGCATATGACTGTCCTCCAGCTAGATGTGGCGGGTATTCACGCAGAAACTCCTGAACGGCCATGCTCGCCAAGTACCAGCGGCTGCATGCCCTCGGCCGTAGTGCTGAGGGCAGAACCGTAACTCATTCCACCCGGCCGCGCTAAGCGCAAAACCCCCAAAGGGGGGTACGCTGCGGGCGTAATTGACCAATTCGGCCATCCCGATCGACTGTCGTAGAGATTTCTTCTCTCCCCGGCGGGCGAGAAGCCGGCTGGCCTTTCGGTGCAGAAGCCGACGAAATCTCAGCGTGAAAACGTTTCCGATGCCGGCGCTTCAGGAAAGGGAGTCCGCAATTGCAACGGCGCAGGCTCAGACGGCGCGGATTGCGGCTCGGCGCCTTGCGGCCTAACCGCGTCGGTGGAATCCGGGATCGGCGGCTTCTTTGGCGTCTCAACAGTCTGCGGCCGTTGCACGTTTGCGCGCTGGCTTGTTCTTCTTCTTTGAAACCTGCGCTTGCTTCTTCGATGGCTTGCCTGCCGCCTCGTTCGGCGTTTTCTCCGCGGGGATCAGGGTCGCGTCCTGCAAGTCCGCGGGTCCACGTCCCCCAAGGAAGTTCCCGCTATCGAACCATCGGGACATGGCATCTTTCAGGTCATCAATGGCACCGCACCCCGCGAGGCCCAAGCTCGCGGACACGGCCATCGAAACAAGCGCAACCCGAGTACAGGCGCGCATTGATACCCTCATGAGCCGTCGTGATCGCGTGACCCTAATCAATCATAGTAAGCAAATTCTTACCGAGGGTTCCTCGCGGGGAGTGCCGCGATGGATCCGGGGCGCAGCGGCAGGCTGGAGTCGTTGCCGGCGACCGTACGCAAGCCAAAGGCGATCATCGCGGCCGGGCATGGCAAAGGGCAGCGTCGTTGATTTGCCCGCATGACCGCTCTCGCGCGGGAAGCTGAACTAGTACTCGCTATTCGTAACCGGGGAAGGCCTCGGTACAGTTGAGATTCGCACGCCTGATCGTGCGCAGATCAACGCGGCCGCCGCACGTTCGTCCGTACTGGCCCAACCAGGAGTCGAGCAGGACGCGCTGGTTTAACCAGATCAAATCACACGCCCTCATAGAGCCTTGGTAACACGCGATCTGGGCCTGATTAAAATCAGCAGCCCAATCGCCCGGCTCAGCCAGCCATGGCTGTTCCGCCGGCGGCAGGGATTGTGCCCGCGCATCACATTGCCAAAACAGGCAAACGCCAGCAACGAACGGACCCAGCAACATTCGGGAGGCACGGCGGCGAGCAGGGTTCAACATCGTCCCCATCCTTCCAGCGGTACCAAGGGTTGAGCCTACCGGCGAAACGACAAAAGTATCAAGTCCGGCCGGCATTCTCGCAGCGTGAGCCGACGAGGCTCGGAGCTCGCAAACAGGGCGCCGGGGGATCGTCGGAAATTATCCTCCTGACCCCCTCGGTGGCATGCTGCCTTTCCAGCCAACGTTAACGAAGACGTCGTCCGGACTCGCAGTGCCCTGGGCGATCAATCGATCCTGCCGCGCCGTAATGTCGGCACGGGAGTCGCCCTTGTTCACCCAGATGAAATGCGTTCGCCGCCGGCGGGCCCGAATGGCCTCCAGCGCCTCCAGCCGCTTGAAGGGCGACGCTCTTGTCCGCCGGTTTGCGACCCGCATGGTCGATCACCCGGTGCCATCGGCGCTGCCACTGAGCGCCGTTTCGAGCCTGGTCAGCCGCTCTTCGAAACCCGTGGTCTCAAGCGAACGCAGATAGATATCGATCACCTTGGCGAGCTCGGCGGCCTCCGCCGGCGTCAGCTCGCCGTCGGCAACCGCGGCCACGATCCGGGTGACCGCCGCCACCGTATCGGCCGCCTTTTCGAGCGGCGGCAATGGGAAGGCAACCGGAGCTTTTCTGCGGGCGGGCGCGAGCCGGTCCATGCAGACGCGGATGGCCGACATGTCGCCGGTCTTGGCGAGACTGATCGCCTTGCGCACGATCGCCTCGGCGTTGTCCTCCAGCAGGTCCCGGAACAGAGCGGTCGCGCGATTGCACGAGCCGCGCGGGCGGCCGGCAGGATTTCCGCTCTGGCCTTTTTGAAACAGCATGACTTGCAACTCCCTTGGGCTCACAGCTCTCGTTCCACCCGCGCGACGCGCGGGCGGCTGCGCAACGCAAAAGCCCGGCGCGGTTTCCCGGCCGGGCTTCCGTCGCAATTGTGGAGCGTGCGCCTTTGATACCCCAGTTACGTTACGTGGTCAAGCACAATTCGAAGCCAAAAGCGATTTTCTTTCATCGGCTGACCCGGTCCGGGGGAAACGCCACGCAGCCCTTGGGCTTACAGCCGCTCCTTGAGGAAGCGGATGAGGCGGGGCGCCAGGAAGCCGGAATAGCTGCCGGGCTCCTCGATCGGATCGCTCAACCAGTAGTGCGGTGCACCCTGCACGATGCAGGTGCGCACGAAGAAGTTCGCCTGCTTCAGCCGCAGGAGGAATGCGTCGGTGTGCGCGCGCCGGTCGACGAGATCGTCCTCGGTGCCGACCGCGAGCAGCACGCCGATGTGATTGTTCGAGACCGTGGCATAGTTGATGGAGGACGCCTCGAAATAGAGCCGCGGGTCATCCATCGGCGCGGCGCCCAGGAAATTCTCGATGTTGTTCTCGCGCGGGCTCTGCAGCTGGTAGCGCTGCCACATGTCGACGAGGTCGTAGACGCCGTAGACACCGACCAGCGCCTTCACCTTGGCGCTGACCCCCGCATGGGCATCCCTGGGGTAGGCATCCTTGAACGGAGCCCCGCCCCCGCCAAGTGCGGCGAGCGACGCCAGATGGGCGCCGGCGGAGGCGCCAAACAAGCCGATGCGCTCGGGATCGATCTTGATCTCCCCCGCGCTGCCGCGCACGAACTGTACCGCCGCGAGCACGTCGTTGACGGCCTGCGGAAACATCTTCTGCCCTTTCTTCGCCAGGCGATAGCTGATCGCGAACAGCGCATAGCCGCGCTCGGCGAGATACGGCCCCCAGAACTGGAACGCGTTGCGCGCGCCGGCCTGCCACCCGCCGCCGTGCACGGCGACCAGCGCCGGAAACGGCCCGGCGCCCGCCGGCAGGTAGAGATCGCCAAGCAGCGAAACGCCGTCGTGGGTGGCATAGGCGACGCCGGAGCGGGTTTCGGGCGATTGCGATGCTGGCATTCATCTCTCCTGTGTCGTCGGCTTGTTTCGGGCGGGAGACCGCGAGCCTGCGTGATCGAGGCCGTGAACTCATAAACGCCCCGCTCGGGGCTCGCTACCCTGCGTTTTTCGCCAGAGAACGAGTCTTCCAGACCGTCGCAATGGCCCGGCCCCAAGGCTTCCATACCGACACGTTTGCTGTCCAATCGCCCCGGGTGCAGGCGCCGGGACTTTGAGCGCCGGCCGGCGACGGCCCCGTCCGGCCCGTTATTTTCAACTTTCGTTGAACCCGTGAACCCCGCCGGCCAACCAACCGATGAGCCGACCCGGCCGACGCACATGCGAGGTTCGCGGGCGCGCCGCGCCCCATCCGCCGCGTCAGGCAGCGCAGGGAGGGAACGATGCTCATCACCGGCACCAGGGGACGTGATACCCGGCATGGAACGGCGGATCATGACCAGCTCGTCGGCCTCGACGGCGAGGATTGGCTTTTTGGCGAAGGCGGCGACGACGAATTTATGGGTGGCCGCGGCGCTGACCTCCTCAACGGCGGACCCGGCTTCGACACCGCGCGTTACGATGACTTGCCCGTCGGCGTCTTCGTCAGCCTGCTTGATGGACGCGGGTTCAACGGAACGGCTGCAGGAGACACGCTGTTCGATATCGAGAGCGTGGTCGGCTCGCTCCACAACGACATCCTGATCGGCAACAACGAGGCGAACCTGCTGCAGGGTCTCGACGGTGCCGATTCCCTCTTCGGTGGCGGCGGCGACGATCACCTGATCGGCGATCGCGGCAACGACCTTTTGGTCGGAGGAGCCGGCGGCGACGACCTCGACGGCGGGGAAGGCATCGACACCGCCGACTACAGCGACTTTCCCGAGGGGGTCTCCGTCGCCCTGGGCAGGGACGGCGAGCTCGGACACGGGTCCCACGGCTTTGCCGAGGGAGACACGCTCGCCGGCATCGAGAATCTCGTCGGCTCGCTCCACGATGACTTTCTGCTCGGCAACAACCAGGCAAACCGCATCGAGGGACTTGCGGGCTCCGACGTCATTTATGGCCTGCGCGGCGCCGATCGCCTCTTCGGCAACCGCGGCGACGACATTCTCGTCGGCGGAGCCGGCGCCGACCACCTCGACGGCGGGCTCGGCAACAACGACACCGCGGCGTATGTCGACTCCGAGGTGGGCGTGCAGGTCAACCTTGAGCTTGGGCGTGGGTACAGCGGCACGGCGCTGGGCGATGAGCTCATCGGCATCGAAAACCTCATGGGCTCGAACCACGACGACGTCATGGTCGGCGACGCTCGCGCGAATGTCATCGAAGGCGGCCGTGGTGCCGATCAGCTCGTCGGCGGGGGCGGCAACGATCACCTGTTCGGCGGCCTTGCGCCCAGACCGACTGGCGATTTCGTGGCCATTCCCGACGACGCGGTCGACCGCCCGAGGTTGAGCGACGGCGACGACATTCTCATCGGCGGCAGAGGCAACGACACTCTGACCGGCGGGACCGGCGCGGACCGAATGACCGGCGGGAGCGACGCGGATACCTTTGTCTTCAATTTCACCTACGAAACCGATGCCTATGAGCGCTTGAACATGGACTACATCCTCGACTTCAGCCAGGCCCAGCACGACAAGATCGACGTCCACGGCATCGATGCGAACGAAGGCCTCGACGGCAACCAGGACTTCACCACCTTCATCGGCACGGCGGAATTTTCGGCAACGCCAACCGTTCCCGGTTCGGCTACGCCGGGCCAGATCCGCTACTTCACCTTCGGCGGCGATACCTACATCATTCTCAACACCGACACCGATCCGGACAACGACGCGGCGATTCGCGTCGCCGGCGAGCGCCCGCCCGACGCATCCTGGTTCAACATGTAGCGACCCGGATATCCGCGCGAGCCACCGCCATCGATCCGGTGGCTCGCCGGCATGACGCTGCAGCGCTCAGGGCCCCCCTGTAGGTTCCCGTTCCCGCCATGAACAGCGCAAACGCCAATTCATGCTGAGCGTGCGCGCCCCTCCCGCGCCCGGCTTTTTCAACTTTCGTTGAACCGGCGAACCGCGCCGTTCAACCAACAGACGAGCCGACCCGGCCGACCCCAATGCGAGGTTCGTGGGCGCGCCGCGCCCCATCCGCCGCGTCAGGCAGCGCAGGGAGGGAGCGATGATCATCATTGGCACCAGAGGGCGCGACGTCCGGCACGGAACGGGCGATCACGACGAGTTCGCCGGATTTGATGGAAACGATGTTTTCAACGCCAGCGGCGGAGACGATGACCTCACCGGCGGTTTTGGCGCCGACACCCTCAATGGCGGGCCCGGCATTGACACCGCGCATTACGACGACTCGCCCGTAGGCGTCTTCGTCAGTCTGGCCGATGGACGCGGGTTCAACGGAACGGCCGCTGGAGACAGACTTTTCAGCATCGAGAACCTGCAAGGCTCGCTTCACAGCGACATTCTCATCGGCGACGGCGGGCCGAACACACTCGCCGGACTCGACGGCGCTGATTCCCTGTTCGGCGGCGGCGGCGACGACCACCTGTACGGTGGCCGCGGCAACGACTTCCTGGCCGGCGGCGCGGGCGCGGACGTCCTTGACGGCGGGGAAAACATCGACACCGCGGATTACAGTGACTCGCCCCTGGGGGTGGAGGTCAATCTGGAAAGGGAGGGTGGAACGGGACGCGGCTTCTACGGCTTTGCAGAAGGCGACACCCTCGTCGGCATCGAAAACCTCGTAGGCTCGCTCCACGACGACTTTCTCAGCGGCACCAGCGAGGCAAACCGCATCGACGGCGGTGGGGGTGCTGACATCCTTTTCGGCATGGGGGGCGCCGATCACCTGTTCGGCGGCCGCGGCAACGACGTCCTCGTCGGCGGCACCGGTGCAGACCACCTGGATGGCGGTGCCGGCAACAATACGGCTTGGTACACCGACTCCGATCTTAGGGTCGAGGTCAACCTCGAATTCGGACGAGGATACAGCGGCTCGGCGCTGGACGATGTGCTCGTCAACATCGAGAACGTCTTAGGTTCGTATCATGACGATACGCTCGTCGGCGATGGCGTGGCGAATACTATCGAGGGTGGCTTCGGCAGCGATCAGATCGTCGGCGGTGGCGGCAACGATCACTTGTACGGCGGATTCGGACCGGCAATGCCTGGTATGAGCGATTTCATCATCATCGAGCCGCTCGGCACGCTGAGCGATGGCGACGACGTTCTCATCGGCGGGAGAGGCAACGACACGCTGATCGGTGGTACCGGCGCGGACCGGCTGACCGGCGGGAGCGACGCGGACACCTTTGTCTTCAATTTCACCTATGAAACCCACGGGTATGACAGCTTGCAAATGGACTACATCCTGGACTTCAGCCGCGCCGCAGGGCGACAAGATCGGCCTGAATGGCATCGATGCGAACGAAGGCCTCGACGGCAACCAGGACTTCACTACCTTCATCGGCACGGCGGAGTTTTCGGCAACGCCAACCGTTCCCGGTTCGGCTACGCCGGGCCAGATCCGCTACTTCACCATCGGGGGCGATACCTACATCCTCCTCAACACCGACACCGATCCGGACAACGACTCGGCGATTCACGTCGCCGGCGATCGCCCGCCCGACGCATCCTGGTTCAACATGTGACGACCGGATATCCGCGCGAGCCACCGCCATCGATCCGGCGGGGCTCGCCGGCATGAAGCCGCGCGAATTGACACGCGAGGATGGCACCCGCTCAGCGGCCTCGCGTCCAGGCGTTTATTTCGCTACCGCCTGCAGCGCAGCCCGTAAGGTTTCCGCGCTTTTTTGCAGCCTGCTGCGCTCGTCGGGCACGAGGTCCGGCTGCAAGACCGCCACCACGCCGTTGCGGCCGACGACAGTCGGCAGCGACAGGGTGACGCCGAATGACTGGTGGTAGCTGCCGATCGCAATCGCCGCGCGCTCGTCCCGCAATACCATTTCCGCAATCCGTGCCGACACGATGCCGATGCCGTACTGACTGGCGTCGTGACCTTCAATGATGGTGATGTTGGCGTAGCGAACCTCGCGCTCGAGTTGCGTGCGCACCTCGTCAAGCTTCTCTCCGCGCTCCTTGAGAAGCGCCGTCACCGGCACCCCTGCAATGCGGGCGGACGACCACAGAAATACCTGCGCGGTCCCGTGATCGCCGATCACTTGCGCTTCCACATAGGCGGGATCGACGCCAAAATGCTGTCCAAGGTGCACGCGAAAGCGCAGGCTGTCGAGAAAGGTGCCGGTGCTCAGCACGCGGTCGTGACCGGCTGCCTCGCGCGCAATGTCGGCAAGCGGATCGGGCGGATCGGTGACGGCAACCAGCACCGCCTCTGGCGCGGCGCGCACAATCCGCGGGACGATGTCCCGATAGATGTCGGCGTTCTTTTGCAGCAGCCTGAGCCGGCCATGCGGGTCATTGCGATCTGTCGCCCCGCCGGCCTTTTCGTTGACGCCGGACGTGATGAGCACAACGCCCGCGCCGGAAAGGGCGTCGTAGTCACCGCTGCGAATATCGGTCTTCGGGGTGAGCGGCGTGCCGTAGCGCAGGTCGGTCGCGACCGCTTCCGCCGTCTTGGCGGTGCGATTGACGAGCACGATCTCGCGTGCACTACCCCGCGTCACCGCCGCGAGCGCAATGGCGCATCCGACATTTCCAGTGCCGACGATACCGAGCTTCAAATGATCTCACTCCTCAACTCAAGCAGGATGAGTGCCGCTCCCTGCGAAGGAAACGAGCGGCACCGAAGCAACAATGTCAAGAAGCTAGCAATTCGAGGGCCTGGCGCTTGTCGCCACTTGCCGCGATTGATCCGTTATTGCCCGGAACGGCTCAGCACCTTGTGTCGGATCGGCGCATTCCCTCTCCCCAACGCGGCGAGGGAGCGCACCGAGTTGCTGCACGATCGAACTGACAAAAGGGACCGCCTAATTTCGAATGAGATTCTGTCCGAGATGCTCGCCGGCATCCATGCGCAGGCACTCGCCGGTCATGACCACGGCGTCCGCGATCAGGAACAGCGCCGCGCGCGCGACGTCGATGGGCCAGATGCCGCGTTGCAGGGGAAATTCGGTGTTGGCCTGGCGCACGCGGGCCTCGTACTGCGCCTCCGTCATGATCTTGCGCGTCCAGCTGCCAAGCAGGCCGCCGGGACAGAGCGCGTTGACCCGCACCTGCGGCGCGAGCGCGCGCGCCATGCTGATGGTCAGCGTGTTGAGCGCGCCCTTGGAGGCGGCATAGGCGATCGAGCTGCCGGAGCCGCGCATGGCGCCGATCGAGGAGATGTTCACGATCGCGCCATCGCCGGTGGCCTTGAGATGCGGCGCCGCGGCCCGGCACATCTGATAGTTGCCGATCAGGTTGACCGCATAGACCCGCTGGAACTCGGCGGCATCGAGCAGCTCGAAATTCTGGTGCGGGATCGTCCTGGTCACGGCGGCATTGTTGATGAGCACGTCGAGCCGGCCCCAGCGTTCGACCGCGGCCGCAACCAGGCGCCGGCACGCGTCGTCGTCGGAGACGTCGGCCTGCGCGGCGAAGGATTGAGCACCCTCCGCCGTGCATTCCGCGACGATCTTGTCGGCGCCTCTCCTGTTGGTGGCGTAGTTGACCACCACATTGCAGCCGCGCGATGCGAGCAGCTTCGCGCAGGCTGCGCCGACGCCGCCGTCGGAACTCGAACCGGTGACGACGGCGGCCTTGCCCTCGAGCTCCAACGCCCCCTCCCCCGCGCTCAGGCAGAGACTATGCCCGCGCGTAGCGGCCGCGATTGAAGAAGCGGTCCTTGTCGTCGTCGGAGGCAGTCTCGCGGTTCGACTTGATCGCGCCGACCTTGGCGAGCGCGGCCTTCACCGCGGGCCGCTCGTCGATGGCCTTGAACCAGCGCGCCAGATTGGGATGGTCGTCCCACTTCACGCCCTGCGCGTCGTGATTGCGCGTCCAGGGAAATGTCGCGATGTCGGCGACGGAATAGTCCTGGCCGCCCAGGAACGGCGCCTCCCCGAGCCGGTTCTCCAGCACCTCGTAGAGCCGCTTCAATTCCGAGGTGTAGCGGCCCATCGAATAGTCGTTGCCGCTCTTCGGCGCGAACAGCTTGAAATGGGTCCATTGCCCGAACATCGGGCCGACGCTGGTGAGCTGGATCATCAGCCACTGGATCGCCTCGTATTTCTTGGCGGCGTCCTTGGGCAGAAACTTTCCGGTCTTGTCGGCGAGATAGAGCAGGATCGCGCCGGATTCGATCACCGTGAAGGGTTTGCCGCCGGGTCCGTCATGATCGACGATCACCGGGATCTTGTTGTTCGGGCTGATTTTCGCGAATTCCGGCTTGTACTGGTCGCCTTTCCAGACGTCGATGTAATGCTCCTTGTAGGGCAAGCCGCATTCCTCGAGCATGATGTAAATCTTCTGAACGTTCGGACTGGTGAGCGCGTACAGATCGATCATGGGAGCTTCCGCCTTTTTTGCTGTGCTGAAAGGCGGCAACGGTACCGAGCCGGCATGGCCGGAGCAAGTATCCGGTTGCGATGCAGACCTGCGTCGAGCCTTAGGCCCTGTCGATACCCGCCAGCCTCTTCAGAGCAGAGGCATCCTCGTAGTCCGCAACGCGCAGGGCGATTCCAGATGGCAGGCGCCGGCTTGCGGCTTGGACATCCCGGACCCTTGCACCACGTCGTGACCGAGTGAGCGAACTGCAGACGACGGCGCGCCCCACCTAGCCGGTGGCTCCTGTGACGAGGATCATCATGCCGCTCCACGGTCCCGCTTGACTCACACATATCTCAGTGGTTATACGTCGATCAATAACCAGCGGGTTATCGATCCCAAATGCCGAACGCTCACGATGTGCTCTTCAGAACGCTCGCCGATCCGACTCGGCGGGCTCTCTTCGAACGACTGTGCCGCGAAGGAGAGAAGACGGTCGCGGCTCTGACGGCTCGGGCCGGGGTCTCGCAACCGGCCGTCTCAAAGCATCTTGGGGTCCTGAAGCAGGCCGGGCTGGTGCGCGACCGCCACGAAGGTCGCCAGACGCACTATAGCGCGCAGCTCGGCGCCTTGGCCCCGCTGATCGACTGGACAAGCCAAATGGCCGGGTTCTGGCAAAGCCGGTTCGACCAGCTCGAAGATCTGCTCAGAAGGATGGACCAATGACCAATACTGTCGACCGAAACGCTCTCCGTCGTTGTCGAACGTGAGATCCCTTATCCGCCGGAAAAGATCTGGCGCGCGCTCACGCAACCACACCTGATCGAGGAGTGGCTGATGAAGAACGACTTCAAGCCTGTCGTGGACCACCGTTTCAATCTTCGCGCAGACTGGGGCGCTGTTGACTGTCAGGTCCTGGCAGTCGAGCCGAACAAAACGCTGTCTTACACGTGGGCGGCCTATGGTCTCGAGAGTGTCGTCACCTGGACTCTCACCCCTACGAGCACGGGGACCCGCCTGCGCATGGAGCAGTCGGGCTTCCGGCCGGATCAGCAGCAGGCCTACCAGGGCGCCAAGTACGGGTGGCAGGGGTTCTTTGCAAACCTGGAGCAGGTCCTGGCGCGGACAGACTGAAGTCTGCCGGCACAATTCAAAGCCAGGCACTGCTTTACAGAGTTCCATAGCGTAGGCATCTGCGGGTGAACGCAATGGCCAACAAGACGTCCATCAAGTCAACGAAGGTCGCAAAGAAGGCCGCCGCCAAGCGGGTCGCCGCAAAGGCGGCCAAGCCGCGCAAGACGGCGCCGAAGTTGCAGTCCCGCAAGGTCGCAAAGCCGGCCCTCCTCGCAGGCGGCAACCCTCAGATCGCGAAGGCCGACGGCGACGCCCCCGTGCAGGCCTACATCGCGGCCATGCCGGGCTGGAAACGGGACGTCGGGCGCCACCTCGACGCGCTCATCGTGCGCACCGCCCCCGGCGTGCGCAAGGCGGTCAAATGGAACTCGCCCTTCTATGGCAGCGAAGGCCAGGGCTGGTTCCTCAGCTTTCATTGCTTCACGACCTACGTCAAAGTGGCTTTCTTCCGCGGCACGTCACTGCGTCCCCTTCCCCCCGGCGAGTCCAAGCACAAGGACGTGCGCTATCTCGACATCCACGAGAACGACCAGCTCGACGAAGCTCAGCTCACTGCTTGGGTGAAGCAAGCCAGCCAATTGCCCGGCGAACGAATGTGAGCGGCCGGTGCGAGGTGCGTGCGTGGCGTGAGCGGACGCCAAGTCATCAGCCCGCAAGCCCACGCAGGCCGCGGCGAAGAAACTGCCGGCGCACCATGCAGCAAGTAGCCCGGATTGAGCGAGGCCTGTAGGGTGGGTTAGGCGCGCAGCGCCGTAACCCACCATCTGGAGTCGCGGAAAACTCAGCCGGTGGGTTACGCGCCTTCGGCGCTAACCCACCCTACGAACTAGCGAAACTCGAGTGACGGGCGAGCGACAACAACCATGAAAGCAACAACAACGATGAAGAAAGCGACAACCACCATGAACGAAGAGGAAGAGCGGCTCGCAGGAAGGAAAAGGAGGAGACTCTCCCTCTCAGCTGATAGATGCGAGAATCAAGGAGCTGAGTGACTGGCGGGGCGAGACGCTGGCTCGCGTCCGAATTCTCATCAAGCAGGCCGACCCGGAAGTGGTCGAGGAGTGGAAGTGGAGAGGGGTTCCGGTGTGGTCGCACGCCGGAATAATCTGCACGGGTGAGACGTACAAGAATGTCGTGAAGATGACCTTCGCCAAGGGCGCCTCGTTGGAGGACCCTTCAGGCCTCTTCAACTCCAGCCTCGAAGGCAACACCAGGCGCGCCATCGATTTCCATGAGGGCGACAAGATTGATGACAAGGCGTTGAAGGCGCTCATTCGCGCCGCCGTGGCACTGAACAAGTCCAAAGCCCGAAGCTAATCCACGGAATCAACATTTTCCGTGGGATCCTGCGCCGCTCCTCAATCCTGCCTCCCTCCAAGAGGCATTCCTGAACACTGAGTCACGCTTCAACCACTTCGTAAACAGCGCCTGGTCATCCCGCCCGGCGCGTTGGTTCGCGCGCGTCGGTTCGATCATCAACGGCCGGCGCAGGGGGCGCGCATACCCGCGCGCGATGTGCGTGGCCGTGCCTTTCTCGCAGCGTGCGATGGATGTAGACTGGGCAGAAGCACGAAGCCGACGAAAACGGGGAGCGCTGCAGTGAATGTCGCGGAGAAGAAGCGATTGACCGGCCGCATCGCGGCCGAGAACATCAAGCTGATGGCGGTGCCGCGCCCGCCGCAGGGGGCGGTCGAGCGCCTGCTCGCGCTGGGCGATCCGACCGGGATCATTTCCGACACGATGGACGAGCTGGGCATCCCGGCCGGCGTCATCGGCGCGTCGGTGCTCAGGCCGACGATCGCGGGCAAGACCATCGCCGGTCCGGCGCTGACCGTGCGCAACATCCTGCAGCGCATCGATCCGCTCGAAGGCGCGCGCGCGCACGTCAACCGCATGGCCGAGTTCGAGGCCCACAACCTGGCGCAGCCGGGCGACGTGCTGGTGATCCAGGGCGTGGCCAACGTCTCCAACATGGGCGGCATCTCCGCGCAGACCGGCCAGCGCCAGGGCGAGGTCGGCGCCATCGTGCAGGGCGGCGTGCGCGACATCGCGCATTCGCGCGCGCTGGGGTATCCGGTGTGGGCGAGCGACATCACGCCGGTCACCGGCAAGTGGCGGCTCGAGACCGTGGAGATCAACGGGGCGATCCAGATCGGCGAGATTCGCGTCGCCGCGGGCGACCTCGTGGTCGCCGACGATAGCGGGGTCTGCTTCATTCCGCGCGACGTGGTGCTCGAGGTGCTCGACGCCGCCGAGCAGAAGGCCAAGGCCGAAACGGTCCGCTGCAAGGCGATCGACGACGGAATCCCGGTGCCCGACATTTCGCGCGCAACCTACGGGGAGAAGAGCTAGCGGGGCGCACACGGGCCCGGCGAGACGAAGGGCCTTTCAGTCGAGCGGGCCGGGCGGAGCCTTGCCCGCCGCCAGCGCATGAGGAGACGCACATGTCGAACTCCCGGCACCAATCGTCCACCAGCGCGAAGGAGCCCAATCGCCGCAGCGTCGTGCTCGCCGGCACCGCCCTCCTCGGCATCGCCGCCCTGCCCCGCGCGACGGCCGCTGCCGACGCAGGCCTGGCGCCCGCCGCCGATCTCCTCGCGGCCACGCGCTCGTTCCTCTCCGGCCTCGAGCCCGACAAGCGCAAGGCGGCGTCGTTCGCCTGGGACGGACGGGAATGGCGCGGCTGGAACTATTTCGGCTCCGCCGGCAACATCAAGCCGGGCCTGCGGCTCGAGCAGATGAGCCCGGCGCAGAAGGCCGTCGCCTGGGACCTGCTCGCGACGCTGCTGTCGCCGGCCGGCCAGCAGAAGAGCCGAAACGTCATGACGCTGCAGGACGTGCTGGCGGCGAGCGGCAACGGCGCCGGCGAGCGCTCGTCGGAGCGTTTCTCGTTCGCGGTGTTCGGCACTCCGGCCGAGCGCGGCGCGTGGGGCTTCCGGCTCGAAGGGCATCACCTGACCCAATCCATCGCCGTGCGCGACGGGCAGATCGTTTCGATCACGCCGTCGTCGTTTTCGGCCAATCCCAACCGCGTCACGTCCGGAGCCCATGCCGGCCTGGTGACGCTCAAGGACGAAGAGGCGCTGGCGCGGCGGCTGTTCGCTGACCTCGCTTCCAAGCCGCAGACGAAAGCGCGGGTGTCGGCTACGCCACTTGACAACATTCTCTCCTATGCCGGCCGCGAGCGCGCGAACAGCCAGGCGCTCGGCGTTGCCGCCGCGGAATTGACGTCGGCGCAGCGCGACCTGTTGTGGCAGTTGATCGAGACCTACGCGGTCGCGCACGTCTCCCCGGTGCTCGCCACCGCGCAGCGCGCGCGGATCGAATCAGGCGACCGGGAGGCCGTGCATTTCGCCTGGTATGGGCCAAACACGCCGGAGACAGCGTTCGGCTATCGCGTGATCGGACCCACCTTCGTGATCGAGATGGGATCCGTCGATGCGGCCGCGCAGCACCTGCACACCATCTACCACGACCTCGGCAACGTGCTGGGACGCGCCGCCTGACCGGCCATCGTCGAATCAGGCGGGCGTTGCGTAAGCCGAATCGCCTCCGGGCTCCGATTGTAATCGGCTACCGGCCCCTGCCGGCGTGACGCATCATTCAGCTCAATGCTCATAAATGTCCGGGATGCGGGATTACCTCCAACTCCGATTCGGCCCATGCCGGTGGTGTTTGTGCAACACCTGCCGGAAAACGATCGGTAACGCGGTGAGTAAAGGCACTTTTTCATTGTGCGGCGGCTGCCGTCAGCGCATTTCTTACGGTGCACCGATCGAAGCCAGAGGGGCTGAATGACGGTGGGGCAAGATGGCTGGGCATCTTCCGGTCCGGAAGATGAAGGGATGGCCATCGCAAACAGGGGATTGTCATGCTCAAGATTCTGACCGTCGTGGCTGCATCGTTCGCCATGCTGAGCGCAGCCGCAGCCGCCGACCTGCCGCGCAAGGAGCCGCCGCCTCCGGTGGCGCCCGTTGGGAAAGCCCCGATTGGGAAGTATCCGGTCGGCAAGTTTCCCGTCGGCAAGTATCCGCAGCCTGTGGTGAGCAAGGGCTGACCGCTGCGAACTGCTTGTAGTGCCCGGACGAGGCAGCCATGGTAGCGCGGGGAATCCTATTTCTGCTGACCGGGCTGCTGCTCGGCGGCTGCATGCAGGGAACGTTGGCGCCGGTGAACGACGCCAACTTTACCGCACGCGACCGCCAGCAGCTGGCCAACCCGCCCTACCAGAAGGCGTCGATTCCGCACCTGTATCAGCGCCAAATCGTTGAATTCCACCGGAAGGAAGCGCCGGGGTCGATCGTGGTCGATACCGATTCGCGTTTCCTCTACTACGTGCTGCCGGAAGGCAAAGCGATGCGCTACGGCGTGATCGTGGGCGAGGATGCGCAGGCCTGGTCCGGCGTCGCGCGGGTCGGTCGCAAGGAAGAATGGCCGGGCTGGACGCCGACCGCGAATGAGAAGCGGCGGCTCGGTCCACTTCCCAACTATGTGGAAGGCGGCGCTCACAATCCGATGGGCGCGCGCGGGCTTTATCTTTACGCCGGCGACAAGGACACGCTGTACCGCATCCACGGCACCAACCAGCCGCAATGGATCGGACATGCGATTTCGTCGGGCTGCATCCGGATGACCAACGAGGACGTGATCGATCTCTACAGCAGGGTGAAGATGGGATCGATCGTAGTCGTGCTGGGGCCGAATCGCGGCGGCTCTCAAGTCGCATCCGCGGCGACGGGCCGCCCGAACTAGGCCGTGCACTCACAGATCGGCTTGGTTAATCCGGCCGACGTCCGCTTATCTCCCAACAGCAGCGCAAGAGCGGACGTTCGAGAATCGTCGGTCACTGTCATGAGCCGACATCACGTTATGATGCGACCGGACCTAGCTTGGCGCCGTGTAACTCTTTGGAGAGGTGCTGGGCGAACGCCGCACCGACGTACCACGACGGGGACACTAGACCGTTGCGGTGCGCGCAACGTTGAGCCTATCGGCGCCCCCTCTGGAGGTGCGGCTGGAAGGTGACGCCTGACTTGCTCAAAGCACCGGGCTGCCCGAGGCTCGGCTCGGGCCGCTGCGGCGCGCGCTACGTCTAGCCGATTGAGGGGATGCCGTGGCTGGACCGGACTTTGCGAGGTCGGCCACCAACTCGCGCAGGAACTTCTCAATATAGTCGGCGTCCTGGCCAGCGAGTTCTTGGGCGATGGCATGGAGCGTCGCGGCATCTTTGGGAAGCATGGTTGTCATTTGTCTCCTCCACTCTTCCAAAAGTCGTCATCGGTGGAAGCATGGCACTATCGGGATTGTGCGTTTGTGAGCTACGTCACCGAGGTCGTGTGAGGACTCGGTGGGCACGCTAGGGTCTTCAAGGCGCCGGCGCCAACGAAGCGCATCAATAACCTGGGAGGCGAGTCAGAAATTCGTAGATGGCGGCCAGTTCTTCATCATCCATTCGCCCGAGCGGCCGCCATGGCATTTGTCGGCTGAGCTCGTGGCCGTTGGGATCGATGCCGGTTCGCATGGTGGCGATGAATTCCGAAAGCTTCCATTGCTTGACCAGATTAAGGTCAGGTCCTAGCGGGCCGATCTGCCCCGGCACGCCGCCCGTCAGATCGCCGCCATGGCATTCGCGGCAATCCTGATAGGACAAGACGTACTCTCCGAACTCAAACGTCGGGCCCTTCGGCGGTGCCGTGATGCTGCGGGTGGTGACCGGCTTGCCGCTCGGCAGCATGCCGGCACCCAGCATTGCCACGCCCAGCAGGTTGAGCCGGGACGGCGGATCCGGAGTTGGCTCGCCGGCGGCGGGTAGGCTGCGAATGTACGCGATCACCGCCTGGGTATCGTCGTCGCTCAAGCTGCCGGCATTGGTGTAGGACATGACCGTCAGCCAACGCCCGTCCGCGTCGACGCCGTTGCGGATCGCGCGAAAAATTTCGCCGTCGGACCAGCGCTTCAATCGTCCCGCCGGGGTCAGGTTGGAGGACACGAACGAGCCGACGGGAATCGGGAAATGCTTGCCGGCGTCGAGGCCGCCGGTGAGTGTGCCAGTACTCGAATGGCACGCGCTGCAAAAGCCATCGACAACGGCCTTGCCGCGCGCGATTTGCTCGGGGGTCGCCGCCACCTGGAGGTTCGGAACGGGAGCTCTACGGGCATGCTGCTTGACTATCCCCGCGAGCGTAAGCGCACTTGCGGATGAGACCGCGACGACCAGCACCGCGGCGAGCCCTGCGCCACCCCATTTCAGAAACCTGTTTTTCATCCGCCAGGTGCGGATCCCCGTCCAGACGAACAACGCGATAGCGGCAACCATCGCTGCCAGGCCAAGAATGTTAAGCATGTTGGACCAAGGCTGCGAACGAGTTTGGATCGGCGGAGCTGGTCACGAGGCCATGACGCTCCCAATGCCGCCGCCGGCGCACGTCACGCGTTCTCCGGCGCGCCGGCGGGCATCGCGGCGAGGCGGGCGGGCCTTTTGTTCCAACCGACTGGCAACGGGATAGCCTCATAGTCTTCTCGTTGCAGAGGAGGCACGTCCGGGCACGAACCCGCTCGCCAACCGGACGCAACCACTTGACTTGATCCGTCTTGATGACCCGGATCGTCCTTGCGAATCGGATTTAGACAGCCGCAGGCCCGGCGTCGTGAGCCTGTGGCGCCCTTTCGCCGGTACGGGCGCGCACTGTTCCCGCCGCTCAATCAGGCGTCCAAAGTGACCGTACAAATTGCACGCGCATTCCGATGCGCTCCATGTTGCGGTGGCTCGTCGAGAACGGAGCGGCACCGCTGAAAACGGTATCGACGCCGGCCGCGGCGGCATCGGAAATTCGTCGCCGAAGAAGCGCCGATTGAAGGCCGCGCCGGCGGAATACCGGGTTGGTCGTCGCATCGGCAAGATAGCCAACGCCATCCTTGAGATAGAGGGTCGCGGCGGCCGCGGGTTGGCCGTTCAAGCGGCCGACATAGAGCGACCACCCGGCCTGGTTCAGCCAGGGCCTGACGTTGACCTTGAACTGGGCCTGATCCTTCTCGGCAATCCCCCAACCGGCCACGTAAGCGTCGAGATAGTCTTCCATGGTGTCGGCGGTGGCGACCTGCTCGATCGTGACGGGATCACCGGTACGAGCCGCTCTCACTGGCTCTCCGATCAGGGAAACGTGAAAGCCGGACTGGAAAAACCCGCGGCGCGTGAGCTCGCGGCCGAGGCTCGCAACGTAGTGTCCCGGAACCATCTCAAACGTTGGCTTGATGCCATGCTCGCGATACCAGCGCACGAGCTCTTCGATATGCGGCTCGTGTCCCGCACGCAGACCGATGACACGAGAGAAGGACGGCAATCGAGACATCAAAGCGACAGCCGTTTCATCCACCCATCGATAATGAATCTCGACAGGATTCCCCGGCAGCCGCTCAAGAACCTTCATGCGGGACATCGTGTAAGAAATATCCACAGCCAGCGTCCGCTGCATTCGATCCAACGACGGGACAACCGCATCGCTCGTCGGCATGGCACACGCCAGATGGGAAGGGTACGATCATTGTAGCATTCTCAAGCCCACTCAGGATCGGCCGCCGCGCGCGTTATTGAGATGGGCCGCCACACTGTGATTCAAGTCTCCAAAACGGAGATTCGAATTATGCGCTATCGGCTGCCGTCAAGCCGATGCCGCTGGGCTCTCGCTTCGGTGCCATTTTTCTCAGCAGCCTGCTAAACTGATGCCGTGACGGTTGCCGGGAATCAAAACCTACCATCCGCCCTCTCACCGGCCGCGCGGCAACGAGAGCGGCGGGCACTCGGCGTCGCCTGCGGCGCGCACGTGCTGCACGACGGCTATACCGATCTCATTTACGTCATGCTGCCGATCTGGCAGGCGGAGTTCGGGCTTAGCTACGCCGAGATTGGAGTACTCCGGAGCCTGTACGCAGGCACGATGGCGGCTCTTCAAATTCCTTCCGGGGTGATCGCGGAAAGGTACGGAGCCGGAATTGTGCTCGCATTCGGAACGGCGCTGGCCGGCCTCGGCTATGTACTCGCGGGCGCGAGTGCTGGCCTTACGATGCTCGCGATCGCCCTCTTCCTGAGTGGGCTCGGTTCAAGCACGCAGCATCCGCTCGCATCGTCGCTGGTAGCCCGAGCATTTGCCGGGCCGCGTTCGCTCAAAGCGCTCGGCACATACAATTTCGCCGGTGATGTCGGGAAGATGCTGGTGCCGCTGGCGGGCGCGCTTTTGCTGACGCTCGCGTCCTGGCGTTCGACCGTCGTTGTCCTTGGCGCATGTGGCGTCGCGGCCGCGGTTGCCATAGCAATGCTCATGCCGCGGATCGACGCCGAGAGCGCCGCCCCTGGCGCGGAGGCGACTGAAGCGACGGCACAATCTACGCAGCGATACGGGTTTTCTCTGCTGTTCTCGATCGGCTTGATCGACAGCGCCACCCGGATGGCCTTCCTTACCTTCCTGCCATTCCTGTTGACGCAAAAGGGCGCGAGCGTCCCCACTATCGGCCTCGCCTTGAGTCTGGTGTTCGCAGGCGGCGCCATGGGCAAGCTTGCTTGCGCCTTCATCGGGGCGCGAATCGGCGTGGTCGCGACGGTCCTCCTGACCGAAGCGCTAACCGCGGTCGCGATACTGGCGTTGCTGCCGTTGCCGCTCGATGCTGGGCTGCTTCTGCTGCCGCTGATCGGTGTGGCCCTCAATGGGACTTCCTCGGTGCTCTACGGCTCGGTGCCGTTGTTCGTCAGCCCGGAACGGCGCGCCCGCGCGTTCGGCCTCTTCTACACCGGCACGATCGGCGCGGGTGCCGCGGCGCCGGTGGTGTTCGGGGCATTTGGCGATCTGCTGGGTGTGCCGACGACCATCGCTTTGACTGGGCTTTTTGCGCTTTTGACGATCCCGCCCGTCGTCATGCTTCGTCCATCCTTCGCGAGATAGCTCGATTTGATGGTAGGCCCACGCGGCCGAATCAGGATTTTCAGCAGGTGCGATTCGCGGATTCCCGGCTCCAGTGGTTTTCCAACGTTGAGATTGACCGCCAGGTCAAATTTGGCCGGCCGCATCAGCGACGGTCAGGTTGCTCACCTCTGAGGACGCGGCCATGGATCGCGCGTTGCGACGCGCTCGAAATATCCGATCCCGCCGTGGCTCCGCTTTCCCCCCAGCGCGAAAATGGCGCCCTGCGGGTCCGTGCATCGGGCGATCCATCGGTTGCCCGGCACTTCGATCGGGCCGTCGAGGATCTGACCGCCGCCTGCCTTCACGCGCCGTATCGCCGCGTCGATGTCGTCGATGTTGAAATAGTAGAGCCAGAACGGGACCGGCTGCGCCGGCGGCTTGGCGAACATGCCGCCGATCGTCTGCCCTCCGGCGGAGAACAGCTGATACGTGCCCATCTCGCTGACGTCGGCGTCGGCTTTTTTCCAGCCAAAGATCTCGCTGTAAAAGGCCCACGCCTTGTCGAGGTCAGCGGCGACCAGCTCGTGCCAGCCGACGCGACCCGGTGCGCCCGGCTCGGCGGGCTGCTCATGGCCGGGCGTGAGCCATTTGAACAACGCAATCATTGCCATTTGCGGATCGACGGCGACCGAAATGCGACTGATGTCGGAGACATCCTGCGGCGGAACATGCACGGCGCCGCCGAGCTGTCTGATGCGGTCGGCGCTCGCGTCCACGTCATCGACGCCGACATATCCGAGCCAGCTCGGCCTCAGGCCCGTTTTCGGAGCGTCCTCCCGCAGATTTGTCAGCCCGCTGACCGCGGTCTCTCCGGCAGTGAACAACGTGTAGGCGGTGCCGGGCACCGACGCGTCCTGCGTGCCCCAGCCGACAACCTCGGCATAGAAGGCCCTGGCGGCCTTCATGTCCGTCGTCATCAGCTCGTACCAGACGAAATGGCCATGCGAATCGACCATGTTCAATTCCGTTTAGTTCCCGCTCGAGTCTGCAAGGACGTCACGGTACCCACGCCTGAACCGAGCCGGCGCGGATTCCCATCAGGCTCGATGCACGAACGCCCGATACCGGTTGTGCACCGCAAGCTAGGGGCTGAAGTGCAGACCAGCAATCACTCATGGCACCGTGGGACAAGAGGTTATCGGCGGCACATATCATGACATGAATATTTTGACAGGAATTGCCGGCGACCATTGCTTTGATGCAATCGCGGAACTCGATGCACCAAAGATGCGTTCCTGTCGGCGGCCGGTCTTGCAAGGTGCCCATGCACAGGGTACGGATAATGCGGGCGGCGCATACATTGTCGAAGGCAAAGGGAGGCCTGGATGCCACTGAAGAAGCCAACTTCGAAGCGTAAGCGTCGTAAGGAAGTCGTACCCGCGCTGGGAGTCGTCGGCGTCTCGTTATCACTGGCGGGCGGTGCGTCCGCAGCAACCGTCGCTCCGGCGGCGGATGTAGCTTCTCGGGATACCCCAAAGGCTCCCGAAATCACGCTCAACGAGGAAGAAATCTCCGACGTCAGCCTGGGGACGTTTTTTGTTTTCGACAAGGAGAACGCTGGAACCCGACTCGGGGAGCAATATGCCCGAGGCTGCGGAGGCTGCAGGGGCTGCAGAGGTTGCAGAGGCTGCAGGGGCTGCGGCAGAGGTTGCGGCGGTTGCGGAGGCTGCGGAGGCTGCGCCTGCTGCATCTCGGTGGGAGGTTGCCGCATCTGCTAGAGTCGAGCACTTTCCTGACAGATCCACCTCTTAAGGTGGGTTTGGTCAGGTTCAGCAACCAAGTGTTGTTTGCGGCGCTGCCCACGCGGACGCGTGGGCGCGCCGTATGATGTGCGCGGCCAGCGCGGTCACGAAACATCAAGGCGCATCAGAGACGGCCGCGCTCTCGCAACCCGGAGAATTCGCGCCCTGCGATCGCGGTCCGGGCCGGTCGCGACCAGCTTAGTGACGCACACGCTCACCTCATGACCGGCGATCGCCGCAAGCGCATTGCGCAGCATGACAGCAAAGACGTTCCGCGGTTCGCGCCGAATTTCACCGTCTATGTGCTGCCGCCGGATGCCGTGTGCCTCTATTCCGAGGACCGGAAGTACTTTCTTCACGGCGAGCTCTATTGTGCGCTCGCGTCCGCCATAGGAGCGGGAAAAAGCGTTGCGCAGCTCGTTCGCCTGCTGGAGCAGACGTTTCCGTCCGACAAGATTCACGAAGCACTGAAGCGGCTCGATCGATCGCCGCTTTGTCGTCCCGACGGCGCGCTCGTCCAAAGGCCAGTACAGATGCCTATTGGGCGAGCCTCGGCCTGTTGCCGGCGACCGCGGAGAAAAATCTCCAGCAATGCCGCGTGCGCATGCACTCGCTCGACGTGCAGGGCGCAGCGGAGCTCGCCGCCGCCCTGAAAGCGCTGGGCGTTCGCGTCGTGAAGGGCGCTGCCGACCTGACCGTCACGCTGGTGAGCGACTATCTCGACCGACGACTGGCCGACTTGAACCGCCGGCATTTGTCGGACCGCACGCCCTGGCTGCTGGTGCAGCCGTCCGGCATTTTTCCGCTGGTGGGACCGGTGTTGCGCCCGGACAAAAGCGCGTGCTGGACGTGCCTGGCCGAGCGCATGATCCGGAACCGGGAGATCAAAGCCTTCCTCAATCGCAGGCAGGCGCATTGCGTCGCGGCTTCGCCGCTCGCGCGCGACACGTTCGGACAGGGCGGCATTGAGCTTGCCGCCATCGAGATCGCGAAGGCGATCGCCACCGAGTTTCGCACCGACCTGCGCGATCACATCATCAGCCTCGACCTTCTGGGCTCGACCATCGTGCGGCATTACGTGGCCCATCGCCCGCAATGTCCTGCCTGCGGCCGCAAGAGGCTGCGTGACTCGCGCCGAGCGCCGGTCCCGGTCGAGGTGGACGCCGGCAGCAAGCTGGTCATGACGAGCGGGGGATATCGCACCGTTTCATCGCGGGCCACGGTCGCGCGTTTTCGCAAGCACGTGAGCCCACTCACCGGCGTGGTCTCGCGCCTCGAGCGCATCGACGCCGACCTGCCCTTGAACACCAACTACCATGCCACGCACAATTTCTCCGCGCCGCCCGAGAGCGTCGACGAGCTCAAGGCGGGACTGAGCGGCGGCAGCTTCGGCAAGGGCAGCACCGCCGAGCAGGGCGAAGCCAGCGCGCTCATGGAGGCGATCGAGCGCTACTCCGGAATTTTTCAGGGCGACGAGATCAGGGCGACACGGCGGTTCACGGATTTCCCGCCCGGCGATGCCATCGTTCCGAACGACGTGCTGCTGTTCAGCGAGGCGCAATCCCGGCAGGGTCAGTCGCCGGCCACCGATCTGGACGGGGCGCCGGCGATGCCGGCGTCGTTTGATCGCTCGGCCGAAATCGAATGGTCGCCGATCTGGTCTCTGCGCGACCAACGCTTCAGATATCTTCCGACCAGCCTGCTCTATTTCTTCTACCGCGGCCCGGGCAGCTACCAGTTTCACGCCGATTCCAACGGCTGCGCAGCCGGCAACACGCCCGGGGAGGCAATCGTCCAGGGTTTTCTCGAGCTGGTCGAGCGGGATGCCTATGCCATCTGGTGGTACAATCGATTGCGCCGGCCGGAAGTGGACCTCGACCAGTTCGACGATCCCTACATCCGCGATCTGAAAATCCAGCTTGCCGAAACCGGACGCCGCCTTTGGGTCCTCGACGTCACCAGCGATCTCGGCATTCCGAGCTTCGTGACGGTCGCGCACTGGATGGAAAACGCGCAGGAATTTGTCGACTTCGGTTCCGGCGCGCATTTCGATCCGCGCATCGCCGCGCTGCGCGCGATGACGGAGCTCAATCAATTTCTCTCCATCGGTCTCATGGGAGCGAGGAACCAGACCCCGTCGAGCCAGGAACCGAACCATGACGGCTCGCCGCCATTCCGGCTGCAGGACCATCCCTATCTGACGCCGAGCGGCACTGCGGTCGTCCGACCGGAGCTCGGCTCGAAGTTCGGAGGTCTCGACACGCGCGAGCAGGTGACAGCCTGCGTGAATCTCGCCAAGCGTGAGGGCCTCGATTTCCTGGTCCTCGATCAGACCCGCCCGGATATCGAGGTCCCGGTCGTCAGGGTGGTCGTTCCGGGATTGCGGCATTTCTATCGCCGCTTCGCGCCTGGCCGGCTGTACGATGTCCCGGTCAAGCTCGGATTGCGAGACCGGCCGATCTCGGAGAACGAGCTCAATCCGCTCCACCCCCAGACCTGAGGGGCATCCCGGCTTGCGCGCTCGCGGACGACAACGACGGCAACGGGCTGCGCCGGCAACGCTATCCGCCCGGCTCGGCGGTCATGTCACGCTCGAAACGCACCCCGACGGAAATATCGCCGCGCGCTTCGAAGGCTATTCGGTCGCGCTGGGAAAGTTCAGCGCCGGGACGGCGGAGCGCGCGCAGGCTCTGCGCACGGGTCTGCCGCTCGCCGCGTTCGCGCCCGCCCGCCGGAGCATCGACAAGGAGATGGATCAACTGGTCCGGCGATTGGCCGGGCACGGCCTGTTGGAGTATCGGCTCGGGCGCGCCCGCGACGGCGACGACCAGGTCGTCATCGAGCCCCAGGTTCCCGACTATTGGCCGCGAACGCCACAGCTCGGCGATGCCGACGTTGTCGTCCTCTCGCGCTTCGCATACATGCGACGGCGCGGCAATGAGATGGTGCTCGAATCTCCACGCGCCGGCGCGCTGTTCAGGATTTGCGATCCGAACATCGCCGCCGCCATCGCAATGCTGTCGACGCCGCGGCAGATCAAACAGCTCCGCCGGCAGGACGGTTTTCCCGGGGTCGAGCTGCTGGCCCTACTGGTGGACTGCCAAATCCTGTTCAGGATCGACCCCGCTCGCGGCGACGGACTGCGACCCGCCGAGGGCAACGACGACCTCGTCCTGTGGGACTTTCACGACCTTCTGTTCCATGCGCGCAGCACGGCTGGCCGACACGCCAATCCGCTGGGCGGCGTCTATCCGTATGCGGGCGTCATGGCGCCGTTACCGGCGGTGCGGCCGCGCTGGCGCGGAAAGACGATCGACCTGGACAAGGTCGCGCCAGCGCATTCCCCGGCAATCTCGCCGGTCACGACTCTTCTGCGGCAACGTCATTCGACGCGCATCTTCGATGACCAGCAGCCGATCACGCTCGCCGAGCTTGCGCGGTTTCTCGACGGCACCGCACGCGTCCAGTCGAAATGGAAAAGCAGGGTCGACCTCGGCGGCGGCGGTCCGGTGGTCGCGTACGCCGCCAGACCGTATCCGTCGGGAGGAAGCTGCTACGAGCTCGAGCTCTATCTGGCCGTCCACCAATGCGAAGGGCTTGCGCGGGGATTCTATCATTACGACGCCGGCGCGCATGCGCTGGTGCCGATCGGAGCTCGAGCGCCTGAGCTCGAAGCGCTGTTGACGGGAGCCGAATTTGCGATGGCGGCACCCGCCCCGCCCCAGATCCTGATCACGATCGCCGCGCGCTTCGGCCGGATTTCATGGAAGTACAGCTCGATCGCCTACGCACTCATTCTCAAGGATGTCGGCGTATTGGTGCAGACGCTCTACCTGATGGCGACCGAGATGGGGCTCGGCGGATGTGCGATCGGCAGCACCGACATCGAGCTGTTCGCGAAGATGACGGGGATCGAATTCCACGTGGAAGGCCCGGTCGGCCAATTTGCGCTTGGTCGCGGCAGGAAAACGCAAGCCGGCGATTTCGCGCAAGGGGGCGCGTGAATCTGCATCGCCCCATGGCCGCTTCCAGGATCGTCCGAGCCGGCCTGCCGCGATTTCAGCGTACCTTCCGTTCGTTGACGCGCGTGGCGGTTGCGGGATCATTCTGGTCGTCACGCCAGGTCGGATGACGGAAATGGATGACGAAGTCGCCATTGTATGAAACGACCGCCTGGTCGAAGGTCATCGTTCCGACGCGGCGCCAATTCCGGAATGTGCGCCGCTCGCGGAACGGCGGGCCATGCGTCTCCCCGTCATCGGTAATCTCGATGTTGAACGTGAGCGTGCGTTTCGGCCGGGCGTCGCCGCGGTCGTAGATCTGCGCCATGATCTCGTCGCGAAAATCCAGTTCCGCGCCCTCGATCCTGGGCTGGTCCGGCGCCACCGTGAGACGCATGAAGGTCGGCGCGCGCGTGGGCTCGCCTTGCGCTTTTCCGAGCTCGGCAATCTGGTAGAGCTGGCGCATGCTCGGCCGCTTGTCGACCCGGCTGAACACGATGCCGACGAGCAATAACAATGGCATGCCGAAGCCGCGCCGCAACGCCGTCGTGTTGGGAGCATTGAGCAATTCGACATCATTGATGTAGTCGTTGTAGTCGCCGGCGATGTCCTGCTGGGTGATGAAACTGGCGGTCCACAGCGGCGCGACGTGGTCCGGGTCGGTGGTCGGGAACAGCTTGCCGACCATCGACAGCGACCGGACATGGCCGCGCCGCGTCTCGCGGCAGCAGGTCGAATAGCGCGCCACGACCAGGGCCCGGCTGCCGTTGCGGAAATAACCGGAATAGCCGGTGTCCTGCGTAATCTGCCACAGGCCGGTCAGGCAAATGCCGTTCGGATGCACCAGGCGGCGGTAGCCCTTTCGATCCGGACCCCAACGCAGGTCGGCGGCGGAATCGACGGCGCGCTCTGTGGCCTGGCGAAATGCGTAGGGCGGACCGAACGGCAGGATGCCATACAGCGCGCTGCTCAAGGTGACCGGATGGACCGGCAGCGGCGGCTCCCCGCGAGCCCCCCATGGTCTTTGGTAAGGATTGGCGAACAGCGCTTCGCGCACGACGGAAAAACGCGAACCGCCGTAGGCGCGGTCTTCATCGGTGATGCCTTCTATCCCAAACGAACGCGGAGTCACGGCGGCGCCCTCACGTCGGGATCAAGTGGCTCTCCATGTCGATGGTGGCGCCAGATTATCTCCAATCGCGTTCGCGGCAAAGCATTTGCAACAGCTTCGTGCGCCGCGAGGCCGGCCATGGCTCCGGCATAGCCGCTGACTATGGCGCGAGCATCTCGCGCGCATTTGGTTGCGCTTCCGGCGTTGCCGCTGATTTGATATAGTCTTCGACATAGGAAGCCAGTCAGTCCGAGCTGCGGCAGGGACGATATCCTCCCGGCCGCGGCAGCGCGGGAACGCCGCCGGCGGGCAGCACGACTTCTCAAGTGCACGATCTTCGCGGTCTTCGACCAGTCGCACACTGGTGCAGGAGGGAAACATGGTCAGGGCATCAATCGCAACGGCTATCACCATCGCAGCAACAGCCTGGATGTCATCCGGGCCGCCAGCCTTGGCGCAGGAAGAGAGCGATCAACGTTTCGGCACCGTCCATTTCGCGACGTCGTGCAATGAGACGGCGCAGCGGCGGTTCGACCGCGCGATGCGCTACCAGCATTCGTTCTGGTACCGGGAATCGAAGCAATTGTTCGAGGAGGTGCTCAAGGCCGACCCCGACTGCGGCATCGCCTATTGGGGAATTGCGCTCAGCCTGCTCAACAATCCGCACGCGCCGCCGCCCACGGGCAACCTGCCGGAAGGTCTCGCCGCGGTCGAGAAAGGCAAGAGCGTCGGTGCCAAGACGCAGCGTGAGCGCGACTTCATCAACTCGCTGGCCGCCTTCTATACCGACTACGACAAGATTCCGCATGGCGCGCGCGTGCAGGCCTATCTCAAGGCGATCGAGGCCGTGGCGCAGCGCTATACGGACGACGACGAAGCGCAGATCGCCTACGCGATCACCCTCAACGTCGCGGCCTCGCCCAACGACAAGACCTTTGCCAACCAGCTCAAAGGGGCGGCGATCCTGGAGCCGATTTTCAAGCGCCAGCCCCGCCATCCCGGCGTCGCCCACTACCTCATCCATCTCTACGACTATCCGCCGATCGCGGAGAAAGGCCTTGTTGCGGCCAAGCGCTATTCCGAGATCGCCCCGGCGGCGCCGCACGCCCAGCACATGCCGTCGCATATCTTCACGCGGGTCGGCTACTGGAATGAATCGATCGCGTCCAACACCGCCGCCGCCAATGCGGCCAAGCAGGGCAAGGAATGGCACGACCAGCTGCATGCGATGGACTACCTGGTCTACGCCTATCTGCAGACCGCGCAGGACCAGAAGGCCCGGTCCGTGCTCGACGAGATGATGCCCATCAGCGGCTTCACCGAGACGTTCATCGCCGGACCCTATGCGCTGGCCGCAAGTCCGGCGCGCTACGCCGTCGAACGCGGTGACTGGAAGAGCGCGGCGGAGCTGCAGGTTCGCCCGAGCCCCCTCGCCCATGTCCAGGCCATCACATATTTCGGGCGCGCACTGGGCGCCGCGCGCTCGGGTAATCCGGAAGCCGCCAAGGCGGATATCTCCAAGCTCGTCGAGCTGCGCGACAAGCTGCGCGAGGCCAAGGATGCCTACTGGGCCGAGCAGGTCGACATCCAGTCGCAGGTCGCCAGCGCCTGGGTGCTCTATGCCGAGGGCAAGTACGACGCCGCCCTCGATGCCATGAAGGCGGCGGCCGACGCCGAGGACAAGACCGAGAAGCACCCGGTGACGCCGGGCGTGCTGACGCCCGCACGCGAACTCTATGGCGACATGCTGCTCGAGCGTGGAAAGACCGCCGACGCGCTCGCGGCGTTCGAAGCGACCATCCAGAAAGAGCCGAACCGCCTCAACGCCATTGCCGGAGCCGCCAAGGCGGCGGACCTGCTCGGCGACAAGGCCAAGGCCAAGGACTACTACCAGAAGCTCACGACCATCGCGGGCAATGCCGACACCATCCGGCCCGACCTCGCCGCCGCGCGCGCGTTCCTGGCGAAGAACTGACACGACACGATCACGGCCGCGCCCGCCATCGATCGCGGCGCGGCCGTGTTTGGTTTGCTGCTCAGCTGCCGCCCTATGCGTGATCTTGATGGAGAGGCGATCGTTACCCGAGGTCGCGGCCGCACCCCTCCCAGAACCGGTCATCGAACACTTCGAGGAATGAGTTCCCGCGCCGCGGCCACGAGCCGCCGCAGGCCGCCCAAAAATTGGATCATGATTGCCCCTCTTGTCCCCGTAGCCCTCGACCAACGCGCCACGTCATCGCCGGTTCCCGCGACGGCGGTGCGAACCTTCCGCGACGGCGATCGCAAATCTGCGCTGCGTGACTTTTTGGCCACGGACCAGGGCCGGCAATCGGCGCCGCCGAATCCCGTCAGCGGCCACTTCAAGGATGCCACCGGGCCATGTATGCTTGACCGATACCGCCGCCGTCTTTGAGCCTGAGGGGCACCGCATGAAGATACCGACCATCTCTTCGCTCGCGTTCCTCGCTCTCGGATGTGCCACCGCGGCCAACGCCCAGGCGCAGCAGGCCGGGCCGTTGTTCTTCGAAGGCGATCTCGTCCGCGGTGCCCAGCAGGGTGCGCCCGGACCCTTCTGCGTGTTGAACAACCAGTTCAAGCGGCTGGAAAAGGTGGTCTGGCGCATTCGCGTCCTCGACCAGGCCGGCAAGGCCCTCGACGAAAAGGGGCTCAAGAGCCTGACCGTCGAATTGCCGGATGGCCAGAAGCTCGAAGGGAAGTATGGCCCGCATCCGCCGCCGTCGCAGGGCCCCGCCACCGATTACTTCTGGACGGCGATCTGGATCATCCCATCGAGCTACCCGAACGGCACCTTCGCCTACAAGGTCACCGCCACCGACCTGGACGGCAAATCGCAGAGCTGGGAACCGTTCAAACGTTCGCCCTCGCAACTGGCCGTGGTCGCGGGCGAGATCGAGATCAAAAAGCCGTAAGCAGAAGGCATCGGGCATGATCCTGGGCTTCGGAGACCGAGCGCTCAGCGCGATCGCGTGCGCGCTGTTCGCGCTTTCAATGTCGTTCAACGATGCACACGCAGCGCCGCGCGCGGGCGAGCTCGGCCCCGAAGCGCCGATGGCGGAGCCGGCGGGCGGCTATGTCGGACGGCTCGAGGTCACGCCGGCGCGTGGCCCGGCCGGCACGCCCGTCGCGGTGACGGGCGACGGCTTCCCGGCCGGGCAGGAGTTCGATCTCGTCTGGCGCACGGTGCAAGGACGCTGGAAGGTCACGGTCGCCGAGTACCACGGCCGTGAATTCACGCCGGTCGGCTACCGCATCGCCCAGGTGAAAAGCGACGCGGCCGGCCGCATCGCGGCGAGCTTCATCGCCCCCGAAGACTTCGGCTTTTTGCATGACGTCGTCCTGCAGCAGGGCAACCGCCTGCTGACGCAGACGGCGTTTCATCTCGACATGACGGTGAAGCTCACCGGCGCCAGTGGCGGGACGCTCGGCACGCCGATCGCCATCGAGGTGCAGGGTATCGGCTGGCGTGAGCTCGAGGGCAGCTGGGTTCTGCTCTACGACAACAAGTTCACCGGCTTTATTTCCACGGTGACGACCGGCGGGACTGCCCGCTTCACCATTCCGGCCACCGGCCACGTGGGCACCCACGTCATCGAGGTTCTGCACTCCGACTTCGGCTCGCCCTACCGCAATACGCAGCAGTCGCCGGTGCCGGATCGTCCGCAGTTCAGGCTTCTCTACACGATCACGCCCGGCGCACCGGTTCTTCCGCCCCCACCCGAGCAGCAGGCGCAGACGCAGGTTCGCTCCTTGCCGGCGCAGGGCGATCTCATCGCGGCTCCGGCCTTCTCGGGCATCGAGCATCCGATCGTGGTGAGCGGCAGCGGCTTCACGGCGGGCAAGAGCTATGAGCTCAACTGGAACACCGTGGTCGGCAACCGGATGACCGGCGCGGGATGGGAGGAGAAGGCGCGCGTCGTCGCGGAGGCAAAGGCGGACGCCGCCGGTCGCGCCGAATTTCGTTTCCAGGCGCCCGACGATCTCGGCGGCGTGCACAACCTCTGGGTCGATGTCGACGGGACGAAGAAACGCGGCGCCTACTGGATCGCCCCGACCGCGTTGCCGCTCGACGTCGTGCGCGGCCCGGTCGGGACGACGTTCCGGGTTCATCTCAAGGGCGTCGGCTGGTCGGAGACCGCCAACATCTACACGGTGGTCTACGACAACGCGATCAGCGGCTATGCCTGCGCCTTCAACAGCCAGGGCGATGTCGAGATCGTCATGCAGGCGACCGGCGAGCCGGGCTGGCATTTCATCGATCTCTATCCCGCGATCTACAAGGGCAAGGAAACAGGCCCAACAACTACCGCCTGCCCCAGCTCACCTATGCGGACGACCATCCGGGCGAGGACCTGCCGCGGTTTCGCTTCGCATTCGAGGTGACCGGCGGCACGACGGTCGGCCTGGGCCGGTAGTTGGCGCGACGGCTGACGGCCCACCAAGGCCGGACTCCGTATTTCGTGATCCGCGGCCGCAGAGATGCAACTAGTCCGATCAATCTGACTTTCCGTAGTTGGCCAAGTTGCAAGTTGACTCCGCGGGTGAGTTATTGTGGGGCGGCGTGGCATTTTGGAGATGGTGAAACGCAACCAAGACACACGCTGGGGTTGAAAATGCCTTAAACGGCAGCGCGCGGTGATTGGCCTGACGGCGGTTATTTCGTGAACCTCGGCCGCGGCGGCGTGGGCGTCGGCGCCGCCGGCGGCTCAATCTCTCTCAGAGGACTCGGCAGCCAGCTCTGCCTTGAGCTGGGCGCGCAGCGCCTCGAGGTCGCGCCGTATGGAGCGCCATCTCGGCGCGGCAGTGGGCCAGGCCGGCCGAGTAGCTGCGGTCCTCAGGAACCTGGGCTTGGTCAACTTGGCCCCCTGAAGAGGTGCCGGCCGGGAGGAGGAGGAACGGCAGATAGCTCATCCGGGCCTTACCTTCGCCTGTAGCTACCGTGCTGCCGTCGGCCGATACTGCTGCGATGTTGAAGCGAACGTCGAGGGGCGTGACGACGCGGTGAAAGCGGTACGAGCGCTTCTGCTTTCATGACTTCGCCCCTTGGAGCAGCCGCCGCCCCGCCTCGGTGAGACCGCAGGCGTCCTCCACGTGATTGATCGCCCGCCGCGGCGCGGCAGAGGCGGAGGATTGGGGGCAAAGAGCGATGACGGGCTGCATTCCACAATAGATCAGAGCCCTATGGATCAGAACTGTGGGCGGTCAGCGTTTTCCGGTCGGGGTCGGCTCGATGGCTAAAAGAATGGGGGACAGGGGCCCCTCAGGCAGCCATTTGCCGAGTTTCCGACACCATTACCGTTTGCTCGGCCACCCATTTCATCAGCGAGATTTCATGAAGTGGGCGCTTCTGGACCATGGCCAATGCTGCTGCATAAAATTCCTGCCACCTTTCGTCACTTCCGGCCTGATATAGAATGTACGCGGCCCATGCTGCTTCCTGGGTCCACCATTCGCGTCGCGGTTCGAGCACCTTCTCGATAATGAGCGCCTCGCGCTTCTTGCGCGTAGCGCGATTGCCGGTCAGCGCAGCATCGACCTCGTCGCCAACTTCGAACCAACTGTCCATGAATTCGTAGTCATCCACGAGGTCAAAATCTTTCGCCAACAGATCTTCGAACGCGCTGTGGCTTATCGCACGACCATCCTGGATCGTGTCGAGTAGTGACGTCGCACTCATTAACTCAGGCTGTACCGAAGAGACCCCTATGGCTTCAACGAATTGCAGCAGTCCGAATGGCGCCGTCGATCCGGTCTGGTGCCCGACCGCCAAAAAATGGCCGACCACATTTCGGATAAAGTCTGCAGGGATCATGAACTGATCCATGAGGCTCGCTTCGAAAAATGATTGTTCAATCTCCTTTGTCTTCATTCCTTTCCGGGCCCATGCATCGCGCACACCAATGCCGTGCTTGAGCACGAGGCTGCCGAGCACATGCTGTCGCTTGCTGCGACAATGCGCGAGAACACCAATCGCGCCAGAGCCATCGACGCCGGTGCACGCGAGCTGGCGGACTTCAACATCATCCCATTGAGCGGGCGGCACGCCCTTCCTGCGTGCTGTGGCAATGGCAGCGTCAAGCGCGGCGCGGCTATCTCCGGGAGCCAATTGCGCATCGCAATCATGCGGCGCAGCATGGTCGGCGTGACATTGCCCTTGCGCGCGGCGTCCTGGAGGGCACTTGCCAAGGCCTGCCGAACAGACGGCGCCGGGTCCAAAAGCCAACCGACAGAAGCCTCAACGGCAGTGGCCTCGCCGGAAAACAGGAGTGCCGTCCCCATGACGGCGCGGTGCTCACCCGGCATACCTTCCGAACTCTCCGCCAGCAACGAATGGAGCACGAACGGGTCGTCGTCGGCTTGTTTCACGAGATCGGCGACAAAGCCAAACATATCAGCGAGTTCAGCAGGATTGGAATCGTCAGCGCTCGCCTCGCCAGCCTCTTCGAGCAGGTGCTCGACAACACCGCGCAAATCTTCGCCAAGATCGAGCTTGGCAGCACCAAAACATTGAACAAGAAATAGCAGGGTGAACGGATCACAAGCCTTGGCTTTGCTCACGCTTACCAACCGCTTGCGAACGCTTTCTGCGAGTTCCGACGCAGTCCTATAGCCAGACTCAATATCGAAGCGCAGAGCCTCCAAAGATTGGCCAAACAGAAAACCGAACGAATCGACCAAGGACTTGTTGGATTGCTCCTGCGTGGCCTCCTCCAACGTGAGGTCAAGCAGCTCGATCGCAGAGTTCTGATAATCTGAGAGCGCCTCAACAGCCTGTTGCGCATTCTTAGACACGCGGCCGCTTGCAATATCCTTCTGCGCTAATCGCGCCAGTCGGATAAGTTCCGTTTTCGTCGCTTTCATGTCGGCAGCTCCAACGAATCATGTGCCTGTTGGGCGAGTGGTGGTATTGGTAGCTCAGGATCGTAGGCCCAATCAACGCGAGGAGCTCATAGAGATTTGGATAAGTGCTGAATGTTGCGGCGACACTAGTTGCCTGTGATGAACGAGAGCCGGCGATGCTCGATCTTGTTCCACTTGCTGGTGACGACGATACGAATGGCCTTCCTGCCTGGCATCAAGCATGGCATTTGCCATCGCTCACCTCCAACGATCAGCTCATGCCAGGCTGTATCGCAGGCGAATCTCGCGGTGGCGAAGTGGGGGGCTCATGCCGGTTAACTTGGATCGGCAGAAAATCGCGGCCATTCGTGATCTCCGCGATGCAGTTCGATGAAACAACGCCCGCGCGACGATGCCTCCGCAATCCTGGCACGGGGTCCGAGCCGCGTATCCCCAATGCCGCAGCTGAAACGCGAATAGTCTATGGTGGCCGGTTCGGCCCGGCTCAGGACAGTTTATCACGAGATCTCAGATACATGGCTGGCGCAAGGATTCCCGAGTTCGAGTCTTAAATGCTCAGCCAGCCAGTCCCGTCTCTGCGGGGGCATGTCAAGCTCGCAAAAATATGCGCAACATTCCGGCGAGTTGCCGACAAGTTGGCGAGTTTCTGAGGCGCTGTTTTCTCGATTTTGAGCCACGTTCGAGCAATTTCGTGTGCCAGTCTCTGGTCGCCAACAATATCCGTGTTCTGACAACGAAGACTGGATTTGAACTCGCGTGACACCGGTTCGACTTTTATAGCGCGCGCGCCCAGCAACGGTCGCAACGCGGGCTCGGGTCCAATGCGGTCAGGCTGACGCGCGAGGGTCAAAGTCGGTTGTCAGAGAGGACGACATTCAAAGCCGCTCATGCTGGTCGCCGGCGACGATGCTGGCAGGAAGCGGAGGTGATGAATTTCGTCGGTAAGCTTGGTTTCGAGGCAGTTGATGCCGGCCACGCGCCTGCTGGAGCCGTTCGCCATGGTCTGGATCGACCAAGCGATGAAGCGCGACCGCGGGCGGGACTTCGCCTTCGCGCTGGTGAACATGAGGTGATGACATGCGTTTTTTTAGTTCCGCCGCTAGGATTTGTTCTATCTTTAGCGCGGCGGCTGGGGGTTATGGGCCGGATCGGTATCGTATTTGAACATCTTCGCGACTACTGGCCGCCGACCTTTTCGATCGCCTCCGCCGCCGAATGGATCGTGCCTTCGAGCTTGGGATGCGGGGTCTCTGTCTTGGCCGCGATCGCGATATTGGCGCCGTCGCGAGCGGTGCGCAGCGCGATCGCGAGCCCGATGCCGCGTGAAGCGCCGGTGATGAAAAGGGTCTTGCCTTTGAGCGACATTGACATCACCGCCTGCGTGCAAAGAATGCTTCGAACGCCGCCTTCGCCTCCGGCGAATGCAGGCGCTCACCGAAGATTTTGGCTTCCTGATCAATGCGCGCCAGCAATTCGTCGGTCGCTCCGCGCGTGAGAGCGCGCGAAAGCGCGACCGCGCCGGCGGGGAGCGCCGCGATCTCACGCGCCGCCTTCAAGCCTTCCGCATCGACGTCCTCGGGCGCGACTACGATGTTAGCGATGCCAAACTCCTTGGCGAGCGTCGCGTTAAGTGGGTGCCCCATAATAGAAACTCGAACGCGCGGCGCTGGCCCATCAGGCGCGGCGCCAGCAGGCTCGAGGCCGCTTCCGGGATCAGGCCGAGGCTGACGAACGGCGTTGAAAAGCGTGCGTCCGAGCCCGCGACGACGAAATCGCAGTGAAACAGCATGGTGGTGCCGACGCCGACCGCAACCCCGCTCACGGCCGCGACCATCGGCTTGTTGCAGCGAACGAGCGCGGGCAGGAAGCGTAGCGCGGGGCGATTGAGGCCGTCTCTGCTTTCCGCGGCCTTGAGAAAATCCACCAGATCGTTGCCGGCCGAGAACGCCCCGGGCACGCCCGCGATCAGCACGCAACGGACGGAATTGTCCGCGTTCGCGCCCTCGAGCGCAGCGGTCATCGTCTCGTACATGGCGAGCGTGAGCGCGTTCTTCTTGTCGGGCCGGTTCATCCGGATGGTGCGGATGCCGTCGGCGTCGGTGACGATCACATGCTCGGTCATCAACTCTATCCGATCTCTATATTGACCGCGACCGGATCGGCGCGCTCGATCACGGTCGTGGTTAGCCGGTGCCGCGTTGGCGAGATGGGCGGTAAAGAAGCGCGAGGTCGCACCGCGGCACTATCACCGCAACTTTATCATGCCTGCGCGTTTTTGGGTCTCGATCGCTTCAAGTGCCCTTCAGCGGATCGGCAGCATTCGCTCTCATGCCCTCGTCGGCAGACTTATCACCAAAATATCAGAGTTTAGGTTTCGGACCCCTTCGAGTACACCGCAGGGGCATCCGGTCAATTCCGTCGTGGCCAACCCGACGATCTATTCCACCTTCTCCTACATGACCGTCGAGCTCGAGGGCATCTTCCTCAATGCGACTGAAAAGCTCGCCGATGCATGGCAACCTCTCTGTGAGAGCCTCGAGCTCTCTGCTTCGAATTTTCAGATAATTGAGCCCTGTCGACGCACACGAAGTCGGCTTCCCTGGATAGCGGATTTCTTGGGCAGAAACGTGGATGTCCCTTCGTGCCAGGAGCAGCCGTCGACTGCCACGGTCGGGATTGATATGTTCGGCGCTCGATGTCAGCGCAATCCCAATGGACATTTGGCGAATCGACGCTGCGCCGCATCGTCGAGTATGAAGGCCCGATCTTGTCGCCGTTCGAGATTTTTGGCGACTGCACGCAAGCGCATCTCGATCAGAACCGTGGTTGGCTCGTGCCGCGTTTTCAGGACGCGACGAGCGGAATCCTGATCATTACCATCCAAAGTTTCTTGATCCGGCGGAACGGCCTTACCGTCCTGGTGGATGCCTGCGGCGGCAACGACAAGGAGCGCGCACGCCCTCACTTTCACCGCCGCAGCTGGCCGTGGCTCGAAACGTTGCGGTCCGCGGGTGTCGCGCCCGAGGACATCGACGTGGTCTTGTGCACGCACCTGCATGTCGACCATGTGGGCTGGAACACGCGGCTCGAAAACGGCCGTTGGGTGCCGACCTTTCCCAATGCGCGCTACCTGATTGCACAACGTGAATGGGATTATTGGCGCGCGGCCGGACCTGCGGCGCTCGCGCGGACCGGCGACTACATCACCGATAGCGTTTTGCCAATCTTCAAGTCCGGACAGGCGGACCTGATCGGCGACGAGCACATGCTGGCGAGCGACATCGCATTGGAGGCGGCGCCGGGCCACACGCCCGGGCTCACGCTTGTGCGGCTCGGCGGCGGGCGACACGAAGCGATCGTGTGTTCCGACCTGATGCATCACCCGCTGCAAGTACGCTATCCGACATGGAGCACGCGCTTTTGCGTGGATCCCGATCAGGCGCGACTGACGCGTCTTGAGTTCTTCAAGAAGCACGCTGACAGCGGGCGGCTTGTCTTTCCTACGCATTTTCCTACGCCCACCGGCGGCACGATTGCGCGCGATGGAGCGGACTATCATTTCGTATTCGATGGCGAGGTTCGCTCCGCTATTCTGCCGTAGAAGGATTCGAACCTCAAAAATGTCATCAGACATTCCCCGTCCCACGACGAGCCATGCTCGGCTCCAACCAATGGAGCAGAGCGCGGACTTTGCAGGGGTCGGGAAGCTCTTTATCCTCTATATCAGGTCGAGGTTCATCGGGAGGACCGGCCTATTGCGCCAGCGGGAAAGCACGCACTGAACGGCGTGATAGCAGGAGCAAAAGGTCGACATCGGTATGGTAACCGACCCGATCATCACATTTGAGAATGTCGGCGTCGCTTTTGGCGAAGAGCAGATTTACGACCAGCTGAGCTTCGACGTCCGCCGCGGCGAGTTCGTCTGCATCCTTGGCCCTTCGGGTTGCGGCAAGTCCACCTTGTTGCGGATGATCGGCGGCCTGCTCGACGATGAACATCGGGCGCGTCACCGTCGATGGGCGCGACGCCACAGCGACGCCTGGCCGGAAATCGCGTTCGTGTTCCAGTCGCCGCGGCTGGTTCCCTGGCGCACCGCGCTCGACAACGTGCTGCTCGGCATCGGAGCTGCGGTTTCGGCGCGGGCGACAAGGAGCGGCGCCGGGCGCGCGCAACCGAGCTGCTGACGCCTGGTCGGGCCTCGCCGGCGACACGCGCAAATATCCGTCCATGCTCTCGGGCGGCGAGCGCCAGCGGGTCGCGATCGCGCGCGCGCTCGCGGTCGATCCCAAGATCGTGCTGATGGACGAGCCGTTCTCGGCGCTCGACCCCAACATGCGCTCGCGCATGCGGGTCGAAATGGAGCGGATCTGGCTCGAGACCGGCAAGACCGTGGTGTTCGTCACCCACGACATCGACGAGTCGCTGCAATTGGCCGACCGCACGTCGTGCTGTCGAACAAGCCGACCCGCGTCCTCGAAATCATCGAGTTGCAGACGCCGCGGCCACGCGCGCTGGGCGATCGCGGTCTCGACACACACCGCCAGAAATTGGTTAAGCTGTTCCGCTCGCTCGAGCAGCCGGCCGTCACAAAAGGAGATCGTCGCATGATCAAACGTCGCACTGTCCTCAAGCTCATGGCCGCCCCGGCCGCTGATGACCGTGGCCCGTCCTGGCTTCGCCCAGCAAGGAAAAGGTCACCTACGCCTATCTGCTCGATCCGGCCTATGACGCCGTCACCTGGGCGATGAGCAACGGCAAGATCAGCTCCGACTGATCACGGTCGAGGCGCGCGGGCTCGCGATCCCGCAGCTGATCCAGGCCACCTCGGCCAAGCAGTACGACGTGATCATGACCGCCGTGATCGCGATCCCGCCGGCGGCGGCGCGCGGCCTCGAGCTGAAGGTGCTGTCGAACGGCGCTGCAGCAGTCGCCGGCCGGCGAAGGCGCCGGCATCTGGGTCAAGAGCGATTCGCCGTTCAAGAACCCAAAGGAGCTCAAGGGCAAGTCGCTCGGCTCCTATGCGCTGCGCTCGACCGGCTACACCCAGGTGCGTCTGGCGCTCATCAAGAAGTACGGGCTCAATGCCGCGCTCGAAGGCGGCGATCTCAAGCAGGTTGAGATCCAGGCGCCGAACCTGCCCGGCGCGCTGGCGGCCGGCCAGATCGACGCCGCGACGCTGATCCACAGCCAGGCCTATCGCGCCCTGAAATCCGGCGAGTTCCGCCCGATCGCCGAGACGGGACGCGACAACATCGAGGCCTTCGGCATGCGCTTCATCAGCGCGCTCAACGTGTCATATCCGGAACGGCTGGCGCAGCGGCCCGGAGGCTTTCAAGGAATTCAACCGCATGTTCCGCGACTCCGTGCGCTACGCGCTTGCGCACCGCGACGAGGTGTTCGGCGCGGTCGGCAAGCAGACCAACCTGCCGCCGGACTTCTTCAACTGGTGGTTCGAGAAGAGCTCCGACGTGCCCGGCACGTTCGAGGAAAGCCACGCCCAGATCATCAATAAGTTCTACGAGCTGTCGAAAGAGATCGGGATGATCCAGAGCTATCCCGACATCCGCACCGTCGTCTGGGAGCACGCGCTGCGCGGCTGATGGTCGAGACCGCCATCGCGCTCGCCCCATCTTCGCGTCCGCGCGGCCTATTCGCTCGCAGACTTGCCGCGCATCTGTTCACGCTGCTGTTCCTCGCCGCCTGGCAAGCGGCGGCGTTGGTCGCGCCGTCTTATCTGCTGCCAGGTCCTGTCCAGGTCGCGCAGCGGCTCTGGTCGTTCGTCACGAGCGGCGCGATCTTGGCCATCTCGGCGCGTCGCTCTACCACGTGGCCGCGGCGATCGCGATTTCGTTCGTCATCGGCTCACTGCTCGCGTTGATCCCGTATTACGTGCCGGTGCTGCGGTTCGCGATCGAGCGCCGCATCGGTCCGTTCCTGAATTCGTTCTCGGCCATCGGCTGGACGTTGCTGTCGATCATGTGGTTCGGGGTTTCGCCGCTGACCGTGATCTTTGCGATCAGCGCCGTGCTGGTGCCGTTCGCGCTGGTCAACATGTCGGCAGGCCTCGCCAATCTCGATGCCGAGATCCTCGAAATGGCGGGGAGCTTCACGCGCCGGCGGTGGCGGATGTTCGCGCTGGTGATCGTGCCGTCGCTCTATCCGTTTATCTTTGCCACGCTGCGCATCATGTTCGGGGTGGCCTGGAAGGTGACGCTGACGGCCGAGCTGTTCGGCGGCAACAGCGGGCTCGGCTACATGATCAACCTGTCGCGGCAGGAGTTCGACACGGCGACGATCTTCGCGGCCATCATCTCATCATCGCCTTCGTGCACAGCATGGACCAGTACATGCTTGGCCCGCTGCAAGCGAGCGTGTCGCGTCACTATGCGGGCTGAGCGAACATCATGTCACGTCGGCGGTCGCCGGGCGCGTGATCGGCGAGGGTCTCGTCGTGCTCGCGCTGCTGGCTTGGTGGATGTTGGCGCGCGGCCTGCCGGAATTCATCCTGCCTGGGCCGGTCGCGGTGGCGCGGCGGCTGGTCGAATTGTTCATGATGCCGGAATTCCTGTGGCACGTGTTCACGTCCGCTTGGCGGGTGCTGGTCTCGATCGCGGCGGCGCTGCTGATCGGCGGCGGGCTCGCATTTCTCGCCCATGGCGTGCCTTGGCTCGAGGCCGTGGTCGATGAGCGGATCAAGCCGGTGCTCAACTCGTTTCCCTCGATCGGCTGGGCGATCCTGGCGGCGATCTGGTTCGAGCCCGGTGATTTCGGCGTCATCTTCGTCGAGGTCGCGATCCTGATCCCGTTCTGTCTGATCAATATCGCCGAGGGACTGCGCAATATCGATCGCGAACTCATGGAGATGGGTCAGAGCTTCACTCGCCACCGGTCGCGCATTCTCTGGCGTCTGACCTTGCCGCTGCTGGTGCCATACGGGCTTTCCGCGACCCGTATCGCCTACGGGATCGCCTGGAAGATCGCGCTGGTCGCAGAATTGCTCGGTGCGCCGAGCGGGCTCGGCTATCTGATGCTGCGGGCCCAGACCGCGGCCGACAGCACGACCTTCCTTGCCACCTGCTTTGCCATCGTGCTGATGTTCGTTGCTGGCGAGCGGCTGGTGATCGTGCCGCTGGAGCGGCGCTTCGCGCGCCGGTGAAGACGGGGCTTGAGCATGGCGATGACCGCGACTGAAGATCTGGTGGTGCGGACCAAAGCCGGCGAGTTGCGTGGCGCTTGCGAAAACGGCATCGCGGTGTTCCGCGGCGTTCCCTACGCGGCGGCTCCGGTCGGCGAGTTGCGGTTCGCGCCGCCGCAGCCGGCGCCGGCGTGGCGGGGCGTGCGCGATGCGACCAAGGACGGCCCGATCGCGCCGCAGGGACGTTCGCGGCTCGCCCACGTCATGGGCGATTTCGAGCGCCCGCAATCGGAGGACTGCCTCACCCTCAATATCTGGACGCCTGCGCCCGACTGCGCAAAACGTCCGGTGCTGGTGTGGATCCACGGCGGCGCGTTCGCGAGCGGCATCGGGCTCGCTGCCGTGGTATTCCGGCGAGCGGTTTGCCGCCAACGGCGACGTGGTCGTGGTTTCGATCAACTACCGGCTCGGCGCGCTGGGCTTTCTGTGCCTGCCGGGGGTGAGCGACGGCAATCTCGGACTGCTCGATCAGGTCGCGGCGCTGCGTTTCGTGCGCGACAATATCGCCGCCTTCGGCGGCGATCCGGACAACGTCACGGTGGTCGGGCAGTCGGCGGGAGCGGCGTCGATCGCGATCCTGATGACCATGCCGCAGGCCGCGCGGCCTGTTCCGGCGCGCGATCCTGCAAAGCACGCCGTTCGGGCGCATGTCGCGGACGCTCGAGGACGCGCACCGGATCGGGCGGCGCTGCTGGAGGTGCTGGGACTTAAGCCGGACGAAGCGGGACAAGCTCAAATCGCTGCCGTTCGCGCGGTTTGTCGACGGCGCAGGGCGAGGTCGCCCGCCTGGAGAAGAAATTCGCCGATGCGCTGGCGCCGTTCTGGCCGGTGATCGACGGCAAGGTCTATCCGGGCGAGGTCGCGCCGGCGCTCAAGGCCGGTGCCGGCGCCGAGATCGACACCATGATCGGCACGACCCGCGAGGAGATGGCGGCGTTCTATTGCATCGACCAGGAGGTCGCGAACGCCGACGCAGCCGCGATCGAAGGCGTGTTTGCATCGATGTTCAAATCCGGTCACCGGCCCTACTACGACGAGATCCGCCGGATGCGGGCCTCGCGCACCAACGCGGCGCTGCTCGGCGATCTGATGAGCGACGCGATGTTTCGCATCGGCAGCCTGCGCATGGCCGAAGCGCGGGCCGATCAAGGACGGCCTGCTTACGTGTACCAGTTCGACTGGCAATCGCCGGCCGGGCTTCGAGTCCTGTCACTGCCTCGAGATTCCGTTCGTGTTCAACAATTTCGAGAACTGGACGGATTCGCCGATGCTCAAGGGCGCGAAGCCCGACGGAGACCAAGGGCCTTGCGGAGGCGATGCACGGCGCCTGGATCGCATTTGCGCGCACCGGCAAGCCGGATCATCCGCGCTTGCCGGCGTGGCCGCCGCTATCGGCGCGAGGACCGCATGACCATGCGCTTCGACAGCGTGATCGGGCCGGTCAGCGACCTCGCCGGGCTGGCATGGCGTCAGCCCTGGCTCCGCTGAGATGCACTCATGCATTCCGTCACGGTCCGCAAGGAAATCGTCGATCGCGTGCTGCAACGGCGCGGCCGCTATCATCTGTTCGATCGGCTGGATCCCGAGCCGAACGGCGCTGATCGTGATCGACATGCAGACCACGTTCTGCGCGCCGGGCGGCCCGGCCGAGGTGCCGGCATCGAGCGGCATCGTCGAACCGATCAACAGGCTGACGGCCGAGCTTCGCAGCTGGGCGTGCCGGTGATCTGGGTGCTGCATGCCAACAGCCGGATCGGCGGCAAGAGCGACTGGGAGCTGTTCTTCAACACCATCGTCGCCGACGACGTCAGGGAAAGGACGCTGGAAAGCCTGGCCGCCGAGAAGCAAAGCGTCTGGAGCCGCGCTCGTCACCGGGCCGGCCGACCACACGGTGCTGAAGAACCGCTACAGCGCGTTCATCCCGGGCTCGTCGCCGCTCGAGCGCATGCTTCGCGGCATGGGGATCGACACCATTCTGGTCGCAGGCACAAAGACCAACATCTGCTGCGAATCGACCGCGCGCGACGCCATGATGCTCGATTTCAAGGTCGTGCTGGTCGAGGATTGCTGTGCGGCGCTGTCCGACGACGAGCATCGCGAGCGCGCTGGAAAACATCATCCAGCAGTTCGGGGACGTGATGACGGCCGACGAGGTGTTGGCGCGGCTTCGGCACTCTGAAAACGCGCGAGGGCCGCGCTCGTAACCCTGAAATGCTGCGCAAACCCATGCTCACCATCTGTTCCAGCCGTTTGATCGCATCCCGCGCCGGCCGAGCGCATCGTCGTTGCGCCCGATTGCGGGCTCAAATACCTGCCGCGCTGGGATTTCGGTCGAACTTCGCCTCGATTGCGATCTCTGTGGCGCCGGCGACGGCTTGGCTCGTCAAGGCGACGCAAACCATCATCATTAGAATGGGGCTACGGAAAAGCCGCATGGCAAACCTTTTTGTTCGCACTCAAGTTACTGTGCACGACGGTTTTTTGGTCCGACCCCGATCCCAGTGGGGTCCGAGCTATTTCGTGAGCAGGGCCCTTCGCGGCGGGGCGCTCGGCGTGGGCGCAGCCGGCGAGATCACGAATGTGACCCAGGTATTCCAGCCATCGGGCCGGTTCTCCGCGGCAAATTCCTTGTAGCCTTTTAAATTGATATAGCCCTGCATGTCCCCGACCGGAAAGATGAAGCCGAGCTGCGGCCCGACGCCGACCACCTGCGATTGGAAGCAGCCGACCCGGTCGCCGGAGCCGCTGTCGCAGCCGATCTCCTTGTACACGTAGCCCACCAGCCCGACCTGAAACTGCTTGGTCAGGAACTGCGACGCGGCCCAATCGAAATGCATGTCGACGCCGTTCTGATACTGGGTCGACTTGTTCTCGAAATTGTAGGTGAAGCCGAGCACGCCTGAGAATTCGTGCCCAGTCGCCGGATTGAAATAGGTATAGCCGCCGCCGGCGTCGAGCGCGCCGTGCCCGATGCCGATATTGGAAAGGCGAGATGAGTCGTATGCCCCGACCGGTATGTCTCCGGTGATGTAGGTCATGTAGTTGTGAACGCCGCTGTTCCAACGGAGGTTAAACTGCGGGACCAAATCCCCGAAGCCCCACACCAAGTCGCCGATGCCGTCGGAGCGAAAGAACGGGAAGGTGCCGAACGGCGTTCCCAGCGTGCCCGTCAGCGTCCCCGCCAAGGAGGTGCCCACGCGGCCATATGTTGCGATTAAAAGTGCCGACGCTTGACCGCCCAGCACTGGCGTCGCGAACACGTAGCTCGGAATGAATAGGCCAAGGTCCCCGGTAGCATTCAAGTTGGCGCTCAGATTCGCCGACAAATTCACGGGGATTTTGCCAATGGTGATCTCGCGCGCACGGGCGACGTCGGCGCCGGCGGATACGGTGGTGTGATAGTAGATGTTCGCCATGGAGAACCCGGGCTGCTGCGGGGTCGCAGCGAGACTGCCAAAGAAGCCTGGGATCCAGAAGCTCACGCCGCCTTCATCTGCAAGCGCAGCGTGAGAAAACATGACGCTCGCGGCGGCCAGGACTCCGATTGCAGGACCGGCTTTCATACTTGCCCCCCACTCCACTGAGACGAGCAAAAGGGGCTGCCGCGTAGCGATCAATGAAGTGCGTAATTCCCGAGTGTCAAAACGACGGACCGCCCCCGCGGTAGGTCTCACATCGGCTTGTGGCATTGCAAGGGCGTGCGCGCACTTAATCCAAGAGAAGGCGCAAATCTTCATATCTGTGGCCGATCGGCCACGCGACGGTGTTGTGCCGCAACGGCGTTGGGCGATTTCGCAAAGGGGATAGCGCATCTGTGCATGCCCAAAGTGCGGGCACTAACTGCTACTGAGGAGGAATTCATCAACAAGCTGATCGGCGTGTCGCGATGATCGGCGGCACCATATTGGGCGCCGTGCTGACGGGCGTTGGTGCACCCGACGCCGCAAACCCATAATTTCTGCTTCTAGAGATCGAGCGGTGCTTAGGGACCATACGTGACGCGGTCGGATGGGTGGCTGTCTGCGCCACAGGTCGTTAATCGTCGACGGCAGGCTTCATGTAACAAAACCGTAAAGTGCATTCGCCGCTTGACCGCGCTGATGCGCCAACTCGCAATCAGCACACCATGCTGCTCGCGCTTCGGACTGAACGGCTCGTTGTGTCAAATGCCTCGCGGTAGCGCCACCCCTGCTGCACTTGCCGCGCCTTCCGATACTCTTACCAATCTGATACATTTCCCCAACGGAGGTGTTTTCCCACGCAGAGTTCGGGCAGCCAAATGATCTCGCAGATGGAGACGAACCATGAAGAGGTCAAATAGGGTTTTCATCGCATTGGCATTTGGGCTCTCCACTTTCGCATCGCAAGCCTCCGCGCAAGACAGCGCTGCAAGGGACGCGGGCATCGCAAAGTGTGTCAAGCAAGCACAGACCGCGTACCCACTCGACGGTGATGACCAAGGGAGGAATCGTACTGCATTGTACAAAGCCTGCATGACTGCCGCCGGGTTCAATCCGTAACCCGAGCACACTTGGCTGCGCACTTGTGGACGTGCGAATGCGCTTGTCCGCGAACCAAACGCATAGCTTCGAGGAGTTGCACGATGAGTTTGTCGCGAAACCTATGGCTCGCGCTGCTCGCACTGCTAGCCGCCGTGATGGCGGCGGGCACGCCGGCGGCCGCGCAGCAGCAACAGAAGCCCAACATCCTGTTCATCATGGGCGACGATATCGGCATTATGCAGCCGAGCATCTATCACCGCGGCCTGATGGTCGGGGAGACGCCCAACATCGACCGCATCGGCCAGGAAGGTGCGATCTTCATGCACTATTACGCCGAGCAGAGCTGCACCGCCGGGCGCAACGCCTTCTTCACCGGCATGCATCCGCTGCGCACCGGCATGATCCCGCCGCAACTGCCGGGCAGCCCGTCATATTTGCGACCCGGCACGCCGGCGGTCGCCTGGTTCCTGCGCGATCTCGGCTACAACACCGGCGAGTTCGGCAAGAACCACCTGGGCGACCACACCGATGCCCTGCCGACCGCCCACGGCTTCCACGAGTTCTGGGGCTACCTCTACCATCTTGACGCCATGCAGGGGGTGAGCTTCCCCGACATCAACAAGTCCCCGACCTCAGCAGACGGTCGCGCCACCGTGCCGCAATACGCCGATCCCGGGCCTCCCCGAGGTTCCCGGGGCCGTGGACCCCAGGACGACGACCTGTTTGACACCCCCACGCCCGGTGCTGTGGTGCAGGTCCTCAGACGGCACTGCCGCAAATCAGACATGCCAGGATCAGGGTCCGCTGACGTTGGAGCGCTCGAAGACCGTGGACGAGGAAATCTCTGCGAAGGTCGTCGACTTCCTCGACCGCAACGATCCGCGGCGGACCAACAAGCCCTTCTTCGTCTGGTACAACCCGGCACGCATGCACATCACGACCGTGCTGCCCGACAAATACCTGGGCATGGTGGGTGAGCCCGGCGGCAAGGACTGGGGCCTCAACGAAGCCGGCATGAAGCAGCTCGATGACAACATCGGCGTCGTGCTCAAGAAGCTCGAAGACATGGGTCAGCTCGACAACACGATCGTCGTCTTCACCACCGACAACGGTGCCGAGACCATCACCTTCCCGGACGGCGGCACCACGCCCTTCAAAGGCGGCAAGCTGAGCACCTGGGAAGGCGGCATGCGCGCGCCTCTCCTCGTACGCTGGCCGGGCACCATCCGGCCGGGCACGGTGAAGAACGACATATTCGCATCGCTCGACTGGGTGCCCACGCTGGTCAACATCGCGGGCGGAGACAAGGGCGATGCGCTGAACAGGCGCATCATGGCCGGCAGCTATCCGGGCATCGTCAAGACCAAGCTCGATGGCGTCGACCAGACCGAATACCTGTCCGGGCGATCGGAGAAGTCGGCGCGCGACACGTTCTTCTATTATTCGGGCAAGGACCCGTCGGCGGTACGTTACAAGAACTGGAAGATCTATTTCGCGATGGTGTCCGACGCACCGGCTGGCTTCATTTCGGGCGTGCTCCCGTTTCACTGGGCCCAAGTCGTCAATATCAAGCGCGATCCCTTCGAGACCTCCATTGGCTCACAATACAAGACACTCCAGGGTTTGGGTGGCTCCATCGGCTCTCCGTCCACCGCCTACGTCTACGATTGGAACATGCTGCCAATCGGCCAGGCGCTGTGGCTGAAGGAGCTTGAGTCCTATAAGGAGTTCCCGCCGATGCAGGACCCGGCGAGCTACAACCTCGACCAGGTGATGCAGCAGATCAAGAGGCAACGAAAGGCCGGTCGGACTGACCGCTGACACGAACACGGCGGGCGCCTCACAAGGCGCCCGCCCGCCGACGAGTCCGATCGAGAACCTCCATCAGGAGATCGACCATGAGCAGAAGCTGGAACCTCCGGCTTGCCCTGCTGGCATCGCTCGCTTTCGCACTGGTCGCACCAGCAACCGCGTCGCGCGCAGCAGCAGCAGCAGAAGCCCAACATCCTCGTCATCATGGGCGACGACATCGGCTACTGGAACATCAGCGCCTACAACCGCGGCCTGATGGGCTATCGCACGCCCAACATCGACCGCATCGCCAACGAGGGCGCGATCTTCACCGACTATTACGGCCAGCAATCCTGCACCGCCGGCCGCGCCGCGTTCATCACCGGACAGAGTCCGCTGCGCACGGGACTATTGAAAGTCGGCCTGCCGGCGGCGAAAGAGGGACTGTCGGAGAAGGACCCGACCATTGCCGAGCTGCTCAAGCCACAAGGCTACGTGACCGGCCAATTCGGCAAGAACCATCTCGGCGACCGCAACGAATTCCTGCCGACCGTTCACGGCTTCGACGAATTCTTCGGCAACCTTTATCACCTCAATGCCGAGGACGAGCCCGAGCACCCCGACTATCCGAAGAATCCCGAGTTCAGGGCGCAATTCGGCCCGCGCGGCGTCTTAAAGTGCTTCGCGACCGCCACCGACACGCCCGGCGACGACCCGCGCTTCGGCCCATGGGGCAAGCAGAAATGCGAAGATACCGGGCCGCTCACCAAGAAGCGCATGGAGACGATCGACGAGGAATTCCTCAAGGCCTCGTTCGACTTCATCGACCGCGCAGTCCGGGACCGGAAGCCGTTCTTCGTCTGGTTCAATCCGACCCGCATGCACATCTGGACCCGCCTCAAGCCGGAGTCCCAGGGCAAGACCGGGCTGGGCATCTATCCCGACGGCATGGTGGAGCACGACGGGCAGGTCGGTGAGCTCCTGAAGAAGCTCGACGACCTCGCGATCGCGAACAACACCATCGTCATCTACACCACCGACAACGGCGCCGAGGCGTTCTCGTGGCCCGACGGCGGCACCACGCCATTCCGCGGCGAGAAGAACACCAACTGGGAAGGCGGCTACCGCGTGCCGGCGATGATACGCTGGCCCGGCTTGGTGCCGCCGCGCATGGAGATCAACGACATCTTCTCCGCCGAGGACTGGGCGACGACGCTGGTGGCGGCGGCCGGCGAGCCGGACATCAAGAATAAGCTCCTGCAGGGCTACGATGCCGCCGGCAAGACCTTCCGGGTTCACCTCGACGGCTACGACCAGCGTGACCTGCTCGCCCGCAAGGGCCCGAACAAGCGCCGCGAATTCTTCTACTGGACCGACGACGGCAATCTCAACGGCCTGCGCTACGAGCAGTGGAAGGCGGTGTTCCTGGAGCAGAGGGCACATGGCTTCGATGTCTGGGCGGAGCCGATGGTGCAGCTGCGCCTGCCCCGGCTGTTCAATTTGCGATCCGACCCGTTCGAGCGGGCCCAGCACGAGGCGGGCGACTATGTGCGATGGTTCGTCGAGCATGCCTTCCTGCTCGTCCCGGCGCAGTCGCTGGTGGCGCAGCATCTCGAGAGTTTCCAGCAGTTCCCACCGCGCCAGAAGCCCGGCAGCTTCTCGGTCGAACAGGCCATGGAGAAGCTCAGGAACCCGCCGTCGAGCAATTAGCCGTGTCATCCCACGTCTGAACGGACCCGAACATGAAGCCGATTGCTCCTTCCCCCGGCATCGACCGCCGCGCCCTGCTCACGACCTTGGCGCTGCTTGCGGCCCTGTCTGGAACGCTCCTTCCCGCCTCCGCGCCGGCGCAAACACGCCGGGCGGCCTGCTGCCGTCGTGGAACGACGGGCCGGCGAAACAGGCGATCTTCGACCTCGTGCGCGCCACCATCGACCGCTCGAGCCCGAACTATGTGTTCCCGGAGGATCGCATCGCGGTGTTCGACCAGGATGGCACGCTGTGGGTCGAGCATCCCATGTACACGCAGGTGGTCTTCGCCCTGGAGCGCGTTCCCGCGGTGGTGGCGAAGAAGCCGGAGCTCAAGAACGTCGAGCCGTTCAAGACCGTGCTCTCGGGAGACCGCGAGGCGATGGCCAGGCTCTCGATGCGCGATCTCTATAAGATCCTTGCTGCGACGCTGACCGGCATGACGGTGGACGAGTTCAAGGCCGAAGCGAAGACGTGGATCGAAACGGCCAGGCATCCGCGCTGGAATCGCCCCTACACCGAGCTGGTCTATCAGCCGATGATCGAAGTGCTGCGTTATCTGCGCGACAACGCCTACAAGACCTACATCGTGACCGGCGGCGGCCAGGACTTCGTGCGCGTCTATGCAGAAAGGGTCTACGGCATCCCGCCCGAGCAGGTGGTCGGCACCGCGGGTGGAACGAAATACGGTTACGGCAAGGACGGCAAACCGTTCCTGACCAAGGAGCCGAAGCTTCTGCTCAACGACAACAACGCCGGCAAGGTGGAGGGAATTCACATGATGATCGGGCGGAGGCCCTATGCGGCGTTCGGCAACTCGACCGGCGACCGGCAGATGCTGGAGTGGACCGGCGGCCGGCGCCGGCGCGCGGCTGAAGATGCTCGTGCTGCACGACGACGCCGCACGCGAATACGCCTACGGCCCCGCCCAAGGCCTGCCCGACAGCAAGGTCGGCACCTTCACGCAGGCGCTGTACGACGAGGCGAAGAAGGACGGCTGGACGGTGATCAGCATGAAGAACGATTGGAGGCGCATCTTTGCGTTCGAGTAGCAAGCCTCGAGCGTATAATCTGCAATAATCGTGTGGCGGGTGCGCGGTCGTGGCTCGTTCCAGACCGAGCTCGAGGTCGCAACAGGAGCAATTCTTGAATAAGCTGATCGGCGGTATCGCGCTGTTGTTCCTGGTGGTCGGTGGCGGATCGAGCGCCCGTGCCGACGGGCCCTGGTGCGCCTTCTACGACGCCTCGACTTATAATTGCGGCTTCTACAGCTTCGAGCAGTGCTATGAGACCATACGCGGGGCGGGCGGGTGGTGCCGGCCCAATTTTTTCAAAAGCAATGTTGGCGCCCAGCCGGCAGGACGGCGCGCGACAACCGGCCGACGCAACTGACACTTGCCGTTGGTCGCGACGCCACGAGCGCGGCAGCTCTCGATCGAACACGTCATGGAGAGGCTCGCGAATGCGCCATCGAGCAATGAGCCGACTTGCTGCAGCCTGGGTCGTTGCTGCCGCTTTTGGTCTCGGTATCGGATCAACGCATGCCGGTCCCTGCACCAGCAAGATCGCGCAATTCGAGCAGGCGGTGCGCCAGTCGGCAGGGAATCCGAACGCCGGGCCCATGGCGCCGCAATCGATTGGCGCACAGCTGGGCTATCAGCCGACCCCTGCCTCGATCAAACGCGCCGAGCAGCAGGCGAAAGCGACATTCGCGGCGACCTTGGCACGCGCTAAACGTCTCGATGCAAAAGGAGACCGTACCGGATGCATGCGGGCACTGGCCGCCGCCAGGCGAATGTACAATCTGTAATGACCGATTGGGGCGCGGACACAAGAATTGAATACGGGCCAAACAGCACCAACAGCTCGTCGTCAAACCGCGCGGACAACCCAAAAAAACGGTCGGTGTGGAAATCCACTCTACCGAAGCCGATCGGCCCCAGAAATCTACGGTGAAGGATTAGTAGTGCACAAGAATTCAAGCGCTTGGTAACCAAGCGCTAGGGCGGCTTCTACAGGCGACTCGAAACTGGTGGCAGGCGCGGCCGCTCGGAAGTGACTTAGCTGGTAGGCGCCGAGGATGGGCGCAAATACGATTCGGCCCACGTGCTGGATGGCGCGCGATGGATCGGAGCGTCCTTGTTGAGAGACCGATGAGTTTTCAATTCGTTATAATAGCCGGCATTCTTCATCAGATTTCGACGCAAGTGCGCTTCAGCCCAAGACAACCACATGGGGCAGCAGCGACCGATAGTCTGAGCGACGCGCGGGACGCTGATGATGCGTCAGGTAGCGCCGTTGACGGATAGTAGGGCGCTCAATAAGCTTGATCTTTCCAAGGAAAAGCGGGGTTCCTCATGCCTGTTGTTTCACGCGTGGTGCGCGCGTTGCTGGTCCTGCTCGGCACACTCTCGATACCGGTTGCGGCGACGGCGCAGACGAAGCTGAGGGTCGGTCTGCTGCCCTTCTCCGAGGCGCTGGCTGCGGTCATCGCGGACAAGGAGGGATTCTTCAAGGCCGAAGGTCTCGAAATCGAGATCACACAATTCCAGAGCGGCGCCCTCGCGGTGCCGGTTTTGCAATCCGGTCGCATCGATATCGCATTCAGCAACACTGTCTCGACCCTACAGGCGATCGAACAGGGTCTCGATGCGGCCGTACTCGCGCCGGCCGCAGCTGTGCGCAGCGCGCCGCCTGATACGACGACCGCGATTATCGTGCGCAAAGATGCGGTGAAGTCGATTAAGGACCTCGAGGGCAAGCGGATGGCAGTCAATGTCATCAACAGCACAGCGTGGTTGCACGCGGTGGCGGCGCTTGAGCTCCATGGCGTCGACCATACCAAGGTCAGGTTCACAGAAGTTCCCTTCCCGCAGATGAACGATCCGCTGCTGAACGGCCAAGTCGACGCCATTGGCCAAGTCGAGCCATTCCGCTCGGCGCTGATGGCAACCGGCATGGCGGAGATCATAAGCTGGCCGTATGTCGAGACGGCGCCGAAGTCGGATATCACGCAGTATCTTGCGCTCACGTCGTGGGTCGAGAAAAACCGCGACACCGCCGTCAAGTTCGCCCGTGCAGTGATCAAAGGGGCCGAATTCGCTAAAGCGAATGACGCTGCCGCACGCGAGATCAACGTCGCCTATACTAAACTCAGCCCGGCGCTCAAGGACCAGGTGCTGCTGCCGGAGCTAGGGACGGCGGTGAACGTCGCCGGTATGGCACGCACCATGGAGCTGATGCAGAAGTACGGCATGCTTCAGAAGCCGATCGACATTTCGCGCCGCGTGCTGAAGCTACCCTGAGTGGTCGTCGATGACCGGCCCATCTCGGCCGTTCCTGCGCATTCGCGGCCTACGCAAGAACTTCGTCGCTGCAGGGGGAACGACTGTCGCACTCAACGGCATCGACCTCGACGTCGCGCCCGGCAGCTTCGTCTCCATCGTCGGCCCGTCCGGCTGCGGCAAGTCGACCCTTTTGCAGATTATCGCCGGCTTGATCGACGCCACGTCGGGCACGGTTTTTCTCGACGACCGCAATGTCGAAGGTCCCCCGCCGAGCGCCCTCTATGTCTTTCAGCAATATACGCGCTCGCTGTTCCCGTGGAAGACGGCGGAACGCAACGTCGCCTACGGGTTGGAAAACCGCGAGACACTGTCTCGGGCGGCGATCGCCACGCGTACACGGGAAATCATCGGCCTGGTGAAGCTCACCGGCTTCGAGCGCCACTATCCTTGGCAACTCTCGGGGGGTATGCAGCAGCGCGTTGCTATCGCGCGTGCGCTCGCGTGCCGGCCGAAGGTGCTTTTGATGGACGAGCCGTTCAGCGCTGTCGATGCGCTGACGCGTGTGGGTCTGCAGGAGTTGTTGCGCAATCTGTGGCACGAACTTGGCCTCACCGTTATCTTCGTGACCCATGATGTGGATGAAGGCGTCTATCTTTCGACGCGCGTCGTGGCGCTGACCCGCGCGCCCGGCACCGTCGCCGCCGATTTGCCGATAGAGTTGCCGCATCCGCGCGATCAGATCGCCACCAGAGCACTGCCTCAATATCTTGACTACCGCGCCCAGCTGCTGGCGCAGCTCTTCGCCGACGAAGGGCTCGTTGCGACGGAGGTCGCATGACCGAGAGCGCGGCCCCCGACAATCCCGTGCTCCCCGATACAAAGGCGAAGCCCGGGCGCCGCCATACGCTGCCCTGGAAGACGCGCTGGCTCGGCGTCGCATTTATCGCGGTTTTGCTCGTGCTGTGGGAGATGGCGGCGGCGAGCGGTACCATGCCTTCGCTGAGCTTTCCGCGCATGAGCCAGATCCTCGCCACATGGTGGGGCCTCATCCTCTCGGGCGAATTGCTCCACGAGCTTGGCGACAGCCTTTGGCGGATGTTCGCCGGGTACTTCATTGGCGTTTTGCTCGGCGTCCTGCTCGGACTGCTGATGGGCTATTTCCGCGTGTTCTACAACCTGCTCGAGCCGATCACCGAGGTACTTCGACCGATTCCAAGCCCGGCCTACCTGCCGATCGTGATCCTTTTTCTCGGCATCGATGATGAGATGAAGATATTCATGATCGCCTTCGCGTCACTGTTTCCCGTCTTGATCAACACCTATAGCGGCGTGCGTAGCGTCGACCCAATTCAGCTTCAGACCGCCCGCACCTTTGGCGTCGCGGGCCGCAAGCTCGTCTGGCAGGTCGTGCTGCCGGCGGCCTCGCCTTATGTTTTCAGCGGCATGCGCGTGAGCTTGGCTGTTGCGCTCATCGTCATGGTGATCAGCGAGATGGTGGCCACATCGAATGGCATCGGTTATTTCATCCTCAGCGCGCAGCGCGGCTTCAAGGTCCGCGAGATGTTCGCAGGCGTTCTGACCTTGGCGGTGGTCGGCTACGTCCTCAACCGTCTGTTCGTGGCAATCGAGAACCGCGTGCTTGCGTGGCACTACGGCTACACGCAGCAGCAGCGCAATTGAACCGCCTTAAACGTCATTTGCCGTCGACGAAGCGCAGGGAAAACAATCTCCGAGCCTTGCGATAGCCGCGACGTGCGGCGCGCCGAAATGGATGGGAAAGAGCAGACCGCGGTGCTCGGCGCAATATTCGAGCATCCGACGACGGGTGACGCGCGCCTCCTCCGGCAGCTCGCAGAAGGCTGAATTCCAGTGCGCCGCATAGACCTGCAGCGGATGGTGAATGGCGTCGCCGCAGAATACCGCCTTCTTTCCCCGTTCATCGAGCTTGAGCATGATATGGCCGCGCGTGTGTCCAGGCGCCGGCTCAATGAGCATCGCATCGCCGATGGCGTGCGTGCCTTCAACCAATTCCGCTTGGCCGGCCTCGATCACGGGAAGTACACTGTCGCGATAGGCATTGCTGCGTTGCAGGTCGCAATCCGCTTCTGGGTTCTGGCGCGGATCGCCCCATTCGTTCTCCGTGCGCGAGAACAGATATTTGGCATTGGGAAAGGTCGGAACCCAGCGTCCATCGCGCAGCACCGTATTCCAGCCGACGTGATCCGAATGCAGATGCGTGCACAACACGATATCGATGTCCTCGAGCGCCGCACCGGCATCGCGGAGGCGTTCGAGATAGGGCGTATCGAGCTGATTAAACCGCACAAAACCTGGCCGATCTTGTGATTGCCGGCGCAGCAATCGAGCAGGATCGTGTGCCGCTCGGCGCGGATGAGCCACGAATGCACGCTCGTGATTAGCCGGTCATGCTCGCGCGAGTAATGATTTGGAACGAGCCAGTCCAGATGCCGCTCGAGCACCTCCCGTTCAAACCCGGCAAAGTATTTTTCCGGCGGCAGGCCGGAAAATCCAAGCAATTCACCCACACGGGTGACACTGATGCTGCCGATGCTCCACGTCGCCATTGCAGGTCTTCCCTCGTCAGGAGGCGCGCCCATCTGCGATAGGATACGCCCTATGCATTCCCAGTATAATGTTGACTCGCCCCGCGCCCTTCCCCGATAGTCGTCGGCGAGGCAATCGCTTAAGAGTTCGACGTCGTGCCGACCATCGAAGCGAATGGCTGCAATTTCTACTATGAATTGCGGGGCCAAGGACCCGATCTCGCCCTGATCCACGGTGAAATTCACGGAACGGCGTACTGGGAATATCAGCTCCCGGAGTTCGCCCGCGAATATCGCTGCTTTGCCTATAACAGACGCGGGCACGCGGGCACCGAACTCACCAATTTCGGCTTCTCGCTGGTCAACCAGACACGCGATCTCGCGGCGCTTATCGACAAGCTCGGTTTGAAGCGACCGGTGATCATCGCGGTCGCGTTCGGCACGACGATCGCAGCCAACTACGCCATCCAGTATCCTGACCGGGTGAAGGGCCTGGTGCTGGTCGCCTGGAGCGAACTGCACGACGCGATGCAGTACTTCCATCGCTGGAAACAGTACAACGAGGAAGCGACCAAGGTTCTGGAAACGCGTGGCCGCGACGCTTTCATATCCCTCCTGCGCGCCGACGCCGGCAAGCGGATCTACAAGGTTATTCCGGTCGACTCGCCGGTGCGCGAGAAATCGATCCAGCTGTTCGCGAGCCATCCAATCGAGGAATACCGCCACGGCATGCTGGAATTTGGTTCCTCCGTGCCCGATCTCGTCCCAGCCTTTCGCAAGCTCGATGTTCCGGTCCTCGGCCTGTGCGGCGGTGATGATCCTTATCCCGACCGGCCCGAAGTGCTCGCCGGCATGCGGAACTTCCGCGAGGCGCCGGCGATCCCCGGAGCAGGCCGTTTCGTGCACTGGGAGCGGCCCAAGGAATTCAACTCGGTGGTGCGGGAGTTCCTGCAATCGCTGTCGTAGCGCAAATGCCGTTGAGCACATTCACCGGCAAGCAAGGCTATGTCATAGCAGTCGATGTCGGTGGCACGTGCACCGATTGTGTCGTCCTGCGCGATGGCGAGTTTGTCGATTTCGGCAAGGCGCTGTCAACACCACCGCGCTTCGCGCTCGGCGTGCTCGATTCGGTGCGCGTGACAGCGGCGAACATGGGCGTCGCGTTCGAGGCGCTTTTGGCGCAGACACGGCTGTTCCTGCACGGCTCGACCGTGGTGGACAACGCGATATTCACACGCGAGGGCGCGCGCACCGGCCTGATCACCACCGCCGGCTTCGAGGATACGCTTCTCGTGACGCGCGGCGCTTATGGTCGCTGGTCCGGCCAGCCCGAGGACGCGATCAAGCATCCGGTCGCCTCGAACAGACCGGTGCCGCTGGTGCCGCATGGGCGCATCGCCGGCGTGCGCGAACGCGTCGACTACAAGGGCGCGATCCTGCAGCCTCTCGACGAGCGTGACGTCGAGGCGGCGGTGGAGCGGCTGGTCGGACGCGAACAGGTCGAAGCGATCAGCGTGTGTCTGCTGTGGTCGTTTCGCAACCCGGCACACGAGGAGCGCATCCGTGACTTCGTGTGCCGCCTGGCACCGCAGGTCCATGTGGCGATCTCGACGGATGTGGCACCCGTTCCCGGCGAATACGAGCGCACCTCCGCAACCGTCATCGACGCCTATGTAGGCCGGGTGGCGCAGGCCTATCTTGCCGAACTGACGCAGCGTCTCGGGAAAACGGTTATGGCGGCCCGGTGCTGGTCATGCAGGGCTATGGCGGCCTCGTGCCCATCGAGGAAGCGGCCGCGCGGCCGGTAGGGATGATCGAGAGCGGCCCGGCCGCGGGCGTCGTCGGCGCACAATTCCTTGCCGGCATCCTTGGCGACACGAACGTCATCGCCGCCGACATGGGCGGCACGACCTTCAAGGTCGGGGTGGTCCAGGACGGCCGCTTCGAATACGCGCGCGAGCCGATGGTCGACCGCTATCGTTACATAGCGTCGAAGATCGACTTGCAATCCATTGGTGCCGGCGGTGGCAGCATTGTGGACGTCGATCACCGCACGATGCGCCCGACCGTCGGGGGCAGCGCGTCGACCGACCCGGCCCGATCTGCTATGGGCTCGGCGGCGACCAGCCGACGCTTACGGACGTCGCCGCCATCATGGGCTTCATGGACCCGGACACGTTCCTGGGCGGTACAATCCGGCTGGACGTCGGGCGGGCGCGTTAAATTTTCGCCGAGCGGATCGCGCGCCCACTGGGTATGGGCGTTGATGAGGCGACGCTAGGTATCTACCGCGTAGCGGTGGCGAAGATAGCCGATCTCATCCGCAGCGTCACTGTGGAGCATGGATCGATTCGCGCGAATTCGTGCTGCAGTCCTTCGGCGGTAGCGGCGGATTATTCGCCGGCGCTTATGCGCGGGACTTGTCGATTGGCGCGTAATCATCCCAGACACCGCCGCGGTGCTGTGTGCCTTCGGCATGGTCGCGGCCGATGTATTGCACGATTATTCGGTTGTCAGACCCATGCCGATGCCGGTCGAACCCGCTGCGGTCAATGCCGTGCTCGAAACGATGGCGCAACGCGCGCGTCGTCAGCTTGCCGGGGAGGGATTCGAAGCGCGCGCGTTGCACTAGAATGGATTATCGAGATGCGATACCGCCGTCAGGTGCATCAGGTCGGCACGCCATTGCCTGGCAGTCTGCCGGTCACGTCGCAGACGCTCGACGATCTTGCAGGCCGATTTCGAAAAACTCTACGAAAGCGTCGCTACGGTCACGGGTCGTCCTACCGCGCCGCCGGCATCGAGCTCGTCACGTTCCGGCTCAAGGCGCACGGCATGATGCAGCGCCCGCGGATCGAGCCCATCCCGCTCGGCAGCTCCGACCCCTCGCGCGCGGAGCGCGGACGACGGCTCGATCCTGTTCACCGACGATGTCGGCATGCGGCCGGTCACGGTGTATGATTTCGAGCGGATCGAGCCCGGTAACGTCGTGCGCGGTCCAACGGTCGTGCATTCGCCAGTGACAACCGTCGTCGTTCACAACGGACAAATCGCGCGCATGGACGAACTGCGCAACCTGATCCTGGAGGAGGCGTGATGGACCCGGTCAATCCCATCACTTTCGAAATCGTCCGCCATCGTCTGTTTCGCGTGGTCGAGGAAGCGGTCATCACGCTCAAGCACGTCTCCGGCAGCGCCATCACCAATGAAGGCCACGATCTGATGGTGTCGCTATACACCGCGGAAGGTGGATTGCTGATGGGCGGGGTCGGATTTTTGCACCATCTGAGCTGCGCATCCGAGGCGTGCAAAGCCATCCTTCGCCGCTTCAAGGGACGCATCAACGAGGGAGACATGTTTTTTCTCAACGATCCCTACACCGCGGCGCTCCACACCTCCGACGTCTATATCGTGTCGCCCATCCATTATGGTGGCGAACTGGCGGCCTGGTCGGCGTGTTTCGTGCACGTCAGCGATATCGGGGCGATGAATCCCGGCGGCTTCTGCCCCGAGGCGCGTGAGATTTTCACGGAAGGGTTTTCATCGCCCGGTCTGCGCCTGATCGATCGCGGCAAGGTTTGCGAGGACGTGTTCGACACCTTCCTCAACATGGTGCGCGTGCCGGAACTGGTCGCGCTCGACATCCGCTCGATGATCGCCTGCAACAACGTGGCGCG